>NZ_JBLFER010000001.1:0-797347 GCF_047345145.1 Maribacter taeanensis
GGTTCGCACCATCCTTTTGACTTATCAACAATATTCCAAGTTATGAGTCTCCCCCAGACCCCCTCTTTTCAACATCATCATCATAATAGATTTCATCTATGCAACAAAACTAAAGGCCGTCGCTGTTACCTTTTTTTGTTGCTTACTCAGTTACAATATTCAGGCTTGCTAAGACGTATAAAAAAGAGACCCCACTTTTGGTGGGGTCCTGGCTTTATGCCGTTGTGCAAGAATGGATGTTGTTTTTTCGCTGTCAAAAAAAGGTAGCAGTGGCGGTTCGGGTAGTAGGTCGAAAGCTTTGAAGTTGTGAAATTTTAAATCCTTTTGAATCTGAACAAAACGCTATATTTCAAATTCAGGTAGAATAGAATTTCAATACGTTTTAATCTGGTAATGATGGACCGATAAAACTAGTTGTATGTCAAGTAAATAGTTACACAATAAGGTTAAAAGTATTCTCCAAGAATTAAGAATCCTATCCTAATACTGTTAAATCCGTTTCTATTTTCATGATTATTAATAGAACAGTTTTCATTTAGTTGAGAATCAAACATCCTTTGGTTTTAATTCCAAGCCTGTGTACAGTTTTAGTATTGAAGAACCGTATTTGGGGAATGACAGTTCTTGTTTTACTTCAAAGTGTTTGAATAACATTGGCAGAACAATCTCACGTCTGTCCTCGAAATCCTTTTTAGCACTTTTCCCTGTCAATAGGTTAAAACCAAAATCAAGAATAGGTGATTTGCCTGGTGTTACTAACATAAAACTGCCGTTTGGCCTTAGAGTTCTTTTGACTTCCAAACATACTGCCTCTAAATCAGAAACAAATTCTAAAGCGCTAACTGCTACAATACTATCAAATGAATTGTCTTCCCATATCATCTTTTCCGCTCCACCAGAAACGAGTTCCGCTTTTACATTATATTCAAGGAGCTTTTCTGCCACTTCATTATGTTTGTCATGAATATCAATTCCATAAATATTATGGGCGTGTTTTGCTAGTTCAGGTAAAAAAACTCCACTTCCATATCCGATTTCAAGCAAATGTCCCTTACTCTTTTTAGCGAGCATTCTAATAATTAGGCGAAACCTTGCCTTCATAATAATTCCCAGGAATGGTTTGAAATTCCAATCACCATGATCGACATCACCTGTTTTTATTAAATATTTTTCGGGAAGTAAATTTAATTTTGTCGAACGCATTTCTTTAAAGAGATTTAGTCAAACCGAGGCGTTCAATTGAAGGGTGGGGGCACTTCAAATATATTTTAAATAATAATGTTTCGCTAATTAGTCTTGGCAAAAGAAGACAATTTTACATTTGTCGGATAAAAATAACGATTTGACTGATTTCAAAAGAGAATATTAGCTCCACAAAAAATCTACAAGAATTAACACAACAACCATAATGTTCAAAATTATAAAATTTAAAAAAACACTTTAAAGAACTCGTATTCAGTGTTTTAATATAAATGAGAAGTGAAATAATTTTAGTTAAAAAACCCAGATAATCGAATTATTTACTAGTTTTGTTTAACGAATGAAAGAAACGCTACATAAAATAACCGCTACTCTAATGGCACTTATTGTGCTATTATCCACAATGTCTTTCTCTTTGGATATGCATTACTGTGGCGACCGTTTGGTAGATTTTAGTATGTTCGATAAGGTAGATACTTGCATGATGAAAGCAGAAAAGTCGAAAGACTCTAGTGTCTGTGAAGTTATGGAAATGGAGACGAAGACAGGCTGTTGTTCTGATTTAGAAGTTACAATAGAGGGTCAAGATGATTTAAAAATCTCATTCGACAAACTTACCTTTGAACAGCAACAATTTGTTTTTTCTTTTACGTATTCCTTTATTAATCTCTACAAAGAGGCAGACGAAAATAAAGTTCCTTTCAGAGATTACGTACCACCTCCCTTACTTCGGGATGTTCAAATTTTAGACCAGACTTTCCTTATTTGATTATTAGACAGAATTAAGTACGCCCTGCGATAGCTATCGTTTAGGGCTCAGTTTGTATTTGTTTTTCTGAATATCAGAATATCAAATCTTTCATACCTGTTTAATTATTAAATCACATGCTTAATAAAGCTATCAAATTCCTTATCGAGAACAAGTTAGTTGCAGTACTAATGCTCGTCTTATTTGTAGGTTGGGGTATCGTAAATGCACCGTTTGGTTGGAATACAGGCTTTCTGCCTTCAAACCCGGTAGCAGTAGATGCTATTCCTGATATAGGCGAAAACCAACAAATTGTTTTTACCAAATGGGAAGGTCGTTCTCCACAAGATATTGAGGATCAAATTACGTATCCACTAACTACTTCATTGCTTGGTATACCAGGGGTAAAAACGATTCGTAGTTCTTCTATGTTCGGTTTTTCGAGCATCTATATCATTTTTGATGAGGACATCGAGTTCTATTGGTCGCGTAGTCGGATTTTAGAAAAGCTAAATTCATTGCCGGCTAATCTATTGCCAGAAGGTTTAAAACCAGCTCTAGGGCCTGATGCTACTGGATTGGGTCAAATCTATTGGTATACTTTAGAAGGACGTGACGAAAGGGGTAATGTAACTGGTGGATGGGACTTACAGGAACTGCGCAGTATTCAAGACTATTATGTGAAATATGCACTTTCAGGTGCTAGTGGAGTATCAGAGGTCGCTTCTATTGGTGGTTATGTACAGGAATATCAAGTTGACGTGAATCCTGAGAAAATTCGCCAATATAAAATAAGCCTTAGCCAAATTGTAAAGGCAGTAAAGGAGAGCAATCAGGATATAGGAGCGCAGACATTAGAAATAAACCAAGCTGAATACCTTGTTCGCGGCTTGGGCTATATCAAGACCATTGCGGATTTAGAGAATGCGGTTGTTTCTTCTGAAAATTTCACATCACTTCGAATTAAGGATGTAGCCAACGTAAGTCTTGGGCCAGCAACTAGACGTGGTATTCTGGATAAGGGAGGAGCGGAAGTCGTCGGTGGTGTCGTTGTTGCCCGTTATGGTGCAAACCCTATGGAAGTCATCACGAATGTAAAAGCCCAAATCGATGAACTTAAAGATGGACTACCCTCAAAAGTATTGGCAGATGGCCGTACCTCTCAATTGACCATAGTTCCTTTTTACGACCGTACAGAGCTGATTGAAGAAACCCTCGATACCCTCAATGAAGCATTGACGTTAGAAATACTAATTACCATTTTGGTAATTATCATAATGGTCTTCAATTTAAGGGCGTCTATTTTAATTTCTGGACTATTACCAGTTGCTGTTTTGATGGTTTTTGTTGCCATGAAAATCTTTAATGTAGATGCCAATATAGTTGCGCTTTCAGGTATCGCCATTGCTATTGGCACCATGGTCGATGTTGGTGTTATTCTAGCCGAAAATATGATACGGCATATGGATGATAAAAAATTACGCTTTAGTGAAAGCGGCATGGCATACTCTACAAATGAAATCATCTATAATGCCACCTCTGAGGTTTCTGGAGCAATCTTAACGGCAGTCCTAACTACCATTATAAGCTTTGTACCTGTATTTACTATGATTGGTGCAGAAGGAAAGCTATTCCGTCCCCTTGCATTCACAAAAACAATGGCCCTGACGGCTTCATTGGTTATTGCCTTATTCATAATCCCACCATTGGCGGCATATTTATTTAGAAAGAAGAACCTAAAAGCTTCGTTTAGCTATGTACTTCAAATTTCGCTTTTAGTATTGGGAGCAATTACTATGATTTCAGGCTATTGGTTAGGGATTGTTTTGATTGCTTTTGGAGTAACGGGACTTTTAGATTTAAGAGGTAATCTTGACAAGAAAAAAGTAAATCTCATTAATATTATTATATCCTCAGCTGCTATCATTTTTCTGCTAGCAGAATATTGGAGACCCTTAGGCTTTGATAGAAGCGTATTTGTCAACTTGATTTTTGTAGCACTAATTTGCTTCGGAGTTTTAGGGATATTTTCTGTACTGAGAAGGTATTATGGTCAGATTTTGGAATGGGCATTAGCTAATAAACTCTTCTTCCTAATCATTCCTGCAATGGTTCTTATTTCTGGTGTCTGGATTATGAACAACACTGGAAAGGAATTTATGCCATCCCTGAACGAAGGCTCGTTCCTTTTAATGCCCACCTCTTTACCGCATGCAGGTGTGGAAGAAAACAAAAGGGTATTGCAACAATTGGATATGGCAGTCGCTACCATTCCCGAAATAGAGACGGTGGTCGGAAAATCAGGAAGAACAGAATCTGCGCTCGACCCGGCACCGTTATCCATGTATGAAAATATGATTCAGTACAAATCTGAATACATGCATAATGAGAAGGGTAAAAAGCAACGCTACAAAGTAAATGAGGATGGGCTTTATATACTTAAAGATGGTACTCTAGTAATCAATCCAAATACGGATATAGATAGTGAAAATTCGAATTACGACGCATCGAAATTAAAAGACCCATTTGCTATTCATTCGAAACATTTAGTTGAAGATAGCAATGGCGAATTCTACCGGAACTGGCGACCAAAAATTAAAAACCCAGATGATATATGGAATGAAATCGTTAAGGCGACAAGATTACCAGGGGTAACTTCCGCACCGAAATTACAACCCATTGAAACCCGACTGGTCATGCTGCAAACAGGAATGAGGGCACCCATGGGAATCAAGGTAAAAGGACAGGATTTATTGCAAATAGAAGCCTTTGGCTTACAGTTAGAAGGTATTCTGAAACAAGCCGATGGTGTCAAGGAGCAGGCTGTTTTTGCAGACCGAATTGTGGGTAAGCCTTACTTGTTAATCGATATCAAACGAGAGCAACTGGCGCGATATGGAATATCGATTATTGATGTTCAGCAAGTTCTAAAAGTAGCTGTTGGCGGAATGCCTTTGACGCAGACCGTTGAAGGTCGTGAGCGTTATGGTGTTCGCGTGCGCTACCCGAGAGAATTACGCGGCAATGAAGAAGACCTTAAAAAGATTTATGTCCCAGTTGAAAAGGGAAGTCCCGTCCCATTGGGCGAACTTGTTGACATACGCTACGAACAAGGTCCACAAGTGATTAAAAGTGAAGATACCTTCCTAATCGGATACGTACTATTCGATAAGCTTGATGGTTTTGCCGAAGTAGATGTCGTAGAAAATGCTCAGGCTTTAATAAAAGAAAAAATAGCAACTGGGGAATTAACTATTCCTAAAGGAATCAGTTATCAATTTACTGGAACCTATGAAAACCAGTTGCGAGCAGAGAAAACACTTTCTGTTGTGGTTCCGTTGGCACTAGCAATAATTTTCTTGATTTTGTATTTCCAGTTCAAATCTGTTTCTACTTCACTTATGGTCTTTACAGGAATCACAGTGGCTTTTGCAGGTGGTTTCATTATGATTTGGTTGTATGGTCAAGACTGGTTCTTCAATTTCAATCTGTTCGGAGAGAACATGCGTGACCTATTCAATATGAAAACCATCAATCTGAGTGTGGCAGTATGGGTCGGGTTCATTGCACTTTTTGGTATTGCTACCGATGACGGAGTAGTAATGGCAACCTATCTCACGCAAACCTTTGACCGTGACAAACCAACAGATGAAAAGGGTATTAGACATTCAGCATTAGAAGCTGCGAAAAAACGAATACGTCCTTGTCTGATGACTACGGTAACTACAATTCTTGCTTTACTTCCTGTATTGACATCTACAGGAAAGGGAAGTGATATTATGATGCCAATGGCCATCCCAATTTTTGGGGGAATGGTGATTGATATTACCTCCTATTTTATTGTACCGGTATTGTACAGTTGGAGAGAAGAATTAAAACTAAAAAGAGCAAACTAATGAGAACTATAAATATTGTTATCTGTTTTTTGCTTGTTTCCGCTTTTTCGAGCGCTCAACAATTACAATCATTTATTAGCGAGGCACTAGATAATAGTCCAGAGATTCAGGCGTATAATCTTCGTCACAACATAGCTGAAGAAAAAGTAAACGAAGCTGATTGGATTCCCAATACAGAATTCAGCGCAGGGTATTTTGTGAGTGAACCTGAAACTAGAACTGGTTCGCAACGTGCTCGATTTTCGGCGAGACAAATGTTGCCATGGTTCGGTACGATTACGGCTAGAGAAAATTACGCAAGCGCAATGGCAGATTCAGAATATGTAGAAATCGTGATTGCAAAACGTAAACTGGCACTTTCGGTTTCTCAATCCTATTATAGACTCTATAGCATAAAGGAAAAACAAAAAGTACTTGATGAGAATATTCAGTTATTGAAAACCTATGAAAAATTAGCACTTACCTCTGTGGAAGTTGGAAAAGCATCTGCAGTAGACGTATTGAAATTGCAGATTAGACAAAATGAGTTGCAGCAGCAAAAAGAAGTTTTAGATGAGGGGTATTCAGGCGAGCAAACAATCCTTAATAAATTGCTTAATCGAGATGGGGAAACAGAAGTAACTGTTCTTGAAAACTTAATGCCCCCAGATGAAGATAGCGTGTTCGCTGAGGATGCTTTAATGCTAAATCCAGAATTGCTCAAATATGACAAACTCTATGAATCCGTAGTACAATCAGAAGAATTAAATCAAGCAGAGCGCAATCCTATGATTGGTTTTGGATTGGATTATATGCCAGTTTCTGAGCGACCTGATATGAGTTTTAGTGATAATGGTAAGGATATTTTTATGCCGATGGTTTCTGTTTCTGTGCCTCTTTTTAATAATAAGTACAAGTCTACTTCAAAACAGAACGAACTAAAACAGCTTGAAATTAGAGCTCAAAAAGACAGTCGCCTAAATGATTTGGAGTCTGCTTTTGCTCAAGCGATATCATCGCGCAATCAAGCTAGAATTAAATACAATACACTCGAGAAAAACTTGAAGCAAGCTAATGATGCGGAAGAAATCCTTCTTAAAAATTATGAAACGGGAACTATTGATTTTAATGATGTACTCGATATTCAAGAGCTACAATTAAAGTTTCAAATCAATCAAATAAGTGCAGTCGAAACTTATTATGCGCATAGCGCAATAATCAATTATTTAATAACTCAATAAATACAAAATAATGAAAAAGCTTATAGTA
Source organism: Maribacter taeanensis (assembly GCF_047345145.1). Taxonomy (NCBI): domain Bacteria; kingdom Pseudomonadati; phylum Bacteroidota; class Flavobacteriia; order Flavobacteriales; family Flavobacteriaceae; genus Maribacter; species Maribacter taeanensis. Next base: position 7,093 of record NZ_JBLFER010000001.1, read on the forward strand.
ACTCTAGTAGGGATAATAGTCTTTACAACGATTTCAGTAGTCTCATGTAAGGAAGATAAAGCAGCAAGAGATAAGAAATACAATACTGCTTATGTATGCCCTATGCATTGCGATGATAGTGGTAGAGACGAAGAAGGCACATGTGTCGTGTGTGGAATGACTCTTGTAAAAAATGAGGAGCATTACGAAGACGGACACACTCACTAGGAAAAATTATAAAGTCAATGGATCAGGTTTGTTGAGAGAGAATACTAAGCCTCTTTGCGTTGCTAAACAAATAGAAGAAAATGAATATTAATAATCACACCTATTACCAATTACTTGGAGTGGCACTGTTGAGTTTTTTAATTATGTCTTGCACTAAAATATCTACCAATGTGAAAGTTAAGCATTCGGGAGCTTTGCGAAACATAATGTCAGGAAATATAGAGGCTACAATTTCATTAGATACCCTATCACAAAAAGAACATTTTTATGCTCTTGGCGCAGTAGCAGATTTAAAAGGTGAAATACAAATATTTGACAGCCAACCACATAATAGTGTTGTAATTGATAATAATATCAGTATCACCGATTCTTATGCCATGAAAGCTGCTTTACTGGTTTATGCGGAAGTTGAAACATGGAATGGTTTTAATATTGAGAATGTCAAAACGAAAGTTGATCTAGAAAAGAGAATTTTTGAAACTGCGAAATCCAATGGTATTAATGTGCAAGAACCTTTTCCTTTCTTGTTAGAAGGCGAAGTCTCTTCTTTAGATTGGCATGTGATAAATTGGAAAGATGGGGATACAGACCATAATCACGACAAGCATAAGCAATCGGGATTGAACGGAAGTCTGGACAACAGCGCGGTAGAAATCATAGGCTTCTATTCTACAAAACACAAGGCCGTCTTCACACATCATTCCACCAATATACATATGCACTTTAAAACAGAAGACAATAAATTATCAGGACATGTTGACGATTTGATTTTAAATAAAAAAATGTCATTAAAACTACCAAAAAGATGAAACAGCTTTTAGATTTTAAAGATCGTAATAAAAATAGATTTCCATCAAATAGTCTTCTTTCTGCGATAATTATGCACGAACCGTCGGAAATAATTAAAACTATTTAACATGAAAAAAAACATCTTGTACTTCGGTATTGCGGTAATGATTGGACTACTTGGGGGTTACTTAATATTTGGTGCTAGTGCCGATAGTGCTAATAAAACGGTAGATAATCACGACCATTCAGAAACATCGGCTAATCAAATGTGGACATGCTCAATGCATCCGCAGATTATGCAACCGGAACCCGGAGATTGCCCAATTTGTGGTATGGAATTGATTCCTGCAGAAGCAAGTTCTGAAGGCTTAGCTGCAAATCAAATCAAGATGACCGAAAACGCATTGGCATTAGCAAATATTGAAACCACCATTGTCGGTAATCTTAAGGAAAGTAATGATGATGGGGTAATTTCACTGTCTGGTAAAATAGCTGCAAATGAGGAAAACAATGCTATTCAAGCAAGTTATTTTGATGGTCGCTTGGAGAGATTAAATGTAAGTTTTGAAGGGCAAGAAGTAAAAAGAGGGCAATTATTAGCAACAATTTACTCACCAAATCTTGTAGCTGCTCAACAGGAATTAATTACAGCGACTTCTTTAAAACAATTTCAACCGGCTTTATATAAAGCTGTTCGTAATAAGTTGAAACTATGGAAACTTTCTGAAAGTCAAATCGACAATATAGAGTCGACAGGAGAAGTGCGTGAAAACTTTCCATTATACGCAACGGTTTCAGGAACAGTAGCGATGGTAATGGCAGCAGAAGGTGATTATTTAAAACAAGGTCAGCCTATCCTAAAAGTAAGTAACCTCAATTCAGTTTGGGCAGAATTTGATGCTTATGAAAATCAAATTTCACAGTTTAAAAAAGGACAGAAAATAAAGGTTACCACGAGCGCATATCCTAAAAAGGAATTTGATGCAGTCATATCATTTATTGACCCTGTGTTGAATAGTAGTACAAGAACTGTGACGGTGCGCACAACCTTAAAAAACAATGAAAATTTGTTCAAGCCTGGAATGTTTGTTTCCGGAAAAATAAAAGGCACAGCCAAAGCTGTGGAAGAGTCATTGAATATTCCAGCAAGTGCTGTTTTATGGACAGGAGAACGCTCTTTGGTATATGTAAAACTAAATCCAAATGAGCCTGTTTTTGAAATGCGAGAAGTTACTGTAGGCCTTCGTAACGGAGATAATTTTACAGTTACTTCAGGATTAGAAAATGGAGAAGAAATTGTGACCAATGGCACTTTTACAGTAGATGCAGCGGCCCAATTACAAGGCAAGAAGTCAATGATGAACAAGTCTGGTAGGAAAACAATGACAGGTCATGAAGGCCATTCGGGAATGCGAGGTGGTTCAGAATTTAAATCCAATACGATTCCAACAATGAAGATGAAATTACCAAAGGCATTTCAAACAGCTTTTCAAGCTGCGTTAAAATCTTATTTTAAAATGAAAGATGCCTTTGTTGCTAGTGATGAGAATCAGGTATCTGCTTTGGCAAAAACGACATTTGAAAAAATGAAAGCCATAGAAATAGAAGGTTTGGGCAAAATGGAAAAATCGCATCTATCCAAGAGTATTGAAATGTTTAGTGCTATCTCATCAAATTCAGACTTAAAAACCCAAAGAGCTCAATTGGTTGTTTTAAATGAAAATATTGTGGCCCTTGCAATGAATATCAAATCGCCATTAGAAACATTGTATTTACAAAAATGTCCTATGGCCAATAATGGCCATGGAGCAATTTGGTTAAGCACGCAAAGCGATATTAAGAACCCCTATTATGGTGAAGCCATGCTGACATGTGGGAGTGTGATTAAGACCATTGAATAAAAGTTGTCATATCTAAAGACACGAAATATATTATGAGAAAAATCTGTAAGTCCATAAGCGATTGCCCAGATGAAAAGAAAATATTTCTGAATAAAAACGGATATGAAATATTTGAATGTACAACCTGCGGTCATAGATTTCACCGTGTAGATGATTCTGAAATACACCTTGAAAAAGTATACTCCGATAGTTATTTCTTCGAGGGTAAATCTGGGTATCCCAATTATTTGGATGAAAAGGAAATCCTGATAAAACACGGCAATCGCTATGCTAAATTAATGTCAAAATATATTGACAAACCAGGTAAAGTATTGGATGTAGGCAGTGCAGCGGGCTTTATACTTAAAGGGTTCGAGAACGAGGGTTGGACTTGTTATGGTGTAGAGCCAAATAAAACAATGGCGGAATATGGTAAAGATGAATTTGGCTTCGACATACAAGTTGGGGATCTAGAGTCTTATGAAACCAATCAAAAATTTGATTTGATAACATTAATCGAAGTGATTGGTCACTTTAACGACCTTGATATAGCTCTACAGAAGGCTCATAGCTTTTTAAGACCCAATGGTATTATTCTAGTTGAATCATGGAACCGAGAAAGTCTGATTGTGAAATTAATTGGTAAACACTGGCATGCATACTGTCCACCAAGTGTTGTTCATTGGTTTTCTGACAAAACGATAACTGAACTTTTTGATTTTTATGGTTTTGATCGCATAAAAAAAGGATTCCCCTTCAAACGAATAAAATTAAAGCATGGGATTGCTCTAATCGATACCAATACACCAAATTTTTTTCTAAAACAACGTATTATCAAATTACTAACAAATTCATTTGGAAAACTAAAATTGATTTATCCGCCAATAGATGTCAAATGGTACGTGTTCCAAAAACGGAATTGAACTTTAATGAAAACAACAATAAAACCAATATTCAAATAATCAACCTAAAGGAGCTTCATTGCTCTCGATAATAAACAGTATTATGAGCTATTCTAATTTCAAAGACCCGGTCGGTTTACTTAAACGCATGCTTCTTTCAGGAAACAAAACCGCTTATTCAATCTTATTCAGGGAGTTTTTCACCAAACTGGTTATCCCGGTTGATTTGCTATTACGAAATTCAGAGAAAAGAAAATTAAAAAATTCCAAAGATTCATCACTTCCGATTATATTGGTTCTAGGTGGTTCAAGAAGTGGAACTACACTGCTATATCAAACCTTGGAGCGATACTTGCCCGTAAGTTATATCAGTAATTTTATTGCCTCTTTTGTTAATTCCCCGATAAGCGCATATAAATTGTTCCGCAGATTGATTCCTAAATCTGTCAAGGGTTATCAAAGTTATTTTGGCAGTGTTCAAGGCTTTGGCGGACCTAACGACGCCTTTTTCCTCTGGAATAGATGGCTAGGCGAGGATAGAAACCATGCACCTGAGGAAATAAGCGAAGAATCAAAGATGGAAATGAGGACCTTTTTCAATACTTGGTTAAAAACGACGAAAAAACCATTTCTAAATAAGAACAATCGAAATTCACTTTGTGCACCTATGTTTGACAAAATATTTCCAAATATCTTCTTTGTTGAAATTTATAGAGATCCGGTTTTTGTTGCTCAGTCCATTATTTTGTCCCGTAGAACTGTTCAAGGTAGTGATAAGATTGCGTGGGGTCTGCTCAGTAAGGACTCGGAAAACAATATAGACCCATTGGCCTATATAGATGACATTTGTCGGCAAGTGTTTGAAGTTAATCAGATAATTGCCTTAAACAGGGCTAAAATCGATTCGAAAAAATATTTTAGGGTTTCGTATGAAGATTTTTGTGAAAACCCTGGTGAGATAATTAAATTGGTCGGTATTCAAGCTCTTGACCGCACCATAGATGATACAACCCTTGCTGGCCTAAAATTTTCAAAGGCTTCTAATGGACAACGATTAACGGACGAGGAGTTTAACCGCATCAAAAACTGTTTAAAGGACCTTCAGAATAAAAACGGGCTAGCATGAAAACATATATAATGAGGAAAAACTATATTTGGTTAATTCTTTTGTTGGTCATTTATTTGATTGCAGTAATTCTAATGAATAAGCCCCTTAAAGGAGATGAACTTAGATACCTTGCCTATGCGGAAAATTTGACACAGGGGTTTTATACAGATTCTGAAAACCCTGACTTATCTAACGGTCCGGGTTATCCGATTGTACTTTTACCGTTTGTTGTCATTGGTAGTAATCTATTGTTCGCTAAACTTTTAAACGCAATTTTTGTTTTCATTGGAATTTGTTTTCTCTATGAAACCCTCTTGTTTTATACCAATCAAAAATACGCTTTGCTCATTGTTTTACTTGTTGGACTTTACCCTCCTTTACTACGGTGGATGCCAGTACTATATTCGGAGTCATTATCATTTTTATTGGTTTGTGGTTTTCTATTTTATTTTTGTTCGCTTTATAGAATAAAGAAAAATTGGAAGTCGGTAATTTTGGCCTCCTTATGTCTTGGTTTTCTTGTACTTACGAAAGTTGTATTTTTCCATGTAATCGTGGTAAGTATCATCGCTCTAACAATTTTGCTCTTAGTTAAAAGGAAAAAAAGCCCTAAATGGGCATTGTATGTAGCGATCGGCGCGTTCATTGTCACCAGTCCGTTTCTTATTTATGCCTATTCCGTAACAGGCAAAATATTTTACCTAGGTACACGCGGGGGGGAAATACTCTATCATCGAGCTACACCATTTGAAAACGAATATGGCAACTGGTTTTCACCTGATAAAATTTTGGGACTTGATAATGATCCAAGCAATGAAAATTTAAAACTGTTAATTTCAAATCATAAAGAATTCTATTCGCAAGTCATGCCCCTCAGTAATATGCAAAGAGATAGTGTGTTCAAGACCAAAGCTATCGAAAACATGAAAGCATATCCAACTAAATATTTTAAAAATACTATAGCTAATGCCAGCCGATTCTTGTTCAATGGACCCAATTCATATCAGTCGGAAGACCTAAATGATTTCGGTTATATTATTCCCAACGGGGTTATCATGGTTCTTTCTGTATTATTGGTTTGGCCTGCCTTCCTATCAAGAAAAAAAATACCGTTTGAGGTAAAAGCTGCACTATGGTTTAGCCTTATCTATGGTACAGGTATGATTTTATTACTTGGAAAACCAAGGTATTTTATAATGATGGTACCTCCACTAGTTCTTTTTCTAGTTTATGGATATAGTCATATTTTAAAAATTTCTGGTGTGAGAGAAAAGCAAAAATCGTAGATGACCAAGCACAGCTTAAGAAGTCCGATAGTTCAACAAATCCTTTTGTTTCTTATAGTTGGAGGTGTTTGTTATGTTGTTGGAATAGCTTTGTTGATGCTCTTCGTCGAAATTGCACATATCGAAGTTAATCTTGCCAATTTTTTAGCATCATTCATTACCATATTCGTCTGCTATTTACTAAATGCCAAATTTGTGTTCAAAAGTGGGCGCTATTCAAGACAAAAAGAAGTAATGGCATTTTTTTCATTTTCAATAATAGGACTTGCTCTAAACGTAATATTGATGTATATAATGACCAGATACACACCAATATGGTATGTAATTTCAAAAACCTTGATTACTATATTTATTGCGGTGTTTAATTTTATTGTTCGCAAAAAGCTGATTTTTCTAGACTAACCCAAAAAGAATCATTTATCCGATTATCGGTTAATCATTTGGTGTAATAATCATATTCTTATTTCAATCAAATGTTTTTGCTACGGTTTAGAAACCTTTTTATTCAATATTAGGTCGGCCCTCTTAGTAGGACAGATGTGTTGTATATAGAAAAAAATGATGAAGATGGACAAACATACAAACTTGGTCTGAATAGTCTTAAAAAACGAACCTTTTTTTAGACTTTTAACCAATTTTTAAAGTTCAATTATGGGTGGGATTAATTAAACCTGCGATTTTTAAGCGTTGCCCCATAAAACGTTCGTTTTTCGAAACTCAACACTAAGAGCAACAATTTGAACCTTCTTGTATTGGTGGGCAGGCTACAGTCCCATAGGAACAATAAACACAACAATCGCCTTCTTTTGGCTTCAACAGACTCTTACAATTATCACATTCATAGAAGAATTGACAGGCCGTGGTAGGCATTTCTTCCTCTTTTTGAAAACTGCACTTTGGACAGGTAATAGTAGATTTTAATATCGTTTCCATTATTTGATTATTTTGTATCCTGTGCTTAATATGGCAGTTTCTATCTTTTGAAGGTCGACCTTGGTTTCATCATATTTTACCGTTGTATTCGCCGCTTCGTAATCCGCATCGACTTTTAGTATGCCATCAAGTTTGTTTACTTCGCTTTCGATATGTGCTTCGCAACCCGAGCAGGTCATCCCTTCTATGTCTACCCTAATTTCCTTTACATTTGATTGCTCCACATACACTACTTCATTACCCACGTTTGGTGTGGAATAAAAAACATGGGCGTAATGGGGAAAGGCCAACATGGCTCCGGCAAATAGCGTTATCAAAAACAAAAAACCCTTGGAGTTGATAAACTTGGGCTTTTCAACATCACATTCACAATCAATTTCCTCTTGGGTTTTGCGTTTGAATTTTTGATACCATGCAAATGCTAGCACCAAAACCGTAAAACCGATTAAATATGGTCTAAAAGGTTCTATCCATGAAAAGGTAGAGGCTAAACCAGTAGTTCCTGCCAGTACTGCGAGTACAGGTGTAATACAACATATAGATGCAGCAAGGGCAGTTAGAACCGACGTTCCAATCAATTTTTTATTTCCAATCATAACACTATGCTTTCCTTTTTCAATAAATTGAGAATAGGGCTCAATGTCGCCATCTTGTTCTTGTTGAGCGCATAAAAAATGGTCTGAGCTTCTTTTGTAGCGTAGATTAAATCTCTATCCTTTAGTTTTCTTAGGTGTTGTGAAATTGCCGATACGTTCATTTCCAGTATATCGCTTAAATCACAAACACAGAGTCTTTCTTCTCTTTGTAACAAAAAAAGAATCTTAAGGCGAACTTTATTTCCTGCTAGGTTAAGAACCTCGGAAACAAAACTCAATGGATTATCCAGCTCCTCAATTGAAGCCCGACAGTCCATTATCTGTATTGCGTCTGCTGCCAATCTTATGCAAATTTGCTTTCCCATAAAACAAAGATATGTATTTTAGCATTTGCTTAAATACAAGAATACGTTAAATTAGTAGTTCTATTAAACGGCAGTTTAAAGAATCTGGTTTAGAAAATCTATGGAGTCTTATAAATTGTTCCTTCTACAAAACTGTTGGCATAGATGAGCTTTGCAACACAGTTGCATGCATTTCTTGCTATCTTTGCAAAGTGAAAACATTCGCAGTCATACTATCCTTATATTTTTTGGCACTCAACTTAGTGCCTTGTGGCGATGATGCTCAAATTTCCGATTCAGCAACAACCGAGTTTCAAGTGGGTTCGGACCATAATCAAAATCACGGCGATTGCGAACTTTGCTCACCTTTTTGTCAATGCCATTGCTGTCATTCGCACACCATTGTTTTTGATTTGGACATCTTTGAGCCTATCGAACCTAAGGTTATACAAGAAAGTTTTTCCCATTTTGAAAGCGTAAGCGAAGATCCGGTATTTACCCTCTTTCAACCTCCCAAGAGTATTGGCTAATTACATATGCGATGACATCATCGCCCTCCAAAAAAAATTAGTCAATTAAATTCAAATTACTATGAATAAATATGCAATAAGCATTTGGCTTATGCTCATTTGCTGTGCATTCGGTTATGCGCAGAATACGCTGAAAATCAATATTTTTACAGCAGAAGAAAAAGAACCTTTATTCGGGGCGACCATTTTCATTGAGAGTCTGAATAAGGGAGTGACCACCGATTTTGATGGTATAGCCTTATTGGAGGATGTACCCGATGGTCAATACAATCTCCAAATCTCGTACTTGGGCTTCGAGACTTTGGAAACCAATATTGTTGTACCTACAGGAGACGATTTAGTATTTTATTTGAAGGAAAGTGCAAACGCCTTAGATGAAGTTATAGTACAGTCCTCAAGAAGCACCCGAACCATACAAAGGATACCGACCCGAATAGAGTATATCGGAGTTGAGGAATTAGGGGAAAAAGCGATAATGAACCCAACGAATATTTCCATGGTACTCCGTGAAAGTACGGGAATCCAGATGCAACAGACCTCGTTGAGTAGTGCCAATACCAATATTCGGATACAGGGTTTGGACGGTCGTTACACCCAACTCCTACGAGATGGTTTTCCCCTCTACGGTGGTTTTTCGAGCGGTTTGAGTATCCTACAAATACCACCGTTAGATTTAAGACAGTTTGAAATTACAAAGGGAAGTTCTTCCACATTGTACGGTGGTGGAGCCATTGCAGGTTTGGTCAATATGGTGTCCAAGACTCCAAACGAAGAACCTGAACTGGATATCATGCTTACCCAGACCCAAGCTTTGGGAAGTACGGCCAATGTCTTTTATAGCGAACGTAACGAAAAATGGGGATGGACACTTTACGGCTCTGGTCATTTACAAAAAGCTTTTGACCCTGAAGATGATGGATTTAGTAACCTTCCTCGTACGCGTTCCTTAAGTTTCAATCCAAAATTGTTTTATTATCCTTCTGAAAAAACTACGGTGTGGTTTGGTGTCAACGGAACCTACGATGATAGAAAAGGAGGTGATATTACTAAGATTGAAGAGGGTGAAAATGGAATTCATCAGTATACCGAAGAAAACCTGTCAAAGCGAATCAGCACACAAGCTGTTTTCGAAACCCATATGGATTCGACCCAATCCATTTCGGTCAAGAACAGCGTTGCGTTTTTTGATAGAAGTCTTGAAATCCCTGACCTTTCTTTCAAAGGAACGCAATGGAACACTTTTTCGGAGGCCACATATCAGAAACAGGGCTTAACATCAGATTGGGTCTTGGGAGCCAACCTTTACACTACTTCTTTTGATGAAATGGAGAATCCCGTTGAACGTGATCAACGCGATATTACATACGGACTATTCGTAAATAGCATCCATGACCTTTCGGACCGATGGATTCTTGAAACAGGTGTTCGAACGGATTATGCTGAGGATTGGGGATTCTTTCCACTCCCAAGGGTCTCCTTGCTTTACAAATCAAACACTAGTTTTTCAAGTAGGCTCGGTGGTGGAGTAGGGTATAAAATCCCTGATATTTTTACGGAAGAAGCCGAGTTCATTAATTTCAAGGATGTACTTCCCATTGATAGGGAAACTATGAAAGTCGAACGGTCGTACGGTCTGAATCTTGATTTTAATTATCAAACGAGATTATCTGACGAGCTGGGCTTTTCGTTCAATCAATTATTTTATTTGACCGCTATCAGAAATGGCCTATTGCTCAACTCTTTGGATAATGGCCTATTCCAGTTTGAAAATGCAACTGGGGAAATCTTGAGCAAAGGCTCAGAGACGAATATCAAATTCAATTTCAGGGATTTTCGATGGTTTTTAAATTACGCGCTTATCGACGCGAGATTGAATTATTTACCTGGCAATCCTCAAAAACCTTTGACCGCCAAGCATAATGCGGGAAGTATTTTAATGTATGAATCCGAAAAATGGCGTATTGGGTATGAGACCTATTATACAGGAAAACAATTACTATCAAATGGAACGGAAACTACTGATTTCGTAACCATGGGGCTCTTGTTGATGCGCAACTTTAAATGGGGAAGCACATTCATTAATTTTGAAAATTTCACGGACAGGAGGCAGAGCCGTTTCTCTCCTTTGGTATTGCCCCCACACGAAAATCCTACCTTTCCGGAAATCTATGCCCCCACGGACGGATTTATCTTTAGCGTAGGCCTTATTTTTAAACCATTTGGAAACGAAGACAACGATTAACTGACAATACAATGATACAAGCAGATAAATTTATGGAAGAAAAAGGGGTTCGCCCTACGGCAATGCGTTTGTTGGTCTTCCGGTTCTTGGCGGAAAGCAAAGCTGCGAAAACGCTATCGGATATCGAAAACACATTTGCAAAGGCGGATAGGACCACTTTGTACAGAACCCTCAAAACCTTTGAGGATAAAGCGATAGTACATCAGATAGATGATGGCACGGGCATTACCAAGTATGCATTGTGTGAGGAAGGCTGCAATTGCGAACTCGAACAGGATTTGCACCTTCATTTCCATTGTAACAACTGTAAGGAGACGGTCTGTCTTACGGAACATAAAATTCCATATATCAATCTTCCGGACGGTTACGTTGCAGAAGATGCGAATTTGGTATTGAAGGGAATCTGTGACAAATGTAGCGGACAATAAATGCACTTCTGTTGCATGATTCCATAATGTACCTTGCATTAAAAAAGTAGTAATCCATGAAATTCAACACAACTATCCCTCACGGACTAAAAGGACATTACTTAAAAGAGATTGAACAGTATCGTTCATACCTTCAAAAGAATGATTTAACAAGGGCATGGCATCATCTTGAACGTTCGCATGTATTGGGGCAATCTTTTCCTTTGGAGCATACATATTCCCATTGGCTGATGCTTAAATTTGGTTTCAGACAGAGAAACCTAAAAGAAGTCTTGGGACAACTACTTCGGTTGCTCGTTGGCGGTTGGAAATCGTTCATTGACCATGTGCCAATCGGAAACACAGGCGGCTCTAATGTCCCGCCTTTAAGAAGAATGGAACTTCCGGTTGAATTGGAAGAAATTCTAAGGCAGTACGAAACTCGATGATGAAAAAGAAAAAAGTAAACTTACACGATATAGACCCAACGGAACACCAGGGCGAGCATTCACACGATTATGGACATAATCACAGTAGTCCAGAAGAAGCATCCAATTTTAGAACCTACCTACCTGCGATATTCAGCTTTGTAATGCTGATAGCGGGTATTGCCATTGATTATTTTGATGCCGTTCCTTTCTTTAAGGAATGGGTAAGAATCGTTTGGTACACGGTAGCCTATATTCCCGTAGGTTTTCCTGTTATTAAGGAAGGTTGGAATAGTATTCTAAAAGGCGATTTCTTTACGGAGTTTTTCTTGATGTCCATTGCAACTTTGGGGGCGTTTGCCATAGGGGAATATCCGGAAGGTGTGGCCGTAATGTTGTTCTATGCCGTAGGCGAATTATTCCAACAAGCAGCAGTTAATCGAGCAAAAGGAAACATCAAGGCTTTGCTGGATGTACGACCTAATGAAGCTCTGGTATCCCGTAATGGCGACTTCATTTCTGTTCATCCTGAAACTGTAGTGATAGGCGAAAAAATTCAAGTACGGGTGGGCGAGAAAGTACCTCTCGATGGAGTTCTACTTTCAGATAAAGGTTCTTTTAATACCGCAGCCCTAACGGGAGAAAGCAAACCCGATACCCTCCAGAAAGGCGCATCTGTGTTTGCTGGAAGTATTAATCTCGATGGGGTAATAGAAGTGGAAACTTCGAAAGAGTTCAAGGACAGTTCCATTGCGCGTATTCTCGATATGGTTCAAAATGCAACAGCCCGCAAATCTAAAACCGAACTTTTCATTAGAAAATTTGCTCGTGTTTATACACCTATCGTTGTTTTTCTCGCTATAGGTCTAACGTTGCTTCCCTATTTCTTTGTTGATGATTATGTATTTAGAGATTGGCTTTATAGGGCTTTGATATTCCTTGTGATTTCCTGTCCCTGTGCATTGGTCATCTCTATTCCATTGGGTTATTTCGGTGGTCTTGGTGCAGCATCGCGAAACGGGATTCTGTTCAAGGGTGCATCCTTTTTGGATGCCATGACCAAGGTAAATACAGTTGTAATGGACAAAACTGGAACAGTAACCAAAGGAGTATTTAAAATCAAGGAAGTGGTAACCATCTCGGTGTTTACCGAAGCAGAATTTATGCAGTACCTGATGGCGATGGAAGAGCAATCCACCCATCCGATTGCAAAAGCCATTTTGGAATACAAGGCAGATGGTGCGGATTTTGAAGCGACCGAAGTTTCCGAAGTCGCTGGAAAGGGACTAAAAGGAACGGTCAACGGAAAAACTGTTTTGGTCGGAAACAAGGCCTTAATGACCTCCAACGAAATAGAAGTATCTACTGAAACGGATAGTATCGTAGAATCAATTGTAATGGTAGCCGTTGACGGAAAATTTGCAGGCTACGTGACCATTGCCGATGAACTAAAGGAAGATGCCCATCAAGCCATAAAACAAATTAGGGATTCGGGGATTTCCAAAATCATCATGCTTTCTGGGGATAAAGATTCCATTACCCAAAAAGTCGCCAAAGAATTAGGTATCGATTGGGCAAAGGGTGGCTTATTACCTGAAGATAAACTCAATGAAGTAGAAAAGCTCAAAGAGCAAACAGATACAAAGGTTGCCTTTATAGGCGATGGTATCAACGATGCTCCCGTTTTAGCGGCAAGCGGCGTAGGTATAGCAATGGGGGGCTTAGGTAGTGATGTCGCAATCGAGACTGCTGATGTCATTATCCAGAACGACCAACCTAGTAAGATTGCACGTGCCATTCAAATAGGTCGCTCAACAAGAAGTATCGTATGGCAGAATATTGCCTTAGCTTTTGGAGTTAAAATCATAGTACTCATTTTGGGTGCAGGTGGCCTCGCAACAATGTGGGAAGCTGTTTTTGCCGATGTGGGGGTGGCATTACTTGCAATTCTCAACGCGGTACGATTGCAGAAGATGAAGTGGGGGTAGTAATTAGAAATAAAAAAATATAAATTTCAGTCTCATAAAATGGTCTTTTTTAGAGACACCTTTTCAAAACATGAACATTGTACCAAGGGAGTCCTATTCTTTATTGCTTTTAGTGGTATTATTAATTGACATTCTCTGAGACACTTAGAGTTTACTTCAACCATTAATTAAATTTGGATTGATTTGTAATAGTATGGCACAACTTTTTTATCTTTAAAGTACGAAAGCGTCAAAACGCTGCTATAGGTGTCCTTTTAGGTGTCCTATTTTGAAAATCAGATTGTAAAATATTGATTTATAAAGGAGTAGGGTGGGATTTCAGATCCTGCCACCCCGACAAAAGCCAGTTCATTTTTTGAGCTGGCTTTTTTTATTTTCAAAATGTATTCCTATAAAATTTACATGATGATTGTCATACCTTTTCCATCTAGGTTTTAATAGATTCGGAGCTGTTATTAATACCTTAAAACCATATGATAATAACTCTTCTGATTATTTTATATGTGTTGAGTGCAGCAGGCATAGTAATTAGCCTATTGATAAACGGAGTGCGTCCTTCCAAAACTTTGGCCTGGCTCCTGGCGATTTTTACGATTCCTGTGGGAGGTGTTTTATTGTACTTGTTGGTTGGTAGAAACCGACGAAAAAACAAGCTACTTCAACTTAAAGGAAATGGCGCAAGTATGGATACGCTATCAATACCGTCAGATGAGCTAAATGTGTCTGAGCGATACCAAAAAATAATCAGACTTATTCAAAAGAACAATAATTTTAATGCCTCCGTGGGGAATGATGTTGTATTCCTGAAGGATGGTGGGGCTACGTTTAAAGGGATTTTTGATGCCTTAGATAACGCGACTGATTTCATTCATCTTCAGTACTACATTTTTGAGGAGGGTGAATTGGCGAACAGGCTGCTAGAAGTATTCCAAAAAAAAACAGGGGAGGGCATAAAAATACGACTCATTTATGATGGTATAGGTAGTTTTTCGCTAAGTAAATCGTATTTGAAAAATTTGAAAGAAATAGGCGTTGAGGTATTTCCCTTTTTACCATTTCGATTTGGTCGCTTTCTACGATCTGTTAATTATCGAAATCATAGGAAGATTATTGTAATCGACGGGAAAGTGGCTTTTACTGGTGGGATTAATATATCGGATAAATACCTAAAAGGTGACGAGACTTTGGGGAATTGGCACGATATGCATCTAAGAATTGAAGGTCCGGCCGTCAAAGATCTTGACCTTGTATTTTTAGAAGATTGGCAGTTGGTAAGTGGACAAGAAATCCTCCCTGTAAAAAGGACAAGCTCGAATAACGGAAATAGCAATTCATCAATCGTTCAAATCGTATCCACCGGACCTGACGATGATTTTCCGGCCATTGAGCAGACTTATTTTTCTATAATCAATAGTGCTAAAAATTATCTATATATCGTCAATCCATATATCATTCCAGGGCCTGCAATACTTACCGCTTTGGACACAGCGGCAATGAGCGGAGTTGATGTTCGGTTACTGGTTTCTGAAAATAACGATAGCCAATTGGTGAATTGGAGTGTTCGTTCTTACTTCGAGAATTTGCTAAGGGCTGGAGTGAAAATCTATCTTTTCCCTGAAGGATTCCTTCATAGTAAGATAATAATCAGTGATGACGAAATCGCTTCTGTCGGCACCGCGAACATTGATATCAGAAGTTTTGAGCAGAACTACGAAGTAAATGCCATTGTATATGACTCGGAGTTTGTAAAAGCACTTAAAGAAGACTTTCTAGCGGATTGCAACCTAAGTAATGAACTTACTTTTGAAGCGCATATGAAACGTCCATTATGGGACAAACTCAAAGAAGGCTTCGCAAAAATATTTAGTCCTGTTTTATGAGATAATCCGTTCGTATCCCAATTCATTTTTGCATTCTCTGTCTTCGGCCCAATCATCAATATTTTCAAAGGTAGTTGTGGCTATATTGGATAATGCCTCGGGAGTCATAAATGCCTGATGAGGTGTCATTAGCACGTTGGGTAAGGAAAGCAACTTCTTTAATTGTTCGTCTTCAATACCACTTCTCGAATGATCCTTGAAAAATGTGCTTTTTTCTTTTTCATAAACATCGGTGCAATATCCTTCAATGTACTTTTTCTCCAGAGTATCAATTAAGGCCTTGGTTTCGACAATGGCGCCTCGTGATGTATTGATTAAAATCGCGTTCCGTTTCATCAAGGCCAACTTTTTCTTGTTTATCAAATAATAATTGTCGTAGGATAGTGGAACATGGATACTTAATATATCGGACTTTTTTAAAACTTGATCTAGGGTACCATAGGTTACATCACAAAGTGCGACAAGGTCGTGATCAGGTTCTAAATCACAAGCAAGAATTTTACATCCGAAGCCGTACATTATTTTGACCATGATACTTCCGATTCGTCCAGTTCCAATAATTCCGACGGTCTTACTGTGTAGATTGAATCCCATTAACCCCTCCTGTGAAAAGTTATAATTATGAACTTGTGAGTTGGCCAATACTATTTTTCGATTAAAGGCAAGTAATAGTGCGGTAGCATGTTCGGCAATCGCATGTGGAGAATATTCGGGTACATTGGCTACCTTGAATCCGAAACGTTTTGCAGCCTTGATATGAATGTTATTATAACCTGCGGAACGAAGAGTTATATAGCGAACACCTAAGTCCCAAAGTTTTTCAAGAACGATTAAAGAAGCGTCATCACCTGAGAATATAGAAATGGCTTTGTGTCCCATAGCCTGAATTGCAGTATTGGTATCCAGGGCGTCTTTGGTATAGGTAATCTTATGCCGGTTTAAATTCGCCTTGCCTAGGAAGGGAATCTCATAATCCTTTGCACTATAAATTAGTAACTTCATTTTTTTCTTCCTTTCTGAAAATCAAATCTTGCTCTTCCATGGCTACAACTATCAGCCGCACGTAATCCTTGATTGTTTTATTGACATTATCTGGGTCCAAAATATCGATGTTGCCCCTCCAGATTAACGAACGTTCTTTTCCCACACAAATGCAGTATAGTGAAGTCTCGGCATTGTATACGGTATAAGTGTCGTAATACTCATCTTCATAGTAAATATCTTGATATCTTCTGTAGTCTTCGTTGAATCCTTCTCGACTCTTATAGAGGTCATTTACAGATTTTCGAAAAGATTGCCTGCTTTCCGAACCGATGATTTTAGTCAGTAATATGGCGTCAAAATCCTTGTCCAATAGACTTTGCTCCAAGTCATCAAGTTCTTTTTCGGTTCTTTTGGAATCTGTGAATTTGACATCGAAAACATCAAGACTTCGTACAGCTTCAACATTACGTGCTTCAAATTCCTTTTGTAGCTTGGTTTCAAAATTTGTTCTTGCCTCTTCATCATTGCTCATACCAACCAAGAGTACTTTGTTTGCATCGAAGATTACGATATCAGGATTTTTCCAATTCTCGACCATTTCGGTCGAGGAGCACCCCATAAGCGCTATCACGAATATCAGAAGTAGTTTTTTCATCTTTTTATATTTAGTTCAGCAGTCTTTTTTGCTTGTCTTTTTTCATAATTACAGTGAGCAGCTTAAAAAGTTGCTCTTTGATTTCCCGATATTTTTGGGTGTAATCATTCATGTCTATTTTCAGTTCTTCATGAGTCTCTAAATAGGCCTTTTCCATTTTTAGTTGATCTACATCATCCACAACAATTTCTAGCTGATTTTCATGAGCTTGAACCTTTTTGAAGAGGGGTGTAATGTCTTTTTCAGCTTGTTGTAAGCGTGCAATAACCGCTTTACTGTCCTCGTAAATTTTTGAATCCATCAATTGAAGTGTAAAGGACAGAACAAGGTTGTTTAGGAAAAACTGTTCGTCCCTAATGAACTTGAGTTCTGAGAACCAAATCGTGGAATCATCATGCATTTCTTCAGCGTTCAACCATTCTATGTATTTAAACTTTTTCATCGTTTTTAGCATTGAGTCATGTTTTGTAAAGAAGCGGCAAATGGGGCAGTATCCGTTCGCCGCTTAAGGTGTATCAAGCTACTTCGATTACGCGTTTGGACTTTTCCTTGGCTTCTTCTTTTTTCATTAGTTGAAGTTTTAGGATTCCGTTTTTATAGGTCGCTTTCACATCCTTGGAATCATCTACCGTTTTGGGTAATTGAAGTGACCTTCTGAACGAACGATAGTTAAACTCTTTTCGGGTATAATCGTCATCTTTCTCCTCTTCTTCCTTGCTTTTTTCTGCGGATACTTCAAGAATATCATCGTTCATAGTAATTTCGAAATCTTTTTTGTCGAAGCCAGGAGAGGCCAATTCGATTTCAAAATCATTTTCATGCTCTTTGACATTCATCGCTGGTACTGATTTTTCCATATTGAAAAAATCATCATTGAATAATGAATCGCGATCAAAAAAGTCGACCAGATTATTGTTCCATGGAAATCTGTTTTTGTTGAATTTAATAAGTGACATATTGTAAAATTTTAGGGTTACTACTTTGATTTAATTTTCTACTCTAATTTATTGGGGAAAATGAAGGTTTGAAATGATTTTAGTCAGTTTGAAATTTGAGTTTTATAGATTGGGTTTCCGTTTTTTTAGGATTCCGCCAGCATAGTTGAATATTTCTGATTTTAGCTCCTGAAAAGCTTGCATGCATTGCGTAATTTCAGCTTTCAAAGTGTCATGTCTTTGATAGTAAACCAAATCGCAGTTGCTGTCGGTGCATTCTAGCATACCCCCCAAATCGTTTTCATGCTTTTCAATTTGAGCGGTAAGCTTTACTCTTTTTAATTTCACATTTTTAAGGCGATATAAGTAATCTTGTATGCGCTCGAATAGGTTCGGGGTACTGGGTTGAAAAGCGTATGAATTTAGTAGGCGTTCAATGAACATCATTTCATCTTTCATAAAGTAAAGGTTTGATTGCCATTGTCTCAACTCAAGATGTAAGCGATCTACTTTTTTTGATTGTTCAGGCTTTGAGTATTCCTTTTGTGTTTCCATAGCACTATGTTTTATAGAAATCTCGCACAAGAGCGACTATTTGATTATGGGTCATGCTATCGACTTTAGTGACAGTTTTCACTTTTGAGGCAAGCCCTTTCTGATTTTTATTAAGTTCTTTTCTGAATTTTTCCGCAGTATCCGATGGCCCAAATAATGCAATGGAATCGGCATCCTTTATGAATTCTACTAGGTTTTTGAAATAGGAACGTATTTGATTTTTTTTGCGTTCCAAATACTTACTGTCTTGTACGACATCTTGTGGGCCACCTTTTAACCTGGTTCCAGAACCGCCTTTTGGGCGGTAATTTTCTACTTTCGAAAACAAAGTTCGAAGTTGCTCACTATCCTCTTTTAGCAATACCACATGGGCTTTTTCAACATCCATCCAAATACCTATCTTTTTCATGAGAGTTCTGTTTTAAGTTATATCGTGTAAAGTGAGTACCGGTATTTTTGAATGGTAGCCCATTTCTTTTACCAAAGGCTTTGATAGCATACTTCCGAAGAAATTATGTTTTCTATTTACAAAGGCTATCATATCACTTTCCCTACTTTCAATGAATGCGCTTATTCCTGATTGTACCTTTAAATCTTTTAGGGTATGGTAGCTATGCTCCGTTCCATCGAGAATAGATTCAAGTAGTTCTTTATTACTTTTTTGATCTCGACTTAAACTCACTTCTTTTTCGATATGTAAAACACGAATGGCTGCCTCATGATAGAGTGCTATTTCCATCAAGTAATTGAGTTCTTTACGCTTAAAATTCGTTTTGTAATCCGTGGGAAAAACAATTTCTTTGGGACTTGTAAAACGTACATTTTCTGGAATTGCCAGTACTGGACATTCCGTAACTTTCTCCATGGCATCCACCGTATTCGTTCCAAAAATTACGCTGTCAGCCCCAGTCATTCCCTTAGTCCCCATCACCACCATATCAATATCATGCTTTGCAATAGTGCTTTTTATGGCCTGTAACAAGGAATTAAAAGTGGAAATGGTATGATAAACATGTTTCGGATTGTGGTTATGCAACTCCAAAATATCCATAAGCTTTTCAAAGCCCTTATGCGATTCTAGCTTTGCCGTTTCAAAGGCTCTTTCACCGGGTTCAGGAACCATAAACGTATCAATGGAATATCCGTTAACCTGATACGCATTTAAAAAATAGAAATCGCAATTTTGATCTCGGTATAAATCCAGTGCATAGCGAATGGCGTTTAGTGCATTTTTCGAAAAATCTGTAGGTAATAAAATCCTCTTGTCCATGACATTATATTTTAGGTTATGATATAAAGTTATAATGCAGAACTAAGTCGTACTATGATAAAAATCAGTCTTGATACGGAATTACCAAAAAAGGAATATCCAAATCAAAAGCCACCCGTTTTATAACAGGTTCGTGACTAATACGCTCCAGAAAACTATGCTCATAATTTACCATAACGAGCATATCGATATTCAATTCTTCCAAAAAATTGTTTATGGTGGAAGCTTTGCTTTTGAATAAGGGCATCCAATTTAAACTATACTTAAAGTCGGATAAATATTCGAGTAAAACTCCCCGATTAATATGCTGTTTTTCACTCAAAGGTTCATCTTCGTTAATATGTAGAATGCGAATCTTGCTTTTGAATTTCCTCGCGATGAAACGGAGCGGTTGAAGAAGACCGGCGTCATATAAACTTTTATGGTCGGTAACAAAAGCAATTTCCTGAGGTGGTTTGAAATCCAACTGTTTTGGAATGGTCAAAATCGGACAGTCTTTTATATCCCTGATGGCTCTTAAAACATTGCTACCTAAAAAGATAGCCTCAATTTCTGAACAACCGCTATTTCCCATTACCACAAGGTCAATCTTCTTTTCTTTTATAGTCTTTGCAATGACATCCGTTAGCTCGCCTTTTTTTGAAATTGTCTTGAAAATATGTTTTGAATCGGGTTCATCAAGTTGTATTCTATGATAGGAGTGTATGAGTCCTTCATTCGATTCATCTGCTAACTGTTGTAATAGATTTTTTCCTCCACTGTTGCTTTTTAAGGGTGTATTTTCATTATACACATTAAGCAGGTAAAATTTGCCTGGTTTACCATTAAGTAGCTGAGTAGCATAAAAAATAGCGCTGTAGGCATTGAATGAGAAATCTGTTGCAATTAATATGTTTTTCATTTTTTAGGAATTAGTACTGTAGGGAATTACCATAAATGGAATCGTAATATGAAAACCAATTTTCTTAATGACCGGTTCGATGAACAAGCGTTCAAAAAAGGTGTGCTTATTTCGTATCATGACCAAAAGATTCATTCGTTTTTTCAATTGAAAATTATTGATAGCGTCGATGATTCCCTGACTAGGGAGGTCATGAAACAAATGAGCAGTTTTAGCAAACAGATAGTTTAATTTTTGTTTGTTTTCCAGTTGTTCATTGGTCAAATCGTAACCGGAAGAAACATGCATCACTTCAATACTTGAAATATGTTTTTGTGCAATATGTAAAAGCTGTTGTAGCTGCTCTTTTTCATAATCAACTTCATAATCCGTAGGAAATAAAATCTCTTTCGGGATTTCATATTCAAAAGCTGAGGGAACAGCAATAACAGGACAAGTAGCTTTTTTAATCAAATGCACCGTATGCGTACCCAATAAAATTTCTTTGGCCCCAGTGGCACCTTGGGTGCCCATAATTACTAAGTCCGCTTTTTCATTTTCAACAATTTTAAGCACTTCATCCACCAATGAATTGAAGGCGGCATGAGGAACGAATAAATGTTTTGGGTTATTGAATTGGGTAGTCAGTGTTGCCCTAAGTTCCTCCAATTGCATGAGGGCGTTCGCTTGGTATTCATCTCCCAGTCCAATCTGTCCGGGGTGCCCTAAAGTATATTCGGGCTGATAAACTGCTGGAGTATAGGTATGAAGTAGATAAAAGGCGCATTCTTCATCCTTGAATAATTTTACGGCATATTCAATTGCATTGTATGCATTGTTCGAAAAATCAGTGGGTACTATTATTTTTTTCATCGCAAAGTCATTTTATTGTCATTCCCGCAAAGACGTGAATCTGTTCTAACTATTTTATTTTTAATTCCCGTGGATATCGGAATCTGTTCAATTTTCAACGTGCTATATTCTGAAGCACTAGAAACGGAATTTTAAGATGCAATCCGATTTTGTCAATGGTTGACTGGTAAAGCATATCTTCCATATAAGAATGCCTTGAGTTGACTATTACTAGGAGGTCTATTTTTTTATGAATGACATACTTGGTAATAGCGATAGATTTATCTTTTTCGGATGTGGTCTCGAATGCTAATTCCGGTTTCATTAGACAGCCCTCTAAAAAATTTTTGTTGTCCTCTTGTCTTGCCGAGAGCTCTTTTAAAGGGTCTATGTATAGAAAATGAATTGTAGACCGAAAAGAACCACTCATCTCGCATAGTAACTTCAATTCCCGTCTTTTATAGGGAATCATGTAATTGGTTGGAAACAATATTTCTCTTGGCGCATTGTATTCGTAGCCTTCCGGAATCGCCATTACTGGGCAATGCACGTATTTAAGCACATGTAGGGTATTGCTTCCAAAGGAGATAGTCCGGTTGTTGGTCATTCCCCTTGTTCCCATTACGACAATGTCTATATTTTTATGGTTGACCCATTCGTTTATCACATCAACTAGGGAACCAAATACGGCTATAGTTTTATATTTATGCTTGGGGTTTGGAGCGTATAGTTTGATATCATGAAGTACTTTTTTTAGTTGATTTTCTGCGTATTGGGCGGTCGTTTCCTTCAGTTCTTCTATAAAACTTTGTTGCGATTTGATGTCTTGCTCGTACACTTCATCCGCATAGGCGTGTAAAATCAGAAATTCACTTTTTTCATATTTGAATACCTGACATGCATATTTCAATGCATTCATGGCGTTTTCCGAAAAATCTGTGGGAATCAAAACCTTTCTCATCGTATATTGATTTCTTTCAAAAATAAAAGTAGGCCAGACCAAAAACCATGATATTCGTCAGGTGCAAAAGGTCAAGGTTCCGTAATTTTGTTTTCTAATGATTTGCGGATATGAAAAGTAGTTTTGATAAGATTATAGATTCGGACACCCCAGTTTTAGTAGATTTTTTTGCTGATTGGTGTGGCCCATGTAAAATGCTGGCACCCATACTGAAACAAGTAAAAGATGAATTGGGTGAGGAAGTAAAGATTGTAAAGATTGATGTGGATAAGAATCAACCCTTGGCGCAAAAGTATCAAGTGAGGGGAGTACCGACCATGTTGTTATTTAAAGATGGAAAACAAGTCTGGCGACAATCTGGAGTGTTGCAGAAGAATGACATTGTAAGTACTATTCAATCCCATAGCTAGCAATAGTTTTTAACTACTCTTTCTACACTTTTTAATCAATTTTAACGCCCAATCATAGTGACTAGAAGTTGCTGAGATTATGTATGCAGCTAAAGAGGTACTGCCCGTCCAGTGGTATTTTTTCTTTTCAAAAAGGGCTGCCTCTGAATGGTTTTTGATGAGTTTTTGAACTGTAGTGTATGATTCATCAAGTATTTTCCTTGCTTCCGACAAATCTGTATTCTCATACTTTTCACGTATTTTGAGATTTAGTTCTGGCATTGTTTTCCAAGTGTATCCCTTAGCAGGCATATCAGGTTTTACTCCCGTCAATCCAACTTTATGCCATTCTAAGAGCATGAGATGCCAATGATGCAAATGCGCTATCACATCCCTTATGTTCCGATTAAGATATCCTTTAGGAAATTCATTTTGAAGGACATTCTTTGGAAGTAAATCAATATAATTGTTAAGCTTCGTATAATTATTCTGGCTTAAGAATAGTAGTTCTTCCTTGGTTTTAGGCCTTGACATTTTTATATAGTTTGAGTGGTTTCTAGTTTCAGGTTTATGTTGCCTTTGCATCAATCAAAGTGAATCTCAAATTCCCGATTGTTATTTTATTAAAATTAAAATAGTTCATTTTTTCAACCTTGAACATGAAACTTTGAACATGAAACTAATTTTTATTCATGCAATACCAAAAATGGGACTTCGGTATGATAGCTGATTTCTTCCACAGCGGGACGGAATAATATCCTCTGGAAAAAATTGAGATTTTTAGCTACCATGGCAATCATATCAATATCTCTGCTCTCTGTAAAACATTGTACTGCGGTTTCTAATTTTGTTCCTGTAAGCGAATGAAAGCTATGTTTGACATCAATCAGATAGTCATGCAAAAAATCTTTCTTTTTAAGTTGAGACTCGCTTAGTTCCTCACCTTTTTTTGAGATATGTAAAATACGGATAATCGCATCGTTCATGGTCGCCATTTGGATTAAGGTATCAAGTACTTTCACATCATAGCTTATATGGTAGTCCGTGGGGAAAGCAATTTCTCTAGGATTCGAATAGACAGCATCTTCTGGAACAGCCAACAGCGGCTGCTTTACTTTGGTGATGACATCGCCAGTATTACTTCCTATTGTGGCCTTTTTTAAACCGGAAGCTCCCTTGGTTCCCATAATGATGAGGTCTATTTTCTTGGCTTCGGCTTCCCTTTTTATGGCATCTACAAAGAAGTCGTGAATGGCATGCGTAACAAAAGTGTGTTTGGTATTCAAAGGAAGTTTTTCAATACGTTCTACAAGCTTCTTAAGCTCTTTTCGGCTATCCTCAAGAACATAATCTTCGAAATTTTCCGCAGCGGCGCGTATCGCCGTTCCTGCTCCCGAATAAGGCGGAATGGGATTGATATTGAGTAAATAAAAGGTGCATTTAGACTTTTTAAACAATTCAAGCCCGTATTTGATAGCGTTCCAAGAATTTTCTGAAAAATCTGTGGGAATAAGAATTTGATTCATGCCGGTTCGTTTATTGGTTCACGGCATAAAATTAAAGCCTTAACTAGCTACAGAAAATGACGATAATCATATTCGATATATCAGTTAACACGACTTAGGGCCTCCATATCCAAGATTTTGATATTTCGATTATCAATACTGATGAGTCCTTCTTTTTTGAAGCTTGAAAGGGTTCGGATTAAAGTTTCCGTAGCCATTCCAGCTACGCTAGCAAGGTCACTTCTTAAAATATGAAGGTTTCCTTTCGTATCCTTCTGAAGTTTTTCTGCAAATTTCAAAATGGTACTGGCTGTTTTTCTGCGAACGGAACCGTAGGCCATTTCTAAAAGCTGTTCTTTAGTTTCAGATAAATTTTCAGATAAGACCTGCATTAATTCCATAGTAAGTGCATGATTCTGTTCCAAAAGATTTTTGAGTTCTTGAGTTGAAATGGCAACAAGTTGGGTTTCCTCCATGGCCGTAGCATATTCCTGATGCGGTATGTTTTTGGTAAAAGAAGTAAAGCCGAAAAAGTCATCTGCCTTGTAAATTCCTGTTATGAGTTCTTTCCCCATTTCATCAAGCTTGTGCGTTTTGACAACTCCTTTAATCACTAAATAAGCGGTATTCGAATGCATACCTTCTCGATAAATTGTTTCTCCGGAATCGTAGCTATTCTCTTCACCATTATCATCAATAAAATTTTTAAGCTGATGAATCGTACGCAGTTCTTCGTCAGCATTTGAAGTTTCTAGTTCTGTTTCAATACCAGCCTCTTTTAGAATAGCCATTTTGGCTAATCGACTTTCAATAGCTCCTATCAATTCGTGTTCTTCAAAAGGTTTGGTGAGATAATCATCGGCACCGAGTTCCATCCCTTTACGAATATCTTTCCGTTCGGTTTTTGCGGATAGAAAAATAAATGGAATGCCCTTAGTATTTTCTTCCTGGGAAAGTGTTTGAAGTACGCCATAGCCATCCAGTTCTGGCATCATGATGTCACAAACAATAACTTCAGGTAAGTATTCTTTCGCAACCTGCACGCCACGTTTTCCATCAGATGCAGTTCGTACTTCATAGCCGGCGAGCTCCAACAACTCAGCTGTGGTCTCCCTTAAAATCGTATCATCTTCAATTAGTACTACTTTTTTCATTACCATTCATTTAGATAAACTCTGGGAAAGTTTTGATGATTTTTTAAGTATTATTTGAATATTCAATAGGAAGCGTAACTGTAAATGCGCTTCCTTCATTTTCCTTACTTTTAAAAGAAATGCTACCCTTTAGATTTTCTAAATGGCCTTTGATAATATGGAGTCCAATACCAGTACCACTATTTAACAATGCATTTTCGGCCCTGAAATAGCGTTCGAAAATATGTTTTTGGTCTTTCTCAGGAATTCCTATTCCCTCATCGATTACTTTGAAAACCACCTTATCTTCTACCAATTCAATTTGCAGGTCAATATCGGTGTCCTCGGATGAATATTTAACTGCATTATATAGCAAGTTTGTCAAAACTAAGGTTACGATTTTTTCATCTTGACGTATTATAATATCCTCAATATTTTGTGGGTAATTGATGTGCTGTCCGCTTTTCAAAAGCATGTTTGAGTTATACACAACTTCATTAACAACCTTACTCAATGAAAAATCTGAAAATTTGTAAAGTTCTTTCCCTTCCGCTAAGCGCTCAATGGAAAGAAAGTCGGTCAGAATATTGTTTAAACGCCGAACCTCTCCAATAATCGTTCTTAAATGCTTATCTCTTTTATCTTGCTGCTCTTCTTTTGGGTACTTGCCAACCAAGGTTGCAGAAGTTAATATTCCACTAAGCGGAGTTTTAAATTCGTGCGAAACTAAGGAGAGGAACTTTGTTTTCAAATCATTCAATTCCCTCTCTTTTTGGAGTGCGCTTGTTATTTTTTTCTCCGCAGAAACTCTAAGCTTAATTTCTTTTTTCAGTTGAGCGACCGTATCGCGAAGTTCCGTGGTTCTGGTTTTAATTTTTTTCTCTAGGTCTGCATTAAGTTCCCTAATTTCTTTTTCCTTCTCTTTTATATTGGTTACATCTATGATAAGTGCCATTACATAGTTGCTACCATATAATGAGAACGGATTGAGCCCTATTTCCAAAGGAAACTGTTCTTTATTTTTTCGCTGACCATACAATTCCCGTCCTTGAGCCATTCGCCTTTTGCTCTGCTCCTTATTGTACTTCGTAATATGCTTTTCATGGGATTTATGATAGGAAGCTGGAATCAAAATATCTAGCGGCTTACCCTTTAATTCATCTTCATCATAACCAAACATTTCATTGGTTCGGCTGTTAGTAGCAACAATGGTCTGTTCTTCATTAACAACTAAGATACCTTCTGAAACTGCTTCGGATAGTAGGTTGAAAATATTACTGTTCTTATCAAAAACTTGCATATTCTAAAGGTAGCTTTTTTACTTTTTTGTTTAAGAGGTGATGCATTTTGTTTTTTAAATTTTAACACTCTAAAAGTTTTGTATTCACTGTTTTTAATGGCATATCTAAAAATACGCAATCAAATAAATTTTGGTGGAAAGATTAAACAAAATACAAGGAAACGGTATGACAAATATCATTTTTAAAAAGGATTGTGACACTTAAATTTGATGTATCTAAAATTCAGAATTATGAAAGCAATAGCTACAATTGAAAACCTAAAATCACAAGATTCAAAATACTGTATTGTTCGTAATCTAAGTCGTATCCTTGACCTTCGCATATTGGACATTGATTTAGAAAAAAGAACTATCCATCTGATTTACGATAGTATCCTTGCTTTTGAAAAAGCCAAAAGAGAGCTTTTAAGCATTGGATATCCCATTACGTATTGTAAATACCAAGAACCAGACGCAACATGGCAACCGGTTAGAGTGAATAGCGTATTAACACTCTAAATCAACTCACATGATGTTACCAAGCGAAAAAATAGGAAATGAATTTTATCAAAGTTTAGGAAAGCTTTTTTACGCAGTTGCTATGGCCGACAAGAATGTTCGTCCTATAGAAATTGAAAGATTAAAGGAGGATGTTCAAAAGTATTGGTTGCCCGTAGATGCCATTGAAGATGAGTTTGGGACTGATGCAGGCTATCAAATAGAAATTGTATTTGATTGGCTGCAGCAAGAAGAGAAAGAAGGGAACACTTACTTTCAAGAGTTTGTTGACTTTTACAAAGAGCATCCTGGTAAATTCACTAAAGCAATCAAACAATTGATATTTAAAACTGCAGATGATATTGCTTCGTCTTTTGCAAATAAAAATAAGTCGGAATTGATTCTTTTGGCTAAACTGAAATTGCTAATGCAATAGTACCTTGGTTGGTTAATGAGGAAAATCCCCAAAGGTTATCTACTGGTTTACCCGAGGGGATTTTTTATTGATTGCTATTTTTAGTGATTTAGGAAAACCTCTTTTCGTTTTTTCAATTGTTTCTCCAAATCTTGAATCGATGAAATAGCAGCTTTCTCAAAATGTTCTTCATTTGATTTGGCAAAAATACGCGGTCCGGGTGCGCTTAATTCAATCTCACATATCTTGCCTTTTTTAGTAGGGTCATTCTCCAACTTAAAGTGAACTTGCGCCCGTATGACCCAATCGTATTTGCTGGCTAATTTATTCAGTTTTTTGGTTATAAAAGCGTTCATGCTCTCGCTTGTAGGCATCTGAACGTATTGAATGTCAATCTTCATATGAATAGGGTTTTAAGGGTTTATTCATGTAAAGGTATATTCAACTTTTTTCAATTTGCATGACAAATATCATTTTGAAAAATAAGGAGGAATACTATTTTCAAATTCAATTTAAAAATAGCGTCATGAAGAAAAATATATGGATTGTTCTGCTTTTGTTTTTTCCACTAATTGCCATTTCGCAACTTACAGAAATAGATGAAATAGCACCTTTTAGTGAAGAATTGGCAGCCGTTAGAAAAGGAAATCAATGGGGCTTTATTGATAAAGATGGAGTATTGGTAATTGACTTTAGAGATGATTTGGTTTGGAATGCAGAGGCCGATACTTCTGCTTATGGAATAAAAGGGATTCGTCAGCCTAGCTTTCAGAATGGGAGGTGTATGGTAAAAACGATTATTGAGGACATACCCGTTTATGGTTTTATAGATACAATGGGTAAATTGGTAGTCGAGCATAAATTCTTGAATGTGAATCCGTTTGATGATAAGTATACCACGGGTATTATTTACGAAAAGGTATTCCAGGGAAAAAATGAGATTAAATTAGATGTGTATAAGTATAAGTTCCATGAGGTCGTTATGGATACTTCGGGAGAAATTCACGAATATCTTCTGCAACCAGAAAACATTCAAATGCGTAAATCGCGATATGAACTCCCGTGGCTGCGAAGCAAATTGATTGCTAAAAACTTGATAGCTATACGAGGGAATGATAACCAACTTGAGATACATAAGCTAGATTTATAGAATTAGCTTGTGTCAATGGTTGCGGTGGATGTCGTATAAAACTTTTTTAAGTTTTTAACTTACATCAGGTTTTGAATGATTTTCTTTGGCAGTTCAACAATCAAAACTATTGAACTCATCCAATAGCTCCGACTCAACAAGGATATTACAACCTGCTTAGCTCACCTGATTTAAGTGCATTTTGAGCATCTGCCGTGACTTTGCCGTGACTATTAAAAAACTTTCCTCCATTGACCTTTTTTATTTCTATCTGTAATGTACCGTCTCTTTTTTCTTTTAAAGAAGTTACTATCACCTTGCTTCCCACAACTTTTTTGTAATTGACGATTCCTCCTCTCTTGATTATAAAATTAGGTCTTGGAAAATAAATGTATTTGTACTTTGACGCCTCAGCAGGACCTATTTTAAGTATATCACCTACTTCTATTTCAGTGTTGCGTTCTGCTTCTTGTGCATTAGAACCTATATAAATAAATACGAATAGAACTACTAGGAATACTCTTTTCATAACAGCATATTTAAAGTTTATAAATAATTTTCAATGAAGACTTAATGATTCATATGAATGTCTTCGATAACCCTTTTGAGTTTTTCGCTTACTTCATCCGCGATTCCCATAAGGTCTTGATTGATTACTGCTTGCATTGATGCAATGGGGTCTACCGCCGACACTTCAATAAAACCATCTTCTTTTTCTTGTACAATGACATTACAAGGCAACATGGTGCCAATGTTGTCTTCGGCCAATAAAGCCTTGTACGCAAAATCTGGATTGCAAGCTCCTAAGATTTTATAGTTATGGAAATCAACATCCAATTTCTTTTTTAAAATTGCCTTGATATCGATTTCGGTTAATACTCCAAATCCCCCTTTTTTCAAGGCTTCCGTAGTTTTTAAAATAGCTTCATTAAAAGAGAGACCGTCAAGTAATGTGTTATGATAATATGTCATACCGAATTGTATTTGAGAATGAGTTAAAATAGAAACAGGCATACTTGTGGTATGCCTGTTTCCTTTAGATGATAAACTACATCGTGGACGCTTTTCCTTGTATAAGCTAACACAAAACACAAAGAAGCTCAATGCTGTTTAACACCTCTGTTCCAAGATTTTTTTAGCCCCCACCAAGTAGAAATCTGGAACTCATATTTTCAAAGAACACTTTAATAGTTTAATACAGCAAAGGTATCATAGGTCTCAACTTTATAAAATGATATTTATCAGTTCAGCGATTTTTTCAGTAATTAAAATTCGCACATAGCTTATTTCATTCCAAAATATAATCTGTTATGGTTGACTGATAGTATTCGAACCCCCCATCTTTTAAATTCCAAATGGCTCTCATTTTTGTTGGGATTAAAAGCTCGTTCATTGTTTTATATTCTTCTGCAATTCCTGTAAAACCCTCTAAGGTTTCGTTCATATATCTTTTTGCTTCAAAACGAGATATGAGGCCTTCGTTGTTGAAGTAAAAGATTCCTTCTGCTTGTGTACCGTTTATTTTGACTTTTGCCTTTAAGCTGTTTTCATTTAGTACTTCCCAATTAATATCTTCACTTAAAAATCCAACAGGATAAAAAATCAATTCTCCTAAGCATCGGGCTAGTGCACTTTCATCGGTTTTAGAACCATCAGATATGGCAATATTCTTTAATCCAAAGAGATTTACTTTTACTTCTCCCTTTCCAGCAATGCTTTTATCCCTTATAAATAGAGGATAGGACTGGGCACTCCAAATAAAGCTGGGAGAACTAGCAGTCATATATTGTACGGCCCTAAAGTTGGTCCATCCTTTTTCTTGGGTTGTTTTTATTCTGCCTTGCTGTTTGAAGGTGACATGTCCGTTTTTGTTTTTTCCTAATACTCCAACTTTCTTTAAATAATTTTTCAAAGGACTGGGTAAATCCTTGAAATCATCCTCCGTAATTCTAATTTGGCTTTTTCCGTAATGTTTGAAAAGGGTATCTTTTTCTTTGGACACGGAATCTTGAAATCGATAAAATCCGAAGAAAAGTAGGAAAGCTAGAAAGACGATGATGAAAATGATGATATAGGTTTTCATGACTTTATATTGTAGATAACTCGTGAGTATAATTTATGGCTCAAATCTAGACGGAAACCTTAATTGGTAAAATGATAGATATCATTATGAATCGGTGATAGGATAACATGACATAAATCATATTCTAGGATTGCCAAGCACAATAGCTTTGTATGAAACCAGAATTTTTATGTGCAGTATTGTTCAAAAGTATAATGTTCCCGGACCACGATATACAAGTTATCCAACAGTTCCTTATTGGAATTTGGATACTTTTTCGGGTAAGAAATGGGAAGCCACGGTGAAGAAAAGCTTTAATTTTAGTAATTCCGTAGAAGGCATTAGTCTATATATTCATCTCCCTTTTTGCGAAAGCATGTGCACCTTTTGCGGTTGCCATAAGCGTATTACCAAACGACATGATGTTGAGCTGCCTTATTTGAGGTCTATTCTCAAAGAGTGGGAATTATATCGCAATCTTTTCATTGAAAAGCCTGTGATTAAAGAACTGCATCTTGGTGGAGGTACACCAACGTTTTTCTCTCCTGAGAACTTGAAGTTTTTAATTAATGGAATTCTGAGATGGGCTGACAAAGCCGAGGCTTATGAGTTTAGTTTTGAAGGGCATCCAAACAATACCACCTTCGAACATTTAAAAGCATTGTATGAAGTTGGTTTTAGGAGGGTCAGTTATGGAGTTCAGGATTACAATGAAACCGTTCAAAAAGCAATTCATCGTGTACAACCCTTTGAAAATGTAAAAAAAGTAACACAATGGGCTCGTGAAATCGGGTATACTTCCGTTGGACATGATATAATCTTCGGATTGCCTTTTCAGACTTTGACCCATGTTGAAGAAACCATTTTGAAGACCAAGGAACTGATGCCAGACCGACTAGCATTTTATAGTTACGCTCATGTTCCTTGGATAAAAGGTAACGGACAACGAGGATATAAAGATGCCGACTTACCATCCGCGGATGAAAAAAGGATGCAATACGAAAAGGGGAAGGCTTTACTTGCAGAAGTTGGCTACGAAGAAATCGGAATGGACCATTTCGCTCTTACAGCAGATAGCTTGTATAAATCGATGCAAGCTGGAACTCTGCACCGAAATTTTATGGGATACACTGCTTCAAAGACTCACCTGATGGTAGGTCTGGGAGCATCTAGTATAAGTGATAGCTGGTACGGTTTTGCCCAAAACGTGAAGAGTTTAGAAGAATATCAACACCTGGTTGAAAATGATATCATCCCAATTTTCAGAGGACATATATTGACGGAAGAAGACGAAATCATCCGCAGACATATTTTGAACTTGATGTGCAATTTTGAAACCTCATGGAGCAAGTGGAAATTGTATTTTCCAGAGATGGAACAAGTTATAGAACGCTTATATGAAATGGAATCTGATGGATTAGTTACAATAGCTCAGAACAAAATTAAAATAACTGAACAAGGGAAACCTTTCGTCCGTAATATCTGTATGGCATTTGATTTGTTATTGCAAAGAAAAGCCCCAGAAACAAAGTTGTTTTCAATGACCATTTAAAGAAGCTGTCGGTTTAACAGATTCCCGCCTTCGCGGGAATGACATTAAATATTTTTAATTATGAAAAAAATAATTGTACCCGTTGATTTTTCAGAACAATCAAAATTTGCCATAAAAGCTGCCTCAGCTCTAGCAAAGAAACATGATGCAGAAATTTTAGCATTGCATATGCTTGAATTGAACCAAGCCATGATTACCTCTACGGAAGGGTTTCATCCTGAGCAAACGGTTTTTTTAATCAAATTGGCAGAAAAGCGATTCAAGGAATTTTTAGATAGACCTTGTCTTGAGGGACTCAAAGTAACGCCAATCATTAAACATTATAAAGTCTTTAGCGAGGTCAACGAAGTAGCTAAACAAAATGGCGCGGATTTAATAGTAATGGGTTCGCATGGTACAGATGGACTCAAAGAAATATTCGTAGGCTCTAACGCTGAAAGAGTCGTAAGAAATGCAGATATACCTGTCATAGTAGTCAAAGAAGATTTAAAAGATTTTAAAGTGGAGCGGTTCGCGTTTGCTTGTGATTTCAAAGATGATAGTCTAATGGCTTTTCAGAAAGCAAAGAGTTTTGCTGAAATGTTGTCTGCCGAACTTGAATTAGTCTATATCAACACTCCAGGAGATAATTTCCTGAGCAATAAAGATGCTTACGAGCAAATCAACGATTTTTTGACTAAGGCGAACGCAGGTCAGCAGGTGGAGATTTACAATGATTATAGTGTCGAAAAAGGTATTTTAAATTATAGTGAAAGTATTTTGGTAGACATGATCGGTATACCTACTCATGGTCGAAAAGGACTATCTCATTTCTTTATGGGAAGTATAGGTGAAGATGTTGCTAATCATTCTAAAATACCTGTAGTGACTTTTAAAATCAGCTAGTGTTAAAAGTTGTTTCGGGGCTAAAAGGGAATCTTTGGGGGAAGATTCCCTTTCTTCTTTTGCATATAAATTGAAAGTTATTTGGTTAGCGTATCCATCATAAACCGATACAATTCTTGCATTTGGGGCTTTCCTTTTTGCTTACCGGCTCTTCCCAAGAAATAAAGAACAAACCACAAGAGTACTAAAAACCCCATCATTCCTAGTTGCAATCCATATGATTTGTCTAAAGCGGCACTTGAATAGGCCCAAATTCCTATAATGATGAATAGGGTTGCTACTCCGAAGTGCAAGAACATAAAAAACGTCCATAGGGTAGGGTTGGGACCGAAAACCCCATAAAGTTTGCTATTTGTCTTATCTACTTCATCAATTTCAAGATGCAACTGTGGTGACCAAAAATGGTTGTTCTCTTTGTTGAATTTGATAAAAATATGTTCGTCCAGTCGTTTGACCAAGAAAGGTTCTATCTGTGATTTTTCAAAGGATTCCAAAAGTTCCTCCTTGCTTTCTGACAGCTCCAATTGAAACCGAGGTCTTAAGACGATATCATTTGGTAGTGGTTTCATAAGAGGATAATCATTTGGTTAATTATGACATTCAATGTCACCAGAAACTACTTCAACAATAGGTTCGGGAGAAACATAGGGAATACCTAAGCCTAAACCTCGTAGTATAAAAAGAGCACCAATAAGAACTACAAAAACGGGAATCAATTTCTGTACTTTTTGGCGTACAGCCCCTTTTAAAATACCGCTGAAATAGATAGCCGTGGTCATTAACGGAACTGTTCCTAATCCGAAGAGAATCATATATAAGCTTCCTTCAGCTGCATTTCCCATGGCTACTGCTCCAAAAAGTGCCATGTAGACTAATCCACAAGGTAAAAACCCATTTAGGAAACCTATGGTCAAAAAAGTATCGGGTCTTTTCTTCTTTAACTCTTGACCTAAGCGATTCTTTACTCCTGAAATGACTTTGTACAATGGTTTCGACAGATTGTATTTGCTAAAAGTTTTATATGGGATAAGCACTAAAACAATCATCAAAATTCCAATGGCAATGGAAAGTTTTTGCTGCATTCCAAAGACATAGAGTCCTTTGCCTAGTAGGCCAAAAACAAGTCCAATCAATCCATAGGCTAATAACCTACCAAAATGATAAAGGAAGACCTGACCGAATTTCTTATACGAATTAGTTCTATCTACCGGAAGCATAAAAGCAATGGGTCCGCACATACCAACGCAGTGCAAACTTCCCATTAGACCTAATATGAGAGCAGATAAAAGCATGTTAATAGGTTATACTTTCTTTATGTAAATATTCTTGACCTTCGTATTCCCAAAAAACCTTAATATCCCAGCGACCATCCAACAAACGTTTGTCAGGTATGAGCAAATGTGCATTGGACAGATTTAACACTAAATCAAAGTCCAAGTGTTTGTTAGATGGTCTATATAGGGATATTTTTCCTTTCACTTTCTTAAAATCAACTTTTTCTGGAAACTCCACCTTTAAACCCTCTGCTGTTTTCTTTACTTGGAGTTTAACCAAATTTTCGTTCGCATTATTTTCTGCATCAATTTCTTTCTGATACCCCAATTCAGCTTTGTAATATTCTTCGATAACCAAATCGTGGTTGGAACGATTGCCTATGCTCATAAGCACCACGAAAACCAAAATAAAGCTGATAAATGTTATAAATGCGATTACGATTCCTGTTCCCCAGTTTATTTTCATCAATAATTATTTTAATGTCATTCCCGCGAAGGCGGGAATCTGTTTAATTTATGTTTAGCTCTTTCAGGTTAGGTCTCGACAGCGCTCGATCAGACAAAATTATTTATAACTTCTCGGTGCTAAAAAAGCAGTCCGTGTTGTTTCAATTAATTTATCGCCGCTATACACACCGATTTTTACTTTTTCTTTATCACTTTCAATGGCTGAATTATTGATTTCAATGAATAGAGTTCCTTCTGCCAAATCTTGCGCAGGTACTTTGAAATCTTGATTCCGGACTAATTTTACTAGTCCCTTGTGTGAGAGGAGTTTAAAGCTGACATCATTTACATCTTTGGTCGTTTTGTTGACTAATTTATAGGTGTAGACGTTGCTGATAATATTTCCTTCTTTGTGTTCATATAGTTGACCAGGCAGCCTTAATATATTAGCCTCTAAATCGTTTCTTAAAAACAACATTCCCACTAAAACTCCAGTCAGAATGGTTAGTACCGCGGTATATCCTTTTAAGCGTGGTGTGAATTTGAACTTCTCCTTTTTCGTGATTTCATCTTCGCTAGCATAGCGAATCAAACCTTTTGGGAGGTTTACCTTTTCCATAATGGTATCGCACTCATCAATACAGGCAGTGCAATTCACACATTCCAATTGTGTTCCGTTACGAATATCGATGCCAGTTGGGCATACATTTACGCATTGAAAGCAGTCGATACAGTCTCCATGACCCAAAGCTTCTCTATTTACATTTTTTCGAAACTTTTTTCTCCCTTTTTCCCCTTCCCCTCGTTTATGGTCATAAGCAACTACAATTGATTTATTATCAAGTAGTACACTTTGCATGCGTCCGTAAGGGCAGGCGATAATACAAACCTGTTCTCTAAACCATGCAAAAACAAAATAGAATACTGCCGTAAAAATAAGGAGGGATACTAATGTACTTATATGTTGTAAAGGCCCATCAGTTATATATTGGATTAGTCTGTCGCTTCCTATCAAATACGCTAAAAATACGTTTGCAATTAAAAAGGAAATGATGAAAAAGGCTATCCATTTGGTAACACGTTTTCGTATTTTTTCAGCATCCCACTTTTGTCTATCCAAACGAATTTGCGCACCGCGGTCTCCATCTATCCAGAATTCTATTCTTCTAAATACCATTTCCATAAAAATGGTTTGCGGGCACATCCATCCACAGAAAATACGTCCGAAAGCAACCGTAAACAAGGCTACAAAGATGACTCCGATAATCATTGAAATCACAAACAAATGAAAATCTTGAGGCCAAAAAGGGAAACCGAATATATTGAAACGACGCTCCAATACATTGAACATCAAAAACTGGTTGCCATTGATTTTGAGAAAAGGAGCTGAAATCAAAAAGGCCAATAAGAAATAACTCACATACGTACGATACTTCCAGAATTTACCACTGGGTTTTTTAGGAAATACCCAAGCACGTTTGCCTTCTTCATTGATGGTTCCGATGGTATCTCTAAAATTTTCTTGGTCTTGTGACATTAATTATGACCTAATTTTTCATTCCCGCGAAGGCAGGAATGCGTTTAGTGTTAGTTCCACGTTTACTATGGTTTGGGTTTTAACCCCTCCGCCTGTCGGCACCTCCCCTTGAAAAAAGGGGAGGACCATTTAATTCAATACTACAGTAGTTGAATCGGTTACTATTACCGTAGAATCTTTTTCTTGCTCAGGGGCCTCTTCTTTTACTGGGGCATCTGGGTCTACCCAAATTTCACCTTCCGCAGCTTTCGGATTCGCTGGAGTTTTGCCATTAATCTCAGTTAAAATATAGCTTGATACCTGCGCCATTTCCAAGGGTTTCAAAATCTGTTTCCATGCCACCATACCTTTGCCATCACGCCCACCTTCGGAAACTGTGGTAAATACATTTTTGATGCCTCCACCTAAAATCCAATAATCATCGGTCAGGTTTGGGCCAATTCCACCCCCTCCATCGGCCATGTGACATGCTACACAGTTCATTGTAAAAACCGTTTCACCCGCCTTCAGGTCAGCTGCATCAGTCAATAGCTCTACAGTGCTGGCATCTACCAAGTCTTTAGCAGTTTTTTTGTACGCTTCGATTTCAAGTTGGGCCTCTGCAACCTGCTGCTCGTACTCCATATCTTGAGTATAGTCATTGTAAATATGGAAGCGCACTAGATATATTACTGCAAATAGTATTGTAGCGTAGAACATATACACCCACCAAGGTGGGAGTTTATTATCCAATTCTTGAATTCCGTCATAATTGTGGTCTAGTATGATTTCTCCTTCCGCCTCTATAGGTTTTGAACCCAGAAGCTTTAGGTAGGTTTGTTTGCCCCATTTCCATTTCCATTCGCTCGATTTGTTGGCGAGATAACGTTCTTTAGCTTCCTCAGAAAGGGTTTGGAACATAACATTCTCCACTGACGCAAGTATCATTTCAACAGCAATAAGAAGAACCAGCACTAGCAACATGAATAAGGCCGCGATGGGATATTCTAAAAAAGCAGGTTTGTCTCCAGAGTCGACGAAAAACTCCATCAATCCGAAGATGAAAAAAAATAGTATTAGGACTCTTATCCATGAAATTGAACTCTTCATATCTCTAGATTTTGTTGGTTATCATTATCTAATGGCATTTCGCTCATTTCTTTTATATGTTCTTTGGATGCAGTAAACACCCACCAAAAAAGAATCACAAAAAACGCGAAGAAAATAAGCAGTGATATCATGGGATACGTCGCCACATCCTCAATACTTTCCATATAACCTTTTACGAATTTTAGCATGACTTAATTTTTTTAGAGAAGAGAGAATAGAAAAGAGAGAATAGATTTTAAAATCGTTTTTCTTTACTCTTTCATCTCTGTTCTATTTTCTTATTTTAAAACGGTTTCGTTTGTTTCTTTTACTTTGATATCAGTGCCTAAACGCTGCAGATAAGCTATTAGCGATACGATTTCTCTATCTCGCATTTCAACGAATTCTTCTCCGTTTTCCGCCGCGTATTTTTTATCGGCTTCATAGCTTTTAGCAAAGTCGGGGTCGGTGTACAAATTCTGCTCAATTTGTGTTGCCTGCTCATCCATATTAGCCATAGCATTTGCAATATCTTCTTCTGTGTATGGCACACCTAAGGTAACCATGGCTTCCATTTTACCCTGAATTCCGTTACGGTCATGTTCATTATGTATCAGCCATTGATATGCAGGCATTATTGAACCCGACGAAGTACTCTGTGGGTCATACATATGGTTCAAATGCCAATTGTCAGAGTATTTGCCACCAACTCTCAGCAAATCAGGACCTGTTCGTTTACTACCCCAAAGGAACGGATGGTCATATACAAACTCTCCTGCTTTGGAGTATTCCCCATAGCGTTCGACTTCGCTTCTAAACGGACGCACCATTTGCGAGTGACAGCCCACACAACCCTCACGGATGTAAAGGTCACGTCCCTCCAGCTCTAGAGGCGTATATGGTTTGACACTGGTTATGGTAGGAATGTTTGACTTCACCAGTATCGTTGGTACAATTTGTACAATACCCCCAATCAAAATAGCTACTGTAGCCAGAATAGTCAGTTGTATTGGCTTGCGTTCTAACCATGTATGGTAAGTTTCACCCGCTGTTCTCTTTTTGGACACTCGGGTTAGAGCAGCAGCTTCAGCCAACTCATCCTCCACTTTGCTACCCTGTCTTATGGTTACAATTACATTATACACCATGACACAAGCACCTATGATATACATGCTACCACCTATAGCTCGCATCCAGTACATGGGCATGATTTCGTTCACGGTTTCTAAGAAGTTACCGTAGACCAAAGTACCATCCGGATTGAAGTCTTTCCACATCAAGGCTTGAGTGAATCCGGCAACATACATGGGGAGTGCGTATAGAATAATTCCTAATGTGCCAATCCAAAAATGGAAATTGGCAAGACCTTTCGATGCTAGTTTGGTTTTAAACATTCTAGGCACCAACCAATATATCATCCCAAAGGCTAGAAAACCGTTCCATGCTAAGGCACCAACATGCACGTGTGCAATAATCCAATCGCTAAAGTGTGCAATAGCGTTTACATTTTTTAGGGACAACATCGGTCCTTCGAAGGTTGCCATTCCATATCCGGTAATGGCGACTACCATAAATTTTAAAGTTGGGTCCGTTCGTACTTTATCCCAAGCACCACGAAGGGTTAGAAGTCCGTTTATCATACCACCCCAAGAAGGAGCAATCAACATGATAGAAAAAGCAACACCCAAGTTTTGTGCCCAATCTGGCAAAGATGAATAGAGCAAGTGGTGCGGTCCGGCCCAGATGTATATAAATATCAATGACCAGAAGTGTACGATGGATAATTTATAAGAATATACAGGCCTGTTTGCCGCTTTAGGAACAAAGTAGTACATCAAACCTAAAAATGGAGTGGTCAAAAAGAAGGCCACCGCATTATGTCCGTACCACCATTGTACCAAAGCATCTTGAACGCCAGCATAAACAGAATAGCTTTTCAAGGCACTTACGGGTAGTTCTAAACTATTGAAAATATGAAGGACAGCAACAGTAACAAAAGTGCCCAAATAGAACCAAATGGCCACATACATATGGCGCTGTCTTCTTTTGATGATGGTTCCGATAAGGTTCACCCCGAAGGCTACCCAAACTAAAGCGATTGCTATATCGATAGGCCATTCTAGCTCGGCATATTCTTTTGATGTAGTATACCCTAAAGGAAGTGTAATAGCCGCAGCAACGATAATCGCTTGCCAACCCCAGAAATTAAATTTGCTCAATACATCGCTAAACATTCTCGCTTTTAGCAGTCGTTGGGTAGAGTAATACACCCCTGCAAAGATTGCATTCCCGACAAAGGCAAAAATCACCGCGTTGGTATGTAAAGGTCTTAAACGACCAAAACTCAACCAAGAAATACCATCGGTCAAGTTGGGAAACATAAACATAAAGGCCAATAAGAGACCAACGGACA
Organism: Maribacter taeanensis; assembly: GCF_047345145.1. NCBI lineage: Bacteria > Pseudomonadati > Bacteroidota > Flavobacteriia > Flavobacteriales > Flavobacteriaceae > Maribacter > Maribacter taeanensis. The sequence goes on from NZ_JBLFER010000001.1 coordinate 47,291, forward strand.
TTCCTACAATTCCCCAGAGCATTGTGGCATAGAGAAAGTTTTTTACGATTTTATTATCGTAATAGAACTGCTGTACTTCCATAGTTATTCTTGTTTATTTAGTTGGATTTTGTTGTTTGTCATTGCGAGCGCAGCGCGGCAATCTGTTTGTTTTGATTCAACAGTTTGCTTCGTGCCTCGCAAAGACGACTTTTGTTTTTCTTCAGAAGGTTTTTCGATGACTAGTTCATCTTCAAAAAGCATACGCACAGATGGCGTATATGAATCATCATATTGCCCTTGTTTAACCGAAACAATAAATGCTATGAAAAAGAGTATGGCAACCGCAATGCTGATTGCTAATAACACATATATAACACTCATACCTACCTGAATTATTTTGTAAAATTACGTTCGAGACTTTCTATTAAATATGACATTTATCATGTTTGGTTTTTTCTTTTTTTTCAGCTCCTTCCCCAGAAAGGGGAAGGTGGCATCTATCCGCCAGCTGGCGGAGAAGATGACGGAAGGGGTTAAATCCCGAACCAACATCGTTTTTCCTGAACCTTTACTTTCAATACTTAACTTCAGAGCAAATCACTACGGCATATCTTTGCGGGTTACCCCTTCCGAGCCTCGCCTTCGGCTGGCCCACCTTCCCCTTTCTGGGGAAGGAGCTTTTAGCATTCAATTCACTTCAACTTCCTCCCCAAAACATTCGTCATCGCCGTAGCAAATGCCACCACACTTATTGAACTCAACGGCATTAAAATGGCAGCGATAACCGGTTCTAAGTGACCTGTGACGGCGAAATAGAGTCCGACAACATTATATAATAAGGATAGGACAAAACTCAATTTGATGATGCCCATTGCCTTTTTTGAGGCAAGGATATATTGATACAATTGTTGGAATTTAGAAGCATCCAAAATACCATCACAAGCAGGGGAAAACACATTTACATTTTCTGATATGGCGATACCAACGTTGCTCTGTGCAAGAGCCCCTGCATCATTTAATCCATCACCAACCATTAGTACTTTTTTGTCTTGCTCCTGTAGCGACTTTATGAACTCCAATTTATGCTCTGGTTTTTGATTGAAATAGAGTGATGTCAGTTTTGGCAATAGTTTTTCCAATCTAAATTTTTCACCTTCATTGTCACCTGAGAGGATGGCCAGCTTTATGGTTTTCGACATTTCATTGAAAAGTGCACTAACCCCATCACGATACTCATTATGAAAGACATATTTGCCTTTATATATAGCGTTACTGCTGATATGAACTGTAGTGTTTAAGTTTTCTTCGGATTGCTGTTCCCCCACAAAATTTGCGGAACCCACTTTGATATGATTGTTGTCTTTGGTGCCTTCTATTCCCTTGCCGAGATGTTCTTCATACTCGTCTAAAGTGATAATATTCTGTTCGGAAAGCATTTCATAAAGAGAGCGACTTAAGGGGTGGTTAGAGGCGCGAATGGTATTTTTCAAGAGGGATTCTTCTTCTTGTGTCAAAGGCATTCCTTCGTAGGTGGCTACACTTTTTTGGGAAGTAGTTATCGTTCCGGTTTTATCAAAAATAGCCGTGTTAATTTGAGCCAATTGTTCAATGGTTTGGGTGTCTTTCAAATAGAATTTTTTGCGCCCGAAAATTCGCAGCATATTCCCTAGGGTAAAGGGAGCGGCCAAAGAAATGGCACAAGGACAAGCTATAATCAGTACTGCTGTAAAGACGTTCATAGCTTTGCTTGGGTCGTAATACAACCAAAACGCTGTTGCTATTGTTGCAATGGATAATACAGTAATCGTAAATCGTTTTCCGATGCTGTCCGTCAAGGTTTGGAATTGGGTGGATTTATCCTCTTGAAAAACAGAATTACTCCATAGTTGTGTCAAATAACTTTGGGAAACCGATTTTAAGGTTTCAATTTCTATGGCGCTTTGCAATTGCTTCCCACCAGCAAATACTTTATCGCCTGACTCTTTTCGGACAGCTTCTGATTCTCCAGTTACAAAACTGTAATCAATTCTTGCATTTCCGTTGATAAGAATTCCGTCCACTGGAATCAATTCCTCATTTCGAATCAATAATCTATCACCTCTTTTAATATCATGGACTTGGGTGGTTTCTTCTTTTCCTTCGGATGTTATCCGTGTAACCGCAATCGGGAAATACGATTTATAATCCCGTTCAAAAGAGAGAAAGCAGTAGGTTTTCTGTTGGAAGAATTTCCCTAGTAATAGAAAGAATATCAATCCCGTTAGGGAATCAAAAAAACCGGCCCCTAAATCAAAAGTAATGTCAATGGTACTTCTGAGAAATAGGACGACAATTCCTAAGGCAATTGGAACGTCTATATTAAGTATGTTGGAACGGAGTCCTTTATAAGCAGATACAAAATAATCCCTTCCTGCATAAAACACTACAGGAAGAGAAAAACTGAACATCAACCACCGAAACAAGGTTTGGTATTCGTTTAACCAAAATTCTCCGCCCGAGGATGCGCTCGAAGACAAATCAAAATAATCCGGAAAGGAAAGAAACATCACATTCCCAAAAGCAAAACCCGCGACGCCTAGTTTATAAATCAAACTCCGGTCGACGGACTTCTTTTTATTATCGTAATCGTCTAAGGAAATATAGGGTTCGTAACCAATTCGACCTAAAAGAAGTACCAATTCCTTTAAGGAAAGAGAACTACTATTGTAAGTAATACGTGCTGTTTTCTTTGGAAAATCAACCTGTGAATTGCTAACGAAAGGATTCAATTTATTCAGGTTTTCTAAAACCCAAATACAAGAACTACAGTGAATATGTGGAATGTAAAGGTTAACAATCTGAAGGTCTCCATCATTGAATTCTGTCAGTCTTTCAGCAATAGCAGGAGTATCGAGAAAATCGTATTTTCCTTCAATCGTTTTTGGAGTGGCTCCAGCAGCCGATTGTAAGTCATAATAATAGGATAAATCGTTACTAACAAAAATTTCATAGACGGTTTTGCATCCATTACAACAGAAGTTTTTTTCATCGAACGGGATGACTTTTTTTTCGCAGTCATCACCACAATGGTAACATTGGTTACGCGTCATAATTACATTTGCTTATACCTTCGACAAAGTTGAGTACAGATGATTTCTTAAAACATGATATTTATCAGGTTTTAATTAATTGACCCATACTACCTTTACAACATCAGGTATAAAAAGCAAAATCATGGAAAGCAGATGTGAAAATTGTATCGTTCGGCAGTTCAATTCGTTACGGGCCATGAATAAAGAGGAATTGAAAAAAGTTTCCGATTCAAAAGTGTACAAGAAAATCAAAAAGGGAGAAGCTCTTTTTCAAGAAGGGGAGAAGCTCGATGGTATTTTTTGTGTGCGTGATGGTGTTTCAAAACTATCAAAACTTAGTGCCAATGGTAAGGACCAGATTGTAAAACTTGCCAGTAAAGGGGAAGTCATAGGACAACGTTCGGTAATAGCCGAAGAATCTACAAACCTCAGTGCAGTTGCGGTTAATGATATGGAAGTATGTTTTATTCCGAAAGATATTATTTCAAATACGCTGAATACGAATCCGAATTTTGCTGTTGAGGTACTTCGCCATATGGCCCATGACCTTAAAGAAGCTGACGACGTCATTGTAAACATGTCTCAAAAAACGGTAAAACAACGTATGGCCGAGGCTTTCTTATATTTAAAAAATAACTACGGGGAAACCGAAGACGGATTTCTTACTCTTACCCTTTCCCGTGAGGACTATGCAAATGTGGTAGGTACTGCCACGGAATCTTGCATTCGTATTATCTCCGAATTCAAGAAAAAAGGATTTATCAAAACTTCAGGCAAGCAAATAGGAGTTACCAACGAGAAACAGCTTCAAGATTTGATAGACGGATTTTAAATTTTAGATCCTTTCCAAAAGCTGACAAATGTCATAGTCTGCCCTGCACTATCCTTTTACTTTTACTTCATGGATTACAATAAAAAGTGGATGAAGAATATACTCATACCTACGGACTTTTCAGAGAATGCATGGAATGCAACGAAATATGCACTTGAACTCTTCAAAAACGAAGAATGCGTTTTTCATCTGTTAAACACGTACACACCGGCGATTGCAAGTAGTCGCTTTATGGCCGCAACCATTGATGGTGGTTCGATTGAAAATGGAGCTCACCTTCAATCAAAAAGAGGTCTGCAAAATTGGTTGGAACGCATTGGTAAAACAGTTAAAAACCCAAAACATAGTTTTAAGACTATTTCTTCTTTTAGCTTTCTGGTAGACGAAATCAAGGAAACAATTGAAGAAATAGGTATTGATTTGGTTATTACGGGCACGAAAGGAGCTTCTGGTATGGAAGAAGTTTTTATGGGAAGTAACACCGTACGAATTATTAAGAGTGTGAAGAATTGTCCAGTTTTAGCCATTCCGAGGGATTTTGAGTTCGCCACGCCCAAAGAAATTGCATTTGCAACTGATTTCAATCGGTTCTACACCACATCAGAATTGCAACCGCTTATTGAAATGGCAAAGGCATTTGATGCCGTAATACGTATTGTTTATGTACAATATAAAATCGAGGCCCTGACTGAATTACAGCAATTCAATCTGAACATGTTACGAAAATATCTTAAAGAAGTAGAGCATTATGTACATACGGTATCAGAATTGAATTCCGTTTCAAAAACCTTGGAGGTTTTTAGCGAGGAACTCGACATTCATCTGCTGGCAATGCTTAATTATCAGCACAGTTATATGGAACGGATGACCCGTGAACCCGTTATAAAAAGAGTTGCGTTTCATACGCAAGTGCCTTTGTTGGTGATTCCTGAATTGGGAATGTCAAAGATTACGAAACGGGATGATGAGGTTTCTATTTCTTCTATTTGATGATAAGCTGTTAAGGGAGCACCCTAAGCAAAGAAATAATTTTATTTAAGAAAGATTGATTTCAAATAGATATTTACCTATATTTAATTCAATAAAACTACATCATTTTGTGCTTATTTGACACATAAATTACAATTAGGTGTAAAGCTTTAAATAATAAATTTTAAAACATTGAAAGTCAAATTAGTAGGCTATTTTATTTTAGTCTTCCACCCCGACTTAAGCCAGTTCATTTATGAGCTGGCTTTTTTGTTCTCTAAATTTAGAAATTTAGAATGTTTTTTTTAGAGGTATAGCAGGTTCCTCAGAAGTTTCGGAGCTGCCACCCGTACAAAGAGCTGTTTAGAAATGAATTGTTTACAGGAAATTCATCAGACTTGATTTACCATTTGCCAATTGCAATATTGTAGTACTTATAATTGACTTGAAACTTTAGAGAACTTCGAAAAGCTGAATATCCAGTTGACATAAACTCGATGAAAACCTCTGAATAAATCTATTCTATAATACGTCGAAGTTACCTTTTCATTTCATGTCTTGTTTTTTAATGTTTGTATGGTATTCTATGTTTATTAATAACAATTCCTTAGTTGTTGGTATAAATTGTTGCAGCTTATTTTAAAAAAATCTTAAATTACCATACATAAACATATAGCTATGCAAATTAAAGAATCATCAGAAATTTATGATGTAATAATTGTAGGTTCAGGTGCTGGTGGCGGAATGGCCACGAAACAGTTAGCGGATGCAGGTTTCAATGTGGCTGTTGTAGAGGCGGGTCCGTTTTTTGATCCGGCAGATCCTGTTACAATGACCCAATTAAAATGGCCTTACGAATCACCAAGAAGAGGTGCCGGTACTGATAGGGCTTTTGGAGAATGGGATATGTCATGGGGAGATTGGGAAGTTGAAGGAGAGCCTTATACTCAAGAAGAGGGAACGAATTTTATGTGGTGGCGTGCTAGAATGCTAGGCGGTAGAACCAATCACTGGGGACGTATTTCTTTACGTTTCGGCCCAAAAGATTTTAAAGGAAAAGATCGTGATGGTCATGGTGATAACTGGCCTATTGGTTATGATGATGTTAAGCCTTATTACGATAAGTTAGATCAACTAATAGGTGTTTTTGGCACCAATGAAGGTCTAGAAGATGACCCTGACGGATTTTTTCTTCCTCCGCCAAAACCGAGATTACACGAATTGTTTTATATAAATGGAGCCAAGAAAACAGGGATTCCTGTTTTGCCTAGTAGGATGTCAATGTTGACTAAAAAAATCAACAAGGACCGTGGTGTTTGCTTTTATTGTGGACAATGTGGGCGTTCCTGTTCGGTATATGCTGATTTTTCTGCAGGGAGTTGTTTGATTTTTCCAGCTCAGAAGAGCGGCGGAAAAGTAAAGATATTTGTTAACTCTATGGTCCGGGAAGTAACTACAAATGAAGAAGGAAGGGCTACAGGAGTGTCCTATATTAGTAAAGACGACAGAAAAGAATACAAACTTCGAGGCAAAGTGGTAATACTAGCCGCTTCGGCTTGTAGTTCAGCCCGTATACTTTTGAACTCAAAAAGTAAAGCACATCCTAATGGGCTGGGCAATAGTAGCGATCTGGTGGGTAAATATCTACATGATTCTACCGGCGCGAGCGCCGCTGGAGTTATACCTGGTTTGATGAATAGAAAGACCTCTTATAACGAAGATGGGGTAGGAGGTATGCATGTCTATTCACCGTGGTGGGGTGATAATTCCAAACTTAATTTTCCGCGTGGCTATCATATTGAAGTTTGGGGCGGTATGGGACAGCCCAATTATGGTTTCGGCTGGGATCCTAACGGAATGAACAAATACTTCGGACAGAAAGTCGGCGGATATGGTGAGAGCCTCCGTGACGATGTAAAAAAATACTATGGCTCCGTCGTAGGTTTTGGTGGTCGTGGAGAAGCGATTGCACGCAAAGAAAACTATTGTGAAATTGACCCAACTACAGTTGATCAATTTGGTATTCCCGTATTGAAGTTTAATTATCAATGGTCAGATTTTGAAATAAATCAGGCCAAACATATGCAAGATACTTTCGAAGAATTAATACACAATATGGGCGGTATTCCCCTAAGTGAAAAACCTGGCAAAGACCAAAATTATGGGTTGCATAATCCGGGTCAAATTATTCATGAAGTTGGTACCACTAGAATGGGAGATGATCCAAAAACATCGGTAACCAATAAGTTTAATCAGTTGCATGATGCTGATAATGTTTTCATAGTGGATGCTGGAGTATTTGTGTCCCAAGCAGATAAAAATTGCACATGGACCATTATGGCGCTCTCATGGAGGGCTTCGGACTATATTATTGAACAACTTAAAGCACAGAATATATAAGTTATGGATAGAAGAAAGAGTTTACAAACCATGATTCTTGGAGGTGCTGCGGCCAGTACGGGTTTAGTGTTTAACTCCTGCAAGACAGAAACTATTGATGAAGCCGTTGCTGAAACCAGTGCAAAGTATTTTGGTAGGACTCCTAAGGAGTTAGAACGTATAGAGAAATTGAATGCGGAGCAATTGTTCAACGAGCATGAGATGGAAACTATTGCCGCTTTAAGTGTGGTAATTCTTCCTCCAAAAGAACCGCATGGTGGGCCAATCGAAGCTGGTGTTCCTGAACTTGTTGAATTTATGGGGAAGGATATTCCAGAGATGGAACCAACGCTTTTAGGTGGTTTAATGTGGCTAGATCATAAAAGCAATACAGAGTTTGGAACGGAATTCAAATCTGCTACTCTGGAACAGAAAAAACAAATTTGTGATGAAATTTGCTGGCATGATACCGAGGTTTCTCTAGATAAGCAGCCTTTGGAGATTCAATTTTTCTATATGATGCGAGGCCTTACGGTTACTGGATACTATACTTCAAAAGTTGGTATTGCTGATTTAGGTTACAAAGGAAACCAACCCAATGTTTGGGACGGTGTTCCACAGGATGTTTTAGATCAACATGGTGTTGCTTATGACCCGGAGTGGATTGCCAAATGCATAGATCAAAGCACCCGAGGAACTATTGCGACTTGGGATGAAAATGGAAATTTATTGACATAAGAAAACGATGAAAAAAGTACTTTCTATACTATTACTATTAGGTTTTATTGCACCAATGACTGCTCAAGAAGTAGGTTTGCAATTGTATAGCCTGCGGAATCAATTTAAAAACGATGTGCCTGGCACTTTAGATTTAATTCAATCTTGGGGTATTACTAATTTGGAAGGGGGTGATTCTTATGGGGTTCCCTTGGAAGAATTCAAGAGCATGCTCGCTGAACGCAACTTTAAAATGATTAGTGTTCAGGGCGGTTACATGGACTTAAAAAATGATGTAAATAAGGTAATCGAAAGCGCAAAGGCATATGGAGCTACTTATGTAATGTGCGCATGGATAGATCATAAAGGAGATGATTTTGATATTACGAATACCAAAGAAGCCGTAGACGTGTTCAATTCTGCTGGAAAACAATTAAGTGAAGCTGGATTACAGTTAGTGTATCATCCGCACGGATATGAGTTTCGCCCTCATGAAGATGGAACCCTTTTCGATTATATGGCGAAGAATGCGGAGCATTTTGCTTTTGAAATGGATGTATATTGGGTAAAACATGGTGGAGCAGACCCAATGACCGTTTTGAACAAATATCCTAAGAAGTTCCTTCTTATGCATTTAAAAGATATGCAAAAAGGTACTGAAAGCAATAATACGGGCCATTCAGATGTGGAGACTAATGTTGTTTTAGGTACAGGACAGATAGAGATGGCTGCCTTGGTTAAGAGAGCCAAGGAATTGGGAATTGAATATATGTTTATTGAAGATGAGTCGTCTAAAGTTGTGAAACAAGTTCCTCAAAGTCTGGAATTTTTGAAAAGCTTAAAGAAATAACCAGTAAAATTGAAGTATAGAAAAGCCCGTTCTCATTTCTAGAACGGGCTTTTTTAATTCTATTGCTTGTAAATTTTTACCCAGTCAACGATGAGGTACGATTTATCTGGTATTTCAGCTGCATTTAGATTCATACCGTTAAAAAAAGCGCCGCCCACGGCTAGGTTAAGTACAACTTTTTCATTTTTATTAAAAAGGTCATCAATATATTGAAATTCATCAGTAGTAAAAGTTCTGATTTCAACCCCATCTAATGAAACTACTAGACTGTTTTGTGACCAAACCATATCAAATACATGAAACTCTGTTGTTAGGTCAATACCGGCATCATGGGTATAGGTGGTGATAGATGAATTTGTTAAAGGAGTATTGGCTTGAGTACCATAAAAGAAATTAGTAACTAGTTCGTTTGTTTTTCCACCACGGAATTCCACGATATCAATTTCACCTTGAGTTGGCCAAGGATCTCCATAGCTCCAGAATGCAGGCCAAAGCCCTTCTCCCGCTGGCAATTTTATTCTTGCTGCGATTCTCAACGTACCTTGTAGCGAAGGGTTGTATAATTCTTTGGTTTCAATTCTTCCACTTGTGAAATTGAAAGATTTATTAGCGGTGTCGAAAGGGTTAGTGGCACCACTTGCCATTTCGCGTAGTTGTTCTATAAACAAATAGCCCTTGTCTACATAAAGATTATCCTCCCGGTATAATTGCAACTCCTCATTAAACGCACCACCTTCCCAAACGTTCCAATCTGATAATCCTTCATTAAAATTATCTTCCCAGACCAATTCCCATCCTTCAATATCGGTTGCACTAAAGTCAAAACCGATGTTTGAAACATCGGGCAGTACCGTTTCTTCTTCAAGAGGAGGGTCTTGAGAATCGGGCGTAGTATCTATAGGTGGTGTAGATGAATAGCCGTCATCGCTGTTAGAACAGGAGAATAGAATGAAGGCACAGAGTAATAAAAAATTTTTCATGTTTTTTAAGTGTAGAAGTTACAAAAAATCAACAGTTAATCAATGCGAGAAAATAAAAGTAGTCGAACGTCCATTGCTGATTTGCCAGGAATTCGTGGAGCTTTTAGTGTCATTGTTCTCCTTCCATTTTGCAGAAAGATTTCGCCTAAGCGCTTCGATTTAAAATCTTTCACATAAGATTCTTCACGAGGGTCACGATCGTTTTCCATACCTGAAAGAGGTGGGTTATGCGCTTCAGTTATTCTAGTGACCAACATGCTTTTTCCGTTTATCAATTGAACAGCAACACCAGTATCTTCTTCGGCAAGTGTATAATATAGTTTCACCTCAAATTTACCTTTTTCTAATACATCAATATCCCATGTAATTGAGTCTTTTTCACTTTTCCAATTGGTAAAAAAGGTATTGTTCGGATAACGATTACTCCGCTTAATATTTCCGTGGGGAACACCATCACGAGCCGGAATTTGTGTAAACTTAAAATCCGGATGTCCAAGAGTTATGGGTCGGTCATCTGTTTCCGAAGTCATTGGTTTGATTTTGGTGAGCCAATCAATTTTGGACTTTCTAAGAGAATCAACAATTTTTGGAAACTGCTCGGAAAGGTCATTTTTCTGTTCTCTATCCTTAACCATATCGTATAGTCTATCTTCATTATCTAAACGATATTTTTGGGTTCTAACGCTCGTTTTTCCGCTCCAATGGTTGAAGATTAGTCGGTCTTTCCATTTTGGTTTAGATTCCAATATTAAGGGAGCTAAGCTTATTCCATCCAAGGGCTTTTTGATATTTATAGGTACGCCGGAAAGACTTGCCAAAGTTGGTAGTATATCTATTGCACTTCCGATTTGTGATATAGTTTTGTTCTCTGCTACTGTGCCTTTCCATTGCAGTAGAAATGGTGTTCTAACTCCCCCTTCATCTGTAGAACCTTTTCTTCCACGCATATTTCCGTTCCATCGCCACCCATTGGGTCCATTGTCCGAGAGATAAATGACAATTGTATTCTCCCTAAGTTGAAGTTCTCTTAATTTGTCAATTACTCGTCCCACATTATAGTCAATATTTTCTACCATGGCTAAAGCGGCCTTCGTATGATTGATCGTTGTTGATTCTTTACCCAAGTATTTTAAATTGAGATCCCTTTCCTTGAATCTATCCCAAAATTTATCTGGTACTTGCATGGGGCTATGTGGAGTATTTAAAGGGAGGTATAAAAAGAAAGGGTTCTCTTTATTTTTAGTTATAAATTCTATTCCGTGATTAATCAAATCATCTACTAAGAATCCATCACCTTTTACAATTTTGCCATTGTGTTCTAGCATCGGACTGAAATAGTTTCCCCAATGCCCTGATGCGAATCCGTAATAATCATCGAATCCTCTTGTGTTTGGGTGGTAAGGGGCTTGCATACCGTTATGCCATTTTCCATAAGCCGCAGTTTGATATCCAGCCTGTTTGAATACCTCTGCAACTGTGGTTTCGTGCAAGTTCATGCGTTCTCCACCTGCTGAGGTGCTATGCACACCAAGTCTGGTGAATTGTCTTCCAGTAAGCAGTTCAGCACGGGTAGGGGAGCAAACAGGCTGCACATAAAAGTTGTCAAAGGAAACGCCATTTTTGGCTAAGGCATTAATATTAGGTGTATTGATATCAGTATTACCGTTCATGTTTAAATCACCCCAACCCAGATCATCGGCCATGATGATAACTATGTTGGGTTTTCTAGGCGCTTCTTTATTTGCAGAACCTTGGCTTTTAGATTCTTCCTTACAAGAGGCTATCAGCAATAGAAAACCTATGGAAATGGGTAGAATATTCTTTAGCATAAAAACTTGATTGGGTATAGTTCTTAAAGGAATCTCTTAAAAGTGCAAAAAAAAAGAAGCAAACCCAAATGCTTTAGCCATTACCTTACTTCAATGGGAAATCTTATTTTTTTGACATAAATTCATACATTCTAAAAGATTTCAATGCGATATTTATCTCTCATAATTTTTATTAGCTTCCTATTTTGTTCTTGCAAGAAAAAAATTTCGCCTGAAAAGGAGAATACAAATGCAACAGAAGAAACTGTAGAAACTTCAGATATCATTGGAGAGAAGAAACCAGTCCTTAAAAAAAAGTTCAAATCTTTGAGTGGTCTCGCGGATTCTACTTTTGTCCGATTGGCAGATTTTAGCGATGGTTTTGTCTATGATATGCGTTATGCGACGGATAATAATTTTCTAGAAGCACAGGTTTATGATTGTGCTGAATGCTATACCCGTGTAAAAACAGTCAAAGCATTATTGGCAGCGAATAAAGCATTTAAGACGAAAGGTGTAAAGATCAAATTCTATGATTGTTACCGTCCGAACTCCGTCCAATATAAGATGTGGAAAATAGTTCCGAACCCCCAATATGTTGCGAACCCAGTTAAAGGTTCTATTCATAATAAAGGGGGAGCTGTTGACATTACTCTGGTTACTTTGGATGGAGAAGAATTGGATATGGGCACCGACTTTGATTTCTTCGGAAAGCGCGCTTATCATGATAATTTTGATTTACCACAAGAGATTTTGGATAATCGGAAGCTCCTAAAAGAGACTATGGAAAAGCATGGTTTTTGGTCGACAAGAACAGAGTGGTGGCATTACAATTTGCAGGGCGCACATAAAGACCCGGTTGCTAATTTCAAGTGGAAATGTGATTAGTCAATTTTTTTGAAAATCATAGATAGATATCTCAACTACTTTTCTATTTTTGCAATCCGATTTCGGGATGTAGCGCAGTCCGGTAGCGCACTCGGCTGGGGGTCGAGTGGTCGCAGGTTCAAATCCTGTCATCCCGACGATACGAAAAAGTGATATCAAAAATGATATCACTTTTTTTGTTTTCAGGAGTGGACCAAAATTGAGTTTGGGGCAGCTTCAAGTAAGTACCCTTTCTTCCTCAATTCAAAACAATTAGAAAATGTTTTCTATACTCAAAAGGCATTTTAATTGTTGATTTTGCAGTATTTCCCCTAAATTTATAGGGATATGACACAATCTTTGGTAAATCATTTTCAAGGTCCCATTCCTAACGTTTTTGACGTAGTGCATGCTTTTTGGATTGCAGGAGGCAGCTGCGATGGATGTTCTATTGCTACTGTGGGGGCTACAAGTCCATCCGTCGAAAACCTCTTGAATGGTACGATTCCTGGGGCAGCAAAAGTAATTTTACACCACCCAGTGTTAGCCGTGAATGCAGGTGAGGCATTTATAGAACCGTTCAGGCTAGCTGCAAAAGGAGAGCTTGGTGCTCCATTTGTAGTACTGTGCGAAGGCTCAATAATGGACGAAAGTTTGGCTGCCGAAACCGGAGGTTATTGGTCAGGGCTTGGTGCTGATGAGGATGAAAATGGAGATCCACAACCTATTCCTTCTTCTAGTTGGGTTACCCGAATGTCAGAACATGCTGCGGCAGTAATAGCAGTAGGTACTTGTGCAACTTGGGGAGGTGTTCCAGCCGCAGCTAATAATCCCACCAACGCGGCGAGCGTTATGGATTTGCTAGGTGAAGACTATAGAAGTATCTTAGGGTTACCAGTTGTAAATATACCAGGATGTGCGCCACAAGGAGATAATATTACAGAGACCATTGCCGCAGTACTTTTATTCTTAAACGGATTGGCTCCCCTCCCTGAGTTCGATGAACTCGGAAGACCTCAATGGTTGTTTGATGAAACCGTTCATAGAGGTTGTACCAGAGCAGGATTTTATGAGGAAGGTACTTTTGCCGAAGAACATGGCGATAAAGAATGTCTTGTTGAAATTGGTTGTTGGGGTCCAGTTGTACAATGTAACATAAATAAAAGAGGAGCTATTAATAATGCCGGCGGATGTATGAATGTTGGTGCACCATGTATCGGTTGTACGATGCCAGGTTTTCCAGATAGCTTCGCACCATTTTATAAAACGCCGCCAGGAACAATGGTTTCTTCTAGCATTTCCAAAGTAACGGGTACGGTTATTCGTAATTTGAGGGAAATGTCAATGGCGAATCTAAACAGAACCACAAAATGGGACGAAGATGGTCATGTTCCTTCAGGATGGGGTCATGTTAAAGAACCTAATCTAGTAAAGAAGGTGGTAAAGTATGCATATCAAAAAATGCAGTTTAGTGATAGCCCAAAACCAGGTTCCAATTAAAAGTCATTGCAATGGAAAACGAAACTCTTTTTAACGAATGGTTGATCGGACTTGTAGTAGTCTCGCTCATTGTTGTGATTGCTGCCGTACTTCTGATTTTAGTATTCTTAGCGGCAAAACGAATCTTAAGATTGGCTGGGGCTGCTTTGGAAATAGTTACTCAAATAAAAAACAATACCCTACCCATTTGGGAATTGGAAACTACCAACAAAGTAGCAGTTGATATTCAAAATGAGGCGGAAGCAATTCAAGCACATGCTACTTTGGTAGCAGAAGCTTTGGAATAGAATATATAAAGTATGAGCACAGGAATACAATTATGGATAATCTCATTGGTCATCGGACTAGTAGTCATTGGCGTAGTAGCTTTACTTCTCAGTTTGGTTAAGAAAACGGCCATTAAGATTGATGATACCGCGGCAGACATTTGGACACAAGGAAAACTAACAGCAAACAATACGATTCATATTCCCTTGTTCTTGACCAAAACGAACCAAGTGGCTGGTAAAATATTGAAAGCCGCAGTAGCAATTGTTGGTGGTTCAAAAGCCATAACGCAACATATTGAGGGTTGTCCAGGCTGTCCTCATTGTATCCTGCAATCCTCTGAAAATAATGTCCTATGAGTGTACTATTAATGGTAATTACAATTTTAGCGGTACTCCTTTTGGTGTTTGTTTTGGTGTATTATTTACGAGGAATAATCAAACTCTTAACCAGTATTGGAGGTAGTGGCTCCAGTTATTTAGCCAAACTAAGACTTGGTCTTAGAGCAATCGAAACCGAAACAGGACATCTTCCTGTTCAAGTTACAAAATTGAATGGGGGCCTGACCAAAGTTGCGGGTGGATTAAAAGTGGTTGACGAAGAATTAAAGGCATCAATCGATGCAGCATTAAAACAAAAAGTGTAGTATGGAAGCTGTAAATATATTATGGTTGATATTATTGATAGTTACGGTACTTGTGCTGCCCTACCTAATATATTTGTTACATAAAACTTGGCAGGCATCTAGATCTATTGAGCGATATTTTAAGGAAATGAAAGAGGCGGGTATAGGGATTGCTAACAATACAGAACATGTCAAGGCCTTAAATGATACAATTGGTGTTGCATCTGGTATTTTAGGAGTTGCTGGTTCTATCAATGAAGGCGCGGATACCCTAAAAACTGCATTAGCTACGCGAGCTGAAAAAATAAATTAAAAATTCAATGAATTCGATGACACTATTTATGGCTACTTTAATTATCGTTACCTTGTTGGTGTTGGTATTGGTTATATATCTGATATTGATTATCGTTGCCCTAAGAAGAGCAGGTACCCATTTAGAAGGTTTGGCCGGAGGGCTTCAAAAAATACAAGATGATACTGAGCCTTTAGGAGAAAAAGTAGGGGTTATTAATGGTGCTTTAGGACAACTGCATGGTGGATTATCTTCTGTAGATTCTCATTTAGTGGCCATTGCAAAAGTTTTAAAACTAGTCTGATTAAATTAATTTAAATAAGAATATCGCCTATGTGCTTTAAAAATTTACCGATTGCATTTGATGAAGATGGAAATGCCTATTTAAAGGAAGGTCTTAAAGATCCTTATGAGCACAAAGTGGTCGATTTGGGTGAAGAACAGGAAGTTTTAAAGGGCTTGTTGGAACGCAACGGATTTATCAGAAATATAGATTATGATCCAGTAACCCGTGTTGCTGGGGCACTCGCTTTTCACAGCGTTGTGGACTTGGAAAAAAAGAAAGTCTTATCTACAAATTCCATGGCAACTCTATTTCGTGGTTATGAGGTTATTCTTAAAGGAAGAGACCCAAGAGATGCTGCTTATATTAGTAGTAGGGCTTGTGGAGTATGTGGTGGCGTGCACGCTACAACAGCAGCTTTAGCTATTGAAATGGCTTTGGATATCAAGCCACCACCACTAGGCATTGTTATGCGTAATATTTTATTAGCAATTGAATACCTATACGATCATCCGCTACACCTTTTCTTATTGGCTGGTCCTGACTATTCTGAAGAATTGGTTCGCGAGACCAATCCTGAACTCATAGATTTGGCAGCAGAGACTAAAGCAAAAAACAAGGATGTTCATGGCTATGATACCGTTTTGGATATCATGAAAGATTTGAACCCGCTCAAAGGTAAATTATACCTCGAGGCACTGAGTATGACTCGTGTTGCCAGAGAAGCATACGTTTTAATCGGTGGTAAATATCCGCACCCTCAGTCAGTTGTGCCGGGTGGACTTTCGGTTACGGTGACTGCTTCTGTATTGAATGAAGTGTACAGTAGGTTGATTAAATTTTTCGATTATAGCCAGAAGGTTACTGGCATCTGGGATGATGTCTTTGATTTCTTTTTGGAAAGTAATCCAGAATATGCAAAATGTGGAATTCGACCAGCGACCATGATGGATACCGGAGTTTGGGATAGACCAGACCATTATGATGCCTCCTTTGAAAATTGTGATAAATGGGGAGAAGCAAGATGGTCTACTCCAGGAGTTTTGGTTGATGGTGAAGTAGTTACTACTAAACTTACCGAATTGAACGCGGGTATTGAAGAGTTTGTTGAGCATTCCTATTACGAAAAATGGGACGGACATCGTTTTAAAGAAGATGCGAATGGTATGCCATTGAGTCCAAATCATCCTTGGAACAAAGAAACAATTCCGAAACCCGGAAAGCAAAGTTGGAAAGATCGCTATAGTTGGGATACAGCACCAACCTGGGACAGAATGCCGATGGAAGCTGGTGCCTATACCAGAATGTATATGACTGCAAAAGCACAAAAAGCACCTGCTAGCAAATTTTTGGAAAACACGGGTACGAGCATGAAAATAAAAGTACCGAAGCACTTTTTACCTGAAAAAACATTGGAATGGAAAATTCCAGAACATTGGAACGCATTTGAACGAAATAGAGCAAGGGCGTATTGTATTCCTTACTCAGCTATGGTTGCCATGGAAAATTGGTTGCTTGCGATGGATCTCATCAAGAACGGAGAAACAAAAGTTAGTGTACCCTATGAAATTCCTAAAAAAGGAACACATATCGGTTTTGGCGCTTGGGGTGCAGGTAGAGGTTTCCTTACACATCACCTTATTGTTGAAAATGGTGTCATAGAAAATTATCAAATCATTACTCCTTCAACATTAAATGCGGCACCAAGAACCCCTTGGGGCGAAATGGGTCCGTATGAAGAAGCTGTATTAAACACGCCCATACTTGAAAAATTCGATAAACCAGAAGATTATAAGGGCATCGATATTTTGAGAGCTATCCGTAGTTTTGATCCTTGTATGCCTTGTACTACGCATATAATGGCCAAGGATTCTGATCATATGGTAACAAGGGAGGTAACAACCTGTGCCTGTGGTGTTGAATAATATCCTAGTTGGTACGGTTGGTTATCATTTATTACGCAATCATTCGGTAGGTCCCATTTTACTTCCGCAACTAAACGGAAAGACATGGAATGGCAAAGTTACTGTCGAAGAAATGAACTGGGGCCCTATCGCCATTGTTCAGTATTTTCAAACACTTGAAATTCCATTTGAGCGCATTATCTTTTTAGTTGCTATAGAGCGTGAGGAACGTGAAATTGGTGACATCTCCGTTTATCAATGGTTAGGAAAACTGCCTGACGAAAAGCAAATTCAGGCTTGTGTTGGTGACGCAGCAACAGGGGTGATTTCGGTTGAAAACCTCCTTGTGATAGGTGAATTCTTTAAAATTTGGCCCAAAGAAGTATTTTTAGTCGATGTCGAACCCGGCCCAGAACAGGCAGGGGAGCACCTTACTGACGAGGTAAAAGTTAAGATTCCTGAAATTTTCCGTATTTTAGAAGAGCTAACCTTAGATGGAGAAGTTTTGATGGAAACTAAAAAACTACAAGGGGACACCCTATTCGAAGAGTAAGAATATGAACGATAAAATAGAAGACACCCCATTACGTTCCCTTTTTTGGAAGGATGAGATACTTCAAGTTCTATACTGGATGCGTGGCGAAGGTATTGGGTCAGAAGTAAGTTTAGCTCAGATACTTCCTTTTTTAAATACTTCCTATCAAAATTTGGAATTCCATCTAAACAAAATTAAAGATCAAGGTTTGCTTGTAGGTGAAAAGAAAGATGGTATTATCCATTACAAACTATCTGAATCCGGCAAAAAAGAAGGAGGACGTCAGTTCGCCGAAGCGTTTCAAGGTATGCAAAAAGCTGGACACGGCGAATGCGGTCCTGATTGCGAGTTTTGTTATGGTACGGATGGCGTAAAGCTGGAAAATTGTGTTCATAATTGTGCCAGTAGCCCCCAATCGATATGAGACCAATCCTTTTCAATAACGTAGAGTTCAAAGAAATCATGGAGTATGTGCAAGAATTGGTAAAACAAGCAGACACTATCCCTGATGAAGAAACAAAGGAACTTACCAAAGAAATATTGAAGTACTTTGATTTAATGCATCGCGAGCCACTATCGCGAATGTTGCAGGCAATTGAAAGCAGCTATCCCGATTTAAAAGATACCCTTAAACAAGACTATACCATAAATACATTGTTGGAATTATATGATTTTGAGAATACAAACCTCCCGAATATTGAAAAAGAGACCTAGCGTATTTTTTATAGTATTAGTTAGCTTCCTCATATTGAGTTGCAAAAGAGAAGTAAAAGAAGAAGCTGTAAAGCACGAACAAGCAAATCGTGAATTGAACGAGGCTGAAAAATTGGTCAATGAAGCCATAAAACATGCTGGGGGCATGAACAAATGGGCCTCTAAAAAAACCTTGACTTATACTAAGAATATTCAAAGTTATGATTCTATAGGTAACTTGATTCGCACTGTAGCACAAGTGCATAGGTATCAGTTAAAGCCTTCGTTTAAAGCAAATATGAGCTGGGAGCAAGATGGAAAGAAACATGAAATAGTAAATAATGGAAAACAGTCATGGAAACTGGTTAACGGAAAAATTCAAGATGATAAGGCCGCTGTAAATATTGCTTGGAATTCTTCATTCGGTTCTCAGTATATGGTAAGTATGCCATTTAAATTAAGGGCGCCCGGAACAATATTAAACTATGAAGGGATTGATACATTATCAAATAACCGAATAGTGCATAAGCTGAAAGTTACCTATGAAAAGGGAGCTGGAACTTCAGGAGGAATGCATACTTGGTGTTATTTTTTAAATACAGATAATTATCAATTCGAGGCTAATTTTTTAGACCATGGCAAAGGATTTTCATATACCGATTATGAGACCTTTATAGAAGTTGACGGCATAGAAATTACCAAAGAAAGAAAAAGTTACGGATCGAATGCAAGTATGGAGACTACCTATCTAAAAACCATTTACAGTAATTCTGACATTAAGTTTGATGCGGAATTCCCTGACAATCTATTCCAGGTCAATAATTAGAATTTTTATAAAGTGCAAAAAAAAATCCTCATTGCGGGTGTTGGAAATGAACTAAAGCAAGATGATGCTTTTGGGATTGAATTTGCTAAAATATTTAGACCCAAGGTCGCTCATTTAGATAACATCATGGTCATGGAAGTGGGCATTGGCGGTATTCATTTGGTGCAAGAATTGCATGCTGGTTATGACATTTTGGTTTTAGTAGATGCTGTGGCCTGGGGAGAAGAAGCAGGGCATATCTATTTTCGGGAAATGGAAAAGGTATCTGATATTGAGGAGATGCCTGTTTTTGAAAAACGGGTATTTTTGGCGGACATGCATTATACGAATCCAATTAGGGCCTTAATGCTCGCAAAAGCACTGAAGGTCTTGCCCGAAGAAGTTTATATTCTAGGCTGTGAAGCTGCAGAACATGATGATTTCGCCATAGGAATGACAACTGTGGTTACCGAAGCAATTCCCAAGGCAATAGACAAATTGCTAAGTTGGATGTCTATTAAAACTTCGTAATTTCAGAATTATTGAGCGCGCTTTATTGTTTTAGTATTAAATACAATTTTTGTAACTTTAGAATATAAATAGAATCTTATGAGTCAGGAAGTTAAGTCACCCCAAGGCCCTAAAAAAGTTGAGAAAAAATCCGAAGAAAAAATTCCTTGGTGGTTTAATCTGCAGGTAAAAGATTTGGTAAAACCCATTACCATAAAACGCATGCAATTATTATCTGCTGGGGCATTGCTACTTGCATTAATTGCTGGCGGATTTTATGCATGGGAAAACTTCTTGAGGGAGCCCACTGGAGCTGAATTTGTTGATGAAATTGTTGATGCTGCGGGTGGTCTTGATACATGGAAAGGTATTGAACACGGACAGTTTACACGCACGCATAATTTGTATGACGATTCAGGAGAATTATTAAAGTCTACTGAGGAGACCTTCTATTTTAAAAGAGGAAAAGAAGGCTTAAAGTTACAAGTAAAATCTGTTGGCTCTGACGATAGCGAAGTAGTTGTAGGTAAAGATGACGAAGGATTTTGGGCAACAAAGGACAACCAAACCGTGGACCCAATGATTGCAGCTAAGGATGAAGGAATGATGTGCGATTCTAAATTTTGTGACCCGCAATGCGCTTCTAGCATGGCATTCTTTAGATTTTCAATGCCATTTAAACTAAAAGATAATGGCGTAAATGCTAGTTTAGCTTCAACGGGATTTAATATTGCCGAGTTGAATTTGTTAGGCGGTTCTGGTAAAGAACCAACTTTACTCGATATTTCCTATGACCGAACAGTAGGAAAGGATAGCTGGCGATTTTATGTAGACCCTCAAGATAAGTTGATTCACAAAGTTGAATATTACAACAAGTCTGATAAGGGAGAAATACGACCCGAAGAAATTTATTGGACGGACCATAAAACCGTTGATGGCATAACCTTTAGCCATAGATGGACTAGGTATTGGCCTAATGGTAAGGTTATGGATGAATATGTTTATTCAGATGTAAACTTAGATAGTGAATTGCCTGACGGATTTTTCAATAGAAGAAATTCTTCGGCAATTGCAAACCGATAAAAAAGGCTTATCCAGCTAGGATAGAATCACGTAATTTTTCTAGAGCTTTTACCACTTTAGCCTCAGGGTCGAAATCCATGACAGACTTTCCCTTTAGATCGGCTGCGGTTACCTGTTCGTCAAACGGCACAAACACCGCGATTGGGAGATTTATTTTAGCACAGTACTCACGTATTGCCATTTCATCCTCTTTAGTACGGACCTTATTGGCAATGGCCTCCACTTGACCTATACCCAATTGTTCTGCCATTTCAGCAAATCGCGAGGCTGCTTCCAAAGACCTGTAGTAAGGTTCAACCACGGTATAGATTTTATCTACGTGCTTTGAAGTACCCCTTGTCATATGCTCTAGAGATGCCTCTGTATCCAAAACCATAACTTGACCTTCTTCAGAGGTCATTGCAGCATTGACCAATTCACGAACTACAGTATTAGGACCGCACAAGCAACCGGTACCTGCTTGCTCGGGTTTACCTACCATCAGCAAAGTCACATTATCCGTTACCTTTTGCCCATAGGTTTCCAAAACTTCTTGAAAAGGAATCTTTACCTGAAATTTCCATTTACCATCTTCGGTCTCGACTCTCTCAATAATGTCAGTACTCAAATTTGGAGGACCAGCGTCCGATTTGTCAATACCTAGAACAATCGATAAGTTCGGGTTTGGGTCACCATCAATAGCGAGTACTTGGTCGCCTTTGGCCCCAAAAATTCTACAAAGTGTTCCACTAATAGTAGTTTTTCCAACGCCGCCTTTGCCTGCTATTGCTATCTTCATTACAATTTGAATTAAGTATTATTATTCGTCGTCAGGTCGAATATCGTCTAAATCATCCGTTCCTAACAGAAAATCCATGGTACGTTTTGCCTCTTCTTCATCAACTACACTCATTGCGACCCCTACATGAACCAATACATAATCGCCCTCTTTGGCCTCTGGTACCAGACCTAGGTTGATTTTTTTTACAATACCGTCAAAAGAGACTTTTCCAATCTTGAAGACACTTTCGATATTATCTACAAAGCCTATGATTTTTCCGGGTACTGCGAGACACATTTTTTCGAAATTTAGTTTAAACTAGTTCTAAGTGAATTTACGGAAATCCAGCGAATATGGGTCTCCAGAATGAAATTTTAATTGAGGAAGAATTATGGCTTCGCATTCCATCCATCCTGCTTCAGTAAATAGTGGGAAAAGTTGTGTCCAAATAAATTCCTTGAAATGACCTTCCCCAATTTCGGTCTTACCGCGAACTTGTCTTTGCGTGAGCCAAAAGGTAATAATCATCCATATGGATTCTGAGGTATGTAAATAATGATTTTCACCTTTTTCAGGTTTCAAAATGTCCTTATCCATATTAAGCAAAAGCCATTCATGGATTTGAGCTATCATTTTCTCCATGTATTCCAATCGTTTGGAGTGCATTTTGGGATAGGCTCTTTCCATTTCAAGCATATCCAAAAAGTAAAACGAATACTGATTGAGTATAAAAAAATAGCGCCCTAAATGATTATCAAAGTCGATCAGGGAAGGAAAGTTTTGGTCTATCGAAAGTAATAGTTCCAATTCTTCACCCAATTCAGCATCGATGGCCTGAATTATGGCCTTTTTACTATAATAATGATAGGCTAGGTTTCCCACACTTATGCCTGTGTTATCTGCAATGTGCTGCAAGCGCACATTGACCAACCCTTTTTCATTAAAGAGTTGGATAGCTGATTTTAATATTTTTTGTTTTGTACTGTTCAAAGGCTATTTAATGTTTCCCTGCAACCCCTAATCTAATAATAAGTTGGGCATTAATGCTGCGTCCGGGAGCAAAAAATCGGGTTTGATTGCCTGGTGTTCCTCTAAAGACATGGCTTTGGTATTCCTTATCCGTAATATTATCCGCGGACAAGATTAACTTGGCGTGGGGAAATTTAGGAAAAGCATTGTGCAGATTTACACCTACACTCAGATTGAAAAGCGTATAGGCATCCGTTTCCCTTTCCGTAAGGGCAGGCCTGTTTTGTTTACCTGTTAAAATACCTTCCACACGTCCAAAGAAGGCGTCTTGGTTGTCTCGCAACTGAAACCCTAACAGATTCTGATCGGCGGGCATAAAAGCAAGGTCGTCATCAGTTATTTTATTTTTTCCCCTAATGTATGACCCAGTCCAGAAAACGCTGGACAACTTCCCGATGACATAGCTAAGTTGGTATTCAAAACCTGTTAGCGTAGCTTCTCCCACGGCCTGATTTTGTACAGCGGGAGTGCCTTGAAAATCAACACTGACAGGAACATAAAGATTATCTAAAAAGTTTTGATAAAAATTGGCGCCAAATTTAAATTTGTCACCATCGTAGGAATAGCCTAGCTCATAGAACGTTCCTTTTTCTGGCTCTAAATCTGGATTGGGAATAACTCCATCAGCAAAATTGTACTTAGAAAATAGGTCAGGCCCTCTAAAGGAATTCGCTAAATTGATAGAGAAATCGGATTTTTCCGAAGCATGGATTTTAGCTCCAATATTACCCGTTAAGGCACTATTGTTATCAGAAGTATTATCATCAGTATATAAATCGGCTATCTCTGGAATAAAAAATGGTTCTTCCTCAATTTCATTTTTTACATTGTCATAACGAAGCGCGATTAGTAAATCAAAGGCATCACTGACTTTCCACTCCTCTACAGCAAACAAACCAATTGAAGTCGCATAACTATCGGGCTGTATTTGACCTGGGGGAGGGGTTACTTGGTTTACTTGGACTCCCATGGGATTGAATATATCTACAATTAACTCTCGCTTTGTTCCAAAACGGTGCTCTTTAAGATAATCTGCCCCTACCGTCAATTTGGAATTTTCTGCCAATCGCAATGCCGCAAAAGCCTTTGCACCACCAAAATTTACATCAACATCTAAATTGACATCAATTCTTCTATTGATGTCCATAGTACTCGGAAAAAAGACATTGGTTACCTGAGCTATGTGAAGGCGTTGTTGTTTCGAGTATGCACTAAAGCCGACTTCTTCTAAAGTTGAAGACAAGTTCTTGCCGCTATAGTTAAAATTGTACCCTGTCTGTTCATCTGGTGAAAACGTTCTTACTCGTATTGGTGGGCCAGGTGCTCCGAGTCCGCCTGGGAATCCAACATCTTCATTTTTAAAATACTTTCCGCTAAACTCAAAGCGATGATTCTCTGCTGGCGAATACCCTATGTTCCAATCGAAATAATTAGAACTAAATTGGCTGTTTGGCACTTCTCCACCGGGTGTTTCAGTATTACTGGCATCACGAATACCGCCTCCAATTAAAAAGTCAAAACCATTACCTCTTCCTTCAACTTCAAGTCTTCCGCGGGAATAGGAATTCACAGATTGATAACCGCCATAAAAACTGGCACCTACTTTGAAGTCCTTACCATATCCATTTTCTGCCTTTCTCGTAATTACATTAACAAGTCCACTTACTGCATCACTTCCCCAAAAAGCTGAGGCTGGGCCCTTAATGACTTCTACCCGTTCCACTTGCCAGGGATCAATCAATGAATAAGTTCTAATACGGCCACCAACAAATGAATTTCCGTCAATTAGAATGGGAGCTCGTTCTCTTGACAATCCTCTGATAATAGGAGTACTGGTTATACCACCGTCGTTTTGAATGACAACTCCTGGAGTGTATTTTAAGATTTCCGTTGCGGAGGGCGGTTGTGTTTCAAGGATAGCTAGTTGATTGATTACGGCAACATTAACCGGTAAATTTTTAAGTGGTGAAGAAGACCTTAGTGCGGTAACTTCTACGGGGTCTATTTTTACGGTATCCTGAGTCTGTTCTTGACCATAAAAAAAAGTAGTAGCAAGCACAAAAAATGCGCTGATAGTGTAGTTTTTCATTTGGTTTGTTATTTAGAGCCTAACAATATAATAAAAAATAAAAAACCTTGTAAATTGGTTAGCAAATGCGGGGAAGCTGTTCGCCTACCAACATGCTTACTACACGCTTGCCACCAATAGCACTGGTTATCACCACCTGTTTTGCATGATTTTCTACCACTTCTCCTATGATAGATGCGTTTGAACAATGTTCTATTTTTCGTAGTTTCTCAATAACTTTTTCGGCTATTTCGCCACCAACTGCTGCCATAAAAATACCTTCATTGGCCACATAGAGGGGGTCTAAACCGAGTAATTCACATGACGCACTAACCTCTTTTTGTATTGGTAGTTGTTTTTGGTTGAGTTCTACACCCAGGTTTCCATCCCTTGCAATTTCATTAAGAACAGTTGCCACACCGCCTCGTGTTGGGTCTTTTAGCAAGTGTATGTCTTCTCCAAAATCATCTAACAAACCTGATACTATATGATTTAAGCATCTTGTATCACTTTTGATAGTTGTTTCAAACTCAAGACCTTCCCGAACGGACATGATCGCCATCCCATGGGTAGCAATAGAATCACTAACAATGATTTTATCACCAGGTCTAACATGCTCTAATGAAATTTTCGCATTGTCATGCACTTGACCTACGCCGCTTGTATTTATAAATATTTTATCTCCTTTTCCCTTTTCAACCACCTTAGTGTCTCCGGTCACGATTTGTACCCCAGCCTTTTCAGAAGCCCACTTTATGGCAACCAGAATATCCCAGAACTCAGTCATCTTTAAACCTTCTTCAATTATAAAGCTGAGCGAAAGATACTTTGGCACAGCACCACACATGGCCAGGTCGTTTACCGTTCCATTTACAGCCAATTCACCAATATTACTATCCGGAAAGAAAATAGGGGAGATTACAAAACTATCTGTTGAAAAAGCGGTCTTGCCTTTTAATTCCAGTATTGCCCCATCATGTCGTTGCTGTAAATGCTCATTGTCAAAGAGATGAAAAACCCCCGAATCTAATAGTTTGTTAGTCAGTAGTCCGCCGCTTCCATGACCAAGTGTAATAATGTCGAAATCCAATTTAGGCATCGGACATTGCAATTGCATTTTTATGGGAGTTTTAGACATTCTTTGGAATAAGGTAGGTTACGAAATAGTTTCTATTGCTCCGCTAAAGTGATAGTATGCAGCGCAAGCTCCTTCAGAACTTACCATTGGAGCTCCCATTGGGTTTTGGGGAGTACATTTTTTTCCGAACTGCGAACATTCCATTGGTTTTTTAATTCCTTTAAGCACTAGACCGGCAATACATTCTTTTGGCTCCTCAACCTTCTGAATATCAATACTGAATTTAAGATTGGCATCGAACGAGACATATTCCGGACGCAATTCAAAACCACTCTTTGGAATATTTCCGATACCACGCCATTCTCTATCGGTTATTTCAAAAATTTTATGAAGCAGTTCTTGAGCTTTACGATTCCCTTCTGGCTTTACTACGCGACTATATTGATTTTGCAATACTGCTTCACCTTTCTCTAATTGTTGAACGGTAAGTAAAATACCTTGTAAAAGATCAACAGGTTCAAAACCCGTTACTACCATTGGAATCTTATAATGTGCTACTAAGGGATAATACTCTTCCATCCCCATAATAGTGCATACATGGCCAGCCGCAAGGAAGGCATCTATTTTACTTTCTTCATCTTGAATAACTGCTTCCATTGCAGGGGGTACCAAAACTTGGGAAGCCAAAATGGAATAATTTGTCAAGCCTAAATCATCAGCCTTATCAATCGAAAGCGCGTTAGCCGGAGCTGTTGTCTCAAAACCAACAGCAAAAAAGACTACTTCTTTGTCTGGGTTTTCACTCGCTAATTGAACAGCTTCAAGTGGCGAATATAAAATACGAATATCAGCACCAGCAGCCTTTGCTTGCAACAGACTCTTTTTTGAACCCGGTACGCGAAGCATATCTCCAAAAGAGCAAAGGATAACATTTTTTTCTTCAGCAAGGTATATTGCTTTATCAATTAGGTTTAATGGAGTAACACAAACAGGACAACCAGGTCCGTGAATCATTTGCAATTCTTTGGGTAACAAATCCATAATTCCATTTTTTACCAGACTATGGGTTTGACCACCACAAACTTCCATGATGTTCCAAGGTTGAGTGACGGTAGCACAAATTTCATCTAAATATTTTTTTGCCAAATCGGCATCTCGGTATTCACTTAGAAACTTCATCTTTAGTTGTAATTTGATAATAGGCCAATTGACCCAAAGCAATGTTTTCGTCGTTCGGCGATACTTCTTTATGAAAATACAGCTCAAATTTGTTGCCTAAATACTGCTGTACTAAATCGACCAGGAGTGCATTTTGAAATACGCCGCCGCTAAAAGCTAACTTTACTATACTTTTTGTGGCTGCAAAATTTTCAATCATCTTCACCAAAGTGAAATGAAATTGAAATGCAATCTGATCTATACCCACCCCATCGTTAAGGTCTTTCATTATGCCTTCAATAATTTCTTCGGTGGATACTTCTTCAATATACGATAATTGAGAAACATAGCTTGTATGTTCAATTATTTTGCTTTTTTCATAATACTCTTGAGCAAGGGTTTCGAGTTGCAATGCAGCCTCTCCTTCATAACTTTGGATATCTATAATTCCTAATAAACAAGCAACAGCATCGAATAGTCTACCCATACTAGATGCCTTTAGCACTTGCTTATTGCCAAGCATTTTTTGGTATAACTGCCATTCTTGTTTGCTAAACTTTTTCTTTAACATTTCCATCGCTTTGGCATTTCCATAGGAGTGAGTCAGGGCTGAAATTCGGGGTTCTAAGGCCATTTTGTCTCCCACAATAACAGATACATAAGACAGGTGAGCCATGCGGTTAAACGACCCATTTTCAAAAGTTAAGAATTCCCCTCCCCAAATATTGCTATCATCGCCGTAACCAGTCCCATCCCATATAACTCCCAATACTTTTTCTGATTTAGTCAGGAGTGAATGTTCCGATAAAATTGCTGCGAAATGGGCGAAATGATGTTGTATAGGTACAAGATTTGCTCCAAGGGTATCTGCCAACTGTTTCCCATATTCGGTAGAATAATAATTAGGGTGACTATCAACAAGAATGACCTTAGGTTGACATTTGAGAAAGGTCATGAAATGCTTGAGCGTTCTTTTATAATTCTCAGTACTTTCGAAATAGGCTAAATCTCCCAAGTACTGACTTAAGTATAACAAGCTTTGATAAAACAATCCAAAAACACTTTTTTGTGAAGCACCCATAGCCAAAATTGTAGTGTTTTCATCATTTGATATCGAACCAAAATAGTTCGGTGCCAAACCTCGGGATCTTCGAATAAGTATCGGCTGTTTTTTTATGGGACTAAAGCGTAGTACACTATCATCTTGAGATGTTACAATTTCTCGATTATTACTAAGCACGTAGTCCCAAATACCAGCTAGATCAGAAAATACCATTCTATCTTCAAAAACAATGGAAGCATTGCTCAGGTTAGCGCTGGTTGCAATTATTGGTTTTCCATGTTCTTGTAATAGAAGCTCATATAATGGAGTGTATGGTAACATCACCCCAATTTGGTCAAGACCAGGTGCTACTCCATTTAGCGCAGTATTAGCTTGTTTCTTTTTCAATCGCAATAGAACAATCGGAGCTACTTCCCCGGTAAGCGCTTTACTTTCAGCAGTTGAAATTATAAACTTTTGTTCGGCGTATGCTAGGTTGGGATACATGCATGCAAATGGCTTTGAGGGCCTATGTTTCCGTTTTCTTAAGGTTTTGATGGTTTCCGCATTAGAAGCATCGCAGGTTAGGAGGTAGCCTCCAATTCCCTTAATGGCAACAATTTTTCCTTCCTTCCATAAAGCAACTACTTTCTTAATTGCCAATTCTGGATTGCTTTCAACTTCTTTCCCCAAAGTGTTTGATAGACTTAATCGAATTCCACAATCAGCACAGGAATTGGTCTGGGAATGATATCGTCTATCTTTTGGATTTAAATACTCCTCATTGCAAGTCGGACACATTTTGTAATCATCCATTGCAGTAAATTCTCTTTCAAAGGGGAGTTTTTTGATTAAGGAATAGCGCGGGCCACATTCCGTACAAGTAATAAATGGATAAAACCCTCTTCGATCAGAGTTATTCAAGACTTCTTTTCGACAGTTTTCGCAGATGGCAAAATCTGGCGGAAGCATCATTGCCGCAGTTTTTGCTTCTTTTTTTTGTAAAATTTGGAAGCCTTCAAAACTTCGGTCATCAATTTCATAAAGCTCATGTCCAGTGATTTTCGTCAGAGTGGGCGCAGCCTCAATTAGTTTTTTGTAAAACGGAATTGCCACTTCCTTGCTAGCCAAAAATTCAACATGTACTCCATTAATATCGTTGTATACAATTCCGTTTAGTTTCTGTTTGGTAGCCAATCGGTATACATAGGGCCGAAACCCTACGCCTTGTACTCTTCCTGTAATATGTATATGCCAAGAATTCAATATCCTACCAATATAGGAAATTATCATACGGTTATTGTTCGTATGGTATAATAGAAAATAAGAATTTATTATATGAAGTGAGAGCGAAAATAGCTTTACTTCATTTCGGTAAAACCGGATATAGGTTTTGAAGGTATTTAGTCTCAAGTAATTTTATTCACGAAATGAATAAAACCAATAAAGTAACAATACAAATAATATGTGATGATTATTTGTATTGATTTATTACGTAATTTAGTATAGCAAAAGACACATAAAATTTGTATCCAATTGTGCCATTTCGAACCGAGTTTAGAGTTCGGTTTACCATTTAAAATGAAGGCTATAAAAGTCTGATAGTTAACATATTGTGATGATGGAATTAGTTCTGTCATCCCGACGATACGAAAAAGTGATTTGTACTAGCAAATCACTTTTTTTGTTGCCCGTTTGTATTACCTCACAATAATTTTTCTAAGTGTGTTTCCTTGTTCAGTTTCAAGTAGTACTGCGTACACTCCTGGAGGAGTCCCAGATATATCAAATTCCATTAAGTAGTTGTCGGTTCCTCTATCTTTTTTAGATGCTATCATTTGGTTGTTTGCGAAGCTGAATATTTTGATGGCGATATTTCCTCTTTCAGCCAGACTAACATCTGCTGTGAACTGCCCAGAAGTAGGGTTGGGGTATAGAATAAAGTCTCCAATGGGTTGAGTGTCGTTTTTAGAGTCTGTAGATACTGATGCGTCTCGTTCAACGATGATTACGGTTTTAGTTTGACTCTCAGAACAATCTCCTTTTTGGGTGATAAGGGTTACTTCGTATTCTCCAGGAGTATCGAATACCATTTCTGCCTCGTCTTGATTTTGGTTTATAACTGTAGCCTCTGTGGGTAATATCCATGCGATGGAATCTGGTCTTGGATTACTGGTATCTACTGCATAGACGGGTTCCCCTGTAAAAGCTTGAGAGGACATCACGAGTTCTGCGCCAATTTCTTCTGAGCTTGTAGTGATGGTAATACTTCCAGTAGCAGTACATCCTGAAGGGGAAGTAACATTCACACTGTAAATACCTTGATCTGCAATAGTTACTATAGGCTGAGTACTTGTAAATCCGTTATCGGCGCTCCATAGATATGTTGATGCTGGATCAGCAGCTGTAACATCAAGTTCGATGGATTGATCTAGACATAAGGTTCTGTTCTCTCCAAGTTCGACAGATAAAGGCTCTGGGTCTTCTAAAATATATGTGCGTTCAACGGGCCCGTTAGGAAGCCCTGTTACTGTTACGCTATAGCTTCCTGCAAGCAGATCGGTTATGGTATCAGTGGTTGCCCCGTTGCTCCACTGATAGGTGAAGGTGCCATTCCCTTCATTAACCAGTAAGCTAATACTACCGTTGGCCTCACCCGTACAGATGGGATTAACAAGGGTCTCTTCTACAATATCGGGTTGATTTATTTGATAGGTCTCTGTAAGATTACATCCGTTGGCATCGGTTATGGATACGGTATAAAAATCAGCAGCAAGGTTGGTAATGCCAGCGGTACTTCCCGCATTGGAATTATCGGAATCTCTAGTCCAAGCAATAGTATAGGGCAGGGTTCCTCCCGAGAGGGTTAACGTGATACTTCCGTCTGCGGCAAGATATGCGGATGCATCTGTTTGCGCTACATTGTCAATTGTTAGAGGATCTAAAGGTTCTGCAATATTCACATCGATATCAGTGATACAACCATTTGCATCTACTACATCAAGGGTATAATCTCCTGAAGGGATGTCAGTAAGGTCTTGTGTAGTACTTGTATTATTCCACGAGTATTGATAGGGAGGTGTTCCTCCAGTAATGGATACATCAATAGCACCTGTTGCCAAACCTTGACATAGAATATCTGTTTTACCCTCTAGTACAATGGAGAGTCGATCAGGTTCTGTAACGACTATGCTGGATGCATCAACACTAATGGAATTAGCATCAGTAACGCGCACAAAATACTCTCCAGCGCCTAAATCAGCAATGATATCTGAGGTCTCGGTAAGTAGGGTGTTACTTCCACCATTTACTTGGAACCATTCGTAGGTATAACTACCATCAGGGAAAGACACACCACCTTGTACATTAGTGATAAGTTCTGCAAAGGCGTCGTCTTTACACTCTAAGAATACACTTTGGGTTATAGAAGCTAGGAGAACTCCGGGTTCAGCAATGACAAAAGACTGGGTATAGGTACATCCTGTATCAACAGCTGTATTGTAGTTGGCATCTTGAATAACTAGGGTATAAGTACCCCCTGCTAAATTGGATATATCTTCATCAGAAGAAGTAAACCCATTATCGGCTGTCCATATAAAATTATAAGGCGGTGTGCCTCCAAAAGGAAGAATAGCTATTGCCCCATCATTTGCACCAGCGGCAGAAAGACTGGTTTGCTGGTCAATATCGAGCCCCATTTCTTGTGGCTGGACTACTGTTATGGGGTTAGGCAAAATAAACTCACAATTATTTAGATCTCGAACCACGGCAGGATAACTTCCAGCGATAAGATCAGTAAAAGTATTACTCGTACCAAAAGCTCCCCCATCAAGAGAATAGGTATAGGGAGGAGTTCCTCCGGTTGCGTTTATCTGCACGCTACCATCATTGGCACCGTTGCAAGTAACATCAAAGGCAGCTCCCGTAGCATCTAATGCTTCTAAAGGCTCGTCAACAACAATATTTATGGATTCTGGCGGATTGGCCGACGCATCGGATACGGTTAGGGTGTATGTTCCTGCTACGATATTTTGTAAGGTATTGGTATCGGCTCCTGTGATTACGCTACCACCAATACTCCATGTATAGGTTATCGGGGCATTACCCGATACGGTAGCAACAATACCTCCTGTGGCATCTCCTTTACATTCCACATCTGTAGCTATGATGGTATCTATGGACAATGGCCCTGGTTCAGAAACAGAGAAACTTTGAATAAGATAGCATCCACCGGAATCAGTAGTATGATTTGCATCACGAACTACTAAGGTGTAGGTTCCTGCGATGAGTCCTGTAATATCTTCGGATGTGCTTGAAAAGCTAGGTCCTGTCCAAGTGATGTCATAGGGCATTGTTCCACCTGCAATGGAAATAGCTAAAGCCCCATCTGAACCACCAGATACAGATACGTCTGTTGTATTATCAAGGTCAAGGGTTACTATGAGTTCATCGGGTTCGCCAATAAGGGCCGTAGTTCCAAATCCACAACCATTAAAATCGCGCACATCAATGGAATAGGAGGCGGGTGTTAGATCTGTAAAAGTGTTACTTGCTTGAAAAGCTCCTCCGTTTAGGGAATAGGTATAAGGTGCGGTTCCACCTGTAGCATTGACTAAAATACTACCATTAGTACCCCCAAAGCAAGACACATCGGTTGGTAGGGCAGTAGCGTTTAAGGCCAAAGCTGGTTCTGTTATCGTTACATCAAGAGTTACCTCAGGTGTTGGTGTGGCATCGGTGAGTCTTAGGGTATAGGTACCTGCTTCTAGACCGGTAATAGTTGCTTGATTGGGCGCCGAAAACCCAGGATCTCCCTGTCGCTCCCAAACAAAATTAAAAGGAGGTGTACCTGTTACCGTAGCGGTTATAGCACCCGTAGCTTCTCCTTTACATGATACATCAATCTTGCCATTGGTAAGTGATGTAATCCCTAAAGGCCCTGGTTCAGTAATGATAATGGGAGCAGCAAGACTTGCGCTACAACCATTGCCGTCAATGACGGTAAGGCCATAGTCACCCGCTGGTAAGTTAATCAAACGGGTATTTGTTGATCCTGCAGGTGGCGTAAAGGCTGTACCGTTACGTGTCCAGTTATAGGTGGTTGTACCTATATTATTTGCTATGGCTACTTCTAGCTCTCCGGTGGTACCTGCGTTGATGGTATTATCCACATGAGAGGCTACTACTTCTGATAATGTGATTGCTGGTGGTTCGATGATGCTTAAGGTTCCTGAATACGATACTTCACAATCATTGGCATCACGGATGAAAAGTGGGTAGTTGCCTGCTACGGTTATAGGAATGTTTCCTGAAGCATCAAGATTGGTAAAACCTCCAGAATTAGCAATACGATAACGATAGGGAGCTGTTCCTCCATTTACGGTCACATCAATGGATCCGTCATTGCCTCCAAAGCAAGAAATAGCATTAGTAGTAGCACTTGTTATGGATAGTTGTGTTGGGTTGTTCAATACAATTGACCTGGAAACGGTAGATGCGGGTATGGATAAATCCCCACCTGCCGAGGCCACGGTTAGTTCATAGGTGCCTGCGTTTAATCCAGAGAGGCTTGATCCACTGCCAGATATTGCAGTGCCATTGCGTCTCCAAGCATATTGATAAGGTGTTTGTCCCCCTGAAATACTCATAGCAATAACCCCATCGGAGTCTCCAAAGCATGAAATTTCATTAGTTATATTGGCTGAGACAACACTGGGTACTTCAACGGCAGACACTACTATGGATGTTGGGAAATTTACACTACACGGATTGGAATCTGTGACGGTTAGTGTGTACGAACCATTTTGTAAGTCAGGTATGATGTTCGTGCCGATACTTAAACTTCCAGTATCTGGAGTCGGTCCTGAAATAGAATAGGAGTAAGGACCGCTACCACCTGAGATACGAACCGCAATTGAACCGTCAGTTGCTCCTGGATAGGAGGCCATATCCGATTCTTGGGCAAATTCAATGATTAATGGGTTCGTTACTGCATTGATAGTAACATCAATAGGAGTAGGGGAAATACATTCTACACCGCCCGCTACGGTTATTCTGCTTCTAAAAGTATAACTGCCCGGAGTAAGGTTATTGAAAGTTGCACTGTTTTGCCATGTTCCATTATTCACAGAGTACTCGTAGTTGGTAGCTGTTCCTCCGTTAGCTGTAAGGGTAACCGATCCGGTATCACCTGGACAAACCGGTTGAGATGTCGATACTTCAGATACCGTTACCACACTTGGTCGGTTGATCGCAAAATTCCCTGTCTCCCCAGTACTGCTGGGTACCATATTACCCATGCCATCGTCAAAAAAGGTTTGATAGGTAATGGTATATGTACCAGCTTCGATATTGGAAAAGGTATAGGAGTTATCAGCGGCAAAATTGGTCACGATAACATCAGCTTCTGGAATAGCGAAACCTTCAGGGGTTATACCACTTAAAGTAGCGCGAAATTCCTCTCCGCTTCCACTATCAAGCGCCCTATCGAAATTTAGTTTGGCACTACCATCATCACTATCAGAACAACTTACATCGATAGGAATTGTGTTGTTTAAAACGGGAGGGCAGGGTATGTAGGAATAGGTGAGTATATCGGAGAATCCTCCTCCGCCATAGTTAATTCTAACTCTAACATTTTCTCTTATGTTTAGTCCCATAAAATCAGAATAGTCAAAAGAAAAACTAAGTGGATTTAACCCGTTGGGTAATAATGTTTGCCATATAGAACTTCCTTGAACTTGATACTGTACTCCATACTGCATCTCTGCATCAGTACAATATCCTTCACCTACTATTAGGTTTTTAGTACTACATGTCGAAAGTAGATTACTTGTTGAATTATAGTTATTCAACTCTGCTAAGGGAGGTAATTTGGTAATCCTTAAGTATCCTCCTGAGGCTGTGGGAAATAAGCTTATGATATCAGCTTCATTATAACATCCTATAGGTATGCGGGTATTACTAGTTCCACTTCTAGTACATGAAGATGCTGTATTGGGACCCGTATATCTTGTTTGGATATTGATGTGAGTATACTCAATATTACTATTAACAACCATATTCGCCCCGTCACCGCCTCTTGTTACAGCTGTCCTGCAACCTTCAACTTGATAAGATAAAATACGATTTGATGAAGTATATGCAGGAGGTGTAACTAAGTAGGCATTAATATCCATTCCTGGACCACTATGAGATCCAAAGGCACCAATGCGCGCTTCAATTCTATATTTATATTGTGCGTTAGCATTTACACTACTTAAAAGCAGTGCGAAAACCCCAAGAAGGAATACAAGTTTTCTCATAATTTTAATCACCTCACAATAATTTTTCTAAGTGTGTTTCCTTGTTCAGTTTCAAGTAGTACTGCGTACACTCCTGGAGGAGTCCCAGATATATCGAATTCCATTAAGTAGTTGTCGGTTCCTCTATCTTTTTTAGATGCTATCATTTGGTTGTTAGCGAAGCTGAATATTTTAATGGCGATGTTACCTCTTTCTGGCAGATCAACCTGTGCGGTGAATTGTCCTGAAGTAGGGTTGGGGTATAGAATAAAGTCTCCAATGGGTTGAGTGTCGTTTTTAGAGTCTGTAGATACTGATGCGTCCCGTTCAACAATGATTACGGTTTTGGTCTGACTCTCAGAACAATTTCCTTTTTGGGTGATAAGGGTTACTTCGTATTCTCCAGGAGTATCGAATACCATTTCCGCCTCGTCTTGATTTTGGTTTATAACTGTAGCCTCTGTGGGTAATATCCATGAGATGGAATCTGGTCTTGGATTACTGGTGTCTACTGCATAGACAGGTTCTCCTGTAAAAGCTTGAGAGGACATTACGAGTTCTGCGCCAATTTCTTCTGAGCTTGTATTGATGGTAATACTTCCAGTAGCAGTACATCCTGAAGGGGAAGTAACACTTACGCTATAGATACCTTGGTCTGTAATAGTCACTATAGATTGAGTACTTGTAAATCCGTTATCGGCGCTCCATAGATATGTTGATGCTGGATCAGCAGCTGTAACATCAAGTTCGATGGATTGATCTAGACATAAGGTTCTGTTCTCTCCAAGTTCGACAGATAAAGGCTCTGGGTCTTCTAAAATATATGTGCGTTCAACGGGCCCGTTAGGAAGCCCTGTTACTGTTACGCTATAGCTTCCTGCAAGCAGATCGGTTATGGTATCAGTGGTTGCCCCGTTGCTCCACTGATAGGTGAAGGTGCCATTCCCTTCATTAACCAGTAAGCTAATACTACCGTTGGCCTCACCCGTACAGATGGGATTAACAAGGGTCTCTTCTACAATATCGGGTTGATTTATTTGATAGGTCTCTGTAAGATTACATCCGTTGGCATCGGTTATGGATACGGTATAAAAATCAGCAGCAAGGTTGGTAATGCCAGCGGTACTTCCCGCATTGGAATTATCGGAATCTCTAGTCCAAGCAATAGTATAGGGCAGGGTTCCTCCCGAGAGGGTTAACGTGATACTTCCGTCTGCGGCAAGATATGCGGATGCATCTGTTTGCGCTACATTGTCAATTGTTAGAGGATCTAAAGGTTCTGCAATATTCACATCGATATCAGTGATACAACCATTTGCATCTACTACATCAAGGGTATAATCTCCTGAAGGGATGTCAGTAAGGTCTTGTGTAGTACTTGTATTATTCCACGAGTATTGATAGGGAGGTGTTCCTCCAGTAATGGATACATCAATAGCACCTGTTGCCAAACCTTGACATAGAATATCTGTTTTACCCTCTAGTACAATGGAGAGTCGATCAGGTTCTGTAACGACTATGCTGGATGCATCAACACTAATGGAATTAGCATCAGTAACGCGCACAAAATACTCTCCAGCGCCTAAATCAGCAATGATATCTGAGGTCTCGGTAAGTAGGGTGTTACTTCCACCATTTACTTGGAACCATTCGTAGGTATAACTACCATCAGGGAAAGACACACCACCTTGTACATTAGTGATAAGTTCTGCAAAGGCGTCGTCTTTACACTCTAAGAATACACTTTGGGTTATAGAAGCTAGGAGAACTCCGGGTTCAGCAATGACAAAAGACTGGGTATAGGTACATCCTGTATCAACAGCTGTATTGTAGTTGGCATCTTGAATAACTAGGGTATAAGTACCCCCTGCTAAATTGGATATATCTTCATCAGAAGAAGTAAACCCATTATCGGCTGTCCATATAAAATTATAAGGCGGTGTGCCTCCAAAAGGAAGAATAGCTATTGCCCCATCATTTGCACCAGCGGCAGAAAGACTGGTTTGCTGGTCAATATCGAGCCCCATTTCTTGTGGCTGGACTACTGTTATGGGGTTAGGCAAAATAAACTCACAATTATTTAGATCTCGAACCACGGCAGGATAACTTCCAGCGATAAGATCAGTAAAAGTATTACTCGTACCAAAAGCTCCCCCATCAAGAGAATAGGTATAGGGAGGAGTTCCTCCGGTTGCGTTTATCTGCACGCTACCATCATTGGCACCGTTGCAAGTAACATCAAAGGCAGCTCCCGTAGCATCTAATGCTTCTAAAGGCTCGTCAACAACAATATTTATGGATTCTGGCGGATTGGCCGACGCATCGGATACGGTTAGGGTGTATGTTCCTGCTACGATATTTTGTAAGGTATTGGTATCGGCTCCTGTGATTACGCTACCACCAATACTCCATGTATAGGTTATCGGGGCATTACCCGATACGGTAGCAACAATACCTCCTGTGGCATCTCCTTTACATTCCACATCTGTAGCTATGATGGTATCTATGGACAATGGCCCTGGTTCAGAAACAGAGAAACTTTGAATAAGATAGCATCCACCGGAATCAGTAGTATGATTTGCATCACGAACTACTAAGGTGTAGGTTCCTGCGATGAGTCCTGTAATATCTTCGGATGTGCTTGAAAAGCTAGGTCCTGTCCAAGTGATGTCATAGGGCATTGTTCCACCTGCAATGGAAATAGCTAAAGCCCCATCTGAACCACCAGATACAGATACGTCTGTTGTATTATCAAGGTCAAGGGTTACTATGAGTTCATCGGGTTCGCCAATAAGGGCCGTAGTTCCAAATCCACAACCATTAAAATCGCGCACATCAATGGAATAGGAGGCGGGTGTTAGATCTGTAAAAGTGTTACTTGCTTGAAAAGCTCCTCCGTTTAGGGAATAGGTATAAGGTGCGGTTCCACCTGTAGCATTGACTAAAATACTACCATTAGTACCCCCAAAGCAAGACACATCGGTTGGTAGGGCAGTAGCGTTTAAGGCCAAAGCTGGTTCTGTTATCGTTACATCAAGAGTTACCTCAGGTGTTGGTGTGGCATCGGTGAGTCTTAGGGTATAGGTACCTGCTTCTAGACCGGTAATAGTTGCTTGATTGGGCGCCGAAAACCCAGGATCTCCCTGTCGCTCCCAAACAAAATTAAAAGGAGGTGTACCTGTTACCGTAGCGGTTATAGCACCCGTAGCTTCTCCTTTACATGATACATCAATCTTGCCATTGGTAAGTGATGTAATCCCTAAAGGCCCTGGTTCAGTAATGATAATGGGAGCAGCAAGACTTGCGCTACAACCATTGCCGTCAATGACGGTAAGGCCATAGTCACCCGCTGGTAAGTTAATCAAACGGGTATTTGTTGATCCTGCAGGTGGCGTAAAGGCTGTACCGTTACGTGTCCAGTTATAGGTGGTTGTACCTATATTATTTGCTATGGCTACTTCTAGCTCTCCGGTGGTACCTGCGTTGATGGTATTATCCACATGAGAGGCTACTACTTCTGATAATGTGATTGCTGGTGGTTCGATGATGCTTAAGGTTCCTGAATACGATACTTCACAATCATTGGCATCACGGATGAAAAGTGGGTAGTTGCCTGCTACGGTTATAGGAATGTTTCCTGAAGCATCAAGATTGGTAAAACCTCCAGAATTAGCAATACGATAACGATAGGGAGCTGTTCCTCCATTTACGGTCACATCAATGGATCCGTCATTGCCTCCAAAGCAAGAAATAGCATTAGTAGTAGCACTTGTTATGGATAGTTGTGTTGGGTTGTTCAATACAATTGACCTGGAAACGGT
Source organism: Maribacter taeanensis (assembly GCF_047345145.1). Lineage (NCBI taxonomy): Bacteria > Pseudomonadati > Bacteroidota > Flavobacteriia > Flavobacteriales > Flavobacteriaceae > Maribacter > Maribacter taeanensis. The sequence continues at coordinate 86,482 of NZ_JBLFER010000001.1, forward strand.
AGATGCGGGTATGGATAAATCCCCACCTGCCGAGGCCACGGTTAGTTCATAGGTGCCTGCGTTTAATCCAGAGAGGCTTGATCCACTGCCAGATATTGCAGTGCCATTGCGTCTCCAAGCATATTGATAAGGTGTTTGTCCCCCTGAAATACTCATAGCAATAACCCCATCGGAGTCTCCAAAGCATGAAATTTCATTAGTTATATTGGCTGAGACAACACTGGGTACTTCAACGGCAGACACTACTATGGATGTTGGGAAATTTACACTACACGGATTGGAATCTGTGACGGTTAGTGTGTACGAACCATTTTGTAAGTCAGGTATGATGTTCGTGCCGATACTTAAACTTCCAGTATCTGGAGTCGGTCCTGAAATAGAATAGGAGTAAGGACCGCTACCACCTGAGATACGAACCGCAATTGAACCGTCAGTTGCTCCTGGATAGGAGGCCATATCCGATTCTTGGGCAAATTCAATGATTAATGGGTTCGTTACTGCATTGATAGTAACATCAATAGGAGTAGGGGAAATACATTCTACACCGCCCGCTACGGTTATTCTGCTTCTAAAAGTATAACTGCCCGGAGTAAGGTTATTGAAAGTTGCACTGTTTTGCCATGTTCCATTATTCACAGAGTACTCGTAGTTGGTAGCTGTTCCTCCGTTAGCTGTAAGGGTAACCGATCCGGTATCACCTGGACAAACCGGTTGAGATGTCGATACTTCAGATACCGTTACCACACTTGGTCGGTTGATCGCAAAATTCCCTGTCTCCCCAGTACTGCTGGGTACCATATTACCCATGCCATCGTCAAAAAAGGTTTGATAGGTAATGGTATATGTACCAGCTTCGATATTGGAAAAGGTATAGGAGTTATCAGCGGCAAAATTGGTCACGATAACATCAGCTTCTGGAATAGCGAAACCTTCAGGGGTTATACCACTTAAAGTAGCGCGAAATTCCTCTCCGCTTCCACTATCAAGCGCCCTATCGAAATTTAGTTTGGCACTACCATCATCACTATCAGAACAACTTACATCGATAGGAATTGTGTTGTTTAAAACGGGAGGGCAGGGTAAATAAGAGTAAGTTAAGACGTCTGAATATTCTATGGTACCTGTATTATTATACTGTAATCTAAGCCTAAGGTTTTCAAAATTATCAAGTCCAGGAAAATCATTTTTTTGAAAACTAAATGAGCTACTTCTTCTACCGTATGCTAAAAGTGTACTCCATACAGCACTACCTCCTACTTGGTATTGCACGGCATAACTTGCGGTACCACATGAATCTGAATGAACCATGAGCGATGATGATTGACATTCAGATAGTGTATTATTGGTTGCGCTATATCCGTTTACTGTCGAGAAGGGCAATATTTTATAAACATTGAAGTATGAAGCGAAAGAATCACCGTCATTTAAAATATCCCTTCCTAAGGGCACACTACAAAAATCGTAAAACTGATTCCAGCCACTTATATCTCTATTAATTCCTAAATAGTTAGTAGATGTAGATATGATATAGTCTTCTTGATTAAAAGAAGTTTCAATTGGACCTACAACAACGTTTCCACGAAAAAGACTAGGACCGCTAGAATCTCCACTAAAGTTTGCCAGTCTAAAATTATAGTCAAATGCAGAAGAATTTCTGAAATAAACTTCAATTTGAAATTCTATTTTATACTCATGTTGCGCATTCGCATCCATTCCATAAAAGAATAGAAGTACAAAAAGAGAAAATATGAAGTAGAACTTTTTCATAATGCTTTTTTCATTAGTAGCTAACCTTAGCTTTCTTTAATTGCGATTGTGTACCATCTTTTTCAACTAATCTTAAACCGTAGGTATACATTTTATTAATTACCAGGTTGGTATCAACAAAATTATTTTCCTCTGCGCTTACGGTCTTATAAAGTGTCAATGGATTTTCTCCTGTAGCACGGTAGATTAAAAATTCTGAGGCATTTGTACTTTCTGCTTTCCAAGAAAGCCTTATGAATCTAAGTTCTCTATCGGCAATGCCATTAAAGCGTGTTATGTAGTCGCCAAACAATTTTTTAGGTGCTTTGACAACCAATTGATCAGAAGGGGTACTTTCCCAACCTGTCTTGTCCTTAGCCACTATGGTATATGCATAAGATTGGTTTGGAATAACTGCTGCATCTATATAAGAAGTTGTGTTTTCTTCTATTTTTATCACAACAATTTCTTCCCAACGTTCTTCTTCACTTGCCAATGCTTTTCTGTAGACTGTATGCCCGGTAACATCTTCACTTGAGCTAGGTACCCAGTTTAATTGTATACCTTCTTCAGTGCTGGTATAGTTTTGTATTACCGGAGATGAAGGCGGAATAAGGTCTGGTTTTTCTATGGTCAACATTTCTGAAAGTTCAGATTGATTGTAACGCTGATCCACAGCCATGACTTTGTAATATATGTTTGTGTTTAAATTTTTTACTTGTAAAGTATCGATATAAGTGTTCTTACGATTTGGTTCTAAAGTACGTTGCGAGAATTCAGCATCTGGGTTATTTGCTCTGAACACGCGATATCCTGATAAATCTAGTTCTTCATTTGCTTTCCAAGAAAGCTGCACGATTCCCGTAGTATCGATTGTGCCTGTTAATTCTATAGGTGTTTTTGGCGGAATAGAATCTACTGGCTGCACAATTGCCGGAAAAGAGGGTTTCTGAGTTCCGTTTTTTCCTAAAGCCATTACTACGAAGTAGTTAATACGTTTGAGTCCTGTATAACTTATTTTTCTATTTGTGGAAGGAATGTTATTTACGACAGTTTCATAAGGTCCTTCCGCCTTATTGGCTCGTTTTAGTTCGAAGCCTGTTATTTTGTCGTTTCCTTCTTCTGAAAACTCCCATTCGATCTCTACTGTTTCATCCGTTGGTATTCTTTTACGCGTTATATGAGGTGTAAAATCCAATACGTCTTTTCCCATACCAGATTCTACATTTGAAGCTGGTCCTATTTCTCCGAAAGGGGTAATACCCTTAACTCGGTAATAGAACTTTTTGTTATTGGGTATACTATCATTGTAGAATAGGGAGACTTGCTTACCTTCTTTGGTTTCCTCAGCATTGAAAATGGGTTGACCATTTACTTGCTGAAAATTAGTGCCGTCAGTAGATTTTTCTAATAGGTATGTGCTATAAGTTTGTTTTAGTAAACTGAAATCCCAATTTAGCATTACGTTTCCATCAGCAAAAATACTTGCAAAGCCTAATGGTTTTGGTAACTCTTCAAAGAACTCTGTGCTGGCATAAGCACTTCCTTCTTTAATTTGTAAACTCGAGTCAGTTGGTATAGCAATCCGAATTTTATAGAGGTATTTTTCTCCTGCTATCACGCTTTTATCTTCGAAAGCCCAACCCGCTAATTTTGCTGCCTCATAGTTTTGCTCTGCCGCCATTAATGAAAACGTAAAACGTTGTTCGAGTTGACTGTTCATTGCTAAGATATTATCTGCACTGCCAATCGTACTTGTTTCAAAACCTTCACCGTAAATCGCTTGCGCAATTACCGCGGCATTGTCATCACTTGTAGCAAGTGTTTCCCATTCTTCAAGTGGTTTTGGTTTTAAAGGATAGGACGTAATCATGGTACTTTCCACTGGAATAACGGCATTGCCATTTCGTGAAACCGTATATCTTTCAACAAGATAGCCTAGTTCATTACCTTTTTTCCAAGCAAAAGGAGTATTGGCAGCCCAGCGCAGCATGATTTTATTGGATGCTGATTTAGCCAAAACTTGAACCGATGCTTCCTCTTGCGCAAAACTATATCCAGAGAACATAAAAAAGCAAAGAGAGGCTAGTAAAAGACTATGTGCTTGTTTTTGAATGGCGTGGTTCATTATTTGGGTTTGTTTAATCATTTTTAAATTTAATTTCAAAGCGATCGGTGTGCACATTTCCAGGAGTTCTATAAATCAGATAGGTTTTAAAATCTCCCAAGGGAAGCGCAGGAAATTGTCCCTCTATCAAATACTTAAATTCATTGTATTTGGCCTCATTCGGAGTATTGTTTATGTATCTGTTCACAATTGAATATTGTAAGTGCAGGAAATCATTTTTATAATGAAGGGGTAAATTGTAAGCTACTGGGTAACGTTCGGTAACATAGGTAGATGTCGGTTGCTCCCGCAAGTAAAAACTATACCAACTCGGAACCTCTAAACCTCTTACAGGAGGTACTCCTAGTACGTTTTCATCTCTATTTACTGTTATGTTACCATCTAAAGGATAGTTTTCATAGTTCAGTGGATAGATTTGCTTTTTGTAATAGTTATCTTTTAAAATAGCTTCACTATATACCATAGATTTTCCCTCAGTATACTTAGTACCTAGAACTTCTGGGATGTCAAAATTTTCATAACGTTTCAATCGAAGATGAATGCTATGAACATCTGCTGCTATTATGTCTGTGATATTGTCAACGATGCTTAAGGAACGCATTTTACTTTTGAAAGTAGTGTGTTGGCTCGTTGTAAAATTGTAGTTTAGGAGTGACTTAGGTTCAGCATTTGCGATCGTTACATTCGCTGCTTTTTTATTAGCTACGGTAACACTGCCACTTGTATCTTCCGTTGTGGTGGCGTCATTTACGGGGTCGTACCAACTTGTATCACCTGATTCTTCATCAAACTCTGTAGTTTCTTCTATAACCACAACTTCTGAAGGTTGATTATCTCCAGGAGGAAATGCCATAATATCTAATATCATGAGGTTTGAAGTACTCATCTCTGGTAAGTCAAAATTCACCATTTTGTTTGCGGAGTTGTACCCTAAATTCGTGCGTGTCGCAGTGCCATTCTCATTGATTTGAGCTTTTACAGTGTAACCTCCATCGAATAAATACGTCTGTCCTCTTTTTAATTTTATATATCCTTTATCGAATTCTTTTGGATAAAAATTCTTCTGATCAATAACAGGATACATGTAAGCAATGTTTTCCAAGGGAATATGATCAGGGGCGATATCTGTAATAAATTTGGACTCTCTTTTTTCAACACCAGGCTTTCCGTTCTGCATAATGACTTGCCAGTTTCCATTTACTTTTTCTTGAAAAGTGACTTCCACTGTTGCCACCACATCTTTTTTGGATGGTAATACTTCGTCTGGAATGAAAGTAACTGCGTCTAGATCAGAATTCCATTCCAAAGTACCTGGAACAATTTTTCCTTCTGATTCTAACTCAAAGGATTTTAAGTTAATCTTGAAAGTTTGTTGACCTTCTGAAGTATCAATGGTAAAGGGTTTTTCTATAGCGTAATTGAAAACCGCTTGAGGAGCCGTAAATACATCTACATCATCGGAACCTGATTGTGGTGTTAGATCTGATATAATAGGTACTTCAGTAAATGGGTTGATATTTTCTAGAATACATTTTTTATCTCCAAACTCAATTTTTAGGCGTAACCTACCTTTGACAAGTCCTCCGAGAACACTAAAATACATGCCCACATAGCCTCTAAAATTTGAGGGATTTGGAAACTGACCTTGCAGCAAGGCTGCTATACCCGCTTCTCCAATTTTGATATCCTTTTTGATGAATAGTAATTTAACCCCAACACCAAACTCTCCATAGAGCCAGGTATAAACATTTCCCGAGGAATACCATCCATTATTTCCGACAGCTCCTGGCCTTCCTTGACAACGCGCATCAGGATAATATCGATGCATTACATCAAGTCCTGCACCTACTTCCAATGTTGCATAAAATATGAGGTATTGAAAACGTTTTCGAATGGAGAAACTTAAACCGAAGGCAAAACCTTTACCGGCGGTTAACTCATTTGGTCTCCTATTCTTATCAAGAATGTCATCACCTAGAATTTGTAGTATTCTTGGATGCGGAGCTAATTGCGTGGGTAACATATCACCGGTCATATAGTAACCACCAACTTCCAATTCAATAACATCGCTAAGCGTAAAGACAAGTCCTAAGCGATCCGTTGGTGAACCTAAATGCATGTACCATGAATCCGGACCAGAGTGAAAAACTGCTCTTCCTGCTCTATTGGAGGGGCCAGCACCTCTTAAACCTTTGGTAGAAATGTAAAGTTCAAATTCGCCATGAAAAGTACCTGTAGTAAAATCTTTCTGTATACCAATATAGGCTCCTATTTTTCCACTGGCTGCTATTTCTCTTACCGGTATGATTTCTTCTGCTGCTGCCGTATATTCCCCAGCCGCAACTAAAGCTTCATAAACTCCAGGATATTTTGCTTGAAAATCTTTTACTCTTATTTCGAAATCATCAAGTTCCTTTTTAATGAGTTCTTCACTAGGTGTATTATCTACAGCTGTCATAAATGCTGCTTCACCAGTAAAGCCGATTCTATTTAAACCACCTCCGCGGTTGTATACCATTTCAAGCATGGCTTTACCTCTGAAGGTCGTTTCTTTTTGAACACCAATTGTTACTCCGGCGCGTATACCTAAACCTATTTCTGGGTCTGGGGTATATACGGCACCTGTTGGGGTCCAGAAACTATCTGCGTTTTTTCGGCGCATTCGGTTTGAAAGTCCGCCGCTAAAAGCATCTATGAGAAATTTACCTTTGTCCTGTCCCTCTTTCTTAGCCTTTTTGGTCCAAACGTCAACAAACCAATATCTGAAAGATTCTTCTGCATTGTCCTCTAATGGTTTGGCACCAAACATGGCTTTTCCACCAACTTCGATGGAAAGATCTTTTACTGTTGCTGTAACTTCACCTGCAAAGCCATCTCCGTATTCCGCATTATCATTCATGATTTCAAGTCCACCTTTAATACGGAATCCATTACGATCAAAATCAACAACTATTTTATCGATGGTTACCTTTTCAAATTCCCATGTATGTAGTTTGTTAGAGTCATCTAATTTTCCAAGAATACTCATTGAGGTTTCGGCTCCTCTACCTTTTTCATCAAGATGTAAGGCCATGTCAAATTTGAGTCCCGCCTTATCATTCCCTTGGGTTGCCAATTGTACTCCTGAGATGGTGACCGGGAAGAACAACAATTGAAACTGCCCTTCAAAGCCAAAATAATCTGCGGAGATATAGGGTTTGTCAGGTTCAGTTTGAAGCACTAATTGTTGAAACTTGATACCTTCAAACTCAAAGCCTTTTGCTCTTTTTGGTGGTTCTGGTCTTTCTGGATCGTCATCTTTTGTATTCTCATCCTTTTTTTCGGGGGTGTCGTCCGCTTTTTGATTTATGCCACCCGCAACAGTTAGGGTGCCCGTTAAGTTCGCAGAAGGGTAGAAATTTCCTTCTTTTACTTTTAAAGCAACACTTGAGTTGGGCTGCAATTCGATTTCACCAAGAAAAGCGGGAGCTTTGTATTTTACGGTATCTTGTAAGGCAACTTTTAGCCCATATTCATTTTCTGCAATCCATCCTTCGTAACCTAAGGGTTGCTCCATTATCGGAACCTTGATATCTCCGGCAAGTGTTCCTCCCTTTATACTATTTGTTACTAAAGTAAGACCAAGGGAATCAACAGTAAATCCCCATTTTCCAGCTGCTCCTTCGCCACGTTTTAAAATATTTGTTGCCGAAAATTTACCAGAAAGACCAAAACTGTCTAGAATGAGGTCATTGGCACTAAAACTAACTCTCTCATCATTACCAGTTATTTTTTTGAAAGATTCTGGGAGTACAATCTTAACCTGTTTTGCATAAATACCTCTCCACAGATTACGATTGTCTTGTGGCAGTAATTGATTGTATGCTTCGGGGAAAACAACATTTGCTGAGTTCCTTGTATCACTTAGATCAAGTACGGCATCTTGTAATTTGAAACCCCAATTTTTAAGACCCACCATTTCAAAATCAGGAAGTGTAACATCAATTAGGACATCATTCCAACCGGAAGAAACGACGCTAAAAGAGGTTTCGACGTAACACATACCTTCTCTAGCCTTTTTTTTTCCGTTGTCATCTTCGGGGAAATTTTCTTTAGAGTCTCCGCACATATAGGAACCATCATCTTTTAATGGCAAGAGCATATTTCTAGAAACTTTTAAATTCCCTTCAAGACTAACTTCCTTTAGCCCGTTACAGTCTATTGAAATATAACTTTTACTGGTAAAATTACCAGTCTTTAAATTTTGCCCACCCTTAAGTGTTAAGAGCCAGTTGTCACCATTGAATGCAATCGGAAAATCACCTAATAAGACTAGTTTGGCGTCTCCTACCAAGGCACCTTGACGTGAAAATTTGACACCTTCCGCACCAAAAATTAGGGATTTATTACTTTGAGGGATATCCATTTTTGCCCAAAGTTTTAGCTCGGCATATTCTGAATGGAAACGTACGCTACTTACCGCAATCACAATTTCATTACCGGAAGTAGGGTCTTTTTTACGTAACCCAACAGGTAGTGATAGAAGGTCTTTGCCCGTAAGAACATCGACAAAGTTTCCTAACTCTTTTAGTTTTTCAATAAGTTGTTCTGCCTTTTGTTTTAGGGTGTCAACACGACCCGATTGTATGAAATTTTCCGCTAAGTAGAGATCATTAAATTCTGGTTCAAAACTTTGATCATAGTTTACATGAAACTCTTTATTAACCGCCAGTTGTTTGTCGAGTTCAGGAAATGATTTAAAAGTTTTTGGAGCGCTAGCACCGTAATTTTCTAGACCTAAAGTGGCATTTGAACGCAAGGCCAATTGCTGCATGCGTAGCTGCACCGATTCGTCAATTTGACTTTTAGTTTCGGTGCTGTCTTTACCCTTTGTTGGGTCAACACGATTGTCCGTAGGGGCGGCGGCAATCCATTGGGCGAGCAGCAGCGCTAGGATGAGGAGTTTTTGTGGGGCGGTTTTCATATTGTTAAAAAAGAATTTTTATAAATTTAAATTTACTTGGTTGGTGTAATTTCCTTTTCGAAAACGTGGAGTCTATTACCACCATCTAAAACATATACTTTTTCTTGGCCATGCTTGATCTCTTTAATCGCGGGGTATCCGTTGACCTCTAAAATCTGGACAAACTTTATTTTTTTTGTCTCTCTATCAAAAACTCCAAACTTAGGGTTCCCTCCCCCTTCCCAGAAATATATGAGATTGCCTTCCCAAGAACCTAACCTAGTTGTCTCAATTTTGTATTTCTGAGCATCTTCTTTCAAAGAATGCACCTTTGCCAAATTAGATGATAAATTCAATTCAAAATATTTACTTGAACCTATAGAAAATATCACTCCTTTATCAACGTCTAAACAGAGATTATCTAAAACAACATCTTCGTCAGTATATTCATAATTAAATTTTTCCTTACCACTTTCGACACTGACACCTATTATTAATTTATTACCAGCCTTAAAATATAAGCAACCATTATGCAAGCCAATATATTCTTGAATATCTATTGGAGTGGATTCCGAGTTCATGGTATAGGAGTTATTTTTTTTAAATAAATCTAAATGCCAAATTGATTCACCTGTATTTGGGTCAATTCTAAATAGTTTTGACTTCAACGACCCAAATAAGTTACCCTCACATAAAAATGGTTTTCCAAAATAACTTTCCTTTTTCCAAACCTTGGCATCTTTTATAAAATCCCATGCGTATAATATTCTTACTGAAAAATCTTCATTCCACTTCCCAAGCAACAACATATTATTTGATATAATAGGACCATTTTTATCAACCTTATATTGATTATTGGTTGCTTTATCGATTATAATCGTGCCTGAACTTTGTGTTTGAATCACAACAAAACGCTCATTAGTATTCACCAAAACTATATCTCCATTAAACAATAATTTTTTATTCAATAAAACCCCATTCTCTTTCCAAATTACTTCATCTTTAGCTACATCATAATAATTGACTTTGTCTAAAATTTCAATCAAATTCATACTAGTTCGTTTTTACAAAAGATAGGGCATTATCCCTAAATGTTTTATTGTTAGATAAAAGATTCTTAAACTCTGCAACATTATCGAAAACAAAATTGTCAAACTCAAATAATTGCTTCATTTTGGCTAAACCAATACCTCCATTGGCTGGGGTTTTAAACAAATCAATAGCATTCTTGTTTAAAAAATTCTCAAGACCATCTTGGGCATCAGCTAAATTCAATTTTGACTTATTAAAAATATAATTGAATTGATTAAGGTTTGTTACATCATTCAAATAGTTTTTAAATTGTGGTAGCGGAATTTTAGAAGCATTTAAATATGATTTATACTCTAGTAATTTTAAAGGTTTCGAAGAAGTAGGAATTAACTCAACGTCAAACCGACAACCTTCACATGGTAATCCTTCGCCTTCAAATTTCGCATCAATTCTCCTAACCTTTGAAGGATCTAAGCCATCTATGTGCTTCATAGAATGCCAAGCTCCATCTTGACTTGCAAAGCCTTTTTTTGCTTCTTTAAAAATATCAATACCGTTCTTGTCAGAATAGCGCTTTGTAAGTTCTACAACTTTGTCAATATATTCTTGCGGATTATCTGGCAGGTATTTAGAAGGGTTTCCACCAGTACAAGCTTGGCATTTCCCGGTATATTTTTTAATTAATTCGCCAAAAGCATTTTTACCCGCTTGAACATTTCCACTACCGATTACATTCATGAAATCTAAATCATCTAAATGCTTACTTACAGATTTTAGAATGTCTACAGATATTTTCTTGGCGCTATCGATGCCAGTTGCATCACGAACAAAGTCCCATGCATTAATTAATTCCGGATTATTATCAAACGCATTTTGAAGATTAACATTTGTAATATCACCGTCTAATAGTTTTAATGTATCATCATCTAGCGTTTCTAACTTTTCAAGGAGCTTTTTGTTATTTAAAGTATTTATCCAATTTTCTAAATTAGGTTGGTCTGAGAGACGGTCAAGTAGTCTTTGTCTGACTTTACTTAATCCAATGTTTCTAATGAATCTTACAAAATCAGGAATATTTTGTTTGGTGAGCTTTTTGCCAAGCTTTTCTTCTACAAGTACTTTTAGCTTTTTTAACTTCTTAGAACTTATAAGATATTCAGCGAAACCTACAAGAACCCCTTCTCCTACAGAATTAATAATAATTGGCTGCCAATTGATATTTCTTACAACTAGTTTAAGCTTCGGCTTTCTTCCATTCGCCTGACTTAAACTATCAATAGTAATTTCGTACTGCTTTGCAGTCTCTGTTGCGAAACCTGTAGCGGCACCACCCAAGGCTGCTAAACCTGCTTTTAACTTTCTACTTGTATCAGGAGCTAAAAAACTCGGAGCATTCGCAGCACCACATGCTATTGCTGCGCTTGTTGCTGCTTCTCCCCAACTGAAATCCTTATAGTCCTTTACTTTTCCAAATTCAGCAAAACTTGGTTTGTCACCTTCATACTGATCATCTATTTGAATCATTACCCAAATAGAGGTGTAGTAAAATGCAAAATCTATGGTAGCGCCTGATAAGCAACGTATAACAATGGGGGCAAACTCCCCATCCCCATCATCATCAAACAAATACAACTGAATACCAGCATCACCAATAGCTTCCCAATCTCTTTTAGCAAGTTGATTGCCCTTGCCTTTATCCATTAACCAATCGGTATCCAAATCATTATCGGCAGGGTGACTTATACCCAATACACCATGTCCGATCTCATGGGCAACAACATCTGCTAGTGTCTGTTTGCTTTCTAGACCCGTCGTTGAAACATTAGCTGAGAACACATAGCCGAATTGGGTGCCTCTTGGCATAAAACCAGCGAGGTTTTGACCTGGTTGTACGCTTTGATCAAATAAGAATACGTAGTACGTATCTGAAGAATAGCCTGAGTAGTTGTTCTTAAAGTCTGTATAAAACTGTTTAAAGCTATCGGGGTGTTTAGATAGAAGCCCACTTTCTGTATACTGCAAACCTGAGGTATCTCCATTAAAGGCCGCGCCCATTGCAATTTTTAAATTCGCAGCTGCGATATCAAATAGGTTTTTTACTTGATTTTCTATTCCTTGAGCTGGAGCGTAACCGTTTACAGGAATCAACGTAACGTTTACTTCACCTCTAGGCCTTAAATGGTGGATAAAGAAACTAGAGACGGCCACCTGTTTTTCATCACCCTCTTTATAGGTTATAACAGCTTCTTCGCTTCGATATCCTCCTGAACCAGCTACGGTTACTTTGAGTCGATTTGTACCAGCGGCTTCCGTCTTAATTTCAAGTCCGTTGACCGTTTTAAAAATTAGGTCTTCAATCGCTAAACCATCTTTTTTAATGTCAACATTTACATAAAAAGTATCTGTATCTCCATTTTTTACCGCTTTATGAATAGGGTAGAAAGTAGAACCACTTTGTGAGCTAACTTTTGGATACTGTTCTTTTTCGTAAGAACTGGTTGCTTCATCCCAACCATACTTTGCAGCTGAATCCTTATCATAAGTTATGATGACATCATTATCTGCAAATGTCGCAACTGATGGGTCATCGGCAGTTCCGGAACCTCCAGAGTTTACTCCTGTTGTATTGGTATCATTTACTGGACCTCCTTCGCCCTCTGGTCCTAAAGGATTCAGATTACCGTTTTCATCGATTGAGAAAACGCCGTTGGTACCCGTAATTTGATAGCGATCTTCTGAATCATAATTATAAATAACCTCAGTTGGATTCCCATCCGCATCAGTACCTCGTATTGTAATCTGATCACCATTGATTTCAACGCTGTCTATATCAAAATCTACAGGTTGATAGACTGTAAAATCTCCTCCGTTTATTATATCATCCAAATCATCAAAAGTATCCCAAGGGTCAACAATACCTTTTAAGCTTGGGTCATATAGCGTAATAACATTTCCTTGTTTGAGCTCTCTTAATTCATTAATAAAAATGTTGGTGAATTCAACCGCAACCTTAATGCTTTTTAAATACGGGATGGTTACATACCCTTTTCCATTGAAATAGCCATTACTACCATTAACTTCTAGTATAGTTACTGGAAAATCACCAGCTGTAAATTTTTCACCTGTATTTAAATTCGCTAAAGGTGTTTCATTAGTAACATCAATATTTGGGGCTATACCGCACTCATAGGCACTATCATCGTCATCGAAAAGATGTGTTCTAAATGTTTTGATTGGGGAGTATTCACTTTCTGCTAGAGCGCAGGTCTTTGCCAATTGGTATTCATATTCAGTACCTGCTTCTAAATCCCAAATGGTAACTAAGTTGGCTGTGGTTTTGGAGTAGAACCATTCTTTATCACCTCCCGTTTCTCTATATCGAATTTGAAATTCTGGAGACTCAGAGGTAATATCATCCCAAAAGATGTTAGCGTTTGTAGCACCTTTTACCTCATGATTTATTCCGATTGGTAAATCACAAATACCAGTATTTCCAAAAACAAAAATGGTACTATAGCCTTGATTCTTGAACAAACCAATTTCCTCTGTGCCTTGTTTTGCTTTTGCTTGAACGCGCCAAGCATAGTTTTTATCTGAGAGTAATTGAGGGTCTGCGGGTCCATATACATAAGTTGTATTGGGAATTGTAGTTTGAAAAATAGGAGGGGAGCTTAAAAAAGCAGCTTGATGATCTATCTGATTATCCCAAATTTCGACGATGCTCAACTCATATTCTACATTACTAACATTGATATGTCTTGGTGTCCATTGAAAAACGATGTTTTGTGGATTCCGCTCTTCTACAATTGATTTATTAAGGGGAGAAATTAAAATGGGTGGATCGTTCTGAAAGATGACCGTACCCGCACAAGTTCTATCACTGATACGATTCCCTGAGAAGGCATCAAAAACTTCAAAACAAAAACGATAAGTCCCTTCTGGTATGGGTTGCCCATATACATTGGGAGATATACCAACAATATTTTCAAATTTGAAATAGGGGGCAAGCTCAACATTGGTAAGGTTTAGTGGAATGCCCGATTCAAGAAATAATAAAGGTGCCCCCGAAACAATTGCATTGCTTTCGAAGGCGATTCCGTTCCCTTCAAAAGAAGCTTTTAATCGCACCTCTTTACTAGCTACTTGTAGATCGTTAAGAATCAGTTGAACTCGTAACGGACTGGTTATGGTACTCTCATCTGCGTAATCTGAAAAGTAGATCGGCGCTGGTGGAAGTGCCTGCGGAATCACTTGAACAGGAAAAGATTGAGCAAAGCTCAACTGTGTTCCTGTTAAGAACAAGACAAGGATAAAATGAAAAAGAAGGGCAAGCTTCTTCATAGTTTGGTTCGTTTAGTTTTTGTTGATATATTTCAACTCAAAGGTTTCTGGGTTTACAATACCCAGCGATTTTTTATAATAAAAATCAATGATCTCGTTTTCTAAAAATAGCTTCAATTTTTGCAAATCGGGCTCTTTCTCGTACATCAGGTATGCTTTTTCCGACATACCGCGCTTAAATTCAAGCAAATAACCAATTGGTCGTTCGATGGTCTCTTTGGATGTAAAATTGTTGAATTGATTCTGCATCCAACGATGACCAACTAATTTTTCCAAACGATCTTTCTCTTCCGTGATAAGCGCTAAGTAACTCTCTTCTTGACTTTTATCTTCTTTAGTATAGGTGTCTTTTGATTTATTCTTTAAAGGATGTGCATCAAGTTCTAATTTTTTGATTACGAAGAGTTTTTCCAAGGCCATATCAATTTCTAACATATCTTCTTGAACTTTTAAAATAACTTCGTACAAGGCCTGATCATATAATTTTAAGAAGTCTTCATAGCTATACAATTCCTCGAGGAAAATAATGGCACTTTCTTTATAGGGCTCTTCTTTGCGTTGTTCTTTTACGAAGGATAGATTTTGATTTAATTCTCCCTTTTTAAAGGTGGGAATGCTAGCAAATTTTGAACTACCATATACATTGGTCAACTGGGTGTTGATCTCTTCCATAGTTCCATTATAGGTAACCCCGCGATGTCTGAAGCTTAAGGTTCGGAGTTGATTAGAAGGTACTTTTTCACGCTTTTTGAATTTCAGTTTGAAATTGTCGAAAGCATAACTATAGCCAAAGGTTAAGGTAAAATCATTACTATTGGCTAGTTCTGTATTTCTAAATAAGGACAGTGCATTCAAATTAAAATTGTGTCGCTCTAACCAAACATAAGTGGCTCCTAATCTAAAGTTATAGATGTTGTTCTGTTGTTCCCCATTGTTGAAAGCGGTGTTATAAGAGCTGGAAAAATTTGTTCGCAGCTTTTTATCAAAAAATTGTTTTGAAACGGCTAAAGTGGGTCCAAACGTTAAGCTTTTATCTTCTATACCAATACGATTATACGATGTATTTGCAGCTAAGGAGATATTTAAGGCATTGTTAGGAAATCCCCAAGTATGTGATAACATACCATTGTAAAAACTACTATTTCCTCCTTCAATTGTTTCTCCTTGCTGTTGATTATCAGAATTTTGATATACCAAATTCAGATTTGCGCTATGTTGTTTAGACTCGGTTTTTTTGGTAATCAAATTGACTCCTAGATTGGCATTCTGCGAAATTTGTCTATAGTTTAGTGTATCGACATTATCAAAAGCACCTACCTGATTGATATAATCGAATTGATCTTGGATATTAGTGTAGGACTGGAAATTGGAATACGACCCGTTGATACCTAGTCGTTCAGATGCTGTATAATTTAAATTGACCGAAGCAACTATACGTTGCAAATCTGAGGATTTGGTTTTATCTAAATTATCTTGTTGTAAACCAGCGTTTACACTGACATTTAGTTTGTTATCAAAAATACTTTGGCTTGCGTTAATGGTAATGTTTTCCAAATCATTATTGAAGAAGTAAGCCCCTAAGGTTTTATAATCTGGGTCGATTCTTTCATAACCAACTCCTAGAACACCGTTACCTGCTGGGTAATTGAAAGAAGCATTGAATGCATTATAATAGTTGGTGGTGATGTTTTCATTCAATAAGAAAGACAACAAGCCACTTTCGCTTCTAGCTTCTGTCAGACGCGTATCTTCTGTTACTCCTGAAATGGCGTATTCAAATCTAAACTGTGCCTTTTCGAATAGCCTAAATTCTGACTCGAACGATACTACTGTATTCTCTTTTGGAGCTAGACCAATTTCAACGGGAAATGGATTTTCCAATGAACTTTCCTCATCTTTAGCTTGGAATAGGATAAGGCCTAGTTTAATTTTTTCAAAATCGTATGAAGTTTTTATTCCGTAACCAGTTCTTTTGTAGGCCGTTATAGCTTGCGGTTCTTCTTCGTTGTATTCTGTAGCCCTTAAAAAGCGCCCGTACATAGCACTTATTTGAAAAGGTCCTTCTGGTGTAAGATCAACACCAACTCCCGTAAACTGATGACCACTTAAGGTATAAGGTGAAAATGTCATATTCGCATCACCAATATGCGCAGCTACCCACTTGTAAGACGGATTCAAACTTAGGCGATTGAACTTAAACGGATTCGGAAAATTAAAATCTTGATTGGAATAGGTAAATGAAAGGGGAATATTATAGAGTCCCGCAATATTGAAGTTGAGGTTACCAGTCAGAAAATAGGTTAGTGCTTGTCTGTTTGCCGTACCATCATAATAAACTGCATTGGCAGCAATGCCGCCGTTGTAGCGCAATAGCTTATCTTTTCCCACATTGTCAAAATTTACGCTTTGAGAAAAGCCAAATTTTGTAAATAGAAATAGAACAGCGATAAGCTGGTATGGGACGAACTTTTTAATAGTGGACAATTTTGGTTGGGAGAATTCGTAAGAAAGCTCCTAACAATACTACAGATAATGCCCGGTTCTATTAAGTTTTTGTTGTGAAAGAGCTGTTTATGTGGTTTTTAAGAGGGAAAGTTGTGGTTAAACTCTGATCAACTTGAGCTTCTTCATCATATTTTGAGATTCTATTTTCAACGATTTTTATGGGACAGAAATTTGGTTTAGATTGAATATTTCATTGGTAAATGCATTCTCTTTTTTTAAACCTTCTTACTAAAATATTTGATCAATAAAGTCGCTAAATATAAGTCTTGAAATTTCACAATTTTTTTTTAAAGCAGTATGTTTTTAAACGCTGTTATCTGTTACCTTAAAATTTCCAAAACATTTCAACGTTATTTTGAGCATTTGAACCTCAAGGAGAAAAAAATATTTTCTTTTAAAAATAGTACACTTAGTATTCAGGCGACCAGCTATAACACTCTGTAAACTCTGTTTTTTATTGACATTTTATTTTTTGCTCCTTAATTTATTAGACATAAAATAAATCAATTTTAAAACAAAAGAATTCAGCTTTGATTGTAGATTTTTGGCATAAAATATATCTTTGTCGTTATAGATAGTCAATGTTCCCCTCTGGCTATTTACTTCTGAACTTTATTTGAATTGATTACTGAAAAGATCAATTAATAAAACCTTATCTTATTGCTGATCAAAGATTGATGAGTACCTTTATAACCTTTTTATTGGTACAATATTTTTTATGGTAAAGCTGGTTTAAGTTATATATCAATAGTTTTATACAGTGCTAAAGGTTAATGAAGAAGTATAAAAAGTCAGATTTAATTATTCCAATTTCGATTCTAATACACTTGTGTATTATCAACGGAATTTTGTGGATTCTTACCCCAGAAACATACTTTAACGGTATTAATTATATTTATTATAATTTCTCGTGGCTTCTGATTACTTATAGCCTTAATTACTACCCAACAAAACGTAATGATCGTTTTTTAACCAAGATTCATAAAACCTTTCAACTCTATCTAGTCTATGGTTTGGCATATTTTGCCTTATTTGGTTTTGGAAAACAGTCATATGACTCCTTAGAATATCAAATGTTGATTATTGCATTGATATTTCTTTGCATTACATGGTATCGAGTTATTTTCTTTTGGGTTAGAGGTAAGTACCGTAAAATTGGGGGAAACTCTGTTAACGTTGTAGTGATTGGTCGTGATACTGTGCTTCAAAAAATTCGTAATGTTTTTGACGACCCTTTTTTAGGCTATCGTTACTTAGGTTATTTTGACGATAGTGATACAGAGGGCCCGACTTATCTAGGAAAAGTTCTCGACTCTTTCTTATTTATTCTTGAAAACGACGTAGATGAGATTTACTGTGTTGCTTCTAATTTTAACAGTAAAGAGTTGCAAAATTTGATCAATTTTGCCGATAACAACCTAATTAAAATTAAAATAATTCCTGATAATAAGCAGATATTTTCAAGGGCCATGTCTATCGAGTCTTATGATAACGTTCCGGTGCTTAATTTGAGAAAAGTACCTCTTGATACGGAATATGCCCGCATTATAAAACGCAGTTTTGATATTGTATTTTCAGCTGCAGTTATTATTGGAATACTTTCATGGTTGAGTCCTCTGCTTTATGTTCTTGTAAAATTGGAATCTCCAGGTACTCTTTATTTTAAGCAGAAACGTCACGGATTAAAAAGAAAACCTTTTTGGTGCTATAAGTTCAGATCGATGACTACAACGGCAGATGCCGATATAAAAATGGCTTCTAAAAATGACATGCGATTGACTAGGTTAGGAAAATTTATGCGCAAAACAAGTATTGACGAGCTTCCTCAATTTTTTAATGTTTTTATGGGTGATATGAGTGTTGTAGGTCCGAGACCCCATATGGAATTACATACTCTGGATTACGAAGTGTCTGTAGACAAATATTTAGTTCGACATTTTGTAAAACCTGGTATTACCGGTCTGGCTCAAATAAAAGGATATCGGGGGGAAATCGTCAAAAAAGCAGATATTTTGAATAGAACAAGGCTAGATATATTTTATGTGGAAAAATGGAATTTATGGTTAGACTTTGATATAATTTTCAAAACCGTATTTAACGTTTTCAAGGGAGAGGAAAGAGCCTATTGAGTTTAAAGTTATTCTAATAGGACTATGATAAAGTATTTGGGGAGAAATTTGATGTGTAAAATTGAGCTTAGGTAATTTTATAATTTCGACACTCACATTATTTTTTTTATTCTGTCTTTTAAAGATTGTGGAAACAACCCTAATAGAATTTGTCTACTCAATGTTCTTCTTTCAAATATCGCGTCATATTTCCTGTCTGGCATAATAAATTCAGGATGTTTCAGTGGAAATTCAATATTTTCAGTTTCTTTATAGCTTTGTTTTCCTTTACCAATAGTATGGGTTGCATCATCACCCCAGCCAATATTGGAGATTAAATTATGCTTAGGGAAAATACATAGCTGGTTTTGACCCGATAAGGAAAAATACCATTGGTAATCCCAAGCATCGGCAAGTTTGTTTTCAACCTTATAGATGGCATTTTTCCAATGACTATGACTTATTCTACTATAGCTAATATTCTTAATAATAGCCATCTTATTTGATTCTAACCATGTCATATCATGATCCATAAATTGCCAAGATCTTTTCCAAGTAGCCCACCCCCAAGAGGTGAAGGATTTAGAAAATAAGTAAGAATCCTTTAAATTATAATAATTAGTAAGATGATTAGCGCCACTAATCATGCCTATTCTATCATCATCAGCATACCTTTTTAAAAGCTCTTCACAATATTGAAAAAAGCTAGGCACTGGCAAGCAATCATCTTCTAGGATAATTCCGTATTCTTCATTCTCAAAAAACCAATCAATTGCTAGTTTTACATTTTTACCACAACCCATGTTCTCTTCACGGAATAGCGTTTGTACCTTACAATCCCAATCTATGTTTGACAGTAAATACTCCCTAGTTTTTTCAACTTTAGAAAAATCCTCTTCAACATTAAGTCTAGGCCCATCTGAGGCTATATAAAGCCTTTCAGGTTTTATACTTCGTATAGCTTCAAAAACTTCTTTCGTAAAATCTGGTCTATTGAAAACGATAAATAAAATCCCAGTTTTAAAACCATTATGTTCAAACGTGGAGTTTTCCATAAATCTATTTTTAACAAAACTATAAATAATTAGTTATATTGTGGATACATGATAAAATAGACCAGAAGGCATTTAAATCAGGTGAAGAATGTGTTTCTGAAAAAAAATGAACACAAACTTTGTAGTCTAAATTTACTCATTTTAGACCTAAGCATCCTTACTAAATATGGGATTAAGTGGTAATTCACCTAGAATTTTCCAGAAAAACAGGAGCCAATTTTTTTGAACAAGAATAGATTGCTCGGTATGGAATATTTAATACTCAATGTTTTAATTCAAACAAACCTAGATTTTCTATAGTAGGAAAAAACAATTTATAGAAGAAACCCCACAAAATTTACACATTAGTTTTACAGTGGAAATACCGCTTATTAAAACTAGAAGTATTTACTTTTACCATCCGTTTAAAACCTTTTTCTATTCTTTAACGTACTTATGGTAAGGTAAACACAATAAACATTAAGTTCAACGGTTTTTTTTGCGGTAAAAAATCAAATGAGGTATTTTTATGGATTGCATGAGCAAACTTTAGCCTAGTTTTGAACACTAAATAACTAAAATGAAAACCATGAATTCAAAAAGACGAAGTAGATACTTTTTTAGATTAAAAATTTTTAAAATTTCTTTCGCTGTAATAGCTACTTCTCTTTTCTTAGTTTCTTGCGGCAACACAAAAAACGCTGTCTATTTCAATAACCCCACTAGTTTAGCTATCAACAATGAAATAGCTGATTTGGAGCCAGTAATTCAATCAAATGATCTACTTAGTATCGTTGTGAGTAGTGTGAATGCTGAGGCAGCTGATCTATTCAATTTATCAAGAAATAATTCGGACCAATCGTCATTAAATTCAGGAAATACATTTAAAGTTTCCGGTTATTTAGTAGACCAAGATGGTTTTATTAATTTTCCAATATTAGGAAAAATTAAAGCTTCAGGTATATCTAAGAAGACACTTCGTGATGAAATTACTTCTAGATTAGTCAGCGAAAAATTACTATTAGATCCTATAGTTGAAATTAGATATTTGAACTATAAAGTTTCGATACTTGGCGAGGTTAAGAACCCTTCAGTTTTGAACGTGCCAAGTGAAAAAATATCCTTATTGGAAGCTTTGGGTATGGCTGGCGACATTACCATATATGGTAGAAGAGACAATGTTACATTGATTCGTGAAGAAAATGGAGTAAGAAGAATACGAAAAATTGACTTGACTTCTAACGAAATTTTTAGCTCACGATATTATTATTTGCAGTCAAATGATATAGTTTATGTTCAACCCAATAAAGCTAAAGTTGCTAGTTCCACTGGAACGAAAGAATGGATTCCTGTAGTTTTAAGTGCAATTTCGTTAGCCATAATCATAGCGATAAACGTAAAATAAAAACATGACTAGCAACCTTTTTCATTGAGTACAAAATGAATTCATTGATGAAACTGGTACTGTAAAAATCGAAAGACTATTCAAATTAGGCGAATATAAATTGATCATTTAAAGCCCGAAATGAAATAACTAATTCAAGATACTATTTGATGTCAAGCGAAAACACTAATAATAAAGATAATTTGTTCAGCCTTTTAGCGGACAAGTATATTCCTTTCTGGCCTTTGTTTTTAGGCCTTTTCTTGTTGGGACTGCTTGCCGCTTGGACGTTTTTGTTTTTCTCAACCCCTACCTATGAGGTCTCTGCTGCTTTAATAGTAAATGATGAGAAAAAAGGTGTAGACGATTCTAAAATAATTGAATCAATCGATGTTTTTACTTCTAAAAAAATTGTCGAGAACGAAGTCGAGGTACTCCACTCTAAAGAGTTAATAAACGAAGTCGTTAACGAATTGAATTTGTACTCCCAAGTATATGAAAACGGACTGTTTAAAGATAATGCCGTATATGATACTTCTCCAATTCACGTAAGACTAAAAGACCCAAAAGACACTAGGTATTATCAAAATGCTATTAAAAAGAGTTTTACTTTTGATGGTATAAAGGGCCTAGTGCGAATTGATGGTAAAAGTTACCCTGTTGATGAGTGGGTCAAGAACCCTCTAGGTGGTGATCATATCAAATTTATAAGCAACCCCAAGTTCGAAACTTCAACTGATAAAGAAAAATCATATTATTTTACCTTCACGCCGCCGAAATTAGTTTCTAATGGTATCTACACTAACCTATATGTGGGTTCTTCAAGCAAACTTTCTACAGTAGTTCGAATAAATTACGAAGACACTAGTACAAAGCGTGGTGAAGATATTGTGACTCAGCTCATACAATCATACATGCAAAAATCAACCAGTGAGCGAGATACTCTAGCAGCTAATACGCTTGCATTTGTAGATAATCGAATGGAACAGGTTGGTAGTGAACTAAAAGTAGTAGAGAAGGAGCTAGAATCCTACAAATCTTCAGAAGGCGTTGTTAATATTAGTAAACAAGGAAATCTCTATTTAGATAATGTAGGCAGTTACGACAGAAGGATAGGAGATATAGAACTGCAACTTACGGTTTTAAGAAAAGTAGAAAACTATGTGGTTTCAAAGAACAAAAAGGCAGGTATTGTTCCTTCTACATTAGGTATAAATGATCCCATACTTGCGCAACTTTTAGATAGACTTTACAATGCCGAATTGGAATATGAGGAACTCCGTAAAACTACAGCTGAGAATAACCCTATTCTAGTAGCAGTAAGAAATAAAATCAATCAAATACGACCTGGTATTTTAGAAAATGTAAATAGCCAAAAAGCCAATCTTAGAGCCAGTCTCGGAAATTTAAATTCTTCTAGTGGGAAATATAATTCGGCACTTCAAGTACTACCTGAACAAGAAAGAAGATTGGTTGAAATCACCCGAAAGAAAAAAAGTATAACAGAATTGTACGACTATTTAGCACAAAAAAGAGAAGAAACGGCTCTCTCATATGCACCTACCCAAGGTGATGCCAGAGTTATCGAAACGGCTGAGGCGTCTTTGAGACCAGTTAGTCCTAAAAAAACATTTGTCTTCGCGATTGCTCTTTTCCTCGCACTCGCACTAGGTATATTAATTGTTACGGGCAAAGAACTATTTTCCTCAAGAATTTTATTCCGATCTGATTTAGAACGTTATTCCAGACTTCCCATACTAGGAGAACTTGCATTTTTAGATAAGAAGGATGCGGAATTATTGGTTGACAATCATAAAGATGTTTTCATATTAGACCAGTTCAGACACCTTTTGTCATCCTTAGGTGTATACCAACGTTCAACAAAAATAAAAACGCTAATGATCACCTCAAGCATAGCAGGTGAAGGCAAGAGTTATGTAAGTGCGAATCTTGCGCAAACCATGGCTTTTTCTGGTAAAAAAGTTGTGTTGATCGATATGGATTTGAGAAACGCTTCTCTTACCACAATGTTCGACTTGGAAGACCGAGATGGGGTAAGTGATTTTTTATCGAATAAAGCAACTATAAAAACAGTGATTCATAAGTCGGACTGCGCCAATTTGTACATGATGCCCTGTGGCGAAAAAACTTTTGCATCATCTGAACTTTTGTCGAGCAGAAAACTTGAAGAACTTTTTGATACGTTGTATGGTACTTTCGATTACATCGTGATCGATACACCACCAGTAACTATGGTGTCTGATGCTGCCATAATAAGTGATTTTAGTGACAAAACACTTTTGGTAGTACGACATGATTACACTCCAAAACATATTGGAAAACGCATTGATGAGACCCTAAATAATAAAAATTTAAAAGACAGTAACATTGTATTTAATGGAGTAAAACAAAGAGGTATAGCAACCGAGAATTACGGATATGGTCATGGGTATGGGTATGATATTGTAAAACCGCAAAAATCAAATACCCTCCTCAAGGGAATAACCGATTTCTTCAAATTGGCACCAACCTTAGAGACCTTGAAAAAATTGACGCATATGATTCAACCTACTAAAAAGTAGTTGTTATAATACAAGTTTTATGCTTCAATATATCCTCGCTTTACTAACCATACTTACTTTCGGTTATTTTCTTTTTAGAAAACCAACTTTAGAAACATATGTTGTATTCATAGCCTTCGCATTACCCTTTATTGATACTAAGATACTACCCTTGGCCTACGGCCTAGTGAAAGTTTTTGATGTGATAACCGTCGTTTCACTGGTGTTTTTTTTTAAAGACTTTATCAGTTTTAGGGCATCCCAAAAGGGAAAAATTTATCTGGTTTTAGTGGTGCTATTTTGGGTATGCTTGGTACTAAGTAAAATGAATTCAGCATATCCTTTGAATAATCTTCATTTCATATACCAACCCTTCACTATTTTTATTTTTGCACGATTTCTTCTTATTTATTTGGAGGAAGAACCAGAGGCCTTCTATAAATTTATTTCGGCTTTTCAATTAAGTGTAATTGTTTTGGCAGGAATTGTATTTCTGCAACTGTTAGTAGGTCCTTTCTCTTACTCAGCAGATATAAGCGGTAATATTGTTAATGAAGATACGGGTCTTATTCGCTATCCTGGCCTTTTTCAAGATTCACAAATCTGTGGACAATTTTTGGCTATGGGAAGTTTTAGCTTACTCTATTTTAAACCTGATATCGAGCTTAAAAAGAAGAGACTCTATCTGTTATTTTTCGCCTTTATAACTATTGCCATTATTTTGGCAGCAAGTCGTTCTGCCTTGGGAGGATTTGGTATTGGCGTCATTCTACTTTTGTTGTTTCAGAATACTAGAACTAAGCTAATTGTAGGTTCATTAGGTATTGCACTTGGGCTTCTTGTATTTATTATACAACCGAAAGAAGGTGTTTTTAGTAGAACGGATTCCATTTCTGAAGATTATTTATTTCGCAAATCCATTTGGGAAGAGACCGGTGAAATAATTGATCAATACCCTTTACTGGGTATAGGTTTTGGCAATTTTCAGAAATACATCAAAATATATAAGCAAGATTTGTACCTGGAAAAATCTGGCGGAGAGTTCTATTATTTCAACCAACCTGAAAATGGGTATTTGAAAATTCTAGTCGAGCAAGGTTATCTCGGATTTTCCATTTTTCTGACTCTAATGGTGGTTCCAATATTGAAAGGTATTTTGAATGCCAAAGTAAAAAAAGAAATCATGTACTCCATAGCGGCAGTTTTGGCTTGGGCGGTGGCATTCAATACTAACTATTCACTTTTAGATTACCGAATTTTATTGGCAGTGGCCACATTTGTATGCTTAACAATATTTAATAATCAACCGAAAACAGCTGTATAGCTAACATCATTTTATGAAAGAGAAAATATTATTCGGAATGTCGCCTGCAACTCACCTGATTTTGGGCCTTGATGAACTGGCGGGTTTAGAAGAATTGGGTTATTCGTGCTCCCAGGTAACGTACTCTCGAGATAAATTGAATATTAGTACCATAAATAGAATGTATGGTGTTATACTAAACGCGTTTAAAGTTTTGGTTCAACTTTATAAAAAAAAGCCGGACATTCTATACCTAAATTCACGAATAAATGTTAATGGTAGCTTACGCGATTCCTTTTCCATATTTTTATTTCGCTACTTATATTTTCGTCCTTTGAAAATAATAATTAAATCGCATGGTTCAGATTTGAGTGTTTTTGAACGAAAATCTTTTATTTTCTCAAAACTTGTTATTCCCATTATTTGTTCAAAAGTTGATGCATGGCTGTTTTTGTCACAAGAAGAAGTTGCCACCTTCAACACCTATAAACCTGAATTAAAAAACAAGGCTTTTGTCACTTATAATATAATAGACCCCAAGCGCTCTGTGTATTCAGAAAGTTTTCAGCAAAAACACAATTTACCTAAAAATAAATTCAAATTTTTGTACGTGGGTCGCATGATTTATGAGAAAGGTGTTTTTGCTATTTTAGAGGCTATCGCAAAATTTCAAGAAAGAGAAAACTGTCTTTTTCTTATGGTAGGTGGCAATGATGAAGAACTTGAGAACGTGAAATTGAAAGTTGACAAATTGGGTATTTCAGACAACGTTCGATTTACCGGTTATATTAAAGAAGAAGAATGTGACCATTTTTATTCAAATATGGATGCTCTCGTTTTTCCATCACATGATGAAGGCTTTTCCATGACTTTATTCAAAGCTGTAGCAGCTGGTTTACCTGTAATTACTACTCAAATTAGAGCCGCAAAAGATCAACTCACAGCTCCAGACAATTGCTTATGGGTAGATGGTAAGTCGGGTGATTCTGTGGTATCTGCTTTGAGAGAACTATATAAAGATGAAATTCTTAGAAATTCAATGAGATCTAACAACATAAAGCTTGCAGAAAAGTTTGGCAGAGCTAAGGTATGCGAAAATATACATGCAATATTTCAAAAACTATCTTAGCATTAAAAAAATCAACAAATTTGTATGCTAAGATATGCTGTTTAATTCCTTCAATTTTTTACTTTTTTTTCCAACGGTATGTCTGTTATATTATATAATTAATAAGAGGTATAGATGGCTTCTTCTTCTAGTTGCTAGTTATTATTTCTATATGAATTGGCAGCCAATTTATGCCATTTTAATTTTCTTTTCGACAATAGTGACTTACCTATGCGCCTTTCAGGTTGAAAAGACGGAAAAAAAGTCTAGGAAGAAATTTTTTTTGGTCGCAAGTTTATTAATCAACTTATCAATTTTATTTCTTTTCAAATACTATAATTTTTTCAATACTTCCGTGTTTGGGCTTTTACAAGATTTTGGTTTAAGAATGGAGTTGCCGAGGTTTGACTATTTATTACCTGTTGGCATTTCTTTTTATACCTTTCAAGCCATAGGATACACCATAGACGTTTACCGAGGTGAAATTAAACATGAAAAACATTTTGGGGTGTACGCCTTGTTTGTTTCTTTTTTCCCCCAATTGGTTGCAGGTCCAATTGAAAGAGCCAAAAATCTATTGCCCCAATTTAAGACCTTTAAAAAATTTGACTACGAAAAGGCAGTAATGGGCATCAAATTAATGGTATGGGGGTTCTTTATGAAACTTGTAGTAGCTGACCGACTAGCTATATATGTCAACTCAGTCTACGGCAATGTAGACCACCACAGTTCAATTACGCTATTGACTGCAACTGTCTTTTTTGCAATACAGATTTATTGTGATTTTGCAGGTTATAGCAATATAGCTATAGGATGTGCTAAGATTATGGGTTTTGATTTAATGACCAATTTTAGAAGGCCTTATTTTGCCCAATCATGTGCAGAATTTTGGCAAAGGTGGCACATTTCATTATCTACATGGTTCAGAGATTACATCTACATTCCACTTGGTGGTAATCGGGTTAGTAAAAAAAGAAATTATGTCAATTTAATGGTAACCTTTTTGATAAGTGGACTTTGGCATGGTGCAAATTGGACGTACATAATTTGGGGTGGGCTAAATGGTCTTTATCAGATCACTTTTAAAATTTTGAGATTTAGTCCCAGTAAAAAGAGAATCAAACAAAGATCTTCCATTACTTACTTTTTCAATATTTTTTTGACCTTCGTATTGATTTGTTTTTCATGGATTTTTTTTAGAGCTGATAGTTTTTATCAAGCTTTAGAAATATTAAAAAGAATTGGAAATGAACACGGACCTATTTTTAGAGGAGATAATAGCTCTTTTGTGTATGGCGTTTTTGGTATTGTAGTATTGTTTTTAAAAGATGGTTTTGATGAATTTTTTCCTTCAAAAAAGTTGTTTTTTAGTAGTTCGCATCAAATAGTTAGAACGGTATCATATGCCGTTGTTGTTATATTGATTATGTTAATTGGTGTTTTTGATGGGGGGCAGTTCATTTATTTTCAATTTTAATAAAATGAAAAAAATTATATTACGTCTGATTTTGGGTTTAGTCATCATTACATTATTGGACTTTGTAATAGGCAGTACATTAAAACATTTTTACTTTAAACAAGATTCAGGATTCCAATATCGCACAACGCATTCTTTGAATTATGCAGAAGATAAAATAATGATTTTTGGATCTTCGAGAGCTAACCACCATTATGATCCTAAGGTTTTTGAATCTAAATTGAAGATGAGTAGTTATAATACCGGACGGGATGGAACTTATTTTTTTTATCAAACGGCTCTTTTAAAAACAATCCTAAAAAGACATCAACCGAAAGTAATAGTTTATGATTTCTTCGGAAGTTTTGAGTATTCCCAAAGCGACTATGATAGATTAGCTTCTTTATTACCCTATTACGAAGAACATGAAGAAATTCAGGAAGTTTTAGAACTTAAAGGACCATTTGAAAAATTCAAAACCTTTTCAAAAATCTACCCGTACAATTCTTTGTTATTCAATATAATTATGGGCAACATGGAATTTAACAAAGAAAAAAATAGTGATTTTCAGGGCTATGTTCCCTTATCTGAGGTTTGGAATAATCCAATACAGCCATTAAAAATTGCGAATGCTTATAAATTTGATTCTAACAAGCTAAAGGCTTTTCAAGAATTCATAGCGCTATGCAAAAGAAATGAGATTAAACTGTTTGTAGTCGTTTCTCCTGTGTTTTATGAATATGAATCTGATGTTTCAATAACTACATGCCAAAAAATATGTTTAGAACAGAATATCCCATTCTATGATTTCACTAAGAATGATGAATTTTTGAAAAAACCAGAGTGGTATGCTGATGTTTTACATTTAAATCAAAATGGGGCAAAAGAGTTTTCGGGTATATTGGCAGATTCATTAAAAGCGAATGTAGCTTATTTAAAATGATAAAAGTCATATGAGTATTCAGTTTGAAGGCCTGAAGATGCAATTTGAAAATGATTCAATAAGACTCTTTGAATTTATTTTGATGGCGCTTATTTTGCAACAGTAAACTGAACTAAGGCTTTTCTAAAAGTTCAGGGCTTGGAACACTATTGCCGGTATTTTTTGTAGCTATCTCCGAACTAGTTTTTAAATATGTTCTGATTTGTTTTGAAATAAAATCATGCCCATATTCATTCCAGTGTCCATCAAGTTCAGAATTGAATTGAATTTGATTTTTTTTATAATCATTGTTCATAGGCTGTGTTAAATCAAAATATTCAAAATTGTACTTTGAACAATGCTTTTCTAAAATTTCATTTAAAAATAAAATGGAAGAATTCTCTAATGTGTTATTGTAGATATCGTTCCTCGGTGCATCAATTACGAAAATTATTCTTTTACCAGGATTCTCTTCGTACAACTTAGCTAAAATGTAATCTACAGATTGTATAATGAGCCCTTTGTTTTCAATAGCTTTGGTAACCTCAATATTTGCATTGAATTTCTTTTGACCGTTATCTTTTTTTCCAAAATTTCTAATGGTTCTATCAATGTGTAAATTGATATAGAGATATCTAATGAAAGCACTCTTATTGAGCATTCTCTTTTTCCAGTTGTATTGCTTAAAAGACTTATTAGGTTTGGGTAAGTTTTCAGTTATTGTACTATCGTTTATGTTTAATGTCAACATATGTTTAACCTCTGGATTCAGTTCAGAAATGTTCTCATCAAAGTCATTATGTACTACATTAAATATAAATGTGTCAGGGTTAAAATGTTTCTTTATATATCTACTGTAATTTAGATATTCTGAGAGTGGGGCACCAGATTTCCCGAAACTATAAACATCATAGTTGGATTTTAATTCGTTTCGCAATAAAGAAGGATAAGATTTATCTACATCTACTTGATATGCTTCAATATAGGAGTCGCCAATTATTGCTATTAGGGGTTTTTCCCTTTGTGTTGTATAATCAATTGGTGAATTCCAACCGTAGTTATTTATTCTCCACTGACCCCGTTGTTGTGCTGCCTTTCCGATGGTAAATACGCCTTCCTTTTTTGAGTTCGTATCGAAGCGATAAATCAATTCTTTTTCATCAAAGAAATCCATAGGGGGGTCTGCAGCTGGAATAACCACCCTGAAAAATAGTTCAAGTAGTAGGAGGAGTACAATAAGCGTTGGGACTGTTATTCGAAAAAAATTCCTTAATGCTTTTTTCATATCTCTTCGTATTGAACATAAAAAAGTTCACTTTTACCGATACTAAAATGTTAGGTTAATCTAGTTTAAATTCTTCTTTCCAATTCGTATCGTTAATCAATTCTTTCTGCTGACTTTTGTCAAATAAGTAATTGCCAATTACTAGAAAATCCATTTCAGTTCGCATGAAACATCTAAACCCGTCATCTGGTGTACAAACAATTGGTTCTCCGCGAACGTTGAAGCTAGAATTAACCATCAAGCCATAACCAGTTTGATTTTTAAATTCATTTAGTAAGCTCCAATATCTAGGGTTGGTACCCTTACTCACGCTTTGTATTCTTGCCGAATTATCGATATGAGTTATTGCAGGTACATCTGATCGAAGATGATATAATCTATCATAAAGTTTCATTTCATTATAACCTTCTGGTTTAGGTTTTAACCTTTCCTCTTTTACAGGTATAACGTGCAACATATATGGTGAAGGACAGTCTATATCAAAATAATCTTGTACGTCTTCTTCTAATACCGATGGGGCAAAAGGCCTGAACCCTTCTCTATATTTGATTTTAAGATTCATTTTCTTTTGCATTTCAGGATTTCTTGCATCTCCAATAATACTTCTATTTCCTAAAGCCCTTGGTCCATATTCCATCCTGCCCTGAAACCATCCAACAACATTACCTTCGGCAATTTTTTCTGCAACAATTTTAGTCAATTCATTAAAATCTTCAAAGTATTCGTGCTGCGCATTATATTTTCTAATAACCCCTTTTGTTTCTTTTTCACCATATTCAGGACCTAAATAGGCACCTTTCATGGCGTCTGGCTTGTTATTTACAATTCTTTTTTCGCCTTTCCATAGATGATAGCCCAAATAAGCAGCACCTAAGGCCCCACCTGCATCACCAGCAGCTGGTTGTATCCATATTTCTTTAAATAATTTTGATGCTAATAATTTTCCATTTGCGACACTATTCAAAGCTACTCCACCAGCGAGTACTAAATAATCACTATTGGTAAGTTCTTTGGCTGTTTTAGCAAGTTTCAAAACTATTTCTTCGGTAATTTGTTGAATGGCCAATGCCATATTCATATATTCTTGAGAGATTTCTGACTCTGCATTTCTTGGTGGAAGTCCAAATAAGCTCGTCCACCTCTTATCATTAGTCATTTTAAGGCCCGTAGCGAAATTGAAATACTTCATATTGAGCAAAATAGATCCGTCTTCACGTATGTCAACCAGTTCACTTACTATTTTCTCTTTGAATTCTTTTGTCTGTGGGGCATCAGCATTTCCATATGGGGCTAATCCCATTAACTTATATTCGCCACTATTTACTCTAAAACCTGTGTAATATGTAAAAGCGGAATATAACAAACCTACTGAATGAGGAAATTGCAATTCTTTCTTCATTTCAATTCCGTTCTCCTTTCCATATCCAATAGTAGTGGTTGCCCACTCTCCAACACCATCAACCGTTAAGATAGCGGCTTCGGGGAAAGGTGAGGGATAATACGCACTAGCAGCATGAGATAAATGATGCTCAGGAAATAAAATCGGTATTTTTTTCTTCCCGAGATTATCTAGCTCATCTCTGAGCATCTTTTTCATAAAAAGTTTTTCCTTTATCCAAACAGGAACTGCCGACAAAAAACTAATTAAGCCTTTTGGAGCAAATGCGTGATAGGTCTCTAGTAGCCTTTCAAATTTTATGTAAGGCTTGTCATAAAAAGCAATAGCCGCCAGATCATCATAGTCTAATCCGGCTTCACTTAAAACATATTTTGCAGCATTTATTGGGAAAGCAGAATCATGTTTCTTTCTGGTAAAACGCTCTTCATGTGCGGCTGCTATAATTTCCCCATCAATAATAATTGCTGCTGCACTATCATGGTAATAGGCAGAGATACCTAAAATTGCTGTTGGCATACTTTAAGAATTAGTTTTTAAAATAATGTGTAAATAAATGGACCTATTGCCGAACTACTTGTAAGCACAATTAATACTCCGAACAGCAGTAACACAATAATGATTGGTAGCAACCAAAATTTCTTGCGAACTTTTAAAAATGACCATAAATCTCTTAAGAATTCCATGATTTAATATTTAGTTATTTTTAATAAGGCTTTTCAATGTCTTCTGATGAAAACGAATAATTACGCGTCTTCATTGCTGAATTAGTGCCTTTTTTGAATTCATTTAATTGTAATGAATCTTTACCTAAAAGTCTTCTAAAAATTCCAACGGGAATAACTAAAAGAATGTATACAATTGATAAAAGTATTTTTGATATAAAGGTTCCTAATAATTGCGTAAGTCCAAGCCAAACAACTGCCAATGGATAATAAATCATTGGGTAAGTCATATTGATAATCAGAACCGGAATTGCTATTTTATAAAAAAGAACATTTTTTGTGAAAAATCCAATCAACAGTAAAATAAGCACGGCAGCCATACCAGTATCGGAAGCTTGCTTTTCTGAA
Organism: Maribacter taeanensis; assembly: GCF_047345145.1. Lineage (NCBI taxonomy): Bacteria > Pseudomonadati > Bacteroidota > Flavobacteriia > Flavobacteriales > Flavobacteriaceae > Maribacter > Maribacter taeanensis. Next base: position 118,806 of record NZ_JBLFER010000001.1, read on the forward strand.
ATTGTTTTTGGAAAATAATCCCACAGTTTTTTCATTTTATTTTTTTTTGAATAAATAATAGATATCTTTTTTATGCTAAAGAAATATCTTTCAAAACATCCTAATATCTATTTTTTGTAAAAGTAATTGTATTTAGAGAAATAGCGTATTCTAATCTTTCATTTACATTCAATGTTCGATAAAGTGATCTAAACTGTTAATAGTCAATAGATCTCCTCCTGTAGCCTTCCCAAAAAATGAAGCCTTACTGTAATCTTCTCATCATTTTTAGTGAAGGTCACTTTTATCTTTTTCTTCTATACGCCGCATCAATTACAAATAAACCATTTGATTGATGTAAATGATGCATAGCGACTAAACCTTTACGAAAATTGGGATACGCGGTTAGGATAGTTTTTTCTTCATATGTGTCGATAGATAACTTTTCTATTTTGTTTATATTCAGTGCACGTCCATAAGTACCATCAATATTTGCTTGTGAAGGCCTGTAAATTTCATTTTCATATTCAAATATAGCACCTCCATTTCTAGATACTTTAGAGTTAATAATAACCGGATTGTCTTTATGAGGTTCTAGATCTTTTAAATCTGAAGAGTGTACTTTATAAATATATAATTCACTAAACTCGGGAAAATCATAGCCGACTTGTTTATTAACGAACATCCATTTTGTGTTAGATTTATCGTTGTAGAAAAAAGCATCAACCACCTTTTCACCTTCAAATGCTGTTGTATACAGCTCCCACTGATCAGGAAATTTTTTGCATTTATATATTTCTAGACGATTATTATCACTGCATTCAGGCATAAGAAATATATCGTCATTTTCTTTGAAAATAAAAGGGTAAGATAAATGGTAGTCTTTATCCAATACATCAACTACATCTACTAATTCATTTTTGTGAATTTTACCACAAGATATTTTACCTTTAGCTGTGTCGTACTCATAATTTTCGAAAAACACATAATTATTATTTTCATGGTTGAATATGAATGGATCTGCCCAAAATTCATTTTTTGGTAGTTTAAGTGGTTTTAATCTGAATAAGGTCGAATTAAGAAAATCTCCCTTTCCAATAAAAAGAGTCCAACAATTATATCTGATTCCGAAAACTTTATGATTGATCTTTGCTATTACTTTGCCCAGAACTTTGGAATAAAAATGGAACAGATAACTTATTATTGCTCCTAGCTTGGGGATTTTGTAAAGTGGGTTGAAATAAACAAGTGATTTAGTTGGCGAGAATTCACCATTTTGTAATTTCTTAATATTCTTAAATAAAATAGAAACAGAAGCCTCAAAGATTAGCGTAGATGTTTGTACATATGACCAATGACGGTTAAAAAATGCCTTATCTATTACAAAACCACCATCTAATTCCGGTGTTAATTTTTGTAAAGTTACGCCAACTGAGGGTTGATTTAAAGCAACTTCCCAAAAACCAGGAGGTCCACCTCTGTTAATAGAATTATCTGCATGATGAAATGACCAAATACCATATTTTGAAGCTTGCAATATTTCGCCTCTGATGATATTAAATTCATGACGTAAAATAATGTCTAGATTGTATTTTTTAACTTTTTCAACATCATCTGAACCAAAAATGTCTAAAAAGCCCTTTCTTTCTGGTGTTACCTTTATTACACTAATTTTAGCCAATTGTTCTAAAATAGTAGTTTTATTAACCGATAACTTTTCTTTGAAAAATTTACTTTCAATTTTTCGTTGAAAAGCGAATAATAAGGTGCCAAGAATATTTTTAGATTTAATTAATTTTTTCAACCTATTCTTGAACGTATTTGGGCTATCCTCTCCTTCTCGACCATCTTGAATCAATAAAGCTATTTCAAGTGATGGGTCTTTTAGAATTCCTTCGACTATTCTTAATTCCCAGTTGGCTAGTGCTTCAAACTCTTTAATTAATATTCCAATTCTCATTTAACTTCTTCAACTTTTACTTTTGTTAGTGTAAATTGTCTTGTCCGAAAATGTATTGACCATTTCTTAGATTCTAGAAATAGTCGGCGACTCCATTATTGATTTATTTTTTCAAACAATAGTATTTGATATTTTGTTTAGTAGAATTTTTTGGAAGTTCTATGACCTGGGCTTTGGATTATCTGGATTAATTGTGCCACTTTTAATAAAGTTGTAATGATACAAAATTCTTGTTTGTTTCATGATATTTGGTCTTTCCTTTTCCTAAGTGATTTATTCTAAAGGTTTATTCTATAAATACTAACAACCGTATCGATTCTATAAATTTTCAAGAAAAATAAAGTATCTAGGTATTTTTTTAATCAACAGATAAACTATAGTTTCACTATTTATATTCATCTAGAGTTCATGTTTGGAACTTAGTATTAAGGCTTTTGTGGGCTAGAAAAGCTTTTTTGGCTATCTAGTAAACCTACAGAAACTAAAAAATGACAAAATTAGTATTCAAAATACAGAATTCGCAGGTAAAAAATTAACACTAGACGAGTTCATTTAGAAGAATAGCGCAATTGGTATCCTGCGTATAATTTTAAATAAATATATACGTTTTGCATATAATTGTTTTTATTACCATGTTTTATGGCAATAAGCGTGCTTATCAGATAAGCCGCCTATGATTTAATTATCTGATAAAGACCAAAATATTTGAGATATTATATATTTAAGATAATTAATTGCTATAGAATAATATTCAAACCATAACTGTTTTAGCATAAACCATGCAATCTTCAAATCATTAAACTTTTAAATACATTCAAATCATAAAAGTAAAATCACAGTTATACAGGAATAGTTTTTGGGGACTTGCTGGTTCATTAGTTCAGAACCTTTTTTTGAGCCTTTTTTTTATTTTACTTGCCCGTCATTATTCTACCGAAGATTGGTCAACATATTTAATAGCAACTAGTGTCTATCAGATGGTAGCAGCTATTTCTACTATGGGTTTAGGGCAATGGTTTATTCGTGAAGTAGTAAATACTGATGATAAAAATGCGCTAGTAGCACGGTTTCTAAAAATGCAAACCTATTTTGGTTTCTTTTTTTTTATAATCAATTTGATTATTGTCCTTGTTACTTATGATGATTTCACAATGCGATTACTTTCTTTTCTTTTTGCTTTCAATGTTGTCTTTGATAACATCATATATTCTATTAGAAATATCAATATTGCCCAGTTTGAACAAAAGAAAACAGTAGCAGTATTATCTATTGAGGCATGCGCTAAGTTTGTTCTCGCTTGCTTGGTGTACATTCTGCCAATTTCGGTGGTAACACTTGCCATATTACTCGTACTGTTACGATTGGTCACATTAAACTTATTTCTAAGGATAGGTGCTCCCGAGGGGATCAAATTAATGGGTTTTTGGAATGTAAAACTATCACTCAATAACATTATTGTAATAATAAAAGAATATTGGCCATTTGCCATCATAAGTAGTGCTTATATAGTGTACTGGAAAATATGCACCCTGATTATTTCAAAAAAGTTGCCCATAGAAGCTGTTGCCGATTTCGAAAACTCATTTAAAATATTTACGCTAGCACAATTAGTGCCGACAGTGGTTGCATCTACAGTTCTTCCAAGGATGGTAAGTCTTTTCAAAGAAGGAAAGATGGGTGAATTGCGAAAACTATATATGAATTTATTTTGGTTTTTTTGTATCTACGGTGTAGGAGCATATACGTTCATTCATTCTTTCGGCTTTGAGATAATACCGCTATTATTTTCTGAAAAATATGCTGAAACTGCTATTTATACCCAACAAATGTTTTTAACCATGTTGATTATGCCCACCACATTTTTACAAGCTCAGCTTTTGATTACAATGAAACTGGAAAAACTTGATATGTGGTTTAATGTAAAGAGATTATGCATAAACGTGCTCATCTGTTTAGTTGGTCTCTATTATATTAAATCGTTGTCAGTAGTTACTTATGCAATTTTTATTTCTTTTATCATATTACATATCTCTCAAGACATTACGCTTATTAAACGAAAAATGTTGACTGTTCTCGATGTAAGCAAATTCTTTGGGTTAATAGCGTTTCTAGTTCTCGGTTATTTTTGGTTATCAAAATTTTTGAATCCAATTATTCTTTTTTGCGCATTTTGGTTGGTTATAGGTACAGCTTACTACTTTTTAGTGGGAAAATCATTGTTGAATTTCAATAAAAAATAATATAAATAGACTGCGAGTACCAGTGATTTATCATTTTGAAATTTTTAATTGACCAAGTGTCCTTTATTTGTTGCGAATAATCTAATAATTTAAATATTTGCCAACACGAATATTAAATTTGACTTCAATTTTTAATGGTTACTTTACACTATAACAAATATCCAAACAGTTTTCACTTTAAATAAATCGAAATCATTGTTTTCAATCACATATTTTCAAATGGTAGAATTTGATTAATTCAAACGATAAATTTTTTACATGTCCAATTTAAAACCTAGCAGCCATATAAAATTTTATTTACCGAAGGATCAAATTAATGATGCTACATCATATTATATTGATTTAATTAAAAATGCATTTCTCGATTCAGACTTCAGAGTATCTACTTTTCACAAGAACGATTTTGAAATTAACAATTCCGATTATATAGTAGTAGTAAGTTCTTTGAATTTTCTTAATGTTTACCGACGCAACAGGAAAGCTAAGATAATTATGTGGTTTCAAGGATTAACCCCAGAAGAGAGTAAAATGATGAGAGGAAATAGTTTATCCTCAAAAATGCGTTTTTTGGCTTATAATTGGATGGAACGAAAGACAATTCATAATAGCTACTTCAATTTTTTCGTATCTGATAGGATGCAAAGACATTACAGCGAAAAATACAAGTACTATGGGGATAATTTCTTGATCATACCATGCTATAATAAAGGACTTAATAAAGAATATTTTACCTCAAAAATAAAACCGGAATCAAGCTTCGTTTATGCCGGAGGGATTTTTCCATGGCAATGTTTTACGGAAACCGCACATATCTTTAGAGAAATTGAGAAAAAGAACCCTGACGCTCTGTTGACGGTACTAACAAAAGACCAGGAAAAAGCTGAAAAAGTGATTAAAGCTGAAGGCGTATTAAATTATAAGATTAAATATGTAAGCCTAGAAGAAGTTATGGGTGAACTGGGTAAACATAAGTATGGATTTTTACTCAGAGAAGATAATATAGTCAATAACTGTGCTACCCCTACCAAGATGAACACCTATTTGTCGGCAGGTCTAATACCAATTCATACGTATGCAATTGATGCATTTAATGAGCATATTAATTTAGATGGATTTGAAATCAAAGGAAATTTAGAAAGTGAAAAAACCAAATTAGCAGAAGAGATACTATTGCATGACAATATTCAAATCGATTATAATACCTATTATGATGTTTGTCATTCAAATTTTAAAGAGTATTTTGATGATACCTATCATATTGAGAGGATCAAATCTGAACTAATATCAAGAATAAATGCAAATTAAAAACCTCATTATTTTCGGTACTCGGCCAGAGGCAATTAAAATGGCACCTTTGGTTAAGGAGTTTTTAAAAAACCCGAGTTTTGAAACCAAAGTGTGTGTTACCGCTCAACACCGTGAAATGTTAGATCAAGTGTTAGACTTTTTTGATATAAAGCCTGATTACGATTTAAATCTTATGAAACCGGGACAGAATCTTTATGGACTAACCGCTGATATCATAACTGGTTTAAAACCCGTTCTTGAAGAGTTTCAACCTGATTACGCATATGTTCACGGTGATACCACAACTACAATGGGCGCTAGTATTGCTTCCTTTTATGCAGGGGCAAAGGTATGCCATGTAGAAGCAGGTCTGCGAACTTTCGATAAGAAGTCACCCTTTCCTGAAGAAATCAATAGAACGATTACAGGTCGTATTGCAGATTATCATTTTGCTCCTACGCAAACATCATATAACAATTTAATTCGAGAGAATATATCCGATAAAGATATTTTAATAACAGGAAATACGGTTATAGATGCCTTATTGGAAAGTGTCAAAAGAGTTGATACATTGGAAAATTCGGAGATAGAGAATTTAAAAAGGCAGATTGATTTGACTAAGCGATTGATTTTAGTTACTGGTCACAGACGTGAAAATCATGGGGAAGGGTTTATAAACATTTGCTCAGCCTTAAAAGAAATAGGAGAGTTTACCAACAATGTTCAGATAATATATCCAGTACATCTAAACCCTAAAGTTCAAAAACCGGTTTACGAAATTCTTGGTAATAATGATAATATTAAATTGATAGCGCCTCTTGCTTATCCATCATTCGTATGGTTAATGAACAAGTGTGATTTGGTAATTACTGATAGCGGGGGCGTTCAAGAAGAAGCTCCCAGCCTTGGTAAACCAGTTCTTGTTATGCGAAATACCACCGAGCGACCAGAGGCAGTTGAAGCGGGAACTGTAGTTTTGGTAGGAACAGACAAAGAGAAAATTGTTAAGGAAACTTTGAGTTTATTAGGTAATGATGAGCTGTATAATAGAATGAGCAAACTCCATAATCCTTATGGAGACGGTGAAGCGTGTAAGCGGATTGTTCAATTCATTAGTGAGTTAGCATCCAAGTAATCACCAATTTTAAGCTCAGTTACATCCTTTTATTAAGCCGTAAACTTGGATATTTTTCAAAATCTAGCAAGCTATAGCCAAATTCATTGACGGCATTTTCATACAGCTCAATACTTTTTTTCTTTCTACTTTTCTTAAGGAATTGCCAAGCTTTATCCTCATTCCAGAGATCAAAATATTTGCCATTGAAATTCTTGAAATTATTTACGAATGGTATTTCAGTTCCTAAAAAGCCTTCAATTTCTTTGATAACTTTATCAGGAGAATGAACCATCTCTTCATAACTTAAATAAATCTCTTTGTTAATTTGCTTTCGGTCGTTTTGATATATTTGGTGGGCAGTAATCCAATGTTTAATCAAATTATCGATAGGGGTTTTACTCCATTTTTTAGTTGCTAAAGAGACCGCAATGGGATGTCGTGAAATTGTAATAAAATAAGCATCAGGAAATAATTCTTGAAAAAAACGCATCCTTATCAAATTTGGTGGAGATTTTTCCACCCAAATAGACTTCTCTTTGTCCCAATATTTGCCCCATTCTTTTAGTAGTATTTCCTTGTTTTCAGGAGTGATTAAATTACTATTTTCATCTAATCTTGATTTTTCATTAAATGCGAATTTACCAGGTCCTCCGAAATCCATATCTGGCGGAAAAACACTTTGCAGATGCTGACCCTCATCTTCAAATATTCCAGTATCATGAAAACCTGATATATTTTTTGAACCTGCAAGGGTCTTATGTAAAATAGAAGTTCCACTTCTATGTAAGCCACAAATAAAAACTAGTTTCTGCATCTCTGTTGTAAATTTTACATATGAAACTTAAATCTCTAATTCGAAATAGAGATTTAAGAAATAAAATTGCTAAATCAATATGTTGTTAAGCGAAAATTTAGCTCCCTTATTGTGCTAATTCGAAAACAAATACAATAAAAAGTGTATTGAAGTGACTATTTTTTAGGTATGAAATAAGGAAGTTTTTTTGAATTAAACAATCATACCAGCGGCTACAGTTTCATTTGTTCCTTCATCTACAAGTATAATACTTCCGGTAACTCTATTCTCACGATATGAATCAACCATTAAAGGCTTGGTAGTTCGAATTCTCACTTTACAAATATCGTTCATGCCAATTTCATTATCATCTGTTTTACGAGCAAGTGTATTAATATCTATTTTATAGATAATCTCTTTAATCATTGCTTTTTGCTCGTTTGAGGTATGTCTAATACTGTATTTAGCTCTCGGCTTAGCAGGGCTATTGTTCAACCAGCATAACATAACTTCTAAATCTTGCAATCCTTCTGGTTGATTATTTGACCTGACTATCATATCACCTCGACTTATATCAATATCATCTTCTAAAGTAATCGAAACGGACATTGGGGCGAAGGCTTCCTTAAGTTCTCCTGAGGGGCCGTCAATTGATTTAATAACAGAAGTGAAACCAGATGGCATTACGGTAATCTGATCACCTTTTCGAAGCACACCACTTGCCATTCGACCAGCATAGCCTCTATAGTCTATAAAACCTTCACGTTGCGGTCGCAGCACCGTTTGGACAGGGAAACGGGCATCAACCTTATTGATATCACTACTAATGTGCATCGTTTCTAAGGTATGAAGTAAAGGTCCACCTTGATACCAGGGCATGTTTTCTGATCTGTGAACTACATTATCGCCCTTTAAAGCACTAATAGGAATAAATCGGATATCTGTAATCAATAACTTCGAAGAAAATTCTTCAAACTGCTTCAAAATTTTATTATACGTTTCTTCTTGAAAATCTACCAAGTCCATTTTGTTGATACATACGATAACATGTGGAATTCGAAGTAGAGATGCTATAAACGCATGCCGTTTCGTTTGCTCAATAACACCATGACGAGCGTCTACCAATATGATTGCGGCATTGGCAGTAGAGGCACCCGTAACCATATTTCTGGTATATTGAATATGCCCGGGAGTATCGGCAATAATAAACTTTCTCTTGGGAGTTGTAAAATAGCGGTATGCGACATCTATTGTGATACCTTGTTCGCGTTCATCTCTTAATCCGTCAGTGAATAGTGCCAAGTCAACACCATCATGACCTTTTTGTTTACTGGTACTTTCAATAGCTTCAAGTTGATCTTCAAAAATTGATTTTGAATCATACAAAAGCCTACCAATTAAAGTACTCTTGCCGTCATCGACACTTCCTGCAGTAGTAAATCGTAAGAGTTGATTATTTGTTATTTCCATTTTGGGAATTTGAAATTGCTGTTAAATCTCATCAAGATGAGCGTATTATTTTTTTTTGATCTTAAAAATACCCTTGCTTTTTTCGATCTTCCATTGCGGTCTCTGAGCGTTTATCATCAGTTCTATTGCCTCTTTCGGTTTGTCGCATTGATGATACTTCTTGTACAATCTTCTCAAGTGTATCTGCGTCTGATTCGATTCCGCCGGTAATAGTAATATCACCCAAAGTTCGAAATCTAATTTTTTTAGAAACTATTTCTTCATCTTTATCCAAGACTAAGAATTCTGAATTCGGAATCCATGAATTGCTTCGCCACACTACTTCTCTTTGATGAGCCAAGTAGAGCGATGGAATTGCTATATTCTCTCTTTTTATGTAGTTCCAAACATCCATCTCCGTCCAGTTACTAATTGGAAAAGCGCGAAAGTGCTCTCCCTCTTGATATTTACCATTGAAAATATTCCATAATTCTGGTCGTTGATTTTTCGGATCCCATTGACCAAAATCGTCGCGATGGGAAAAGAATCGCTCTTTAGCACGTGCCTTTTCTTCATCTCTTCTTCCTCCTCCAATTGCACAATCAATTTTGTTTTCTTCTATAGCATCCAATAAAGTTGTTATTTGAAGCGCATTACGCGTTGCATTTTTACCTTTTTCCTCTGCAACTCTTCCTTGATCAATAGACTCCTGAACTAAACCCACAATTAAACGTGCATCTAACGCTGCAACTAGATCGTCACGAAATTGTATCGTTTCAGGAAAGTTGTGTCCAGTATCTACATGCATAAGTGCAAAAGGAATTTTAGAGGGATAAAATGCCTTTTTTGCTAAGTGAGTTATTAGAATTGAATCTTTTCCTCCAGAGAACATGATCACCGGGTTTTGAAACTGTGCCCAAACCTCTCTTAAGATGAAGATAGCTTCAGATTCTAATTCATCTAAATAATTTAAATAGTATTTGCTCATGTTGTGAGAATCTTAAATTTTATTTTTAATTTTTTCGATGATTAGATTAACCGCTTCATCTATCGTATGGTGTTCAGTTAATTCAATATCAGGTTGTTCAGGCATTTCATAAGGTGCGGAAATACCAGTCATATTTTTGATTTCTCCCTTGCGTGCCTTTTCGTAAAGGCCTTTAACATCTCTCTTTTCACATACTTCTAGACTGGTATTGACGAAAACTTCTATGTAATTGTCATTTCCTACGGTATCTTTTATTGAAAGTCTGTCCTTTTTATAAGGAGCAACAAAAGCGGCTAGTACTACAATTCCAGCATCAATAAAGAGTTTGGCAATTTCTGCTATACGTCGATTGTTCTCTGATCTATCTTCCGGACTAAAAGAAAGTCCCTTATTTATCCCTTTTCGAATGTTATCACCATCAAGGGCATAGGTTTTTATGTTTTTTTCGAAAAGCCTTTGTTCAAGTGCGTTGGCAATGGTAGATTTTCCAGAACCAGACAATCCTGTAAAGAAAATAAGAAAAGAGTTATGCCCATTTGCTTTTCTTCTTTCTTCTCTACTAATCTTGTATGTATGTGCGACAATATTTTTATCCATTTGATTTTCTAGTTCTTTCGGATAATCCAAAATTTATCTTATACCAAGTTCGCTCGTGAAGATAGTATAATATCATTTTTGTTATTACTTCCAATCCACCTATTTTCAATCCTGTCAGCGGGTTTCCAGAAATTAACCATGATAGTAGAATTGTATCCAAAGTACCTATTACACGCCATGATATGGTTTTGATTAGATGCCTTTTCCGGCTTTCCTGTATTTTAACCTTAAACCAAATCCTTTCATGTATATAATAGAGCACAAGTTTAGTAATAACCTCAGAAAAACCAATTTTCAAACCTGTTAAAGGATTTCCAGTAATCAACCATGATAGTAAAATTGTATCTAAAGTACCTACTGCTCGCCATGTAAAGGTTTTTGCAAGGTGTCTTTTATATGAAACTTCGCTCATTAGCTGCTTACTAGGAAATAGGGGTTTAAAAGATTTTCTTTGTTATAATTTACTTCTTCTTGAGTGTCTTGTGAGATTACTTTCAAACCAACTGCTGAACAAATGGCATGCCCTGCCGCGGTATCCCATTCCATAGTCGGTGCAAATCTGGGATACACATCAGCTTTACCCTCTGCCACCAAACAGAATTTTAATGAACTTCCTTTTGAAACAATTTCAACTTCTTCATACTTCTTCTTCAAATCGTCAATGAAATTCGTTGTTTCTTGATTCATATGTGATCGACTTCCAACAACACGTGCCTTACTCTTACTTTTAGTCATATGTAAAATACGATCAGTTCCTTTACATAGTTCTTGAGGAATGTTTTGATTTTCATCTAAAACCGATTTAAAAGCCTTTTTCTCCGTTACATCTGCATAATATAATTCTCTAGTTACAGGCACATAAATAACGCCGAAAACTGGGATTCCTGATTTACAAAGAGCAATGTTTACAGTAAACTCACCATTTCTTTTTATGAACTCTTTTGTTCCGTCTAAGGGATCAACAATCCAACAAGTTGCCCATTCTTTTCGAATTGAAAAATCCAATTGCTTATTCTCCTCACTTATGATAGGAATCGTGGTTTGTTCTAAGATCTCTATGATTTTTGCGTTTGCAGCACTGTCCGCCATTGTAAGAGGCGAATCATCTCCTTTGAAATCGACATGAATCTCTTCTTGGCTGTAAATTTTCAATATCTCCTTACCGCCTTCAATCGCAGCCTGAATAGCTGTTTGGTATATTGTTTTCATAGGGACTTCTTATTTTTATTCAAATTAAAACAAAGGTTTTTTTTAGAATATTTAAAAAACTTGTTTTTGAATATTATCAATCGAATTTAAATAAGAGAGCTAAAGTAATTTCTTTTACAAAAGAATTGAAATTAAACCTTAAAAAAACGATTAAAATCAAGAAGTATGGTTCAATAGTTACACATCAAACAATACAAAAAGGCTAGGGCTCCCTTATTCTCTTATCGGAAAAACCTTTCTTTTAAGAATTAATAAGAATACTATTATCTATATTTTTTAATTTGAACACTTTTCAAAAAGAAAAAATAGATTTTGTTATCAAAAGTGAAAGAGTTCTTTGTTTTTATGGTTCAATACCAATTAAATATCGATATTATAAGGGTGTAAGTCGAAAAAAAATAACAAACGGCAATATTTCAGTAAATTTGCAAGTTGAATTAGTAGGTTACGAGACCTGACTATATGAAAAAGCTATGAAAAGTCCCTTTATAATTTTTTTAGTGCTTCTATATACAAATTTGATTTCAGCCCAAATTAAAATTGGTAATAATCCTCAAACACTTGACCCAACATCATTATTAGAGTTAGAAAGCGATTCTAAAGTATTGGTTATAAGTAGAATGTCGGAGGATGAAATATTAGATCTTACCCCTTTACAAGGAGCGATGGTTTATAATACGGATGCCTCTTGTATATTTTACTATGATGGTACGAATTGGAATAATTTGTGCGCTGGCAGCAATACAGGTAGTATCGCTTGGGGGGAAATAACTGGTACACTATCCGACCAAGCAGAGTTGGCTGCCGAATTTGAGAATTACGTAAACCTTACCACAAACCAATCAATTGCAGGCGAAAAAACGCTTACAGAAAAATTAACCGTAAATACAGGAACAACAACAGACCAAATAGCTGAGTTTTTGGGCCGTGTTAAAGGAGAGGCTGGTACAGCCCCAGAAGACTTTGTAACAAAAGCGCAACTAGACGCATCTGGGGGTGGGGGTGGAGCTACTTGGGGCTCTATTACAGGTCCTTTGTCTAGTCAAATGGATTTAGCTGCTGAATTTGATAATTTTGTAGATCTCACGAATGCCCAAACGATAGCTGGAGAAAAAACACTTACCGAAAAATTCACAGTAGACGCAGGCACACCAGCTGATCAAGTTGCCGAATTTCTTGGTCGTGTAAAAGGTGAACAAGGTACAGCACCTGAAGATTTTGTAACAAAAGCCCAACTAGACGCATCTGGGGGTGGGGGTGGAACTACTTGGGGCTCTATTACGGGTCCTTTGTCTAGTCAAATGGATTTAGCTGCTGAATTTGATAACTATGTAGATCTCACGAATGCCCAAACAATAGCAGGAGAAAAAACACTTATCGAAAAATTTACAGTAGACACGGGTACACCAGCTGATCAAGTTGCCGAATTTCTAGGTCGGGTAAAAGGAGAGAATGGTTCTGCAGATGAAGATTTTGTCACAAGACAACAGTTGAATGCAGTTCAGGCAACGGGTGCTTCTGGAACACCAGGATCAATCTTCTTCGCTGGAGCCACTACAGGAATTACTGAAAACAATACGCAACTTTTCTGGGATAATTCCCTAAATCAACTTCGCGTTGGTGGGAACGTACCCTTTACTGGCTCAACGAATTCCACCCTAAACATTCAAGGATCGGTCTCAAAACCTATTGCATTTAATACTAATGGATTAGATGAGACACATCATACCGTTATCATGAATCAGGGAGAAGGTACAACTATAAACATGTTCTTACCAGCCCCTAGCACATGTCTTGGCAGAGTGTATATCATTAAGAAAAAACCTCTCATAGATATTACAATTCAAGGGGGCTACTTAGATGCTGATTCCAACCTTACAAATGTGATGAATGGGAACATTTTACAGCTACAAAGCAACGGTTTTAGATGGGAGCAAATCAACTAGCCGAAGTGCTCACCAAACCTCAATCTACAGAACGTCAATAGATTCTATTTAAATATACCCATATTTTGATTCAAATTAAAAATGAAATTTCCGAATCTAATTCAAGCAGTTAATCGATAGTTTTATACGCTAAGCGATAAAAAAGTAAACCTTCATCAACATCGATACCGTAAACACCTTAAAATACTAAGTTCAACGGTTTTTTTAGGGAACTAACCAGCAATCATGTAATTTTGCCTATTACTTTAACTATTTATCACCATTCAATATGATTATCAATAATGACCATGAATACGATTTTTCAATTTAGTTTAAGGAGAAGATATCATAGCTAGTAAAGCGAATCAACCCCAAACCGATAATTCAATGGTTTTTAAAGATCTAGATACAGAACAATTTTAAAAGGCATTTCTTTAGCAACATGGTTATATCAATAAAATTAAAATTCCCCAAATGGACGAAGTAAATAAATCAAGCGCTGACGAGAACATCTTACGTATGCTCTTGGCAATGTTTTTACCCTATTGGCCCTTGTTTGCGTTGTTAATACCTGTTTGTATTATTGGGGCTTGGGGATACTTGAAAACTACTACACCGGTTTATGAAGCGGCTGCCACCCTTATTATTAAGGATGAAAATAAAGGAGTAGATGATTCCAAAGTATTGGAAGCAATGAACCCCTTTGATTCAAAAAAAATAGTAGAAAACGAACTTGAGATTATTAAGTCAAGGACTATTATGACTCAAGTGGTGAAAAATTTACAATTGTATGCACCTGTTTATGAGGATAAATTATATGGCTCAAAAGAAGCCTATACCACTTCACCTATAGTTGTTGAATTAAGAAATCCTGAAAACATCGTTGAACCAGCGAGTGGCAAATCATTAAAATTTTATTTTGAATATGATTCACTCAAAAATTTAGTTAAGATAAAAAACAAGTCTTATCCCATTGATGAGTGGGTTGAGGGACCTGTTTTTGGAGAGACTAAATTTAAATTAAATGCGAATAGATCGAGAACTGCTAAAAGAGCATTATACTTCTCGTTTGTTCATCCAAAGAATCTGACTCGCGGCCTTTTAAGTGGTTTAGAAGCTAGTCCCACCGATAAATTATCAACGGTAGTTCGACTTACTTATCGAGACCCAATACCTCAGAGAGGTGAAAACATACTAAATCATTTGATAGCAGCTTACAATCAAAAAGCCATCTCAGACCGAGATGATCTTGCATCAAATACGCTTACCTTTATTGATGATCGTATGAAAAAAGTTGAAAAAGAGCTCAATGAGCTTGAATCTTCGATTCAACGTTTTAGGTCTGAAAAGGGTGTTGTTGACTTAAGTGAACAAGGAAAACTTTATCTATATGATGTGGGTGAATATGATCGTCAAATAGCTAGCATAAGTAGGCAACTAGCGGTATTAAATAAAGTAGATCAATACGTAATCTCCAAGAAAAATCAAGCAGGTATTGTGCCAGCCACATTAGGGGTTGAAGACCGTGTTTTGTCCCAATTATTGGAGAAACTATATACTTCAGAAATGGAATATGAAAAACTGCGTAAAACCACAGCGGAGAACAACCCGATTCTGACAGCAGTAGCTGACGAAATCAATAAAATAAGACCTAGTATTCGTGAGAATATACGAAATCAAAAAAACAACCTTAGGGCAAGCTTAGGTAGTTTAAATTTTAATGCTAATCAATCCGCTTCAGCGCTTAAAAATATTCCAGAAAAAGAACGGGCGTTGCTTGAAATAGAACGAGGCAAAGAAATTAAGAACGAGTTGTATTCTTTTTTACAACAAAAAAGAGAAGAAACCGCGCTGAGTTATGCACCTAATGGGGGTGATGGTAGAATTGTTGATTTGGCAGAATCGTCAGAGGGGCCTGTTTCACCGAAATCTTCAATAATTTATTTGGTTGCCTTAATTTTAGGTTTTGGTATCGGTTTGGGATATATCATTTTCAAAGAAATGATGAACAGAAATGTGTTATTTCGCTCTGAAATTGAAAATTCTATCAATACACCTGTGGTACTAGAATTACCTCATTTAGATGATGTCGAAGAGTCCAAAAAACCTTCTAGTGCGTTCAGTTATATTACTAATAAACTTGGAATCAATTTTATTTTTTCTTCAAATAAAAAAACCTCTGAAATCAAACAAAATGAAGCCGTGCTTCTAAATCATTTTAGGCAACTTGGTTCTTCAATGGGGCTTTACGATCGTAATTTTACAAAAAAGAAAATTTTAATCACTTCAAGTATTGAAGGTGAAGGTAAAAGTTTCGTAGGTACAAATCTTGCCTATTGCCTCGCTCAATCAGGTAAAAAAGTTGCTCTGGTTGACATGGATTTTTTAAAGCCGCAAACATCGAGGTCCTTTGGAATTCTGAAACATAAAGGTGTTTTAGATTATCTGTCATACCAAGCTGACTACAAGGAGATTTTGACTAATTCTCATGGAAATAAAAACTTATTTATAGTTCCTGTTGGAAATAGGGTTGATGATCATACGCAACTTCTTTTGAATGGAAAATTAGATGTTCTCTTTGAAGAACTTTCTGATGAATTTGATTACGTGATTATTGATTCGGCTCCTGTGAATCTTGTTGCTGATGTAAAACTATTGGCAGATTATTGTGATGAAACGATTTACGTTATACTTCAGGGCAAAACACCGTTGAAGGTTCTAAGACACTTAGACGATTCTGAAACTTTGAAGAATCTTAAAAATGTGTCTGTTGTTTTTAATGGAATAAAACAAAGAGGACTCGTAAAGGGTAATTATAATTATGGCTACGGTTATAACACAAATTTATATGAAGAAGAATATGGTTCTGAAATAGCATCAAAATTGTAAATGAAATCTTGAGAGTTATCGCTTTATTGTAGTGGTTGGAAGAATAAAATAATCATGAAAGAACAATTAAAGTCTTTTGTAAAGCAGTCCCCCTTTCTATTGAAAACAATTAGAAACATACGAGAGGGTAAACTCTTTAAAAAACCATATTCTAAATCCGTAAAGGGAAAGAATAACATCCTGAAAATTAAAACTTCTGCACGATTAAATAATTGCAAAATAGATGTTGTCGGTAATTCAAATCAAATTACCATTGAAAGCGAAAGCCTTTTAAATAATGTTATCATATTTATTAGAGGTAACAATAATCAGATTACTATTTCGAAAGAAGTGAAGTTTAATCGTAGCGGAGAATTATGGATTGAGGACGATTTTTGTGAGTTATATATTGGCGAAAATTCAACCTTTGAGGAGACGCATATTGCTGTAACAGAACCAAATTCAAAAATTACAATTGGCATCGACTGCATGTTCGCAAATGACATTGATATTAGAACAGGTGATTCGCATTCGATTATCGATACCAAAAGTAACAAGAGAATTAATCACGCCCAAGACGTTGTCATAGCCGATCATGTATGGGTAGGCGCTCATACTTCAATACTTAAAGGATCAGGTTTAGCAACCAATTCTATTGTGGCTACAAGATCTGTGGTAACCAAACGTTTTGAAGAGCAGGGGGTGCTAATTGCCGGAATACCTGCAAAAGTTATTAAACAAGATATTACATGGGATAGAAAAAGAATTTACTAGATACTATTCAACCTGAAATTTCCTTTAACAAGACCAAAAACATACCCAATCAGTTTGATTCAAAAACTAATTCAAAAAATCAAAAATGCCTTTTTCGGAGGGCACGAACGAACCGTCAAGGCTAATAAAAATATTTTATTCTCCTTTGTAATAAAGGTGGTTAGTATTGTTATAAGCTTAGTTGTAGTGCCACTTACGCTCAACTATGTTAACCCCTCTCGATATGGTATTTGGCTTACGCTTAGCTCGATTGTAGCTTGGTTCAGTTTTTTTGATATTGGTATAACCCATGGTTTGAGAAATAAATATGCCGAAGCAAGGGCGAAAGGTGATACTAAAAGTGCTCAGATATATATAAGTACTACTTACGGAATACTAGCTATTGTTTTCGTGTCGATTTGGCTATTATTTTTAGTAGTCAATCCATTTTTAGACTGGTCTGATTTATTAAAACTATCGCCAGAATATAGTTCTGATGTTTCAAAACTCGCATTAATAGTTTTCACCTATTTCTGTATGCAATTTGTACTACGAACCATTACAACCATTATTTCTGCAGATCAAGAGCCTGCTAAAGCTTCCCTAATTGATGTAATTGGGCAAATCATTTCTTTGATAGTCATAGTTATACTAGTCAAAACTACCGAAGGCTCATTGGTCTATTTAGGTCTTGCGCTTTGTGTATCACCACTTTTGGCGCTCATAGGAGCAAATATTTTCTTTTTCAAAGGGAAATATCGTGAATTTAGACCGACTATTTCTAAAGTGAAATTCTCATATGCGAAGAGCCTATTTAATCTAGGGGTTGTGTTCTTCATTATTCAAATCGCCGGATTAATACAGTTTGAATCCGCTAATATTATTATATCAAGAAACTTTGGCCCGGCTGATGTTACTGACTATAATATTGTGTTTAAATACTTTGGAGTGTTAAGTATGGGTTTTACTATTTTTCTAACACCATTTTGGTCAGCTGCTACTGAAGCTTATGTAAAAAATGATATTGGTTGGATAAAAGAAAGTATGAAGAAATATAACATACTTAATATTTTCTTTGTTCTAGTTGGCATAATCATGCTCTTTTTCGCCGATTCCATCTATGATTTATGGCTAGGGAAGGATACCGTTCAAATTGACTATTTATTATCGCTGTGGGGTCTTATATTTTTTACGGTTTCCATTTTTGGATCAAAGTATGTGAGTTTCCTGAATGGCATAAGTGCACTTCGCCTACAGTTTTGGGCAAGTATAATAAGTCCTATTTTGTACATAGCGTTAACTTTGCTTTTTATTCAATATTTTGAAATGGGTGTTTATGCACTATTTGTAGCATCAGTTATCGCCAATTTTAATGCTTTCATTTTGGCGCCTATTCAATATCATATGATCATTAACAAAGGCAAAAAAGGTATTTGGATTCGCTAATGACAAACGCATTGAAAACAAAGTAATGAAGAACGATAGTTTTAGAAAAAGGCTTACAGAAAAGCTATGGTATACCTTTAGAGATCGGTTCTATTCGGAGCGAGTTGAAGACATGCCAGTTATTCAAAACATCAACTTTACAGCAACAAGACCTCAAAAGAAAGCAATAATAAGCTACTTAACCACCAGTTACATCGCTGATTGGGGCAACCAAAATATTGGCCGAACACAACCATTAGAAATTTTATCGATAGTAAAAGTTTTATCTGATCTTAACTATACAATCGATATTGTAAATTGTAATGACTTAAATGCCCTTCCTATAGTGGCAGCTAAGGAATATGATCTCATTTTTGGTTTTGGAGAAGTGTTTTATCAACTTACGCTTAAGCACCCAAATGCAATGTCAATAATTTATATGACAGAACATCACCCTGACTTTGCAGACCGCGAAGAGAAAAAGCGTATCGCTTATTTCTACGAACGTCATAGAAAAAAAGCACGAATTGTTAGAAGTGGAAATTTCTATAAATCCCATTATTTTGATCAACGATACTCTGCTGTTATCACGATGAGTGAAGTTGAACCTTACTTAAAAGAGTATGAAAATCTGTTCGCCATATTTCCTACGGGTATGATGAATACGAATTTCGTGTTTGAATCAAAAGAGCACGATACCGCAAGAAAACACTTCTTGTGGTTAGGTTCATATGGTGCAGTGCATAAAGGGCTTGATTTATTGTTAGATGTCTTTGAGAATAGAGAGGATATTATTTTACATATTGCGGGCCTATCAGAAGAGGATGAAAAACTTTTAAAGCCTAGTAAAAAAAGGAATATCATTAATCATGGCTATCTAAATATACAGAGTACTGCTTTTCTTGAGGTGGTAGCGAAGTGCAGCTTTATTGCATTGCCCTCATGTTCAGAAGCTTGCTCGACATCTATTACTACAGGAATGATCCATGGTCTAATACCAGTTGTAATGGAAGATTCGGGTTTCAATCGATTAGAAGAAAACGCTATTTTTCTTAAAGATTTTAAAATTTCTTATTTGGATAAGGAGCTCACAAAGATTTCGGAAATACCTGCTGATGATTTACAAATATTTAGTAAGAAGGTTTATGATTTTGCCAGGCAATATTTTGTTTTGAACTACTTCGAATCCAAATTAAAACAAATCATGAATACGGTCTTAGAAACTCAGAAACATGGTTAAAGTAGTCCACTTACAAACACATTTACCTTCTTCAGGTAATGCTGCTTTTCGCCTGCATCAAGCGTTAGGTAAAGGTGGTGTGCAATCAAGTATGTTGTCTTTAACCTCAGATGTTGGGGCAAACGCTAATCTTGACCACCTAAATTTAAAGGCCTCGATCATTGCAAGATTGAATAGTAAATTTCACAATCGCCATAATAAAAAGGTTATCGAGAAATTTGGTTTGTTCTCGTATCCTGTGTTAGGCAATGATGTTTCGAAACACCAATTTGTTGTTGAAGCTGATATCATTTATGTGCATTGGGTTCTTGCAGGATTCTTGAACTTCTCAGGGCTTGAAGAACTCATGAAATTAGGGAAGCCAATTATTTTTTTTATGCACGATATGTGGACTATAACAGGTGGTTGTCATCATAGTTTTACGTGCACCAAGTTTTCAGAAACTTGCAGTAGTTGTCAAATGTTCGAAAATGCTAAAACAAATGGACTTCCTGCAAAAGAACTAAAGAAAAAGTATCAATTATATAGCAAATACGATAATCTAAACTTTGTTTCGCCTAGTCGTTGGCTTTATGAACTTGCCAAAAATTCAGTTTTAACAAAAGAGAAACCAATTTTTCATATCCCTAATCTTGTTGACGCAACAATTTTTAAGCCTTCGGATAAAAAAGCAGCTAGGCAAATTTTAAACTTGCCACGTACGGGCACCTTAATAGGTTTTGGTGCTATTTCACCAAAAAGCCCCTATAAAGGTTGGTCTTATTTAAGGGAAGCTTTAGAGTTAGTAGCAAAGAAAGAAAGACCAGAAAATATTGATGTAGTTATCTTTGGTAGCGATTATGATGAAGAAATAGAGAAGGCCTTACCTTTTAAATGCCATTTCGTGGGTCGCTTGCGTGATGAATATTCAGCCGCATTGGTTTATAACGCTGTCGATCTTTTCGTGGCCCCTTCTCTCGCAGAAACATTTGGTCTGGTTATTCTAGAATCCTTAAGATGCGGTACACCTGTTGTAGCTTTTGAAACTGGCGGTATACCCGAATTGATAGATCATAAAAAGAACGGCTACCTAGCGAAATACAGAGACAGTTTAGATCTAGCGGAGGGAATTTCATTCTGTCTTACAAAATTGAGCAAAGTTGATGCCTTACCAGAATTTGATACAGAAGTAATTGTTAAACAACATTTAGAGCTTTACAAGCAGATAGCATCAAATAAAGTAATTGGTTGAAATGGCAAATTCTCCTAAAGAAATATTTAGAGTGCTAGGTGCAGATTTTCACCAGAAACCGGTGTACTACTATTTTTGGGGCGGTATTTTACTTTATATGCTTGGTTTTGCTCTTTCTACACTACCAAACCCAATTTATATCATCTGCGATGTATTGAGATTGGTGGGTATATTGATTTTTGCCACTTCTGGCTATCAGATGATATCCTATTCCTTTCAAGATAAATATCTCAAAATCATATTTACGCTATATATTTTTTGGATGGGGGTAACTGTTTTTAGAGGTTTAAAATTAGAATATGAATTTACCAAAGATTTACTTTTCAACCCATTTGGTGGGTTATTTCTATATTTTACACCTTTGTTTTTACTCTTTCCGAAAACCCACTTGTTCTATAAAGCTACCTTTAAAGCACTGATTTTTGCCGCCTTGCTCTTCGGTATTTTCATGTTGTATTCTTCAATTGATCTTCTTGATTTGAAATACGAATTAGGGCGAGATAGGCTTGAATATTATGTTAAATTATTAGGTCTTCCAGTGGGGTTCCTTGTATTGACTTATCCATACCACAATAAACAACGCAGATTTATAGCATTCTTTGTCATATTGTTGGTAGTATTATCAGCAACCTATAGGGCTAGAAGAGGATTAATGTTTATGTCTGGTACGGTATTCATTTTCACCTCATTTATTTACATCCTAAAAAATAAAAAACAATTTTTGACCATCTTTTTTGGTGCATTGTTAACCGTATTGTTCTCCGGTTATGCCTATTCACTTTTTGGCGCAGGAGATTCAGTTATAGTCAATAAAGTTACCGAACGCTTAGATGAAGATACGCGCACTGGGGTAGAGGAATATTATTATGCTGATATGCAGGTACGAGATTGGATTATTGGTAGGGGCATGAGTGGTCTGGTCGCTGCACCCATAGATGTTGATCCCTCAGAAGAGCATCCCGGATATAGAGATGGTGTTGAAACCGATTATCTTACCATCATTTTAAAGGGAGGTTTGATTAGTCTTGGGTTATTGTTATTGATTGCCATACCAGCTATGATCAAAGGTTTGTTCTTTTCAAAAAACTTGCTTTCAAAAGCTGCTGGTTTTTGGATTTTACTTTGGCTTGTCTCACTCTATCCTTCTACTGTAACATCATTTACCTTGAACTATATGTTGGTTTGGATTTCAATTGGAATTTGCTTTTCGGACACCATTCGCTTGAGCTCAGAGAATACTATAATAAAATACTTATCTGGAACAAAGCAAAACGCAGAAGTCAAAAAGAAATATTCGTAAAACGCTCTAGTAACTAAAAATTTTATGTCATTACCTAAAGTACTTATACTTAATCAACCATTTGTTACTGATACTGGAGGTGGAATTACCTTATCAAATCTTTTCTCAGGTTGGGATAAAGATAAATTGGCGGTTGCGTGCCTTGGCTATGTGTTAACTCCTCATATTGACCCAACAATATGCAATAACTATTATCAGCTGGGTGATGATGAGCGAAACTGGGTTTTTCCTTTGAATATCTTAAGTAGAACGTATAAAAGTGGTCCTATAAAATTTACAGATACTTCCAAAAAGAATGTTGTCGAAGAAGCCACTAAATCCAAAACCCGAGTGGGCTTTCTAAACAGATACTTAAATCCCTTTTTGGAGTATACGAGTCTTTCACAAATAATTTCAAAAACAACCTTGTCACCTAAATTTAAAGCATGGCTTGATGAATATTCTCCAGACGTAGTTTATGTACAATGTTCTACTCGTGAAAGTATTTTATTCTGTATTGAGGTTTTAAATTATCTAAAAAAGCCGAGTGTTTTTCATATGATGGATGATTGGCCAATGCTTATTGGTGTGAAGGGTCTTTTTAGTTCATATTGGAAAAATAAAATTGATAAAGAATTCAGGACTTTACTTAAGTCAATAGATACACATCTGGGCATTTGTGATTACATGGCAGACGCATACAAAAAGAGATATGGTTTTGACTTTGTAACCTTTCATAATCCCATTGACCTCGAATTCTGGCAGCAGGGACAAAAACAAGAATATGAGTTGAGTAGCTCACCAAAATTGATGTATGCGGGTCGTATCGGACTAGGTATTGATGATTCATTGAAAACCATTGCTAAGGCTATAGCAATAATAAATGCGGAGATGCAAATGAATATGCAATTTGTGATCCAGTCGCTCGCTCCACCAGTTTGGATAAAAAATTATCCAGTAGTGAAACATAAAAGTTTTGTGCCCTATTCGCAATTACCTTATGAATTTGGCTCTCCAGATTTTTTAATTTTACCCTATGATTTTAGTCCTGAGTCTTTGGCTTACATCAAATATTCGATGCCGACTAAAGCTTCTGAATACATGGCAAGTGGAACACCTATTATAATTTATGCACCACATGAAACAGCTTTGGTAGATTATGCTAATCAAAGCAAATGGGCAACTATTGTAACTGATAAAGAAGAAAATAAATTAATTGAAGGGTTGAAAAAAATGATTTTGGACAAGAATTATCGACGAAAGCTGGCAGAAACAGCAAAGGAGGTGGCAATTCAAAGACATGACATTCGAACTGTAACCAAAGATTTCCAAAAAATATTGGCCGATACGGCGTCGAAAATTAAAAAAGTATCGTATTAATACTAGTGGATATTATCATTTTTTTAGTAGGACTTAACGATTAATCAATGCGATTATCGAAAATCCCATATTTCTACTTTCAAAAAATCTATTTTTACAGATTGATTCAAGTGGAGACTCTAATTTTGCACTAGCACTATTTGATTATTTAGGTTTATTCGTTTTGTGTATACTTAATAATATGATTTAAAGTAGGGTTTTTGCTGGGTTGGCGGTTTTAATAAGAACGAGTACAAATTGAGCAAAATTAGATTAAATATTCATTTTCAACAGATTAGATAGTTTAGAACACTATTAAAGTTATAAATAATGAAAAATAGAGTCCCCTTTTTAACTGTGTTTTGTAAACAGAGTATAGTTATTTTGCTTTTTCTTCTATCGCTTACCAGTTCTATCGCTCAGGTAAAAATTGGCGATAATCCAGAAAATATTGATCCAGCCTCGCTTTTAGAACTTGAAAGTACTGATAAGACCATGGTTCTATCTAGAATCACTACGGCTCAAATGCAAGCAATAACTCCATTACAAGGTGCCGTAATCTATAATCTGGAAGAGCAATGTGTTTTTTATTATAACGGTTCAAATTGGGTAAATCTATGCAGAGATGGAAACGGGTTTTCAATAGTCGATAATGGAGACAATACGTACACGGTTAATGATGGTACGAATCCTGAATTTACGTTTTCAACCAACACGGAAACCATTACCAGTATTAACCAAAATGCCGATGGAACATACATCTATACCAATGAAGCCGGTGAAGAATTTGAAATACCTAATGGTTCTGGAACAGGAACAGGTTCATTATCCATAACTGACAATGGAGATAATACCTACACCTTCAACGATGGTACTATTCCCGCATTTACACTTTCGGCTAATCCTGAAACCGCGACCAGTATTGTACAAAATACTGATGGATCGTATACATATACCAATGAAGCCAATGTTGAATTTGAAATTGCCAATGGGTCAGGCAATGGTTCTTTATCCATTGTAGATAACGGAGATGATACCTATACCGTAAATGATGGTACAAATCCTGAATTTATCATAACTGCGAAACCGGAAACTATTACTAGAATTGTTGAGAATGGAGATGGAAGCTTTACCTATTTCGATGAGGCTAATGGAGAAACAACAATAACTTCATCTTCTTTATCCATTGTAGATAATGGAGACGATACCTATACAGTGAATGATGGTACAAATCCTGAATTTATCATAACTGCGAAACCAGAAACTATTACCAGAATTGTTGAGAATGGAGATGGAAGCTTTACCTATTTCGATGAGGCTAATGGAGAAACAACAATAACTTCATCTTCTTTATCCATTGTAGATAATGGAGATGATACCTATACAGTGAATGATGGTACAAATCCTGAATTTATCATAACTGCGAAACCGGAAACTGTTACCAGAATTGTTGAGAATGGAGATGGAAGCTTTACCTATTTCGATGAGGCTAATGGAGAAACAACAATAACTTCATCTTCTTTATCCATTGTAGATAACGGAGACGATACCTATACTGTAAATGATGGTACAAATCCTGAATTTATCATAACTGCGAAACCGGAAACTGTTACTAGAATTGTTGAGAATGGAGATGGAAGCTTTACCTATTTCGATGAGGCTAATGGAGAAACAACAATAAGTTCATCTTCATTGTCAATTGTAGATAACGGAGACGACACCTATACGGTAAATGATGGCACAAATCCTGAATTTACCATAACTGCGAAACCGGAAACTATTACAAGTATTACCGAAAATGGGAATGGAACATACACCTACACCAATGAAGCAAATGAAACAGTTACTATTTCTTTTAGCGGAACTAGTGAACAAGGTTCTGTCTTTTTTGCGGATGATAATAACGGCTTGGCTGAAAGCAATGGTCAATTTTTCTGGGATAATGCAAATTCGCGCCTAGGATTAGGAACAAACACAAATCTCACCGACAGACTCACATTAAATGGCTCCATCGGTATCTCAGACGGTAGCGTGACAGAACCATCATACCGATTTTCAGCGGACCCCGATACTGGCATTTTCAGGGCTGCCGATGATGAGTTAGGTTTCACAGTTGGTGGAAGCTCAAATATGAAATTGACTAATGGGGGTTTAAATTTGAATGACGCACTACCTCTTACTACCGGCTTTAACGATATGCCCTTATTGATTCGTGCCAAAGAAAACGAACTTTTTGGTCTACAACGAAATAATGGAGAATTAAAATGGATTGTTAATCTATTTCAGCAAACGGAAAGTGTTCGTGGTGGTTTAAGATTTGATGAAGCCGGCTTTGGTACAAGGTTTTTTATTGAAAATGCAAGAAACCCCGGAGGGCCCGATTTTGGAAGAATAGGGATTAATACGCAAGCCCCTCAATCAACCTTGCATGTTGTCGGTACTATGCGTGTTACTGACTTACCTCCTTCGCAGGTCGGAGATACTTTTGTGACTGTTGATGGCGCAGGTAACTTTCGTAAGTCCGCTAATGCACAGCCTGTAGTTACTGGTGGTGGCCGCTGGACAAATGCCACGGAACCACTTTCATTAAGTGGTGGCGTATCCAATATACCCATATTTGATGATGAAGATTATAACGATGGAACTACCGAATTCTACGAGGTGAATTCAAATATTTTAACAATCAAATCAGATGGAAGGTACGATATCGCAGCAACCATTTCCTTGGTAGGAAACGTAAAAGCAGATGGAAGTCCAGGCAATACTCGGGCCAGAATTACGGTAAATGGTTCGGAAGTAGGTGCCATTAATGTAGCAGCAAATAGTGGTTCAACCGAGTCCAATGCATTTTCAAGCATTCATATTAGCGACGTTTTAAATCTTCAAAAAGATGATTTGATACGAATTAAACTGTTGACCAATGTTGAAGAAACACTGGAATTTGCTGGACCACAAACTTCCGTTTTTACCATAAAGAAACTATAATCATAAAGGTGTTAATTTTGATTTTTTATCATTTTCAGATGATATGAAATGAACTTAGTATATGAAGAATAAAATTTCGATGTAATGAGTAATCTTTGTACTAGTGAGGTAATATGAATCAAGTGGTTATAGGTATACCAACTTACAAGAGACCAGAAATGCTTGAGAAATTGATTCTCAGTATTTATGCGAGTCAAATAAACCACGATCTGATTGATGCGATAAACATTGTCGTAGTTGATAATGATTCAGAGCGAACGGCGGAGTTTGTAATAGATGCTCTTAAAAGCAACTGCATTCTCCCTTTTACAATTCACTATTTCAATTACCCCAAAAAAGGGCTTACCCACGTAAGAAATGAGATTTTGAAACAGTCTCTGAAATTTAATCCAGAATATATTGCATTTGTTGATGATGACGAGTATGTCACAGAAAATTGGTTAAACGAACTTGTTAAAACCATGATTAATACGAATGCTGATATAGTTCAAGGCCCTAATTTGCCTGTTTTTGAAAAAGAAGTACCTGATTATATTTCACGTTGGTTTCATGTAGAAAATTTTGAAACCAATACGCAAATGGAACTTGTTGAATCAAACAACCTTTTGATTAAATCAAAATTCCTGGATGACCATAATCTCCGTTTCGATTCCAGATTTGATCAAACCGGTGGAGAAGATACTTTTTTTGGCGTACAAGCACTTGAGAAAGGTGCCCGTATTTTCTGGTCCCACGATGCGATTGTTTATGAAACAATTCCTGAAAAACGAGCTACTCTAAAATGGCTAATGCGCAGAATTTATAGATCGGCATCTACCTTTACTTATATTCTTAAGCTAAAGAAATCGTATGTGATGCTTATCCGTAAATTCTTCATAAGTATACTGTATTTAATATTCGGAATTTGTAGTCTTGCGTTTCTACCTTTTTCTCATAAACACAAATATTTAGGATTGACTAAAATCAGTGAAGCATGCGGTGGCTTTGCAGGAATGATTAATCTCAGGTACAAAGAGTACGCAGAAAATAATTGAAGCAAGTATGTTCAATTGTTAACCTAAAGACCCAGATAGAACCCCACTAATAGTCGACTATTCGTCGAAACGGACTGATAGTTCCTAGAAAACGAACTGAACCTTTGTTCTTGGATAGAAAAAATTAAGTTAAGAAAGGATCGGTTTACTAGTGGGGTTCAGTATGTTTTTTCTTACTTTAATTCATTATGCGTTTACTGCAATTCCAAATTAATAGATATTACGGTTTTCGGTACTATCAAAGTGTAAGTGTCAGCAGTAAATAAGGTAACTGTTAGGAAAATTCTGTCTGTGAACGATTATTTCATCCTTTCACATATAATGGAATCTATTTCCTATAATTATTTTGTTATTTTGTTTTAAATGATTTGAGGCATGGATACGGTTAATATTCTGAACTGCAATATTGCTAAGGTAAAAATGACCGAAGTTATAGGCATGGTCGAAGATTTCATTAAGGTGGGTGAATTCCACTCAGGTGGAGGTATCAATGCAGATCAGCTTGTGAAAATTAATGAGAGTCCTGTATTCAAAGAGATAATGCAAAAGTCAGATATTCTATTTGCTGACGGAATGTCTGTAATTTTTGCCTCTAACCTGCTGAGAACTCCATTGCCAGAGCGTGTTGGTGCAACAGATGTATTTGAAAACTTACTCAATCTAGCCGTCGAAAAGAACTACGGCGTCTTTTTTTTAGGAACGAAAGATAAGATTCTTGAAAAGGCGATTGACCATTATCGTACGACTTATAAAGGATTGAAAATATCAGGTTACCGCAATGGGTATTGGAAGCCCGATGAGGAAGATGATGTGGTTGAAAAAATCAATAGTTGTTCACCTGATTTATTGTTTTTGGGCATGTCGTCTCCTAAGAAGGAAGAATTTATTGAAAGAAACAAGCATCAACTAAAATCTGTGTCTTTTGCATTGGGAGTGGGAGGAGCCTTTGACATTCATGCCGGAGAATATGCTCGTGCACCAGTTTGGATGCAAAAACTATTTCTAGAGTGGTTTTTTAGGCTGCTTCAAGAACCTAGAAGATTATTTTGGAGATATTCTGTGAACAACACCAAGTTTCTTTATTTGCTTTCCAAAGGAATCTTAAAGAGAATGGCAACTTCGAATTAAAAGCTAATATTTATAAAAAAATAATACCTATTTAGATTTCTAAAACGAAAACAAGATTTTTTTATGTCAAATAACTTACTCGTGCCATGATTTGGTTCAAACAATTGTAAAAAATGAAACAACATCATATATATCTGGTTTACTCCAGAGCACCAAAATTGACTTTCACCTCTTGTTCAAACTTATTTGGAGTTTCAATTTCATATAATTTTTCCCAAGAAACAAAGATTTTAGCACCCACATCACTTTAATTTATTTATGTATTCTAAAAAAAGGAATTATCGGCAGATGTTTTTTAAAATGCTAAGTCTAAACCCTTTCACCTACCTAATATGCTAATCATGAAACCTCTTATCAAGAAAATTAGAATCTGGTATTTGCGCAATATAAAGTGGCGTAACTACAAATTTGGGAAGAATTTTTATGTGGGTTTAAGCGTATATATGTGGGCACGAGATGAATTGAAAATTGGCGACAATTTCTATATGGGAAGGGACTCACAGATCGAGACAGATTGTATTATCGGTGATAATGTCATGATTGGTAACAAGGTAGGTCTTGTCGGCAAGTATGATCATAATTATCAAAAAACAGGTGTTCCGATGAGACTCGCTCCTAAAATCAGAGATGAGGATTATGATTGGAAAGGGCTTAATCAGCGAACGATTATTGAAGACGATGTTTGGATTGGTTATGGCTCCATAATAATGAGTGGTGTTACCTTAAAAAAAGGCTGCATTATAGCAGCAGGATCGGTTGTTACAAAAGATACAGAGGCCTATACTATTTTTGGAGGAAATCCAGCAAAGAAAATAGCGGATAGATTCGATAGCGAAGCAGATTTGGAAGCTCATATCAAAGCAGAATCAGATTTTTCAAAATAGGTACTTGACTAGTTTTAAAAATGCCAATGAGTATGTAGTGAGCGGGTAATGAAATAAAGGGTATTTCAATCATCAAGTGCCCAAAAAATCTTTTTTGGCGAACAAGGCTAATCAATGGCACAATTACTTTTTTATCTCTTCCTTAAAGCATTACTTTTAGTGCCCAAAAGCTATTTCCCATGGAATCTATAAAAGATTTAATTGAACTCCTTAGTCTTAAAAGAATAGATGAAAACATTTTCGAGGGTGAAAATTACCAGGCCCCTTGGGGCAGGGTCTTTGGCGGACAAGTATTAGGTCAAGCTTTACATGCTGCCTACCAAACCGTTCCAGAAGAAAGAATAGCACATTCTTTACATGGGTACTTTATTTTGGGTGGTGATTTGAAGTATCCAATCAGATATGAAGTTGATACTATTCGTAACGGTGGTAGTTTTACGACCAGAAGAGTAGTGGCGCTACAAAACGGAAAAGCCATTTTTAATATGGCCGCTTCCTTTCAAGTAAAAGCAGATGGAGTCGATCATCAAATTCCAATGCCCAATTTGATTCCACCTGAGAAATTGACTACAAGTTTAGAACAGTTAGAAGAAATCAAAGATGCATTTCCGAGTGCTTATCAAAGATTAAAGGCGATTCAACCTAAAGTATTTGAATTTAAGCCTGTGGAAAAATTTACCACACAATTGGCAAAAAACGGCTCTCCTTTTTTCCATACTTGGCTCCGTACATCTGAGAAGGCGGAGATTGATATAAGAATGCAGCATCAGTTACTGGCTTACGCCTCTGATTACAATTTATTGACTACTGCTACTTTACCGCATCGAGAGCAATTAAATAAAGGAAAAACCTTCTACGCTAGTTTAGATCATGCTATTTGGTTTCATCGTGATTTTGATATTAGAAAATGGTTGCTCTACAGTATGGATAGCCCAAGTGCATCAAACTCCCGAGGATTTGCCAGAGGAAGTGTCTTCGATCGACAAGGTATTTTGGTAGCTTCCGTAGCACAAGAGGGTTTGATGCGTCAAAGTATTTAAATCAAGCGTTTGGTAAGAACCAATCGATTTGATACATTGTAGGGTGTTCTTTCAAACGATATAAACATCCTATGCTAAATCTCTCCACCTTATTAGAAAACAGCGCTCATAAGTATGCCAACAAGACGGCTTATACCTTTATGGATACAAGTCTTAGTTTTGCTCAAATCAATGGAGCTGCGAATCAGGTAGCAAATGGTCTAGTTGACCTAGGAATTAAACAAGGAGATAAAGTGGCGATAAGTTGTTTTAATCTTCCGTATTTCCCAATTATTTATAACGGAATTTTAAAGGCTGGTGCTATTGTAGTTCCTTTAAGCGTTCTGTTGAAATCTGATGAAATTCAATATCATTTAGAGAATAGTGATGCAAAAGCGTATTTCTGTTTTGTTGGCACGGAAGACTTACCAATGGGACAAATGGGTTATGAGGGTTTCCAAAAAGCTGATGCTTGCAAACATTTTATGATGATTATGCCGAAAGCAGAGATGCCTTCACCAATAGCAGGAACTAAAACTTTGGGAAGTCTTATGCAAGGCCAATCTCCCAGTTTTGATACAGTAGCAACCAAATCTTCTGATACAGCAGTTATTATTTATACATCAGGAACAACAGGAAGACCTAAAGGTGCCGAATTAACACATTCAAATCTTTTTGCCAATACGGTTCTAAGTGCTGATTTGATTGACTGCCGCTCAGAAGATGTTCATTTGATTGTGCTGCCGCTGTTTCACATTTTTGCAATGACTGTGATGATGAACGCCGCACTTTATAGAGGTGCTACTTCCATATTATTGCCTCGTTTTGATGCGGAGACAGTTTTAAATTTGATGAACAAACACAAAGTGACCATATTCGCAGGTGTACCAACAATGTACTGGGGACTTAACAGCTACTTAGATACCAATGATTTTGATATTTCAGATGTACAAACGAATTTGAAGACTTGTGTTTCAGGGGGCGCATCTTTACCTGTTCCAGTGCTCGAGAAGTTCGAAGAACGTTTTGATATCACGATTTTAGAGGGCTTCGGAATGTCTGAAGGCTCACCTGTGGTGACATTTAATCAATCAGATGTAGGTAGAAAAATAGGCTCTGTGGGTACTCCAGTTTGGGGTGTTCAAGTGAAGTTGGTAGATGAAACAGGAGAAAATGTTCCAGTTGGTGAGAAAGGAGAACTTTTATATAAGGGTCACAATGTGATGAAAGGGTATTATAAGAATCCTGAAGCTACAGCAAAAACGATTAAAAATGGTTGGTTGCATTCTGGAGATATCGCTGTAAAAGATGAAGATGGGTTTTATTTCATTGTTGATCGTACCAAAGATATGATCATACGCGGTGGACTTAATGTATACCCTAGAGAAGTTGAAGAGGTTATGATGAAGCATCCCGCGGTCTCTATGGCTGCCGTTATTGGAGTTCCAGATATGAAAATGGGTGAAGAAATTAAAGCTTTTATTGTATTGAATGAAGGGCAAACCGCCACAGAAGAGGATTTGACAGAATACACGAAAGCAAATATAGCAGCCTATAAATACCCTAGAATTATTGAAATTACCGATACACTTCCAATGAGTGCAACAGGTAAAATCTTGAAGAAGGAACTCAGAAAAAGCTAATTTTTTTCTCCCCGGGATATTATATTTCCTAATTGCAGTTTTGTATTTCCAAGTAGCCGTGTCAATAAGTCAAGGATGAGCCATCCTTTTGCGCCTTAAATTTCTTCCCTCTAGATAAAATAAAAGATGTAATTACCGTTTGATAGTTTAAGAAGATAAATCAGAAAAACTGATTGTTGCGAGAACATAGGATGCAATTACTGTTTATCTTTGCCAACTTATAAGAAAAATCCATATGAGTAAAGTTACTTTTCCTTTATTTTTAGTTTTATTTTTTACACTTTCGGCTACTGTTTTTGGGCAAGTTGAGGTCAACGGTTTGGTGAATGACACTTCAGGAAAACCACTCGCTGGAGCAACTATTAGTTTGGAACCATCAAACCAATTTACCAGTACCGATAGGGATGGAAATTTCAAATTGAGTAATATTGATTCTGGAGATTATAGCCTTAGGATTAGTTATTTAGGATTCAAAACCTATAGTGATACAATAAGTATAGGTGCCGAAAATATTTCTTTGACTTTTGAACTGGAAGCAGATCTGTTGAACCTTCAAAACGTAGTAGTAACTGGAAACTTTGATCCAAGAGTGCAATTGGAATCTAGTACCGCGGTAACAACATTAGGTTCGGCAGCTTTACAACGAACTTTTTCTAGAGGAACAGCTGATGTTTTACAAGCCATTCCCGGAACATTTACTGATCCGTCTGCAGGTGAGGTATTTACTAAAGTATATTCACGTGGTATTTCGGCCTCGGCTGAAGATGATTTAGGGTGGTACTATGTTTCTTTGCAGGAAGATGGATTACCAGTTAGTCTTGTGCAACATTCTTACTATACTCCAGAACTTTTTCATCGCTTGGATTTAACAACAGAAAAAGTAGAGGGTATACGAGGCGGAAGTGCGGCAATAACAGCTTTAAATGCTCCTGGTGGAATTTATAATTTCATATCAAAAGGAATAAGCAAAGATTTCGAAGGAAAAGCACAAGTTCAAGGCGGCTTGCAAGGTGAAAGTAATCCATACTATCGTGCAGATGTTGTTTTTAGTGGCCCTTTAGGAAACAATTGGTTCTATTCTGCCGGTGGACATTATCGTCGCGATGATGGGGCTCGTAACACAGATTTCACCTTTAGTAAAGGCGGACAAGCAAAATTCAATTTGACGAAAATTAATGATAAAGGTTATTTTAAGTTCTACGGAAAAATATTAGATGATTTCACAAATAGATGGACAGGTGTAGCCGCAACCAATTGGAATGACCCCCAAGCTGCTTTTGGACAAGATTTTAATACCACGGCTTTAATGATGCCTTCTTTTAATACACCCATACCAGATGGTCGTCGATTGGCTGAAGGTGCTACAAATGATTTTGATCCTTCACAAGGTGTACATGCACAAGACCGTGCTTTCGGAGTTGATTTGCTGCAAGATTTGGGAAATGGGTGGTCCGTTCGTAATAACTTGAAATTCTCGAGAAAGGCAGCTAATTGGCAGACTTCCATCAGTAATAACTTTGTTTCCTTAGATGACTTTCTGGTTTCAGGATTAAGCCGAGATTTTGGAATTTTATTTGGCGGTGATTTTTCCGCTTTCGGAAACTTAGTTTTTCGTGATGCTAAAACGGGCAGTGAGATAGCACAAGTAAATAATTTTGGTTCCTTGGGAATTTTTCAAGGTCAAGCACCTAGTTTCGAATACATTGGGAGTGGTAGATTACCAAATGATGGTATAATGGGGACTGCTGCATGGTACAATGACAATTCAGCGAAAGAGTGGATGGACCAATTGACCTTTCGTAAACGAGCCGAGAACCACGATTTAAATTTTGGTCTGGCAGGTGGTTTTTCAAATTCTTCTCTATTTACACAAGGTAGTTTTGGCTATGTTACCTATGAACCAAATCCAAGAATGTTAAGTGTTACGGTTGAAAACCCAGGTGAACCGGTTCTTAGTCTTTCTGATGAGAATGGAGTTAGCAATTATGGAGGACTTTTCTTTGTGAATTCCCGCGTAGAGGTAAGCCAAATTGCCGCTTTTGTGAATGACCGCTGGAAAATTGCGGAGAAATTTCATTTAGATCTAGGACTTCGTTACGAAACGATACAACATAAAGGTAGCAAAGATCGTTTCTCACCTTTCGATGGCTCAGGCGGAGTAGATGGAGACACCAGTACTTTGTATGATAGTAGCATTTTTGTGCCTACCGGAGAACGAGATGAGTTTGATTATAACTACGCATATCTATCACATTCTATAGGATTGAATTATAAATTTCAGGATGACGCTGCACTTTTTGCTCGATTTTCTGGGGGAAATAAGGCACCTGAGTTGGATTATTACTATAATAATTTTTCAAATGTTCCTATTAACCAAAAAGGCGAAGTCCAAAAGATTAATCAACTTGAAATGGGTTTGAAATGGAACCTTTCCAATTTCTCATTTACTACAACCGCTTTTTGGAGTCAGCTAAGAAATATTGGAGTAAATAATTTCGAATTCGATGAAGGTTCGGGTACTGTGTTTTATACGCCTATACAATTTAATGGTTCACGGACTATTGGGCTGGAGTGGGAGAGTGTATACTCATTGACATCAAATCTAAAACTAGCTTTCAACGGAACATTGCAAAATCCGATTGCTACGGACTGGACCATCTATGATGCGGGTGGCTCTGTCGAGACGGAGGATGATTCTGTTGTTGACTATTCTGATAATGTCCTTCCTTTTAACCCAAAAGTGATGTTTAATCTTGGTACAGAATATCAGAAAAATAAATTTGATGCCTTTTTAAGATGGCAGTTTATGGGAGAGCGTGAAGGAAATATCGCAAATGCATTCCAATTACCTTCATATAGTATTTTTAATTTAGGCCTAGGATATTCCATTAGTAAAAACCTATCTGCAAATTTGGTAGTTACAAACCTTTTCAATTCAGAAGGCTTAGCAAATTTCTTTGGAGCAAATAGTTTTGGTGCTAATGCCAACGGCACTACATCTGATTTTATTCAAGCGAACCCAGATTCAAGTTTTGTTGTGGTTCCCGTTTTACCTAGAGGGAGTTTGTTGAAATTGAGCTATACATTCTAAAACATAAAAAGAGGGCCTAAAGCCCTCTTTTATTTAAGTTCATATCATCTGTATTTAATCAACTACTATAAATTCAGATCTTCGGTTTAGTTGATGTTTTTCTTTAGAACAAGGAACGCCATTACCACAGTCGTTTGTGAGTTGGGTTTCTCCATATCCATCACCTGTAATTCGAGATTTATCAATGCCTTGAGCTACTAGATATGCGATAGTGGATTTTGCTCTTCGGTCAGATAGCGCTATGTTGTAATTGTCATTTGCTCGACTATCCGTGTGTGAGCGCACATCTACTTTTGCACTAGGATACCGTCTCATATAAGCGAGTACTTTCTCTAAAATAACCCTAGCATCCGCACGTATAAATGATTTGTCAAAATCGAAGTAGATAGGCTCAAGTTTTAGATACTTGGCTAGATCAGTACCTGTTGGTGCTTCTTCTATCTGAGATAATAATAGTTCAATGCGCTCAACAGGCGATCCATTTTTATTTTCAAAATTCGCCATGCCTTTTTCATAGGTCGCTTTCTCACCAACAACTTGATAATTTCCTTCGTTGCACTTTCCTTTTAAGGTAAAAGTTCCATCGTTTTTAGAAAGGGTTTTAGAGATTTTTTGGCCCTTGTCATTGTAAACGACTATGTTAGTGTTAGAAAGCATAGCCCCTGTTTTCTTATCCTTGACAATACCTGCTATATCCTTCAAGCATTCGAAGTCAAGAGGTCTTAACTCAAGAAAAGAGTAAATATCATCACTCCCGCGACCATTGATTCTGTTGGAAGCAAAGTAACCTTGTCTAGTATCGTTGTTTATGATAAGTGAAAAGTCGTCATAGATACTATTAATGGGCTCCCCGAGATTAACAATAGTGCTATTCTCTAGATTCTTAACATCAGTAGCAAAGATGTCCATACCCCCAAGTCCTGGGTGACCATCAGATGCAAAATAAAGAATGTCATCTTCCGTAATAAAAGGAAAAGTCTCCTTGCTTTCAGAATTGATCTTGGGACCTAAATTCACAGGTGTTCCCAAAGAACCGTTCTTACGGATCTCGGCTACCCAAATATCGGACTGCCCCATCGTTCCCGGCATATCGGAGGAGAAATATAACTTGTCCTCGGCCTTATTAAGGGTAGGATGGGCAACAGAATGGTCGTCTGCGTTAAATGGCATTGATTCGAGATTCCCCCATTTGCCATTTTTGAGTGTAGCTCTGTAGATCTGTAACCTACTTACCCCATCATCATCTCTTCTGAATTTCCCGTTTATTCCATTGTTTCTGGTGAAATACACCGTTTTACCATCTTTTGTAAATGCCGTAGATGATTCGTGGAGTTTAGAATTTAATTTTCCCGAAAACGGACCAACATTTGTAAAGTCGTTGTCGCCAGATGGCGTTGCTGTGTATAAATTCAAGAACTCTTTTTTGTTCCAGTTATGTACATTTTTTGAAGTGATACTGGTATCTCTCGCTGTTGAGAATACAATATTTTCGTTATGAAAGGAAGGAGAAAAATCAGACTCCGGCGAGTTTATATCGAGACTATCAATAGTATAACCACCAGAACGCTCATCTATTTTTTTTAGATAATCTCTGTTGCTTGAAAAGTTTCTGCCGCGCTGATCTCCTTGCTTTGCTGAATTTAACCTTGCAATCCACTGGTCTGACTCATCATATTTTTTGATGGTTCTGAGACTTACTGCATAACGATACATATGCTCTTTGTCAATGGCATCTGAACCTTGGTTTGCCAACATTTCATACCATTTTGCCGCTTCTTCATAACTTGCATTGAAGTAATAGGCGTCACCCAGATTTTGATATATTTCAGGAGAAGTATTTCCATTTTCAACTAGCGCTTCATATTGACTAATTGCTTTATAGTAATTATAATCAGCGAAGCTCTTATTTGCTTTTGCTATTTTTCTGTCTTGTGCATTTGCTGAAAACAAAGCGATTACTGAGACAAGGCACAGACGTATTATTTTATTTCTCATTGTGTTGAATTTGTTAAAAGAACCTTGGTGTTATTACTCTGTTTCGTTTATTGAATAGTTCATAGCGTAAGAATATTTCAAATGAACCATCGTTAAAGGCCGTATTACCTAGTTCAGTAATTTCTCTATCGTAACCAAGTCCTAGTAGTAAACCATCAGTGATTTGAAAACCTGCCATGGCACTAAGCGCGGCATCCCAGCGGTAAGCGCCACCTAGAATGAACTTTTCATTGATCAGGAAGTTCGCGGAAAAGTCCGCTTGAAGTGGCGCACCCCGGACTGCCTTGAACAATAAAGCAGGTTTTAATTTCAAGTTCGGGTTCAAGTCAAAAACATACCCCGTAATGAAATAGAGATTGATACGCTCCGTTGCCAAGAACGAGCTCGCGGCACTGGTGTTATCGAAATGCTCGGTTTCTAAAAAATTGGGTATTGAAGCTCCGAAGTAAAAATGCTCAGTATGGTAATAGAGACCAGCCCCGAAATTTGGAGAGAATTTATTGTCAATATTTGGAATCCCGCCAGCACCTTGTTCATCCGTAAAACCTTGAAGTCTTGTGAAATCTAAGTTTAGAAGATGACCGCCAGCCTTAATACCGAAGGATAGTTGCGCTTCGTCAGATACTGGAACGGTATACGAGGCGGCTATATCAAAGTAGGTCTGCTGACTTGTTCCGTTTCCAATTTCGTCATTTACCACTGATAAACCTAATCCTACTCTTTTACCAACGGGGGAGTGAATGTTGAAAGTTTGCGTTTTTGGCGCTCCTTCAAGCCCCACCCATTGCGTACGGTAGAGTCCCGCCATACTTAGAACTCCGCGATTGCCTGCATAAGCGGAGTTTATGGCAAGTGTATTGTACATGTATTGGGTATACTGCGCATCTTGCTGGGCAATTGCCGCCCCAGTTGAGGCGACTATTAGTACAAGTGCTATAAAATATTTCTTCATGATTTTATTTCGTTTAATAGTTATGGTTTACTGATTGATGTATAAATATCCTGACTTCGCTTTGCTGACCCCATTGTCATCATAATTGATTACATAGAAGTACACACCAGCTGGTAAGTTCTCACTTTCGTTGATAACTGCACGTCCGTTGGAGATACCCCTAAAGGTGTTCGTTTCATTATCGTAACCTGTAGCACTGAATACTTTCACGCCCCAACGGTTGAAGATCTCCACCGTATTGTTTGGGAACTGTTCAATGTTCTTAATTCTAAAAGTGTCATTGATACCGTCACCATCAGGGGTCATCAGGTTATTACTGATTTCAACATCACAAGCTGAGCCTGCTGGCGGAGTTCCACCAATGGATTCGCATGGGTCTAGTGGATTTGTATCATCAAGAACCTCTTGACCATCATTGATGCCATCACCATCCGTATCTGGATTATCAGGGTCTGTACCTAATAGTTCTTCCTCCGCATTGGTGAGATTATCCCCATCACAATCGCTTGCTCCAAGGGGAGTACCATTTACATGATCACAATCATTGTCATGTTCTGTACCATCATCCAATTCTTGTCCATTGGTTATTAAATCACCGTCACAGTCGGCCGCATGCCAATCGGCACTTGGGGTTAAGCTTGCATTGGCAATAATTAAATCACAATGATTTTGTGGATCGGTACCATCGGTAATCTCCCGACCGTTCGTTACACCGTCACCATCGCAATCCGCAGCATTCCATGAAGCGCTGGGAGCTACAGTTGCACTGGCAAGTACAAAATCACAAGGATCTTCTGGATCTGTACCGTCTATTTCCTCTTGTGCATTGGTAATTCCGTCCCCATCACAATCAGACATTGTAAAGTTTGGACCAAGCGGTTCGGTAATACTTGCTTCAATAAAGTCACAGGCATTTGTCGGATCTGTTCCATCCATACGTTCTTGTTCATTGGTGACTCCATCTCCATCACAATCAGCAACATTCCATGCGGCTTCTGGCGCTAGAACAATATTGGTATATACTAAATCACATTGGTCTAGTGGGTCTGTACCATCAGTAATTTCTTGTTCTGTTGGAACTCCATCACCGTCATCATCCACATCTTGGAAGTCGTGTTTACCATCTCCATCGGTATCCCTAGGCGTGTAAGTAACATCACCACCATTTGGATCACTCTGTACAACATCAGGAATTCCATCCGAGCCGACAGGCCCATCTATTCTTCCGTTTCCATCAGGATCAGTTATACCGTGACCAGCTTCATCAATATCATTGATTCCATCACCATCGGCATCTGTATCTAAACGATCTACAATTCCGTCACCATCGGTGTCTAAGAAATCAAATCCGTTTTGCTCTTCGATATCGGTAATACCATCATTATCATCATCTAAATCCTCAT
The DNA here is from genome assembly GCF_047345145.1 of Maribacter taeanensis. NCBI lineage: Bacteria > Pseudomonadati > Bacteroidota > Flavobacteriia > Flavobacteriales > Flavobacteriaceae > Maribacter > Maribacter taeanensis. The sequence goes on from NZ_JBLFER010000001.1 coordinate 158,639, forward strand.
TATTCGGAATTCCATCTTCATCAGAATCCAGTTGAATAACTGTCGGATCATCTGGATCACCATCTGCATCGCCATCAACATCATCTGGGTTATTCGGATCATCAGAAATATCAATCACTGGATTATCTTCGGGATCTCTAGATGTTACCATGGCAACATTCGTGAAGCTTTCTGCATTCATATCATTTTGCGTAATGGTATAAGTAGCAACTATAGTTGCAGTTGTTCCTGGAGCCAAAGTTGCAAGGGGTGAGCCAGATGTAATCGTGGCATTGTTATCCGTAACCACTACATTTGTTAGCGTAGTATTACCTGTATTGGTTACCAACATGTTATAAGTAATCACATCTCCAACATTAGCAAATGATCTCGGAGTTGCCTCTTTTGTCAATGAGATACTCGATTGTTGTGGTGCATCCAATACCGTTGGGTCGTCTGGTTCACCATCATTATTATTGTCTGTGTCTAACGGTTCATTCGGATCATCAGAATCATCTTTAACCTCCATATCGTTACCATCTTTACCGCTTACTGTTGCAAGGTTTGAAACCTCTCCCGCATCAATATCTGCTTGAGTAATAGCGTAAGTTGCAGTGAAAGTGGTATTATCCATATCCCCTGGAAGCATTGATGCAATTGGTCCACCAGAAACGGCAACTATAGGATCATCAATACTGACGTCAGTCAGGGTAATGTTTCCAGTATTTTCAACTCTGAAGGTATAGCTCATCGTTTCTCCCACTTGTGCTAAGCCATCATTGTTTTCATCATTGAACGTACCGACTTTCTCCAAGCTAATCTCCGGATTTGCGGGTAGATCCGTAACCGTTGGGTCATCGGGATCTCCATCTCCATTTCTATCGATATTATCTGGATTGTCTGGGTCATCAGAGAAATCACTAACGCCCATAATAGGTCCGCCAATATTATCAGTACCTGTCACCTGAGCTTGATTTTCTATAGTACCAGCTTCCACATCAGCTTGCGTCAGCGTATAGGTACCTGTGAAAGTGGTATCATCAAATTGAGCTGGATCGAGGTCAATTGGTCCGCCAGAAACCGTAATCAATGGGTCAGTAATTGCAATACCAGTAATGGTTACATTACCTGTATTTCGTACATCGAAACTATAAGTTATGGTTTCACCTGCGTCAGCAAAAGTATCTCCGTTTTCATCGTTAAACATTGCTGTTTTGAACAGGAATAACTCCGGATTAGTTTCAATTTTCACAACCGTATTATCTTCCGGGTCAACCGTAGTTGGATCATCAGAAGTGTCCGTGACGTCTAAATTATCAGGGTCTTTACTTGTAACGGTTGCCGTATTAACTACTTCTTCTGCATTGATATCAGCAAGCGTCAAAGGATAGCTTGCCGAGAAGGTCGTATTATCGCTTTCATCTGGAGCAAGTGTAATCGGTCCACCGGTTACTGTTACTTTTGGATCATTTATTGTAATTCCTGTTAAGGTTACATTACCTACATTTCGAACATCGAAAATATATCCAATCGTTTCACCAATTTGTCCGAAGCCATCTGTGTTGGTATCTACAAAGGCACCAGTCTTGAAGATTTCGATTTTCGCATTTTTCAGCAATGGAATAACCGTATCATCATCAGGGTCGCCATCTGCGTTATCATCGGCATCGGTAGTATCATTTGGATCATCAGAATTATCTGTGATATCTACATTGTTCGGATCTTTACCTGTAACCACGGCTGCATTGGTAATGCTTCCATTATCAATATCAGCTTGAGTCAAAGTGTAAAGCGCAAAGAATGTGTTGGTATTTACAACTCCAGGTTCGATATCCAGTGGCCCACCTGACACGGTGACCAAAGGATCATTTAATGTAACTCCAGTTAGGGTCACGTTACCCGTATTTTCAACGGTAAAGCTATATCTGATTTTTTCTCCAGCATTCGGGAATCCGTCAGCATTATCATCTTCCAATACACCTGTTTTTAATAGGGAGATCGAAGGTTCTTGAGTAAAATCTTGAACCGTTGGGTCATCAGGATTACCATCACTATCGGGATCAACATCCGTAGCATTTGTTGGGTCATCGGAATCATCTGTGATATCTGTTCCACCAGGATCTTTACCAGTTGCAACTGCTGTATTGGTAAAGCTTCCGTTATCGATGTCCTCTTGCTTGATTACATAGCTGGCTGTATAGGTCGCATTGTCTACTGCACCAGCAGCCAAATTAATCGTTGTAGCGGGAGTAACTGTTGCTAGAAGGTCAGTTACGATTACATCCGTAAGGTCAACGGTTCCTATATTGGTAACAACAAAAGTATAGTTGATCGTATCACCCACATCATCGCGACCACTGCCATTCGTGTCAACTAAGGTGGCGGTTTTGGTAATTGAAATATCCGCACATGGGTTAACTGCTTTATCTACATAATCAGCTGTTCCTGCATTTGTTTCGGTAGGAGCGAGGTAGCCTGTACCAGAGGTAACAAGACCATTGTCATCAACTGTTAGTGGTACATCACCTAGTTGCCCATCATCATTATCATCGGCAAAACCAGCTTCTAAAGCATCTGAACAACCATCTCCATCACTATCCGCATTTAAGTAATCGGAAGAGTTATTGTTTCCTGTATCCCTTGGATTCATGACCCCTGTTCCTGAGCTTGTTGGAATACCATTAGTTGTGGTATTGTCCGCGTTATCGTCGTCGTCGTCAGCTCTTCCATCATCGTTTGCATCTGTTCCTCCAGATTCGATAACGTCGTAAATTCCATCATTATCAGCATCCAAGTCTAAATGATTTGGTACGCCATCTCCATCGAAATCATATACATCCGGAATTCCATCTCCATTGGTATCTGTATAATCGGTGGTGGTAGAATCTCCTCCATCACCATCATCCGTAGTATCTTGCCAGTTGGGTATACCATCACCATCTTCATCGCCTGTTGTATTGTTTCCTTTGGATTCTACGATATCTAAAATACCATCGTTATCATCATCCAAATCAATACTATCTACCACACCATCCATATCCGTATCAGGGTCACAAATGGAACCTGGTCCTCCATCGAGAAGGGCAACAACTGCACCTGTATTATAAGCCGCACCAGCAACTAATCCTGTAGCGCCAACTGCTGGAGTTCCTATTCCAAATACACCATCATCACGACCATCAATTAACAATCCGTCGTAGGCTTCGTTTGCATCTGAACATCCGTCAGCATCGCTATCGAGGTCCAAGAAATTCGGAATATCGTCAGTATCAGGGTCATCTTCTGGATAGCTGTTCGGTTTCCCGTCATTATCTGTATCTGCTCCTGTTTTTATTAAACTATTTGCACTATTTGTACCATCGGTATCTGTGCCTACCGTTAATACATTTGTCGGATCACCATCAACTGTGTCATTAAAACCATCGCCATCTGCGTCAACGTAATTGTCTGCAATTCCATCGTTATCTGCATCGGTTCCACCAACTTCAATTACATCATATACACCGTCATTGTCAGCATCTAAATCAAGGTGATTTAGTACACCGTCTCCATCAGTATCTCCTTCGGGATAACTGTTCGGTTTTCCATCATTATCGGAATCCGCACCTGTTTTCAATAATGCATTACCGCTATTTGCACCGGGAGTATCGGTTCCAACAGCTAAAGCATTGGTTGGGTCTCCGTCAACAACATCATTGAATCCGTCGTTATCGGCATCTACAAAATTATCTGCTCTACCGTCACCATTGGTATCAGTTCCACCAACTTCTACGACATCGGGAATACCATCATTATCAGCATCCAAGTCAAAGAAATCTGGAACTCCATCTCCATCAGAATCTCCTTTTGGATAGCTATTCGGGTTTCCATCACCATCAGTATCAGGACCCGTTGGTACTAAAGCGTTCGGTGTATTTTCGGGAGTACCGTCATTACCGACATCACCGTCGAGAACATCATTGAATCCGTCACCATCGGTGTCCACAAAATTATCTGCTTTGCCGTCACCATTGACATCAGTTCCACCAGCTTCTACCACGTCTGGAATTCCGTCATTATCAGAATCCAAATCTTGAGAATCAGGAATACCATCCTTGTCTTTGTCGACCAGAACATCAGAAGTTCCGTCGCCATCACTATCCAATAAGGAAGATGTTGAATTTGTACGTAAACAGGCTGGTTGTGTAGCACAAGGTGTTGTGCCAGTTGGCCCATCGGTATCATCATTATCGACTGAGTCAACAAGTCCGTCTCCGTCAGTATCCGTTGTATCGTCTAATTTTCCATCTCCATCAATATCTACTCCACCAACTTCCACAACATCAGGAATACCATCGTTATCAGAATCAAGATCAAAATGATTTGGAATTCCATCACCATCAGTATCCATGCTAGCGCATGCACCATTGACTAATCCACCACAGTTAGGGAAATCTGGGTCAGAGTGATTTGGAATCCCGTCACCATCCAAATCCATTCCTGGATCTGGTAATCCCATGGTAGCACAATCCCATCCGTTTACACCTTGGAAATTGGCTGCACAGAAATCTGGGTCTTCGTAATCAGGAATTCCGTCATTATCACTATCACCTCCATATACTTCAACTACATCAGGTATACCATCGTTATCATCGTCAAGGTCAATAATATCTGGTACGCCATCATTGTCATTATCATTACAAGCTGAGGTATTGCTGGCATCTGTAACTGCCGTTGAAGTGGCTTGACCAGTTCCTGCCACGGTAGGAATACCATTTGCATCGACCACATCACCTAAGCTATTATCAGCATCAAGGTTTGATGGGGTAAACATGCCTCCTGCTTCGACTGCATCATAACAGCCATCACCATCGCTATCAACATCTAAGAAGTTAGGTATGTCATCTGTATCTGGGTCATCTTCAGGATAACTATTAGGTTTACCATCATTATCAGTATCTGCACCAGTTTTGATTAGCGCATTTCCGCTATTTGCACCTGGTGTATCTGTACCTACGGCTAAGACATTTGTTGGGTCACCATCGACCGTATCATTAAATCCATCACCATCTGCGTCTACAAAATTATCTGCGATTCCGTCACCATCACCATCGGTTCCACCAACTTCTATTACGTCAAGAATACCGTCATTATCTGAATCTAAATCAAGGTAATTCAGAACTCCGTCTCCGTCGTTATCTCCTTTAGGATAAGAATTCGGTTTTCCATCACCATCGGTATCAGGACCCGTTGGTACTAAAGCGTTAGGTGTATTTTCAGGCGTACCGTCATTACCGACATCTCCGTCGACAACATCATTAAATCCATCACCATCCGTATCTACGAAATTATCTGCTTTACCATCTCCATTGGCATCAGTTCCGCCAGCTTCAACAACATCAGGAATACCATCATTGTCAGAGTCTAAATCTTGTGAATCAGGAATACCATCGTTGTCTTTGTCAACAATAACGTCTGAACTACCGTCACCATCACTGTCTAATAAAGAGGATGTAGAATTGGTACCCAAACAAGTTGGTTGATCAGCACAAGGAGTTGCGCCTGTTGGCCCGTCCGTGTTATCATTATCAACTAAGTCAACAAGTCCGTCACCATCAGTGTCCGTTGTGTCGTCTAATTTTCCATCGCCGTCAGTATCGACTCCACCAACTTCTACGACATCAGGAATGCCATCATTGTCAGAATCAAGGTCAAAGTGATTTGGAATGCCATCGCCATCTGAATCCATACTAGCACAAACACCATTTACGATTCCTCCACAAGTTGGGAAATCAGGATCCATTGAATTCGGAATTCCATCGCCATCAAGGTCAGCTTCAGGGTCAGGTAATCCCATCGTCGCGCAATCCCATCCGTTTACACCTTCGAAATTAGCTGCACAGAAATCTGGGTCCTCGTAGTCTGGAATACCATCATTATCGCTATCGCCACCATAGATTTCCACAACATCAGGAATACCATCGTTATCATCGTCTAAATCCTCATTATCAGGAATGCCATCTTGATCATTGTCAGGATTACATACTGAAACTCGTGCACCATCGGTTACTGCTGCGACGTCTCCTGTGTTGTAGGAGGCAGCTGTTACCAGTCCGTTCGCATCCACAGCTGGGGTGCCAGTACCGAATTCACCACCGTCACCTCCATCTTGTGTCTTGCTGTTATACGCCTCATTAGCATCAGAACATCCATCACCATCACTATCTAAAGTAATGTAGTCAAGACTGTTGTCTCCAAGGGTATCTCTTGGGTCGTTTCCTGCCCCACCATTTGCTCCGGAAGGAACACCGTTTGTAGCTAGGTTGTTTACATTGTTGTCATTATCATCATGACGACCATCACCATCGGTATCGGTACCACCGGCTTCAATAACGTCATGAATTCCATCGTTATCAGAATCAAGGTCAAAGCAATTCGCAATGCCATCGCCATCAGTATCAATAATTGGAACCAAAGAAATATCATCAATGGCAAAGTCGTTTCCGATTCCTCCACCTGTATTATTTTCTACGGATAAGACCAATGTAGCTTCCGTTGCGATAAATTTAAAGGCAGCCTTTTTCCAAGTACCGTCATTGAGAATGTCTCCGGAATCAAATCGAGCTACTTCAACTCCTCCAGCAGTTTTAACCATCAAGGTTACGTTACAAGGTATCGGCGCTTGGCCAAACAGTAAGGATGGACCATTCGGTTGATATGCTGGATTAATTAAATTCAATAGGAAAGCTGAATACTCATATTCTTGCCCTACTACCGCATTATTAATGGTTTCTTCATAGAATGTACCTGGACTACCATCTGCGTTGAACATGGCAAAATAGCCTATCTCACCTGGTGCTTCTGGAGTATTATCCTCAGTGTCTAACCAGAAATTTTCAGCAGGTTGACCAGCAGCATAAGAGAACCCTTGGGTGTTCGTCACAATGGCATACCCTCCGTCAGCAGGTCTAGGTGCATCATAGGTATAGGTAGTTGTTGCCGGAGCAGCAAATGGAATGGTATAGGTATTAAAAGCATCTGGATTACCACCACCATTTCCAGGTCCGTTGAAAATCGGGTCAATACGTGTGTCTACTGTACCAAATGATCCAGAAGTTAAAAGGTTACTGGACAAGGCACTTCCACCTGGACATTCGACCGTATCTAAAATACCATCGTTATCATCATCTAAATCTACATTGTCAGGAACACCATCCATATCGGAATCATCACAGGCATCTGCTATTCCGTCACCATCACTATCCGGTCCTTCTGTGCTTACATCAATAGTAGTTGCTTGACCAGCTCCTGCAACAGTAGGTACTCCATAAGAAGCACTTGTAGGGTCAGTTTCAACCACATCACCAAGGCTATTATCAGCATCTAAATTAGCTGCAAAAAATGACCCTGCCGCTTCAACAGCGTCAGCACAACCATCGTTGTCACTATCGGTATCAAGATCATCACCGATACCATCGCCGTCTGAATCAAGACCTTTAATGATTGTATAGTCTAAATCGGTAAATTGGTTAACCGCACATATATCAAATACCAACGAAAAGAAGTTCGTATTGTCTGTAGTCGTTACATTATTTCCTGTTGTGGAGAAGCTAAAGCTATTGATGTTGAAGTAAGAGAAATACGCTGCAATATCGGTGTCAAGAACAACACCAGGCCTTGTTACTTGAGGCCCTTGGAAAGTTACATCTCCAGCAGCTGTTCTGTTTACTTCTAGTGCAGTTATTTCTTCTACAGCGTAGAAACCAGGGTTGCTTAAAGTAATACTTTCGTTTGCATTGGCACCATCGATATCATAGAATATCCCTCCGAATCTATCTAGTGGAATTACCAGATCCGTATTGGAAATTTTAAATTCGATATTGAATTCCATTGTAGCAGATTGCCCTGCGGGAACGTCATATTCCGCTTGCCATGCTGCTGCATCTCCGGTACCATCATTATCAATTGTAAATGTCGTGATGTTAGCATCAGCTGCGGTAATGGTAATAATCGCATCCAATGGAATATTATCAATCGTAATTACATCGCTGAATCTGTATTCATCACCTACAAAAGGAGCGCCGGGTGCTCCTGCGGTTTGTACCACATTGGCTGCATCAAAATTGGCTGCGGGGAAAGTACAACTTGCTGCTACTGCGGGATTGAACCCAAGCGATTCTTCCGTATCTAGAATTCCATCATTATCATCGTCTAAATCTTCGAAATCTTTAATACCGTCTCCATCAGCATCTGGGCGGTCATCTACCGTATCACAGGTGTCAACAATTCCATCAAAATCAAGATCTTCACCAGTTGCTGTAACATTAGGATTTACTGTTGTAGCATAGGTTAATCCCGCTATCGTTCCGTCGGGGTTAACATCCCCAGTACCGATTACACCGCCATGAGTACCGTCACCATTGGTATCAATTTGATTGGCACCGGCAAAAGCAGTACCATATTGTTCATTGGCATCTGCACAACCATCACCGTCGCTGTCAGTATCCTTACTATTTGGAATGTCATCATTGTCAAAATCCGCACTTTCGGTACAACTATTTGAATTTAAAATGAAATCGTCAAACGTTATTTTGTTATCGGCTTCTGACGCTGCTCCGTAGAAATAAATACGGACTTCATAGCTGCTGTTCTGACTTAAAAAGTAGGGGTTGGTGAATGGTACAAAACTGAATCCGTCTCCGGTCGAAGATGGGTTAAAGCCACTGATAAGCACTTCCCCTGGCGTTGCGAAACCGTCATCTGAAATTATAAAGGCTAGTTGATGATTAAATTCCAAGAATGGCGAAACGGACAGTCTTGGTCTGGAATTTTCTGAAAATTGCGATAATTTTTGACCAGGCACAGATGTGTCGGTATCAAAAGTAAAACTTACATAATCATTACCTGTAATTGCTTCTGGTAGTGTAAACCCGGTTACATCACCAAATTGAAATACCGTTTCTGTCCCATTGTGCAAGTTGGTCAAACCACTACCGACCATAAGTTGCGAGGGATTTACAATCATATTTGTGCCCGCCGCAGGTGCAGCGTTTTGATTGTCAAAATTTCCCGCTGGACTATTTCCATTATAGTGTGGGTAACCTATAAAGGTGCCACAAGAAGGGTCTTCAGCAGTATCTAAAATACCGTCATTATCGTCATCTAAATCAACGACATCGGGTATGCCATCCATATCTGAATCTGGGCGATCATCAGTGACATCGCACGCGTCGGCAATGCCATCTGCATCTAAATCTGGTCCTACGGTGGTTACGTCTGTAGAATTTGCCTGTCCAGCTCCTGCAACGGTTGGTACTCCATAGGAAGCACTAGCTGGGTCTGTATCCACAGTATCTCCTAGGCTATTATCACCGTCCAAATTAGCAGTGTTAAACGCGCCAGCTGCCTCAACAGCATCAGCACAACCGTCACCATCACTATCGGTATCTAAATAATCAGGGGTTCCATCACTATCAGTATCTTCACAAACCGTGTTTACCAGCCAACCAATGGTCATTCGCTGTATTCCTGCGGCTTGTTGTTCATACGTCAGTTGGGTAATACTTTTTGAAAGTAAAAGCGGGGAAGTACGGTCCGCGGCTCCGCCTTGCGCCGTATTGGTATATTGTAATGAATTTTCGCAAACCCCACCATCGGTAATAACATAAGTTACTGGGGTAGGCCCTAAATCTTCAAGCAATTCCCAACCACCACCATTTGTAGTATATCTTACGAATTCAGCTCCATTGGTTGCTGCTTCACCTTCTGCGGCAATAATATCGGCGTCAATGGAATTACCAGCTGCATCTACGGCAGAGAAACTTAGTACATAGGTATGATTTCCATTTTGTGTGAAGGCAATATTGTCTTGAATGGAGGGATCCATCAAATAACCGCTTCCGGCTAATGACCCATTTTGATAATATGCTGCATTTGTGGCAGGTGGATTGGTGACTGAAACCACAGTGATGGTAAGTACGTTCCCCTCTAAATCGGTTACGGTTTGTACATCACCAGCATTTGCCCTATTATCAGCAAAATCGGCGTCGTTGAAAGCAATCCATTGAATAACATCGGAAAATTTACCACCTACACTTGTACTATTTACGGTAGCATTACATTCATCGGTATCTAAGATTCCATCGTTGTCGTCATCCAAATCAACAACATCTTTAACTCCATCGCCATCATTGTCTGGGCGGTCGTCGGTATCATCGCAGGCATCTGCAATACCGTCGCCATCTAAATCAGGACCAATTGTAATTACATCTTTGAAAGTAGCCTGACCAGTTCCGGCCGATGTTGGTACCCCATAGGTTGGACTCGTTGGGTCAGAGTCGACAGCACTGTCTAATCGACTGTTAGCATTTAAATCAGCCGTGGTAAAAGTACCTGCTGCTTCTACGGCATCAGGACAGCCGTCACCGTCGCTGTCTGTTTCTTGGCAATCAGGTACACCATCGTTATCAGAGTCTGTATTTTCAAAAACGATAAGCTCGTTTAGGTTTATGATTCCAATAGTTCCTGTTGCCGAATCAAGATTATTACCAGACAATTGAATTCTTACATAGCGCCCTATCACCGCATTTGTATTAATTTGAATAAGATCTGTTCCTGCTACAGTTTGTACTGGAATTTGATTTTCGAAATTAGCATTAGCGCGAGCACCAGCTAAATCGGTTGCATCTGTGGGAAATGGGTTGTTCGAAATTAAAACATAGGCATTCGAAATGCGATCCCCTTGACCTGGTCGATTCACTATTTCTAATCGACTAATGTTTGCTTCACGACCGAAATCCACATCAACATATTCTGTGGCAGTAGGAGGATTGTCACTCGCGTGGAAAAGGGTATTCGTATCACCGTCAATTAAATTGTTAGCAACGAAAGCTCCCAGAGTACTACTTGACACTGCTATACCTTCAGCGGTTATATCAATACCAGGACATTCTATACTATCTAGAATTCCATCATTATCATCGTCTAAATCGACCCTATCTACAATTCCATCCATGTCTGAGTCAATATCTATAGCAATGGTAGCAGCAGTTGCTGAACCTTCCGCCCCGAGCTCATTTGTAACATTAACCGTAAAATTGCGGTTTATTCGGCTTGAACCAGAAGTTGAAAAAGTGACTTGTTGTAATGCATTTTCAAAAGTAGTTTCTATTTGAGGTACTGTTATCGCTTCTAGGACTAATTCGGTTGCAGTTTGTGATTGTACCTGAACACCGGGTGGTAGAGAAGCGGTATTCACATTCAATTGATCCCCGGTTTGAGGGTTGGTCAATTGAATACGCATTTCTTGGATGTCACCTACTACATTAAATATTTTGGTGTCTGTATCTGCAATATTAATGGGGTTGCCTCCTAAAAGGTAAGTCGTGAAGTATGAATTATCTGTGGCCCCAGAGGAGTCATCAAGATCCAAATCAATAGAGGTGCTACTGCCGAAAGCTAAATTATAGTCGAAGGTAATCGGAGCATTAATAGCACCTAAGGTAAATTGAATCCCTAGACCATTATCCGTTGTTGCATTCGTATCCCATGTATTGATTATGTCATTTCCTCCTAGTATTCCTGTTCCCGTAGCCGTGCCAAAAGTAAGATTTACACCATAAAGGTTGGACTCATTGTAGGTTCCTGAGTACCAATGATCAAATTCAAGACTCCCAAATGATTCCGAGAAGGCCACAAAAGAATCATTGGGTCCACCAGGATCTTTGCGAACACCAACTAAAGAGATATTACCTGTGGTATTGTTTGTTGTAGCCAAATTTTGAGGTAAAGAAAAGGCTGGTCCGTTGTCTCCACCCGATAAGAAAGTATCTAAGGTATGATAGAACTTAACAATTTGCGCGTTTGAAGTAGGTGGAGTCAAGGTGACAGAATGATTGAAGTAATCGTTTGGTGCTACGTAACTGATCGTTGTAACCAGTCGAAAATCTTGTGTGGCGTTGTATGCGCCTGCACCATCGACATTGTAAAACATATCAGTAATTACCTGATAAGGATCGTCGGAACTACCAGATCCCGAGAGGGTTTGATTCGATTCGGTCCAGGCTGCATTTACAATTGTACCAGCTGCTTGATTTGCTTGCTCAAGAAAACCCCGAGCATTTGTAGCGGGACCAACAACCTGATTCCCTACAGCCATGAAGATTCCATTAAATAGAGCAGGGTTATCATCGTTTAAAGTCGGCTCATATAATTGATTGACCCCTTTAAAAAGTACCTGAACTTGCCCATTTTGTATTACCGAGATCTGCATACCATCAGAACCATCAGTTTGAGTGCCTCCTCCCAGGTTAATCACTGTACTGGCAAAAACTGGAGGAGAAGAAACCGCTTTCTTACTTATTTTAGTTTTTGAAAGGAGATCCTTAGTTTTAATGAAAGAAGGTTTCCAAATTGAATTGTGAACATTTTCTTTTTTTACTTTGTTTTCAATGGAGGAGTGAGTATCACCGGAGACTTTGGTTTCCAAGTCCATATAGGAATGACCCTGTTGTAACAGTGAAATTGCAGCGGTGCAAAGAAGAAGTATTACTCTTTTCATATTAGGTATAGGTTTGTTGGTATTTGAAATAAAAATCGATAATAAAACGCAATAACTTACATTTGAATAAGAATATTCCTACAATTGTTGTGAAGCAAACAATTATTGTTGTGAAATCATCGATAAACGGAGTTGAAGTTTCGATGAAGTGCTTGCCACGACCCTTGCCCCAACCCTGAAGGGAGGGGTCGAGTTCGGTGTTCCTTTGCCCCGGCCCTAAAGGGTGACTTTTCAACTGGAGATTTTGGTTTCTTTTTTTGGCATCCCTTCAGGGAGCGAGGGTAGGCGGGCTTAAGGATAGAGGACGGGGTGATTTAACGATTTAGCATTGCACAAAAAAAGCGCCGTATTCTCCCAAATACGACGCCCAGATCAAGTAGAACACTCGACCCTCTATAGGCCGCCAGAGTGAGTCTCACAACACTAAGACGGTTACCATAGTTTGTAAGATGAGAAAAGAGGGCTATTGCCCCCTTTTCTTTTGAAATTCGTGTCCCTTCGAATTTCACCTATTCAACCAAATTAAACTCTAGTTAACCAAAGTGTGGTTAACAGTGTTTATAACCAAAGTTCAAACATAAGAATATTCTTACATAAAATGAAATGAATTGTTGTGAATTCCTACAAATATGTTGTGTAAATACGTATAGCTGTTATTTAAAGAAAATATTTATTGTTGAAAATTTTGGTTTGTTCTTTTTTCGTCTTTCTAGTTGGTCCCCTCTCTTAAATCCTCTCCGCCGAAGGTGAAAGGACTTCGTGCTGGGGTATTGTAGGCCCCGGCCCTAAAGGGTGACTTTGTGACTTGGGATTATGGTAGTTTTTAGAAAAGGTTTTTATTATTAGGGCATCCCTTCAGGGATTGAGGGCAATGCAATGATGAAGCACTTTCTTTTTTGGTTTTATACCATTGTAGTACTTTAGTGCCTTATTGAAAGATGCATAGTTTATGAAGGGTACGAAACGGTTTCAATTTTGCTCGCTAATATTGGTTTTTGTGGTTTTATGTCTTATCTCTTCTTGTAAAGAGAATGGAAAACAAGATACAAATCATGCCTACACGAACGACCTGATTCATGAGACGAGTCCTTATTTATTGCAGCATGCCCATAACCCCGTTAATTGGCAAGCCTGGAATGATGATGTTCTAGAGGAAGCGAAAAAAACGAATAAGCTTATTTTAATTAGTATCGGCTATTCTTCCTGCCACTGGTGTCATGTAATGGAGCGGGAAACTTTTGAAGATAAAGAAGTTGCAAAATTGATGAATGAGAATTTCATCAATATAAAAGTAGATCGCGAGGAACGTCCTGATATCGATCAGGTATACCAAACAGCTGCGCAGTTGCAAGGTCAGAATGGGGGTTGGCCTTTGAATGCTATAAGTTTGCCCAATGGAAAACCTTTGTATTTGGGTACCTACCATACCAAAGAACAATGGATGGAAGTCTTAACTAATGTGAACAAGCAATTTTCTGATGACCCGCAAAAAGCAGCTGAATATGCAGATAGGCTCGCGGCTGGCATTGAAGAGACGAACGTATTCACGCCTTCTTCCGAATTTGAAAAATTAACAAAGGAGACTTTGCAATCGGGCGTCGATTCTTGGAAAGAAAACTGGGATTCGGTGCTTGGCGGTGATAAAAGTCAACAGAAATTCCCGGTGCCAAATAGCCTTGATTTTCTGTTGGATTATGCGGTAGTAACCAATGATCAAGAAGTGCTGACTCACGTTAAAAACACTTTGGATCAAATGACCAATGGGGGTATCTATGATCACTTGGGCGGCGGCTTTTTTCGATATAGCACCGATCCACAATGGAAAGTACCTCATTTTGAAAAAATGCTTTATGATAATGCACAATTAATTGGGCTGTATTCAAAAGCCTTCAAAGTTTTCAATGAACCTATATATAAAGATGTAGTTTTTGAAACTATTGCTTTCTTGAATCGTGAAATGAAAAATCCACAAGGAGGATATTATGCTGCACTAGATGCGGATAGCGAAGGTGAAGAGGGTAAGTTTTACATTTGGAAGAAAGCTGAATTGCAAGCAGTTTTGGGTGACGATTTTACTTTATTCAGTGCTTATTATAATATTGAACCGAGTAATGTTTGGGAAAATGACTCTTATATACTTTATAAAAATGGCTCAGACGAAGCGTTTGTAAAGGGGCATCAAATCAGTAAAGAAGAACTAATTCAAAAAAAGAACCTTTGGAAGGTGGCTTTAATGAAAGCAAGAGATGCTAGAATTCGGCCAAATACTGATGACAAAGTACTAAGTTCATGGAATTCACTTTTGATCAGTGGTCTTGTTGAAGCATACGCTGCTTTTGGAGAAAAAGAATTTTTAAATCAGGCGATTTCCATTTATGATTTTATACAGGAAAAGAGCTATAATAATGGTCAACTTAAACATTCGCATAAAGAAGGAAGCAAGGGTACCGAAGGTTTTTTAGAGGATTATGCTTTTTTGTCACAGGCAGCTATCCAGTTATATAAAGTAAGTTTAAATACTTCTTATTTGAATTTTGCGAATTCCTTGACTAAAAAAACACAAGAAGGTTTTTTAGATCCCACTTCGGGTTTGTATCGATTCAATGATAATGAAAACCTTATTTCGAATATTATCAAAACGCATGATGGTGATATTCCTTCACCAAATTCTGTTATGGCCAATAATCTATTTCAATTGGGTCATATTAATTACAATGTTGATTTTTCGAAACAATCGAAGACTATGTTGACTACTTTGTTACCTTATGTAACCGACTATAGTTCAAGTTATGCCAACTGGAGTCATCTTTTGTTGAAAGTATCGCACCCATTTTACGAGATTGCTGTGGTAGGAGAGGATGCTCAAAGTAAAGTAGAGGCCTTACAAAACAAACACATACCTAATACGATAATCATCGGTAGTCAAGATGATAGTGAACTACCACTTTTTGAAGATAGATTTCAAGCAGGTGAAACCTATATTTACGTATGTCAAGATCGTGTTTGTAAATTGCCAGTGAATACAGTAGGTGATGCTATCAAACAGCTAGAGAATTTTTAATACTCCAAATTTTTATAAACGAATTAATAGGGTAGAGTGCTTATGTCCCTCCGAACAATAGCGGAAAAAATTTACCTTCCATTTTGTCGCCTTTTGCAATTGGGGGTACTCCGGAAAGAAGTTCATCATTGGTATTGCTAGCGGTACCATCCGCAAAAACATTTAAGACAAAAGCTCTTCGACTCATTTCAGATTTGTTTTCATACGAACCATGAACCATCAAAGGGTGATGAAAAGTTGCATGTCCTTTTTCCAATTCAATAGCAACAGGATTTTTGAACATTTCTTTTTGTTCTTCGGATAAGTAATTCATTAATCCATTCATATCACCAGCAAGAGAAGGCGCATCCAATAATCCCCATCTATGACTTTTGGGAATATAATGCAAACAGCCATTTTCAATGGAAGCGTCATCAAGGCCTGTCCAGCAAGTCAAATGTTGCATGGCAACGGTCCGTGTCCAATACGAATAGTCTTGATGCCAAGCAACCACACCACCATGTTTTGCAGGTTTGCAGAACAATTGATCATGCCAAAATCGAACGGGTCTTTTCTCTAACAATTGATGAGCAGCCATTATAAATGCGGGATTCCATAATGCATCATGAAATCCTGGGGTAATTCTCCAATGTCCCAATGAATGAAATAGAACGGAGTTGGGATCTTCTGATTCATTGCTATTAAATTCGTAAAACAATTCATGTGCAGGATGTTTAGGATCAATAATTTCCGCTAATTCTGTTTTCAAAGTTTCTATTTGATCTTCGTTCAACATTTTGATTCCAGATAAATAGCCATATTCATGGAAATGGGAAACTTGCTCTTCACTTAATCGGTATAGATCCCATTCTTCCGGAGTTTTTGGAAGTTTGAAAATATTTGAAACCAACTGATGTTTATCTGCTAAATCTTGTATCACAACACTATTTTTAAATGGTTTTAGCGTAATATGGTAAACTTGATTATATCAAGTAAGGTATAAAATCATTTCTAAAAACGGTAAATATTCATTTTTTTGAGTCCATCCAAACGATATATATTTATGATTTTTTCCAAATTTTAATTTGGGAAGGAGCGCCTACCACCAGAATACATCAGACGACTTTACATATTTGTTTTTTTCTTTTTAACTTACAAACAACTTCATAATCAGATTAGTAACCAACAAATAAGCTTCACTACTATGGAAAACGAAAAGAAAGGTATTAGTTCAAGAAAATCAAGAAGAGATTTTGTCAAAAATACAGCCTTATTTACAGGGGGCGCAATGCTTTTACCCAATATGCAAATGAGTGGTATGGCCAACGTCTTTAATGATAAAAAACTAAAGATTGCTTTGGTGGGATGTGGAGGTCGTGGAACAGGAGCAGCGGTTCAAGCGCTAAATGCTGATGATAATGTTGAGCTTGTTGCAATGGCAGATGCTTTTGAAGATAGGCTTCAAGGAAGCTTAGCTAACATTTCAAAAGAAATGGGGGAAACTAAAAAAGTTAATGTCCCTGAAAAAAACCGATTTGTTGGTTTTGATGGAGCTCAAAAGGCAATGGATTTAGCTGATGTTGTGATTTTAGCAACTCCTCCAGGTTTTAGACCCCAACATTTTGAGTATGCCATAAACAATGGCAAGCACGTTTTTATGGAGAAACCTGTAGCAACAGATGTACCGGGAGTTAGAAAAGTTTTGGCGGCTGCAAAAAAGGCCAAAGAGAATAAATTAAATGTAGTAGTTGGTCTGCAACGTCATTATCAAGACAATTACTTAGCGGCAATAGATCAATTGAAACAAGACAAAATAGGAAAAATTGTTTCTGGTCAGGTATATTGGAATAGCGCAGGGGTATGGGTTCGTGAACGCCAGCCGGGTCAAACCGAGCTAGAATATCAGATGCGTAATTGGTATTATTTCAATTGGTTGTGCGGCGATCATATTCTAGAACAACACATACATAATATTGACGTGGCGAATTGGTTTATTGGAGAATACCCAATTTCTGCTCAAGGTATGGGTGGGCGTCAAGTTCGTAATGGAAAAGATCATGGTGAAATTTTTGATCATCACTTTGTGGAATACACCTATCCTAGTGGAGCGGTAATTGCAAGTCAGTGCAGACATCAACCAGAGACCATGAGCAGGGTTTCAGAGTTTTTTCAAGGTACAAAAGGAACTGTTTCAACTGAAGGCGATAATGCAACCCTGAAAGATTGGAGTGGAAATATTTTGTTTGAACATCGTGGTAAAGACGATCCGAATCCGTATCAAGTGGAACACATCAAACTCTTTGAATCAATTCGAAACGGAGGTGTTATTGCAAATGCTGAAAATGGGGCTAAAAGTACAATGACCGCGATTTTAGGAAGAATGGCTACTTATTCTGGTAAAGTTGTGAAATGGGACGAGGCTATGCAATCGAATTTGGCTTTGGTGCCTGAAAATTTAAATTGGGATTCTCCAGCTCCAGTAAAGCCAAATGCTGATGGTTGGTATGATATTCCTACTCCTGGTAAAAGTATTGTAATGTAGTTTTCAAACCTTGAAAGTATGTTTTTAAAGAAATCATTTTTGTCCCTGCTGATTGCAGGGACATTCTTTTTGTCCTGTAAAGAAGAGGTAAAGGAAACTAAGAATGAAGATCAATCATCGAAGCCCAATATCATTTATATTTTAGCCGATGATTTAGGCTATGGCGAAGTTGGTGCTTACGGTCAACAAAAGATTGAAACACCCAATATCGATTTATTGGCTAAAGCGGGAATGCTTTTTACACAGCATTATAGTAGCGCTCCAGTTTGTGCTCCGGCACGTCATATGCTTTTGACTGGAAAACATGCAGGTCATGCTTATATCAGAGGCAACAGTGAATGGAAAGAGCGTGGCGATGTTTGGAATTATATCGCAATGGCAAAAGATTCCACCTTAGAAGGGCAAGGACCAATGCTTGAAAACACTATTACCATGGCTGACAGACTAAAAGAAGTTGGTTATACCACGGGAATAGTCGGTAAATGGGGCCTAGGTGCACCACATACAAAGTCAATCCCTAACGATATGGGTTTTGATTTTTTCTACGGATACAATTGCCAACGGCAAGCACATACCTACTATCCTTTGCATTTATATAAAAATAGAGATCGAGTACATTTGGCAAATGACACCATTGCCCCCAATACGAAGCTGCCTAAAGGTTCAGATCCGCTTGATGCGAATAGTTATGCTGCTTATACTTTGAAAGACTATTCTCCTGATTTGATGTTTGATGAATTGACCGGTTTTGTTAGTAGAAATAAAGACAAACCTTTCTTCTTATACTGGGCGACACCGATTCCACATGTTGCTCTTCAAGCCCCTCAAAAGTGGCTCGACTATTACAAAGAAAAATTTGGAGATGAAAAACCGTATTTAGGCGAGAAGAGTTACTTTCCACATCAAAACCCTCGTGCTGCTTATGCTGCAATGGTTTCGTATTTGGATGAAAATATTGGAAAACTAATTCAACAGCTGAAAGATGAAAATATTTTTGACAATACCTTAATAGTTTTCACTTCGGATAATGGACCTAGTTATGCGGGAGGTGCAGATCCTGATTTTTTTGATAGCGCTAAACCCTTTGCCAGTCAGTACGGCAGAGGCAAAGGATTTTTATATGAAGGAGGTATTCGTGTACCCATGATTGTTTCATGGCCTAGTAAGATAAAAGCGGGGAGCAAGAGCGATCACATTTCGGCGCATTATGATATGCTAGCAACTTTTGCTGATGTTGCGGGATATAAAATCGAAGAAGGTTCTGATGGTATAAGCATGCTTCCGACTTTACTTTCAGAAGCAAACCAAGAAGTGCACGAGTTTATGTTTTGGGAATTTCCTAGCTATGGGGGACAAGTGGCAATTCGTATGGGAGATTGGAAGGTGGTGCGACAAAATTTAAAGAACGACCAACCAACTACTTTGGAATTATACAATTTGAAGGATGACCCAACGGAAACGAAAAACCTCGCGAACACGAATCCGGAAATAATACAAAAAGCTGCTGAAATATTTAAGGCAGAACGTGAAATTCCAGAAATGAAAAATTTTAAAATTCCAATATTACAAGAGGGTTTACTTGCCGAAAAAAAGTAAATTAGCGGCTTCCTAAATTTCAATTAAATCTCTTAATGCGTAGTGTATTTCAACTTTTAGGGTGTATTTTATTTTGTAGCATCTTGTTGCAATGCAAACATGACAAAAAACCGAATGCTGAGCGTACTGGGGAAGAAAAGAAAGAGTTAGTAAAAGCCCTTGATGATAAGTCTACAGAAGTACAAATCGAAAAACCAGAAGGAATTAATTCTCCTGTAGGTATGGTTTGGATTCCCGGAGGGATTATAAGAAAAGGAGCTGTGCCACAAGATAAGATGGCCATGGCGCATGAAAAGCCCGCGCACAAGGTTGCCGTTGATGGTTTCTTTATGGATATTACTGAAGTCACAAATTTACAGTTTGAAAAATTTGTGAACGCTACGGGATATAAAACCATAGCAGAAAGAGCAATTAATTGGGAGGAAATGAAAAAACAACTCCCGGCAGGAACTCCAAAACCGCATGATAGCATTATGCAGCCAGGTTCTTTGACCTTTAAAAGAACAAAAGACCCAGTACAAAATTTTTATGATTTTTCGCAATGGTGGAAATGGACAATCGGAGCTAATTGGAAGCACCCAAATGGTCCAAATAGCAATATAGTTGGTAAAGAGAAGGAACCTGTTGTACACATTGCATATGAGGATGCTCAGGCCTATTGCAAGTGGGCTGAAAGGAGACTTCCTACCGAAGCAGAGTGGGAGATGGCCGCAAAAGGAAATAATAAAACTTCCACTTATTTCTGGGGAAATGATGAAACCAAACTTGCTAAAATGTCAAATACGTGGGAAGGTCAATTTCCAGTTAATAATACAAAAGTTGATGGTTTTGAAAGTCGCGCGCCGGTAAAATCATTTGCACCAAATAGTTTAGGACTTTATGATATAGCAGGCAATGTTTGGGAATGGACTAGCGACTGGTACAACACCAGCTATTATGATGAAGTTTCTAAAATGAATCAAGTCATAGTAAACCCTATGGGTGCCGAACGTCCATTTAACGAAGGAGATCCGTATGCAAAGGAAAAGGTTATGAAAGGAGGATCTTTCTTGTGTAATGCTTCCTACTGTGCCAGTTATCGTATATCGGCGCGCATGGCTACAAGTTTAGATTCCTCTTTAGAACATCTAGGCTTTCGTACCGTTGTTACGGCGGCGATGCTTGAAAAATCCAAAGAAAAATAAAAAAAGAATGCAATTTTTAGAAAATTTTAGTCCCGAACTTACAATAGCTTCCCCAGGAAGAATCAATTTTATTGGCGAGCATACCGATTATAATATGGGGTATGTGCTTCCAACGGCGATTGGAAATACTATTACATTTAAACTTCAGAAAAATGGATCTGAAACCCAATGCAACATTCATTCAATAGGTTATGACGGGTTTTCCTTAGACCTTAAAAACATTGCAATAAGTAAGACGGAGTGGGAAAATTATGTTCTTGGTGTGCTCAATGAAATTTCAAAACTCACTGATAAGGTAAAGGGTTTTGATTGCACAATTGAAAGCAATCTTCCTTTAGGTTCCGGACTTAGTTCTTCTGCTGCAATGGAATGTGGTCTAGCCTATGGTTTGAATAAATTGTTTGACTTGGGACTTTCAAAAATAACAATTGTTGAATTATCTCAACGTGCCGAACATAGTTATGTGGGAACGCAATGTGGAATTATGGATCAGTTTGCTTCGGTTATGAGTAAACAAGGGAATGTGATTCTTTTGGATTGCCAATCTCTTCAATATCAACATATTCCGATTGACATTAATCCTTATAAAATTATAATGTTAAACACCAAAGTATCTCATAATCTAGCTTCGAGTGAATATAATACGCGAAGAAAAGAATGTGAAGAAGGGGTTGTAATTATGAAAAAAGAAAACCCTCAAATCAATACACTACGAGATGTAACTCGAAAAATATTAGAAGCTTCTAAAAACCAAATGAGTACTACTGTTTACAATAGATGTTCTTTTATTATTGATGAGAATAAAAGAGTGCATAAAATGGTGGCAGCTTTCAAAAAGAATGATTTGAAAGAGGTAGGAGCCCTTTTATATGAGGCTCACGAAGGAATTCGAGATTTATATGAAGTTAGTTGTCCCCAATCTGATTTTTTAGTTGAATTTGCCAAGGATAATGCTATGGTTCTTGGCGCTCGTCAGACCGGTGGAGGTTTTGGTGGTTGTACTCTAAATATTGTTCACGAAACCGAAGTCGATAATTTCAGAAAAACTGCGGAGATAGCCTATAAAAAGGAATTTGATATTGATTTAGAAGCTTTTGAAGTGCAACCTAGCGGGGGAACAATGGTAATACAGAATTAGCTCTCTTCTGCATTAAGTAATGCTTCTTCAAGTTGCAATTTCTTGTAACGACTTAAAGGAATTTGTTGTCCTTCAACTTCAACCTGAGCGCTACTAAATTTTTCGACTCTTTCAAGATTTACGATGTAGCTTTTATGAATTCTAAGAAATTTATCTTGGGGTAGTTTTTCAATGAAGGCTTTCATAGTAGAAAGAACCAGAATATTATTATTATCTATCGTAACTAACTTTATATAATCACCTAAACCTTCAATCCACTTAATATCATTAACAACTACCTTAACTTTTTTAAGGTTACTGTTCACATAGATATGTGCTTCATCACCCTTCGTAATATTACTTTTGGCATTTTTGAAAAGGGCTTTTTTAACAGAAGCTGCAAAGCGAGATTTGGTAATCGGTTTTAAAAGATAATCTGTAACATCATAGTCAAAAGCCTTTAAGGCATAATCAGGCTTGCCCGTAATCAATATGATCTGTGGAATATTAGATAAGGATTCGATAAACTCGAAGCCATTAAGTATAGGCATCTCTACATCAAGAAAAATCAAATCAATTTGATTTTGCTCAACATTCTTGTAGGCCTCCATCCCATTGTTGTATTCGGCAACTAATTCAAGATTGGGGTGGTCGTTTATTAGCTTACTAACTGCCATTCGTTGCAGCGATGAATCATCAACAACGATTGTTCTTAGTTTGTTTGTTTCCATTTTCAAAGTCTTTGCAATAACACCTTTACTTATAATTGGGTATTTTCCTTCAACTTTCGGGCCAAAGATAACTGAATTACTCTTTTAAAAAGTGTTAAAAGCCTTGTAAAGATTAGATTTTAGTGGAATTAACAGCTTGTGATTTTGCTTCCGCCTGCTTTTTTAAGGTGAAGTGAGCGATGAGTTAAAAAGTGAATTTTGGTAAAAAAAAATTACGAAAAGCAATTTTTTTCCCTTAAAAACCAATTATTAAGGTTTTTGAGACACATTTTTGATGAAAAACTTTTAATAACTTAACTGTAAGGTTTTTATCAAAAAACCTACTTTTGTTTTATAAATAGTATAGAAGAATAGGAATATGTCAGAGCAAATTGAAAGAGTAAAAACGTTGATTATTGGTTCAGGTCCTGCGGGGTATACCGCTGCGATTTATGCTGCAAGAGCGGACTTGAAACCCTTATTATATACGGGGATGGAGCCTGGAGGTCAATTGACTACAACTACGGAAGTCGATAACTTTCCGGGATACCCAGAAGGTATTGACGGCCCAACAATGATGGTACAATTACAGCAGCAGGCTGAAAGATTTGGTACAGAAGTTCGAATAGGTATGGTTACCGCGGTAGAATTGAGCAAGGAAGTTGGTGGAATTCACAGAGCAACTATTGATGATTCAGATAAGGTAATTGAAGCGGAAACTATTATTATTTCTACTGGTGCTACGGCGAAATACTTAAACATACCAAGTGAGCAAAAGTTACGTGGTGGAGGTGTTTCTGCGTGCGCCGTTTGTGACGGTTTCTTTTATAAAGGTCAAGACGTTGCAATTGTAGGCGCGGGTGATACCGCTGCGGAAGAGGCGTCGTATTTGGCAAATATTTGTAACAAAGTGACCATGTTGGTGCGTAAAGATTATATGCGTGCTTCTAAAGCGATGCAGCATCGTGTGAACAGCCTAAAGAATATTGAAGTTCGATATAATACTGAAGTTGATGAGGTTTTGGGTGACCAAGTGGTTGAAGGTTTACGAATGGTAAACAATCAGACCGGTGAGAAAGAGGATATTGCTATTACGGGACTATTTATTGCGATTGGTCACAAGCCGAATACTGATATTTTTAAGGGCCAGTTAGATATGGATGAAACAGGGTATTTGATTACTGAAGGAAAATCTACAAAAACCAATCTTCCTGGTGTGTTTGCCAGCGGTGATGCTCAGGATAAAGAATACCGTCAAGCGGTAACTGCAGCCGGTACAGGTTGTATGGCAGCCTTAGATGCAGAAAGATACCTTGCAACCGTAGGTTCTGTCGAAGAAGTTGTGGGCGACCAGTATAATGTTTAATTAATGATAGATACATACGAATTTTAGAAAATTAAAAGCCGCTATTGAAAATAGCGGCTTTTTCGTTAATACAGATATGGTTAGTCTATTCGCTTATAGTTTTCAGAAGACTCAGGAATCCCATTTTCATCTAAGGAAATTTGACTAAAACTATCTTTATATAAATGGAGTTCAAATTTGAAAACTTGAACCGTATCCTGAATGGCCATCATAGTTGCTGAACCATATTCGAGTCTTTCCTCCAATTCTTCAGCCGTATTTGTGTAAGACCCATAGCCAAACCATTCGTTAGGATCGTCGGGGGAGTGCCGCGTCCACATGACTTTACCTTTACTATAAATTTTAATTTGCCGATATCCATTTACATTCAAAAGGGTATCTGTAACGTTGCCTTGATCGTAGTTGTAACGATTAACGAGTTCCCAAGTTCCTTCTAATGAATTTGCTGTTGTCTGTTGTTTTGAAGATGTGAATTCAGTAAATGATACAAGAATTAACATCAAAAAAACCAATCCGAGTAGTTTTTTCATTTCAGTAGATTTTAGTGTTATCAGTACTGGGGAACACTAAAAAGTTACGAAAATTTTAACAAATTATCAATATTTATATGAATAATTAAGAATAGTTAAATTAAGGAGTGGTTATTTTTAGGAAATGATATTAAAGTGCATTTAAAAGTTCAGCTAGAACTGTGATATCTTCCCTGGTATGCACTGCTGAAAGTACGATTCGACTCATTAATGGAGAATCTTCATTCGGATAGTTGAAATTGGTAATCAGAACATCATTTTTTTCAAGAAAAGAAGCAATTTTCGGGTTTGAAAAATAGAAAGCCGGATAGTTATCTAAATAGTTTAATAACTCCGGATTTTTCAAAGACTTCACAAACCATTGAATATTTTGGTTCAACAATTTTCGTTTTTCTTCGAATACCTTTTTACCATTTAAAAGAGTTGCTATTGCAGCGGGGGATGCTGGACTCGCTCCACCAAAGAAATCAGTATTCTTGAATTGTTCTATTCGGTTTTTCGAGCCAAAGATTCCTCCAGCTTGTATGCCATAGCCCTTTCCTAAAGAGCAGCAGACGATTACTTCTTTTGCATTGAGTTGTTTGGCTCGTTCATAGGCGCCACATCCATTTTCTCCCACAATACCTATTCCATGAGAATCGTCGATAACAAGAATGATTTTTTCCAATGGAAGCCTTCTGAGTCCGGCAAAATGTGGGTACCCACCTTCTAACACTAATATAGAATCCATAAAAGCTACTGGAACTTTTTTGCTCTTATTAAAATGGCTGCTAATAGCTGTGCTTAAATCGTCAAAACTTTGATAAGGTTCCATACCAGGAATATGGACCGCTGAATGAGACTCCGGAGCATAAAATAATTCGTAGACATCAGAATTCAGACTTCGTGCGACCAATTGTCCTGCCAAATACCCGGAAGACATTGTAATACAACTTTCACTACCTACTAGATTTGCTAAATACTTTTCAGCCTCTTCAAAAACTGAGATTTGCACATTCGCCTTTCGAGACGCGCCATAGTTAGTACCATAGTTTTTGAGGTTCTTGATATAGATATCCTGAAAAACAGCATCGGTTTGTAGTCCTAAATAGGAGGTGCCTCCGAAGTACAAATAGGATTTCCCGTCTACGGAAATAGTTCTTCCAGGAAATGCGTCTACAGAATAGGTCATGAATTCAAGGTTACGCCGCTTCCTCCTAATGAAGGGAAGATTACTTTACCATCTGAAGAAATGACAACTCCTTGAGCGATATCGCCATTCAGAAGCATAGCCCCGTCCATGTCAACATAATCTAGTTGTGGAAGTAGTTGTGCGATTGCCGAGATACCAACCGTAGATTCCGTCATGCAGCCTACCATTACCTTCAGTCCCATTTCTTTAGCCTTTTTAATCATTCTTAGAGCAGGAGTAAGGCCTCCGCATTTGGTAAGCTTAATATTGATTCCTGAAAAATGGAGTCCACATTTTTCAACATCGGTTTCAACGATACAACTCTCATCGGCGATTACGGGAAGCACACTTTGGTGCATCACCTGCTCCATACCTTCCCAGTCATCAGCTTTTAAGGGTTGCTCAAGAAATTCTACTCCCAAATCTTTAAGTAAGGGGGCGTTGAAAATGGTCTCTTTTGCCGACCATGCACAATTTGCGTCGATACGGAATATGGCATCAGTGTGTTCTCTGAGCGCTCTGACAATGGCTACATCATCTTCCGTACCCAATTTGATTTTATAAATGGGCCAAGGGGTTTCTTTCATTTTAGCTACCATTTCATCAATAGACGCCAAGCCAATAGTATAGTTGGTAATAGGGTAGTGGTCTGTGCTTGTTTTCCAAATTTCATGGAGCGGTTTACCCTCTAGTTTTCCATATAAATCATGGGCAGCCAAATCAAGTGCACAAATAGCAAAATTGCTCAGTCCTTCAGAAATCAAAAAACCGTGCAAGATTTCTGGTGTAGTAAACGCAAAAGTTGCCAAATCACTTTCAATAGCTGTAATTTCAGCCATCATACTTTCTATGGAAATTTTATAATATGGATTGGCGGTTGCTTCGCCATATCCTGTTTTTCCGTCTAAAGAAAGACCAACTACTAGAGTGTCTTGCGTATCGTGGGCTTCTCTTGAAATGCGGAAAGTATGTTTGAGATTGAGGGTGTACTTTTTTAAAGTTAGTTGCATTGGAAAAAATAGATTTCCTCTAAGATATAGAAACTATTTTCCATGAAAAAGAAGAAGCCCGTCAAAGTTTTGACGAGCCCCTTACAACCTAAAAATGGGTTCTAGTATTTGTGAACACTGCCAGAAACCGATTTCTTTTTTTCGACATTCGGGTCACCTGAATATGAAATGTTTCCACCGCTACTGGCGTCAGCTATAAGAGATTTTGAAACTTGTATTTTTACATTTCCACCACTACTGGCGTCTGCATTACATGTTCGTGTTTCAAGGTTCTTTGCATTTATGTTGCCTCCGCTGCTCACGTCAACCACAGCTTCATCTGCGGTACCGGTAATACTAAGATTAGCCCCGCTACTAGCATCGATGTCAATTTCATTGGTGGCTACATCTAAATCTAATTGCGCACCACTGCTTCCATCTACTTCAAGTTCACTTGTCTTGATAGTGTTTTTTGTAGTTAGATGAGCTCCGCTAGAGCTTCGAAGTACGGTAACTTTTGGCAGGGAAACATAAATGTTTTTGGTAGCTCTTCCAATATTTTGCTCAGCATGAATGCGAAGCTTACCATCTCTAATATCAGTTTCAATGAGATCTATCACATTTTCATCGGCTTCTACCTCAATGCTGAATTCATCTGCTTGGGTAACATAGACCATTAAGCCCTCTGAGGCGGATACTTTTGTAAAATCTTCGGAAACTGTTCGTGTGTCGGTTACTACTACTCCGTTTCCTTTTTTACCTGTCCCAAAATTTCCAATTTGAATATCTAATCCACAGGAGGATAAAAATAAACTCATTAAGAGAGCGATTGCAATTCTTACTAATGTTGTCATGACTGTTGTTTTTGTACTGAACTTGTTTCGGTATCTGTAACAAGTTCACTGATTAATTGATTGTTTTTTGTTGATGTAAAATTGTTGTTTTTATTCCTTTTTGAATAATACAATTAACTGAACTGTCAAATACAGGTGATGAATTGTATTTAAACAGTGTCACTATCGTTTGCTTTAACTTTTACGCCATTTTCATTGATTTCTATATCAACATTTTCGTTGTCAGAATCATCATCTTTGGCTTTGATATCGATGCCATCTTCACCGATTTTCATTTTAAAAGACTCTTCGCCATCTTTGATATCGATGTCAATACCGTCTTCATTGATGATTATCTTATTGTTTTCTTTTCCTTCTTCTTCTTCTTCCTCTATCTCTTCAGGGCAATCTTGACATTCTTGCACCCCGTTTTTATTCATTTTCCATAGAAAATCTGCCAAATTATTTATAGCTCGGTCCGTTTCGGTTCTCAAAGTCCATGTTCTCTCATTCGTTGGTGAATACTTAATGAATTGACCTTCTGGTACATATAGATTGACACGTATTTCTTGGCCATTAAATGTACTCTCGTCAGCAGTGGTTAAGAAATTATTCAACCTCAAATTTTTCCCGTCCAATGTATAATCATAAACTATTTTTTTCGCAATATCTCTAGCCGCCTCATAAGACGATCCATTTGCTTCTTGACGTATGGAAATTCGCAGGGTCGAATCTTGAGACTTCTTAATATTGAACCGCACATCATCTGACAACAAAATAGGATTTCCTTCATCATTATAGAGCATAACAGAGTCATCCATTCTCATGATTTCACGTTCATCCCATAATTCAGTGCTTACCAATTGAATGTTCAAAGTGTCGTTAACGCTATTAAGATAAAGCTCATTTTCAGTAGTTACACTACCAGTAAAAGCATGTGAAGCTGCTTCCCGCACTCCTAAAACTATTAGTGAGATTAGTGAGATTAGCCATAAGCCCAATAAGGAGAACTTAGCAATATTGCCAATTGATTTCAAATTGTTCACAAGTATCTTTAACCCTAAATATAACAGGAAGAAAAATGGAATTCCGATGGCGAAGAAGAGCAGCAAAGATATAAGCCATACTGGTGTTCCCGTTATATTTTTGAGTATACCATCTACTCCAGGCATATGAAACCAATCTAAGGTTCCTACCGTAAGCATACCTATGAACATACCTATAATCGTGGCAGCACCAACAATAATCAAAATGATGCCAATGAACTTTCCAAAAATTTTGAAGAAGAACATAATGATATCACCAATGGTATCGAAGAAGGTTTTTCCTCCATTTTTTACTTTGTTGCCAACTTCGGAATAGTCGACGTTTTTTACTTTTTCTGCAACATCATCAAAGCCTTCCTTGACCTTACGCTCTATATTGCTGATGTTGATATCCTCCCCCCGCATATCCAACTTTTGCGAGGTTGTAGTTGCTTCGGGAATTAAAATCCATAGTAAACCATATAATAAGATGAAACCGCCTCCAGAACCAATGGTAAGGACAACCCATAGTAAACGAACCCATAATGGATCTACGCCGACATAGTGAGCAAGACCAGATGAGACACCTGCTACATACTTCATTTCGGTATCTCTGTATAGTTTCTTACTTCTTCTTTGTTCTGATGAGCGTTTTGCTTTTGGTTCATCTTCGAAGATATCTTCATCTACCATATAATCTTCGGGTTGCCCCATGATAGTTATGACTTCGTCTACTTCTTTTTCGGTAATAACCTGTCTTTCGTTTTCCAATTTTTCATGGAAGAGTTCTGCGATACGTGCTTCGATATCCGCTAGTATTTCGTCGCTACCAGGAGTATTGGCAAAGGATCGTTTTATCGATTCTAAGTAAAGCCGCATTTTATTGAATGCCCCTTCATCAATATGAAAGAGGATGTTGGCTAGATTTATATTTACTGTCTTGTTCATTTTTTGATGTTTTCACCTTGAACTTGTTTCAAGGTCCGTTGATTTATAGACTAATGCTATTTATTTTTAGTTACCAGATTTGTTGCGCTACGTAATTCATCCCAGGTGGAATCTAATTCTTTTAGAAAAAGTTTGCCTGTTTCCGTCAAAGTATAATATTTCCGTGGCGGCCCTGAGGTTGATTCTTCCCAGCGATAATTGAGGAGTCCCGCATTCTTCAACCTTGTTAATAGCGGATAAATGGTGCCCTCTACCACTAGCATTTTTGCGTCTTTGAGGGTACTAAGAATCTCGGAGGCATACTTGTCATGTCCGTTAAGGATAGATAGTATGCAGTACTCCAACACTCCTTTGCGCATTTGTGCTTTTGTGTTTTCTACGTTCATAACTTCTTTTTGCTTTTTATGCCGAGTCTTCTCTTTTGTGTTTGATGTGATTGTCTGCATAGATTAACTGTTCGTTTTTTGAATGATAAATAAACATCCTGATTGATTTTAATTGATGAAAAGCTTTTGTTTTTTGATTGATGAATAAACTCTTAATGGTATGATTAACACCTTGTTTTATTCTGGTTTATATTGATGGTCGTAACTTAATTCGCGTTTTACTTTCCATATATTGTTTTTTTTTATCCACACATGAGTGAATTTAGCAACGTCTCCTTTTTTGTATTCCTTATTCTGATCCAGTGATTCAAAGCGGTGGATACCATGCTGAATTGCTCCATAAAGTTCTCCATTTTTATATAGTGGAAATACTTTCAAACTGTTGGCAATCAGAATTCTTTTAGATGGTTGCGGCTCTTCGGAATTCCAATTTGCACAATTCTCCTTCATTGGGTTAAGAAAAGCATCTCTCCCTTCGCTAAGTCCACCTTTATCGTGGTAAAATTCAAAATCTTCGGTAAAAATACCTTCCAACGTATTCGTGTCGCAGGTATTGAATGCCGCGTTGAATAAAATACTATCCTGCTTTTTAAGCATCTGGTACAGCTCAGAGTTTTCGGCTTCCTGACCTGAGACAGTTATGATACTTAATAGCGTTATTACTATTACTGTGACGATATGTTTTAGAAGTAGCATTACTTTATAAATTTTATAGTGATTGGATACTCAAAAGTCTGTCCTTCGTTTGTTCGAATGGTTGCTAAAATGGTATATACAATATTGACGATGAACAAAGCTCCTTGTAACAATCCCGCTATGCCTACTGGTAATAACCAAGAACCAAATCGAAAATCATCGCTATCAAAACTGATATTAATGTCGTTTAGATGATTAAAACCAAAAGGGTCAAAATCAAAAACATCAGGAAAGAAACCTACGAAAAACGGAATGCTGATAATACCCAAAACAATAGAGTAGAGGAGTAGGCTTATTTGAAAGTTCAAAGCCTGCTTTCCGTTATGGTCCACAAACTCATGTTCTTTCTTATTGGCCGTCCATAAAACTAAAGGGAGGATGAAATTCCCAAATGGAATAAAGAACTTAGAAAATGTAGAAGCATGTATTACGGCTGCTAAATTTCTTTCGTGCTTGGTCAATGTTTCAGTCATGATTTGATTCTTTTTTGATGACCCTTCGACTTGCTCAGGGCAGATGAATTTAGATATGCCTAATATCTGTCTATGCAAATATATGGTTAAAAAACAGTACTATGCAACACATAGTACTTAAATTTAACATAAAATTAACAAATAAATTGTTATTTATTTTGAGTATTTTTAGCCTATAAATATTTGAAAATGGCAGTATCTACGGGCAAAGTCAATACTTTTATGTTCTTTAAATTACCTTCTGCATGGTGGAGTGGCGTTCGTCTGAAATATATGGATGATACGAAAGCAGTGGCCAGTGTGAAGTATGGATGGCGGAATCAAAATCCGTTTAATTCCATGTTTTGGGCGGTACAAGGTATGGCTGCTGAGCTCGCAACAGGGGCAATGGTAAGTAGTCAAATAGCAGAAAGCGGAAAGAAAATCTCCATGCTGGTACAAAACAACACGGCAAACTTTACAAAAAAAGCAGTTGGTAGAATTACCTTCACGTGTGAAGACGGTCATTTGATAAAAGAAGCTTTAGCAAATACGATTACTACAGGAGAGGGGCAAACCATATGGATGAAGTCCGTTGGCGTAAATTCAGATGGGGTAGTGGTTTCTACATTTAAGTTTGAGTGGACGGTTAGGTTGAAAGGATAGTCGAGAAATAAATATTGATCAGACTGTAACAAAATGTGTAATCGTTTCAACTAATAAGCATCAATCAATAACAGATTCCCACCGCAGTTTATCCTGAGCGAAGACGAAGGGCGGGAATGAAATTAAAATCACTAGTTATGAACGCACACGAAATAGATTACGCCATTTATGGTGAAGAGATGCAATACGTCGAAATAGAATTAGACCCACAAGAAGCAGTAGTTGCCGAAGCTGGTAGTTTTATGATGATGGATACTGATATTAAGATGGATACCATTTTCGGGGATGGTTCCAATCAAGAAAAAGGAGTGCTAGGAAAGATTTTTTCGGCTGGAAAGCGCATGCTAACAGGCGAGAGTTTATTTATGACCGCTTTTTTGAATATCGGACAAGGGAAAAAGAAAGTAAGTTTTGCTTCTCCATACCCTGGAAAGATTCTTGCCATCGATTTATCTGAAAAGCAAGGCAAGTTTATTTGCCAAAAAGACGCTTTTCTCTGCGCTGCGAAAGGTGTTCAGGTGGGAATTGAATTTTCAAAGAAGCTTGGCAGAGGATTGTTTGGTGGTGAAGGCTTTATCATGCAAAAACTAGAAGGTGACGGAATGGCTTTTGTACACGCTGGTGGAACTATGGCTAAAAAAGAACTTAAAGCTGGAGAAGTTTTAAAAGTAGATACAGGTTGTATCGTAGGATTTAGTCAGACTGTAGATTATGATATTGAGTTTGTTGGGGGAATCAAAAATACGGTTTTTGGTGGCGAAGGTTTGTTCTTTGCCACACTTCGTGGTCCTGGAACAGTCTACATTCAATCTTTACCCTTCAGTAGATTGGCTGGTAGGGTACTAGCTTCCATTCCAAGAGGTGGAAAAGACAAAGGGGAAGGCAGTATTTTAGGAACGCTTGGCGATATTGTTGGTGGTGACCGAGGATTTTAGGCCCCACCCCTAAACCTGCCTGCCGGCAGACAGGTCCCCACCGCAAAGTCAGAGGGGACTTTTATAATTGTCAAAATTTAACGTCTTTGCTAGGAGTTCGCCCTTCAGCGAACGACGAAGCAATCTGTTTAATTCGTGTCTAATAGGTTTATTTGGCTTTTGAGTAAATTTCAACAGATTGCTTCGTCGCGAAAAGCTCCTCGCAAAGACGATTCTTATTTAATATATTGCATGGAAAATCAATTAATGGATTTCCAAAACCAAATCAACTTCCTAAAGGCTCTTCAAAAGAATAACAATAAAGAATGGATGGATGCCAATCGCAAATGGTATAAACAAGTCCGAGATGATTTTATTGGATGGTTAGATACCATGAATGCCAAACTAGCGGATATAGATGATGAATACTATGACACCCCGGGAAAGAAAGGCATCAACCGCATCAATAATAATCTGATGTTTCACCCGAATAAACCTATTTATAAAGACCATTTTGGTGCTGGATTGGACAAACGACCTGGCACAGGAGATTTCTACATTGAAATCGGAATCGAACGTTGTATGTTCGCTGGTGGACTTTGGCGACCTGACTCAAAACGATTAAGAAGTATCCGCGATGCCATTGATTATGATGGAGAAGAGCTGAAGAAAATCCTGAATAAAAAATCATTCAAAAAGACCTTTGGCGGACTTTGGGAAGACGTAAAGCTTACCAACTCACCTAAAGGTTTTTCAAATGACCATCCACATATCCATTTGTTACGAAACAAAACCTTTGCCGTCGCTACTGAATTTTCTACTAAAGAGATTTTTAAAAAGAATTTTGAAAAACAAGTCGTCAAAGTTTATGAAGAAATGCTTCCGTTTCGTAGGTATCTGAATCAGGCGGTTACGGTTTGATACTGAAAATACCTCTTTAGTTCAAATTCTATTCGGTGTCTTCCACTTTTTCTAAAGCCAAATTGAGTAGTTGAAATGCTTGTTGACCAACCTCTACCCTTGATGTATTTGTTAGTACCGCCGCAACAACTTTTTTTTCTGGTACAATGAGCAAAAATGACGAACAACCCATTTGACCTCCTGAATGACCAATTACCGCGCCTTCATTTGGTTTGGGGTTGTAAAGGAACCATCCGAAACCATATGCATTTCTTTCTTTTTCAAGGCTATGGTGTTGTCGCATTAGGTCAAGAGTTTCTTTAGAAACAAAAACGTCATTCAATACGGCTTTTCCGAACTTCAAAATGTCTTCTATTGTAGTGTAAAGACCACCTCCAGGAATACGATTACTCAGGTTGTTTTCGGGACCTTCTTTGGCTTTTCCTTTACCTTTTTTTCGATGATATAATCGAGATTCGTGTTCCACTTGAATTCCGAATTTGTCGACTCCTGTATTCTTCATTCCTGCCTTGTCCCAAATATTGTGCTGCATATATTTTTCAAAAGTCTGTCCGGAAACTTTTTCAATAATTACTCCTAAAACGGTATAACCGTAGGTAGTGTAGCTATATTTAGTTCCGGGTTCGAACACTAATTCGCGGTCTTTAAATATGTCTATGGCCTCATATAGGCTTGCATACTCGGTTTGAGTGTTTGACTCCTTAGTATTCTTATAACCTGATATGCCTGAGGTGTGCGAAAGTAAATGACGGGTTGTAATCTGCGTTCCCGAATGTTTTGGATAATCGGGAATATAATTTTGTATGGGTACATCTATATCTAACTTCCCTTTTTCTACCAACTGCATTGCGGCCAATGCAGTCATAGACTTGGCGATAGAAGCCATTCTAAGCTTCGTATGGGTTTCAAACGGCCGTTGTGCTTTTTTATCGGAATATCCCCTTGCTGAATTCCATAGAATAGAATCTCCAATGGAGTAACCGATGGCCCCACCGACGGCCATATTTTCGTTAACCAAACTTTCAAGTATGGTGCTAGCTTCCGGCCTATTTTCTTGGGCCGTAGTTATTAAAGAGACTAAAAAGAGTATTCCGAATGCAAAGTGTTTCATGATTTGTTTGTTTTTTGATTTAGGTCAAAAATAGAAACATAGCTTTGTATACTAATCCATTCTATAGGGTTTGGGGCGAATCGTTAGGTTTTAGGGGCGAATCTTCTAATGCTAAAATGTCTTTTTTATAAGTCTTAGAAATTGGGATTTCCATTTGAGTTAAAAGTAAGGTGTTGGAATTCTTCCATGCTATAAAATGTAATGGATTGATAAGGTGAGAGCGGTGTACTTTTATCAAACTAGGTTCTTGTGGTTGTATCTCTTTCAGTGTAATTCGTAATAGCTTTTTTCTTAAAACATCATTTTCTAAAAAAGATACTTCTACATAATTGTCAGCGCTGGAAATACAGACTAAATCTTTTAGACGGATATTCAGTACATCTAATTTATTGGCTCCTCTGAGCACAATTTTGCTATAGCTTTCACCCATTGCCTTCCTGCTCAACCACCAACGTAAAAAGAGGAGGATGGGAAGAATGATAAAAAATATGGGGTAGTATACTTGAAATGTAAACTTTGAGAAACTATAATCACCGTTGATGATATCTGTTTTGTAGTAGGCGAAACTGCCTAGAAGTAAGATAACACTAAAAAGGAGGATGAAGATAATTTCGTAGAGAAGATTCCATTGGTTTTTCTTCTTGAAAAACCAATTTTGTATAAGAACTAAAAGCATATATCCCACAAATGTGATGAATCCGTAAGGAGGTAGGATTTGAAGCCTGATTGGAAAGGAGAGTTCCGACGTGTCGAAAGGCGCAATAAGTACTTGAAATAGATAGAGCCAAACAGCTATAACGACGGCAACAATAATATGATGTTTATAGGAGGTGTTCAGATTTAGATTCCTCATAAAAGCATTTGTTTCGTTCAGAAGAATAAATTACATCAAGACACCATTTTTAGCCTTAATTGGCGCGGGCAAATCAGTTTCTCCAAGCATTTCACGCAAATCGATTTCAATGGTTCTGCAGAGGGAGAGCATAGGAATATCGTTTCCTAGTCCTTCGAATGGGTTTTCGGAATAGTCACCCACCAATTCCATCATGACATATACCCAGCCTACTAGGACTGTAAAGGGAATAGATAGCCAAACCCCAAATTCCCCGAGCTTTGCAAATTCGGAAACCATCCCTAAGGGTAGCAGAAAAATAAAGATTCCAACGAAAACCAAACTCATACTGCCATACTGTCTCGGCAAGGGAAATTTTTTAATGCGTTCACATTGTCCTTGAAAAGTGTAGAAGTCATTGAGTAATTTTTGCATTTCCATATGGCGAAAATCATCGATAATATCCTCCTCCCGTAGTTGTTTCAAATCTTGACTTTGTTGGTCTATAATTTGAGTTGCTGTGTTTTTATAATTGATAAGTCTTTCATATTCATCATGAGGCAGGAATTTTTTAAGTTCCAATTCGCTCACTTCATCACCTAACAAGCCTACGCCAAAATCTTTCATTCGTTTTTCTATCATGCGCTTAAAGTGTCTGCCCTGATTAACATGTTCCCAAGATGTAGGTATCAATAATTGACTACGTAATGCATATAGCCAACCTATATGGCGGTAAATAAGTTTTTTTCGATAAGTGTTTAATTCAGTTTCACTGCGTTTTTCCGAACGAAACTGATTGCTTAGAAAAGCCTTTGAACTAGCACCCCACGAGCGGCTACCATTTATGATAGCACCCCAGATTTTACGTGCCTCCCACAAACGGTCATAAGCACTATTGTTTTTGAAACCGACATAAAATGCTACTGCTGTACCAATTACAGATAAGGGTAGCCAAGGAATCACTAACCACGCCTTTAAAGAAGTATACTGATAAACAAGAGCCACAAGTGCTGCCCAAAGCGAAATCCATATGATATGCACTCCACTGAATCTTAATATTGACTTTAGGCCGAAGTTCTTTTTTACATACATAGGTTATTCCTTTAATCCGGGAATCGCTACTATTTCATTCGTGTCTTTGAGATAATCAACACCTTCAACATGGAAACCGAACAGATTGAAAAAGTCCGTTCTATAACCTTCTAAATCTCCTATTGCAGAAAGATTTTCAGTAGTGGCTTCTTGCCATAGTTTTGCTACTTGTTCTTGCACGTCAGCTCTCATTTCCCAATCGTCGATACGTATTCTTCCTTTGTCATCTGTTGGAACAACATCCAAAAACAAACGCTCTTTGTAAAGTCGATGTATTTGCTCAATACATCCTTCGTGAATACCTTCTTTCTTCATGATTTTATAGAGCAAAGAAATGTACAGGGGAATCACAGGAATAGCAGAACTAGATTGCGTTACGAGCGCTTTATTAACTGAAATATAGGCCTTTCCATTGATTGACTTCAAGGAATCAGTGATGGTAAAAGCCGTTTCTTCCAAGTGGTCTTTTGCCATACCGATGGTTCCTTTTCTGTAAACCGGTTCGGTTAGTTTTGGGCCGATGTAGGAATAGGCAACTGTTTTAAAATTTTCGGAAAGTAAATCTGCTTTCTGCAAAGCGTTAATCCATAGTTGCCAGTCTTCACCGCCCATAACGGTCACGGTATTTGAAATATCATCACCTTCGGCGGGAGCAATCGTAATATCTTTTACTTCCCCTGTGTGAAAATCTACCGTTTTATTCGTGTATGAGCTCCCAATGGGTTTTAAAGTCGATTTATAACGAACTCCAGTTTCTGGATGTGTGCGAACAGGCGAAGCTAAACTATAGACTACCATGTCTATTTTGCCTAAGTCTGCTTTAATTAGCTCTAAAGTTTTTTCTTTGATTTCATTTGAAAAGGCATCGCCGTTAATGCTTTTAGCATAAAGCCCTTCTTTATGTGCTTCCGTTTCAAAGGCTGCGGTATTGTACCAGCCTGTTGATGCTGTTCTTCCTTCTGAAGGTGGTTTTTCAAAAAACACCCCGATAGTTGACGCATTGGATCCAAAAGCACTTGTTATCCTTGATGCCAGACCGAAGCCGGTTGAAGCACCGATTACCAATACTTTTTTAGGACCTTCATTTTGGCCTTTCGATTTTATATATCCGATTTGTGCTTTTACATTTTCTGCGCAACCCATTGGATGTGCTGTTGTGCATATAAACCCGCGGGTTCTAGGTTCTATAATCATATACTATTCTATTACTTTTTATTTTTATTTAAGAGCATTTGATGCTCTTAGTAATCTTGCTTTCAAATCAGGACTTTCCATATCGGCATCCAATGGAAACATTGGTCTTTTGATATTCTTGTACCCCAAACGTTCTAAATCTTGGTCTACACCTCCTGGAGTTAATGCCATAATCCATCCTTTTCTCATATCGTAGAGCTCTGGAACTAAATACCCTATTTTGACTACTAAGATATCTGATTCACGGGGATTCAATCCTAAATCTGTAAAGTCTTTTTCTTGATGGTAAGGTTTCCGCTTTTTAGTCACGATAACATTGATACTTCCAATTTTTACTACTACTTCAATTTCAGCGTCTCGGTCACCTTCTTTAATTGCTGTAACTGTTCCTGTTAGTTTAATGGGAGGGGCATAACGATTGTCTACCATAGCTCCTGCCAGAGCAGAAACTTCTCCTCCAATACCTACTTTCAAAGCTTCATCAATCAATTCCGGACCGGGAATGGAAGCATAAATCAAAGATGATCCGTTTTCAGATTTAAACTCGGGTCTAGCTAATAGTTGTTGCAAAGTCCAAGTGACATCACCGGCACCACCCGCTGTAGGGTTATCCCCCATATCGCTGATAATAAATGGATGTTCTTTATGTGTTATCGCCATTTTTAAGCTTTCGTTCAATGTGGCAACAGGAGCTACAAATTCAAATTCATTTCGAACATCCCAAAAAGCATTGGCCAACTTTTCAGCTCCTGTAGTAACTTGTTTCTCGTCATCTCCTGTGACCATAACGACAGCATGGTTACGAGCTTCATCAGCCCACGCATAACCAATCCATATGGCCGCATCGATTACACCTTCCTGATTTTCAACGGACGGTATTTGAGCGTAGAGGCTTTTACCCGGTTCAATACGTGTACTTGTTTTTTCTCCTGGTAAAAGTATGGGAACGGGAATCCATGCTTTGTACTTTGGTTTTCCTTTTCCACTTTCCAAACGGTCTAATAAATTTGTAATCGCTCTTGCTTTTGATTCCAAGGCATCTTCATGGGGTGCCATACGGTAACAGGTGATTAAATCTGAGTGCTCAGCCAAACGCTTCGATACATTGCCATGCAAATCCATAGAAGTAGAAACCAAGACTTCTGTGCCGATAACCTCCCGAATGCGTTTGATTAAATCGCCTTCAGCATCTTCTAATCCCACAACGCTCATCGCACCATGTATGTCAAAAAACAATCCGTCATAGGGACCATTTTCTTTAAGCATATTTAAAGTCTTGGACACCATGGATTCATATGCTTCT
Organism: Maribacter taeanensis; assembly: GCF_047345145.1. NCBI lineage: Bacteria > Pseudomonadati > Bacteroidota > Flavobacteriia > Flavobacteriales > Flavobacteriaceae > Maribacter > Maribacter taeanensis. The sequence continues at coordinate 197,774 of NZ_JBLFER010000001.1, forward strand.
CGATTAACGATTCCGCCAGGTAAGGACTTTCCCAATAAAGTAGGAACCCAATCAGCACGTTTTCTAATCTCAGTACTGTCAGCAAAAAAAGGATAGCGTTTGAAAATGGAATCACCAATTCTTGCATGAAATGCTTCCTCATGGGTTTGAGCAGGGGAGAAGGTACTTGATTCTATGCCAATTCCTGCAATGGCAATGCGAGGAAGGTCTTTCTTTACTAGCTCATCATGAGTTTTTTCCTTACAACTGAGAACTAGAATGATAAGAAGTAAAACAACAACTGAATTTTTCATAGAAACAAGTAGATTAGTCCGTACGGATTTATGAATATAGAGATTTTTACAAATAATTTGCATTAGTAGTATCTTTAAAGCGCTTTTAAATCTCAACTATATTGAAAAACGGAAAAATAAGAAACATTGAAAAAATCCTCTTGTCTGACAATTGGTATACCTTGAATAAGTACAAATTCGATTATCAAAAAGAAGACGGTACCTGGGAAACCCAGGAACGTGAAGCTTATGATAGAGGTAATGGGGCAGCTATTTTGTTGTACAACAAAGAGAAAGGAACTGTTGTGTTGACAAGACAGTTTCGAATGCCAACCTATGTCAATGGTAATGAAGATGGGATGATGATTGAAGCTTGTGCAGGACTGCTTGACGGAGACAATCCTGAAGATTGTATTCGCAAGGAAACAGAAGAGGAAACGGGTTATCGTATCGATAACGTTGAAAAAGTGATTGAGACCTATATGAGTCCGGGTTCGGTAACTGAAATATTGTACTTGTTTATTGGCCAATATGAGGATGAGATGAAAGTAGGCGAAGGTGGAGGTTCAGAACATGAGACCGAAAACATAGAAGTATTGGAATATCCTTTTGAAACAGCAATACAAATGATGAAAACTGGTGAAATACGGGATTCAAAAACCATTATGCTACTTCAATATGCCCAAATTCATGGGATAGTTTCTTGAGAAAATTGCGACTATACCTTCATGGAATCATTGCATAAAATAGCCTTAGGCGGAGGCTGCCATTGGTGTACCGAGGCTGTTTTTCAATCTCTGAAAGGAGTTGATAAAGTAGAGCAAGGTTTTGTGGCCTCTGAGAAGGAGAGTTCTAGCTTTTCTGAAGCTGTAATTGTCCATTTTGATAGCAGTAAAATTTCCTTGAGAGATATAATCGCTATTCATTTACATACCCATAAAAGTACTTCCGAGCATTCGATGCGTAGCAAATATCGTTCGGCGATTTATGTTTTCAGTGAAAAGGATGAGCTACTTACAGTTAAAATTTTATCAGATTTGCAAGAGGACTTTGAAAGGAATCTAATTACGCAAGTACTTACCTTTAAGGCATTTAAGCTTTCCGATGAAATGTTTCACAACTATTACTATTCAAATAAGCAAAAGCCTTTTTGTGAAACCTATATCAATCCGAAATTGAAGTTGCTTTTAAATTGCTTTTCTGAACTTGTAGACTCGAAGAAGCTTGTTTAATAGTTATCTCGAATATCCTCAAAAATCTGCTCCATTCGCTTTTTTACTTCGGATGAAGGTTGTCTGAAATGATTATTCATAAAGCTGAAAATTAATGTTCTACCTGATTTTGTTATTAGATATCCACTAATGTTATGATTGTTACCAACGCTTCCTGTTTTGGCAAAGAGGTACGGTTTTGGATTTCCAGGATACCAGTCCTTTAAAGTTCCTTCACCTCCGACAGGAAAAAAACTAAATAAACGTTCCCTCGGAATATCCTGATACATTTTACTTAAAACATGAACCATAGACTCTGGGGTGAAGAGATTGTATCTTGAAAGTCCCGAACCATCAACCCATCTGGGTTGCTGTTTTAAATCGGCCAGTTCATTTTCTATGATGTATTCCCTAACTCGAGAACTACTCAATGTGTCTGAAAGTGTTGAAGAGCATACCAGCAGCAGCTGTTCCGCTAAAAAATTGTCGCTTTCTATCATCATACGTCTATATACAGAATCAACGGGAACACTATAGGCAACCTCTTTTTCTCCTTCAGGCATTTTCTCAACGATTTTTACATCCTTGCTAAGAAGCCTTCCAAGTAATTTTTTAGTTAGTGAAGTATCGGTTTTAAAGGGAACTTCTAAAGTGTCTTTTCGTGAAAGTCCATAGTAGAATGTATTCTTTTGCAATTCCCTATTTCGGTTGAAATTAATGCGAATAACACTGTCCTGAAAGTAGGCGGGAGTTACTTGCATAGGGCTAGAGGACGATATTGTTGTAACATTACCATGTAAGGGCAAAGGTCCCTTTTCAGGTTGAAAATAGTACTGGTAGTCTTCCCAGGCCCAACCTGGACCAAATTTTTCATCTTGAAAATTGTTGAGGTGGATTAATATGTTATCATATTTTTTTAAAAAATCGAGGATTTTATTATGTTCAAAATAAGAATGTAAAAGCGTAGGATCACCCGTGCCCTCTATGTAAAGTGTATCATTTTGATGGATATATTTTAAAGCAGGAATGCTGTCTGATACTAGTTTTAGGCCAGTAAACAAAGTGAAGATTTTCGTATTGCTTGCAGGAGTAAAGTACTTTTTATCGTTAAAATTTAGCAATGTGTCCTTATTTTCAGAATCTACCACTAAAAATCCTGTAAATTGATTCTCATATAAACTTGAGTTTAAAAGCTTTTGGCTGTTCTTTTTGATTCTATTTTTTGTGGTTGAACAGCCTATGAATAAGGATGAAAATAGGAAGTATAGTATGATTTTTTTCATTTGGCTTAGCGTAAATTGAATAGGCGATTCAAAAGATGTATCTCTCGTTAACATGAAATTATCGAATTTTTAACAAAAATGCAGCAATAACATATATACTTTTCTGTTTAACTTTAGGACGTCGAGACGCCCAAAGAACTACTAATTAATTAAACATTTTGAAATATGGCTAGAGCAATGCTTGAGTACACGAAAACAGTACTCAAAAAAGTGAGCTTCGATACGAAGCTTTTTTGCAAAGAACTTAAAAAAGCAATTTCAAACTTACTCCCCGAAGAAATTGAGGAACTCAAACTCTGGATACAGCAGTTCGTAACTGATAAACCAGAATTACAAGAAAGTCTAATTTATTTAAAAGCATAACCTAAAACCCAGCCATTTGGCTGGGTTTTTTAGTTCTTATTTATAGGGCTAATTATCTTCACATCTTGAAAGGCAATAGCGCCTCTTACAATGCCTGAAATAACGTCACGCAAAGCTTCGGTAATTTGAATCTTCAATTCGCTTTTGTGATAAATTAAACTGACCTCTCTCGCTGGCGAAGGGTTGTTGAAATACTTTAAATTTTTCTTTTTGACATCATCCAATTCTAAAGTATTTAAATAGGGGAGCAGGGTCATACCCATATCTTCGTCAGCCAAGTTTACTAAAGTTTCAAAACTTCCACTCTGTAGTTGAAAATGTTCTTTTGACAAGTCTTTTGGAGCCTTGCAAAGGTTTATCACGCCATCTCTAAAACAATGTCCGTCTTGCAAAAGCAACACATCAGAAACGTCCAAATCTTCAGGTTTTAAACTCTCATAGGCACCCAGCCTATGATTTCTAGGTACATAACCAACAAAGGGCTCATAATATAAAGGGCGCTCTTTGATGAATTCGATTTCAAGCGGTGTTGCTGCAATGGCAGCATCAATATGACCATCTTGAATATTACGAATTAGACTTTCTGTACTTTGCTCTTTAATAATCAGATTCACCTTCGGATATTTTTTGATAAATGTCTTAAGAAACATAGGTAGTAAAGTCGGCATTACTGTAGGGATAATTCCCAAAATGAAATCTCCTCCAATAAAACCTTTATCCTGATCTACGATATCTGTAATTCTTGAAGCCTCATTGACAATATTTTTGGCTTGAGCTACTATTTTATCACCTACTTCAGTTATCCCGATAGGTTTTTTACTTCTGTCGAATATAAGAACATCCAATTCATCTTCTAGCTTTTGTACCTGCATGCTTAGGGTAGGCTGGGTTACGAAACTTTTCTGAGCTGCCAGGGTGAAATTGCGATATTCAGCAACAGCTAAAACATATTGTAATTGGGTGATGGTCATTGCGATAGTTTTAATGCATAAAAATACAAAAAACCATAAGATTAACTTATAGTTTTAACTTAACTTTTTAAAGCAAAAAAGCTCACCTTGCGGCAAGCTTTTACTTTTTTGATTGATGAATTTGTTCTAGAAGCGAATTCTGATTTCTTGGTCTTCGTCAGTAACTTCAAATTTTGAAGTTTCAAAGCTTGGAGGGCCGAACATATTCATTTCTCCTGAAGTGCCATAGTTTTCCTTTGGCATACCGTTCGCTTCGTAGTCCATCTGCTTGTTGTCGTTTGCGTCGTGCATAACCATTATGGCGAAAGGACCTGGTTCAACGTTTTCAAAAGTTAAAGTTACTTCTCCAGCTTTCGCCGGAGCTTCGGCAGTTAAGATGCCATTGCTTTTCATGAAGGTATCTGCAGTATGCAACCCAGCGAGAATAGTACCTCCCTCAGTCAGTACATTTTCAACAGTTACAGTTACTGTCACTCCTTTTTTGTCTTGTGCAATTCCTGTGAAACCGATAAGTAATGCTCCGATAATAAATCCTAGTTTTTTCATGATAAGTAAGTTTTAATGTCATTCCTGCGCTTGGGCTGAACTTGTTTCAGTAAAGGCAGGAATCTGTTGATTAATAGTTTAATTCGTTACTGATGATCCAAAGATGCAATGCTCTTCTCGACTTTTTAAATGCATATTACTGAGTTGTCGAATTTTGTAGCTGAATTGTAATTTGATTATTCGACTGCAATTCAGTCCTGAAAAATTACAGTTCGGTCATTCAGTTTTTTCTTGGCTATTTATAGTTCTCATTTTTGCTTCATCAAACAAATCAAACGGACCCTGAAATGAATTTAGGGTTGCTAACGCAACAGTCATGAGAAAACCAATCTTAACAATCACATTCTTATTTTACTCCTTAATAATACTCGCCCAGACCACCATTTCCGGAACAATTACCGATGGAAAAGACAATCCCATAGAAGGAGCAAACATCTATTTGGAAGGTACCTATGATGGAGCGTCCTCTGATGAAAATGGAAAATTTAGTTTTGAAACTTCGGAAACAGGAACTCAGAACCTTATTGTTTCTATGATTTCATTTGATACTTATATGCAAGCGGGAGATGTTTCCTATTTAAAGGATTTGAATATTAAACTACTGGCAGCTATAAATCAACTGACAGGAGTAACCCTAACTGCTGGAAGCTTTCAGGCGGGAGATAATTCCAAAGTATCTGTTCTAAAACCATTAGATATTGTAACCACGGCGGGAGCAGCTGGCGATGTGGTAGGGGCCCTGCAAACCTTACCGGGTACATCTAATATCAGCGAAGACGGTCGACTATTTGTGCGCGGTGGCGGTGGCGGGGAGACGCAGGTCTTTGTCGACGGACTCCGTGTTTTTCAATTTTTTAATGCTACTCCAAATAATATTCCTACCCGAGGTCGTTTATCGCCTTTTCTTTTTAAGGGGATTACATTTAGTACCGGTGGCTATTCCGCAGAATACGGGCAAGCACTCTCTAGCGTACTTCTTTTAAATACCACCGATGAGCCAGACCAAGAAAAAACCGATATCGGGGTACTTTCGGTAGGTGCCAGTTTGGGCCGTACAGAGATATGGGGTAATAAATCCCTAAGTTTCAACGCACAATATACTAATCTAGCACCCTACTATTGGATAATCCCTAACGAGCAGGGTGCCAGATGGAACAAACCTTTCGAATCCATTGCTGGGGAGGCGGTTTTTAGAAGCAAGACCAAAAAAGGAATGTTCAAATTTTATACCGGTTTCAATCAAGCTAAGGTTGATGTTGACCAAGAGGATATCAATTTCGAGGATTTCGTGAATTTTAAATTAAAGAACAGTAACCTCTACGTCAATAGTACATACAAGCATTTTTTTGATAAGGAATGGACAATGACGGCAGGTGCCAGTATTTCTTCCGATAGAAATGATATCGGTTTTGGAGAGAATGATATCAATGGCAATGAAACTGCAGGACATATAAAAGTTAAAGTCAAGAAGAATTTTAGTAGCCGATTTCAATTGAATATTGGTGCGGAACACTTTATTTCGGACTATGAAGAGACATTTGCTACTCCTGACGGATTCGGTTTGGATTCCGGATTTAATGATAACCTTAGTGCTGGTTTTGTCGAAGCGGATATTTTTTTAAGCAACAAATTTGCGATGAAACTTGGTGTACGGGGAGAGTATTCCAGTTTTTTGGAGGACGCCAATATCGCTCCAAGAATTGCTCTGGCTTATAAAACCAGTGATAAGGGGCAGTTCTCTTTGGCTTATGGAGATTTCTATCAAAATCCGTTGAGTGAATCCCTAAAGTTCGACCAGAGCTTGAATTTTGAAAAGACTTCACACTATATTTTCAACTATCAATACTTGTCGGATAGAAAAACTTTACGTGCAGAGGCTTTCTATAAGGATTATGACCAACTTGTAAAATTCGATACCCAAATGCCGCAAGTAAATTCCCAGTTCAACAACCTAGGAGGTGGTTACGCTACGGGTATAGATATCTTCTGGAAGGATAATAAAAGCATCAAAAATCTAGATTATTGGGCATCCTATTCCTACCTCGATACAGAACGTGATTTCCGGGATTTCCCAGAGCGGGCCACGCCTAATTTTGCCCCCACACATAGTCTTTCCTTGGTGACCAAATATTGGGTTGAAGATTGGCGGTCACAGGTCGGAATCTCCTATAATTATGGTTCGGGTAGGCCTTACGACAACCCGAATACACCAGAGTTCTTAGCGGAAAAAACGAGGTCTCTCAACAGCTTGAACGTGAATTGGGCCTATTTGATAGCCCCACAAAAAATACTGTTTTTCTCCGTGAGTAATGTAACTGGGTTTCGCAATGTCAACGGCTATCAATATGCCAATACTCCAAATATGGATGGGATTTTTGAACGCCGCGCTATTCGTCCGACTGCTGATGCTTTCTTCGTGGTAGGTTTCTTTTGGACTATCAGCGATGATAAGAGTAGCAATCAGTTGGATAATTTGTAAGGTTTTTTAAACGCAAAGGGCGCAAGGGTTTCGCAAGGTTCGCTAAGAATTTTTGACGGCTATAAACTCTTTGCGTCCTTTGCGCTTTTTCTTTGCGAACCTTGCGTTTAAACAATTAAGAGTGCCCCCAATTATCGGGGTCATCATTTTGGTTGGGGGAGAGTCCTAAAATATCTCCCTTTGTACTAGCACCCAATCCAATGACACTTCGATTCACATAGTTGAAATAACTGACGACTTGATTGATTTCCAGTATTTCGCCTTCGGTGAATCCTGATTTTTTGAGTGCGGCAAAGTCTTCTTCAATGATACTTTGAACATTCATTGTTAGCTTTTTAGCATAGGCGGCTCCATCGTTGTGTTTTACATCAAAGAAGGAATCTAGAGCGTCATTCTTGACAGCTTCCAAAAATTGATTTGATTTTGCATCATCATTAAGAAGACGTTGTAGTCCAGCAAAATGGTGGTCCAAGCAATACTCACAGTTGTTGAGGTGGCTTACATAACATCCAAGAGCTTCTAGATACCATTTAGGCAAAGTGTTTCCGGAATGATGCAATACAGCTTTATACAAGACCATATGCCCCTCAAGCGTATGTGGACGAAGACTGTGAATTTTCAAAACATTATCCACATTGTTATCAGGACCTTTTACTCTCTTGTAGAGGCTTTTTAGTTTGCCTTCGGCTTTATCGAAATCGATTGTTTTTATCCAACTCATTTATTAAGATTTACTAGTAATTATATCCTAAGGAAATATACCAATTTAGAATCCAAAACTTGTCACAGCAATTGAATTTAGGTATCTTAATCCCTTAGCATTAATTTATAGTATATGAAGAGTGAAGAACTTTCCCAAATCAAAAAAATGCTACAAGAGCAAGGCTATATTGATGATGGGGCTATTGCTATGTCTATATTTCTAGCCATGAAGTTGGAGAAACCTTTGTTGGTTGAAGGTCCCGCTGGAGTAGGGAAAACGGAGATAACCAAAGTAATGGCAAAGGCACTGCAAACAGAATTAATCCGTCTGCAATGTTATGAGGGATTGGATAGCACCCATGCTTTGTACGAATGGAATTACCAGCACCAATTACTCTATCTTAAGATGCAGGAGAGTAAAGAACAAGATGTCAAAGCCCTAGAAGAAACGATTTTCTCTGATAAGTTTCTTTTGAAAAGACCAGTTTTGAATGCGATTACACATCCAGATAAAACGGTCTTGCTGATTGATGAAATTGATAGGGCGGATGAAGAGTTTGAAAGTTTTTTGTTGGAAGTACTTTCCGATTGGCAAGTAACCATTCCGGAAATAGGAACCATAAAAGCAACCAACAAACCTCAAATTATCCTAACAGGAAATCGAACCAGAGAACTTTCCGAAGCCCTTCGAAGAAGATGCTTGTATCTATGGATTGACTACCCAACTTTTGAAAAGGAGTTGGCGATTGTGAAGTCCAAGGTCCCAGAAATCGACCAAAAATTAGGCGTTCAAATCTGTTCTTTCATGAAGGAATTACGAGAAATGAAACTCGAAAAGACTCCAGGTATTTCTGAAACTATTGATTGGGCTAGAGCACTGGCTGGCATGCACTTAACACATTTAGATAAACAAATAGTTGAAGACACTTTAGGTGTTGTTCTGAAAGACTGGCAAGATATGCGACATACGGTGGATTCACTTTCAGAGTTGTTAGAGCGGACTGGGGTTACTTCTCGGATTGGGTGATGCTCTGTGCGGGTAATTTAAACGCAAGGTTTGCAAAGTTGAAAAGCGCAAGGGGGGCGCAAAGAAATAGTAATGGAATCGAAAAAGTCTTTACCCCGACCCTAAAGGGAGGACTTTTTCTTACTTGCCATAAGGTTAGCCATTTTTCAATCCCTTTAGGGCATGGGTAAATGAAAAATGGCGGCTCAAAAGGCTTTGCAAAATGGAAACTAAATTTAAAAACTCTTGCGCCCCTTGCGTTTAGATAAAGTAAAGATATGCCAGCAACCGTAGCACATCAAACCGAACTCTCCGCAAACGTAGTTTTGCTCTGTCGTTTTCTGCGCAAAAAGAGTTTCAATTTGACCGCTACGGAAGAGGCCGATGCGCTAACAGCAATTTCTTACCTACCAATTAATTCGGAAGACTATTTCCGGGAAGCACTGCGTTCAGTTTTAACGAAGAGCCAATTCCAACAGTCCAAGTTCAATGAATACTATTACGAATTCAAAGACCAACTAAAAAAAGCAACGGATTCCAAAGTCAAAGAACTTCCTGAAGAAAAAGAAAAACCTGAAAAGAAAACCAAAGCTGCACAATTCGATGCTTTAAAAAATTGGTTGAATTTAAGTCCCTCCGAAGAAGAAAAAGAAATTGCTGCTTTTAGTGATTTAGAAGTGCTTACACGAAAGGACTTCCTCGATTTAAGTGAAGATGAAATGCGATTGATGATGCGGGTTTTGCAAAAACTGGCGCGTAAGATGGCGCATCAAAAAAGTAGGCTTCGAAAGAAATCGAAAAGAAGGCAACAACTGGACTTAAAACAAACCATCCGTCAGAACATGCGCAAAGGAGGAGAGATTCAGCAATTGGTTTTTTCCGAAAAGAAAAACCGAAAACTAAAGCTGGTACTCCTATGTGACGTAAGCCGTTCTATGGATTTATACAGTCGCTTTTTTATCCACCTTATATATGCCTTTCAAAATGCCTATGACAAAATAGAGACGCTTGTCTTTAGTACGGCCTTGCATAAGGTTAGTGAAATATTAGATAATAATGAGTTTGATAAAGCTTTCCGAACCATTTCAGAGCGCGTTCCTCATTGGTCTGGTGGTACGACGATAGGCTCATGCCTTCAAGACTTTACCCAAAACTATGGTCATGGTATGCTCGATAAGAAAACCATCGTCTTGATTTTATCCGATGGATGGGATACCGGCGAGCCCGAGGTCATGAAAGAGGCCATGAAGACTATCTATAAAAAATCGAAAAAAGTAATTTGGTTGAATCCCTTGGCGGGAAGTCCCGATTTTTCACCTGAGGCTATCGGTATGAAAACAGCGCTTCCCTATATAGATGTTCTCGCATCCGCACATAATTTGGAAAGCCTAAAACAGGTTTTGCAGCAACTCCGAAGGAAACGGAATTTGCTGAACAGGCAACTTTGCTAGCCTTCCCTTATGAAGTAATTAAGCAAATTCCCAATTAATTGAGAAATTGTCAAAATTCTTCTCAAAATAATTGTAATAAACCAACTCTTCTTTTTATCTTGATAGACCAGTATGGTCAAATGACTTCCACTGTCATTTCGAGCGGAGTCGAGAACAAACAACGGACAGTTTTGAACGCATCTCGACGGCGCTCGATGTGACATAAGAATGTAATTTGACCTCTTATTTTAACGAGAAACACTTTAAATCTTATTACATATGCAAATTTCAGTAAAGATTAATGGTAAAACGTATAACCATGATATCGAGCCGCGCATAAGTTTAGCTCAATACCTTAGGGAAACGTTGTACCTTACTGGTACACATATCGGTTGTGATACCAGCGGATGTGGTGCATGTACCGTTCATGTGGATGGTGCTGCTGCTAAGGCTTGTACGCTTCTAGCGGTTCAAGTAGATGGCTGTGAAATCAAAACCATTGAGGGAATGGCCGACGGAAATGAAATGCATCCGATTCAGGAGGCTTTTAAAGATAATCATGGATTACAATGTGGATTCTGTACACCTGGAATGGTCATGACCGCAGCCGATATCCTAAAGAACAATCCGAATCCGTCCGAAGAAGAAATACGGCACGGACTCGAAGGTAACTTCTGCCGATGCACGGGCTATCACAACATTGTCAAATCGATACAGCAAGCCGCTGAAAAAATAAATGCATAAGCTATGGAAACGTATATAGGAAAACCTGTAAAAAGAAGAGAAGACGCTCGATTTCTAAAAGGGGCTGGTAAGTATACCGATGATATCAAACTGCACGGAATGACCCATGCGGCTTTTGTTCGAAGTCCGTATGCACATGCAAAAGTGCTGAGTATAGATACTTCCGCTGCTGAAAAAGCAGAAGGGTTCGTGGCCGTTTATACGGGTGGCGATGCTTGTGGTACATTCGGAGTTCCTTGTGGATGGCAAGTCGATTTCAAGAATGGTGAGACAATGCGTGAGCCTTTGCATCCGCTTTTGGCGAAAGACAAAATCAATCATTTGGGGGAAGCAGTCGCTATTGTAATTGCCGAAACTTTGGAGTTGGCGCGAGACGCTGCCGAATTGGTTCAAGTGAGTTATGAAGCTTTACCAGCAGTTACATGTCCTAAAAAAGCAATGGAGCCTGGTGCGCCGAAAGTCCATGACCAGTGGGGAGATAATGCCGCTTTTGACTGGTGTATTGGCAATGATAGGGCAGAGGTAGAAGCGGCTTTAGCGAATGCCCATCATGTTACGGAGATGACCTACAAGAACCATCGTGTAGCTCCGAATGCTATTGAGCCACGAAGTTATATTTCAGATTACGATGTAAATGCAGATAAATGGACTTTATATACCAGTACTCAGAATCCGCATTTGGTGCGATTACTATTGTGCGCTTTTGCTTTGGGAATTCCCGAGCATAAAGTGCGTGTGGTATCCTATGATGTGGGTGGTGGATTTGGAAGTAAAATATATCATTATACGGAAGAAGCCTTATTGACTTGGGCATCGAAGGAAATCGGAAGACCTATTAAATGGACATCCGACAGAACGGAAGCTTTTTTGACCGATGCACATGGGCGTGACCATATCGTCCATTCTAAAATGGGCTTTGATGCGAACGGAAAAATCGTTGCACACCTAACGGATGAGTATTGTGCCATGGGCGCCTACCTTTCGACTTTTGCACCGGCAGTTCCAACCTATTTACATGGAACACTTTTTCAAGGAGTTTATACGACTCCTTTAATTCATTTAAATGTTGTAGCACCCTTTACACATACGGTTGCAGTTGATGCCTACCGCGGTGCGGGAAGACCTGAAGCTACCTATTTGCTGGAACGAATTGTATCGAAGGCAGCCAAGGAAATGAATATGGACCCTGCCGAACTGCGCTATAAGAACTTCATTCCTCCATTTAATGGAACTTCAGAACCTGGGTATCAAACTCAGGTTGCATTGCAATATGATAGTGGCAATTACCACGGAGTTCTCAAAAGAGGATTAGAAATGTTGGGTTACGAAGATTTCAGAAAGGAACAAGCGGAAGCGCGCAAGAATGGAAAATTATTGGGAGTTGGAATATCTACCTATATAGAAGGTTGCGGAATTGCACCTTCAGCTGTAGTGGGGTCTTTAGGCGCTCGCGCCGGACTTTACGAAGTAGGGCATGTTAGAGTACAACCTACTGGAAAAGTATCTGTATTTACAGGAGCACATTCCCACGGACAAGGTCATGAAACCGTATTTGCGCAATTCCTAGCTGATAAATTAGGAATTCCTATGGATGACATTGATATCGTACATGGGGATACCGACCAAGTCGCCTTCGGAATGGGAACCTATGGTTCTCGGAGTTTGGCAGTAGGGGGGAGTGCAATTATCAAAAGTGTAGAAAAAGTGCTGGAAAAAGGAGCCAAAATAGCCGCTCACAAACTGGAAGCAGCCGAAGAAGATTTGGAATATGCAGAAGGCAAATGGACAGTAAAAGGAACGGACAAGTCTATTTCCTTCGGAGATGTCTCCTTGACGGCTTACGTACCACACGATTATCCGGAAGGTGTAGAACCCGGACTTGATTTCTCCAGTTTCTATGACCCGACAAATTTCACCTATCCCTTCGGAACCCATATCGCAGTGGTTGAGGTGGATGCAGATACCGGAAAAGTAGACTTACAACGTTTCGTCGCTTGTGATGATGTGGGTAATGTAATGAATCCGATGATTGTAGATGGTCAAATTCATGGTGGCGTAGTGCAAGGCGTAGGCCAAGCATTATTAGAGGAAGTCGTGTATGACGGAGAGGGCCAAATGGTAACCGGTTCCTATATGGACTATGCGATGCCAAGAGCAGATGATGTTCCCATGATTGAAACCGATAGAACCACAACCCCTTGCCCACATAATCCATTAGGCGTAAAAGGAGCAGGTGAGGCAGGAGCGATTGGCTCAACACCAGCCGTGGTAAATGCCGTAGTAGATGCCTTAGCGCATTTAGGAGTTACCGATATTCAGATGCCAGTGACACCACAGCGCGTTTGGAAGGCGATGCAAAATTAGCGCCGCACGCTAAACGCTCTGCGCCTCACGCAAATATTAAAAGCGTACAGCGTGCAGCGTAAAGCGTATAGCTTTTTAAAAACAATGGTTCTTAAAATTCCAATAGTACTCGTAAGAGAACATTTAAATTAAAACACACAGTAAAAATGATACCAGCAAAATTTGATTATATAAAAGCATCTTCCGTGAGTGAAGCAATTAGTTTGCTTGACAAGCACGGCGATGATGCAAAATTGCTTTCTGGGGGACATAGTTTGATTCCCGCCATGAAGTTGCGCTTAAGTCGTCCGGAAATATTGATTGACATCAGCGGCATTTCAGGAATGAATTCCATTACTGCCGATGGTAATGAGATTGTCATTGGGGCGAATTGTACCCATGCGGATATTGTAAACTCCGATTTGATAAATTCGGATTTGAATATTCTAGCGCAAACCGCGAAACACATTGGTGATATACAAGTCCGTAATCGCGGAACGATTGGGGGAAGCTTGGCCCATGCAGACCCTGCTGCAGATTACCCTGCGGTAGTTTTGGCCTGTGATGCCAAAATAGAAGTAGAAGGGAAGAGTGGTAAAAGAACCATTCCTGCAACGGAATTCTTCTTGGGTATTTTCACAACGGCCATAGCAGAAGATGAAATCATCACGGCGATTCGTTTTCCTAAAGTAGCGAATGGCAATTATCAAAAATTCTTTCAGTCCGCTTCACGTTTTGCAGTCGTGGGCGTAGCCGCAGTTAAGGAAGGCGATGCCGTCAAAGTGGGAGTAACTGGAGTAGCAGGAACACCCTATCGCGCAACCGCCGTAGAAAATGCCTATTCGGGCAATTCAGATGCTGCATCACATGCAGTTGATGGAATGGAAGATGAGTTGATGAGCGACCATTTTGCCGATGAGGAATATCGGGCACATTTGGCTAAAGTAATGGTGAAGAAGGCTTTGGAGGCTTAGCAACTAGATGTCCGGTCGAGCGCAGTCGAGACCTACCTAGGTTGGAAAAGGTTTAATTAATGCCCTGATGCTTTTGTATTAGGGTTTCTTTTTGATATAGGTTTTACATCTCGCTAGACGTTCTCTATTTTTAAGGGATTATATTTTGTGATGTATTTAAACAAGCTTTTATTAGAAAACTAATGAACGATAATTTAAACATGGCTTTGAGGTCAGAAGTATTAAGAAATTCTCTTAAAATCGAAAGTGTAGTTAATAGTTTATTGCTTTCCTACTTGGCGATTTTCGATAAGGAAAGAACAAAGAACTTTGGAAACAAAGCAGGCATTCCATTTAAAAGTAAAATTGATTTACTTTTTGATTTGAACATTCTATCGAAAGAGGAACATTTTAACTTGGAGCTCCAAATGATTTTTAGAAATAAATTTCTTCACGATTTGGAGTTTAATTCGTTTACATATGGCATTGGCAAGATGAACAATAGTGTTGTAAATAAGCTAAAAAAGTTTATTGAAGATGAGAAAGGAATTGATACCGAAGAAAAGTATACAACTGCCTACTCAAATTTATGTTTCAATAATGCAAAAATACTATCAGATAAAATTAATGAGAGAATGGGAAAAATAAAAAAGAAAAGCATACTTCTCCATGGCCTAATGGACTCGATTGGTACTACAAATACTTTATCGACTAACCTTGTTTCTGATATTTTCAAAATATTAGAAAATTCAGAATTGGAGGACCCAAAAGTTTTGAAATTATCCGAGAGTATTTTTAAAGTATGCAAGGAATTTACCGATGAAATGGAAAGTAATTCAATCTTGAAAAAAAATATTGAAACTATGAAGGGTACTACCGATCAGGAAGTTATCGACTTACTTAAATAAAACCCCGCTAGCGCTCGTCTGCGACGAGTGCCGTCCCAGCTGTCTCGTCCTAAAATAAGTTTACAGATTTAAACCATTTTTGCAATTCAAAAAGTATTTAACTTAGTATTACTACTAGTCCTAATTTTAAAAATATATGATACACAAAGTTATCCTTAAAGCAATCACGGTCCTATTCGTTTCTTTTTCCATTCCATCGGTTTCCGCACAAAGTGCCTTTCAAAAGACTTACGAGAAAACCAGTCGTCCATCCGTAGAAAATATTCGTATCGATTTTAACGACTCCGATGGCAATACCACTTTCTTACCCATTTCGATTATCAAGGGTGAAAAAGAAGGCCCGGTTTTCACCATGGTTGCTGGCGTGCATGGGTATGAATATCCACCTATAATGGCTGTGCAAGGATTGTTGCAAGACATCAAAGCAACGGAGTTGACGGGTACTTTAATCGTTATTCCCATTGCGAGTACCAACTCCTTTTTTACACGTACGCCTTTTAAGAATGCTAACGATGGGGTCAATTTGAACGGGGCCTTTCCTGGAAATTCAGAAGGTACGGTAACCCAACAAATTGCGAATTTAATTACCACAGAGATTATTCCGAAAACCGATGTTTTTTTAGATATTCATGGGGGAGATGCCAGTGAAGATTTGTTGCCTTTTATTTGTTATTACAACAATGAGCGCAAACCCAAACAAACTCAATTGGCTAAAGAGCTTTCGGAGGTTAGTGGTTTTGAATATATCGTTTCCTATCCATACACTTTAAAGGACAGCGACCCGGCCAAATATGTTTTTAAACAAGCCGTACAAGATGGAAAAACTGGAATTAGCATCGAAGCGGGCAAGTTGGGCAATGTACAGCAAGATATGGTTGATTTGATAAAAACCGGAGTGTACAATATGCTCAATAAGATGGGTATTTACGACAATGCTACTGAAATCGATACACCGAGAATTTGGCTGAATAGCCAAGACTATATAAGTTCGCCGCAGGAAGGTATTTTTTATAGTGTACACCTCGCAGGAGACACGGTTCTAAAAGGGGAGCTAGTTGGTATCATCAAAGATGAGTTTGGAAAATTACTATCTGAAATAAGGTCACCTAAAGCAGGAATTATTTTATACAAAATAGGCACTCCGCCAGTAAGCAAAGGGGAGACTATCATGTGTATTAGTAGCTTTGATGAATAGCTTTTTGATGAACTCTGAAATAGTACATTTACGAAAGACACTTCATGAAAATCCTGAATTATCGGGTTTTGAGTATGAAACCGCTAAACGGATACGGGATTTTATTGAAAAACACCATCCCACGGAAATACTTGAAAATTTAGGTGGTACAGGGCTAGTAGCTATTTTTAAATTCCCTAAAAAAGGTCCGTCGATTACCATTCGTTGTGAATTAGATGCGCTTCCGATTCAAGAAGAGAATCAATTTGAACATCAATCAAAAAACAAAGGGGTTTCCCATAAATGCGGACATGATGGTCATATGGCTATCGTTTCCGGTTTGATTTTTTGGTTAAAGAACCAATCATTTGAATCAGGAGAAGTGATTCTCTTATTTCAACCTGCTGAAGAAAATGGGGAAGGAGCATATCGGGTACTTCAAGATGAACGCTTTAAAAGCCTAAAAACGGATTATGTATTTGCTCTTCACAATATCCCTAAAGAACCGCTGCACAGCACTATTCTAATGCAAAAAGGTTTTTCTGCGGAAGTTCAAAGTTTTATCATACGTCTAAAAGGAAAAGAATCACATGCAGCGGAGCCGGAGAATGGGGTAAATCCCGCATTGGCGCTTTCTGAGATGATAAGAGCTTTTTCACAACTGGAAGTAGCAAAACCTGAAGATGAGAATTTCACTCTGATAACTCCCGTACATGTTAATATGGGACAAAAAGCCTATGGTATTTCTCCCGCAAATGGAGAGTTGCATTATACAATGAGAACATGGAGTGGGGAGCAGATGTCCGCTTTAAAGTCTCAAATACATGCTACTGTACGAAAGCTATCCGAAGAACATCAACTAGCTTTTGAAATCGAATGGCTTGAATATTTTCCTGCAGCGGCCAATGATAAAGACAGTAATGCTTACGTTGCGAAAGCAGCGCTAGAAAACAATTTCCAAATCATAAAGAGACCATACCCCTTTAAATTCGGTGAAGACTTCGGATGGTTTTCACGGGATTACAAAACAGCCATGTTTGGATTGGGGGCTGGTTTAGATACTCCCGCCCTGCACAATGCAGATTACGATTTTCCAGATGAGCTATTGGAAACTGGGATTTCGATGTTTAAATCTATTATTTCAAACGTATTGAAAGCGTAAGGAAAGCTCAAATGAAACCCTCTTGGAAACGAATTATAGTACTCTTGGTCATCATTGGAGTGATGTTATTGATTCCACTAGTTGCCATGCAATTCACAGAAGAGGTCAACTGGGGATTGGGTGATTTCGTAATTACGGCGTTTTTACTTTTCGCAACAGCATTATTAATTGAACTTTTTAGTCGAAAAATTCCGAATAGCACCTACAGACGCCTACTAATAGCTTTGGTGCTTTTATGTTTAGTACTACTTTGAATGGAATTGGGGGTAGGTATCTTTGGTAGCGCCATTGCAGGTGACTAACGGATAATGTATCAAACTTTCTGTGAGTTGGCTAGCTTTTCTCCCCAGTTAGAAATGGATTTGACTACGGGCACTAAAGTTTGGCCGAGGTCGGTAAGGGAATATTCAACCTTCAAAGGTGGTTTGGAAGTGTACACCTTTCTTTTGATTATTCCGTCTTCTTCTAAGGTTTTTAACTGCAAACTCAAAGTCCGTTCAGTCACAGTGGGCATTTTCTTCCGCAGCTCGTTATACCGAAGAGCCCCATCTATCAGATAGAATAAGATTACGGTTTTCCATTTTCCACCAATAATACCCATGGTCAAACTTGCGCAACATGGGTATTCTTTTCCGTTAAATTCATACATGATACATACTATCCTTTTTGACCGTTATTGCAAAGATAAATTACTATACTTATTTTTGCAACTATAAAAAATATAGTTAAATAAGCATATATGAGTTTTATACAAGCAATGGAGCAGCGTTATACCACAAAAAAGTACGATGCAACCAAGAAAATTGAAAAGAATACAATCGAAGAGCTTAAGCGCATTTTACAATTGAGTCCATCATCGATAAACAGTCAGCCGTGGAAATTTACATTTGTATCGGATACTAATGTCAAGGAAAAACTTTCAGAAGTATCTTGGGTAAATACGGAGAAAGTGTTGGACAGTGATACCGTAATCGTATTTAGCAGAGTTAATGACTTAGAAGTTTTTGAGACGCAAATTGAAAAAGAGCTTCCAAAGGGAGCCGTAGATTATTACAAAGAGTTCATAAAACCTTTGCCGGAAGCCGAAATTAAGTCCTGGTTTGACCGTCAAGTGTATTTAGCCGTTGGCGTCTTGCTAAGTGCTTGTGCTGAAATGGGAATCGACGCAACCCCTATGGAAGGAATTGAACCCGAAAATTATGATAGGATATTAGGCAACACCGATTATGCCACTATAGTAGCTGTTGCAATCGGGTACAGAGACCCAGAAGATTTCAATCAACCGAGTAAAAAGCCAAAATCTAGACGAGCTTTGAGTGAGGTGGTTGAGATGATATAGGTGTGATTTAGAAAAAAAGCAGCATATGAAAATTATCTTTATTACTGGAAGTATCCAAAAGTGTTGGGTAGACATCAACGGCTAAGGCATTTTTCGCCATCAAACAATTCGTAACAAGTCAGCCCTTCTTTCGAATACTATCGATAAGTGCTTTTTTGTGCTTTTTGTTCAAGTTAGAGTTCTGAACGGCTTTTATGGTTTCATTCTTTTGAACTTGAGAAGGTTTGGGACTGCGGTCATAAAAAAGGTCATCTTCATATTGCTGCATAACCGCTTTTGTTTTCTGGTCTAAGCGATGCCAAGCTTCTTCCTCTTCTTGGGTATCCACAAAATAGGTGCCCCATGGGGATTCTGTTTTTTGGTTTTCAGTAAATCCAAAATGGTTGTGAAGGTGATATACCTCTCTTTGTAAGTCTTCGGAACTACTTTTCGAGGTATTATCAAATTGATTGGCGATTTGGTTCATGAACTTTTTAAGCGCCTGTGATTCGTTTTCTACCGCCAGATGCTTTTTGAAAAGATGTTCGATAAGCACCGACAAACAACTGAAAAATTCATGTTTCTCTAAGCTCATCAACACTTTCCAACAAATGCTAAAAGGTAAAGTGTTGATGTCTCGAACTTTTTTGATTTCCTCAGCGACTTCGTAGAGAAATTGTTTATTTCCTTTATGGAGCATATAATTCAAATCATGTTCAACCAAAATTCGCCAAAGACCATTATCATAGCCAGGATTTCTTTTTTGTACAAGCCCACGAAAAGCCACAATTACTACTACATAACGTTGTAGTGTGGGCAACTTCATGATTTTTTTCCAATGGTAATTTTTATGAAGTTCTCTTTCTTCAACCAACTTTTCTTTTTGAAAATCCAAGGTTAATGGCCGAAGAAATTTTATTGCAGATGCATTGGCCATGATATACGATTTTGAGTGTAACTAAAGTAAAAACTCAAAATAAAATCTAATATTGTTTTATTTAAGTTTGATGTAATCTATTTCCAAGGCGAAACTTTCTTCCTTTTTATTCCCGATTAAAAAAGCAATTTCTGTCATTTCCTTTCCTGAGTAATTTGGGAGGTCTAACAAACGTCCACGAAAAGCGGGATACATTTCTGAGAAATCAATAGTAAGAGTTTCCCAATCTCCCGAAGTCTTGATGTTTGCGATATACGAGTATCTTTGTTTAGCATCCGCTTTTACTCGAAACTGATACGGTTTTCCATCACCTTTTAAGCGTATTTGAATTTTGCTGAATTCCGAAGTATCTCGGATTTCGAAGCGATAACGGACAGAGGAGAATCCGCCATAATTCTCTAAGGAAACAATTCCTCTGAAAAATCCATGTCCTTCAGAGTTGATAGAAAATACGCCTTGCGACAAACCTCCCATAACACCATCATTGATTACCTTCCAATCTTCAATACTTACTTTGTCATTGAAATCAAATAGGGGAGTACCTTTCATAAGAGCTAGAATGAATAAAATTTTAAGAACCAAATGCATCGTATTTGAAAGATACGATATATTCGTTTTAACTTTCGGAATGATTCTTGTAATAGAAAATAAGACCGCAAAATCCCTTCAAGATGCAAAGAATACTTCCATTACTTGGGCTGCTCTTGGTTTTTGCCTGTAGCCCAGAGGACAATATAAATGGTATTGAAACTATCGCGAATACTGATATGATAGAAGAATCTGAATCTTCAAATATCCCTGAGGGGCCTGTTTTTGATGACCGAAATAAGGAAACAATACTCACTTATTTTGAATCCCTAATTGCTAACGAGCAACTCATTGTAGGGCAGCAATGCGGTGATGCCCCTGATTCTACCTGGTGGTATTACAATACCTATGTAGACCAATTGGCCGATGAAACTGGTAGGCATGTGGGGCTAATAGGTGCAGATTTTGGATGGTTTGAAGGTGACAATTACCCAGTTCAAACCTTAATTGACCATTGGCGTGAAGGGGGTTTAGTTACCGTAAGCTGGCATGCTGATAACCCCTTTGTAGATGCAGTAGATGTCTATTGGGACACTGTAAATGATAGTGATCAAATCAATCTAAAGTCTTTATTGAAAGACCAGTCACAAACAAAAGCATGGACGAGCTATCGCACAGAACTTGATAAAGTTGCTGGTGCTTTGCAAAAGTTACGAGACGCTGGTGTTACGGTAATTTGGCGCCCTTTTCATGAAATGAATGGAGATTTCTTTTGGTGGGGAACCAATGCCAATGGAAATCAACAGACCAACGAAGCTGATTACAAAGCCCTTTGGATTGATTTATACAATACTTTCCGATGGGACTATGGATTAGACAATCTAATTTGGACGTATTCTGTTGTGCCTAGCGAAACTTGGTATGCAGCAGTAACGGCTTATTATCCAGGTGATGATTATGTAGATTTGGTAGGAATGGATTACTATGGAAATCAACCGGATTTCCCTCATTACGAAGAATTAAAAGCTCTAGGAAAGCCGATCGTAATGTCCGAATCAGGCCCACGAGAAGCGGGCTACGGCAATTGGGATATGATGGAATTCGCTAGTTTGCTAAAAGGGAAAGTTGCTTATTTTCTACAATGGCATAGCTGGAATGGGGCTAAAGTCGCTATCAAAGACAACAAGAATTTCATTGAGATGATGAATAGTAAAGCTGTTATTACAAGAGGAGAAATACTACCTACTTCTTTTTAGGTTTTCGCTTCTTGCTACTCTTCGCTAAAGGATTAAAATCTAAACACATTTGTATCCAGTAGTTCAAGTCATCATCTAAGTCAAAGCCATTTTCGGTTATAAAAACATAGCCTTTCATTATTCGGCCGGTAAAATTCATTTCAGTACAATGTTCTTTTGCCAAGGCCTTTTCATAATTATTTTTTCCCACACGTGCCATTAAGAGAGATGAATTCGTGCCTTTATCAATGTGCATTCCAAAACACATTTTATCATCCACCATAAAACAGAGTCCTCCCATCATTTTCTTTTCAGAGTAAGAAACCGATTTCTCTTTTAGTACTTGCCTAGCCCTATCTGCTAAAAATTCATCGTATGCCATTTGTTGATACTATTTATAGTTTTAAGACGTAGCAATCGGAAATTAATAGGACATTTATTCAAAAAAGCTACTCTAAATTCAAGATACTACTAAAAACAGACTTTTTCATCAGTTGCTTATCCTGAAACTTTTATATTTACGGCAATATGATGCACCCACGGAACATACGACGGATTAAGCAGATCTTACCATTTGTGGCTTTCTGGGTTATTTTTTCATCGGTTTATTCATTTGTGGAATATGGAATAATAGGAAACAACGAATATTATCCTTCTACCGGAAATCTATATGATTTTAAAGGGAACTTCGTATTTGGTCTTGTAGTATGTATCATAGTCGGATTACTTCAAGGGTATATAGAAGTTTTCTGGTTGAGAAAACGTTTCATAAGACACCCTTTATGGGTGAAAATCACCTTAAAGACGTTGTTCTACCTGTTCTTTATTTCTTTTTTTCTAATAATCTTTTCAACCCTAAACAGTCTTATAAACTTTACTGAAGGGAACCTGAATCTTGCGTTTGGTGAGCTACAAAAATTTGCTGGCAGTTTTGCTTTCTGGAGTATTATCATCTATATAAGTGTTGCTGTTGCCATAGCCATATTATTTTCAGAAATGAGTCAGCACCTAGGTGATGGGGTACTATATAATTTTTTATTTGGGAAATACCACAGACCTCTTTGCGAAACTAGGATATTTATGTTTTTGGATATGAAAGGTTCCACTACCATAGCCGAAAATATAGGTCATAAAAAGTATTTTGATCTTTTAAAGGAATATTATTCTGATATGACCGATGCCATTTTGGAAACCTCAGGTACGATATATCAATATGTAGGAGATGAAATAGTAGTTTCATGGACAAAAAAGGAAGGAGTTTATCAGAACAATTGTATTCGCTGTTTTGAAAAAATCTATAAGGTTATTGAGCAAAAGAAGGATACCTATTTAACCCAATTTGGAACTGTACCAGAGTTCAAAGCGGGCTATCATATTGGGGAGGTAACCACCGGAGAAATCGGGATCATCAAAAAAGACATCATTTATACCGGTGATGTTTTGAATACTACTGCTCGTATTCAATCTGAATGCAATGCATACAATGCCCAAGCTTTAATTTCTGGAAACCTACTTAATGAATTGCAAAAAGAGAATCCTATTGAATTTGCCCAGATTGGGGAGCTCACCCTCCGCGGAAAAACAGAACCTATCCAACTATACAGTGTGATTTTTGGTGAATAGCTCTTAAATGAAACTCTTCCAAATCCTTTCTATCAAAGCTTTGGTGGCTTTAATACCTTGAGGTTCACTCATGTTTTCTCCTTCAAATTCAATTCCGATATGTCCGTCAAAATCAGAGTTTTTGACAATACCTAGAAGCTTTGGATATTCAATTACCGTTTCATTTCCGTTGGCATCGAATGCATATGATTTCGCGCTAACTCCTTTTGCATAAGGTAAAAACTCCTTAAGACCTTCATCTGGCGGATAAATATTTGTACAGTTTTTTGCCGTTTCTGTACTTCCCCATTCCGCATTTAGACACCAGTTGCCAAAGTCTGGTAAAGTTCCTAAATAAGGGTTGTCCACTGCTTTTATTATTCCAGTCATAAAACTTGCATTCGAGGTATGTAGCCCATGATTTTCTATAATGATATGTATTTCTTCCTTTGCAGCATATTCTGTGAGCCTCCCTATTCCATCTAGCAATGAAGCTTCCAATTCATCAGGACTTCCCTCGCCAAATGCATTTACCCGAACGGAATGGCAGCCCAATATTTTAGCAGCATTGACCCATTTATAATGGTCTTCAACTGCTTTTTTTCGTTTGTCAGTATCTAAATCACCCAGTTTTTCTTCTTCGTCTACCATCATGATTAAGCTCTGAACTCCTTCATCTGAAGCTCTTACCGCCATTTCATTCCAAAACTTTTCATCCGTCGCATTGTCAGCGTAAAATTGATTTACATATTCGACCGCGGATATTCCATAGTCGTTTTTAGCTATGCTAGCAAAGTTAACAGGGTCAAGTGTTTTAGCAAAAAACGCACGATTTAGAGACCATTGGGCCAAAGATATTTTAGGCATATTACTTTTTGATTTATTTCCACAAGCATACAAAGAAGGCATTGAAATAGCCGCAGCTGCAAGCGTAGTTTTCTTGATAAATGTTCTTCTACTATTCATAAGAATAACTTTTAAAGTTTATCATTTGAGTTTTTCCCAAACCACTTTGCCATTACGTTTTCCGCAGGCTTAAAACGGGGCGAAAAATTAATATCTGTTTTGGCACTTTCTTCGGTGGTCCTAGTATCCCATTCCCAAAAATAAATTCCAGCAAGCCATGGTTTGTTCCAAGTTTGCTTAAACAAGGCTTCATAGGCCAATTGCTGTGTTCTGTCAGATTTTTTTTTGGTAATACCACTTAAAAACGGACTCCATTCCCAGGGTTTTATAGTAGCATCTGCGTCGCTCTTGTAACCCGCTTCCGTAAATAGAATGGGCTTTTCGTGTTTTTTATGGAAAATTTTTAGTGTTTTTAGATGTTTCTCCCAACCCTTTTCAATGGTTTCTAAATCAGGATTTTCTTCCTTTGTGAGAGGAAAATAGGCTTGTATTCCAATATAATCAAGCTTGTTCCAGAATGTAATATGTTCGTATTCATCATACCAATTGGCAGCATAGGTAAGCTCTCCTTTATAAATTTGCCGTATTTCGTCTACTAGACTATTCCATTTTTCTGGTTGTTTTTTGATGGAGGTCTTTAGCTCGGTTCCGATACAGAACAATTCGGTATTTGTTTCGGCTGCAATTCTGGCATAGCGCAACATATTGGTGCGATAAGATTCAAACCAAGCATCCCATTCTTTGGCAGAATCTAAGGTGATATTGGAACGCCATCCGTCGTGCATCCGTAAATGGGGTTTTAGTTGTACTCGAATTCCTTTTTGATGTAAATCAAGGATGGCCCTGATATGACTGGAATCTCTTCTCGTATAAATTTTTGGATTATCTGGAATATCAACTAATTTGGTCCTTTCACTTTTTTGAAATAAAAAAGGTACCACAGCAACCCACTCTACATTTGCGCGAACAAGATCATCAATAGCCTTTGTATTGTCCTTTGACCAGCCAAAAACACTCATGCCACGATGTTTTTGGTCTACTTCATACAGATTGTTGACTACTCCTGTTTCGTTCATGGCGGAAGTATCCCATTGATAGGAAAACCCCTCATAGGCATTCGCAAATACAAGGGTTTTATAGCCAACAAAAATTAATACAAGGGGAAGGGCAAATCGATACGAAATCTGTTTTAAGGCGATGCCTTTTCCTCTCGAATGATAAACTCTAATAAAGTGTTTAGCGCCTAAGAAAAGAGCATAACACAATAAGAAAATGACGTGAAATCCGATTAGGAAATTTCTATTGTCAGCAATTTCAAAAAAGAATTTAGCACTGTCTAAAAGGCTCCGATCTCCACGGCTTAATAGTAGAACAACTATGACAAAGCCTAGTGCCCAAAGAATGACATAAACTAATACAGCATGTTTAATTTTAGTCTTCATTTCAATCTGTATTGTTCTTTTTCATGGCTTTTGCCACAGCTATAGAACTGGCATCACCTTCCTCCAGTTCTGAAATGATTTTTGCATGGTCGTGTTCTCTCCCTTGCGAAAGCTTATAAGTTGCTTGAATGTCTTCTATTTTTATTTCAAAACCAACTACGCCTTTAATTTGGCGCATTGTCTTGGCTGACATATCACGCGATGAAACGGGTTTTTTTGAATTTGCCTCATATTTGTCAACCAGTTGGTGTAGCGACTCTAATAAAGCTTCCTCTGTTTGGATTTTTAAAATCCCGTAGACATGAACCGCAATATAATTCCAAGTAGGTACTTCTTCCTCTTTGTACCATGATGAGGAAACATAGCTATGTGGGCCATTAAAAATGCAGAGTACTTGTGAATCTTCTTTGAAGTGTTTCCATTGCGGATTGGCCTTCGCTATATGCCCGACAAGAATATCTTTTCCTTCGGAATCTACATCCAATTCTAAAGGAATATGAGTTGCCCACGGTTTTCCATCAACTTGATTTACCAGAATTCCGAAGCTATTATTGACCAAGAAATCTTTGATTTCGTTGATGTCTTCGTTTTTATAGTGATTGGGAGTGAACATGTGTGTTGTTTTATTGCTTTGACAATTTACTCATAAAGAACTAAATTTAGGCTATGTCAGAAAAAGGATATCTACACCAAATCCATCCAGTACTACCTGTAAAAGATGTCGTGGAGGCTCTTGATTTTTATGTCAACCGATTAGGATTCAGAATTGGCTTTGCCGATGATTCCAAAAATCCAACTTATGCGGGAGTTTTACGAGATGGAGTCGAAATTCACCTACAATGGCATGACGCCAAAGAATGGGAGCTTGAAGTTGATAGACCCATGCTTCGGATTGTAACTCAAAACATTGAAGCATTGTATGAAGAGTATTCAGAAAAGGATGTGTTTCACGCGCATACACTTTTACGCGAAACTGCCTGGGGAACACGGGAGTTCGCCTTTTATGACCCTTTTAAAAACGGACTAACTTTTTATAGGGATACAAATACTGCTTCTTAGTAAAACTTTGCCAAGGTAATCACCAAAAGGCATAAGAAGAAGAAAGGAAAATAGACCGCTTTGAAAATTTGATTTTCATTAAAATCGAAAATAGCAGCTTTACTTTTGGCATAAGTAATGAGGTTCCAAGTTGTTAGAATAATCATTAGGTAGGTTACGAAATAGAAGTACTCCATATAAATCAAATCGGCCGTAATGATTTCTTTTCTCAAATCGATATGAGAGAAAATCAAAACAAAGAAAAATGCCGCCATACCCTCAATAATGCCTTGGCGTTCTTCTGTCTTTGAGCATGCGATAAGCAGAATGTACATCATAATCAAGACCACAAAAATGGGAATCAAATAGGTAACAAAAGTGTTCAGTAGAATACGCCTCAGGTCAACATTGTAATGTAAAACAGGTACCTCTTCAAACAAGGTCTTTGAACCAAAGCCAAAATCGGTATCATAAGATTCAACGGAGTAGTTGAAATAACTCTTCATGATATTATTACCCGAAACCTTTACATTTTGATTCAAACCTGGTTTTTTGGTTGGGTTGGTGAACTCGTAGCTTTCCAAATCAGGGGTAAAGATGAGGTGGTCTTCATTGCTGATAGGAACAATATCCATACTGATATGCCGCTTGTCAAAAGGGAAATTTTCGTAATTCAGATATTGTTGCAAGGTCACCCTAAAATCCCAACCAATCAAGAGATAATCAGGACTACCGGCAATGCCTTTTACTTTTTTGCGGTAGATTTCTTCTACGAACGAAGCTTCAGCAAAAGGGGAAGTTTGCGGAAAACGGAATCCTTCTTCTACTTTTTCAACGAGTTCTACCGGGTATTTTTGCCAAACCGTACCACCAATATTCAGGTTATAACTATTCTCGAAAGCCATACGTTGTACAAAAATTCCTGTTGGAATAGCCGTGCTTTTGGGAAGTTTTAATTCTTCGCGACGCGTTTCTTGTTGATTTATAAAGCTTCCCAGACTAGATACATCAGCAATTGGTGGACTTTCTTCAGCATTTATTCTGCGGCTTCCAGTATGTTCTAAATAGCCAACCAAAAGAATATTGAAAATTAAAAGAAAGGTCGCCAAAGCACTTAACTGCCATATTTCTTGTCTATCAAGGTGGTCTTTATTGAAATAGATGGCTATAATCATCAAAAGAAAAGCAGAGAAGAATAAAGCTAGTTTAATGTAACGATGATTCAATGCAGCTTTGCTTCCCAATAGTTCGTTTTTTGAGAATGCGAGACCAATTCCCCAACCGTTAGAAGGGATTTTATCATAAAAGAACAGTTCTGTATCATTGTTATCGTCTGCGGTAAACTCCACATTTCCTGATTCTCCCTTTAGGAGTCCTTCATAGGCTGACTTTAAAATGGTATTCTCCTCCGCGTCACTAATGCTTTTGAGATTAGTAGTTCCGATATAGTCATTTACAGGATGTGATAAATACGTACCCTCTTGGGAAGTAATAAGACCGTAACCTGTTTTTCCCAAACTCAAGGAAAGTATTAGACTCTTAAATCCGCTCGTGACAAAACTCATGGTAATGGTTCCGCGAACTTGTCCTTTTTTAGGGCCAGATGTGTAGTGAAAAGGAATTCCATAATCGATATACCAATCTTTGGCGGCGTTTGCGTAGTAGGGCTCTACCCATTTCGCTCCATTATCGCGAACCCCAGTATACCAAGACGTACCTTCAGCATTTGCATCTGTATAATCATAGCTTTCTCCAACAAATATATAATCAGATGACCCTTTGTTGTAATAGGGGCAGTACAATCTTTGTTCTTCGGAAAACCCAAAGGGTTGGTAACACGCAGTAATACCTTGTAACTCGGGGATTTTAAGTGAGGATTCTTTAATAATCTTCTCTATTTCTTCCTTGGTGTATTCGTTCGCCCCGAAATCGGCGGCCAGTCTTTTTCCTTCATCTACTATACTTGTAAGAACAGCATCTACTTGTTCTTTTAACGTGGTCATGGTAGTCAATCCTTTTTCCTGAACAATTTGATTTCGCTCTTGCGTAAAGGAATAGAGTTCGTAAGCATGGTAGACCAAGGCTACGAATAGAATAACTGCAATCGCATATAGAATTTTCTTCACCATTTTTAGAAGTACAAACCGAAATTAACATTGAACCGATGATGCCATTCACCAGTGCCATCTCCTGTAGTCAAAGCATCCGTTGAATTGGGAGTCAACCACGGTTGGTTTCGACCGCTGGCATAATCTACATAAATATACAGTGGTTTTATGGATATTAAGGCACCTAAAATGTTCATTTGAGTGTCTTCCCAAGTGGCAATTGATTTATCCATATAGGTGTAATCGTTATATAATTGAATGGATTGAAATCGACCTTTGTTCACTGGAATCGTGTAGGCCAAGCCCACAGAATAGGTGCTGGCCTTCGCTGCCACATTATATGGAAAATTATAAGCGGCTTGCTCTAAAAAGTCACGACTTTCGCCAACGACATTCTTCGGTTTGTTATTATACGTAATGAATTGTGTTTGTAAATTCCATCTTTTGTAATCCAATTGATAATGGAGTCCTAATGCGGAATGATTTCCGGTATCTTGGGTGTCAATATTCCAAATACCTCCGTATTGCAGTGAAGTGCCCACAAGATGTTTTGCCTCTTTTCCTAATTTATAATTAAAACGGATGTTGAACTGGTTCACTTCTTTGTTTCTCCCAGAAAAATCATAAGAATACCGATTTGGAGAAACGGGATTGTTATCGCCTAAGGTTAATGCCTCTGCGTTTTTGTAAAAACCAATATCTAATTTGATCCTATCATCTTCATAATCATAGCTGATGCCCATATCATGGTCATCTTCAAAACCTAAATAAAACGGAAGTTGAAAAAACCAACTATGCGAATTGAACTGTTGTGGACCGAAGTAGGCGGGAATCAAACCTAATTTTAAATGGTTTTTTTCGTTGAGATTGTATTGAACCCAACCATATTTTAGAAAAGCTCCCCCAAATGCCCCGGAGTAAAAACGTTGGTCGATGTGAATCTCCATGGGTCCGTAAGTGGCGTCAACATTAATCCGGAAAACCTCAAAACCGAAGTCTCCGCCTCTTTTTTGTTGGTTAGGCTTCCAAGTTGAGTTGTTGTAGTTATAGCGAAGTGCCCCGCCTAAGTCCAATTTTAATTTTGGTTTGGAGATGCTGTCATTTTGAGAGAATGATAGTGCTGAAAATCCAAAAACAAAGAAAAGGAGTATTGTATTTCTATGTCTGACAGGCGAAATACTTTCCGAGAAAAGGGAATAATATAATGAAAAATAGGAGAGAATTACGTTCTTTTTCAAGGGGTCAAATACGCTAATAGGTTGGTTAACTACTTGTGAAGATACCAAAAATCAGTGTCACATGTATTTAGAGTGCTAATTAACTATCCTCTAGTTGCTTCTCAAGGGAACTTCTTCGGTTATCCATCACTTCATCCATTTGGAAAGCCATTTTCGGATTCTTACTTACCATCTCCATAACTTCAGAAGGCATAATGAGCATCACTTTGATGTCAGATTTAGCTCGTGCGGTCATGGAGCTAGTTCTACTTGATAACAGTGCCACTTCTCCAAAGAAATCACCTTTATGAATGGTGTTTATAATTACATCTTTTCCGGCTTCCCCTTTTGCAGATAATATCACTTCGCCTTCCAGAATTACATACAGACTTCCGGTAGGGTCACCCTGATTGAGAATCGTTTCATTTTTTCCGAAGTATAAAATTTTACTACCGTCCATCAAATCTTGTGACTTTTCTTTTTCAATAGGAAAATAATTAGGAAGCTCGTTGATAGTGTCTGCCAGCATTTCATCATGTTGTTGTGCAACACTAGGCTTATTATCTGCTTGATGTAAGGTGAGTTGTGGATAAGGTATCGTTAGTTGATAACGTTGTGCCGTATACCAAACTCTGCTCATAAGGTCATCGGTAATCTCTTCATGATACCGAAAACCATCAATGGCAAATTCTATTTCATATACAATTCCTGAGGGAGAATAGTCTATGGTTTTAATTTCAGGAGCCGGATCGTGTAAGATATCAGGTGTACCCAAGCAGGTTTCCATAAGGGCTTCTTTCACTCGGTTGGGAGGGTCTTGATATGAAAAACGTACTTCGGCACGTATAATGAAAGTGCGGTTGGGCTTACTGAAATTCATGATGACGTTTTGCGCCACCTTTTGATGTGGTATGACTATCAATTCCTCTTCTCTAGTCAAGATATGTACTGCGCGCCAGTTCATTTCTACTACCCTTCCACGTTCCTCTTCTACTTTTATATAGTCGCCTACTTCAAAGGGTTTTTCATAGACGAGAGAAATCCCGGAGAAAAGATTTCCTAAGGTGTCTTGTAGCGCAAGTCCGAGTACAAAAGAACCTAGCCCTAAAGCAGTTATCAGCCCGCCTAGTTCTACATCCCAAACATAGGAAAGCACGATGGCACCTCCTAAAAGCACAAGAAAAACACGAAAAATATCTAAGAATAGTTGTGGTACTTTTCCTGAGCCATCTTTCTTGCCACTGAAGAATAAATTCGTAATAAGGTCAAGCCCTACATTAATAACTAAAACCCAAATTAGGGTTTGAAGCACTTTGATGGTTACTGAAGCCCTATCAAAATCGAGCACTTGAACCAATAAGATGACCAATGCAATTAGCGGAATTATAAAAGACTTTACCGTTTTTATGGGTTTGATAAGCCTTGTGTCTCGATTTCCTGCGAAATATCCAACTTCATTAAGTATCAACATAATAATCGGAAAAATCACGATAAGACCTACTGCCCAATACCAGAGGTTACCTAGTTCTAGAAAAGAATTCCACAAATCTGTCATACACTTGTATTATCGATGAGTTTGTAAACTACCTTATCATTTTTTACCTTAAATCCGGAATCAACAAAAGAATAGGAGTCATCAATTCTTTCTACGATTTCCTTCGACACCAAAATCTCATTTTCTTGTTCAAGCTCATTTATATGAAAGAGTTCACTGACCAGATTTCCCCAAACATCGAAGCTAAAACGTTCGGTACCAACAACTCCTGCAATAACGCTTCCGGTATGAATACTTGCTTGAATGCCAAGTTCGATTTGATTGTTGAGATTGATTTGGTCAATAAGCTGTCTTGCTTCTTTGGCAAATTGTAGTACGCGCTTCACATGGTCTAAGCGAGGTTCAAACAGTCCGCATGCTGCAAAATAGCTATCTCCAACAGTTCGCAAGCGTTCCACATGATTGTTTGTAGCAGAATCATCTAAAGCCTCAACAATGGCATTCAACATCTGGACTGACTCGTGCGCTCCAACATTTTGAGTCAACTGGCTAAAACCAACAATATCTATTACAACCAAAGAGACATTTTGATATTCATCTGCGAAGGCTCTTTCACCATTTTTCAAACGCTTTACAAACTCTTGGGGAATAAAATTGAGCAATAGCTTTCTATTTTCTTCAGATTGTTCGGCAAGCTGTGTTTTTTGCGTATCGAGTTCTTCAATCATTTGGTTAAAGGAGCTGCCCAATTCTCCAAATTCATCTTTGGAGTTAATATCAACGCGGTGGGAAGTGTCTCCCTTTATGATTTTCCTTGAAGCTTCAGTAAGCTTTTCAATGGGCTTTACAAAGCGACCTGATAAAATGAGTGCTAGTAAGGTTACCAATAATACCAATACGGTTGTTGTTGTCAGCAATCGCTTATTGAAATCACCGACAGGTGTAAAGGCCTCAGCTTCATCTATTTCTGCCAGAACAGCCCAGTTTAACCCTTCTAGGTCTAAGGGTGCGTATGAACTTATAACATTCACATTGCGGTAATCTTGAATTATTTTGGTATCTGTCTTACCTTCGAAGGCTTCCTGTACGCCTTGTGTATTTATCTTTTGTTGTAATATGGTTGTGCCGAAGCGATACATTTTATCCACATCTTCATTGCTTTCCCCAATTTTTAATAATGCATTTCGATATCCTGTAGTGTCTTGCAAATAAAAACGAGAAATTGAACGCATATAGAGGTCTTCGCCCACCAAATAGGTTTCGCCGGATTGTCGAAGTCCGTTTGCTTCCCAAGATTGATTGCCTGTCATGATTTTGTTGATTTCATTGACGGGTAGTTGAAAGATAAGCGCTCCTATGGTTTCTCCTTCTTTTGTCAAAGGCACTCCAACGAATCCTGCAGGGGCTCCGTAAGAAGGTCGGTATGCTGCAAAATCCATCCAAGTTGCGGTTTGAATGTCATTATTCATGCGAAGATTTCTAGCAAGCTCCGCTAGGTTACTATTTCGATAAGGTCCTGCATATAGATTCGTTGCGAAGTCTGTTTCTTTGTACGCAGTATAGACAATATCGCCGGTCTGTAAGTCCACAAGAAATATGTCGTAGAAGTCATACTTCTTAATCATCTGATTAAAAAAACTGTGATATTTTTCATGAATTTTGGAATATTCGCTTCCGTCTTCTGCGTTAACCAATTTATCTTTAGCTCCCATTTCATTGGGATTTTCAACAATATATTCATACTGCAGATAACAGCCTTGCACACTTTTTGGGTAGAACAACGAAATGTCTTTTTTGACATCTAAGTTTTCCGCTAATTTGTCCATATACAAATTGTAGTGGTCGGCCAAGGCCTTGGTGCACTCTGTGTTTAGCTCTTCATTTTCAAGGCCGTAGAAAGCACTCTTAAATTCAGAGGTAGCTTGTATGATAGTAGGGTTTTGACCCATTACCTCGACGAAGTTGCCGACATCATGTAAGTAGGTTTCGATTTGGGTTTTTTTGGCGATTCGCTCAACTTTAAGCTGATTGGTAATCTCGTTGGAGATTACTTTTTTGCCGTAATTCGAAGCAATAAAACTTAATACTAAGCAAGCTAGTAAGCTTACAAATAACAGAATTAGCATTAAGCGCGTGCGGATGGTAATATTTCGCATGAACAAGGTAAGGTTGGTGTGTTTAGGCCTTCAAGATATTAAAAAATCAGGATTTAACACGAAAAGCATTACCTCAATATACTAGGCCTTATTCTTTTTTCGATGAAGAATCGTTATTCGAACGATTGCGATTTCGGTTTCTATTGCGATTTCTATTCCGGTTTCTGTTTTTGTTTCCGCCAGAACCGCCTCCGTTGTTTTGGTTTCTCGACTTATTATTTCGGGGTTTTTGAGAAGGTTTTCTGACTACAGTATCTTGCTCTGAAGCGTCATCCATATAGGGATGTTCACCCAAGCGCGGGACTTGTTGTTTGATGAGCTTTTCAATGTCTTTTAAATACGGACGTTCTTCTGCCATACAGAAAGAAAGTGCAATACCGCTTGCATTGGCACGACCAGTTCGACCAATACGGTGGACATACGTTTCGGAAACATTCGGAAGGTCATAATTTACTACCAAAGACAAACTGTCTACATCGATACCACGTGCGGCGATATCTGTGGCCACTAATACTTTTAATTTCCCTTCTTTAAATGCACCTAGCGCTTTTTGACGCGCAGCTTGCGATTTGTTGCCATGAATGGCGGCAGAACGAATATCTGCCTGTGCTAATTTCTTTACAATCTTATTGGCACCATGCTTCGTTCGTGAAAACACCAATACAGAATCGTCCGGTCTTTGTTCGAGCAAGTGTACCAAAAGTTTTGGTTTGTTTGCTTTGCTTACAAAGTACACACCTTGTTCAACGCGTTCCGCAGTAGCCTGTTCAGGTTTTATGGTTACGCGTTCAAAATCACCTAACATTTTACGTGACAATTCCACTATAGTTTTCGGCATAGTAGCTGAAAAGAAAAGTGATTGTCTTCTTGGTGGGAGTTTTGCAATAATCTTTTTGATATCATGAATGAAGCCCATATCCAACATCTGGTCGGCCTCGTCAAGTACTACAAAATCTAAATCTCTAAAAGAAATGAACCCTTGGTTCATCAAATCGAGTAATCGCCCTGGTGTGGCGATTAGAATGTCCACCCCCGCTTTTAAAGCGTTTACCTGTTTCCCTTGTTTGACACCTCCGAAGATTACCGTATTTCTTAAACCTGTATATTTTCCGTAGGCAGTAAAACTTTCACCGATTTGAATCGCGAGCTCACGTGTTGGCGTAACTACAAGCGCTTTTACTTTTCTTTTGTTATCTCTGAGGCTAATGCCTTCATACAAATGATGTAAGATAGGAATGCCGAAGGCAGCAGTCTTTCCTGTTCCAGTTTGTGCGACTCCTAAAAGGTCCTTTCTTTTCAAAAGAATCGGAATTGCCTGTTCTTGAATCGGAGTCGGATTGGTATAGCCTTCTTCTTGAAGGGCCTTGAGAATAGGCTCTGCGAGCCCAAGTTCTTTAAATGTCATATAAAATTATAAGCCGCGAAGGTACGTTTTAACAGTGGATAATGTTCTTAAGTAAGAATTTTTTGATTACATGTAATATTTGAAAAGTTCTTTGCCACGGTATTTAGAAGTTTTATACTGTTTCTCACTGCCTACACAACATAAAAGTGTAAGTGAAATCTTTAACGTTTAAATTGCTGTACTATTTGATTACCAAATTAAAGATTGGCTGTCCCAAGAACCTATGCGGAATCTACAAATTATTATTTGTACACTTTTATTTTTTTTCTTCCATGCAACACATGGACAGGATACCTTTGCCGATGATTTTGATGTCCGCAGCTATTCCAACAATGACGGTTCAAACTTATTTTTGGGAAATTGGGTGGAAACAAATGAAACTACAAATCCTACGACCGGCAGAATAGAAATCACATCCGGCGGTGATTTAGAATTTTTAAACCTCGATAACAGGTACATTACAAGAAATCTAGATTTATCGGCTTATGAAAATGTAACCTTGACTTTAGACCACGATAGAACAAATGGAAATGAAACCATACTAGTTCAACTTTATGATGGTTCTACTTTTAATACAGTCGCCACTTTAAATGGCGATGGAAGTCTCACCTACGAATTGGCAGCGAATGAGATTAGTGCGGGTTCAGCTATCCGATTTACTACGGGAAGTGGCAATTGGGGGGATTCTGAACGAGTTTTGATTGATAATTTATTGTTTACGGCACAGGAGCCCGATTTACCTCCGATAGTTATTGGTTCAGGAGATGACCTCTATTGTCCTGGTGGTTCTATTCCAATTGCAGAAAGCATTACGATTACCGACCCTGATGATGTGGGAACTACCGCTGTATTTATTCAAATTTCTGGAGGTTATGTGAATGGAGAGGACTTACTCTCCTTAACAGGAAGTCACCCGAGTATTACAACTTCTTGGGATGCGGTTCAGGGTGAGCTGACTTTACAAGGACCAGCTACTTATGCAGAGTTTGAAGCTGCGGTGCTTGCTACCGAGTTTTCTTCAAGTTCTGGCAATCCCTCTGGTATAAGACAGTTTTCGATAACAGTAGGAGAAGCTAATTTCTTGCCTTCAAGCAGTCATTATTATGAATTTATTTCTGCTCCTGGTATATCTTGGACAGATGCAGAGATTGCGGCGAGCAATCGTACTTATTTCGGATTACAAGGCTATCTAGCTACGCTTACCTCACAAGCCGAGGCGGATTTTTCAGGTCAACAGGCAAGCGGATTTGGATGGATAGGCGCAAATGATGTGAACGTTGAAGGAGAATGGCGCTGGGTAACGGGGCCGGAAGCAGGCACCCAGTTTTGGAATGGAGCAGCTGGAGGAACTGAACTGACCTTTGCAAATTGGAATGGAGGTGAACCCAATGATTATCCGAATAACGCAGTGCCAGGTGAAGAAAATTACGCGCATATCGCCGATGCTTCTGTTATTAGAGGAGGGGCACCAGTTGGCTCTTGGAACGATTTACCAAACGGAGGAGGAGGAGGCGCTTATGCGGCTCAAGGTTATGTAGTGGAATATGGAGGTACGGCAGGTGACCCCGTACTTAATATAACCGCTACGACTTCGTTGAATATTAGCGATTGTCGCGTAATTACAAACCGTAGAATAACCTATAGAGCCAAGAACAACTAAAATTACACTACGCGCTACAATCCGTAGTAACCCTATCGAAAAGCGTTAGATACCATTTTCCATCTATTTTGGTCAGGTAAAAGACAATGTCAAGTTTCGTAAAAACTACACGATGACTTTTTTCTTCTATATGTTTTACTTGTTTATAAAATGATTTGGAAAATTTACTAGTTTCAAAAACAGGTTGTTTCAAAATTTTTGATATTCTGGGATAGGAAATTGAATCGGTAACGAACAAACCTGCGCGGTCCCAAACCATTTCATTGCAATCAAATATTGCATTGTACTTTACAACTTCTTTAGGAATAGCGATTTCAGTAATTTCCATTAGATTCGGATATCTCGAAGAATTCTGACCTGCCGGAAAGGAAAAACTTATTGAAAAATGTTGTTCGAAGGTATCTGGCACTCCGATTCGAAACACATCATAAACCCCAAATTCAGGGTGAATATATTTCTTATTGATTTCTGAAACATT
Source organism: Maribacter taeanensis (assembly GCF_047345145.1). Taxonomy (NCBI): domain Bacteria; kingdom Pseudomonadati; phylum Bacteroidota; class Flavobacteriia; order Flavobacteriales; family Flavobacteriaceae; genus Maribacter; species Maribacter taeanensis. The sequence goes on from NZ_JBLFER010000001.1 coordinate 234,846, forward strand.
AGCATCTGCCGAAAGTTGAAGAATATCACGAATGACAGTTTTTAAAGTTTCATCAACAGTTTGATCTTTAGCCAACTGTGCCTTGCCACTAAACGTAAAAATCATGAAAATCAATAAAATAGTATTTCTAAACATTTTTATAGCAATTTTATACAAAGTTAAAATGTATCCTTCTTAGGAACATCCCTGAAAGCGGGTAAATTAATAATCGGCAATTGCTGCTTCCGCGCAACGCTCCCCGTCCATAGCAGCAGAAACAATTCCACCGGCATAACCTCCACCTTCTCCGCAGGGAAATAAGCCTTTAATTTCAGGATGTTCCAATTGTTCATTTCTAGGGATGTTTACGGGGGATGAGGTTCGAGACTCCACACCAACAATATTTGCCTGCGCCGTATAATAGCCTTTCATCTTCTTACCGAATTCGGCGAAACCTGCTCGCAAACGACTACCGATGAGTTTGGGAAGCAAAGAATGCATGGGTGCCGAATTCAATCCCGGTTGGTAGGAGGTAGGGTTGAGGTCTTCGGATAATTTTCCTTCTACAAAATCGGTTAGGCGCTGTGCAGGTGCAGTTTGTGTTCTTCCACCCGAAGTAAAAGCCAAACGCTCTAGATTCTTCTGGTATTCCAGTCCTCGTAATTCACCAAACTTTTCATATTTGTATAAATCTTCATCAACATTGATTTCAACTACTATTCCTGAATTCGCATATAAATTATTTCTTTTGGAGGGAGACATGCCATTGACAACTACTTCTCCAGGCGATGTTGCTGCGGGAACGATAAATCCACCGGGACACATACAAAAAGAGTACACGCCTCGACCTTTGGACTGATGCACCAAACTATAAGCTGCAGCCGGAAGTAATTCGTTACGTTCTCCCTTGCAATGGTATTGAATGGAATCTATAATTTGCTGCGGATGTTCTACCCGAACACCCATCGCAAATGACTTCGCTTTGAGTGCTATTTTCTTTTCATGTAAGAGATAAAAGATATCACGAGCGGAATGTCCCGTAGCGAGAATTACACGTTTAACCTCCATTTCTTTTGAATCATCTAAAATAATGGATTTCAATTGATTAGACTTAATTATAAAATCTGTTACTTTAGTATTGAAATGGACTTCTCCGCCAAACTTAATAATCGTTTCACGTATGTTTTGTACGATTTTTGGAAGCTTGTTCGTGCCGATATGCGGATGTGCATCCACGAGGATTTCTTCTGTCGCCCCATGATGTACTAAGCTCTCAAAAACACGACGGACATCACCACGTTTTAAACTCCGGGTGTACAATTTTCCATCGGAATAGGTGCCCGCACCACCTTCCCCGAAACAGTAATTGGAATCTTCATTAACCGTATGGTCTTGGTTGATGGCTTTTAAATCACGACGTCTTTCTTGCACGTTTTTTCCGCGTTCGAGAACTATGGGTTTGTATCCTAATTCTAAACAGCGTAGGGCCGCCCACATCCCCGCAGGGCCAAAACCGATAATGTGAATGGGTTTCGCTTTGGAAACGTCTTTGTAATCGAAGGTATACTCCTTCGTGGAAGGCATGGGTTCGTTGATGTAGACTTCCAGTTTATAATTGAAGTAGATACTGGGTTTACGTGCATCGATAGATTTACGCTGGACTTTAATTTGAATATCTTCCTCTGAAACACCCAGGTATTTAGCAGTTTTTGCCTTCAGTCCTAAAGTACCTTCTTCTTTTAAACTAACCCGTAATTGGATGTTTCTGACCATGTGACAAAGCTAGGTGAAATTGTAGAATAAGAAGAAAAACTTTTCCCCTCCTCGGAGGGGCTAGGGGTGGGTTTTAACTGTTTTATTTTTGTGCACCAAACCTTTTAATAAGATGGTAACTAAACAAGACGATTTCTTTGTAATTGTCTTTGCTTATTTTTTCGTCAATACCATGAAAACGTGTCATGCTTTCTGGGCCTAATCGGATAGGGTAGAATCGATATACATCATCAGAGACCTCGTAGAAATAACGTGCATCGGTACCACCACCAACTAGTCCCGGAATTACAACACTTGACGGAAATACATCACGAATGGTTTGTTGTAAAGTTTGGTAGCCTTCGGATTCTATACTCGAAACGGGTGAGGGGTTGGTCAAAAAGCCAACACGCTCGACTTTAATTTTATCTGAAACCGTATTTTTAATATGTTCTTCAACGATGTCAATCGTTTCACCGGGGAGTATTCTAAAGTTGATGGTAGCTTCTGCTACCGTTGGTATGACATTGTTTTTAATGCCACCTCCAATAATGGTTGGCGCAGTCGTAGTATGTGCATTCAATTTTTCTAGAATCGGTTTTTTAAACAACCACGGATTTGACAAGGCCATTTTTTGCACAAAAGGTAATTCTGCGGCCATATATTCTAGTTGATAGTCAATGGGTTTTACCATTTTATAAGGCCGTTGGTTATTTTCAAGGTCCACAATGGCTTGTGCCAACATTCCAATGGTGTTTTCTTTTGGAGGTGCCGAACTATGCCCACCATTCGTTTCTACAATGAGTTTGAATGAAGCAAAGCCCTTTTCAGCGAGGTTAACTATTGCGACGTCATCTTCAACCCCAGGAACCAAACCCTCTGCTAAAAAGCCACCCTCGTCAAGTGTCATTAAAGCTTGTATGCCTTGCGCTTTTAGATGCGCTGCTATCTTTGCAGCACCGTTCGAGCCACCAATTTCCTCATCATGACCAAATGCCAAATAAATGGTACGCTCAGGTTGAAAAGACTCCTCAAGCAATTGCTCAACAGCTTCCAATAAACCTATTAGCGTGCCTTTATCATCAAGGGTTCCGCGACCTATAATCTCTTTATCTGTTATTTTACCTTCAAAAGGTCCAGCTTCCCAATCGCCTAAGGTGGGTTCGTCTACTGGAACAACATCCATGTGCGACATTAAAATAATCGGCTTTTTTGTAGTATCCGACCCTTTCCAAGTATATAACAAGCTATAGGTACTTATTTTTTCAAGTCCGAGGTTTTCATGTACCAAAGGAAAGGTCTCTTCTAAAAACCTATGAAACCCGAAGAAAGCCGTCGAATCTGGAATGGCTTCTTCACTAAAAGAAATGGTTTTGTGCTGTATACCTTTTGCAAGGTTTTGGTAGATGTCTTTTGCCAAGCCTACCTTTTCTAAAGGTTTTGAAGCTACTTGTTTGGAGCTCGTTCTAAAGGTATTAAAGAGCAATACTGCTATGAATAATAGAACAATAATACCGATTAGTTTGAGTATTTTTTTCATGAGGGTTGGTTTTAGTTAGTTTCACTTTGCTACCACTTCTTAATCCCCTCCCAAGAGGGGATTAATCGCGTGGATGGTGGATTTTTTTTATAAGTTTAATCGTAGATTAATCTTTATATTTCTCAAACCAAGCCAAAATACCTGCTATTTTTGCAATGAGATTACTAGGTCTATTCGCAATACCATGGGACGCTCCTGGAATACGAACCATAGCCGTTTCAACACCTTCTAATTTCAAAGCGGTGTAAAATTGTTCAGATTCGGCTATCGGAGTTCGGTAATCTTCTTCTCCCGTCAAAAGCATAGTTGGCGTGGTAATATTGGCAACATAGGATAGGGGAGAGCGCTTGAAATAGTTTTCTGGATCTTCCCATGGTTTTTTGCCAAACCAATATTTGGAGAAGAAGGCGGCGCCGTCGGCATAGAGCACAAAACTCGTCCAGTTGATTACGGGTTTTGCCACTACTGCGGCTTTGAAACGGTCTGTTTTGCCTACAATCCATGCAGTAAGAACACCGCCACCACTACCACCTGTGACAAATAGTTTTTCGCTATCGACGTATCCTTTGGCAATAACCGCATCAACACCAGACATTAAATCTTCATAATCGTGGTTTGGATAATCATGATGAATAAGGTTGCCAAATTCCTCGCCATAACTAGTGCTTCCACGGGGATTTGAATATAGCACTACGTACCCTGCAGCAGCATAGGCTTGAATTTCAGCGGAATACACCGATCCGTAACTGGAGAAAGGTCCACCATGTATTTCAAGTATAAAAGGATATTTTTTAGAAGGGTCAAAATTCGGAGGTGTAACCACCCAACCTTGTATATCTTTCTGGTCATAAGATGATTTCCACCAGAGTTCTTCTACATTTCCTAAGCTCTTAAATGAGAACAGGTCATCGTTAACAAAGGTGAGTCTTTTACTTCCGCGCTTGTCACTTACTCCTAAATCTGAAGGATGTTGCGTAGTTCCTAAGGTATAGGCAATTTTATTTGTATTCGATACGGTGTATGCCCCAGCATTGTAAGGTCTTCCTAAAGAGAGTCCGCCAACACTTTTAACCTTATCCGTAACTTGACTTGACATAGACATATGAGCAATCTTGGTTTCTCCTTTATCGTCGTATTGAAAATAAAGTCCTTTTCCGTCATTGGCCCATTGCGCATTTGAAACACTCCGGTCAAAATTACCCGATAACAATTTTGGTGTTCCTCCTGCCAAATCTAATACATATAACTCGTTTAATTGATACCCTTGCAGTTCATCATCTAGTCCGGTGTAGGCGATTTTAGTACCATCTGGAGAAACCTTAGGGGAATCATCTGGGCCATAGCGATTGGTCAAAGCGGTGACCTTGGCGCTTGCCAAATCGAGTTCATAGATTTCACTGTTCATAGGTTCGAAAGCCTCATCCGCATTAAAATTTGCGGAAAAATAGAGTTTCTTTCCATTTTTGGACCATACCGGAGCCCCATGGTCGAAATCGGTGGAGGTCAATTGTTTCGGTGTGCCTCCGTCTATCGACAGAGTGAAGAGTTGCATTGTACCTCCCTTGATATAACCTTGACCGTCACCTCTGTAATTCAATTTATCGATATATGTTGGAGGTTTATTCCATTTGGCACCCTCAGGTTTTGGAGGCATTTTAATAATGGATTCATCCGCTTTGGGCACAAACATGTTAAAGGCCAAATAGCGGTCGTCAGGAGACCAAGTGACCTGCGATGGAGCTTTTGGCGTATTTGTCAAAGGAGCAATTTCTTTGGTGTCCATCCACATGAGAAAAAGCTTCATGCGCTCATCTTGACGGTTTGATTTAAAAACTATTTTTTGACCGTCATGCGACCATCTTGGGTAGATGTCGTTTTGGTTCCCAGTTGTTATTGGCCTGTTTCTTGAACCATCAGAATTAACTATCCAAATGTTGGATAGGTTTTTATCCGTCATGACATCCTTGAAATTCCGTACGTATAAAATCTGACTGCCATCAGGTGAAATTTGAGGGTCGGAAATGAATTCCATATTGAAAATGTCGACCAATTCTAAATTAGATTTTGTTTGACTTTGCACAAACACGAAATGGCCTAGAAGCAAAACTAGTAGTACTTGTTTTTTCATAGTAAGTTGGTTAATGATTGTAGAGTATATTTAAATGGAAGGGAACCGACTAAAAGTAAAGAAATAAAATGATTTGATGTTTAGAGGCTGAAAGTTTTTAAGGAGAGAGTTTTACAGTCCATCCTCAAAATTCTACAGTTCAGTCTTTCTTTTTTCTTTTCAAGCTTCAATTCGATAAAATTTGTGGGATAATCAATTCGGTAGAGAATCATGAAAAAAGTATTTACAGCCTTAGTATTATTAGTAACAACAATTTCCTTCGCACAAGACCAATACACTAAAGGAATGCAAAAAGCATTTCAATTATGGGGTGAAGGAAAAACGACCGAAGCTTCGAATATGTTTGAACGTATTTCGAATGCCGAAATGGACAATTGGCTTCCGTACTATTATGTAGCTCAAATTAATACTATTGTTTCCTTTGGAGAAAAAGACAAAGAAAAATTAACCCAGCAGTTGGAAAAAGCACAAGAGTTCATTGATTTGGCAAAAGCTATTTCTCCTGATAATCCTGAGATAATGGTGCAACAAGCTATGACACATACTGCTTGGATAGCCTTTGATGGAGCAACCTATGGCATGACGCTTTCGGGTAAAGTGGTTGCCCTATACGCTAAAGCGGCACAACTAGCTCCTGATAACCCAAGGGTTGTGTTTTCTAAAGCTGAATGGGATATGGGTTCAGCACAGTACTTCGGTCAAGATACGGCACCTTATTGTAAAGATGTAGAGCGTTCACTAGAACTTTTTGCTAACTTTAAACCGGAGTCCGATTTTCATCCGAATTGGGGAGCTGATAGAGCCGAAACGACGCATAAACACTGTACAAAATAATGAGTATAAATCAATTTTTAAGAGAACTTCTGAGAGCTGTAATCATGGGCTCTCTTTTGTTCTTTGGATTCCTTCCTTACTACTACTACACTGATGAACCAAGATATCAATTAATCGTTGATGACCTCTGGAGTGAGTATTACGGAAACATCATATTCTTCATCATAATTTACATGGTGAATATGTTCTGGATTCTTTTTCTTATTAAAAAACACAATTCAAATATTTATACTTTAAATAGAATATCTATTGCAATTGCAGGTAATATAGTTTTGTCTTTTGTTGGTGCTATAGTTGCTAGATTTATTATTTTGAGTTTGTTTCATGGGGTTTCTTATCAAGACTTTATTAGCTCTGAAAGTGTAAGCATCTATTTACAACCCGTCAGTATTGCAATTGTAATCTCCTTGATTTTTTATGCTATTTGGTATTATAAGTACCGCCAAGAAAACAGAGTAAAGGAGCAAAAAATAATCGCCGGTACGGCGTCTGCAAAATTCGATGCCTTAAAAAACCAGCTAGATCCTCACTTTTTATTCAATAGCTTGAATGTACTGACTAGTCTCATTGAAGAAGACCCTTATCAGGCACAAAAATTTACAACGTCACTTTCAAAAGTGTATCGTTATGTATTAGAACAAAAGAACAAAGACTTGATTTCTGTCGATGAAGAATTAAAGTTTGCAAAAACGTATGTACGACTTTTAAAAATGCGATTTGAGGATAGTATTGTATTTGAGATTCCCGATGAAAGTTCGAATCCCGAGGCAAAGATTATTCCTTTGTCATTGCAATTGCTTCTAGAAAATGCGGTAAAGCATAATGTAGTAACTTCAGAACGACCACTTCACATAAAGGTTTTTGAGCGCGATGGAATGTTGCAAGTTTCCAATAATTTACAAGAGAAACAGGTCGTTAAAAAGAGCAGTGGAGTAGGCCTTACAAACATACAGCAACGTTATGCGATACTAACTGATAGAAGAGTTCGCATAGAAAAAACGGCATCTGATTTTAGTGTTCAACTGCCCATGCTCACCAAACAGGTTTCGAAAGTGGAAACTCAAGAAATCTATATAGAAGATAAAAGATATGAAAAGGCCAAAGAGCAAGTTGAGAAAATCAAGGGATTCTACGGAAATTTAACCTCTTACTGCATAGTTATTCCCATTTTAATTTTTATTAATTTTAGAACAACAAGCTTTCCTTGGGCGATATTTCCGGCTTTAGGATGGGGCTTTGGTTTGACAGCTCATGGCCTAGAGGCTTTTGGTTATAATCCGCTGTATGGAAAGAAATGGGAAGAACGAAAGATGCGAGAATTTATGGATGACGAAAACTTCTGACTTCGGTTACGCTCAGTCGTCGACAAAAGGAAAATCGTAAGCTGAGCGCAGTCGAAGCTTCAATTCATCCTAAAGAAATTACAGTTCGGAAATTACTTATTTTAAAACCCCTGATTGTTTCTGAAATTTGATTCGAATTAATCCTGAAACCAGTTCAGGATATAAAAACGAAAATCATGAACTATTTAGAAAACAACGAAAGTAAGTATAGAAGAGCGAAAGAGCGCATAGAAGCCATCAAGGGTTTTTATATGAATCTACTGGCGTATTGCATTGTTATTCCTTTCTTAGCATTTATCAATTATAACACGACGAATTTTCCTTGGGCTGTTTTTCCGGCTTTGGGCTGGGGCTTAGGTTTAGCCGGACATGGTTTAGGGGCATTTGGTTATCACCCTATATTTGGTAAAAATTGGGAACAACGTAAGATGAATGAACTGATGAATGACAATAATTTCTAATCACAATTCATCTGTAAAAAACAACAATTCAGAAAGTAATTTTTAGTAAAACGATTCAATTTATAGAAATTTGATACAAGCAAAATGACAAACCTAAAAAAGAAAGATCAGATGGAATATTTAGAGATAAAAGAAACAAGAAATATCAATGACGGAAAGTATCTAAGGGCCAAAGAGCGAATTGCAGAGATGAAAAAGTTTTATGGTAAACTATTGTCTTATGCCGTATTTATAGCTTTCCTAGCTGCTTTAAATTATTATACCAACGGATGGAATTACATGTGGTTCTTATGGGTTGCTTTCGGCTGGGGAATCGGACTGGTTTTTAAAGCTGTGAAGGTTTTTGGAATGAACCCCTTTTTCGGAAGAGGTTGGGAAGAACGCAAGATTAAAGAATTCATGGAGGAAGATGAACAACAAAACAGATGGAACTAATGGACTATAACAATTTTGAAAAGAAAGAACGCGCTAAAAAGCGAGTTGAAGAACTAAAGGGCTTTTACATACACTTTATGGTATATGTACTCGTAAACATAATGATAAGCACAGTTATCGTGGTAAGTCACATGTACAATGGCGATGGTTTTATTGAATCTATTTGGGATTTTGGAACTATATCAACATGGATTTTCTGGGGAATCGGAGTGTTTTTTCATGCAATGAAGGTGTTCTCATTCAACCCCATTTTTAATAAGAGTTGGGAGGAAAGACAGCTGAAGAAATATATGGACGAAGATAAAAAGCAGGCTGAAAAGTATAAATAATCAAACTATCATTATGAAATCAAAAAATAAACAAGCATTGTCTTCCTTTGAGAGAGCTCAAAAGAGGGTGAAAGACATCAAAGGATTTTACGGACACCTCGCAGCGTACGTGATAGTAATTCTAATTGTGCTTTCAACGAGAGGTAGATTTATGTCCATAGACAATACGATATTTCAAAGTTCTGAGTATTTAAACTGGATAGATTGGAATATTTTCGGAACTCCCATCATTTGGGGAATATTTCTTGTTATGCACGGAATTCGCGTATTTGGGAAGAACCCTTTTCTTGGAAAAAACTGGGAAGAGCGTCAGATTCAAAAGTACATGAAGAAAAACGCTTGAGATAAAGAAAAATAGGAAAACTACAATATCATTATCATGCCATCAAAAAACAAAAAACCAACAACATCCTACGAAAGAGCTCGTAAAAGAGTAGATGACATCAAAGGCTTTTACGGGCACCTAGCAGCTTATATCATTGTAAATGCGCTATTGTTGTTAGCCCGTGGAAAATTTCACTTTATGCTTTTAAGTAAAGGGGCTTTAGGAGACCCAGAATTTCTAAATTGGTTGGATTGGAATGTCTACGGTACACCAATTGTATGGGGAATTGGCCTTGGTATCCATGCATTGAGCGTTTTTGTCAAAAATCCATTTTTAGGAAAGTCTTGGGAGGAGCGCCAGATAGAAAAGTATATGAACAAGGATAAACAATAAGCGCAGTAATTATGGAGCAGATATCTACAGAGCAGTACTTGAGAGTAAAAGATAAGATGAAGCGAATTACAAATTTTAAATGGTTTCTATTGATGGGGTTTGTAGCATCAGTAGTTATGATTGGTTTCTCTGCTTTCTTGTATTCAAATGAAGCACAATATTCTTTTGTTCCGATTACTATTTTTTTAGCAACAACACTTGGGCTTTGGATAATCATAGGCATTGAGTATATAACTGTTTTTAAAAGTAATTTTTTCCTCGAAAAATCCTGGGAAGAACGTCAGATAGAAAAGTATATGCGCAAGTTTGGAGAATAACTTAAAAACAAACGAAGCATAAATTATTGGGCATGGATACAAGAAAAATAGACAAGAGCGCAAAGGCCAAAAAGAAAGTTGAAGCCCTAAAGGGTTTCTACATACATCTCACACTGTATTTCTTGATAAATACCATGCTCTTGGTGGTCAAAATCATTGGCACCCCTTATTATGGCGAAAATTTTATGGGACCAATATGGCACTTTAGTACCTTCGCTACATGGCTTATTTGGGGTTTAGGTTTGGCATTTCACGCCAGTAAAGTATTTGGTTTTAACCCTTTTTTCAATAAGGAATGGGAAAAGCGCCAGATAGATAAGTATATAGAAAAAGACCGAAAAGAATCTAAAAAATACAACTGATTAAAGCAGTATGATACACAGTACTATTGGACTGATACACACCATATGTGCCACTGTAGCATTGCTTACGGGTACTTTTGTTTTACTCACTACTAAAGGAAATAGATTGCATGTTCGTGTTGGATATGTGTATGTTGTGGCCATGTTGGCAATGAACTTTACCGGCTTTGGGATTTATCATTTGTTTGGTGGCTTCGGAATTTTTCATGTAATGATTTTGGTAAGTTTGTTTGCCTTGTTCGGGGGCATGTATCCCATACTTTTTCGAAATAAAGTAAAGAACTGGTACTTGCAGCATATAGAGGTAATGAGCTGGAGTATTGTTGGACTTTATGCCGCTTTCGTTGCTGAAGTTGGGGTTAGGTTCTTACCCCTACAATATATGATGTGGGTAGTTGGGGCTGGTAGTGGACTAGTATGTACGATGGGCAGTATATTGATAAAAAGAAAACTCAAAAAAGAAAAAGAACTGATTGAGCTAAAAGAAGTGAGTTAATAAAACATAATTTTACCTATGAACGTAATTATTATAGAAGACGAAAAACCAGCGGCTAGACGACTTTCGAGACTTTTGGAAGAACTGGATGTGCAAGTATCGGTAATGCTACATTCCGTTGAGGAATCTATCAACTGGTTTCAAAATAATGAGCACCCTGATTTGATTTTCTTGGATATTCAACTCTCTGACGGACTATCATTCGAGATTTTTGAGACCATAGAAGTTCGTAGTGCAATTATATTTACCACAGCCTTTGACGAATATGCGCTTCAAGCTTTCAAGTTGAATAGCATTGATTATTTATTAAAACCCATTGATGATGAAGATTTAGAAGTTGCTGTGAAAAAATATAAGTCCCTAAAACCGGAACCTCAAAAATTGGCATTGGATTTTGAGGACATTAAAAAGTTGTTGGTGAATCCGCTAGAGCGTGAATACAAAAAACGATTTACAGTTAAAGTAGGGCAGCACCTGAAAATTATAAATGCGGATGAAGTGGAATGCTTTTATAGTGAAAATAAAGGAACCTATGCGGCAACTTCTGATGGGAGAAATTATTTATTAGACACCACTTTAGAAAATTTGGAAGGGGAATTAGAACCTAAAATTTTCTTCCGGGTCAGTAGAAAATTCTACGTCAATATCAATCATATCAAAGACATTATTTCTTATACAAATTCACGTCTTCAAATCAAGCTAAATCATTTTTCGGAGCAAGAAATTATTGTGAGTAGGGAAAGAGTCCGTGACTTCAAGTTATGGTTGGAGTAGATAATTGTAAATTACTGATTAATAATTATTTAAATATAATGATAGATTTTTCTTATAATGACTTTTTAGTAACAAAACAGTGTTTTTTGAGAAAAAAAAACTGTTTTTTAAAGTTACTAAAAAGCATTTGAAATTACACTTTATAAGGCTATTTTTTCAATTGATTTTAAGCTGTTAATCTATTCTGTTATCATCAAAAGAAGAAGGCAATAATTTCGGAATTAACTTGATAAAAATAGGTAGCAAAACGGCTCCCCCAGGAAGCATGAAAATTGCTAATGACGGAATAGTTTTAAAAATATCAATCAACTGATTCTGCACTTTCTTTTTTTCCTCAGCACTCAAATCTTGGAGGGTCGCTTTAGAAATAAGAGTTACTAATTCTTTACTTTCATGAAGTTCTTTTTGCAAACGTTTGCTATTTCTTAGAATAAGTTTGTTTACAATTTTTGACATACTATCATAGAACTGTACCGCAAGGTTTTGATTCTTCAGAAAGGGAATAGTCTCTCCATTACGCTCAAAGAAAGCGGTAATTTCTTCTAAGGAACGATTAATTTCTTTTTGTTCGAAACCGAGGTCTTTACCAATGCCGAAGATGAATTCTGATTCTTGGTATTCCAAAGATTTATCTTCCCAAACCGTTAGGCAGGCCATATCAAGGAAATATTGATTCTCCCAAGGAGAAAAATTATCAAGGAGTTTTTCCCTGTAAGAACCATCGAAACGCTCCTTATCGGGGTCAATAAAGGTCAAAGATGCTTCGAATAGTTGGGCCAGTCGTTCGTCATTCTCGTTTTTCTCTTTAGAGCTTAAGGCGTGATAGGTAACATTAATAGCAATGTACTCAATGTTTTGAGCATGCTTTTGAATACCTTCCTTTCGCAGTAAATAGCGCTTGAAGGTCAATACATCAATAAACAATAGCGAATTCGTAATGATACTATTGAAGGTCTTACTGATAACATTATCTGCAAGGTAAACTCTTGAATCAATTAGTTTCTCGAGCTGTGCTGAGGTTTTGCTTCCCGTAAGAATTTTATTAAAAAACGAAATCTCATCCAGTTCTAAATCCTTATAGAATTGAAAGATTTTATCTAAAAAGGCATCAAAATCTGAATCCGTGTATTCTAACGAATAGGTTTTGTATAAAGCGGCAAGGAGATTGATTTTTGCTTTTTCGTCTTCTGAAAGAGTGTGTTCAGTGGAAATATATCTCGGAATTTTAATATTAACTCCATATACAAATCCTATTTTTTTTAATTCCCCATAGATATCTTGAAAGTTGTTGTAGGTAGTAGTATCGTTACTTACGATCTCTCCAAATTTATTAATCCAGCCTGATGCTGATGGGTTCATAGGTTAGGTTCTTCAGAAGCTCAAAAATAGGGTAAAATGCCTTGTTAGGACTAATATTATTGAATTTTCGCAAGATGAGCATTGTCTACTAAATCCTTAAAAATCGGGAAAAACCATTACTTTTTTGAGGTTGGCATAGGTCTTCAGATGCAGTTCATCGGATATTTGCCGGGGTTTCTTATAAAAAGGCAATATATCCTATTTTTCTGTAGGAAATTCATAGTATGTTATGTATGTTTATATGCTATTTTTAGCATTCTGCAATGCCCCAAGTGTTACAGAGTACATATTTAATTTAACCAAAATTGTCCCAAAACCCCCGCGATTATGGAGTATTTTTTATTCTTCCTATGGATTTCAGTTATGCTATTTTTTTTCTTCAGAATTTTTGCTGCTAAAAAACAGTTACAGCGAAGTTTGAAATCTAAAAAGTAGTATTCTCAGTAATTTATTTGAGTTGGCTTTTCTAATTCGGAACTACTTTTAAAGTAGTTTCCGAATTAGTACGGGCAATAATAAAAGATCTAATACGAGGGCAGCTAATAAGGTGACACTTACCAAAAGGCCTATCGTCACACTAGGTGCATGTATTGAAAATAGCAATACCATAAATCCAAAAAATAGCGATAGCGTCGTAATCACAAGAGCTCTACCAGTTTCGTTGAAGGTAACCGTTAATGCCTCTTCTTTGGTAAGCCCATTGTTTCTACTGACTTTATACCGGCCTAAGAAGTGTATGGTGTCATCTACAGCAATACCGAATACGATAGCAAACACAACTGAAATGGTTGCTTCTAACGGAATACCTAAATAGCCTAATAATCCGGCTGCGAATAGCAGAGGCAAAACATTCGGGAGTAAAGAGATCAACAAAAGCTTTAAATCTCTAAAAAGTAAGGCCATGATAAGCGCTACAAGAAGAGCGCCCATCAACAACCCGTTGACCAAACTTTCACGTACGTAAAAAGAGTTTTTGTCTAAAAGTATTCCCGTTCCTGTTAATCGGAATTGAACCATAGAACTATCTATTTCAGTGCGTAAAAATGTTTTTAAATCATTATAAACCCTAGTAATACTATCTAAACCCACGTCAAGTACTTTTGAAGAAATTCGTGATTTAGTTTCTTTAGTATTCACAAATTTTTCAAGTTGCTTTCTTGCCAATTTCTTAGCTTCTGCCTTATAAGACTCAAATTTTACTTCTGTTTCTGGGAGTACAAAGAAATCCGACTTATTCAAATTATTAGCTTTGTTCAGTCCTTTGAAAAGCATATTTACGGATTGTACATTTCGAATTTCTGGAAAAGACTTCATTTTTTCTACTACTTTTTCTATCTCCTGAGCAATAGCGAAATCTGTAATTTTATGATCTCCTTTGGTTGTTATTGCTATTTCTAAGGGTCTGAAACCGGCATAGTTCTTTTGAAAAAACTCAAAGTCATTGGCAATATCACTGTTTACAGGAAAGCTATTTTTAATTTGATAGTTCGTATTGATTTTGGTCATTCCGAAGATGCAAAACACGCCAAAAATTAGACTACCCAACAAAATACTTCTAGGATAAGATTTTGTAAACGAATTCGTGGCAACTAAACTTTTAGACCAGATTTGGGAATCTTGTTTTTTAGGTAATAGGTGTTTTTTATCAATCAGTAAGAGTAAGGCACAGGTAAAGAAAATAATAGTTACAAAAGTTGTAAGAACTCCTATTGACGCATTCAGTCCAAATCCACTAACGCTAGTAGATTTAGAGGTCAACAGAGACGCAAAACCAATCGCCGTAGTTACCGATGTTAGTAAAGTAGAAACCCCAACTTCCTTCAAGGTCAATCGCATGGCTGTCTCTTCCTCTATGCCTTTTTTGAGCTTGTTTAGATAATCATCCATAATATGAATGACATCTGAAGTACCTACAATAAGTAGCAGAATAGGGTAGAAGGCAGCTAGAACGGTAAGCTCAATACCCAACAAAGAAAGTAAGCCCATAAAAATTAATAGGGCAAGGAAAATGGAAGAAAGAGTTAAGGCAATTATCGTTATTCTTCGATATACTAAAAACAAAATCAAAAAAATCAAAAGCGATGAGGCAATGGTTGTCACCATCAATTCTCTCTTTTGCATATCGATCAATGCTTCATAAAAAAATGCTCTACCGAGCAAATGATAGTTTGTAAAACCCTCGGCATCAAGTCTTGCTCGTACTTCAGTCAATAGCTCTGAGCACTGTTCATAATTTAAACTGTCTTCTGTTTCAAGAGCAAGCACAAGAGATTTACCTTTCTCATCAATTAGGGAATTTATAAATAAATCATCCTCTTTAATTTTTTTCCAGTCTGCCTCATACTTCAGGGTATCATTTCTTCGGATGACGGGTATTCTTGTATATCCCAATGGGGATTTTATAGGATAAAATAATGTTGTTAACGATTGATTTTCAGTTACGTAAGGAAGCTCTTTTGCCTCTCTTGATAGTTTGTGAAATCGGTTCAGAAAATCTTTACTAAACACAGTTTCCTCATTCTCAACGGCAACTAAAAGGAAATTGTCATCAGTGCCGAAGTCTTTGATAAAATCTTGATAGAAGGCCAAATCTTCATCCCCTTCGGGAAAAAATTGGCTAAAATCAAAAGAGAATTTTAGGTTGAATAATAAAAAAACCGAAGCGATGCCCAAGATGATAAAGAAGCTTATAACAGCTTTCTTTTGCGAAAAGAGTTTTTGCATTTTAGTCAGTTAGAAACATCGTGGTCCACAAATTTACCAATTGAAAAGAAGTTACACCTCGAATATTGATAAAAGTTATGCGTATGAGGAATGACTAAATTTCGACAAAACCTTTTGGGCACTTGATAATCCCTTTTATACTTACTTCTTCGGATAGGCCTATTTTAATAGATACATCTAGGTTTTTAAGAATGCCTTCAAATAATAAAGGATTCGGATGAGTAGCGCATAACTCTACCAATTCACAACCCATATTCGGTAGTATTTGAGAAGGATGTTTTTGGGTATTACTCCAATCAAGAAAGAAAGGTATTATTTCCACTTCAGGCTTTGGTAGCGGCATGATTAATTTCCATTTCAACAAAGAACCGTCTGCAGTATTTCGTGAGCCTTCTTTGATTTCACCCATTTCAGAATTGTATGTTTTTAAGACTATACTATCTTTTTCAAGCGTGTCTGATTTAATTGCCCAGCGGGTAATTTGATTTTTTGATAGAAGGTCAATACCCATCCACCTAGGTGATGTAACCGCTGTATTCAAATTATCTGCAGCCAACAATTCAAGATATGTCTGATTATTGAGATTGATCAAAGCGTTTTTTGTGCCGAAGTTTTTGTGGTAACCCCCGAAAACTGGCTGGACACCCAATTTTTGTTTAAATTTTTGAATGGCTTCTCGCAAGTCGGAAACAACATATACAATATGATCTACTTTTCTGTCAATGATGATAAATTTTAGGAATTCTAAAGATATGGAATTCACTTTCATTGGCATTTCGAATGAACATTCTGTACCTTGTGATCTTTTAAAAAGCAACTTTGGATGGCTCCTATAGTTTGGATAATAGATGATGATCTTGTGTCACAATTTGCGACGGAATATTGTATTCGTCAAGCCAAAAGCGTGGCCAAGGTAAAGAGTTTCGACAAAGCCACCGATAGTCTGAATACCTTTAAGGAATGTGTAAAAAAAAATAAAGCAATACCTCAAGTTATTCTTCTAGACTTGGTGATGCCCGAAATGGACGGTTGGGAATTTTTAAGAGAAATTGAAAAACTAGTCGGTTGGGAGGGTAAAGTAAACGTCTATATTATTTCAGCATTTGCAAAAAGTAAAGATCGAGATCTTGCCAAAAAACATCCTCTCGTTCGTGGGTATTTTGATAAACCGTTATCCAAAGTAAGTGCAGATAAAATTTTTCAATCTGTAAAAGTCAAAGACCTTTAATAGGTTTTCACCTGACCATATTTTCTGAGATTGTAATATCCCCAAAGGAAGAAAAGAGCTTCTAAAATCATACCAATTGAGTATTGTATTGAAACACCATCGAGAATAGTACTCACAAGTCTTCCAATTGTCAAACCTCCCATAAATATAATGTTAGATATGGTCGCACCTTGCCAGTGCTTTGGATTTTGTATTCCGATAATCCAGTAAATTCCAAAGGCAATATAAAGCCCCATTATCGCTCGAAAAATATTCTTTAACTCTAAGTCTTGAACTTCAAAACCAAAGATGTATGGTAGGAACTTACTGGGATTTCCACCATAAACAAAACTTGCAATGAACACTACTGCTGCTGATATGCCGAGCTGAAGGTTTTTTATTAATTTGGGGTCTTTCATGTCCCACTAAAATACCTTTTTTGTGATTACAGAGCATTGATTTATAAGATGGCTTTCCGAAATTTACCATTCATTCTCTTTTTTGAACTACAATTGGTTGGCAAATCAAAATACTTTTGCTGCTCGAATAATTAAAAAAAATATTATGAGCAAAAGAGCATTGATTATAGGCGGAAGTAGTGGTATTGGTAAGGCAACTGCAGAGAAACTTTTAAAGGAAGGTATTGAAGTACACGTTGTTGGAACGAACAGTGGAAAGTTAGAAGTTTTCAAGAATGAGGCTTCTGGTAATTTAACTACACATAAGGTTGATATTACCAATAGCGGCGAAATGGAAGCTTTGAATAACACTATCAACGGTTGGGATAATTTAGATTACTTGGTAAATGCATCAGGAATTTTTGGTCCTAAACCTTTCTTGGACCATAGCGTTGCCGATTATGATTCGTATATGAACTTAAATAGAGGTTTCTTTTTTATCACACAGACTGCCTCCAAAAAAATGGCTGCAACTGACGGTGGTTCGATCGTAAATGTAGGGTCTATGTGGGCGAAACAGGCAGTGAAAGCGACACCTTCTTCTGCATATTCTATGCAAAAAGCAGGTTTACATTCGCTAACGCAGCATTTAGCCATGGAATTGGCAGATCACAAAATTCGTGTAAATGCAGTATCTCCTGCTGTGGTTGAAACTCCGGTTTATGATAGTGTTTTTGGTGGGAAGGAAGAAGCGCATGAAGCCTTACAAGGTTTTCACGCTTTTCACCCCATCGGCAGATACGGAAAACCTGAAGATATAGCCAATACGATTTCCTTCTTACTTTCCGACCAAGCATCATGGGTAACCGGAGCGATTTGGGATACCGATGGAGGTGTAATGTCAGGAAGGAATTAATTCCAACCGAGAATCTGTATTTTTACGACCATTGCTAAAAGAATATGACTGAAAATTTCTCAAAATATATCATCGTTGGAGCAGGTTTATCTGGACTCACATCTGCCTACCAATTGGAAAAAGCAGGCGAGACTGATTTCGTTATTCTTGAATCGCGAAATAGGCTAGGAGGCCGTATTCTGACCAACGATGGTATAGATTTGGGAGCCACTTGGTTTCAAAACCATCATCAAAATGTGTTGAATTTGTTGGATGAACTTCAGGTTGATAAATTCCATCAATACAGCAAGGGGAAAAGTGTTTTGGTTTACAGCACCATGGCACCCGAGCACTATTTTGAGAGCGACCCGAATGCGCCATCGGCCTATCGTATCTCTGGAAATTCTTCGGCAATGATTCAGGCCTTGGCAGAACCTGTACTAGATAGAATCCATTTGGAAACCGTTGTTTCCGGAATTTCTGAAATAGGAAATAAAATAGCAGTTCAAACGGATAAAGGTGTTTTTACTTCGGAAAAAATAATTGTCACCATACCATCCAAAATCGCAACACGTATTGAATTCAAACCAGAACTGTCGGAAGTAGTAACAAGAGCAATGGATAGTACCCATACTTGGATGAGCAATGCCATGAAAGTCGGTATGACTTTTAAAACCCCTTTTTGGCGCGAAAAAAACTTTTCAGGTACCGTAATCGGACAAGTAGGAGCAGTTACGGAACTCTACGATCATAACAACGTTGAAGAAAACACCTATGCTTTAATGGGTTTTTTAAATGAAGGTTTACGTGATCTTAGCGCTGAAGATAGAAAACAACGTATTCTGGAGTATCTCATCAAATACCTAGGCGAAGAGATAGGGGATTATTTAACCTACGAAGAAAAGGACTGGTCGCAAGACTGGAATACCTCTTGCGAGACGATTAAATCGGTGTATATGAGTCCATCTTATGGGAATCCTGTTTTTGCGCAAAGCTATATGAACAATCGCTTGGTATTTTCCGGTGCAGAAACTTCACCGCTTTATGGCGGTTATATGGATGGCGCTATTTATAGTGGAATTTTGGCCGCCCAGAAAGTTTGTGAGAAAACAGAATAATTACGACTACCCTTCCAGAATCGTTTATGAAACATCCGAAGCAGAAAATAGAACAATATCATTTACATAAGGCGCATCCTGAAAAGCTGCAATTTGAGGTGTATGATTTAAATGCTTATCGAAAAAATAGTGGTACTAAAGCTGCAGTGCCACACTCCCATAGTTACTATCAAATTATTTGGTTTTTTCAAGCGGGCGGAACCCATACGGTGGATTTCAAATGCTTCGAGATTAAAAAGAATACCGTATTATTTGTAAACAAAGATCAAGTGCATGCCTTCGATGCGAACCTTGAAGTTAACGGTTGGCTCATTCATTTTAATGAGAACTTTTTCATGCATTCCGATGTTGATATCTTCTTAAAGTATAACTTGTTTAATTCCCCTCAAAATCCCTGTTATCCAATTGATAATAAAATTGCAACTGTTGGCTTGTCTTATGTGGATTTGATACGGGAAGAATTAGCTAAACGAGATCAGTTTGGTTCCGAAGATGTTGTCCGGTATCTGTTAAAATCCTTTTTGATTACGCTGGAGCGTATCCATAGAAAAGATACGGAAAAGAGCATTGAGCTTACGAGTCAGTATGAGTTTCAATTTTACAAGTTCAAAGATTTGCTTGAGGAGAATTATGCTAAAAATGTTTCCGTACAAAGCTATTCGGAAGCCTTAAACATCTCTTCTAAAACACTCGCTACCATCACGAAAAGCTTTGTGAATAAATCACCAAAACAGCTTATTGCGGAGCGCATTGTTTTGGAGGCAAAACGTTTATTAAAATTCACCACTTTACAGATAAGTGAAATCGCATTTCGGCTCGGATTTGATGATGCTTCCTATTTTGTAAAATATTTTAAGCGGCAGGTGGGAAGTTCGCCAAGTGTTTATAGAGCGAAAGTATAGAATCGAAAAAGACCGCTTGCTATAGCGGTCTTTTTATAATTTTAAATTTTTGATTACTGAATAATTCCCGTACAACTTACACGGGCTCCAGCGGCACCACTGGGTTGTGAAGTAAAATCATCTACTCCTTGGTGAACGATTACCCCTTTTCCAACAATGTTTTTCGTGTCATCATCGCAACCGATACACCATTCATTGGTAGAAAATTCTATCGTTGCATTACCATCAGCATCTGCAGTAAAGTTTCCAATATCACCTTTGTGATAGCCTTCTTCTGCTCCCCATTTACCATGTGGCGTGTTTGTGGGGTTCCAGTGTCCACCTGTAGATTTTCCGTCTGCAGACGAACAATCGGCCTTATCATGAATGTGAATAGCATGTTCTCCGGGGGTAAGTCCTGTTAAAACAGCCATCATTGTTACTTTGCCACCTTCTTCTGTGAAAGTAACATCGCCAGTTACTGTGCTTTCACTTTTGGGCTCCATTTTAAATTTGATGGTTTCAATTTCCGCTATCTCCTCTTTCATTTCTTTAGCGGCTTCAGCAGCCTCTTCTTGGGCAGCTTTTTTTCCATCTTCCATTCCCTGTTTAAACTGCTTACAATTGTATGAGGCTACTATTAAAAGACCCATTGCGGCTAATTTTATTGTTCTCATCTCTACGTGTTTTAAATGATTTAGTTATTTATGGTTAAAAGGTACATAATATATGTCTTGATTTCAAACCAGACATTTAACCAACTCCTAATTTTTACTCTGTTTCGGGCATTAAAACACCTAAGAAATAGTTTTTATCTAAATACTTTTTTGCAACTTCTTGAAGGTCCTCACGGCTTAAGGCATTGAGGCTTTCTTCAAATTTCAAAATGGAATTTACATCTTTATTTTCTTGATCTGCAGTTAATAAATTATCTATCCAAAACTTGTTAGTTTTTATAGCTTCTTTTCTCTGAACCAGATACGTTTCTTTTACTTTGGCCATATCTTCAACCGTTACACCATCAACTTTAATTTTTTCTACCTCCGCTAAGGCCGCAGCAATTAATTTTTCAACATTCTCAGGTCCACAAGGAAAGGAGATTGAAAAAGAAAGACTAGAGAATGATATTTTATTTAAGCTACCACGAGCACCTACGCCGTAAACTCCACCTTCTTCTTCTCGTAATTTTTCTACCAATTTAATGGTCAAAACCTCACCTAAGGCTTTTACCGCTAACTCGGTTTTAGCATCATGTGGTATCTCTTCTTCCCATGATATAGACACATTGCTTTTGGGATCTTTTCCGCGATTAATCACATGTTTTTGATAAACATCCTTTTGTCTAAATTTTGTGGGTACATAGTTTTCTTTGCTGCCGGTACCCGGCAATGATGCTAAGTATTTCTCTGCAAGCATAGCTACCTGCTTGTCATCAAGATTACCAACTAAATAATAGTGAAAATCTCCAGCGTCAGCAAAACGCTCTTGATATTTTTCATAGGCTAAATCATAATCAGAGGCATCTAACTTTTCAATTGTTGGAAAACCCATGAACCTGGGGTTGCCTTCGTTTCTAATTTGCCCCAATTGATCTTGAAAATAAAATTGCGGATTCGCCATTAAATTACCCAAAAAGCTTTTTTCTTTTGTTAAGAAAGACTGATACGCTTCAGGGTCTTTGTTTAATTCTGTAAAGTACAGATGTACCATCTGAAATAAAGTCTCTAAGTCTTTTGGCGCGGCCGAACCTCTAAAATTTTCGCTAAACCTTCCGATGGAAGGTGATACTCGTGCAATCTTTCCGCTCATGAATTTGTCAAGGTCATTTAGTGATAATCCACCGATACCAGCTTCTGACAGCCCATTATTTGCAAAGGTTGTAGCCCTGTAATCAGCATCTGAATATAAGCTAGAACCACCTGGACTATAGGCTCTAAAAAGCACTTCATCATTTTTAAAGTCTGTCTTTTTATAGGTTACCGTAGCTCCGTTGCTCAATGTCATAGTGGTTACATCAAGTGATTCATTCCTCTTAGTAGAAGCTATTTTACCAGCAGGTGGTAGTTTTTCAATGAGAGTATTGCGTACAGCTTCATCTTTGTAATCAGCAAGATCTGAACTTTGAACAGATGCCAAAAGGGTTTTAACTTCATCTTCGGTAACCTCTTTTAAGCCTTCTTTTTTGGCGCCGGTTAATACAATTACTCGATTGTCATCATGTAAAAAAGCGTTAATCAACTCTCCAACTTCTGTAAGTTGTATGTTTGGTAGAAGACTCTTTGTCGTTTCGTATTCCCATGCAAGACCTGGCATAGGGCTTTGCTCAAGGTAATTATCGATAAACTCTCCTACGATGCGCTCACTTTCTCTTTTATCACGATCATTATATTTCTTTTCTAAATTGGCGAGCAGAGTCTTTTTTGCACGATCAAATTCTCCTTCTTTGAATCCATATCGTTTTACACGTTCATTTTCCTCAAGGATGGATTTAAGTCCATCAAGTTGTCCTTCTGGGCTAGTAACGGCAAAGGATTGATAGGCATTTTTAGTTCGCGCGTAAGTACCACCGTAATAGCTAGACGCAAAGACAAATGGTGGCTCCGGTCCGTTACCTAATTCTGCGATACGGTTATTGATCAGAGTAGAAAATAGATTTTTAACTACTAGTTCGCGATAATCACCAATACTCTTAACTTTTGGTGCCTCAAATTGATCCTTATAAAGAACTTGAACTTGGGTAAAAGCGGCTTCTTCATCTGAAGCAATTGCCACGAATGTCTCTTCATGGTTTGGCAATTCATATGCTTCACGTCCCGATGGTTCTTTAGGTTTGGCAATATTGGAAAAATGATCTTTAATTTTTTGTTCCATAGTCTCAACATCCAAATCACCTACGGCTACAACTGCCATTAAATCTGGGCGGTACCATTTGTTATAATAATCTCGCACATCATCGTATGAAAAATTTTCTAGATTTTCCTTTGTCCCAATCGGAAGCCTCTCCGCATATTTAGAACCGTACATGATCTTAGGCAAAGTAACTCTGAACATTCTTTCATTCGCCCCTAGTCTTAACCGTAATTCTTCAAGAACTACACCACGTTCACCATCAATAGCTTCTTCAGACAGGGTGGTGTTATGTGCCCAATCTTCAATAATCTGAAACCCTTTTTCAAGTTTTTCAGGATCATCACTTGGTATGGGAAGTATATAAACGGTCTCATCAAAACTAGTATATGCATTTAAATCAGCACCGAATTTCACACCAATACTTTGCAGATAATCCACCAAGTCATTTTTTTCAAAATTTTTAGTACCATTAAAGTTCATATGCTCCATGAAATGAGCTAGGCCTAACTGTCTATCCGTCTCCATGATAGAACCAGCATTTACAACTAACCTAAGTTCTACCTTGTCTTCTGGTTTGCCATTATTCTGAATGTAGTAGGTAAGGCCATTGCTCAATTTTCCTATTTTTACATCAGGATTGTAAGGAATGTCACCTTCAAGAATCGCTTGGTTTGGCGTAATGCTCGTGTCTTCTTGAGCAAAAACGAATCCTAGGTTTAGTAGCATGAATAAGGCTAGGGTGATACTTTTTTTCATAGTATAGTATTTGATTAAAATGGTTTCTGGTGTTAATCGAATTATTCTTTCTTAATCTCTTAAGGTTTTAAAAGGTACTTATTTTCTTTTATTCCTCGTTTAAGATTCTCACAAATTAGTAAAGATTTATCAATTCTGGTTTGAGAATTTTTATATCTAGCTATCATATAAATAATTCCTCTTTTTTTTCCTGCTGTGAGCGCTTCGAAAATCTGAAATGCCTCATAGTCGCTTAGCAAAACCGCATCGAGCTCTTCTGGCATTTCAACTCCATATTTACTATTATCTTCAAAGAATTGTATCTGAAAATAATCATTAGGAAAAATACCTAATTCTTTCTGATAGCGCTTACCAAACATCATATAATGTAGCCCATTTCTCTTTTGAATTGCACCATGAAAGTTTAGCTCTTTGCCTTCGAAAGTTGCTTTGACTTTAACTCGTTTCAATTTTTTCTCTAGAAAAGGACGAATTATATCTTCAGGAAGTAAGAGTGAATAAAAACTTCCGGTAACAGAGATTTCAAAAGGTTCACTTTGCACTATTGAATCAATTTGGTGATTACTTGTGTTTCGCTATGAAGCGTTTTATGCACTGGACATTTATCTGCAATTTGTAAGATACGGGTGATTTGTTTTTCGTCCAAATCACCAATAAGTTTTATCTCTCGGTGGAAGGTGTCAATTTTTGCCGCATCTTCCTCGCAGTTTTCACAATCTTCTGCATGTGACTTTGAATAGGAAGTATGTACTTCTATATTTTCTAACGACCATCCTTTTCGTCTTACGTACATTTGAACTGTCATCGCCGTACAAGCGGATAAACCTGCAGAAACAAACTCGTAAGGAGAAGGACCGAAATCATTCCCTCCAAATGAAATAGGCTCGTCAGCGGTGATGTAATGGTTACCCACCTTCATTGCGGTAGTAAATCCGTCTTCGGCATCTAAACTTGCAACTACCTGATGTTTTGTTTTTAAATTAGACTCATCAGGAATCTCTACATAGCGTTGCGCCCATCCCGCAATAACTTCTCCAGCATATATCGAATCTTTTTTATTCATTAGCAAATGGTCTGCACCATTTAAAGAAACAAAGCTCTTCGGATGACGGGCAGCAATATAGATTTCTTCTGCATTTTTAATTCCCACAGTAGCGTCTTGAGGTGAATGCATCACCAACACTGCTTTTCTAAGATTTTGAGCAGTTTCTGGAAGTGATTTAGATTCCAAATCATCTAAAAACTGTTTTTTGATGGTGAAATCGCGGCCACTTAAATTCACAACTGCTTTGCCGGTAGACTTAATTTCCTCTATTCCGCTTCGTAGCAGATGTTGCACATGATTCGGATTCGAAGGAGCTCCAATAGTGGCAACAGCCTTCACCGATTGAATTTCGGATGCTGCAAAAATAACGGCAGCACCTCCTAAAGAATGGCCAACCAAAAGGCTAGGGGCTTGATGGTTTTCTTCGAGATAATCAGCTGCAGCAATTAAATCTTCTACGTTGCCTGAAAAGTTAGTGTCTTCAAAATCACCTTCACTTTCTCCGAGTCCTGTAAAATCAAAACGTAGGACTCCAAAACCCTTTGATGTCAAGGCTTTTCCAATATTCTTTACTGCGGATAAATTCTTATTGCAGGTAAAGCAATGCGCAAATATGGCGTAGTTATGAGGGTGTTGATTTACAGGAAGTTCTAACCTTCCCACTAAGTTCTGCCCTTCTTTATTCTGGAATGTTACTTTTTGTAAATTCATCTTAAGATGCTATTTATTAGTTGACGGAAGCCATTGAACACCTTGCCAACTGCCACTGCCTACTGATTTACTCTTTTTTCTTTTTCCGTAAGTCGGGATTATAGAAAACTCCTATCTGTAAACGATCAAAATTTGCGGTTGGGAAATGATTTTTTAAATAGCCCGCTTGCACACTAAGGTTTTCGGTAACATTTACACCTAGGGCCCCATATAAACGATTTTGACCGTAGACATTATCTTGTAAATTCAGAAAAATTTCATCATATAAATTCAAAAAGAAAATATCGGTTAAGGGCAATGTTACCTGCAGCCTATAACGTGCACGATGTTGCGTGTCTTTATCACCAAAGTCTTTATCATTAATGAAACGTTGTTCTAGTCGGTAGCGATGTTCAAATTTAAACTGGCCGACCGTATTTTTTAAAATGAACTGTTCAAATATGCGGTGTTCAGAAATCTTACTGTCGTCCAATAGAATATCACCGAATGCCCTGAAATCTTCGAAAGTTGGGTCGGTGGAGATATAACCATAACCGAATGTAGCAATTGCGTTAGGATTGATATGATAATTCAATCCCGTTCGCAACAGTAACTGATTGAAATTTTTGCCGTTTTCATAATATCGCAATTGCGCCTCTGTATGAATGCTAAGCTTTTCAGAAACTTTATTCGTGCCGAAATACATATGCCATGAACCCCATTTGTCATCGCCTATTTCTTGGGCAAAAGTTGAAATGGTAAAAAGTAGGGGAAGTAGTAAAAGTGTTTTTTTCATTAAAAAATGCAGTTGTTGTCTGGTCGAGCGCAGTCGAGACCTAATTAAGCAAGGAGTTTGTTAAAACCACTCCGCTGCGCTCGAGGAGACAGTAAAGTTAAAATTTAAATATCTGTTTCTTTTATCATAGAATCCCCATCTTCAATTGGAATACCTTTATCTCCTTTTAAATGGACATCTAAAAATTTAAGTGCTTCGCTATAAGCCTTGATTTGATTTTCTTTTTTCACGAATCCGTGGCCTTCATCTTCGAACAATACATATTCTACTGGGACACCATTTTTACGGACCCCAGCAACAATCTCATCTGATTCTACCTGAAGGACTCTTGGGTCTTTTGCACCTTGTAGTACGATTAAAGGTTTGGTGACTTTATCAGTATGAAATAGAGGTGAAATTTCTCGAAGACGCACAGAGTCGGCACTGTTCGGGTCACCCAGTTCTAGGTACAAAGCTTCTTTTTGCGCTTCCCACCATGGTGGAATGCTACGTAGGGTACGAATCCAGTTGGTAACACCGAAAAGGTTCACACCTACATCAAATTCTTCGGGAGTAAAGGTTAGAGCTGCCATAGTCATATAGCCACCATACGAACCACCGATAATTCCGATTTTTTCGGCATCAATTTCTGGCTGAGTAGCTAGCCAATCTTTACCAGCAACGCAGTCCTTCAAATCTTTGTCTCCGTGGTTAAGGTCATCCATTTTGTAGAATGTTTTTCCATAGCCACTGCTTCCTCTATTATTTACGGCCAATACGGCATAACCATGATTCACCATATATTGGAGAAATGAATTAAAACCCTGACGGGATTGCCCCCCAGGACCACCATGTACCCAAACCATTGCCGGAACTTTAGTCTCGGCTGATGCCTGATGTGGTAGGTAATAAATAGCCGGAATCTCCAAACCATCAAACGATTTGTAACGAACTACCTCCGCTCGCACCATATCCTGTGCTTGTATATCGTCATTCAAAACATCAGTCAATTTGGTTTGCTCTTTAGATTCTAGATTGTATACATACAAGTTTGAAGGCGTGTGAGAGCCTCCTGCATAAAAGCGCATCCATTTTTCATCATCTGAGAAACCTACGTTGGTAATGGCCATTCCATCAAAAGAGGGCAAGTCGATATTTTCACCCGAAGCTACATCCATAACCTCGATTGTGTTTTTAGCATCTTCGTTTATGTAGGTAACCTGGTAGGTTCCATTTTCGGTAAAATACGACCCCATAATATCCCAACTTTTCGTCATCACTTTTTCACTGGTTTTATCTGCAATATTGTATTTCATTAATTGCGAAAATTCATTGCCATCATCGGAAGTGTAATACATTGATTTTCCATCAGGAGAAAAATCTTCGGGACTATTCCCACTTTGATTGGTATTGATTTTGGTCAATGATTTGTCCTCCATTCCGTAGAGGAATAAATCGGAATCATTTGTATTTATGGGCTTTATGAGCGGTAAATACTTTTTGTCTTCTGAAAGACCTCCTAGGAAATAGCCATCATCATTTTGATATAGCATTTTTGGAGTGAAGGTTTCTAAATCCATTTCATAAAGGTCTGTGAAACGCTCATCCCGCTTATTAGAAGTATAATAAAAACTCTTTTTGTCATCCGTCCATCCGTAAAAGCTGGCTCTTTTTCCTTCATCCGGAGTTAAATCTTTATGGCTTCCATCGGTATCTCGTAAATAGATGTGATAGATTTCATCGCCATTACCATCCATACGAAAAAGCATCCGCTCGTCTTTTGGAAAATAAGAGATTCCGAATACCGAAGAACTATCCGATTGGGTGACAGGCATCATTTCTCCTCCTGCAGTTGGAACGGTATACATGTTATATATACCTGACCTATTGCTTGAAATCAGCATTTTTGATTTGTCCGGAGAAAAACTACCGCCTCCAATAGCTTCATTATCCATCATTTGTTCGATGGTGTAGGTTTTCATCGTTTCCGCTATACTGGGCTCAGCGGGCTTTTGTTCTTTGCATCCCCAAATTAGGGCGATTGCACATAATACTGCTAATTGTTTCATGATGTTTGTTTTTAAATTGATTGTTGTTGGATAAGTGTCAGATGCTCGGTGCACGATGTAAGAAATCATCGGGCTTCGAGCATCCAACATCCAGCTTTTTTAATTCATACTAAAACTCTTTGTGTCTTTAAAAGGTGAAACCTTCAATGCTTCTATAGATTTGCGATAACTTTTCCAGCGATCCGAGAAGAAGCTATTGGTTTTGTTCAAGGCATCTTTCAAATCATCTTCGGCATACTTGATTAAGTTCTTCTCTGTTTCTGTCAAGCTTGTTTTTCGAGTCTCTGTGTAATACCCAGCATTTCCAATGCGTTGCATGACGTTAATTTCAGGATTTCGAGTTATACCTTGCCGTTTGTCTTCTTTTCCGATATATAAGGCAACTACAGAATCAATGGCCTTTACAATATCAGTTGAGGCCTTAATTTGGTCCTTGTACTTTTTCTTGTCCATTTCTTTCAATTCCTTGGAGTACTTATTGGCGACGTTTTTGCTTTCATTCAATTGCTTTACAGCATCTGCAGCAGTTTGCGTCATGTTTGCGATTTTCTCTGAAGCTTCATAAATTTCGTTTATAGAATTCATATCGACATTCAATCGCGGGTCGGTTTTGACCGTTATCATAGTTTCATCGGTAACATCTCCATAGCTCATTCTGACTTTGTAAGTTCCTGGTTTTACACTTCGTCCACCGCGCTCGTTTTTGCGTTTGCTGATTTTGCGGGATGGTCTATCCGGACCTTTTTCATCCATTCCCCAATAAATTCTATGGAAACCAGCCTTTTCAGGTGTTTTATATTTCAATGTACGGATGACTTTATCGCCACTTAAAAATTCAAACTGAACGGAATCCTTTTTCTGTACTCCTGTAAGTTCTTTTTCATCATCGTCTTTGCGAGCTTGCGAAGCAATCTCTTCATCTTTAGAACTATCCTTTGATTTGTCCTCTTCGTCTTCCTTAGACTTATTCTCTTTTTTCTTCCCTTCCTTCAGGTAATACGTAATCATCGCACCTAGTTTGCGATTTTCTGCGTTGTACAGGGCATCACCCCCAAAACGACTTCCTGTAGGTTGCTGAATAGCTGCTTGATATGCTGTTGGTGGTGTGAATAGTTTCGCATCCGCATTCAAAATAGCTTTGTTCGAAGCTAATTCCCGAAGGGGACGAATATCATCCAGCACCCAAGCGGCACGGCCGAAAGTGCCAATCACTAAATCATGTTCTCTTGGGTGAATTACCAAATCCTTGGTGGAAACCGTTGGGAAACCTTCCGTCCATTTTTGCCAGTTTGCGCCGGCATTAAAGGAAATGTATAAGCCGTCATCTGTACCTAAGAATAGCAGATTTGCGTTTTCAGGGTCTTCTACAATCGATAGGGTATAGCTCTGCACATCGGATGCATCAACGATACGTTCCCAAGTTTTACCATAGTTTCTCGTACGGT
The DNA here is from genome assembly GCF_047345145.1 of Maribacter taeanensis. Taxonomy (NCBI): domain Bacteria; kingdom Pseudomonadati; phylum Bacteroidota; class Flavobacteriia; order Flavobacteriales; family Flavobacteriaceae; genus Maribacter; species Maribacter taeanensis. Next base: position 264,526 of record NZ_JBLFER010000001.1, read on the forward strand.
AAGCGTAGGGAGTATAGTTGAACCTTCTGTAATCATTCGCGATTAATAGTGCTTCTCCTTTATTTTTGTTGGAAGCCTTGATTTGAGGAATCCAACTTCCTGTTGGTAAACCTTTGATGTTCTGGGTGACATCAATCCAAGTTTCTCCTCCGTTTTGGGTGTAATGTACAAGGCCATCATCAGAACCTGTCCATAACATATCTTTTTCTAATGGCGAAGGTTCAATAACCAATAGGGTTGTATGATTCTCTGCTCCAGTGGCATCCATAGATAGTCCACCACTTTCGCTTTGCTTTTGTTTTTCAGGGTCGTTAGTGGTTAAATCGGGAGAAATGACTTCCCAAGTCAAACCTTTATTGGTACTCTTATGCACAAATTGACTTCCAAAGTATGCAGTGCTATTGTCAAAAGGGTCTTGCCCAATGGCTGCATTCCAATTAAACCGGAGTTTCGTTTTGGCATCCGGTGGAGTAGGGCGTACGATATAATTGTTGCCCGTAATATGGTCATAACGTTGTACAAAACCTTGTTGGCTCATCGTGTAACCATACTGCGAATTCTCTAAATCAGGTACAACATCAAAACCATCCCCGAAACTGATTTCTTGCCAGTAGCTGTTACGAATACCTTGTCGTTTCCAAACATAGGCAGGTCCACGCCAGGAGCCGTTGTCCTGCATTCCGCCATAAACATTGTACGGGAATTCATTATCCGTTGCAATATGATAGAATTGCGCCACGGGAATATTACCAATAAAACGCCATGATTTACCGCCATCTTTGGAAATGTTGAATCCACCGTCGTTACCATTCAAAATGAACTGTCCATTCTCTGGATGTATCCAAAAGGCATGATGGTCAGGGTGAACTCCGTTGGTAACATCATTACCATAGGCATTCATCAGTTGTTTGAAGTTTTTACCGCCATCTTCGGATACATTGATAAACGTAAATACCGAATATACCCGATTTTCATTCTGAGGGTCTACATAGATTTCAGAATAGTAAAATGGACGATTGCCGATATCGGACTTGTCATTTATTTTTTTCCATTTAAATCCACCATCTTCTGATTTGTATAGCGCGTTCTTTTTAGCTTCTACCAAAGCATAAACAATATTGGGTTTTCCCGGAGCTATTGCGATTCCAATTCTTCCTAAGTCTCCTTTGGGGAGTCCATCTTCTTCGGTCAGCTTTTTCCAATTTTTACCACCATCGTGGGTCATGTAAAGTCCGCTACCTTTTCCTCCGGATTTAAAAAACCAAGGGTCACGTTTGTGCTCCCACATGGCAGCAATCAATTTATTCGGATTCGTTGGGTCCATCACCAAATCGGCAACTCCTGTTTTGTTATTTACAAACAGGACCTTCTCCCAAGTTTCGCCACCATCGGTAGTTTTATAAACACCACGCTCAGGATGTTCGCCCCAAGGCGAACCAATAGCACCCACATAAACCGTATTTGGGTCTGTTGGGTCAATTTTTATTCTGTGGATATGACGGGTTTTTGTAAGTCCCATCGCCTTCCAGCTTTTACCACCGTCTAAAGATTTGTAGACACCAAAACCACCGTTCAAACTGTTTCTAGGATTTCCTTCTCCAGTACCCACCCAAATCACAGAAGGGTTAGATTGCTGAATGGCTAAAGCACCAACAGATGCCGTAAGTTCTTCATCGAAAATCGGTTCCCATTTGATACCTCCAGAAGTAGATTTCCATATACCGCCTGAAGCCGTACCCACATACATGATATCAGGATTGGAATGCACGGCATCAATGGCCGTAACACGCCCGCTCATACCACCAGGACCAATGTTTCTGGGTTTTAGGTCTTGGACGAGGTCCATATTAAAGTCTTGCGAAAAGGTTAGTAAGCTTGAAAAGAAAAGTGCAAAAAAGAGTAGTTTTTTGGTCATTTTAGATTGAATTAATTAGTCGGATTAAATATAGGGAAAAGATTCAGGGGATTTCTTAAAGGGGTGTTAAGAACTTGATAGTTTTGGTCTCGATAACAAATGTTATAAATGTGTTGTTATCTCTCGATTTTGGTTGGATAACACTTATATTTATGTTGTTATAAACGAGTTGTAGGGAATTATGAAGAACATTTTACTTCTAACAATCATTATGGGTTTAAGCATAAACTTATTTGCTCAAAATTGCCCAAAACCTAATATTTCGAAAGAATTAGAAATAAGAATAAGCACAGACTCAATTTATAAACAGGATGTTCAATTTAGGATAGAATATTATGCCAAACTAAGTAAAGTAATTCTTCCAAAGTATTTTGGATTAAAAGATTTAATAAGACAAAAAATAGAAATTGAAGACAAGGAAAAAGTAAAAGAGCTGGCAAAATCGTACGAACAAAATCGGATAGAATATTTAAATGAAATTAAAGAAAATCAATTAGTCAAATATCAAGATGCTTTAGGTTATAGTAACCTAAATACCTTATTGATTTTTGAAACTTTAAGTCTTTTCCCGGACTCATATGCAATGCTTTTTAATAATACTGTTCTTAATAGTAAGGCTAATGCAAAAGATAAAATTCTGATTGACCAATTACACTTAAAATACAGTAATGTTCTAACAGAAAATTCAGACTGCATAAAAGATATGATAATGGATATAAAAACTTCAAAAAAGGAATTTAAGATTGTTGAAATATTTCAAAATGCTGGAAATAGAGCCAAAGTGGATGAAGCGAAAACGAAATTGATAAATTTGCTTATTTGGGCGGAAAAATAACTTCTTACAACAAAACCTCCAATGAACAATCTCAATCCAAATCTTTAATAAAAACAGCCATGCACACCATCCTAGGCGCAAACGGAATCATCGGCGAGGAACTCGCCAAAGAGCTACGAGCCAACTATACCAAAGAAATCAAACTAGTAGGGCGTAACCCGAAAAAGGTACACCCTGATGATGTTTTATGTACAGCTGATTTATTCAATATTGAAGATGTCCACAAGGCTTTAGAAAATACCGAGATTGCTTATATGACCTTTGGTCTGCCTTATACTTCCGAAGTTTGGCTTCGTGATTGGGTTTGTATTATGGAGAACGTCATAGAAGGCTGTAAAAAACAGAATTGCAAGCTGGTCTATTTTGACAATACCTATATGTATCCGCAAGATGCCGCGGTTCAGAAAGAAGATACGCCTATGAGTTCTTCAGGCAAAAAAGGTACAGGTAAGAAGTTGGCAGCTGAAATGCTGTTAAAGGCAATGGCCAACAAAGAAGTCGAAGCTTTGATTTGTCGCGCGCCAGAATTTTATGGTCCGGGAAAAACGAAAGGGTTTACTAATGCCTTGGTTTTTGAAGCCTTAAAGAATGGCAAAAAGCCAAAAGTGTTTCTAAGTGATAAAGTACTGCGCACTTTGATTTATACCCCTGATGCGAGTAAGGGAATGGCTGTATTGGCGAATACTCCCGATGCCTATGGGCAAACCTGGCACTTACCCTGTGATGATAATCGATTGACGTACAAACAGTTTATAGCTGAGATTTCTAGCCAGTTGGGAAGAGAAGTAAAATACACCGTGCTCAGCTCCTTTGTGTTGAAAATACTTTCCTTGTTTTATCCGATGATTAAAGAAACCAAGGAGTTATTCCCCAGATATCAAATTGATAATATTTTTGATTCATCGAAGTTTAAGGCAAGGTTTCCTGATTTTGAGGTGACTACCTATAAAGAAGGTATTCAAAGTATCCTTGAGGATTACGAAATAAAATAAGTCTTTTGTTCCTTCCCCTGCTAGGGGAAGGAACCTTCAACTATTCTTTTCTTATTTTTTGAAATTAGCTTTTATCTTCATGAGTATAGAAGAAGGGTTTTAAATATCATTTTGTTTTGGTTTAGTATTTTAAAAAAACCTCCTCACTCCTGCATTTTATTAGACATACACTTTATCGAAAGGTGATATTCTCCTACAATAAAATCAGAATTAAACAGTTTTCTATGCAACCCAATTTGAATTTTATCCTTGTCCCCCATGAGAAAAATATACCTGATTATTCTTTCTGCAGTTGTCTTTGTTACTAGCTGTACGGATGAAACAACCTATATCGACCAACAAAGCCTAGGTAGAGAACTTATATTAGAAGAAAGTAATACAGTGCTCTCAAATGGAATTAGCGACCGCAGCAATCGTATTTTAGATATTTACTTTGAACATGAAATATCTGGTAAAAATGCTGGTATGTCTTTGAGTACCACTAGTGATTTTCATCTGAATTTGGTAGGTCAAGTGTCAAGTCCTAATTTTGAAGGGAGTTCAAATCTTGCCGCGACTCATGTGGATTACCAAGACCAATTTGCCTATGTTTCGTACAATACTATCGGTGAAACTTTTGCAGGTGCAATAGATATTATTGATTTAACTGATCCCCTGTCACCAGTTTTAGTTTCAAGAATGTACATGTTTAATAGAGATGCTAACGTTGTTTTATATGACGATGGGTATGTATATGTGCTAGGAAGTGTAGATACTGAAAAGGTTTTAGAGGCTACAGGTGAATCTTTTATCGCCAAAATAGCTGTTCAGAATGGTACTATTGATTTAGATAGTGTGGAATATTTCTACCAGCAAGGTAATACGGCAACTGGTATTACCAAAATGCAAAACTCCTATTATGTAACTAGTGGAGTAGCGGGGTCCATCGCGAAGTATGATGGCAATGCTTTCTTAAAGTCTAGTGAAGTTCCTTTTGATGATTTGCGTTCCGTTACTTCCTCAAATGGAAAATTAGCGGTTTTGGATGGTAGTACGGGAGTTACAATAATGGATGGAGACTTAAATGTGCTATCGCAAATAAACACGAGTTCTAGTTTTGTAAATGACGCGAAGCGAACTATATCTATGACAGCAGATCAAGTAATTGTGGCAGAAGGTGCCGAAGGAGCGGGAGTGTATAATATAACAACAGGAGCACTTGAAGAGCGTTTGCCAATTCTTTTAGATCCTAAAAATATCCTTCCCTCTGATAAGGTTACCAATGCAGTTTCAGTAAATGGTAATGCTACGCTTTTGGCCAATGGAGGTGCTGGTTTGGCTATTAAGGTAAAGAATGAATTGCTCGATTTAATGGGTGTTGTAGAATTAAATGGTTCTATTAATTACGTAGTTTCTGATGGGAATTACATATTTGCCGCCTCTGGAAATTCAGGTTTGCAAATCATACATAAAATACGAACACAAGAAAGCTTGATTATACCAGAAGGTAATTATTTGATTAGAGCAAGACATAGCGGTCGTGTTTTAGGATTGTCTAGTTTATCTGCCGCTAACGGAACAAATATTTCACAAGAGAGCACATCAGGACAGGCTGAAAGTGAAGCGTGGAATCTAGAGATTCTCGATTCTGGCGCATATGTGATTAGATCAACGTATTCAAATAAGGCTGCTCAAATGGAACCGGTATCGGGGCAACGCTATAATAATGTTCAGCAATGGGAGTATGAAGGCGAAATCAGTCAACAATGGGCCATAGAACCGGCTGCAGAAGAAGGTTATTTTTATATCAGAAACCTTTCAGATAATCAATATATGGATGTTTTTGGGCGTAGGACTTCAGCTGGGACGAATCTAATTACATGGCCATTTCATGGAAGAGGTAACCAGCAATGGCAATTTGAGCCTCTAAATCAGTAAAAGTTTTATCGATCTAAATGTGCTTTTGAAATATTCCGAATAATTCATTCCCAACTCTTGGCGGAATAGAATTGCGGCATCTTTCAAAAGTTATCGTTTTGAAAGTGGGTTCTAAATAGCTTAAATACAGCTCTTTGTCTCCTCCAAAAGGACGCTTTTCTATATCTCCCGTTAAGGGAATATCAAACCAAACCCCAACAAGCTTTCCTTTTGGCTTGAGCAATTTTGCCATTTGTGTTGCATAGCGATTTCTGTTCTCATCCGTTGGAACAAATGAGCAGAAAAAAGTCTGTTCGAAGATGAGGTCGTATTGGGTTTCGTGAAGGAAGAAATCCTCCAATAACAATTGCTCCTCAGGAAATTCCGGATTCCGTTCTTGAAATTGCTTTAGAGGGAATTCCGAGATATCCATTACATGCACATTCTGAAAACCTTGTTTCCAAAGATATTCTGCTTCGTAAGCGTTCCCAGCTCCTGGGATTAAAATTGAGATGGATTTATCTTCCAATTGGTCAATGTATTCTTGCAGGGGAGTAGAGGGGTAACCAATATCCCATCCGGTACGCTCTTCTTGGTAGCGTTTTGTCCAGTAGTGTTGTTCTTCGGGATTATTCATTCTTGTAAACTTCGCCGTCTTTCATTACAAATTTTACGTTTCGCATAGCGCTGATATCTTTTGCAGGATTTCCTTCTACAGCAATAATATCGGCTAAAAATCCTTTTTGCAATTTTCCCAGATTGTTCAAATGAAAGACTTTGGCGTTCAGTGAAGTTGCTGATTTCAAAACCGCCAATGGTTTCATTCCATAGTCGACCATTAATTCCAATTCACGATAATTTTTCCCATGGGTAAATACGCCAACATCACCACCAAAAACAATATCTACTCCCGATTCCAAAGCCAACTTAAATGATTTTCTCTTGTTTTTAATGCGTTGGGGTTCAGGTTCGCTTCCTTTTTTCCAGCCTTGATATTGGGTTATGGCATCGCCGGCGGCCAAAGTAGGGCAGAGCGCAACTCCTTTTTCTTTCATCAATTTAAAAATTTCTAAAGTGCCTCCAGCACCATGTTCAATCGTTTCAACACCACCTTTTATAGCTCGGCGCATACCTTCAGGAGTACTCGCATGTGCAACTGCATATTTGCCTGCTGAGGTAGCCGTTGCGACCATAGCATCGATTTCCTCTTGTAAAAAGGTAGGTTCTGAATCAGCTCCTGGTGTCCAGCGATAGTCCGCGTAGATTTTTATAAAGTCCGCTCCATTTCCCATTTGACGCCGAACCGTTTTTATGACTTCATCCACTCCGCTTGCAGGTTCAGCTCCTAAGGGCACTTTTACGCCATCATGAAAGCCTTTTGGTCCATAGGCACCCGTTGCTACAATAGCTGGTCCCGCAACCAACATTCGTGGTCCTGGTATGATACCTTCGTCAATGGTTCTTTTTAAATACACATCAGTGTACCCGGCACCTTCGGAACCTAAGTCTCTTGTACTTGTAACTCCTGCCATTAAAGTACTCTTAGCATAAACTGTTCCTCGAATGGCACGTTCTATAGGAGATTCTTTCAAAACTTGGTCATTCCAAGAAGTTTCGTTGTACGGATGTAAAAGCAAATGCGAATGGCCTTCGATAAGTCCGGGCATTAAGGTCATGCCTTTTAAAGCTATGGTTTTAGTGTTATTTGGGAGTGTTACGTCAGAAGCTTTTCCGGCATAAACAATGGAATTTCCTTCTACCAAAACCACCCAGTTCCCATGCATTTTCTCGCCGTCAAAAACTCGGTCAGGTTGAAGCAGAGTTTGTGATTGAATCGAAATGGAAAGGAGGCATAGAAATAGACAAAATGGCGTTTTCATAAGTATTCGTTTTTAGCAGTATTGGTAATTAGTTTGATGAATAGTTTTCATATTAGGCTTGGGTTTACATCCCCCTTACTCCCTCTTCAAAGGGGGAATTACTATTGCTGCTTTTAGAAGGGCTTCTAACTTTCCTTTTGAATGGATTTCTCCGTTTTTAATAACCATGTGAATCTTCTGTGTGTTTTCAATGTTATCTAAAGGATTCGCATATAAAAGTACTAAATCAGCTATTTTACCCTCGGAAATACTTCCATAGTCAATATTTTTTTGTAAAAACTTAGAACCATTGTACGCCGAGGTTTTTAGAGCATCTAAAGGTGAGATTCCGTTTGCGACCATTTCTTGTAATTCTTTGTGAAGCGAAATTCCGGGATAGGTATATGAGTTGTAGGCTCCGCTATCCGAACCAGCAAGTAACCCAACTCCGGCATCATTAAGGGATTTGGTTAATTTTCCAAAGAATACATCCAGAGCTTTTCTGTCAGCGATGGTCTTTTTCGAGGAATTCTTTACCCGATTGATACGACCCTCGTAGGTTTTGATAATTCCCTCACTCATATATTTGAGATAATCGTCACCGCTGTGGTCAACTTCATCTAAATAGCTCAATGTCTTGCCAATATGTAATGTGGGTACAACATATACTTGACGCTTACCTAAATGGGAGAAAGCCTTTTGTGCTGTGGAATCTTGATAGTGACTCATGAGCAGTGGCATGGCATCCCAAAAACCGATTTCTTCATTTTTTAATTGTTGGGTGACTTCTTTTTCATTGGAAGTACAACCTTTCATCACGTAATACAAATGCTCGATAGCATCAATTCCGGAATCTACGGCTTGATTTAGTTCTACGGTAAAAGGCATGTGTCCGGAAACTATGAGCCCTCGCTTTTCTGCTTCAACAATTGCTGCTAAATACATTTCTCCAGAAATTTTGCTATCATAGAGTTTTACGTAATCGCTAGGTATTCTTTGTAGTATATCTAAGGCGTTATTGACATCAATTTCATTTTCTACTTCTAAAGAACCTTCCCAAGTACCTGCTACGCCATCTATTTTTGGTCCTGAAGTAAATATCGTAGGCCCGACTAGACTTCCTTCAGCAATTTGTTTTCTCCAATCTAAAATAGCTGTAGTCAAATCTCCTCCTGCATCTCGAACTGTCGTTATTCCGTTAGCGATAAATAGATTTAAGAAATTCTTATTGGCAGCGATTAAACTATCTCCACCACGAAAATGGGTGTGGTTATCCCAGAATCCTGGTAAAACGAACTTTCCTGACGCATCGACGATTTTTTTGACTTCAAAGGAGTCTACTTTTTCTATGTCGGCAACTTTTATAATCCTTCCCTCAGAAATAAATATACTTTGCTTGGTAATGTTTCCCGTCTCTAAATCGATAATATTTCCATTTTGGATAACAAGGTCGAATTGTTCTTTTTCTTCCGAAGAACAACCCAAATTTAAGAAGATACAAAAGGCAATGAACAATAGATTTCGCATACCTGAAAAGTATGGAAAATTAGCGATTTATCAACCTGCGGATGGCAATAAATACGAGAATAAAAAAGGAATATCCGATAAAAAAGGGAATGATATAATTTTCCAAATCTAGAGCAAGCATTATCCCTATAAGTAATAATTGAAATCCTAATCCGAACGTAGAAACGGCTGTCATAAACCAATTGGGAAGGTTTTGAGCTTCTACAGCACCACGGTCAAGTCGGTATATAATCTTATCAAAGACCCCATAGAACAATGAGTAGAGTCCGAAAAGGATATTTACGTTGCGTTGTTTTTCACCTTTCAGAGCTTTAGGCGTCTCATTTTCAAAAACGCGACTTGTAGTATCTCCATTGTGTTTATTCCGAAGGATGACGTAGTAATAGTTATAAAGAGTGCCTTGCAACTGAATTCCGAAGAAAGCTAAAATAGTAAGTAATAAAGAGCCATCGGTCACATACCAAATAGTAATTAAGATCAAAAGATTTAAAATGATATCTGAAACGGAATCTAGATAGCGTCCAGTATATGAAGGCGTATTTTTGATTCTGGCTAATTCACCATCGGCAGCATCTAAAATAGACTTCAAAATCAGAAAAAAGGCGGTTGCCCAATAGTAATGATTTAGAATACAAGCAATTGCTATGAGTCCGGAAATGACAAATGCAATGGTGACATGAATAGGGGTGAAGGAAGTGTTTTTAAGGGATTGCGCAATCATTCTCGCAACGGGTCTTCCATAATCAGATAAATCCAAGAACTGATTTTCTTGGGGTAATTTTGACATAGCATTCAAGTTCTTGAAGAAAACCGGTAACGGAAACACGTTGGCCCAGTACACTCCACAGAACTTAGGTCAAAGGTAAGATTAAATTTACTTTAGAAGAAAGTGTTTCGTTGCTTCTTAGTATCTTCCGAAACTATGGATCAAAAAGCGCCTTGGTATTATTTACTTCTACTTATATTGGCAGGTGAGGCTGTATTCATACTTCCTTTTGTTTTGCCTCGAATTTTTAGACCAACGGTCTTAGATGTTTTTCAATTAGATAACGTGCAATGGGGTTTGGCGGGTTCTGTCTACGGAATAGTTGCTGTGGTTTCCTATTTATTAGGAGGTCCATTAGCCGACAAATACCCACCAAGAAAACTAATGGCCATTGCACTTTGGATGACTGCCTTAGGAGGATTGGTTTTTGCTACTTTTCCTAGTTTTAGAGTACTTCAGGTCTTGTTTGGCTATTGGGGCTTTACCACCATATTTCTTTTTTGGGCTCCGATGATTAAGGCAACTCGGGTTTGGGGTGGTACAAGTTCTCAAGGAAAAGCTTTTGGATTGCTAGATGGCGGTCGCGGACTTACAGGTTTTCTATTTGGACTTTTAGGAGTTGTAATCTTCTCCATATTTATTTCTGATAATATCGAAACTGCTTCGCTTTTAGAAAGACAGGAAGCTTTTAAATATGTGATTTACGTTTCCACGATAATCATAACCGTAATTGGAATTTTGACTTGGTTTTTTATGAAATCAGGAATTGATGAAAAGGAGATTTTGTTAGAACGAATCTCTGTGAGTCAGATTGTTTCTGTTTTAAAACTTCCGTCCGTAGTGTTGCTTATGGTAATTATACTATGTGCTTACGTTGGTTACAAGATAACAGATATTTTATCGCAATATGCCAACGAGGTGATGTTGTATAATCAGGTAAAATCTGCCCAAGTAGGCACTTTTTTACAATTTTTAAGACCGACAACAGGCATTTTACTAGGCTTGTTAGTCGATCGATTCAAAATTAGCTTTGTTCTGATTTTGAGTTTCGTTGCTTGCATCTTAGGGGGTGTTTTGTTCGCAAGCGGAATTATCGAACCTTCATCCACAGCTTTGTTTTTTCTTTCAGTTGTGATTATCGCTGTGGGAGTATATTCTGCGAGGGCATTGTATTTTGCTGTGATGCAGGAAGGTAAAATTCCATTAGTACTGACAGGAACAGCGGTTGGTTTAATTTCTCTAGTTGGATATACACCAGATATTTTTGCTAGTGCTACTTTTGGTTATTTACTAGATGCGCATCCAAAAAGTGAACTAGGCTTTCAAAATGTCTTTTGGATGCTCACCGGGTTTTCTATTGTTGGCTGTATTGCTGCGGTAATCTATTATCGCATCTATGGCAGAGAAAACTAACTCCCCCAACCACCGCGAGCTTTAATATTTTCAGCGCAAAGGTTAACGATTTCAACAATCCTTCTTTGACGAGTTTCCTTCCGCTTGGCTTGATTTAGGTAGTATAAATAACTCTTTCGCTGTCCGCGTGTAAAGTTTTGAAAGTTGGTGAAAGCATTCGGATTTTTATCAAAGGCGTCTTTCAATTCCTTGGGTATAACTCCATTTTCAACGTCATCTAAAGAAGTCCAAGAACCATTCTTCTTGGCCACTTTTATAGATTCCAATCCGCTCTTATGCATTAATCCGTTTTTCCTGAGATCTTTAATATGGTCTTTATTGACTTTGCTCCAAACACTTTTAGGTTTTCTGGGGCAGAAGTATTGTCTGCGTTTTCCAGGACCAATGTTTTTGACGGTACTATCAATCCACCCGTAGCATAAGGCAACGCGAACCGCTTCTTCCCAACGCATGCTTTCGTTTTTATGAGATACTGCATAGAAAATTAGGTAAATACCCTCTTTTTGTACGTGATTGTCATGTAACCAATTGCGCCAGTCGGTATCATTTTTAAAATAAAGCGCTTCGATTTCCTTCATTTTACTAACTATTTTGATAAAAATAGCATATAAATACTGATGTTTTAATGGGATTCATTTGTTATTTTTAAAGACTTAATTAACGAACAAGCATATAAATGAAAAAAATAGCAATCGTTGTAATTATAATCTTCGGATTGATACTAGGAAGTTGCAGTAATAAGCGAGATGGAAAACCTAAAGTTCTGGTGTTTTCTAAAACTATGGGTTTTAAGCATGCCTCAATTCCCGCGGGGATAGCAGCCATACAAAAGCTTGGTGTGGAGAATGGTTTCGAAGTTGATACCACCAAAAATGCGGAGCTATTCAACGAAGAAAACCTTGAGCAATATTCTTCAATAATCTTCTTAAGTACAACTATGAATGTGCTCGATCACATGCAAGAAGCTGCTTTCGAACGCTATATTCAATCAGGTGGTGGTTATGTTGGTATTCATGCAGCCGCTGATACGGAGTATGATTGGGGATGGTATAACAAACTTGTTGGGGCACAGTTCTTAAGCCACCCTTCGGGCACTCCAGAAGCCGACTTTATTATAAAAGACAATAGTTTCATAGCAACCAAACACTTTACTGATTCCGTTTGGCACAGGGAAGATGAACTTTATAATTATAAAAAAATCAACCCAGATGTGAATGTTTTAATGACCGTTGATGAATCTACTTATGAAGGTGGGGAAAACGGAGATTTTCATCCCATTGCGTGGTATCATGAATTTGATGGTGGTAGAGCATTCTATACGGGAGCTGGTCATACAGATGAAAGTTATGTAGAGGAAAATTTTCTAAAACATTTGTTAGGGGGAATTCAATATGCTATAGGTGAAAATCTCAATTTAGATTATAGCAAGGCAGTTTCTCAAATACCTCCAGATATTGATCGTTTTTCAAAAGTGAAATTAAGTGAAGGTAAGTTTTACGAACCTACTGAAATGACCATTTTACCAAATAATGATGTGTTGATAGGGCAACGTCATGGTGAAATATTGCTCTACAAAGCGGAGACAAAAGAATTAACTGAAGTTGCAAAATTAGATGTCTATGATAAAACTTTAAATACTCCTGGTGTAAATGCAGAGGAAGGCTTAATGGGCTTGCAAAAAGATCCTGATTTCGCTACCAATAATTGGGTTTATGTATACTACGCACCTACTGGCGATGAGGAAGTCAACCGTTTATCGCGTTTTAAGTATACCGATGGTAAGTTCGATTTGACATCTGAACAAAAAATTATCGATGTGTATTCACAAAGAGAGATCTGCTGCCATACGGGTGGATCAATTGCTTTTGGTGGTGATGGACTTTTATACCTTTCTACCGGAGACAATTCAACGCCCTTTAACGAAAGGGGAGCTAAGTATGTCAACGATGGTTATGCACCATTAAATGACCTTCCAGGAAAACAGCAATACGACGCTAGGCGATCATCTGGTAATACAAATGATTTAAGGGGAAAAATTCTGCGCATTAGGGTGAATGAAGATGGAAGTTATGATATCCCAGAGGGGAATTTATTTGCAAAAGGTACAGATAAGACGAGACCTGAGATTTATACCATGGGACATCGTAATCCGTATCGTATTTCGGTAGATTCTAAAAGAGGATATGTCTATTGGGGTGATGTTGGTCCTGATGCTCGTGAAGATAAGCTAGATTCAAGAGGTCCGAGAGGTTATGATGAAATGAATCAGGCAAGATCCGCCGGAAATTTTGGGTGGCCTCTATTTATTGGTGATAACAAACCTTACAAAGATTATGATTATGCCACAGGTGAAAGTGGAGCGACCTTCGATCCTGAAAAGCCTATCAACGACTCTAAAAACAATACAGGTTTGACAGAATTGCCACCCGCGCAGCCCGCATATGTTTTTTATCCCTATGGGGAGACAACAGAATTTCCGCAGGTAAATAGTGGAGGTAGAAACGCTATGGCAGGACCTACGTATTACTCCGATGAATTTCCCAATGGAGGCGGTTTACCTAGCTATTATGACGGAAAGGTTATTATATATGAATGGATGCGTGGTTGGATGATGGCAGTGAGTCTTTTCGAAGACGGTACTGTAAATAAAATGGAACCTTTTGCCTCTGACATCAAAGTGAGTAATTTAATTGATATGGAAATGGGCCCAGATGGCCGAATGTATTTATTGGAGTATGGTAGTGCATGGTTTTCGGCAAATGATGATTCTGGATTGAGCTATGTGGAATTTAATGGTGGTAATCGTCCACCTGTGATAGATAATATGATCGTTGATAAGACTTCAGGAAAACTTCCATTGACCGTCAATGCCAGTGTCGAAGCTAGAGATCGTGAGAAAGACGCCGTGAGTTATATCTGGGATTTAGGCAATGGAGAAACCAAGGAAACTACGGAGCCTAAAATTACGCACACCTATGCTGATGCAGGAGACTATAAAATATCTGTTGAGGTAAAAGATGTTGCAGGGGAATCTGCAAAGAGTCAAATGGTTTCGGTAGTCGCTGGAAATGCTAGGCCAGAAGTGGCTATTGATATAAAAGGTGGTAATTCCTCCTTCTTTGTTCCTGGTCAGCCCGTAAATTATGAGGTGTCGGTTGCTGATGCGGAAGGAGAAATTGATGCCTCTAATATTTATGTTTCAGTGGATTATTTAGAGGGAATGGACAAGGTTGCCATGTCTCTTGGTCATCAGCAAGTCTCCGCAGCGGTAACTGGTAAGGCTCTTACCCTTGGAATGGATTGTAAATCATGCCATAAGGAAGCAGAAGCCTCTATTGGACCAAACTACTTGGAAATTGCCCAAAAATATAAAGATGACAAGGGGGCAACGACGTATCTGCAGAAGAAAATTAAAGAAGGTGGTTCAGGTGTTTGGGGTGATGTTATGATGGCAGCTCATCCAAACATTTCTTCTGATGATACCCGTCAAATAGCCACTTATATTATGTCACTGGCAGGTGATGGAAACAAGAAACTTTCTTTGCCTCCAAAAGGCACTGTTGTAGCTGAAGCTGCCGCTCCTGGTCACGTGATGGTGTTAACTGCAAGTTATACAGATCAAGGGGCAGAAGGCGCTGCGCCTTTGACTGGCTCTAAATCCGTTGCATTATCTAGTAATACCGTTTTGTTCAATGATCAGATGAATACTGATGGAATGCAGTCTGTAGCCTTTAATGGAATGGACTTATTATTGTTAACCGGAGGCAAAGGATGGTTTGAATTGGAGAACATAGACCTTTCAGGTGTGAAAGCAGTTGTTATTGCCGCTGGATGGCAAGAAGCGCCAAAAGTGGCTTATGATTTTGAGGTAAGAGCAAACGCACCGGATGGAGAGATCATCGGAAAGGGCAGAATGGATACGCCCCCTGCTGGAGCACCTGGTGGAGCGGCCGTAGTTCCGTTATCAGGAAAAGTTGATGGTAAAACCAATTTGTATATAACTTATGCTGTTGAAGAAGGGAAAACTCCGGCTCAAATTGCATTGGTTAATGCTACTTTTAATTAAGTAGGTATCTTCTTAAAAATATAGCATCCGCTTTTTGTCGGATGCTTTTTTTATATTCGATCATATGATTACGAACACCACAAGACGTTTTTGGTATGGCTTATTGATGTCAATGGCATTTTTGGTGCGTAATCGGAGTATGAGAAAATGGTTTTGGGTGCCTTTAGTTCTAATTGGGATAGGGTTTTTGTTACCTCAAAATATGATTATTCCTGTAAAAGATGCTACGACCAAAAGCTGGGATGATGAATCGTTTTGGGCATATCCTTGGGGTACTTCAATTACACATAAAGGAATCGATATTTTTGCAGATAAGGGAACGGACATTGTCGCCGCAACAAACGGAATTGTAGTCTATACGTATGAAGGCGGAAAAGGAGGGAAGTCCGTAATGGTTCTAGGTCCCAAATGGCGTTTTCATTATTATGCGCACATGGATGAAATAAAAACCTTTGTTTTCAAACCCCTAAAAAGAGGAACCGTTATTGGTACAGTCGGCAATACCGGAAATGCTATAAATACGCCACCGCATTTACACTATGCAATTACAACGCCGTTTCCATATCCGAATTTATATGATGATGAATCGGTTCAGGGGTGGAAGCGTATGTTTTATTTAAATCCTGATATTTGGCTAAGGTGACTATAGCACGCTAAAACTAAATACTTCAGATATTGAGGTATTATTCGTTTCATCGTTGGTCTTTACCATCCAGAAATAGGTGTTTCCTGAAAGCACATCTACATCAAGGCTTGAATCGATAAAGACACCTTTGCCCTCCAATAGATTTTTATCGATTCCAAAGAAAACCTCATAATCCTTAATGTCATTATCGATATCTGAAACTTCCCATTGAAGTGTTATTTTTCCAGCTGCTGCAGTAACCTCTGCGCCATCTGCTGGTGCAATAGCCTCTGCAGAAAAAGGAACATGGTTTACTATTCCTGGAGCCGCATTAAAAAATTGAAACGTTTCACTTGTTGCTGTTATCTGGCTTTCCTCTGATTTTGAGATTACGTACCATTCATAAGCTGTGCCGCGCTCGAGTGTAATTTCTTTGGAATTTTTTGTTGCATCAAAGTTAGAAGTCTCAGCGGCTTCAGTATTGGTCAGCGCCACCTCATAAGAATCAGTATTTTCAGAAGCATTCCATCGAAAAACCACTCTGCTTTGCGTCTCACTTAAAATTGTTCCTTCGTTACATTCTGTGTTATCCTCAGGAAATATCAACGTTGCTGCTGTTGGATCTTCAACAATCTCAGGTATTGGATCAACGGTAGGGTTCGAGGTACATGCGGTTAAAAGAACCACAAGTAATAAGAATGAAAAATGATATTTAAATTTCATAGGGAGAATTATTTTTTGATGATTTTACGCATGCTATTTTGTGATTCTGTAGTAATGATAATCGTATAAATACCAGGAAGTAGTCCATCCATATTGATGTTCACGGTTCTTCCCTCTGGTTCTTCCATTTTTTCTAGAACCCTCGTTCCGTTTTGTGAAAACAGTGTGACCAAGACTTCTTTATCTATATTATTTGAGGGTAGTAAAATAGAAACATCCCCATTTTCTACAGGATTCGGAAATATCGAGATACTATCATAGGTAGCTAAGAGCATCTCTTCATAAACCCCTTGACATTCCTTATCCGTTTTCACACTAATACTATTTTCAACTTTGGAAAGGGGTAAAGTGATTTCACCTTCAGATGTGGAATATTCCGTTCCGTTCACATTGATGAAGTATTTTGTACTTCCTTTAAGACTTAAGGAGACTGTTTTACCTGAATCATCGATTTTTGAATCTACTTCAAGACCATCAGGTTCAGAAATTTGAATATTAAAACATCTTTGATAATCAGGCTCATCTGCGACTGTAATACAAAGCTCGTAGGACCCCGCTTCCAAATCAGCGAAATTTGTAAAGGTTCTAAATTCTTTGGATTCATTAACTGCTCCTCCAACCAAAGTTGCCGTATAATCAAGGTTTTCTTCAGCTCTCAACAGAATATTTCCGTTGTTGCTAGAGGCGCACGATTCCCCGGTGGCTTCAATAATGAAGTTATCTACAGGTAAAGTGAAGTCTAAGCAGTCTTCACTCTCTATCGTCACTATTGATTGCAAAGTACAGCCGTTCGCATGTGCCACCCAAATACTGTAGGTTCCAGCATTTAAACCACTGAATGTACTTTCTAGTGATAAGTTTGAAACATCAAAATTTTCGCCAATGCTATAAAGATATTCACCTGGGTTGTCAATTACTACGGTAATGCTTCCGTTGGCATTCTCGCAAGATGCTTTGCTGACAGTAAATTCAGGAGTGATAGGTTGCCCTTGACTAATGTCGAAGACTAGATAATTAGTACATCCATAACTATCTCTAACACTTCCTGAGTATGTGCCAGGAGCTAAATTTTCGAAAGTATTTTGTTGGCCATAAGATATGCCGTCAATTGAAAATTTATATGGAGGGATTCCTCCTAATGCTTCAATGGTAGCGCTGCCATTATTACTTTCATAACAATTGATATAATTAACTGTAATTGTCGCATCTAATGGCTCAGGTTCAGAAATTATAATTTGATTGCTCTGTGCCTGATTCGCATCAGCGTCAGAAACAATCACGTAATAACTACCTGGTGGAAGGTTTTGAAAAATATTAGCGGCTCCGCTTACCAGAAGTGCCCCGTTATTTGAATCGAAAAGTTCGTAAGTATATACTCCGGTTCCTCCACTGGCTACAACTTCCAATGATGCATCATTTGCGCCGTAACAGGTATTATCACTAGTTTGTGCAATAGAAACCTCAACGGGAGTCACCTGTATTTGGTCGGTATGTTTGGCGTAAAAAACATCAATAGTGCCATCATTGTATTCGATATTTACTCGAAACTCTTTTTTTTGTGTGATGTTATAAGATAAGTTCGTCGGACTTGAAGAAACATAATACCAATTGCAGGCCATCATATCGTTTGCACAACTCTCATCTGTTGCGGCGCAACTATTTTCGTCTAATATTTGCCAAGTAACTCCATTAATATTTGGATTTTCATTTAGAGTAACCAATTTGAAATCACTCGTTCCGCTCATATGGAACCTTACTAAGTTTTCACCATTGGTTGGGCATATGTCAACTCTACTTGCAATTTCTAAGAAAGGATTCTCCAATTTTTCTAAGGCGTCATCAATTCCGTCATTATCACTATCAGAATTAACGGGATTGTAACTTTCGGTTTCATATTCAATCAAGTTGCTCAAGCCGTCTTCGTCGCAATCCAATGTCATCCATTCTTCATTTGGCACAGCGTTTTGGTTCTCCCAAACAAAATCACAATTATCATTTAAATTGGTGCCGTCAGCTATTTCTACTTCATCAACCACTCCATCTCCATCAGTATCAATCATAAAGGAATAAACCGCCCCCGAGTGATTTGCAGCAGTGGAAGGATCGTCCACTTCTGGAACGTGTTCACCTAGACTGTCTTCACCTTCGGCTCCAACCAATAATGTACTTGGAGTTAGTGCAACAGAAATACCAAAATTATCCCCAGCGCCTATGTTCGAAGAGATTAGTCGTTTTTTTTCTGACCAAAGATTTCCTTCCTTCTCAAGATAATATGCTTTGCCAGAATGGAGGCCGTTTGATGAATGATTTAATGCACCAATTAAAATTCTGTCTCCTTCTAAATCAAATGATTTACCAAAATTTCCAGAATTATAATTGCTTATTGGATCCGTTGTGCGCAACTCTTGAATTTCGTTCCAGTTATCACCAGTCTTATCAAAAATAATCACAGAATGAACTCCGCCGACGGCAATTCTTTTGTTTGAAATGTCCACAACTGGCTCAAAACCCGTTCGGTGAAGTGAATTTTGATTATAAACAAGTTCACTTTGAAAAGACCAGCTATTCGCCAAGTTCTCGTAGACATAAATTTTTTCATGTTCAGAAATTACCAAAAATTCATTTTCTATCGACAAAGAGGTGCCAAATCCATCAGAGATATTATTTTGAGGAGCATTAAGTTTTTGCGTTTCTTGCCAAACTCCATTTAGTTTTTGGAAAATATAAACCGCTCCCGCATTCTGAAATTCACCATCATGGCCTGGGGAGCCAACTATAATGAAATTTCCGTCTAGTGCAACCGAGGAACCAAAAAAATCCGAACTTCCTGAATCGGAAGGAATAAGCTTGGCGACTTGTGTCCAGGTACCGTTCATATTTTCGAATACAAATACAGCACCTGCACTTTCAACACCATTTTCATTAAAGCGATAGGCTCCTACTACGATGATATTTTCTTTAATGGCTACTGAATGTCCAAAATAATCCTTGGATTGAGTGTCGGGTCCAAAAAGTTTTTCCTTTTTTATCCAGGCTGTTTCTTCGCGCTCAAATATATAGATTCCGCCAGAAGATCCAGATAGGTTAAACTCTCCAGGTGCGCCAACCACAAGCTTATTGTCATGATATGCCATACTTCTTCCAAAATTTCTGTAGCTACCTGTTCTAGAATCTGGTTTTAGAAAATCTTCTTGGATATATTTCAATTCTTGCGAGAAACAGGACATACCAGAATAAAATAGAACGAATATCAATAAGGCATTTTGTTTGAATTTAATAGGAAAAAAGATTGAACGGAAAAATAAAAACTTCTTCATAAGATTGGGAGTATAGGCTGGCTAGGGTCTTGTGTTATATAGTTTGGTCTTCTTCTAACGAAAAATAGAACCGCTTATTCTGTAAGAATTCACATTATCTTTGTAAGTGATGTGTAGCTCTTAAAATTTGTTGTGAATGCCCATGATACAAACATATTCAGAGTTTTTAGAAACCCTTAAAAATGACGGCCCAGAAGCCTATTGGCCAGAAGTCTTGATTTCACTTTGGTATGATGCAAAGGGAAATTGGGAAGCTGCCCATGACATTGTAGACGGAATGAACAATGCAACCGCTAAATGGGTCCATGCTTATCTGCACCGCAAAGAAGGCGATGACTGGAACGCTGGTTATTGGTATCGTCAAGCGGGAAAAGACTTTCCAAATACTACATTAGAGAATGAACATCGAGAAATTGTACAGTTTATCTTGGAAAAATTTTAAAGCTTTTTCTCGAAACAAACGCTATTCTCGATCCCTATATATTGACCATAATTGGCTATTCTTCGATACCCATTCTTTTCGTAAAGGGCAATTGCTTCTGGTTGTCTTTTACCAGTTTCTAAAACGCATCGGGTGTTACCTAATTCAAATACCCATTGTTCTAGAGCATCCAAGATCTTTGTGGCATACCTTTTTCCACGTTCAGTGGGTGGAACATACATGCGTTTGACTTCCATCGAAGTATCGTCAAATGTCTTGATCGCCCCGCATCCGACAGGAATTTCATTTTTATATAAAACAACAACATGATTGAGATTGTCAATACTATTGAATTGGTGATAAAATGCATGTTCATCGCCGTCTCGCGCACCTAAATCCGCATCCAGTTGAGCGACTAGGCTTATAAAGTCAGGATTTTTAGAATCGGTTCTCAGTAAATTAATCATCGTAGGCAAATATCAAACTGTAATGGAAACTCCGTTTGCGCTAGTATTCTTCATGTCATCAAAATAGAAATCAATTCGCCCCAGGTTTATTCCAAAGCAACCTACTTGATTTACTAATACTTCTTTGTCCTTATTATTTCTAGCAATGGTGGGTTTATCTAAAAATGTATGGGTATGTCCGCCAATAATTAAATCGGTATGATTCGTTTTTTTTGCAAGCGTAAGATCATCAGGTTTTTGTCTTTCAGATTTGTAAGCATAACCTAAGTGCGACAAGCAGATTACCAGATCACATTTTTCATCTTCTTTGAGCATACGCTCTGAATCCAATGCGACCTCAAAAGGGTCTAAATAAACTGTTTCTTGATATAGAGTTTTGGTTACCAGTCCTTTAAGTTGAATTCCGATGCCATAAACACCAATTTTTAATCCATTTAGGGTATAGATTTTATAAGGTTTGGTAAACCCATCTAAAAGTGTGTTGCTAAAATCATAATTGGCACTTAATAGTTCAAATTTAGCATGAGGTAATTGGGCTACTAAACCTGAAATGCCATTATCAAAATCATGATTTCCAATAGTAGCGGCATCGTATTTTAGCATGCTCATTAGCTTGAATTCTAATTCACCTCCAAAGAAATTAAAATAAGGAGTGCCTTGAAAAATATCTCCCGCATCAAATAGTAATGTATTCTCATTTTCTTTTCTAATAGAATCGACAAGGGCAGCTCTGCGAGCCATACCTCCTAAATTGGGGTATCTCGAATGATTTTTAGGAAAGGTATCAATATGACTATGAACATCATTGGTATGCAAAATGGTAATGTGTTTTTTGGAATTCCTTTTACAAGAACTCAATGGAATACCACCCAACCCAACCAAAGTAGAGCTTGCAGTAACATCTTTTATAAATTTTCTTCTGCTCATGGCTTAGTTGATTTTATAAAATCGATTATCTACTTCTGCATGTATGGTATCTGCTTTTTTAAAGTGATCAATCATCGCATTTCGTATCAAGTAATCGGTATCTGTTGCATCAATCATGTTTTTAAAGAACCCCATATTGTCTCCTCCGGTAACTAAGTAGTTCGAAGTAGCAACGTAGTAATTTCGCTTCTCGTCAAAGACTTTTCCTTGGATTTTAATAGATTGCAATTCATCCTTTTTGTTGATTACAATTTGCATGCCGGCAATAGGGTGCGCTCTGTTAGAATGTATTAAGAATTCAACCATTTTAAGTACCGATTTCCCACTTAATTCAACAACCACAACTGAATTCTCAAATGGCATTACTTCATATGCTGTTCGCGCGGATACATTTCCTTTTGATATGGCAGAGCGAATTCCTCCATGATTGAGTAATACAAAATCAATGTCTTTTCCAGTACGGGATTTATAGATTGGGTTGGCTTCCTTTAAGACGATATCGGCCATAAGATTACCAGCTGAAGTATTGTACTTGCCATCTTCTTTGGTAAGTACCGCTGGGGCATAGGCCAGAGCACTATCTAATACTTGATTAACTCTATTGCGATAAGGGGCTACGAATTTTTCAATGGAATCAACTTCAATAAAAGTACTGTCAATGGGCACTTGTTTGGCATTAATTTTGGAGAGGATAGTAGAGGGTTCTTTACAGGAGGAAAAAATGAGTAGAGTTACAATTATAACAAATTGTTGTATTTTTAAATTCATAATCCTTTTTATCTTGCGACCGAAAATGTGTGTTGATATTCTTTACATTTGTGAAGAACTCGGCTCTACTTTTTAAATTGAAGCGAAAATCAGCAATTTTGTGTTCAGTGAAAGACTTTTTGGAGTTACATAGCTTAGCTACCGAAAGAGAAAAAGACGAAGACTGATTGCAAAAGAGCAATTTTAAAGCCGATTGAAAAAGTATAGATAAGTTCTAAAGGTAAAAATACATGTTTAAGGGAATAAAAGATAAATTTAAGTACAAATCTGGGGTTAAATTTTTGAGAGAAGAACTTAAAAAGCCTTTTGATGTTGTTCAGCGTAAAAAAGGGATTACCTCTGTAGCCTGTTTGGTTGATTTAGATTCCTTTGAAAACGCAAATCTTTTTTATGAGTTTGTAGAAGATTATGGATTGCGACCAAATGCGGTGAAAATTATAGGATATAAAAGTTATTACGATAAAAACTCGCCGTATTCTACTCCAGTTTTTTCAGACAAAGATTTGGGATGGAACGGAAACATAGAAAACAGTTACGTACTTGAGTTTTTAAGTCGTGAATATGATATGTTGGTCAACTATTACACTGAAGAGAATCTGTTATTACAGATCATGAGCGTAAAAACCAAGGCAAGGGTTCGTGTTGGATTCAAAGAAGTTGATTCAAAATTCAATGACTTGATTTTAGATACCCCGATGAAAAATTTTAAAATTTTTAAACAAGAGCTAAAGAAATATTTAAAAGTTCTTAATGAAATAAAATAATGAAGCAGTTTGTAGGAACGGGTGTAGCATTGGTGACTCCATTCAAAAAAGATTTTTCGATTGATACGGATGCTTTAACGCAAATCGTCAATTACTGTATTGATGGAGGAGTAGACTATCTTGTAGTTTTAGGAACCACTGGTGAATCGGTTACTTTGAATAAAGCAGAAAAGCTGCTAGTGATGGATACAATAGTTCGAGCTAATGCAGGTCGCTTACCCCTTGTTTTGGGTATCGGAGGCAATAGTACAAATCGTGTAGTTCATGAAGTGAAAGCTTTTCAATCAGACGCTTTTGATGCTATTCTTTCGGTCGTTCCATATTATAATAAGCCCACGCAAGAAGGAATTTATCAGCATTTTAAAGCAATCTCTGAGGCAGCTACAAAGCCCATTATTTTGTACAATGTACCTGCAAGAACTGGCAGTAATATGTTACCAGGCACCGTACTTCGACTTGCTGCTGACTTTGACAATATCATAGGAGTCAAAGAGGCTGTGGGGGAAATGAATCAAGTTCGGGAGCTCATTGCTGGAAAACCAGATGGCTTCCATGTAATTTCTGGAGATGACCCTACTGCGCTAGAGACCGTTTTAGCTGGAGGTTCTGGAGTGATTTCTGTTCTTGGACAGGGGTTACCAGAGCAATTCTCAAAAATGATCAAGTTGGGAATAGCAGGAAACCATAAAGAGGCATCAGAATTTCAAGAAGCAATGTCAAAGGGAATGTATCTTATCTTTGAAGAAGGAAATCCTGCGGGTATAAAATCTATTTTTGAAACGCTCCAACTTTGCGATGCGACTGTTCGACTGCCATTGGTAGAAGCCACTTCGAACCTCAAAGAAAAGATAGCAGCTTTTGTCAAGCCTTTAATCAAAGTCACCGCTTGAAAAAAATAAAGCGTTAAATCTTCTATAAAAGTATTGTCTTAAGGCTTTTATCCATCTATTTTCGTTCGGTAAAAATGTTTTTTATATCCATTGATAATCCGTAATTTTGCAAAATGTTTTTGAAAATGAGACGTATATTTTCCTTTCTAGCTATCATGGTGCTTTTGGCATCTTGTAATGAATACCAAAAAGTACTCAAAGAAACTGATGTCAAAGCAAAATATGATTTGGCACAGAAATATTATGAAGCAGAAGATTTTAAAAGGGCACTTCGACTCTTTGAACAAATTGCACCCAAGTATGTAGGAAAACCTCAAGGAGAAAGGGTAATGTTCTTTTTAGCAGATAGTTATTTTCAGCGTAAAGATTTTAATATGGCCGGCTATCAATTTGAGCGTTTTATTAAGTCATATCCAAAGAGTGACAAGGTTCCAGAGGCAGCATTTTCAGGAGCGCAAAGTTATTTCGAGCTATCGCCTAATTATTCATTAGACCAAACTGATACAGATAAGGCCTTGGCGAAGCTACAGGCTTTTGTTAATACGTACCCAGATTCAGAGTTTTTTGATAAGGCAAATGAAATGGCGCAAGAACTCACCACGAAAAAAGAAAAGAAAGCCTTTGAAATCGGAAAACAGTTTAATAAGCTTGGAGAATTCAACTATGAAGTTCTAAAATCAGCAGTAGCATCTTTAGATAATTTTGTTTCTGATTTTCCCGGTTCAATCTATCGTGAAGAAGCTCTTTATCTGAAACTTGAAGCTACTACGAATATGGCTTTAAATAGTTTTCAATCATTAAAAGAGGAAAGACTGGAAAATGCTAAGGAGGCCTATAATGTTTTGAAAAAACAATTTCCAGAAACTAAATTCACAAAAAAGGCAGATAATTTATTAAAAAAAATAGAGAAAGAACTAGTATATTTCTCAGACATAACAGCAACAAAATAAATAGCTATCATTATGAATATGAATGATTTAAAAAACTCAAAAGCTCCTGTTTCTACTACAACCATTAACAAGAATGAGTTTGACGCACCAACAGATAACATTTATGAAGCAATTTCAATAGCTTCTAAAAGAGCAATTCAAATCAACTCTGACATCAAAAAAGAGCTTCTTGAAAAATTAGAAGAGTTTGCAACTTACAGTGATAGTCTTGAAGAAGTCTTTGAAAATAAGGAGCAAATCGAGGTGTCTAAGTTTTATGAAAAGTTACCAAAACCTCATGCTTTAGCGGTTGAGGAATGGTTAACGGACAAAATCTATTATAGAAATACTGAGAAAGACGCATAGAGATGTTAGGCGGTAAAAACATCCTTTTAGGAATTACTGGAGGAATAGCCGCTTACAAAACTACTTTTCTCGTTCGATTATTGATAAAAGCTGGTGCAAATGTCAAAGTGATTTTGACAGAAAGTGCCAGCTCTTTTGTTTCTCCACTTACCCTTGCTACCCTTTCTAAGAATCCTGTATTATCTTCTTTTGTAAAGGAAGAAAACGATACTATTGATTGGAATAATCATGTAGAGTTGGGGCTATGGGCTGACATTATGATAATTGCTCCCGCTACAGCAAACACTTTGTCTAAGATGGCAAATGGCACTTGTGATAATTTGCTTTTAGCCACCTATCTTTCTGCCAAATGCCCCGTTTTCTTTGCTCCTGCGATGGATTTAGATATGTATAAACATCCATCAACAAAGAATTCTTTCGAAAAACTTGAGTCTTTTGGAAATAAAATGATTGCTGCAACTTCTGGCGAATTAGCTAGTGGCTTGCATGGAGAAGGACGTATGGCCGAGCCAGAAGACATTGTTGATTTTGTAAAACAATTTTTATCTGATGGATTTCCTTTAAGTAGAAAAAAAGTTTTGATTACAGCAGGACCCACCTATGAAGCCATTGATCCAGTGCGATTTGTTGGAAATCATTCATCGGGATTAATGGGTTATGAATTGGCAAAAGAAGCTGCAAGACTAGGGGCCAAGGTTGTTTTAGTTTCTGGTCCATCCCATTTGAAAATAGAAGATGATTTAGTAACAACTTTAAGAGTAATGTCCGCTGACGAAATGTATGATGCTGTACATGCTCATTATGAAACTGCTGATATTGCTATTTGTGCCGCAGCGGTTGCAGATTATCGGCCCAAAATAGTTGCTGATCAAAAGATTAAAAAGTCTTCCGACGATTTATCTATTGAGTTAATTAAGAATAAAGATATTCTTCTGTCCTTAGGAAAAGTTAAGAAAAATCAGTTCTTAGTCGGTTTCGCTTTGGAGACAGAAAACGAGCTGGAAAACGCCAAAGGGAAGTTAAAAAAGAAAAACTTAGATGCTATTGTTTTAAATTCTCTTAATGATTTAGGTGCAGGTTTCGGAAAGCAAACGAATAAAATAACTTTTATAGATAAGAATTCAACGATAAAAGCGTTTGATTTAAAAAGTAAGGCAGCTGTGGCTGTTGATATCTTAGAAGAAATTATAAGCAGAATCAATGCGTAACCTCTTAATTACTCTTTTGACTATTTTTCTCTCTTTGGCAACACATGCCCAAGAGCTAAATGCCACAGTTACTGTAAACTCGAGTGAACTTCCACAGGGTGATCTTCCCGTTTTTAGAACCCTAGAAAGGTCTCTGAATGACTTTGTAAATAAAAATAAATGGACGAATCGAGTTTATAAGGAAAATGAGAGAGTTAATGCTCAAATGATAATTACGCTTTCGAAGTATGAGTCTAATAGATTTGAAGGAAATATCGTAATTCAATCGTCACGACCAGTATTTAATACTTCTTATGAAACGCCTGTTTTTAATTATAAAGATGGCCAGTTTTCTTTTCAATATATCGAATTTGAACCATTGGTTTATAATGAAAATAATTACGGTTCTAATTTGGTCGGAGTCATCGCATATTATGTATATGTTGTTTTAGGATTAGATGCCGATACGTTTTCTTTAGAAGGTGGAACCGAATATTTTAAAGAGGCCCAAAAAGTGGTTACTCAAGCTCAGGGCACTAATTTTGCTGGATGGAGCAATACTGGAAAAGAACGAACTCGTTTTGAATTGGTAGATGATCTATTGTCAAATACATATCGTGAATACCATATAGCGATGTACAATTATCATAGAAAAGGTTTAGATATCTTAGGAGATAATAATAGCACAGGCAAGCAAGTTATTGCAGGAACCATGAAATTGTTTGAAACGATTCAGAAAAGAAGACCGAATGCATTTTTAATTCAAACCTTCTTTGATGCCAAATCAGAGGAGATTAAAAGTGTCTTCTCAGACGGTCCTAAAGTAGATATTGTAAAGTTAAAAGAAACACTCACCAAAGTAGCTCCTTTATTTGCTGGCACCTGGAACGATATTAAATACTGATTTCAGATTTATTTAAAGATATCGATTATCTTTACGGCACTAATATTATTCACTAGTGCTTTCAAAACTTTCTATAAAAAATTACGCTTTAATTGATCACTTAGACGTTTCGTTTACAAATGGTTTTACCAGTATTACTGGTGAAACCGGAGCTGGTAAGTCCATTCTTCTTGGTGGACTTTCTCTGGTACTTGGAAAACGTGCTGATTTAAGCGCGTTGCGTGACAAAGATTTGAAATGTATTATTGAAGCAGAGTTTGAAATTAAAAAATACAAATTAAAACGTTTTTTTAAAAGTAATGACCTCGATTATGAGGATAGGACTATAGTAAGACGTGAGATACTTCCTAGCGGTAAGTCCAGAGCTTTTATAAATGATACTCCGATTACACTAGATATACTTTCTCAATTAGGAAACCAACTAATTGACGTGCATTCGCAACATCAAACTTTACAATTAGCAGACAACGATTTTCAGTTAAAAGTCATCGATGCCTTGGCAGATAATAAAGCCGTTTTGGAGGAGTATTCTGATAAACTTGTAGTTTATAAGAAAACTTCAAATGAATTAGAGCAATTAATTGAATTTCAGAAAGATGCTGACAAGGAATACGATTATAACAGTTTTTTATTAAAGGAACTTGAAGAGGCGAATTTAAAAGTTGGAATGCAAGAAGAGCTTGAAGAGCAACATGAGCAATTAAACAATGTCGAAGGGATTATGGAGCAGCTGTCAAAAGGCGAGCAATTGCTTAATGATGAACAAGCCGGAATAGTAAGTTTACTTAGTGAACTTAAACTAACGTCGAGTAAGTTATCGGGATTTGGAAGTCAATATACAGAGCTAAATGAACGCATTCAGTCCGTTTTTATAGAAATCGATGATATTGCAAACGAACTACAATTTTTTCAGGAACAGATAGAGGCTAATCCTCAATTATTAGAGGTAGTAAGTGGAAAGTTACAGTTGATATTTGACCTTCAGAAGAAGCATCAAGCCTTGAGCATTCAAGAGCTTCTAAAGATTCAGGAAGAGCTTAGTGAAAAAGTTGGGGTAACCGCTAATCTAGAATCGAATATCGAAAAGCTTCAAGAAAAGCTTTTGAAAGATAAATCCGAATTGAAAGAAACAGCAGATACACTTAGTAAAAGAAGAGTTGCTGTGCTGGCAAACTTAAAACAACAGCTTCAAGATAGTTTGGATAGACTAGGAATGCCAAGTGCAACATTTCAGATTGAAATTCACCCATCATCTGATTTTAAATCGAATGGAAATGATAACCTTAGTTTTTTGTTTTCTGCAAACAAGGGTAGCAATTATGGCGAGTTGAAAAAAGTTGCTTCAGGAGGAGAGCTTTCCCGTATTATGCTTACGATCAAATCGATTTTGGCTAAATATGAGCATTTGCCCACTATGATGTTTGATGAGATTGATACCGGTGTTTCAGGAGAAATTTCTAATAAAATGGGTGACATTATGCTTGAGATGAGTAAGACGATGCAGGTATTTTCAATTACACATCTTCCTCAAGTGGCTTCAAAGGGCGATCAACAATTCAAGGTTTATAAAACTGATGAAAACGATACAACCCATACCAGAATGAAAGAATTAACTGCGGATGAAAGAGTAGTGGAACTCGCAGGAATGCTCGGAGGAAATGACCTTTCCGATTCCGCTATGGCACACGCTAGAGAGCTTTTAAATTAGATAATTAATCTGCGGATATTTTGAATATCTTTGACAACTTGAAGCAATCTTAGAAAACAGGAACACATGTCTTATAATTTATTAAAGGGGAAGAAAGGAATCATTTTTGGAGCTTTAGATGAAAATTCAATTGCTTGGAAAACTGCCGAGCGTGTTCATGCTGAAGGCGGTGAGTTTGTTTTAACCAATGCTCCGATTGCAATGAGAATGGGGCAAATCAAAGATTTGGCCGAGAAAACAGGTTCTGAAATTGTTCCTGCTGATGCAACCAGTGAAGAAGACTTAGCGAACCTAGTAGTTAAATCTACTGAAATTCTTGGAGGTAAATTAGACTTTGTTTTGCATTCCATTGGTATGTCAGTGAATGTTCGAAAGGGTAGGGCATATACAGATGAGAAATATGATTTCACTGCAAAAGGTTGGGATGTCTCCGCACTTTCATTTCATAAGGTTATGCAGAGTTTATATAAAGCTGATGCAATGAATGAATGGGGTAGTATTGTTGCCTTGACCTATATGGCAGCGCAACGAACGTTTCCCGATTACAACGATATGGCTGATAACAAGGCTTATTTAGAATCGGTTGCTCGTAGTTTTGGTTATTTCTATGGAAAAGAAAAGAAGGTAAGAGTGAATACCATATCACAATCACCAACGGCAACAACAGCGGGAACTGGAGTGAAAGGTTTTGACGGATTTATAGCATATGCCGAGAAAATGTCTCCTTTAGGTAATGCGTCCGCTCAAGATTGTGCTGATTATACAGTTTCGTTGTTTTCTGATTTGACTCGAAAAGTAACTATGCAAAATTTATTTCATGATGGTGGCTTTTCCAATACTGGTGTAAGTCAAGAAGTTATTGAACATTTCTCAGAATAGGTCTCCAAAGACGCTGTTTTTATTGGTTTTTGCAAATTCGACAAAATGGAGTTAATCTTTTCTTTTATTATTCCTGTTTACAATAGGCCTGATGAGATTAGAGAGCTTTTACAAAGTTTGCAAGAACAAACTTACCAAAGTCCTTTTGAGGTAGTTATCATTGAAGATGGCTCTTCAGAACCATCAGATGAAATTATTAAGGAATTCCAAAGCGAATTATCGATCTCCTATTTCCAGAAAAACAATTCAGGACCTGGTGATTCAAGAAACTATGGAATGCGAAAAGCGGTTGGTAATTATTTCATTGTTTTAGATTCTGATTGCATAGTTCCTCCCAAATACTTAGAGAAGGTTCAAAAATCATTACAGGAAGATTTTGTGCATTGTTTCGGAGGCCCTGATAATGCTCATGAATCTTTTAGCTTAGTTCAGAAAGCAATTAATTACGCGATGACTTCTGTTTTGAGTACAGGTGGAATACGAGGTGGGAAGAACTCAATTGGTAAATTTCAGCCGCGAAGCTTTAATATGGGTATTTCTAAAGCCGCATTCGATGACACCAATGGTTTTGGAAGCATTCACCCCGGTGAAGATCCTGATTTAACTTTTCGTCTTTGGAAAAAAGGCTATGAAACAAGATTGATTTCGGAAGCCTTTGTTTACCATAAGCGACGTATTGATTGGTCTAAGTTTTATACTCAAGTAAATAAATTTGGAATGGTGCGTCCAATACTAAATAAATGGCATCCGAATACTGCAAAAGTTACGTATTGGTTTCCAACACTATTTTGTTTAGGTTTTCTTATCAGTTTGGTTCTATTTGCAATAGGTGTTTTCGCTCCCCTGTTTCTTTATATAGCTTATTTTATAGTGATTTTTATGGATGCAATTTTAAAGACTAAAAGCTTCGCTATCTCTTTGTTAGCAGTGTTTGCAGTTCAGATCCAATTTGTAGGTTATGGATTAGGTTTTTTAAAATCGACAGTTCTTCTTAACTTCACAAGGAAGAAGCCCCAAGAAATTTTTCCAAACTTGTTTTTTTAAATGCCTACGCGTGATACAAAAAATCAAAAACAGCTTAAAGAAGCGGAAAGTAAAGATCTTTTTGGTGTTCTTATTCTGCTCCACCTCGGCTTGGTTTATTAGTAATCTATCCGAATCTTTTATTAGCAATACTACTTTTGATTTGGAATTTGTGAATGCTAGTGATGATCTACTACTAGTCAATACTTCTCAAGATAAGATTAATGCAAAATTGGAGGCGGTAGGCTTTCAATTTTTGGGCTTTAATTTTAAGAATAAAGCCGTAACAATTGATTTATCCGAGGTTTCTAAAGAAGGACGTCAATATCACTTGCCCTATCAAAAATTTAAAGCTCAGATAGAGAAACAGTTGCCCAGTTCAATGCGTCTTATTGATATTGAAAAAGACACCTTGTTTTTTGATTTTCAAGAAGTTATAAGTAAAGAAGTTCCTGTGAAACCTATGTTGCAACTTACTTTAGAGCAAAATTTCTTATTAGATGGAAAGCTCGTGGTTGAGCCAGATACGGTTACAATAAAGGGGCCACGTAACGAGGTCGATACCATTGCAAGCGTGAAATCATTACGAATTGATCTCATAGATTTAAGCGATGATTTCTCTAGAAATACAAGTATAAAAGTTCCTGAGGGCTTAAGGTATACATCTTTTTCTGCAAGCACTGTTACCATTACCGGAAAAGTATCTCGGTTCTCAGAGAGAATGATAACGGTTAATGTAAAAGCCATGAATTTCCCAACAGGTACGGCAATAAAGATGTTTCCAGATCAAGTGAAGGTATTATGTAAGGGAACTATCAATACCTTGAAAAACTTAGATGTCTCTGATTTTGAAGTGATAGCAGATTTTAAGAGAATTAGAAAAACTAAGTCAAAAAAAATACCGTTAATTCTTGAAAAGAAACCAGAAACGCTTTCTAGTGCTATACTTCAAGAAAAAGAAGTGGAGTACATTTTAAAACGTAAAGAATGATTGTAGGATTGACAGGAGGAATAGGGAGTGGCAAAACAACCGTAGCAAAATTCTTCGAAGAACTTGGTGTGCCAGTCTACAACTCTGACAAAAAAGCGAGGAAACTTATGCGGACTTCAAAAAAGCTAAAAAAAGCAATAATTGAGCTTCTTGGCGAAAGTGCGTATAAAGGTAAAAAGTTAAACAAAAAGTATATTTCTGATAAAATCTTTAATGACCCAAAATTGCTCGAAAAGATGAATTCGATTGTGCATCCGGCAGTCAGAAATCACTTTTTGTCATGGAAAAAGAAACAGGAAGCTTCTTATGTAATTCAAGAAACTGCACTCATATTTGAAAATGAAATCCAAGATTTTTATGATAAAATTATTTTAGTGATTGCTCCTGAATCACAACGGATACAGAGGGTTTTAAAAAGAGATGATATTTCGGTCAAGCAAGTAAAGAATCGTTTAAAAAACCAAATGAAAGATTCAGAAAAACTTCACCTAGCTCACTATGTTATCGATAACACAGATCTCTTCGAAACACAAAAAAAAGTCAAGCAGGTGAATAGTGCTCTCCTTGAATATTGCTAGCCCTCCGCAATTTTTTAACATTTTTGTTAAGGTTTGGTTAAAGCTGTAATTTGCCCGAAGTATAATCTTTAAATTAGCCTAAAGATGAATAAAAGATTGTTTATTCTTTTGGTAATCTTAATGAGCCTCTCACTTATTGGAATAATTTTCGTCCAATTTTATTGGATAAAAAAGTCTGTAGAAGACAAAGAAGAACAATTTTCCAATGCAGTAACAGAGGTTTTAAATAAGGTTACCGATAAGATAGAAGGAAGGGAGCGGAAAGATTATTCTGAACGCTATTTAAATGAAAAAGATAGCATAGGTGAGTTGAAAGCAGCTAACTTCACCAACATCATGTTCGGTTATCGTGATTTTGATTCTAACGAATTAAGAGTTTATGAACATGGTATTTTAGAAGAAGATTACAATATCCCCTATACGTTCTTTGACACTAACAGTGGTGACACAACCACAATAAAGAGTTACACGAGCAAGCGAAAAACTACGGTTTTGAAAGAGGATTTCGGCTTAGACGGAAAGGAGTATAACTTGACACCAATTCAATATTATGAAAAAATTGATGGTCTAAGCTCTCTTGAAAAAGCTGCTTTTGAAGATGTTTTTAGTGAATTGGCTAAAAAAGTGCCTATTCATGAGAGGGTCTCGAAGCAAGAAATAGAGCTTCTATTAAATAGAGAACTCGGAAACAGAAATATTGATACAGAGTATGAATATGGGGTATACAGCAGAGGTCTTCCAACAAAAGTGAAGTCAAGGCGTTTTAAATACATGCTGAACAAATTTTATGAAGCTCCAATTTTTTTAGATAGCGAAGGGAATTCAAATTTTTCGCTGTTAATATCTTTTCCGAAAAAGAAGAGATTTTTAATCAGTTCTATTCTGGGTCTAGCAATTTTATCGCTTTTATTTACGCTTGTTATCGTGGCATCTTATTCAGGAGCTATTTATCAGTTGATTAAGCAAAAGCAGATTTCTGAAATAAAGTCAGATTTTATAAATAACATGACCCATGAATTTAAAACGCCCATTGCAACTATAAACCTGGCTGTTGAGGCAATTCGAAATCCGAAAGTAATTGATGACAAGGATAAAGTGGTTCGGTACTTGCAAATGATAAGAGATGAAAACAAGCGTATGCATGCTCAAGTTGAGAATGTTTTACGAATTTCTAAATTAGAGAAAAATCAGCTTGATATTAGTAAGGATAGGGTAGATGTTCACGACATAGTTCAAGATGCAATTGCACACGTCGAATTGATTGTTGCTGATCGAGGTGGTTATGTAGAAACACACTTAAACGCAACTAGAACCGAGGTGCTTGCTAACGAAATGCACTTTACCAATGTCGTTGTAAATATACTAGACAATGCCGTGAAGTATTCGATTGAACCCCCGAAAATTGACGTGTCAACTGAGTTAGTTAAGAATAATATAATTATTAAAGTACAGGATCAAGGTGCTGGAATGAGCAAGGCCGTCCTGAAAAAGGTATTTGAGAAATTCTACCGGGAGCATACCGGTGATATTCATAATGTTAAAGGGCATGGACTAGGTCTAGCCTATGTAAAAAAAATAATAGACGATCATCAAGGTGAGGTTTATGCGGAAAGTGAGAAAGGAAAAGGAAGCACTTTTTATATTAAACTGCCTTTAATTTAAATTTTATGGAAACGATAAACAAGAAGATTCTTTTAGTTGAAGATGACCCAAACTTTGGTATCGTACTGAAGGATTATTTGTCAATGAATGATTTCGATGTGACTTTGGCAAAGAATGGAATGGAGGGTTTTGAGAAATTCAAGAAAGACAATTATGATATTTGTATTCTTGATGTGATGATGCCATATAAAGATGGCTTTACTTTAGCTAAAGAGATTCGTGAGAAGAACGAGAATGTACCTATCGTGTTTCTTACTGCTAAAACGATGAAGGAAGATGTCTTGAAAGGATATAAGGCTGGTGCTGATGATTATTTGAACAAACCTTTTGATTCTGAGGTTTTGTTAATGAAACTAAAAGCAATTTTACTTAGAAAGGCCTCTAACACGTTGGCTGATAGCCGAAAATTTGAGTTCCAAATTGGTGGTTTTCATTTGAATTCAAAACTTCGTTTTTTGAAATATAAGGACACTGATGCTATCAAACTTTCGCCTAAAGAGAACGAATTACTTCGTCTTTTGGCTTTGCATGAAAATGATTTGATGCCTAGAGAATTGGCACTTACCAAAATTTGGAGAGATGATAACTACTTCACTTCAAGAAGCATGGATGTTTATATCGCCAAACTTAGAAAATATCTTAAAGTCGACGATACGGTAGAAATTCTAAACATTCACGGTGAAGGATTCAGATTGGTTGTAAAGACTGAAACGGAATAAAAGTTTGAACAATATTTATAGAGCCTTGACATCTAATGTCAGGGCTTTTTTGTTTTATAGATTCCAATAACTTCAGTTACTATAGTCTCCGGATTTTGTAGAATAGAAACGGTTATAGCATCTGAAGGAACTTCTAAAGCATCGAATTGCGATTGCAATAAGCCTGCTGGCATAAAATGACTCTTTCGTTGTAGTAGTCTTTCTGATATTTCTTCGAAGGTTCCACTCAAATAAATAAACGCTACCTGACTTGTTACATGCTCTCGAAGTATTTCTCTGTACGCTTTTTTTAAAGCAGAGCAGGCAATTACAAGACCTCTGTCTTTATGTTCTATGGATAAAGTGTTTAACCGCTCAAGCCAACCTTGTCGGTCATCGTCGTTTAATGGATTGCCAGCCGCCATTTTTTTAACATTGGCTTCCGGATGGTAATCATCTCCATCAAAAAAGGGAATATCAAATTCTTGGGCCAATAGCTTTCCGATAGTGCTCTTTCCGCAACCGGAAACTCCCATGACATAAAAAATCGGGGCTTTACTCATTTTGTATCTTACGTTCTATTTTTTCAATGATTTTAGTACTGTTTTCATCAAAATTAACCCATAGGGTTTCTTCATTTTTTCTGAACCAAGTCAATTGGCGTTTTGCAAATCTACGGGTGTTTTTTTTGATTTCTGAAACGGCAAAATCAAGTTCCCATTCACCATCAAAATATTTAAAAAGTTCCTTGTAACCTACCGTTTGAAGAGCATTGAGTTCTTTATGCTTGTACACGGATTTCGCTTCCTCTAGAAGTCCTTCTTCTAGCATTAGGTCTACTCTTCGATTGATGCGGCCATAAATAAGTTCTCTATCCGCAGAAATTCCAACAGTAAGAATATCAAAAGGTCTTTTTGGTTTATCCTGATTTACAAAAGAGGAGTAGGGCTTTCCTGAACCAATACAAACTTCCAGTGCACGAATTAACCGATGCGGATTTTCTAAATCTACTTGATTGTAATAGGATGGGTCTAATTTTTTGAGTTGTTCCTGTAGATGATTTATTCCATGCTCTTGTAATTGTATGTTTAACCTCATTCTTATAGCAGGATCTATTTTAGGAAAATTATCCAAACCTTTTGTGACGGCATCAACATATAATCCACTGCCACCAACCAGAACTACAACGCCTTTTTCTATAAATAAAGTTTCCAGCAATTTTATAGCATCCCTTTCAAAATTTCCTACAGAATATGCTTCATGAATACTTTTATGTTGAATGAAATGATGGGTTGCAGTTTGAAGTTCTTCCTCTGAAGGCACAGCAGTACCTATTCTCATTTCCTTAAAAAACTGTCGGGAATCTGCGGAAAGAATATCCGTATTAAAATGTTGCGCTAAAGTAAGCGCTAATTTGGTTTTTCCTATAGCTGTAGGTCCGACGACGGAAATCAGAATCTTTCCCATCACAGTTCACTTCCACAATTAAAACAATGTGAAGCTTCATCGCGATGACCTTCGCAAGAACATGTTGGGCAGGACTGCGTGTTTAAATGGATTTTGTCATCTTCCGCATTCCCTTGTTTTGTGAATTCAGAAGTAACGATTCCTGTGGGTACAGCAATTATTCCGTAACCTAATATCATTACGATAGTCGCTATAAGTTGCCCTAAACTAGTTTGTGGTGCGATATCTCCGTAACCTACTGTAGTTAAGGTTACAATCGCCCAATAGATACTCCTTGGGATGCTTGTAAAACCTGCGGCATCATCCTCAACGAGGTACATGATGGTTCCCATAATTACAGATAAAATCAAAACCGCGTAAATAAAAACCGCGATTTTCGCTCTACTTGCTTTTAATGCTCTCGTAAGTTGAGAGGCTTCGCCTAAAAACTGAACCAACTTTAAGATTCTAAAAACACGCAGTAATCGAAGTGCGCGAACAGCCAATAAAACCTGAGACCCAGCGAAAATATAAGATATGTACAGCGGTATAGTTGATATCAAATCGATAATACCATAAAAGCTAAAGATATACTTGAATGGTTTTTTTATACTTACGATACGTGCTATGTATTCTATAGTAAAGAAAATCGTAATGACCCACTCTAGACTTAATAATACATCATGGTATTTTGAGTCAATTTCCTTAACACTTTCAAGCATTACCAGAATAAGACTGAGAATGATTAAAACGAAAAGCGCAATATCAAACCACTTGCCCAAGGGCGTATCTGCCTCATAGATGATTTCATGAATTTTGCTTTTCCAGCCTTGGTTTGGTTTCCTGGTTTTCAAAGGGTATACTTTAGATGTCGATAATTTTCTTTACACGACGTTTTCGTAGGTATGATTCAATGATATGGGTAGTATTAGCATCACTTTTCATGGGAGTGATAATCGATTCTAAGATATGAATATTATTTATTTGATGATTTAAATCGTAATACCCCATGCCTTTGAATTCTCCATTCTGAATAAGAATAGCGCTATACTGCCCTATTTCCCGACCTTTATCTGTAAGAATACAGTTTTTTCCTGACAAGGAAAAGGTCTTTATAGCCTCGAGTGCTCGCTCATTATAAGCGTCAACTTCTTCTTTTTGAATACAAGCTCCTTTGCAGTCACCATCCTTATATTTGGAGCAATTGCTTTTGGCATCGGAGAGTCCGTTTAACTTGTCACATAAATTAAAATCCTTGCTAATCTTATAGAGTTGATTTTTTGCACCGGCATTGCTAGTGAATGTCGTTACTAAACCTGTGCTTCCTTTTGCATTTATGGCCGCCGTGTAGAATTCTGTATATCCTTCTTCTGAAGCTGTTTGATACAATCCATGGGAAAATAATTTCGGTTTTACCTTATGATTGTATTTAGGTCTGTTTCGCTTTAACTCTTCATTCTCCTTTAATAGGGCAATTAACTCGCTTCCCGTTTTTTCAAAAGTTACTTTTTTGGTTTCCTTTTGGAGTTTTCTTGCTTTATCCCCACTTTTAGTAAAGTGTTGATTTACTCTTTTTTTGATGTTATTGCTTTTTCCTAAGAAAATAATCTCACCATCTTTATTATGCATATAGTAAACCCCTGTTTCCGACGGAAGTTCGTCAACAATATCTAACTGACGTGTTGATAATTCTCCCAAAGTTTCTGCACGTACAACCGTTTTGATTATGGACTTGTCTAAGTCCTTACTAAGTAATAATCGGAAGAGTTTTAAAGTAGCAAGCGCATCACCATTCGCGCGATGGCGGTCACTTACTGCAATGCCAAGAGAACGGACTAACTTCCCTAAACTATAGGATTCCGCATCTGGTAGTAATTTCTGCGATAACTCAACAGTGCAAAGGGTTTTGCGTTCGAAGTTGTAACCCAATCGTCTAAATTCAGTTCTTAGAATTCGATAATCAAATTGGGCATTATGGGCGATAAGAACAGAACCTTCGGTAATTTCAACAATGCGTTTCGCTACTTCATGAAATTTGGGAGCAGTACGCAACATCTTATTATTGATGCCTGTTAGTTTAACTACAAAAGGCTGAATGTCTTTCTCTGGATTGACCAAAGAGATAAAGGTATCTACCACTTCGTGTCCGTCATATTTATGGATTGCAATTTCCGTTATGCCTTCCTCATTGTATTTTCCTCCGGTGGTTTCAATATCTAGTACTGCGTACATGTAGGGTATTCAGATGTTTTCAAGACCAACTCGGTCTTACTTATAATTTCTCGCTCCAAAGATACTACTTCCTATGCGCACCATGTTGCTACCTTCTTCGATTGCCAATTGGTAGTCGCCACTCATGCCCATCGAGAGAATACTTAGCGTTTCAATTTCCTTTTCAAGGGAAGTATAAAGGGATTTCAATTGTTTGAACTCTCTTCGGATTTGCTCTTGATAGTCAGTAAAAGTAGCCATTCCCATAAGTCCGACAATCTTGATATTTTCCAGCTGACGGAATTCTTCGGAAGTAATAATTTCATTTAATTCAGTTTCATCCAATCCGAATTTGGTATCTTCTTCGGCGATATGCATTTGCAAAAGACAATCAATAACACGATTGTGTTTTATGGCTTGCTTATTAATTTCTTTGAGCAATTTAAAGGAATCAACGCCATGGATTAAGGAAACGAATTCCGCCATGTACTTGACTTTATTTCGTTGCACATGCCCAATCATATGCCACTGGATATCTTTGGGCATAACTTCCCATTTCTGGGTCATCTCTTGAATTTTATTCTCTCCAAATACCCGTTGCCCAGCGTCATATGCTTCCTGTAAATCAGATATGGGTTTGGTTTTGGAAACCGCAACAAGTGTTACCTGCGGGGGTAAAGTTTCTTTTATGGTATTGAGATTTTCTTTAATTGACATTTAGATACTACTTTTTAATTTTTTTGGAAATGGCCCAAGGTGTTCTGATATCAATTTCCAAATTCCATTTTGATTAATTATCACTGAAGTTCCTCTTCCGACTCCTTGCATTTTTTCACCGTTTATAATACCTGTCCAATTAAAATCAAAGGTATAGACGGCCATCGTCGGTTTCTTTAATACCCAATGAATGTTCTGCATTGCATATTTTTCATTTTTAATAGCGGAGAAATTTTTCTCAAAAGCACCTTGTAATTCTATCTTTCCTTTAAAAAGGTTCCCGTTTGAAAAAGTCACGGTTGCATTTTCGGCAATCAAAGGTTCAACATTGCCCCAATTTTGACTGGCTAAAGCCCTTTCGTACAATTCGATAAACTGTTCGTGTTCCATCTTACAAGTCGTATATCGCCAAACCACTTCTTAATTTTGGCTCGATATAGGTGCTCTTTGGTGGCATAACCAATCCTGCATCAGCAATGGCTTTAATTTCGGAAATAGTTATGGGAACTAATCCAAAACCCACAGCAAATTTGCCCTTGTCTATTTCGTCTTTCATTTTGATAATATTATGCTTCCCAGAGCCGTATTGAATACGCTTATCTTTTCGTAAATCGTGAATACCTAGAATAGGTTCAAGAATTGTTTTAAAAAGTATTTGTGTATCTAGTTTGCTTAGAGCATCTGTGAATTTGTATACTTTTTTACGAAGGTATAAGGAATAGAATTCTCCTTCAAGGTACATGCTGAAATGATGTTTATTGCTGGGCTTGTAGTCTATACTTCCTTGGTTTTCAATACGATAGTATTCATCCAAACGTATTAAAAATTCCTCCTTGCTCAATCCGTTCAAATCTTTTACCATGCGATTGAATTCGTAAATGCGGATTTCAGATTCCGGAAGTAAATAGCTCATAAAATAGTTATACGGCTCTTTTCCAGTATGTTTTGGATTCTTCTTTTCAGCATTCTCAGCCAATAGATTTGAAGAGGCACTTCTATGATGACCATCAGCAATGTAAAGGGAATCAATTTTACTGAATTCTTTTTGAATTGTATTTATCGCCTTTGTATCTGAAATTACCCAAAGGCGGTGTGTAATTTTATCTTTTGTTGTAAATAGATATTCGGGATCAGAACCCATTTCATCCTTCAAAACCGCAGCAATAGTAGTATTATCTGCATAAGTCATAAGTACAGGTTCAGCATTAAATTGAACAGTTTCTAGATAACTGGCAAAAAGCTTCTCTCTTCTCTGTAATGTATTTTCATGCTTTTTAATTTTTCCGTCACGATATTCTTGAACACTAGTGCCGCAGAAGATTCCTGTAAACGTTCCTCGCCCTTTTTTCATTTGGTATATATAGAGGGCATCTTCAGAATCTTTTAACAAAACATCATCCTCTAAAAATTCTAGATATCGATTATGAACTAGTTTAAATCGTTCTTGACCCGTGACATTTTTGGCATATTTATATCCAGGATTAATAATATGTAAGAACGAAAAAGGATTAAAGTCTAAAACTGAATTTAATTCCCTTCGGGAATATTCTTGGTACGAGCGAGAAGCAACAAGAGCGACTTTATCCTTGGCGGACCTAATGGCTTTAAATGGTTTGATAATTGCCATTTAGCTAAATTGTTTAGATACCGTTTCGGCTTTTCTTGATTCCGCGTAATCATAGAACCCTTCTCCCGATTTTGAACCCAATTTTCCAGCCATGACCATATTAACAAGAAGTGGGCAAGGCGCATACTTCGGATTTTTGAACCCGTCGTGCATTACATTTAAGATGGACAAGCAAACGTCGAGTCCAATAAAGTCGGCTAGTTGCAGAGGTCCCATTGGGTGCGCCATGCCTAGTTTCATTACAGTATCAATTTCTTGAACTCCCGCAACGCCGTTGTATAAAGTTTCAATAGCCTCATTAATCATCGGCATCAAAATTCGATTCGCCACGAAGCCCGGATAATCATTTACCTCAGTAGGTGTTTTACCTAGTTTAGAGGAAAGTTCCATAATGATTTTAGTCGTTTCATCAGAAGTACTATACCCTCTAATGATTTCAACCAACTTCATAATCGGCACAGGATTCATAAAGTGCATTCCGATGACTTTTTCTGGTCGATTGGTCACAGCTGCAATTTGAGTAATTGAAATAGAAGAAGTATTCGTTGCCAAAATTGTTTTGTCAGAGCAAACTTCATCCAGTTCCTTAAAAATTTTTAGTTTTAAATCTAGATTTTCAGTAGCTGCTTCAACTACTAAATCAACATCTGAAACACCTTTGGAAACGGAATCAAAAGTGCTGATATTATTCAAAGTAACTTTCTTATCACTTTCAGAAATTCGTTCTTTAGCCACCATGCGGTCTAAGTTTTTACCGATAGTTGCCATGCCTTTATCTAAGGAGGCTTGTGAGATATCAATTAGATTAACCTGATATCCATTTTGGGCAAACACGTGGGCTATTCCGTTCCCCATGGTTCCTGCTCCGATGACTGCTATATTTTTCATCAATAATTACTTTTATTGTCATTCCCGCGAAGGCGGGAATCTCTTAATCTTACTGGTCTAACTCTTGAAACAATCAATAATCTGCAAAGCCACTTTCAAAGCCTGCGTCCCTTGTTTTAAACTAACTACAGGAACTGAATCATTTACAATCGCATCAGCAAAGGTTTCCAGCTCATCTGCAATAGCATTATTTGTTTCGATATCGGGATTTTCAAAATAGATTTGCTTTTTAATCCCTTCTGCATTTTGAAGAATCATATCAAAATCCCCAGGGTTTTCCGGCGCATCCTTCATCTTTACAACTTCTACTTTCTTTTCTAAAAAGTCCACGGAGATATAGGCATCCTTTTGAAAAAATCGTGATTTCCGCATATTTTTTAAGGAAATTCTGCTTGCCGTTAAATTAGCAACACAGCCACTTTCAAACTCAATTCTTGCATTGGCAATATCTGGGGAATTACTAATTACGGAAACTCCGCTCGCATTGATATTTTTCACTTCAGAATTCACAACACTCAGAATCGCATCAATATCATGAATCATTAAATCTAAAACTACTGGAACATCCGTACCACGAGGATTGAACTCCGCCAATCGATGCGTTTCAATGAACATGGGGTTTTCTATTTTGTCTTTTACCGCAGTAAATGCAGGATTGAATCGCTCAACATGACCAACTTGGCCTTTTACCTTGTATTCTTTTTCAAGGGAAAGTAAATTTTCAGCTTCTTCCAAGGTATTGGTAATAGGCTTTTCGATGAAAATATGTCTTCCTTTTTCAATCGCTTTTTTGGCACAATCAAAATGGGAAAGGGTAGGGGTAACAATGTCAACCACATCTACGGCATCAATAAGTGTATTGATGTTTTCAAAATAGGAGTAGCCAAATTCCTCAGATACCTTCTTGGCGTTAATGGCATCGGGGTCATAAAAACCAATCAATTCATATTTTTCCGATTCGTTGAGAAGACGTAAATGGATTTTTCCTAAATGTCCGGCTCCCAAAACACCAACTTTGAGCATAAGTTTAATTTTTACTCGATAATCGAGATTAAAAACCTGACTGCTGTCAGGTAAGTTGCTCCGCGACTTGCCTCGCAACAATACTTTATTTTCTTTTCTTTTCTAATGTCTCATAGGCATGCCCAGAGGTAATTCACTTCAAAAATAGGGAGATTTGTTCAATTATGTCCCTGAGAAATGGATTAAGCCAGTGAAATAATTCGGAATATTTTCCGTAAGATTGTTGAACTATTAAACCTTAGAAATATGCGCAAGTTCACGTTATTAGTTTTGTTTTTTTCGATTGCTTTTGTTTCCGCCCAAGATGCGCAATCGATACAAAAAGAAATCAATGAAACGCTTTGGAAACCTTTCAAAGCAGCCTTTGAAAATATTGACGGACCTGCATTGAATGCTTTATACGGAAAACAAGTTTTGCGTGTAACTCCAAATGGAATAGACACTGAAAACAAATTCAAAGAAGCAAACTTAAAACGCTTCGAGAATAATAAGAGTAGTCAAGCCAATATTCAATTGGATTTTTGGTTTGATAGCAGGCATACCAATTCCGATACTTCCTATGAAGTTGGATTTTACAGGATGCAATTGACAAATCCCGGAGGGGAAAATACGATTTATGGGCAGTTTCATATTGTTTTAAAAAGGATAGATGGTGTGTGGAAAATCATACAAGATTGGGATACTACAAGGATAAACGGAAATGCAATCAGTGCGTCTGACTTTGAAAAGCAAGCTCCAATTCAATTTGAATGAAACAGTTTCTGAAGGGTAATTTAAATTTCTAGTGAGGCTTGGTACATTTTTAATCGCGATTATCGCCTAAACTTTTTTAACTTCGTGTCACCAAAATCAAACCCTTGAAAGATACCCTCAAACATCGTGGAATGCGAAATAAACTGGCTGATGTGCTGATAGGAAAAGGCATTACGAACACCCAAGTTTTAGATGCTATTCGAACCATTCCAAGGCACTTGTTTATGGATAGTAGTTTTGAAGCGCATGCCTATCAAGACAAGGCTTTCCCTATTGGTGCCGATCAAACAATTTCGCAACCCTACACCGTAGCTTTTCAAACGGAGTTGTTAGAATTAAAGCCTAACCACAAAATTTTAGAAATAGGAACAGGTAGCGGATATCAAACGGCTGTTTTGTTGCAATTGAAGGCGAAAGTATTTTCCATAGAAAGACAGCGGGAGCTCTTTAAAAAGACAAATCTATTTTTCAAGAAATTGGGTTATCGCCCCAAAAAAGTCATTTTTGGTGATGGGTATAAAGGCCTGCCTGAGGAGGCTCCATTTGATGGAATCATTGTCACCGCCGGTGCTCCAGAAGTTCCGAAACCTTTAATGTCGCAGTTGAAAGTAGGAGGTAGGTTGGTTATTCCTGTGGGAGTCGATGAACAAATCATGACCCTGTTTATTCGTAAATCCGCTTCGAAATTTGAAAAGAAAGAATTCGGCTCTTTTCGTTTTGTACCCTTGTTGGAGAATAAGAATTGAATTTACCCCAAAATCCCCTAAAAGGGACTTCTTTTTTAGGCAACTTATAGAGGGTATTATTTGGCATCCCTTTATGGATTGAGGGAAACCTAGTTATTAAACCCTTTTTTAATACGAGCCAAATCTCTTTTGTTATCG
Source organism: Maribacter taeanensis (assembly GCF_047345145.1). Lineage (NCBI taxonomy): Bacteria > Pseudomonadati > Bacteroidota > Flavobacteriia > Flavobacteriales > Flavobacteriaceae > Maribacter > Maribacter taeanensis. Next base: position 309,171 of record NZ_JBLFER010000001.1, read on the forward strand.
CGGTCTTTCATTACTTCCCGTTTATCGTAGAGTTTTTTTCCTTTTGCCAAAGCGATGTTGATTTTGGCTAAACCTCTTTCATTAAGAAATAGATTTAAAGGAACGATGGTAAGTCCTGATTGATTGACTTCTTTCTGAAGTTTTTTTAATTCACGCTTGTTCAGCAGTAATTTTCGCTGTGCCTTAGGTAAATGGTTGTAGTGCGAACCGTGCGAGTATTGGTCAATATTCATGTTGATAATAAAAAGTTCGCCACGGTCATTGAATTCACAAAAACTTTCTGAAATAGAAGCTTTACTCTCGCGAATTGATTTGATTTCAGTTCCGCCCAAAACAATCCCTGCCGTATACTTGTCGAGTAACTCATACTCGAAACGGGCTTTTTTGTTTTTAATATTGACGTTTTTCTGAATCATGAGACAAAAATAGGTTTTTGACTTCTATCTTTTGTAAGATTGTGTCACTTTTGCGTACTGATGTAAAATGGTATTTCCTTTTCAAGGAATTATCTAAATAATTTACCAATGAAAAAAGTCACATTTGTTTTACTTACATTAATTGCTTTGTCTTGCAAAGATGAATCTAAAAAAGCTCTTTCCGCCCAGGAAATTATTGATAAAAGTATTGAGGTAAGTGGGGGAGTCACTCTTTATGAAAATAGCACAATCTCTTTCAATTTCAGGGATAGGGATTATATTTCAGAGATGAAAGGGAAGCGAAAAACCTTGAAAAGAATTCAAAAGAACGATACAATTAATTTGTTAGATGTTCTATCTCCCTATGGATTTACTCGTCATCAGAATGACACCTTAGTTACGCTTCAAGATTCATTAGTAACTAAATATGGTAATTCTGTTAACTCTGTGCATTACTTTTCTAAAATTCCCTATGGTTTGAATGACCCAGCGGTTCATAAAGAGCTTTTAGGAGAAACTGAGATTAAAGGGACTCTTTATTATAAATTGAAAGTTACTTTTGATCAAGAAGGAGGAGGAGACGACTTTGATGATACCTATGTCTATTTTTTCAATAAAAGTACATTTAAAGCAGATTACCTAGCCTACGATTTTCATGTAAATGGAGGAGGAATGCGTTTTCGAGAAGCATACAACGAAAGATATGTAAACGGAATTCGGTTCGTAGACTACAATAATATGAAGCCAATGGACGAAGGTGCTTCCGTCTTACAAGTTGATAGCTTGTTCAATAATGATAGATTAAAACCGCTTTCGAAAATTGAATTGGAAAATGTGAAAGTTACTTTGGGCAATTGCAACTAAAATTCAGCCGCTGAGAAGTTACAGCACCATTTGCCATCTGAACAATAAATAAACTTCCGTTGTCATCGTCTGACATTGATGAATATTTATCTTCACCCATAATAGAGTTTACAAAATCAGGGGTGGTGTTGCTATGGCCTACTACCAGAACTGTTCTATTTAAATTATCCGCTTTAAATTGCTCAATGTCAAGTATTCTAAGATCATAGTATTCCACATCTACATCCTGCTTTACAGAAATAGGAGCTGCAGTCATCGAAGTTCTATTATAGTCTGTGCTATAAATGGCGTCAAGCTCGACGTCTCGTAAAATTTCTGCCCAGTGCATTGCTCTGCCCATTCCTCGTTGAGTTAACTCAGGATCGGCATTCTCTGGATTTGATCTATCTTTTTCCGCATGGCGGATAAAATAGAAAGTTGAAATTCCAGTGTTAATAGGTTCCGCCACGATAACCTTAGGGTCTTCCTTGCAACTTAAAAATCCAGTTAGAATAAAAAAAACGAGTACTACTTTTAGCTGTGTCATTGTTGGTTGATCGAATTGTTGAAAACTTTTCTTCTCTTTTAACTAAAAATACCGGAAAATAGTATGTAAAACTAGCGGTTTTTTGTTTTTTTGCATATGTTCAAACCAGCTGCTCTAGTAGTCCTTTTTTTACTTTTTTTTGTAGGTCATTCACAAGAGGTTTCCCTTCCTGCAGACATGAGGCAGCATACCTTAAATCAATATAATGCCAGTCTCTTTAACCCTGCATTCTCAATAGATAGAAACAATCCGCAATCCGTTTCTTTTTGGACAAGATGGCAATGGCAGAATGTTGATGCAGATCCTACAACGTTATTCTTAAACTATTCAAGAAGCATAAATGATAATTCTGCAGGAGCACTAGGATTTTTTCAGCATAATACAGGTATTTACTTCAACACTGGGGGCGCTCTTAACTACGCTTATCAATTTGAGTTTAATCGTCTTATTAAACTTTCTGTGGGTGCTAATGTTTTTGGATTTGTACAAGAACTTGCCGATACGCGTTTTCCAATTAACCCGATTCCAGGGATTCCGCAATCAATACCTACAAATGATTTTATTTTACAAATAGCACCCGGATTTAATTTGCAGGTGGAAAATTTTTCAATGAGTTTAGCTTCTGAAAATTTGTTTGATTACAATTTCACAGATAAGGAAAGTAATACAGCTACCGCCGATAAGATTTTTATGGGGATGGCATCTTATGACTTTCCAGTGATTGTATCAGATTCAACGGCCTTTATTAGACCTTCTATTTATTTGCGGACAATTCCTGAGCAAGAAAATCAAATAGGTTTAAATACTTTGTTTAGTACTCAAAAATATTGGATTCAATCAGGGTATAATAACTTCTATGGAATTTCTATAGGTGCGGGAGGAACCGTTTTTAATAGATTCTCACTCGGTGCTCTGGTAGAATTTGGAACAAGCGGATCTTTAAACTCAAAGGACCCCTCTTTTGAACTCATAGCTTCCTATTTTCTCGGAAGACCTGAACAAAGAAGACCATTAGTGGCAAGTGGAATTATTGATAAAAATCAACAAGTAGTTTTGTTGGGTGATGAATTGGAGAATGCGCAAGTTGAAGAATTGAAGGATCAAGAAAATGAAGATGAGAAACTAAAGGAAGGCCTTGATCTTGAAAACCCTACTGAAGAAGTGGTTAATAATGAAGAACTAAAAGATCAGGAGCAAACAGATAAAGAAGAAACAAAAGAAGATCGCAAAGAGGCTAAAAGACTTGTTGCCGAACAAAGAGCACTTGAAAAGCAGAAGCGAAAAGATTCTATTGCTGATGTCAAGAGAGAAAAAGAAGTCTTAGCATTGCTTAAGAAGCAAGAAGAAGAACAAGTTAAAAAAGAAGCTGAAGCTGTTAAGATAAAAGAAGAAATAGCGGCTGCAGAATTAAAAGAGCAAAAAAGGCTTGAAAAAATTAAAGAGGATGAGGATGCAGAAGTCTTAGCAGAGACTGAAAGAATGGAGAAGCAGCGTAAGTTAGATTCCATACAAGAAGCCAAAAAATCAGAGGCAATTGCAGCTGAACTTAAGCTAAAAGAGGAGCAAAGGTTAGAAGCACTTAAAAAACAAAAAGATTCGGAGGCAATTGCAAAGGTCCAAAGAATTGAACAAGAGCGAAGATTAGATTCTATTCGCGAGACTAAAAAAACAGAAGCTCTCGCAGCTGCCCTAAAGATGAAAGAGGATCGGCGATTAGATTCCATCGCTAAGACGCAAAAACTGGAAGAGGTTGCTGTTACAGAAGCGGAGAAAGTGAAAGAAATAGAGGCGGAGCCAGAAGTTGTAAAACCGCAGGCTGGTGAGAAATATGAAGAAGTAGCATCGGAAGATGGTTTGGAACCAGGATTTTATTTAATTGCTAATGTTTTTGGCACAAAGAAGTATTTTGATGCTTTTATGCGAGACCTTACGAATAAAGGTATGCAGCCTAAGTCTTTCTACAGAAGTCTTAACAAATACAACTATGCATATTTAGAGCGTTACAATACTATTAGTGAGGCGCGAAGAGCTCGAGACAGCAACTATAATGGAAAGTACAACGGCAAAACTTGGATATTTAGAGTTGTTGGAAAGTAGACTTTGATTTAAAAAAAAGAACTAAACTAAAAACGCCTGACTTGAATTCAAGTCAGGCGTTTTGGGTATTTTAGAATACAAATCTACTTTTTAATTTCATTTTTAATCAATTGCTCCAAATAAGCTACCGTGTTAATCAAATACTTTCGATCACGTGTCATTGTTGACATGGCAACCGCACCTTGAAGCATTGTATACAATTGCTTAGCAAATTGAAGTGGAGTTACAGGTAGTCGAAGCTCAGCTGCATTTACCCCATTTTCAAAAACTAAAGCTATTTTACCCTCAATGGTTTTGATAGTTTCTTTTGCTGCCGCACTTAATAGTGGATTGTTATGTTGAGCGTCTACTCCAGTATTGAGTATAGGACACCCACCCATATCCATGGTAAAAATATCATAATTACGATAAAAGTTAGTCAATGAAAATATCTTATCCATTGCTGTGCCCCCTTCACTTAATCTTTCATCGATTTTACCTAATAACTTATTACTATTGTATTGAAAGGCAGAAAGTGCAAGTGCCTCTTTGTTTTCAAAATTACCATAAAGTGCCCCTTTAGTAAGCCCAGTTGCCTCAGTAAGATCGCTCATGCTCGTGCCGATATAACCATGCTTATTAAAAACTGGAGCAACAGTCTCAATAATGAAGGCGGTGGTTCTTTCGGCTTTAGTCGACATAAATTGTAAGCAATTTTATACGAATATAAAAAAACTATATACTGTATGGTATATATATTTATAAAAAAGTATCCTTGAATTTGAATTACCTCAAGGATACTTTGAAATTACTTAAACTATTTTATTTCACCAATTCATTTTGGTTTCTAAAAACTAATCTATCGTCGAACGAATCTATTAGAACAATGCTATCTGCTTTAATAGTGCCACTTAGTAATTCTTTTGATAAACTATTTAAAACCTCTTTTTGAATAACTCTCTTTATTGGCCTTGCACCGTACTGGGGGTTAAACCCTCTTTTGGCAAGATAGCTTATGGCATCGTCTGTAGCATCAATGGTAATATGCTGTTTTGCAACCATTCTTTTCAATTGATCTAGCTGAAGCTGAACAATTTTAGCTATATGCTCTTTATTCAATGGTGTAAACACAATGATATCGTCAATTCTATTCAAAAACTCTGGGCGTACAGATCGCTTTAGCAAATCTAAAACTTCAACTCTAGCTTCTTCTGTAGCCTTTTCTATGTGCTCAGTATTTTCGAATTTGTCTTGAATGATATGACTTCCAATATTACTAGTCATAATAATAACTGCATTTTTGAAATCAGCAACTCGTCCTTTATTATCAGTTAACCTTCCCTCGTCTAAAACTTGAAGCAAAACATTAAAAGTATCCGGATGCGCCTTTTCTATCTCATCTAATAAAATAACCGAGTAGGGGCGACGGCGGACTGCTTCGGTAAGTTGTCCACCTTCATCATAACCTACATAACCTGGAGGTGCTCCTACTAATCGACTAACTGAATGACTTTCTTGATATTCACTCATATCTATTCGAGTCATTGCATTCTCATCATCAAATAGATAGGATGCGAGGGTTTTGGCTAACTCTGTTTTACCAACTCCCGTAGTTCCCAAGAAAAGGAAAGAGCCAATAGGTTTTTTGGTATCCTGCAAACCAGCTCTGCTTCTTCGTATAGCATCGGAAACTGCGGCGATAGCTTCTTCTTGACCCACAACTCGTTTGTGCAATACATCTTCAAGTTGCAATAACTTTTCACGTTCACTTTGGAGCATTTTAGTTACTGGAATCCCAGTCCATTTGGCAACAACCTCTGCGATATCCTCGTTGGTTACTTCCTCCTTTATTAATGTTCCAATTTCCTGTTGCTCTTGTAACTCTTGTTGTAGACGCTGCAAGTTTTCTTGGGCATCTTTGATTTTTCCATATCGAAGTTCTGCTACTTGGCCATAATCACCATTACGTTCAGCGCGCTCGGCCTCCTGCTTGAAGTTTTCAATATCCTGTTTTGTTTTTTGAATATTGTCGACTACAATTTTTTCACTTTCCCACTTAGCGAAAATGTCATTCCGCTCTTCTTTGAAATTTGCTAAGTCTACATTCAAAGACTTCAGTTTAGCCTTGTCATCTTCGCGTTTTATAGCTTCTATCTCAATCTCAAGCTGCATTATCTTTCGATCTAAAACATCTAATTCTTCAGGTTTAGAGTTGATCTCCATGCGAAGTTTAGAGGCAGCTTCATCCATTAAGTCAATTGCTTTATCTGGCAGGAAACGACTTGTAATATAGCGTTGAGAAAGTTCTACCGCAGCAATTACGGCTTCGTCTTTAATGCGCACTTTATGATGCGTCTCATATTTTTCTTTTATTCCACGAAGAATGGAAATTGCACTTTCGGTATCCGGTTCATTAACTGTTACTTTTTGGAATCTTCGTTCAAGTGCTTTATCCTGCTCAAAATACTTTTGATATTCATCTAAAGTTGTAGCACCTATTGCTCTTAATTCCCCTCTTGCTAGTGCTGGCTTTAGAATGTTAGCTGCATCCATCGCTCCCTGTCCGCCTCCTGCACCAACCAACGTATGAATTTCATCAATAAAAAGTACGATGTCTCCATCGGACGAGGTAACTTCTTTAATCACAGATTTTAAACGTTCTTCAAATTCACCTTTGTATTTAGCGCCAGCAATTAAAGCTCCCATATCCAAAGAATAAATTATCTTGTCTTTTAAATTTTCGGGTACATCACCTTGTATAATACGGTGCGCTAAGCCCTCAGCGATGGCTGTTTTTCCAGTTCCAGGCTCCCCAACTAAAATCGGATTGTTCTTTGTTCTCCTCGATAAAATTTGAAGAATACGTCTAATCTCTTCATCTCTTCCAATTACAGGATCTAGTTTTCCATTATCCGCAAGGGCGTTGAGATTATTTGCATACTTGTCTAAAGAATTATAGGTTTCTTCAGCACTTTGAGAAGTTACCTTCCCACCTTTTCGAAGTTCTTCAATTGCGGCTTTTATATCTTTTTCCGTTGCTCCTTGATCCTTTAGAATTTGAGCAATCTTACTTTTTGATTTTAAAATTGCTAATATCAGGTGTTCTATGGATACGAATTCGTCTTCCATTTTTTTTGCAATGATACTGGCCTCGTTTAGCGTTTTGTTTGCTTCGCGAGAAATCATAAGTTCTCCACCTGAGACCTTAGGGAAATTTTCCAACTCTTTTTCAAGTATCTGTTTCAGAAGATTAATATGAATGTTGAGCTTTTTTAATAGAAAAGGCAACACATTTTCATCTACTTCAGAAATGGCTTTGAAAAGATGTTCGTTTTCAATCTGTTGATGCCCCATTTCTCGTGCAAGTAGCTGTGCTTGCTGAAGGGCTTCTTGTGATTTTATTGTATAATTATGTAAGTTCATTATCTATATTTTTTTTGGGAATGTTTACTTTTGATACGTATAGGTCAACAACCTTACCAATATAATGGTAGCGACAAAATGTCGCTTAACCTCAATAAAATCAAGACATTTCGGCAGTTGTAAGTATTTGTAATCACTGCGACTTATTCAAGGTAATTAATAGAAATTAGAATTATGGGAGTTTTTGGCGGTTTGTTCGGAGGCAAAGGGAATAAAGAGAAGAAGGAAGAGAAAACTATTCCATGGATTGCTTTAACATCGCTTGAACAGTTGGAAGAAATTGAGAAAAAATCAATCTCCAAACCTCAATTTATTTTCAAACATTCAACCACCTGCGGAATTAGTAGAATGGTTATCAATATGTTTAAAAGTAGCTATGAACTAACAGAAAATCAGGCTGATTTATACTATTTAGATTTACATGCCTTTAGAGATGTTTCAAATGAAACGGGGTATCGATTTCAAGTTATGCACCAGTCTCCTCAGTTGCTAGTCATTAAAAATGGGACGGTGGTTTCACATGCTTCCCATGGGGCTATTGCTGAAGTAAATTTAGATCAGTTTATATAAAAAACGCCCATATAATAGTATCGTTACCATTACAAAGGCGCTTATAGGAATCTCGTTTTATTTAGTTGAATCGATGTCTGCTCAAGATCGATTTTATTCTTGATTTTAAATCTTCACCGGCATCGTAAACCATTTGTTCATTGCTAGGAAATGGAACAACAGCTCTATCTAATAACAAAATTAGATCATCATCAAGGGCTCTTTTATCTCCATTGCTATTGGCATATATATGCTCAAAAATGAATTCACTGGCAAGCGGATATGTATTCAACTGCTGTTTTGTATCTAAATCCGTATAAACTACGTTTCCTGCAACTCTTACTGATTTAAACTGCGTAAACTGTCGAAAGGTGCATCGAACTGTTTTGAACTTGTCTACTTTGATCTTATTGCCAAGGCTATCTCTTACCACATTTCCATTGGTGTCTACGGCATATTTATAACCATCTTTTACTTGTTTCTCTTTGATGATTTCTTTCTCACTAATTTGTTCAGGAGAAATATCTATCTGCTCTATAGAGACTTTCATTCCATAGTCATATGTAATATTAGGCAATGGATTATTGTGATATTTGGTCCATAGTTCGTCAAGACCATATGTGTTGAAATTTAAAAGCTCATCAGACAACCTACTTGGTATGATCTGATTAGAATTATTCAACATCTGCACTTCGACGTAGTCGATACCTTTTTCGTAGGCATCTTCTATTTTCTGTCTTGTATCTTCAAACCCAGGATTGATTTGTTCTAAATACTTAAAATCATTATACGCTTTTCTATAGTCTTGTTTACTGGTAGCACTCGCTAGTAGATGTTCAGCATTATCAAATAAGTATTCAGATAGATCTTCTTTATAATCTATAATATCGTTTTCATAATTATCAAAAGAAAATTCCGCATCTCTATTTTCCTCAATAATTCGAAGAGGTAAGAGAGGTCTTATTCTTTCTTGAATATCACGAAGACTTACGTAGGTTTTATAAATAGGTTCATAACTTGCTTCGTTGCCATCTCTTTCTAAAAACGCAATATACTTTAACTCACGCTCTTTATTTTTCTTAAAAGCATCTTCTAATAGCAAAATGTAGGGTTGATTTCCTTTCTTGGTCTTATTTTCCGCTAATTTTTGCAGTGCATTATTTAAGGCATTGGAATAGTCCCCTGAATTTAGAGCTTTTTGCGTTTTTTTAACGCCTCCACAGGAGGCGAGAATAACCAAAATTGATACGAATAGTGTAATTTTTTTCATAACGATATATTTATGGTTTGGTACTGTTAATTCAACAGCCGTGCCAAAGGTGTATCCATTGCTAACGCAAAACGATAAACAATCGTATGAACTCGATAAAATAAGGTTTAAAAGATGATTTATTTTTCAAAAGGTATTGCCGGAAGTAGCTTTGTTTTAACCTCCCCAAAACCGATGTGTATGCCATCTTTTTCGCAATATCCCGTTAAAATAACGGTGTCATTATCTTCAATAAATTTTCTGCTTTGTCCGTCTGAAAGAGGAACAGACTTTGTTCCCTGCCAGGAGAGTTCTAACATGGACCCGTAAGAGTCTGGGGTTGGACCTGAGATAGTTCCGCTTCCCATCATGTCACCACTATTTACGATGCAACCATTGATAGTATGGTGAGCAAGTTGCTGTGCCATAGTCCAATACATATATTTAAAATTGGATTTAGTAATGCTTGTTGGACGCCCGTTTTCGGGTTGAATAGCTACTTCAAGGTGAATGTCAAAACTTTGTTTTCCATTTTGCTTCAAGTAAGGAAAAGGTTCAATATCTTGTTTCGGACTCTCCACACGGAAAGGCTCTAACGCATCCATAGTAACAATCCATGCAGAAATGGATGATGCAAAGTTCTTTGCAAGAAAAGGACCTAAAGGAACGTATTCCCACTTTTGAATATCTCTCGCACTCCAGTCATTAAAAAGTACCATTCCAAAAATATAATCTTCAGCCTCATCGATTGGAATTGGCTCACCAAGTACATTCGCATCTGTCGTAATAAAGGCCATTTCAAGTTCAAAATCTACCAATCTTGATGGCCCAAAAACTGGTTTTTCAGCACCTTTGGGCATAGTTTGCCCTAACGGACGTCGTATTGGTGTTCCGCTAGGTATAATCGTAGAACTCCTACCATGATACCCAACGGGGATATGCAACCAATTGGGCATAAGTGCATTTTCAGGGTCGCGAAACATTGTTCCGACATTGGTAGCGTGTTCTCTACTCGAATAAAAATCAGTATAATCGCCAATTTGAACGGGTAGCTGCATTTCTACTTCGTCCATAGAAAAAAGGATTACCTTTTTATGTTCTTCATTATTTTGAAGTTTAGAATTGCTTATATCGAAGATTTCACTAATGCGGTTACGCACTGCGCGCCATGTTTTTTTTCCGTCGGATATAAAATCATTTAAAGTGTCTTGAAGAAAAATATCATCTGTTAAGGGGATGCCTTCAAAATAACCCAACTGATGAAGAGCTCCTAAATCTATTGCGAAATCACCGATTCTAGTACCGATTGTAATTATATCGTCTCTTGTTAAAAACACCCCGAATGGGATATTTTGAATTGGGAAATCAGAATTTTGAGCTACTTTGAGCCAAGTTTTTTTATTCGGATTATTCGTGTTTTCAGGCATAACGAAATTGTTAATTTATGTTTGATAAATTCCTGTTCAAATATATTCTTTTCTTATAATTTACTGTTCTCAATTTGTACTTTTGCTGCTCATTTAACATAAACCTGAAATATGCAACGCGACGAGATAATTTTTGACCTTATTAACGATGAAAAAGAGCGTCAGCTGAGTGGAATAGAGCTTATTGCCTCAGAGAACTTTACAAGCCCCCAAGTTATGGAAGCTTGTGGGTCTGTCTTGACAAATAAATATGCTGAAGGTTATCCAGGAAAACGATATTATGGGGGATGTGAAGTTGTTGATAAAATTGAGCAATTGGCAATCGATCGCGCAAAAGAATTATTTGGAGCGGAATATGCTAATGTTCAACCCCACTCTGGTTCACAAGCGAATGCATCGGTTTATCACGCCTGTTTGAAACCTGGGGATACTATTCTTGGTTTTGATTTGTCACATGGCGGGCACTTGACGCATGGATCTCCCGTAAACTTTTCAGGAAGGTTATACAATCCTGTTTTTTATGGAGTAGAGGAGGAGACAGGAGTTTTGAACTATGACCATATTCAGGAGATTGCCACCAAAGAAAAGCCAAAAATGATTATTGCAGGAGCTTCTGCCTATTCTCGAGATATGGACTTTAAAAGATTTCGTGAGATTGCTGATAGTGTTGGAGCACTTTTATTGGCTGATATTTCTCATCCTGCAGGTTTAATAGCTAAGGGAATTTTAAACGACCCAATTCCTCATTGTCATATTGTTACCACAACCACACATAAAACTTTAAGAGGACCACGTGGTGGACTCATTTTAATGGGAAAAGATTTCGATAACCCATTTGGTATTACCTTAAAAAATGGAAGTCTTCGAAAAATGTCAGCATTGTTGAATTTAGCGGTTTTTCCTGGCAATCAGGGTGGGCCTTTGGAGCATATTATTGCTGGAAAGGCAATTGCTTTTGGAGAAGCTTTGAAAGATGATTTTCTACATTATATGTTACAGGTAAAGAAAAATGCCGAGGCTATGGCCGCCGCATTTGTTGTAAAAGATTATCACATCATTTCAGGAGGAACTGATAATCATATGATGTTAATTGATCTTCGCAACAAAAATATCACAGGTAAAGATGCAGAGAAAGTTTTGGTTAAAGCTGATATTACGGCCAATAAGAATATGGTTCCGTTTGATGATAAGTCACCTTTCGTAACATCAGGAATTCGCTTTGGTACTGCTGCTATTACGACTCGTGGGTTGATAGAAAGTGACATGATTACTATCGTTGACCTGGTAGACGAAGTACTAACAAAAGCAGAGGACGAAACAGCTATTGAAAAGGTAAAGACAAAAGTAAATCAACTTATGCGGGGCAGATCTTTATTCAATGGATAAGTATTAGTTTTCCTAAATTTAAAGTAAAACCAAATTAGAAACTGCTTTTAACGGTTCAACATTTGAAGATTACCCTTGATAATAGACTGATTTTTCAAATCATATACTACCGCATCGTCTTCTGAGAAATAATAAATACCCCAAAAGCTGAAATAGTCTTTCTCACTGTGATTACCTGATTGAATATCAATCAAAAGCGTATTCCCATTATCCATAAGATCATCTTCAAAAACAGGAACATATATTTCATACGGAATTTCGCTTAATCCTTTGGTCAAATGAATATGATGTGTACTGATTTCAGAAAGAATATTTTCTAATTGCTGCGAAATACTTTGATGGTAAATTCTATTTATAATAATCGAAGTATCATTTAAAAACAAGGAGAATTCTTCTACATCGATTGGAATGTCATTAGATTCTTTCAATTGTTGCAGTGCTCCTGAGAAAGAGTATTCTGGTGATTGGAAATTTCCCCATGTATTCTTTTTGAAATGATGTAAAGTTTCAAGAAATCCTAAATTGCAGTCTAATTCAACCACCAAGTTTATTACATCTTTGGAGGGTGAAAAATTGCGAACTGTTACTTGAGAAAAAAAGTGTTTTTCGAGATTTTTTTTGAAGGTATCTAAGCCTTCTATTTCTATTTCATTGTTAAATCTAACGCGAGAGAAATTATCAAAATTATCGGAGTTTAACGGCATACGGCAATAATAAAATGGTTAGCTTTTAAAAGTAAAGTTAATTTTAAACCACTTCAACTCACCATAGGAAAACCATATAAATACGGAGGTTTTCCTTTATTGCTAAACTCTGATTTCCTTAAAAATCTGATTTTCAGAAAATTAAAAATTAAAAAAAAGAAAAAAACTTAGATTAAATGAAGCCTTTTTTACGAGCTTCGGCTATTAGCGTAATATCATTTCCATTTTCAATGCCAAAAAGGGTCTTTAACTGTCGTTTGCGGGACTCTACTGTAGTTGTTGCAGACGATATTAATGGAGCGATATCTTTTGTTCTAGTGCCAATTGATAAGTAATAAAGAATCTTCTTGTCTAACTCATCTACGACTATATCATTTGTCATTCGCCTACGTATTGCAGCAAAGGCACCGGCAGTATAATAGGGTGGTTTGGTTATGACAGTCTCAACCATGGTTCTTAATGATTTTTCATCAATCTCAGATTTTACCATATAACCATCAGGATCGACAGATTTAAAAATACTGTTGATTCGTAGATTGTCGCTAAATGAAGACATAAAGACCAATTTGGATTCAGGCACCAATTTTCGAGCTAAAATTCCTAGGTCTTCACCACTCCTTATTTCATTTGAGTGGGCTGGAAAGAGTTGTATGTCAAGTAATATTATATCATATTTTAATGATCTGGCAGAAAACTCTATTTTTTCCTGTCCCATTTCATAGCTGGTGGCAATATCAACTCTTACTTCGAAATTCTCAAATGCTTCACCTTCTAAAATGTATTTATAGCCAGTGGTGGTCATTTCGTGATCATCAATGGCTAGAATTCGTATTACTTCCATATATTATGTTTCTTGTAGGTTATGTTCTCGTTGTATAATGCTTGGGGCATTTTCATTGTCATTTGATATTAAGGGTATTGTCAGAGTTACTTTTGTGCCCTTGCCCAATTCACTTTTAATATCCCAGGTTCCGTTTAATTTTTTCATCCTCGAGGCAATGTTTCGCATTCCGATGCCTTTTTTTCCTTTTTTTGGTGTAAAGCCTCTGCCATTATCTTCAATATGAACTGTAAGAATCGCTTCATCTGCATGAAAATTTATATAAATATTTTCACATTCGGCGTGCTTTACAGAGTTTTGAATACTTTCTTGTATTATTCGGTACAGATTTATTTTAATATCACCACTTAGCGCATCCCAGTCCAATTCATCTGAATAATTAAAATCAAAACTTATTTTCGATGATCCTTTAACTGTATTAATCAAATCTTTAATCGATAAAATAAAGTTATGAATTTTTTGATAAGCAGCATGACTTAGTTCATGGGAAATAGAGCGAACTTCTCCTTCAATTGCTTGAATAACACCAATGGCCTTAGCTCGTTCCGCAATAGCCTCTGGATCAGTTTTTTTATTTAGCCCTAACAGCATCATTCGAGCACCTAACATCTTACCCAAAACACCATCATGTAACTCCTCTGAAACTCGTTTTTGCTCCATTTTTTTTCCTTCTTCGACCTTTTCACTTTGAGCAAGCATCAAATTGAAAATCTCTTGGTTATTAGCCTGCTGCTCTTGTCTAAACTTTAAAATTCTATTCTTCACACGTTGATTGATGATAACATAGCTAGCAAGCCCAAGTAAGAATAAAGATAGGGCTATACCTGTCCATAGCTGATTTTCTCTAGTCAGAACTTGATTCTCAGCTATAAATTCATCAGTTTTAAACTGAATCCGTCCAAACTTTTCTCGAATTTTACGTTCTTGTTTTTGAAGACTATCATTAAGCTCAATAAATCGGTTGGCATGCGCTACAGCATTTTTTGGGTCAGCGCTTGGTAATACTTTTAAAATGTCTAGTAAATGTGTATTGCTGCCTACATCGGTAGCTAAGTCTCTAGCTAAATTTAGGTTACTCAAAGCCATTGACGAATCTTTTGTAGCCAAATAATATTCAGCTAATTTTAGGGCGCCAGAAGATTTACCGCCAATATCATTTATGCTATCCTGAACTCTTCGTGCTTTGATAAAAGGCTCAGGTAATTTTGATAATTGATCACTTTTTAAATAACTATACCCTAAATTATTTAAGACCCGACCGCATAGTTTAGGTTTTTTCTGGTGTAAGCTATCGAATGCCAAAACTTCTAAAAAAACAGGAATTGCTTTTTCATGATGTCCCTGTCTTTGGTGAACTAGGGCCATATTATGTTTTACTGATAGCATCTTAATAGGGGATGCATTGCCTTTCTCTAGATATCTTAAAGCTTCTGAATAATCTTTTAAGGCTTGTTCCGGTTCATCGAGCAATTTTGCATTATCGGCAAGACTAGAGTAACATCGCGAGATGTCTTCAAATTCGTTAAGGGGTTTTAACTTTTCAATCGCTTTTAGTATTGTAGCTTCTGCTCTTATGTTATCTCCCACGAATGACTGAACACCTCCCATTTTCCGAAGTAATTGACCAGATTTACGCTGATTACCTATTGCTTCAAAAATTTGTTGTGCTTCTCTATACTTAAAATAAGTACTGTCTTGCACATTATACTTTTTAAAAAACGCGCCTAAATCCCAATAAACCTCTCCTAAATTAGACGAGTCTCCTACTTTTTTATTGAACAGAATTGCTTTTCGATTGACTTTTCGAAAGTTAAGGGAGTCTTTTAATCTCAAATAACGTGCAGAAAGTTTGGTCAGATATACTGCCTTTAGAGAGTCATTGGAGAGCGCGCTAACTTCTTTTAAGGCCCTATTTAATAGTAGGGAATTGACATCTGGATTAGTTTTAACCGACTTACTCTGATCAATCCATATTTGAATACTATCAATCTTGGCAATTTCTATCGGATTATTAGAAGTCTCTTGATTTTGACAGGAAGATAGAAAAAGAACCAAACACATACCAGCAAGATAGATCGGCTTCAGAAAGGGGGGTGATATGGACATTCAACTTTTTCCTACAAGATAAAAAAAAAGTCCTAAATGGAATATTTAGGACTTGTATTGTATAAATAAGTTTTTTAGGCTGTGCCCCCACGAGGGTCATCATCGTCACAATCTACGCAAGCCAACATGGTTTCTATATCAAAATCAAAATCCATTTTATCTACTTGGGTTACAAACATACCTACTGTGAATGCTACTACTGCTAAAATACCTGCTACTTTCTTCATGTTCTTTTGTTTTTGGGAGATTAATAATACTTCTTTGAAATACTAAGTAAAATTAGATATCTCCTCAAAGGATCTAGAGCACTTTGAAAATGTAAGGGTATTCGAACCTATTCTGAGAGTATATGAATAGATTTTGAAAGTATTCGATTAATTTAGGGAAGAAATCGCCTTTTTTGTAAGCACCTTCTTTAAGGTGTCAACATTGGCGCGGTAGGATTTTGAGAAGGGTAATTGTTCTTTTTTATATTTTAAAGTACAGTTTGCTTTGCCGTAACTGATGCGTGATATATAGTTAATGTTGACAATATAACTTTGGTGAATGCGCATGAAGTTTTTGGGCATTTGATCTTCGAACGTTTTCAACGTTTTAAAAGCGTGGTTTATTGTACCATCTTTCATTACAAATTCAGTTGCATTGTTGTCGGCTTTCAAGTAAAGTATATCGTTGGTATTTAAATACTGGAAATCACGATATGATTTTAAACACAAAGTTTGTGACTCCATTTCTTCAGGCATTACTTTTCTCAATTTTAAAATTGATTTTCGCACGTCGTGCTCATCATATGGAGATAGCCAATAATCAAAAAAACCATTCTTCAGAGCATCATAAGCATGGTCTTTAGTTTTTGAGATACCAATAAAAATCGGCATAAAATTGGTGTATTGATGGAGCTCTATAATCATCTGAAAATAAGAACCAGCATTTTCATTCAAATTGATGAAAACGATATCTGGAGTATATTTCAAAATAGCGTTCAAACCTTGCGTGTCGTTTTCAGCGATAGCTGAGCAATCGAAATCACCACATTCCGCTAAATAGTGCTGCAGGTTCAAGGTTGCAGAAGTCTCGGAGTCAATAATGGTGTACGTGTATGACAATTTGATTCGTTTCTATTTGCAAAGAACTTATAGAGAATTCGAATACAAAAGAGGAAAACCATATAATAGTGGAGGTTTTAGTTTAAAATTTACTTTAAATGTTAAATATATAGGAAAAAACCTACAAAATATATTTATTGCGAAATTTGATTTGCCCCAATAGTGGGAGAAATGGTTCTTGGTATTCCTAAAATGTCAAATGGTACTTTCAAAGCTGCTTCGGTATTTCCTCTTTCCGCCGCTGCTGATGGCGATTCTACTGTGAAATTATTTTTACTCGGATCTTTGAAATTAGCATCCTCATTCAAAAATACTTCTTGGTAAAAACTTAAGTCCTCAAAATTGTAAAGCGGATCGTCTTCAAATTGCTTATTAATATCTCTAAATTTTAATAGACAATTGGTAAAGCTATATTGAAAGGCCGCTGCATTGTTGTTTCTTAAAACCATTTCAATAGAATTGCTACCGTCGATTATGCAGTTTACGAAATCAGCTTGCTCCAAATCATAAGCTAAAGATTCGGTAAAATTATCGATTTCTAAAGTTGCGCCCCCACGGAAACCATTACTCCAATAATTGGCAACTGTACAATGCACAAATTCATATTTGCCCCCAAGATTGAGGTATAAAGAAGAATTTCCAGAACTTCCTAAAACGACATTTTCACCTTCTATAAATGCTCTTCGGCCCCATAAATTGATACTTGCGCTGTTGTAGATTTGTGTATTCTTTATTTTGAGGGTGGGGGATTGTAAAAGCTCATTTCCCTCAACTAGTATGCCTACTATTGCATTTTTAAGTGTTAAATGATTTATGCTATTATTGACGCTTCCAGCGGAAATCCAAATAGTTCCCCATTGACCAGGAACATCTGACAATTCTGCTTCTAATCGGTCTCCTGAGAAAACGACTTCGTTCTCTAATAATTCTTTATCTTCACTTAATGCTCCATTAATTTGAATGGAGGCATTTGAATTTATGAACATTCCGGAGTCTTTGTGAAAATGCACGCGAGTGCCTGCTTCTATAGTCAATTCTTTTCCCTCTGGGATAGCGGCATATCCATAAATCACATATGGTTTTTGATCTGTAAAGTTTAGCTGATTATCTTCTAATTCAAATCCCTCAGTGCGTACTTCATTACCTGCTTCATCTAGACCAATTGGAATTGTTTCTTTGAGTCCATTTGATAATTGCCTTGGATATAAAAAAATAGCATCTTTAACTAAAGTAACTAGTTGCACTTCTTGCTGGTTTTCACTAGCATCAAATTGAATTGCATCTGTATATAAAAACTCGTTTTCGTTGGTTTCTGAAACATCGAATGTAGTTTCTATGAATATAAAAATGCTGTCTTTAGCAAGTATTGGAATATTATTGAATTCCTTACCAGCGGCGCCATCGACATTTAATCGATAACTGCTACTTTGCCCTTGAGATAATCGAATAGAAGGTATTTCTATATCTTCCCGCGTTCTATTATAGACTTTTAAAGTGCGAGTGCTACTGCCGATGGTACTGAAAACTGTATCCAGAAATACGGTGTCCTTAGAAAATTCTAAATTACCACTACTAGGTGTATATTGGAAATCTTTTCTACAAGAACTACCCAAAACAATGAGCATGACAGTGAAAATAATAAAGAAGTATGAACGCATTTTAGTGTTTCAGGTTCAAAATTCAGGACTCTAAAAACGTTTTTCAAGAAAACACGTTTTTAATTTCTTCAGAAATTCGCGTTGGTCTTAAGGTCTTCGCATTTAACAAACACCATTCAGTTTTTGAACGTAATAAAAGCTGATTTGTTATAGCGTTGTACATTTCAACTATTCGCATGCATGTTGCCCCTCTACTTTCCGCAATATGTGTTTGAATTTTAATTTGGTCGTTTAATTGAGCTGCGCCTTTATAGGTAATGTTATGATTCATTACTACCCAGACTACAGTTGACTGTATTTCATTAGACGCATAACGTTGCCAATGTTCTTTGGATACATCTTGAATCCACTGCACATAGCGCACATTGTTTACATGGTCTAACTCGTCTAAATCATCTTTTGAGACTATTAGTTGCTTTTCATAGTTTGTCATAAACTATTTCTTCATGATTTTTACTTCGAAAAGTTTATCCCAATCTTTTCCTGTAACAAAAAAGGTTTTTCGTTCAGGGTGATAAGCAATTCCATTCAAGACATTATCGGTGTCCACCCAATTAGGCCCTTTGGTTACTTTCTTACTTAAACCTCCAAAATTCACAACACCTTCTATAGCTCCACTTACAGCATCTATAATCATTACACCAGATTTTTGATAAACATTAGCGTACAGTTTACCATCTACATACTCAAGTTCATTAGTATTATTGAAAATCGAGGAGTTGGTAACAGTTTGCGTACGGCCTTCTTCAACAAGTGTTTCTGGATTTAAAAACCAAATGTTTTCTGTGCCGTCGCTCTTGAATAATTTTTTTCCGTCATTGGCGAGTCCCCAACCCTCTTTGCTTTCTCCATATTGAAAACTATCTATTTTTTCAAAGTCCTTTAAATCATAAATGAACCCAATTCTACTTTGCCACGTGAGTTGGTAAATCTTACCATTCATTATGGTCATTCCCTCACCAAATACGGTATCGTCAAGATCAAGTTGCTTTAAAATTTCTCCAGTCTTATAATTTACTTTTCGAAGAGAAGAACGCCCCTTCTTACCCGTACTTTCATAAAGCGTATCTTGATAAAATTCCAGGCCTTGTGTATAGGCTTTGTTATCATGGGGGTACTCTTTTATAATCTCGTAAGTGTATATTTCGGGAGCATTAGCCGCTAGAACTTTGATGCTTTTGGATATTTCTACGGATGTATCATCAAATTTAACTTCTGCATTTAAAGTTTTGTTTCCTAAGGTAGGGATGTCTAGTACTACTTGATTATTCTCAAGAACTATTTCTTTACCGTCAATAGAGTAGCTAACACCCTGGATGGTTTTGTCTTGTTTGTTGATCAAACGAATTCCCACAATCTCATTTTGTTGGAATTGTTTTTTATTTCCCTCCAATTGAATCGCGAAAAGATCTTGTGGTTCAGAACTACCACCTCCACAAGCCATAAAAAGAAGAAAGAAGGTGGTTGAAAATAAAATTTTAATCATTTTATTGTTGTTTTTTACTATTGCCGATTGAAAGTTTTACAAAATTATCTGTATTACAAGAATAGCTTTTTTTGCTAAAGGACTATTGTTGAAACCTTTGAGACAAAAATAACACCAAACCTTTAAGAACAAACAATATTTAGACTAAAATTATGAATGTAAAAATGAAAAGATTGTATATTTGCAGTTGGCAAGTCCTACACGACCAGCTCCTGTAGAATCCCCCAGGGTGGGAACGCAGCAAGGGTATATGGTTGTAGCGGTGCGATGTAGGTAGCTTGCCTTTTTTTGTGCCCAAAAGTCAAGAAAACAAACTATTTGAACCGTTGGTTTTATTTTGTTAATTTTCAAGAATTATGAATTCTAAAGTTGTTCTTATTACGGGTGGTTCCTCAGGAATTGGTAAATCTATAGGTCAGTTTCTAAAAACAAAAGGATTTACAGTTTACGGTACTACTCGAAACTTAAGCAAAAGCACAAATTTTACTTCATTCGAGCTTCTTGAAATGGATGTAACGGATGTTGCAACGATACAAAATGCGTTGTCAAAGATCATAGAGAGGGAGGGAAGACTTGATGTTTTGATAAACAATGCCGGTATTGGTATAACGGGACCGATTGAGGAAACTCCACATGAGGAGATTTTAAAAGTATTTGATACCAATTTAAACGGACCTATTCATATGATGAAGTCCGTTCTTCCTATAATGCGTGAACAGCGTAGCGGATTAATTATTAATATTACTTCGATCGCGGGATACATGGGACTTCCCTATCGTGGAGTCTATTCTGCAACCAAAGGAGCAATGGGATTAATAACCGAAGCCCTACGTATGGAGGTGAAAGATTCTGGGGTTCATATTACCAATGTCGCTCCCGGAGACTTTGCTACAAATATTGCTTCGGGTCGTTATCACTCACCTGTTTTAGAAAACTCACCTTACAAAGTTCCTTACGCAAGTACATTAGAACAGATAAACGAGGGTGTGAATGATGGAGAAGATCCTATTTTAGTGGCTCGAGCGATTTTAAAGATCATAAATACCAAGAAGCCAAAAGTGCATTATAAAGTAGGTTCATTTATGCAGAAGTTCTCTTTATTTCTTAAAAATGCTTTGCCCGATAAAGTATATGAGAAACTATTGTTGAGTCATTATAAGTTGTAATTTTGCTTGCTTAGTGGGAAAGTCTCTCACAAAAATCCATTTTATCAAATTCAAAAAGCATTTAGCATGAAATTTTTTATTGATACAGCCAATTTAGATCAAATTCGTGAAGCTCAAGCTCTTGGGGTACTTGACGGGGTTACTACCAATCCATCCTTAATGGCGAAAGAAGGTATTACCGGTCGAAATAATATTTTGAAACATTACGTAGATATCTGCAATATTGTTGAAGGTGATGTTTCTGCCGAGGTAATTTCCACGGATTTTGAGGGTATGATCAAAGAAGGTGAAGAATTGGTAGATCTTCACGAACAAATTGTTGTTAAAGTACCAATGATCAAAGATGGTGTAAAGGCATTAAAATATTTTTCTGACAAAGGTATACGTACGAATTGTACACTAGTTTTTTCGGTAGGACAAGCTCTATTGGCTGCTAAAGCTGGAGCAACTTACGTTTCTCCTTTTATAGGAAGGCTCGACGATATTTCTACTGACGGTTTAAACTTGATAGCTGAGATTCGTCATGTATATGATAATTACGCTTTTGAAACTGAGATATTAGCCGCTTCTGTGCGTCACACAATGCATGTAATTGATTGCGCTAAGTTAGGAGCAGATGTTATGACTGGACCTTTATCTTCTATTGAAGGACTTTTAAAGCACCCTCTTACAGATATTGGATTGGCTAAGTTTTTGGCAGATTACAAGAAAGGAAACTAGAAGATATTTTTCGATGATAAATTAAAAACCCTTGAATTAGATTCAAGGGTTTTTTTATGTGTTCTAAAAAGAATTTCCTAAAAATTAGCTGCCCACATAGTAGTGAATGCATCTACAATCTCTGCATCTTCTGTAATGATGCATTTGTTCATGGGGTAAATTATAAGTGCCTTAGTAAGCTCTTTAAAATTGTCAGCTTTAAATTGATTTTCAGGGTCTAAATTCGCCTGTTCAATCATACCTTTCCAGGTTGCTTCATCCGTATTGTGATTAATACCTATAAAAGTATATTCTTGCTTTTTCGAGGAAAGTGTATTGACTCGTTTATGAATGTCTTTAAAATATCTTTTGTTAGCTCCGGTCCAGAAATAGAATACTACTTTTTTATCTTTTGCAATTTCTTGCAATGAAACCTTATCGCCATTGCGATCTGTAACGATAACATTGGGAATCTTTTTTTTAGGCTGTATATTTCGAATACCTTCATATAATTCATTAATCTCCCGAATGTGTCTATTATTACCTGATCGCGTATGAAAGTCTTCAATAAAAACCTCGTTATTCGCTTCGGTGTCGTTTGCCATTAATAAATAATCAAAAGCTACTTTTCTAAAAAGATTGTCTTTTAATTCCGTTTCCTGAACTAAGCTATCAATCAAATTAAGTTTATGTCTATTAAAATGAAGATGGTTTGTAATTTTCTCATTTTCAACTCCGCATGTTTTCGCACATCCTACATAAGAGAGATTATTAAGATGTGATTTCATAAAGTCATAGTACGGAGTCAGATAACTAAGGCTTCTATTGTTGAAACTAATATCATTCCGGTAAGCGTAAAAAGTCTCTGGAAGTTCGTGTAATGTTTTTTTACCAGTCTTTTTTCGGTGCTCAAACGGATACTTCTCTTTGTAGTTATAATACGTATAATTGATACTAATTTCTGCAATTTCTTCCTCGGCCCGTGAAAGTTCATTTTCCGATTTCAACTGATCTAAAGTTGTTAGTTTTTCATTGCGCAAAGCTTCGATGCTTTGGTCAAACTCATCAGGTTCCATCAGGAAGTAAGAGGAAAAAATGAGTCTTTCTTCATCTTCGTTGGCAAGAAAAAGATCGATTAAGAAATTGTTAATTTCTGCCCCTTCTCCTGAAAACACCAAAGACTCATCAAAATCTATAGTATTCAATCTTATTTGGATACTATCACCATACTCGAAAAATACGTATTGATTTTCAGGACCGTGATTAAAATGATGAAGACCTTCTTCAATAGTTGGAAGTCTAAATGAAAAACGGTTGTTTTCATCTAAAAGCGCAGAATCTAGCACTCGGTCATTCTTTAAAAGAAAAACCTTTGAGCTGGTCGGATTGACAATCTCCCCAGCAAAAAAAACGTTAGGGGACTTTTTTTTATCTTGACTACAACCTGCTAAAATTAGAAAAAAGAGATATAGTAAATGTTTATTCATAAAATAATATCTACCTAGTAACGAACAAAACTAATAAACCCATATGTGCATTGCTGTTAATAGTGCGTTAAAAAGTTATAGGGTTTAGTTAAGGTTAACGATGAAATACACCTTCTTAAGTTTATTCGCATAAGGACTTTTATTTATTTATTTTTGCACGAAATTTTAAAGCACGGTTTATGTTATCTGTTTCAAATCTATCAGTACAATTTGGCAAAAGGGTTTTGTTTGATGAAGTGAATGTTTCTTTTACCCAAGGGAATTGCTATGGTGTAATTGGCGCCAATGGTGCAGGTAAATCTACCTTTTTGAAAATATTGTCTGGTAAACAAGACCCTACATCTGGTCATGTTCATTTAGAACCAGGCAAACGTATGTCTATATTAGAACAAGAACATAATGCGTATGACGCATCTACTGTTTTAGAGACTGTTGTAATGGGTAACAAACCCTTATTTGCTTTGAAGTCTGAGATTGATGCTTTATATGCTGATTATAACGATGAAAATGCAGATAAGATTGGAGAACTCCAGGTACAATTTGAGGAGATGGACGGTTGGAATGCGGATAGCGCTGCTGCCGCTATGCTTTCAAATCTAGGAATAAAGGAAGATCTACATTTCACTACTATGGCTGAAATGGATTCTAAGCTTAAAGTAAGAGTACTTCTTGCTCAGGCTTTGTTTGGAAATCCTGATGTTTTGATTATGGATGAGCCAACAAATGATTTAGATTATGAAACTATTAATTGGCTTGAGAACTTTCTTGCAAACTATGATAACACGGTAATTGTTGTATCTCACGACCGTCACTTTTTAGATGCTGTTTGTACGCACATTTCTGATATTGATTTTGGTAAAATGAATCACTATTCTGGCAACTATACTTTTTGGTATGAGAGTAGTCAACTAGCCGCACGACAAAGAGCTCAACAGAATAAGAAGTCTGAAGAAAAGGCTAAAGAGCTACAAGAATTTATTGCTCGTTTTAGTGCTAATGTTGCCAAGAGTAAACAAGCTACTTCACGAAAGAAAATGCTGTCGAAATTGAAGGTTGAAGATATAAAACCTTCTAGTAGACGATACCCTGCAATTATTTTTGAAAGAGAGCGTGAGGCTGGAGATCAAATACTAAACGTAGATGGTCTTTCAGCTTCTTCTGAAGACGGAGATCTATTATTTCAAAATGTAAATATAAACCTCGCGAAAGGAGATAAAGTTGCGATTATTTCAAGAGACTCTAGAGCTACTACAGCATTCTATGATATAATAAATGGTAACAAAAAAGCAGATTCAGGTAATTTTCAATGGGGTGTTACCACGAATCAATCCTATTTGCCAGCAGATAATTCTAGTTACTTTACTCAGAATATCAGCTTGGTCGACTGGTTAAGGCAATGGGCAAAAACCGAAGAAGAACGTGAAGAGGTATATATTAGAGGTTTCTTAGGGAAAATGCTTTTCAGCGGAGAAGAAGCTTTGAAAAAGTGTACTGTATTGTCTGGAGGAGAAAAGGTGAGATGTATGTTAAGCCGAATGATGATGTTAAGAGCTAATGTTGTGATGCTTGATGAGCCAACCAATCACCTAGACCTGGAAAGTATTACCGCATTTAATAATTCTTTAAAGAATTTCAAAGGCACTGTTTTACTCACTACACATGATCATGAATTTGCACAAACCGTTGCCAATAGAATCATAGAATTGACACCTAAAGGCAATATAGACAGGTATTTAACGTTCGATGAATACATGTCTGACAAGACAATTAAGGAACAACGTGCAAAAATGTACGCTGTTTCAGTATAGTTTATAGAAGCCCCCAAACGCTTGCATACTAACTATAATTTCGAACGTATGAAAACCTACTTCACTTTTTGTGCCCTTTTCGCATTGGTATTCCTTGGATGTTCTAAATCTGATGATCCCTCAAGCGAGGTCGAAGGGGGTAAAAGTATTGATGCTGATTACATAGTACTTTTAAGCAAAGATGGAATTTTAAAACCCCAACTTTTAAATGCTAATGCCGAGGTTGTTACGCTCAATCCAGCAGAAAGTTCATTGACCGAAAAGGCGAATCCGGATTTAAGCTTTGTTGATGGTGCTAACTTTATTCAGTACCATAAAGATGGTACTTGTAACGCACAGGTTATTTCTCACAATTTTAAGAACGATACAAACAAAGAGATTGCTGCTTTTTCAGATTTGGACGATTGTAATCTAACCGCTAAGGCGATTGCTAAATCAGATGATTTCCTTTTTATTTCTTACGAATTGACTGGTTCAAATTCTAGTGCTTATTTTGTGCGAATTATTGATTTAGGTGCTTCGGAATTAAGTGCGATTGATGTCACTTTAGATAAAAACCCGGTTGATCTGGCGGTTGCGAATAACCGATTGTTTATTTTAACTTCTGACGGACTAATGACCGAAGAGCATAGCCTATCTGTAATGGATATTTCGAACAACACTTTGATACATGAACTGGATTTAGGGTTTAGAGCCAGACGAATTTTTACAGATGTTCAACAGAATATTATCATTAGTAATGATGCACTACACACCACATTAAATAGCGCTACCATGGCTTATGAATATACACAATATGATAATGCTACAGCTCCAAATTTTTCTACTTCAGAATCGACAAATTTTGATTTATCGGGAAGACTATTTTATCCAATGAATCCTGGTGAAAATAGTTCTTATCCTTTGGTGCCAGCGATCTATGATTTTTCTAAAAAACGGGTAACTCTATATGCTTATGAGAACTTTCTGACTGAAGCCAAACGTAATTTTGAATATGAAATCGAAACTACAGCTACAATCGGTTATGATGAAGCCAATGGCCTCATGCTTATTGGATACCAAAAGATGAACAGCGCTTCTAAATTGGGAGGACTATTGCGAATAAGATTAGCTCCTGAACCAGCAGTGATCGATAATATCGATTTAGATGGAGTGCCTTACGAAATAATAATTAACTAAGTCAATTGCATTTATGCATTAAAATATTTGCTATTCCAGATAGCTGGATTAAAGTTTTTACCCATTGCAAATCCGTAGAAAATAACAATTGCTGCAACTGACTTAAACATAAAGAAGAAAACTATCCAAAATTCAGCACTAGTACTGGCCTTAGAAAACAATCCTTCAGGAACCAATAAGGTAATTAAATAGCTTATAGCTAGAACGAGTAATGAGAGATTCACAATATTCTTGAAAGGCCACATAAGTAGTTTTCGTAAAGGGTGCAAATCATTTCCCCATTTATGAACAAGATAAAAGTAATCATTCCCAATAGGAGCAAACAACAATGGATCATCTTTATCCTTTAATTTGAAAAGCTTTGAAGGAGCTATTATTTTAAAACCTTTGACTTCGATATTATGATCTCTTTCAAGTTTTTTAATTTCATTAAAAGCTTCTTGTGGTATGTCGCCCTTGAAATATCTAGAGTTCAGAAAACGAAGTCTATAGTCGATACAGATTTGCTTAATTTGATCAATATGAAAAATTCTATTGGTCTCAAGTTGATCAAAATCGAATTGATTAATAATTGATTCTCTCGATCTAGAAATATTTTTTTCTAACCGTTCTTGGTCGAATTCATTGGTTTTTAAAATCTCATAAACTTCTTTCAGAATCACTTCAGATTTTGAATCATTGATTTTTAGTTTTGAAAGCTCATCTTCAATATTGGTTTTCTTTAGCAACATAATCTTCTTTTTTTTAGCAGTTACTAAATTACGTAATTACTATGCGTCTAATTATCAAGTGATTTGAATAAAAGTTAATATTTTGTTAATTTCTACAAACTGCAACTTTCGTTAGCAACAATTTTACTGATATTCTGTAACTTGCCGATGAACGGATACCGTTCGTCGATATTTTAGCCCTATTCTATTAACCGGAACCTAGAACACCTATGAAATGTAAGGCATGCCCCGTGTCCCTAATTTTGCTATTTTTCTCTTTAAGCGCCTTAGCTCAAAACACACAATCAGCGACATTTAACAATGTAGAAATGGATCCTAATGCATCCATAATTACAAATACAGAAAGTTCTCAAAACCACAAGATGTTACTTGCAGCAATGCGGGCGGCAGAACTAGAAGAAATTTTGAGTTTTGACGGTCCGTTTACTGTATTTGCGCCTTCAGATCTAGCTTTTGAAAAATTACCTAATGACACCATTAAAGAGCTATTAGATCCTGATAACAAAAAGGAAGTTCAAGCTTTAATGACCTATCATATTATAGCTGGCAATTTTTCGGCTTCTAAGATTTTAATGGCAATGTCTAGAGGAGGGGGGAAAGCCTCTTTCACCACAGTTAATGGTAATGAGCTTATGGCAACAATGCAAGGTGTTGATATAATGTTAACTGACAATTTCGGAAATAAAGCTAAGATTACCACAGCTGATTCGAACCAATGTAATGGAGTTATTCATGAAATTGATACGGTAATTCGTCCCGGTAAGTTGTAAGATTTATCGTAGTTCGGCTTTCAACTCACTTTCGTAACGGTTTTTGAGCTTGCCCATAATCTTGTCGATCTGCTTGTCTGTTAAGGTGTTGTTTTCATCAAGTAATGTGAAGCCGACGGCGTAGGACTTTTTGCCTTCTGGAAGCTTTTTTCCTGTATAGACATCGAACAGATTAACATGCTTCAAAAACTTCTTCTCAGTTTGAAAAGCAAGATCATATACTTCCTTAAAAGTAATACTGTTGTCAAGCAGAAGAGCAAAATCTCGCTTAACCTGAGGATATTTTGGAATATTTTGAAAAACAATTTCGGTATCATCTACCAACGAAACAATATTGTCCCAATTAAAATCAGCAAACAGAACTTCTTGCTTAATATCAAAGTTTTTCAAAATGGTTTTTTCGACCAGTCCAAGTACTACTAATTCTTTTTTACTTGCCTTCAAAGTCAGTCCTTCAGAAAAATTAGAATTATTGAGTGGTTGAGAACTAACTTTGTTTAACCCTAAACGGGACAGTATATTTTCAGCTGTAGCTTTGAGAAAATAGAAATCTGTTTTTTGCGAAGTCACCGTCCAACTATCTTCATAACGATTTCCAGTGGCAAACAAGCTTAAGTGTTTGCTCTCTAAACGATTGCTTTCATATTGATGGTAAGTTTTACCAAATTCGAAAAACTTCAAATTTGATCTTTTACGATTTAAATTATGCGAAATTGCTGTTAACCCTGAAAATAACATAGATTGACGCATAACTGATAGGTCATTACTCAAAGGGTTTAACATGTTTATGTTATGCGCTGTTTGAATTGTGTCAGAGAGTTCATGGTATTCAGGAGAGGTAAGACTATTTGCTAAAATCTCAAAGAAACCTTGAGAGGCTAGGTGATTACCAATGATATTTTGTAATTTATAATCTTCTAATTTTGAAGTTGGCGCAATAGAAGCGTTAAGCTTTTCTGTGAATAGAATATTGTTATATCCAAATACACGCAGAACTTCTTCAATTACATCAACATCGCGTTGTACATCGACACGATAAGATGGAATCATTAGCCCAAGTCCTGACTCGGTAACATTCATAACCTTAATATCCAAAGAAGATAAGATTGATTTGATCGTATCTCTCGGAATTTCTTGACCAATAAGGTTATTGATTTTGTCAAAATTCAAGAACACTTGATGGTCGGCAACTTTATTTGAATACAAATCAACAACATCAGAAGTAATATCACCACCGGCAATTTCTTTTATTAAAACGGCTGCTCGACGTAAGGCAAATTCCACATTTTCAATATCGATTCCACGTTCAAATCGGAAAGAGGCATCGGTATTCAATCCGTGTCTTTTTGCAGATTTACGTATAGAAACAGGGTCAAAATATGCACTTTCAAGAAAAATTGAAGTTGTAGTTTCACTAACTCCTGAATGTATTCCACCAAAAACACCGGCAATACACATTGGTTTTTCAGAATCGCAGATCATTAAATCTTCTTCATGCAATTCTCGCTCAACTTCATCAAGTGTAATGAACTTAGTGCCCTTCGGCAAAGTTTTTACAATGATCTTTTTACCTTTAATTTTATCAGCATCGAAGGCATGTAATGGCTGTCCCAGCTCATGAAGTACATAGTTGGTAGCATCTACTAAATTATTCTTAGGAGTGATGCCAATTGCTTTCAATCTATTCTTTAACCAGTCAGGAGAGCTCTGTACAATAAGGTTGCTTAGTGTAATTCCGCAATATCGCGGTGCTAGTATACTATCTTTAACTTCAACATCAATTTTTAATGATCTATCAGTAATATTAAAATTACTCACCGGAGGGGTAATCAATTCCAATTCAATTTCCTTTTGGCGTAAACCTGCTCTTAAATCTCTAGCAACACCGAAATGGCTCATGGCATCAGCCCTATTTGGGGTTAGTCCAATTTCAAATACGTGGTCATTTTCTACTTCAAAAATTTCAGAACAAGGTGTGCCTATCTTTAGGGAATCTTCTAAAATCATAATGCCATCATGACTATCTCCTAAACCTAATTCATCTTCGGCACATATCATTCCATGACTTTCTTCCCCTCTAATCTTTCCTTTTTTTATTTTCCAAGGTTCATCGTTGGAATAAAGTGTTGTACCAATTGTAGCAACAGGAACTTTTTGACCAATAGCTACGTTAGGTGCTCCACAAACGATTTGTAGAGGTGCTCCATTTCCAATATCAACAGTAGTCAATTTTAAACGATCAGCATTGGGGTGTTGGATACAACTAACTACATGCCCTACAACAACACCTTGTAATCCACCTTTTACAGATTCGAAAGACGTGATACCTTCTACTTCTAAACCTAAATCAGTTAAAAGTTCGGCCGTTTGATTTACTTCCCAATCAATATTTATGAATTGTTTGAGCCAGTTGTATGATATGTTCATCGATCTTATTTAAAGGGCGTAAAGATAAAACAATGCATTAAGACATTCAATAGTGGCTGATTCGAATTGTTTTAATTTTTAAGTGTAGGTTTTTTGTTGTTATTTCGACCTTGAGAACAAATTAAAGACTTTGATGAGAAAAATAGCAAGCTTACTGATATTGATTTCTATTTTAAATTCCTGCACCCCTCAAAAAGAGAAGTCTCTCGCAGAGGGAATTTGGATAGCTGAGTTGACCGCGATGGATGATGTGATACTGCCGTTCAATTTTAAGTTAGCAAAAGTTGCTGAGAATTATGAAATTGAAATGTATAATGCTGAAGAAGTCATAACTGTTAATGAAATTGAAATTAAAAATGACTCTATTTTAATAAAGTTTCCGGTTTATGAAGGGTATATCGCTGGAACATTTACCGAGAACTCAATAGAGGGAAAATTTATAAAAGAGAGTTTAGATCGTGTTGTTCCCTTTAAAGCAGCTTACGGAGTGAAAGAACGGTTCAGAAATGCCAATCCACCAGTAGAAAATAGTACTGGTATTTGGGAGGCAGATTTTGAGAATGATGAGAAGGAAATTTATAAGGCTAAAGGAATTTTCGAACAAACTGGCGACAAGGTTACCGGTACGTTTCGAACTGAGACAGGTGATTATAGATACCTTGAAGGAGTTATGAGCGGTGATTCATTAAAGATATCGGCATTCGATGGTGCGCATGCATTTGTTTTCACAGCAAAAGTTAATGACAGTAGTATGAATGGCGCCTTTTATTCAGGAAATCATTCAAAAGAACCTTTTGTAGCGAAACGCAACGAGGCTTTTGAGCTTACCAGTTCAGATTCTCTGACCTATATCAAAGATGGCTATGACAAATTCACGTTTTCTTTTCCAAATGCCGATGGAAATCAAATTTCATTAGAAGATGAAAGATTCAAGAATAAACCAGTTGTTGTACAAATTATGGGGAGCTGGTGTCCGAACTGTTTAGATGAAACCAAATATTATGTGAATTACCTCAAGGAAAATTCAAATAATGATTTAGAAATTATTGCTTTGGCTTTCGAATATGCCAAAACTAAAGAGGGTGCTTTTAAAAGTATTAAACGTTTAGAGGATAGAATAGGAGTGGAGTATCCAATTTTATTAGCTCAGTTTGGATCTTCCGACAAGGCATTAGCCCAAGAAAAACTACCAATGCTAAATCATGTTTTATCTTACCCAACCTCCATATTTATTGATAGAAAAGGGAATGTTCGAAAGATTCATACGGGTTTTAATGGTCCTGCAACTGGAGAGAAATTTATCGAGTTTCAAAAAGAATTTGATGCATTCGTAAAGGAATTGTTAGCAGAATAAATGATACAGACTCCTTCCCCATGCAGGGGAAGGAACATAATAGTTTGATTTTTGTATTTGAGTTTTAAATAATCGTAGATTTCCCCAAACCAATATTTTCATCGTTTATATTCGGATCTTCATCTGAATCAACAATATGGTCAGCTATATAATCACCCACATAGTCAGTACCATATTTGTCACTTCCTAGAATATCTGTGGTAGTTATTCCCTTCTTAAAAGATTTTTGAACAGCTGCAGAAACGGCGTTGGCTTCTTCGTAAAGCCCAAAATGTTGTAGCATTAGTACAACACTGAAAATGGCGGCCACTGGATTAGCAATATTTTTTCCTTTAGCCTGAGGATAAGAACCGTGAAAAGGTGAGAACATTGCATTTTCATTTCCAACGGAAGCTGATGGCAATAGGCCCATTGAACCAATAACGATACTTGCTTGGCTCGTAAGGATATCTCCAAACATATTTTCTGTCAGAATAACATCAAACTGTGAAGGATTGGTCATAAGTTGTACGAAAATGTTGTCAATAAATTGACATTCAAAATGTACTTCTGGGTAACTATCGGAAATCTCGGTAACTACCTTTCTCCATAAACGTGAGGTTTCGAGTACATTTGCTTTGTCTACTAGAGTAAGTCTGCCTCTACGTTTTTTAGCTGCTTTAAAAGCCAAGTGCGTTATTCTAGCAATCTCCTTCTCAGAATATTCACAAAGGTCTGAAGCCAGAGTTGCATCCTCATTTAGTGTTTTTTTTCCGTAATAAATACCTCCAGTAAGTTCTCGGTAAATGACAAAATCGGTTCCAGCAATGACCTTTTTAGGTAAAACTGAATTTTTAACAAGGGCAGGAAAAACTTTTACGGGTCGAATATTTGCAAAAAGACCTAACTCTTTCCTAAGTTTTAATAAGCCCTGCTCTGGTCTAATTCGAGCTTCAGGATTATTGTCATATTTTAAAGCACCAATCGCTCCAAATAATATAGCGTCAGAGTCTTTACATAGTTGTAAAGTTTCTGTTGGTAATGGGTTTCCATCATTAGAAATAGCTATAGCTCCAACAGGAGCTTCCTTGTATGTAAAATGGTGATTGAAAGTTTCTTCAACAGCTTGAAGACACTTTACCGCTTGGGCCAAAACTTCAGGTCCGATTCCATCTCCTCCTAAAAGCGCTATTTTTAAATTCATTACTAGACCTTTTCGATGGCAACGTCAGTAGCAGCGATGATTTCATGAATATCTTCATCCATGATTTCTTTTTTTCTGTCTGCAAACTTTAAAAATTCTTGATAAACGGTATCTAATTGCAATTTGGTCAATTCATAACCCACTATTTTTGCACGATATGCTAAAGCTGCCCTTCCACTTCTTGCCGTAAGGACAATAGATGATTCGTTGACACCCACATCAGCAGGATCAATGATTTCATAAGTCTCTCTATTTTTGATAACTCCATCTTGATGAATACCCGAACTATGTGCAAAGGCATTTGCGCCAACAATAGCTTTGTTGGGTTGCACCATCATTCCCATTTTTTGAGAAACCATTTGACTGGTATCATATAACAATTTGCTGTTGATATTCGTATCCAAGCCTAAACTTGGGTGTTGACGAAGAATCATTACAACCTCCTCCAACGAAGTATTTCCTGCGCGTTCACCGATACCATTTATGGTACATTCGATTTGTCTTGCACCGTTTACAACTCCGGCAATTGAATTGGCAGTAGCCAATCCTAAATCATTATGACAATGACAAGAAAGCACGGCTTTGTGAATACCTTTGACATTTTCTTTAAGGAATTTCATTTTAGCTCCATATTCTTCAGGAAGACAGTATCCAGTGGTATCTGGAATATTCAAAACAGTCGCACCAGCAGCAACTACAGCTTCGCAAACACGTGCTAGGAATACATTGTCCGTTCGGCCAGCATCTTCTGCATAGAATTCTACATCTTCAACAAAAGTTTTGGCATAACTGACTGCTTCCACGGCGCGCTCGATTATAGCATCTTTATTAGAATTGAATTTGTATTTGATATGTGAATCAGAAGTTCCAATTCCCGTATGTATTCTTGGTCTCAATGCAGGCTTTAAAGCTTCCGCGGCAACTTCAATATCTTTCTTAACTGCGCGGGTCAAACCGCAAACGATTGCATTTTTAACGAGCTTGGCAATTTCAAGTACAGAATTAAAATCCCCAGGACTGGATATTGGAAAACCTGCCTCAATAATATCAACACCCAAATTGTCTAAACGCTCAGCAATTACCAATTTTTGCTCTGCATCTAATTTGCATCCAGGTACCTGTTCTCCGTCTCTGAGTGTTGTGTCAAATATTTGTACTTTATCTTTGCTCATTGTAATATTTGTGTAGTTTTATGTACCCTTTACGAATATATAACCAATAGGGGTAATCTCCTAAAAAAGCAATTAAGATTTACAACGCTTAATCACTTTTAAAGGTGTTAAAATTCTGATTAACAATTATTTAAATTACTTTTTTTACGATGACAAATGCCCATAAAGATGCTTTGTTCGTATTAGTGAAATCATTATCTAAGTCTGAGAAGCGTCAGTTTAAACTCTACGTTGGGCGTTTGGGGGTAAATACTGATGCCAAATTTATTGCGCTTTTCAATTTAATGGACAAAATGCGCGAATATAATGAGAAGACCATCTTGGCTAGCGGAATCGTAAAAAAATCGCAATTATCAAACTTAAAGGCGCACCTGTATAAACAGATTTTAATCAGTCTTCGTTTAAACCCTGTGAATCAAAATATGCGTGTTCAAATTCGCGAACAGCTTGATTTTGCTACTATTTTATATCAAAAGGGGCTCTACAAGCAAAGCTTGAAAATTCTTGATAAAGCAAAGACAATTGCTATAGAGAATGAGGAGAAAAACATTGCTTATGAAATTGTTGAGTTAGAGAAGATTATTGAGACGCAATATATTACCAGAAGTATTCCCGATAGGGCTAATGAATTAGCGATTCAAGCAAAAGAATTATCGGCTCATAATGTAATGACCAGTAAACTTTCAAATCTGTCTTTACAACTTTATGGATGGATGTTAAAAGTAGGTTATGCTAAGAGTGATGAAGACCTGAATAAGGTCAAAAGCTATTTTGAAAAACAACTTCCTAAGTACCATATTGATGAACTTGGTTTTCGTGAGAAATTATGGTTGTACAAAGCGCATTTGTGGTATAGTTTTTTAACTCAGGATTTCTTGTTTTGTTATAAATATGCTAACAAATGGGTAGATTTATTTTATGAGAACAAGGAGATGATTTATTTAAACCCTGTGTTCTTTTTAAAAGGAAATCATTATCTGTTAGAATCCTTATTTTATGTGAAATATAGTTCGCAATTTAAACAAGTGCTTGAACGTATGGAAGCTATGGTGGAGAGCAAGGATTTTCCTAAAAATGACAATATTTCTTCCTTGGCGTTCCTCTATATCAACTCCAACAAATTAAATCTTCACTTCATGGAAGGAACCTTCAAAAAGGGACTTTATTTGGTCAAGATTGTAGAGTATGGAATTGCCAAACACAAAGACCGAATTGATGAACATCACATCATGTTGTTGTACTATAAGGTCGCTTGTTTGTATTTCGGAATGGGGGATAACAAAGCTTGTATTCAGTACCTCAAGAAGATTATCAATAATAAGAATTTGAAAATGCGCGAAGATTTAATGTGCTTTGCTAGGGTACTAAGTTTGGTAGCGCATTATGAAGCAGGAATGGATTATCATCTCGAAGTGCAGTTAAAAAGCACCTATAAGTTTTTACTAAAAATGGATGATCTGCATGAAGTGCAAAAAGAGATGATCAAGTTCTTAAGGAACTTAGGGAATATTTACCCGAGCGACTTGCGAAATGAATTCCAGAAACTCCATACTGAGCTTAAGAAGTATGAAGACCACCCGTATGAGAAAAGAGCATTCTTGTACTTAGACGTAATTTCATGGTTAGAAAGTCATTTGGAAAGCAAGCCAGTGGGACAAATTATTCGAGAAAAAGCTTTGTCACTTACCCGATAACTGTTGAACGCAAAAAATCCGCACTTTTCACACTTGCTTGAGATCAATCTGGCAATGTTATTTATAAGCACTTCGGGCGCTTTGGGTAGGTACATTCTATTGTCTGTTCCTGTTACCATTGCTACTAGAGCTATTTTGTCCTTTGGTATTCTATTGTTGTACTGTAAGTTCAAAGGATTTTCCTTAAAAGTTGAAGATAAGGACCTTCCGATGGTTATTTTTGCCGGATTCCTAATGGGGCTACATTGGATTACCTATTTCTACGCCCTACAGATGTCAAACGTCGCTATTGGAATGCTTTCTTTGTTTACTTATCCTGTCTGGACGGCCTTATTAGAACCTGTTGTGTTGAAAACAAAATTTCAAAAGATTCATCTGCTTTTGGGTGCTTTGGTTTTATGTGGGATTTACTTTTTGATTCCAGATTTTAATTTAGAGAATTCATATACCATTGCCATTGGAATGGGTGTTTTTTCTGCATTGGTTTATGCTTTTCGGAATTTGATTATGAAACCCAAGGTGGGGAAATACAATGGTTCTTTATTAATGTCTTACCAAACGGGAATTGTAGGTGTTATGCTATTACCGGCATTATTTTTCACCAATCTTAATGAAGTCTTATCACAATGGGAAGCACTGGTAACACTAGCCTTACTGACAACTGCAATTGGTCATACGCTATTTCTTTTGAGTTTGAAACACTTTACCGTTACTACAGCGAGTATACTGAGCAGTGCGCAACCCGTATATGGTATAATCATCGGAATGATTTTCCTCTCCGAATTCCCATCATGGTCGACAGTTTTTGGGGGAGTTCTGATTTTGACAGCTGTGGTTGTAGAAAGTGTTCGAACGTACCGATAAACTTATGTTTTTATTCTTTTTTGCTGTAAACAACCTCACCATTAAAGATGGTCATTTCTACCTCGGTTTCTAAGAGTTTATCTTCTTCTACGGTCATCAAATCTTGATTGTAGATTGTGAAATCAGCAAGTTTACCTACAGAAATAGAGCCCTTGATGTTTTCTTCAAAAGCTCCATAGGCGGCATCTAAAGTATAAGATCTTAAAGCTTGGGCCCGAGTCATTTTTTGTTCTGGTTCAAAACCGCCTTCAGGTAAACCCTTTAAAGTTTTACGGCTTACACTGGCATAGAAGCTTGCGATTGGATTTAGTGGTTCTACAGGAACGTCGGTGCCGTTTACAACTGGAATACCACTTTTTAATAAGTCTTGCCACATATAAGCACCTTCTTTGATTCGTTTCTCTCCCAAACGGTCAATCGCCCAAGGCCTATCAGATGACAAGTGTACGGCCTGCATAGCCGGAATAACCCCAAGTCCGGCAAAGCGTGGAATATCATCAGGATGCAAATGTTGTGCGTGCTCTATACGAAACCGATGGTCTGTTTTTAAGTCAGGTAGTTCTGTAAAAGCTGCTTCATAACGATCTAGAATTTCTTTGTTAGCACGATCGCCGATAGCATGAGCGCAAACTTGAAAACCATTTCGTAATCCATTTAGAGCGGTTTCTTTGACAACTTCCATGGGAAGTGTTTCATGTCCGAAATGTCCTGGTCGGTCAGTATATGATTCTAATAGCCAAGCACCACGGGAACCTAAAGCCCCATCACAGTTTAGTTTTATCGATCGAATCGTCAAAAGGTTATCTGGATCGACCATGGGGCCTTTTTTGTACCACTCCTCAATCAATTCCGGGTCCCATCCGGTAAGCATGGCATACAAACGCACATTGAGTTTGTTTTCTGCTTTCATTTGTTCGTAGAGAGCAATGGTTTCTTTTCCTATGCCAGCATCATGAAAACCGGTAATACCATGTCTATGGCAAGCTGCCACTGCTAGTTCAAATGCTTTTCTGTCTTTTTCTGGAGTGTTCTCGGGAATATGCTTTCGAATTAAGCTTTGGGCACGCTCATTAAAAATACCAGTGGGTTGGCCTAGTTTATCACGCATGACTTCGCCACCTTCTACTTCAAGTTTGTCAATTCCATCTTTCGCTAGTACTTGCAAGCCTGCAATTTCCATTGCTCTCGCATTAGCGAAACCTGCATGGCCACTGGCATGACTCAAGTACACCGGATTATCAGGAGAAACCTGACTTAATTTGTAATGTGTTTGAAAACCATTAATAGCATCTTCAGGCAGCGCATCCCATTTGCTTTGATGCCATCCTCTTCCTAGAATCCATTCGCCTGGTTCAGCTGTTTTGACAGCTTCAGCGACGATATCTACAATTTCTTGATAGCTGGTGGTATTGATTAAATCGACGTTCAATTCATTATAACCCAGACCCATAAAATGTCCATGCCCTTCAATTAAACCGGGGGTCATGGTTTTGCCTTGTAAATCGATGATTTCAGTTTCCTCAGTTTTATAGGCTTCAGCTTCTACCAGACTTCCTGCAAAAAGAATGGTATAACCTTTTGTAGCTACGGCTTCCACTGTAGTTCGGGTTGAGTCCACCGTATAAATGGGACCTCCATGAATTAATAAGGTAGCGGATGTTTTCTTTGGATTTGAACAGGAACATAAAATAAGAAGCCCTAGGAATAGGGCATATAAGCTGGAAATTCGTAATTGCATGTGTATTCGGTTTTAGGAATGCCTGAATTTACGATTTTAAAAATGTATTGGAAAGTTAGTTCGGGTTTTGAGTAACGTCTAGGCTATGAGTAGTTACGTGGGTTAACACTTAACTTGGCAAGTACAGACCAAGTTGGAAATTCCGCAGGAATTTCCAAAGTAGGCAAGAACCAGCAATTACTTATAGCCATTGTTGTGCCTAGTTGCTCCTGTTAATATATCTAAAAAGGTCGAATCCAAAATCATAAACTTCATTTGCGTTATTGAATTGAATCATACCCCATTTTTTATCCTTGTCAAATAGAAAAAGGGCATTAAACCCATCATTATTCCCTTCATGTCCTAAGACTACATGGTTGGAAATATCATACTTGGCAAAACCTAGGGTCCACCCAATAGCACCTTCTTCTGATAAGATAGTTGGGGCAGTTGATACATTGATTTCCTCTTTTAACAGGGCTATGGAAGTATTTTCTGAAAGTAGTTTATCTCCCATAATAGCCATCAACCATTTTGCGAATTCTTTAGATTCGGTATGTAAGGCAGAAGCGGTATTAAATTCCTTAGCTGCCCAGTAATTTTTTTCATTTTTTATACCATTGAAATGGGGATAAGCCTTATTATTTCTGTTGTATTCATCTTGGACAAACTTAGTGTGAATCATTCCTAACGGTTGTGCGATGTGTTTCTGAAAATAACTTTCTAAACCCTGATAATCGGTTTGTAAAATTGATTCTACGACTTTAACTAAGAATTGATACCCTTCTCCAGAATAACTAAAATCAGTTCCAGGTTCAAAAGATATAGTCAATTCCCCATTTCCTCGCCAATTTGGGAAACCTGTCGTATGAGATAACACCATTCTAGCCGTAACTTTTCGATATCTGTCATCATAATCAAAATTATCTCGAGCATCTTCATTAAGATAAGTATAGAGAGGTGTGTCCAAATCTAATTTTTTGTCTTCTACCAATAGCATTACCATTGAAGCGAATACAGGTTTTGAAGTCGAAGCAGCTTCGAAAATAGTCTCGCTGTTTACGAGTTCTTTAGTTTCCAAGTTCGTATAGCCCAATGCATTGTGAAACACTAACTGCCCGTTATTAATAATGGCATAGGAAACCGCTGGAATGTTCATTTCTGACATTCTGTATTTTATATACGAATTTACTGAGTCAATTGACACTTCTTTGTTGTTTAAGTTTTGTACGGTTTTGACATCACTTTGCAACGAATTTTGTTTTGGCTTTTTATTGCAGCAAATCATTAATACCATTATTGGCAATAAGAGAATGTATTTAATTTTCATTGAAGTATTGTTTTATTCTTTAAGGACAAAATCAAAATTAAATTGTTACAGTATGTTTCGAGTTCAATTAGGCACAACAATTGCCTAAGAGTACCTAGGTACTCTTATATCTTTTTTACCCGTAATTATCTAATTCTCCTTATTCTCTTCCTTTACCTGATTGATACCTGGTGTACTTCCCATGTTAAATTGGTTGATGAGTCCATCGCCTAGTTTTTGGAAGTCTTCGTTTTTTGCCATTTCACGCACTTTTACAGGGTCAAAATTGCCATTGAAATAGAGGAAAGAACCTCGTGTAGTATTGTTGTTGTAAATCAAAATCTCTTTGACGGCGTCTCGCTTTTCACGAATAGAGACTACGTTGCGTTTTTGATTGTCATTCTTACGGTAGACTTCGATAAAGGAGCTGCCCGTCATGTTGTTCATTGAATTGTTTAAGAATTTTGTACGTTCGGGAGTAGCGCTTGGAAACTGCATATAACGCAAGTCTTTGGTGTTACCAATAAGAGAATTCATTTCGGGGGAAATGTTTCCAAGAAGTGAAAGCATAAATCGAGGTACTCGAACGGCGGTTACCTGGTCGTCGTTTTTATGTGCTTCGTAAAAGGAGTCGATAGAGTTGTAACTTCCGCAGGAAGAAAGTAAAATAAGGCTCAATAAAAAAAGTGTTCTCTTAATCATCATGTAGTGTTTTGGTTTCTAAATATAAGTATTTTATGAAGGCTTAAGAGCCTTCGGAATTTAACTTGAACTGGGTTTTTTGGAATTTGATATTTGTTCTTTGGAATTTTAATATGCTTTGATTTTCTCAAAGTATATTTAGCAACAAGCATTCCAAACTGAATCATGGGGTGGGGGAGCAACAAATTCAAGCATTTCCTTTTTTACAGGATGAACGAAAGAAAGGCTCCGCGCATGTAAATGAATGCTACCATCTTTATTACTTCTGTCAAAACCATATTTTAAATCTCCCTTGATGGGACAACCAATCGCAGTCAATTGCGAACGGATTTGATGGTGCCGCCCCGTTTTTAAATCTACTTCGAGTAAATAAAAGTTATCTAACTTTTTGATGACTTTGTAGTCTAGAATTGCCTTTTTACTGTCCGGCACTTCTTTTTTATTGGCGTACGATTTGTTTTGTTTTGGATTTCGCTTCATCCAATGCGTCAATGTATCCTCTTGCTTTTCGGGCATATTTTTGACCACCGCCCAATACGTTTTTTTTGCTGCCTTTTCGGCAAACAACTTATTCAAGCGAGGTAAGGCTTTTGAGGTTTTAGCAAAGACTACAATTCCTGAAGTAGGGCGATCCAAACGATGGGCAACTCCTAAGTAAACATTACCAGGTTTGTTGTACTTTTCTTTGATGTATTGTTTTACAATTTCGCTCAAGGGAAGATCTCCCGTTTTGTCTCCTTGTACAATATCACCTGGGCGTTTGTTAATTACAATGAGGTGATTGTCTTCGTAGATTACTTGAAGATTTTTTGAAGTAGAATGTTTGTTATTTTTGATTGTTAGATTTTTAGATTATTGGATTATTTGAGTGTGGCCTTAAATTTAGAAGTCATTTTTACAATCTTGTTTAGTTTTTGACTTAATTCAGCCAACTGATTATCAGATATGAACCCTAGGTCATTGGCGATAAGTAATTGTGTTTCAATTTCATACAATGACCCTACAGCAATTTCTAAAAATCTACTGAAATCTTTGTTTGATTTTCTGGAAGAGCCCTCCGCAATATTTGAAGGAATGGATACCGAAGCGCGCCGCAGTTGATTGGTCAATCCAAATTTTTCCTCATCAGGAAAAGTGGAAGTAGATTCATAAATATCAGAACAGTACACTCGACTTAATTTCCAAATTTCCAAGTCTCTAAATCGATGTGCCATAAAACTCTAATAATCCAACAATCCAATAGTCTAAAAGTCCAAATTTATAATTCCAATTTACGGTACCGGATACTAAGAAATAGAATTAATATAACTCCCATGGTAACAGAAACGTCAGCCATATTGAAAATACCTGTTTTAAAATATCCACCTAGATCAATATGGAAAAAGTCGGTTACTTCACCGTAAGCAATACGATCAATGAGGTTTCCAATACCTCCTCCAATAACACAGGCAAAAGCAAAAACCAACCATTTATTCATATCTGATCTGCGTAAAATTCTAAAAAGCAGTACTAACAATACCAAGACAGGTAAAGCTTGAAGAAAAATGAGTTTTAAAATAGGGGAGAGTTCTGAGCCAAAACCTAACATCGCTCCGCTATTTTCTACCTTTGTTAAAATGAAGTTTTTGCCAACTAATTCTATCTGTTCGCTCGCGTCGATGTTATTGCGAACCATGTTTTTTGAAACCTGATCACAACCAATATTCAATAGTACTAAAGCGATTATGGCAATTTTCTGAATCATATTAGTATTGTTCATCGTC
This sequence comes from Maribacter taeanensis, assembly GCF_047345145.1. Taxonomy (NCBI): domain Bacteria; kingdom Pseudomonadati; phylum Bacteroidota; class Flavobacteriia; order Flavobacteriales; family Flavobacteriaceae; genus Maribacter; species Maribacter taeanensis. Next base: position 351,013 of record NZ_JBLFER010000001.1, read on the forward strand.
ATTTGGAAAGTCCCGACTTTTTACATCAGCAACATACTGCCCGATAGCAGTTCCCATTTCTTCGTATAAGTTCATATACCTTCTTAAAAATCTAGGATTGAACTCATGCGTCATTCCTAAAAGGTCGTGAATAACTAATACTTGACCGTCTGCGTGTTTACCTCCTCCGATTCCGATTGTGGGAATTGAGATACTATCGGATACCTCTTTAGTCAATTCTGCGGGAATCTTTTCTAATACCATTCCGAAGCATCCTAATTTTTCTAAGAGTTTAGCATCTTCCTTGAGTTGTTCAGCTTCTTCCTCTTCTTTGGCGCGAACGGTATAGGTTCCAAATTTATAGATGGATTGTGGGGTTAGACCTAAATGCCCCATAACGGGTATACCTGCTGCTAAAATCCGCTTAACAGATTCTTTTATTTCCACACCACCTTCAACTTTAATGGCATGTGCGCCACTTTCTTTCATGATGCGAATGGCAGAGCGCAAAGCTTCTTTAGGATCACTTTGATAACTGCCAAAAGGAATATCAACCACCACCAAAGCGCGATTAACGGCCCGAACAACAGATTGTGCGTGATATATCATCTGATCAAGGGTAATGGGTAACGTAGTCTCATGACCAGCCATTACATTACTTGCGGAATCACCAACTAATATCACATCTACATTGGCAGCATCTACAATTTTTGCCATGGAGTAATCGTAAGCGGTAAGCATGGAGATTTTCTCTCCATTTTTCTTCATTTCTACAAGGGATTTTACGGTAACCCTTTTATACTCTTTCTTGGCAGTCGACATTTGTGCTTTGTAATGTTTAGTTCAGGGATAAATGTAAGGAGATTTCCTCAGAATGTTGAAGTATTAGATTTTTCGATTTCTACAATATTTGATATTTCTTTTGTTTTCAAGAAAATTAAGCCACAGCTAATTTGAGCTTACTTCTGGTAAGCTCAAATAGTTCTGGCATTCAAGATGTAAGTCCAATTAAAACTCTCGATAAGGAGAATCTAAATATTGATTTGCTTCCTCCTCTACAAATTTGGCATTTGCACTGTCCCAATGTAAGGTTTGATTTGGAAAACGACCAGCAATTACGCCTAGAAGAATAGTCTCTGTGAGTCTAGAAGCGTATGAAAAAGGAGCCGTAACCTTATCTTTGCCCAAACAAGCATCAATGAATTGATGATAATGTTTTGGACTTTCCGCTGCATAATCACGAACGGGTTCCCCTAAATTTTGAGCAGCAATTTGTTCACTAATATCAATGAATTCTCCATCAATAATCAACTGTGGTAACTTTTGAAAGTGTGGTAAATAAAATCTTCCTTTTTCCCCAATGAACATTGCTCCTTGGTCATTTAATTTTTCACCGCCTGGTAGCATCAAATCTTCACGTTGCTTATCGGCATCGACACCATCATACCAAACCCATTTTAAAGTATCGGCGGTGTATTTGGTACCTGGGAATTCATAGGTAACCATATTCTGTTCGGGATACCCAAAGCCATTTGGTTTTCTACAATTTGTGGTAATGGTTGTGGGTACATCTAACTGAAGTGCATTATATGGAGTGTCAAAAATATGAACACCCATATCCCCGAGCGTTCCACAGCCATATTCTACTAGCTTTCTCCAGTTGCCAGGATGGTATACGTCTTCTTTATAGGGTCTTTCTGCTGAAGTACCGAGCCAAAGATTCCAGTCTAAAGTCTCAGGTACTGGGTCACTTCCTTCAGGAGCAGGTCCGTCATAGCCCCAGTTTTTAGGTGACCAGGCGCGGACGGTATGTACTTTTCCTATGATTCCGGATTGAATCAATAGCGTTGCCAATTTATAATCGTAAAAGGAATGCACTTGGATTCCCATTTGGGTAACCAAACCTTTTTCTTCAGCTATTTTACGCATCGCTCTTGCTTCACTCACATGGTGGGTGAGGGGTTTTTGGCAGTATACTGGTTTATTCATTTTCATAGCCATCATTGAAGCTGGGGCATGGGTGTGGTCGGGAGTGGATACAATAACGGCGTCAATTTTCTTGTCCATCTCCTTGAGCATGACCCGATAATCAGAAAATGTTTTTGCCTTTGGATGTAGTTTCAAAGCAGCAGCTAAATTACTTTTATCAACATCGCATAAGGCAACCACATCGACTTGGGCGTGCGAAGAAATAGCACCTAAATCTTCACCACCCATATTGCCAACACCAATGTGGGCCGTACGTATCCGTTTATCTTTTTTTGAAAAAGCCAAAGTTCCGGCGGGAAGCAAAGCGAATGAAGATGCCATAGCTGTTTTTTTTAAGAATTCTCTTTTATTCATTTTCGTATGATTGGTTATAATCTTTTGATTTTTATGTTGCGAAACCATAAGGGACTATCATGATCTTGAATCGCAATATAGCCTGATTTAAAAGTACCATATTTTGGAAAATCTTTCCACTTACCTGCTTTTTTTCGATTTTCCCAGTCTTCAGACCAGGGAACAAATTCAAGTAGTTTCTTGCCGTTTAGCCAATGTTCTACTTTTTCAGCGGTGAAAATGATTCGAGAAGTATTCCATTCCATAGCTGGTTTGACATCTTTTTGAGTATCATCAGGAACATACATAGCGTAATCAGCACCTGTTTTCTGCCATGGTTCTAGCGTTGCATTATTGATTTCTTCCCATTTCAAATCGTCGAGCATTTGGTATTCAGGAGAAACCTCTGGTGGACCCCAATCTCCTTCCTTCAGATGATACAACATTCCACTATTGCCACCTTCAGGAAGTTTCCATTCCCAATACAATTCAAAATTATCAAACTCTTCGGCTGCATAAATAATATCTCTACCGCCCTTGCGATTTGCTTCCGAACGTTTTTCAGTGTCAAAAGTGAGTTCACCATCTTTTATGATCCATTGGGGAGGTAAATCTTCACCATTATAGGCGCGCCAACCTTCAGTGCTAGTTCCATCGAAAAGAAAAAGCCATTCGTTGGTAGTGGTAGCAACTTCGGTTGTATCAGTTTTATTTTGAGCTATTTCTTTTCCTTTGTTCTCTTTACAAGCCGACAAGACCAAAAAAAGAAGCAGTATTCCTATTTGTTTTTTCATTTGAAGTGATTACTAGGCTAACGATTGATGATTAAACATGTTGGTCAATGAGAATAGTATTTCCATCAGGATCAGTCAAAACGATACTAGCAGGCCCGGTAGAAGTAGTATCTGCTTCTCGATCTAGTTTCATTCCTTTTTGCACCAGCTCTTTTTGAATATCGCGTACATCATCAAAAGAATCTAATTGGTTTGCGTTTGCATCCCACCCGGGATTAAAAGTCAATATATCGTGTTCAAACATGCCATGAAACAGTCCGATAAGGGAATCTTCATTTTTCATGATGAGGTAATTCTGTTCCATGCTTCCAGCAAAAATTGTAAAACCAAGGTTTTCGTAAAAATTTTGAGAAGCTTTTAAATCTTTTACTGCAAGACTAACGGAGAATGCGCCAAGTTTCATTTTTGTATAGGTATTGGTTGTTCCTATAAATATAGCGATTTCTTGTTAGCAATCACTTAAGAAAACTCCGACTGCAAGTCCACCTTCTGAAGTTTCTTTGTATTTGGAGTTCATGTCTTTTGCAGTTTCCCACATGGTTTGAACTACTTTGTCTAAAGGTACTTTAGCATCTGCAGGGTCAGAGTCTAGAGCTAATTCTGCGGCATTGATTGCTTTGATAGCGCCCATAGAGTTGCGTTCGATACAGGGAATCTGTACTAGCCCGCCAATAGGATCACAGGTAAGACCTAAATGATGTTCCATAGCGATTTCAGCCGCCATTAAGACTTGTTCAGGTGTACCACCTAATAGTTCTGTTAAAGCCCCCGCAGCCATGGCTGAGGAAACCCCGATTTCTGCTTGACACCCACCCATAGCGGCTGAAATCGTAGCACCTTTTTTAAAGATGCTACCTATTTCTCCTGCAACGAGCAAGAACTTTTTGATATGTTCGAAATTCGCTTTATGGTTTTCGATAACCATATAATACATCAAAACGGATGGAATAACTCCTGCACTGCCATTTGTAGGGGCCGTAACAACCCTACCTAAAGAGGCATTCACTTCATTAACGGATAGAGCAAAACAGCTTACCCATTTTAAAATCTGTCGGAACTTGACTTCGGTTTTTCGAATGGTCTGCAACCAGTTCTCAGGTGTATCATACGAACCAGCTGTAACCATTAAATTTTGATGTATTTCAAAAGCTCTGCGCTTTACATTTAATCCACCAGGTAGTTTGCCTTCTGTATGACATCCAATATACATACACTCAAGCATGGTGTTCCAAACTTTTTGAAGTTGACTGTCTATTTCTTCAACTGTTCGCAATGATTGTTCGTTTTCAAGAACTAATTCAGAAATTGATTTTTGTTCTTTTTGGCAGTAAGCCAAAAGTTCATCGCCTCTATGAATCGGGAAGGGGAAAGTATTGAAAGATTCAATTTTCTTTTTGGCATTTTTACGCTCTTCTTCAACCACAAAACCACCACCGATGGAATAGTATTTTTTAGACTTTTTGGTACCCTCTTCAAGGGTTGCTTCGAATTTGAGCCCGTTAGCGTGAAATGGTAAAAATTTTCTATGGAAAAGAATATCTTCAGTTGAGTTGAAAGGCAGTTGCTTTTCGTTCCCAAAATGCAGCAGTCCATTTTCTTGGATATCGGCGACAATCGTTTGAATATTTTCCACAGGAATTTCTACAGGATCTGCACCAGAAAGGCCAAGCATGATGGCATAATCAGTAGCATGGCCTTTTCCCGTCAGGGATAATGAACCGTAAACATGCACTTGAATTTTTTGAACGGATTCAAATTGCTCTTTGCTTTTTAAGTCAGCAATCCAGCGCTCAGCAGCTCTCCACGGGCCTAATGTATGCGAACTTGAGGGTCCGATTCCGATTTTCAGCATATCGAAGATACTGATACACTCCATTGATTTGGTTTTGGTAAATTAAAGGTAAATGTTTTTCACTTAGAAATACGCTGTAAATTCATTAGAAAGTTTTTCAAGTGGCCGAATCTTGATGTCCTTATAAAATAGCTCCGCCGCTTCACTTTGAAGTTGGATCTTACCTGAGGTTAAGGGAATGTTTTCACCCTTTTCATTTAGATATCTGGAGTTTTTAAGAATCATTACTACTTCACCATTTACAATATGAAGGCTTTTCCCCTCGAAACAAATTAAATCTAAGGTATTCCATTCGCCATGCGCGTTCTCGTTATTGTTACTTCGCAAACAATAGTTTTTATTTAGTTCATTGTCACCAACCGAAACAAAATCTTGACTTTCATGTGCCATTAAGTTCATGCCAGATTCTTGATTATAGGCTCTAATATCAATTGCAGATGTGGCTTGGCTCCAAAAATCGCCTGTATGACCTTCCATGATTTGAAATTCCTGAGATAACATCCATGAACGCCAATATTCTGCTCCCATTGGGCCAATAGAGTGGTATAGTACGCCCGAGTCTTTTAGTTTGTCCAATCTTGGCACCCATTTCTTTTCACCCCATTTGAATTTTAGTTGGAAATGATAATTTGAATATTCCTCCTTTGTGATGATACAACCATAGTACTCTCCACTGACTTTGATGATAGGTTGTTCATCTTCTTCAATGGTTGTAAAAACATCATAACCTGTTTTGTTTAAACCTATAGGTTGGATTAAGTTTCCTTCTTCATCTTTAGGTGCAGTACCGTCATATCCTACTTGATGTTGAAAACTTAAATAAGTATCCCAATTCGAGAGGTCTTTATCAATTAGGTTTGTCCAATTTTTCTCTTCTTTTTGCTCTGTTTTCGTTTGGTTTTTGCATGCAAAAAAAACCGAAAGAAGAACTGCGCTAAGTACTACATTTTTTAGTGTTTTCATAAGATTCTTTGTGGAATAAATTTAGTGCAAATTACGTTTTCGAAGATAGGGTTACTTACCCAATAATGGCAAATGTTTTAGCGAATGATAATTCAATGCCAACCGAATACATTCTTTTAATTCTTCCTTTGGAATTTTATCCTCAAGGTTAAACAGAATTGCCCGATTCTTCTCATATTTAAAAGTATCCCCATAGACTTCCCTAATGGTTTCAACTAATTTAGAGGTGCATTTAAAATATAGGGCATATTGGTCAGGAGTTTTTGCTTTCCAGTCCATTCGCAGCGTACTTCCCTTTTTTGCCAAATAACTGGGTTCGCCCCATTTTAGGGTTTCTTCGAGTTCTTCGATTGAGTCTTCGTTGGCAACCTCGAGAATCAGCTTCCGAAGATAATTTAGTTTGGGTTTTATTTCTTTTGGATAGGCATTAAACTTAAGTTCCACGGAAGGATCCTTCTTTAAGACAAGTTTAGCAACGATATTCATATCGAACAAGTTATAAAAACTTTAGCGGATGGAAATGACATCCTGTCAGTTTTATATCCTTGGCATATTGTTTGTCATTCCCTTAGCGATTGTAAAAAATTAATACGCACAAATAAATACATATAGAATGAGTAAAATTATAGGAATAGATTTAGGTACGACCAACTCTTGTGTCTCTGTAATGGAGGGTAATGAGCCAGTGGTTATCCCTAATGCGGAAGGTAAAAGAACTACGCCATCCGTAATCGCATTTGTTGAAGGTGGTGAGATTAAAGTGGGTGACCCTGCCAAAAGACAGGCGGTGACTAATCCACATAATACCATTTATTCCATCAAACGATTTATGGGGAACAAGTTCTCGGAGTCTAAAAAAGAAGCCGACCGTGTTCCTTACAAAGTAGTAAAAGGAGATAATGATACCCCAAGAGTTGATATCGACGGGCGTTTGTATTCTCCGCAAGAATTATCAGCGATGATTCTTCAGAAAATGAAGAAAACAGCTGAGGATTATTTAGGTCAAGATGTGACAAGAGCTGTAATTACAGTTCCTGCATATTTTAACGATGCACAGCGTCAGGCTACGAAAGAAGCTGGTGAGATTGCAGGTTTGACGGTAGAACGTATCATCAACGAACCAACGTCAGCGTCATTAGCTTACGGAATGGACAAAAAGGATACCGACCAGAAAATCGTTGTTTTTGATTTTGGTGGCGGCACACATGATGTTTCTATCCTAGAATTGGGAGATGGGGTTTTTGAAGTATTGGCTACAGACGGAGATACGCACTTAGGTGGTGATGATGTTGACCAAAAGATTATCGATTGGTTGGCTGATGAGTTCAAGAAAGATGAAAGTATAGACCTTCGAGATGATGCAATGGCATTGCAACGTTTACGTGAAGCTGCTGAAAAAGCAAAGATTGAATTGTCTTCTTCTGCACAAACAGAAATCAATTTGCCATATGTTACCGCAACGGCTACAGGACCAAAGCACTTGGTACGTACCTTGTCAAGAGCAAAATTCGAGCAATTGATTGAAGACTTGGTAAAAAGAACAATCGAGCCTTGCCAAACTGCAATGAAAGCTGCTGGTTTATCAAAGAGCGACATTGATGAAATTATCTTGGTAGGTGGTTCAACACGTATTCCGGCAGTTCAGGAAGCCGTTGAGAAGTTCTTCGGAAAAGCACCTTCTAAAGGAGTGAATCCTGATGAGGTAGTTGCCGTTGGTGCTGCTATTCAAGGTGGAGTTTTAACGGGAGATGTAAAAGATGTTTTGCTTCTTGATGTTACCCCACTTTCTTTAGGAATCGAAACAATGGGTAATGTATTCACCAAGTTAATTGAGGCGAATACAACCATTCCAACAAAGAAATCACAAGTATTCTCTACGGCAGCGGATAATCAACCATCGGTTGAGATTCATGTATTGCAAGGAGAACGTCAAATGGCTGCGGATAATAAAACTATCGGACGTTTCCATTTAGATGGAATTCCACCAGCACAAAGAGGAACACCTCAGATTGAAGTAACTTTCGATATCGATGCTAACGGAATTATCAAAGTTTCTGCAACGGATAAAGCAACAAATAAAACGCAAGATATTCGTATCGAAGCATCTTCAGGATTGACCGAAGAGGAAATCCAAAAAATGAAAGCAGATGCTGAAGCTAATGCGGAAGCGGATAAAGTCGCAAGAGAAACTGCAGATAAGTTAAACGAAGCAGATAGCATGATTTTCCAAACAGAAAAGCAATTGACGGAATTCGGAGATAAACTTTCAGATGACAAGAAAAAGCCAATCGAAGAAGCTTTGGAAGAGTTGAAGAAAGCATATGAAAGCAAGGATGTTGCTGTTGTAACTCCTGCTTTAGAGAAAATCAACGAGGCATGGAAAGTTGCTTCAGAAGAAATGTATAAAGCACAAGCTGAAGCACAGCAAGGTGGAGCGGCTCCTGAAGGAGATGCAACAGCCGATGCAAGTGAAGGTGATAATGTTGAAGACGTAGATTTCGAAGAAGTGAAGTGATACTTTTCTAGAATATATTTTTAAACCCGCAAGTCGAAGACTTTGCGGGTTTTTTGTTTTTATGACCTAAGTAATTGTTCCTTCCCCTTTCTGGTGAAGGACCAGTTACACTAGTTTTATTACTGCGGTACATCGATTTGGCATTCCTTTTGTTCATAGTTGTTAGATTATCAAGTAATTTTGTGTCATGGTAAAAAACTACGTTATCTTATTTCTTATCGCATTGATTTTCCTTCCGTTAGGAATGACATCTCAAGAAATTAAAATTTTTACAATTGAGGATTTTGATTTAAAGGGAAAAGTCAAATCCTGCTTGGTAAGCACCAAGTACGGAAAAGAAGAGTACGAGTTTAATGAAGAGGGGTTACTAACCAAATCTGTAACGCGCTATAGTGATACAGATTATGACATTACCTATTACAAGTATTCACAGGGAATGTTATTAGAAAAACGTTTGGAGAATTATCGAGATAACGTTTTTGAAAAGACCACTTCACTGGCGAACTTCTATGTTATTGATTCTTTATTGAATTTAAAAATTACTGAGAAGATTATTTCGTATAGCAAGGAATTCTTAGATCAGTATGAATATTTCTATAAGCATGATTCCATTTTTAAAATTGTTCGTACGAATGATAGCGGTATTGATGAAACACTAATTTCCTATACTAATGTAAAAGGAGAGCAAACCAAAACCTATACCTTAAATGGCGCAGTATATCAATCTATTAGGACATCAGAAAAAAGGGAAAATGATAGCCTACTTTCGAGAAATGTATTGACGAAAAAGTTTCTCGATGGAAGGGTTAATTCTGCTTTAGAAGAAAATTTTGATGGATTAGGTAAATTAATGTCATTTACCAAATTCTTTGCAAGTCAGTCAACAAAAAAGCTAACAAAGGAAGAAACGGCTATGTTTTCCTATGATGAGGCCGGTGTATTGTCAAAAAAAGATATACAGGTTGGAAAAAACTCTGAAACAAAGGAGTACATCTATCAATTCGACGAAAAAGGAAATTGGATAAAAGAGATAATCACGCCTGACAATACCTACAAGACAAGGAGAATAAGTTATTATGAGCGAATGGATGAAGTAGATGAGGATTAATTTTATCCTTTAATAGCTTCCCATTCTCTTTTCAGTAGCCCATAACAGCATGTATTTCTTTTGAAACCATCTAAGAGATAAACGTTCTCACGAAGAATTCCCTCTAAGGTAAATCCCAGTTTTTCCGCGGCCTTTCTTGAGGCAATATTCCGTTCATCGATTCGAAATTCGACTTTTTCAAATCCCATTGTATTAAAAGCATGATTCAACATTAAAAATTTCATTTGGGTATTAAGTCCTGTTCCTTGAAATTCTCTACCAATCCATGTAGAGCCGATTTCCAAAGTCTTGTTTTTAACATGAATATTCATATATCTCGTACTTCCCGCATATGTCTTTTTTTCTTTATCGAATATGATAAAAGGAATGCTTGTACCTTTGTCCTTTTGGTTTAGAGCAATCTCTACATAGTTTTTCAAGCTTTCTAGAGTTTCTATATCTGAAGGTGAATACTGCACTAATTTTTCCTGCGACGCCACTGGAATTAGCTCATGGAAGTTATCCATATTCAAAGGCGAAAGTTTTACAAAATCATTTTCTAAAGTAGGAGTGTAGTCGATTTTCATTAGCGTTCAACTTTGAATAATTCATATTCGCTCTTCAAAAGACGGTATTGAATAAGAGAAACATATTTTCCGTCTGCAATCGTATGTCCCCTTTTGACATCATGGTCCTTGAATTCCCCTTCTTTAATCATTCCGTTTTTAACCATCACCTTGCCTGAGGCCTCATTTGTGGTTAGATATACCGCTATAATTTTGTTGAGGTCGATTTCTTCGAATCCAAATTTTAAAATGCTCTGCACTGCCTCTGTAGTATAACCATTGTTCCAAAAAGGTTCTGCTACCCAATAGCCCAATTCAGCTCTATTATCTGCTACCTCTAAAGTCAAACCAATACCACCAATGAATGCTTTTGATTCTTTCAGACGTATTGCGAACATAAATAGATTCATTGCTTTAAACCCCTGATTTGCCATATTCATCCAGGCAATAGCATCTTCTTCAAAGTAGGGGTGGGGCATAGTTCGAGTATTGTCGGTGATATTTGAGTTTCCCGCATAGCTTACAATTTCAGGTATATCGGCCGGCTGTATTTGGTTGAGAATCAAACGTTCGGTTGTGAGTGTAGGATAATTGAGCATGTTATACTTGTTTGTTTACAATTTCTTTTTTCACTTCGTGTCCGCCTTCAAAAATCTGTTGTTTGGCATTTCCATGGAATAATTCAATAATTCTGTGATTTTCAGAATTCATGACCTCTGGAGTTAAATATTGATCTTTATCCCCAACGATAACGGTAACTTTTGTTTTTGTATAATCCAAAAAATCAAAATCTACAGCATTAAGTTCTTTGGGAATTCCCCCTGCATAGAGAATAATATGGTCACATCGTAATTTTCGAGAAGCGATCCATCTTGTCGCAATAGAAACACCCTGAGAGAATCCGAAGATGATTAGATTACAACCTGAAGGAAATTCCTCAGCATCATAGACTGCATCTAAATAATTCAAAACGTTCGTAGTTTCTAAAACCCGATTTTCTTTTGTCAACCAGCTAGCACCAACATATTTATATTCATTTTTCAAATAGTATTTGGCAGGCGCTTGAGGAGCAATAATATAATTTTCATCAGCGTTTAACTCATCAAAATAGCGTATAAAATACTTGCTGAGGTAGCCTATACCGTGAAGAACAATCCAAATATTCTTTGTTTGGGTTGTTAAAGTATTTAAGGTTTCGTAGGTGTTTGTTGTCTGGTAAGTAGCTCGTTTTTCTTGTTTGTTCATGATTTGAAATCTAATATAAAGTAAAACCTTTTGTTGGAAACCAATTGCTTAATTTTACAAAAAAACTTTCATGAACGAATACAAAGAGAAAATTCTTAAGGTGTGTAATGAATCTTCAAAAAATACTTTAATGGAGACATTGGAGATTGAATACATAGATGTTGGAGAGGATTTTTTAGTAGCAAAAATGCCTGTAAATCCTCGAGTACATCAACCAGATGGGGTTTTACACGGTGGTGCAACGGTAGCTCTTGCCGAAAGTGTTGGAAGTACTGCTTCTTATATTTTTATGGATGCTCAGAAAGTATTCGTCCGCGGAATTGAAATTGCTGCCAATCATGTAAAAAGCATCAGACAAGGCGAAGTGTTTGCAAAGGCCACTTTCATACATAAGGGGCGAACGACTCAGCTTTGGGAGATTAAGGTTACCGATGCTGAAGACAATCTTATTTCGCTTTGCAAGTTGACTACTATTTCTTTACCTCGAAAATAATATATCTTTGGAATTGCTTCAACAGGTTTCTAGACAATACACGAACAAATTACCTTTTGTGGTGTATCGAAAACCTAAAGAAACTTCGGTTCAGGCAATTCTTCAAAAAGATACTGTCGTTCATTATGTAAAAGACTTTACGGAAACAGGATTTGTATTTGCCCCTTTTGATGATCAGAATGCTGTTGTTTTAATTCCGGCTGATACCTTTATGTTAGAGCCGTATTTGCCTGATGTTAGAACTACTTACAGTTCTGAAAACCCGATTGCTATCTATAATTCTCAAAAGGAATTTCATATGAATTTGGTGGAGAAAGGAATCAGCCAAATTCGCCAAGGTGACTTCAAGAAAGTTGTGTTGTCCCGAAAAATCGAATGGGAATGTTCGACAAATCCACTAAATATATTTAAAGAACTTTTAGACTCGTATCCCACAGCTTTTTGTTACCTATGGCATCACCCTGAGGTGGGCACTTGGTTAGGTGCGACTCCTGAGATTTTATTGAAAGTAAAAAATCAACAATTTACAACCATGTCTTTGGCAGGAACACAGAAATATGCTGAAGATGTCATTCCCGAGTGGGAAAGTAAAGAGCTCGATGAGCAGCAGTTGGTAACTGATTATATATCAGACATCCTACAGAGTTCGGTTTCAAATTTGAATATAGGAGAGAGAGAGTCTATTCGAGCGGGTAATTTGTGGCATTTGCGAACAAAGCTCACAGGAAGACTTGAAAAGGGAAGCTTAGGGCAAGTAGTAAAGGTATTACATCCAACACCGGCAGTATGTGGATTACCTAAGGATGATACAAAGAAATTCATTTTAACGAATGAGAACTACAACCGCGAGTACTATACGGGTTTTTTAGGAGAATTGAATTTTATAACTGAAAAAGATAGAACTTCAAATTCTAGAAATCAGGAGAACAAGGCTTATCGTTTGGTGCGAAAGGCAACGACACTTTTTGTAAATCTACGCTGTATGCAACTCAAAGATTCTAAAGCCTTCATCTATGTGGGTGGGGGAGTGACTCAAGATTCAGATGCTGAAAAGGAATGGCAAGAGACTGTAGCAAAAAGTAAAACCATACTTCGTGTACTAAGAACTGATTCATAGTCTATTTTATTGGTTTAAGAACCCATTGCTTCGTATTTTTGTTCGCGATGAAGTACTCCAGTATTCCTGCTGCACAAACCGTTGTTGCGCATTGTAAATCAAAAGGTGTTCAGAATATTGTGATATCACCAGGCTCACGTAATGCTCCCTTGATCCTTGGTTTTACTGAAGACCCGTATTTCAATTGTTTTAGTATCGTTGATGAACGTTGTGCTGCTTTTTTTGCCTTAGGAATAGCGCAACAACTTCGAGAACCTGTTGCGGTAGTTTGTACCTCAGGTAGCGCTTTACTAAATTATTACCCCGCAGTTTCGGAAGCCTTTTACAGTGATATTCCCCTTTTGGTAATTTCTGCTGATAGACCTAGCTATAAAATTGATGTTGGTGATGGACAAACCATCCGGCAGGATGATGTTTTTCATAGACATATTGGGTACTCTGCCAATCTAAAGCAAGACGTTAATCATGCTAAAGATAGAATTGAACGTTACGCACCAGAACTCTTGAAAGATACACAACAAGATATTCAGTTGTATAATGATGATGAATTGAATAAGGCACTCGAAAAAGCCATAACCACAGGTTTACCAGTACATATTAACGTTCGGTTTGAGGAGCCATTATACGATACCCTACAACAAGCTTCGGTTGTGCCTAGCACCCATAAGATTCAAGAACCTGAAATTAAGGGTATCGAACATATTTCTGAATGCGCAGAAATCTGGAATGCTTCCTCAAAAAAAATGGTTTTGGTGGGTGTAAATGACCCCAACAAAGTAGAACAGAAATTTTTAGATAAGTTAGCTAATGACCCTTCAGTTATCGTGTTTACTGAGACAACCTCAAATTTACATCACGCTAACTTTTTCTCAAGTATTGATAGCATAATAGCGCCAATTGAGAAATCCAACGAAAAAGAAAAATTATTCACCGCCTTGCGACCAGATGTACTTTTAACCTTTGGTGGGTTAATTGTTTCAAAAAAAATAAAAGCATTCCTGAGGGAATATAAACCGAGGCAGCATTGGCATATTGATGCGGTAAAATCGTATAATACTTTTTTCTCTTTGTCGCATCATTTTAAGATGGATGTCAATACATTTTTTGGAAATTTCAGCGAAGAAATCAAAGGTGTACAAAGTGAATATTTTTCCTTCTGGAATTCAAAACAGAATGCTTATGAGCTTAAACGGAAGCAATATATTCAGCAAATCGATTTTTCAGATATGCTTGCTTTTCAAGTTATAAGTGAGAATATTCCTGAGAATTACCAGTTACAATTGGCAAATAGTTCAACGGTAAGATATGCTCAACTTTTCGATTTGAAACCAAGTTTAAAAGTGTTTTGTAATCGCGGAACAAGTGGTATCGATGGCAGTACTTCCACAGCAATTGGAGCATCAATTTATAGTGAAAACCCTACTTTGTTCATTACCGGTGATTTAAGTTTTCTATACGATAGTAATGGGTTATGGAATAATTATGTCAGGCCAGACTTTAGAATAATTGTAATTAACAATGACGGTGGAGGTATCTTTAGAATACTTCCGGGGAAAGAAGATACATCGAAATTTGAAAGATTTTTTGAAACTACACATAATCTTCAAGTAAGAAAATACTGCGAAACATTCAATTTTGAATATTTATTTTCTGACTCTGAAAAAAGCCTAAAGTTTGCCATCTCTGCTTTTTACGAACCTTCCGAACGCCCCAGAATATTGGAGGTTTCAACTCCTAGATTATTGAATGATAAAATTTTGCTTGGTTATTTCGATTTTATATCTTAGAGTTTTATTAACCATTATATTGAACACTAACTATTATGAGTAAAAGAGACGATTTAATCGTAAAGTACGTTGCGGACATTAAAGAAAAGTTTGGAGAATCCCCCAATATGGATTTACTTACAAAAGTTACCATAGGATTAGGACCATCTATCTACAATTTAGATGCTTCTAAAGTTTCAGGAGCTGATGAAAAAGAATTAGAAACTGTAAAGAACAATTATCTTATTAAGAAGTTGGGAATGAGCGATAGCCCTAAGCTTATGGATGGTATTAAGTCTGTAATGGATAAGTACGGTTCATCTAATAAAAACAAGCATAGAGCCGTTGTTTATTATATGTTATGTAAACATTTCAAAAAGGAATCTGTTTATTAATACGCTCCCTCTTTAAAATTATTAAGCCATTCTTGCTACAAGAATGGCTTTTTTAATATCCGATAGTCTTAATCGGGTATTAAATGTATTTTTGCCAAATGATACGACTAGGAGAATATAACACCCTTGAGATATTAAGGAGCACAAGTGTTGGTCTGTTTTTGGGTGATGATGAAGGTAATGACATACTTCTTCCTAATAAATATGTGCCTGAAACTTATAAAATAGGGGATAAGTTAGATGTTTTTTGTTACCTCGATTATGACGAGCGTCCGGTATCGACTAATCTCGAGCCGGGTATTTTGGTTAACGAGTTTCAATTGTTACAGGTAGTTGATGTAAGTGAATATGGAGCATTTTTAGATTGGGGATTAGAAAAACATCTTCTCGTACCATTTAGAGAGCAGCGAAGTAAGATGAAAGAAGGGCAATGGTATGTTGTTTTTTGTTATTTAGATAAGAAAAGTAATCGCCTAGTAGCTTCTAATAAGTTAGATAGGTTTTTGAGCAATGAAAAACTTACCGTTCGAGTTCGTGAAAAGGTAGAGCTTATTGTAACAAGACAAACAGATTTAGGTTGGGAAGTTATTATCAATAATGCGCATAAAGGACTGGTTTATTTCAATGAAGTTTTTAAAGATATAGCCATTGGTGATTCAATGCCTGGTATTATTAAAGGTATCAGAGGAGATAATAAGATTGATATTTCTTTACAACCATTGGGGGAAAAGATTTTAGAACCCGCCGCCAATAAAATTTTTGATACGCTTGAGGCGCATGGTGGATATTTACCTTTGCATGACAAGTCAGACCCGCAAGCTATTCGAGAAGAACTACAAATGAGCAAAAAGACCTTTAAGAAAGGTATAGGAACATTATATAAAGCCAGAAAAATTGAAATCAAGGAAGATGGAATCTATATTTTTGGAGATTGACAATAAAATTTGAGTGCGGTTGGTCGATAAGCGAATGGAAATCAACGGGCTAAAACAGATTTAACAACGTTTTTTCTTTGATAGACCACTAAAAATTCTATTTTTACAACATTGATAGAAACAATTTAAATACAGTCCCTGTATTTTGTTTAACTTTAACGAGGTACACCCCCTAAAACTCAACTAAATGCCATTTATAGAAGAAAGCGATTTACTTGAATTGCATAAAGATATTGACAAGGCACAAATTATTAATGAGCGTCTTTTAGATCAAATTAAGATAAAGAACAAAGAGCTAAAATCAAGTAAGATTCAGCGGAATGTATTGGCCGGTATCACTGGTCTTTTTTTAATTGGCACATTGGCTATAACCTCTTTCACAGCAGGCTTGTCTAGTAGTACTAGTGGCATAGACAATCAAAGTAATTTACTAGTTTCTATTGATAGCTTAGATGCAATAAAAACACGCATCGATAATCTTAAGGAACAAAATCAAGAGCTAAGCTTGGTTAACGAATTTTACCTCGCTAAAAAGTTTTTGGATAAAGAAAAAATCTACTCAGTTCAAGTTAAATCTTTTGTTGATAATAATGTGACACTTGCCTCAGAGGCGCTTACGAATACACTATTTGTTAAGACCAATCCATTTTATTCCTATTCATTAGGAAATTTCGAGACACTTAAAGAAGCCCAATCGTTTAGAAGACAATTGGTTGACATTGGCTTTAAAGATGCTTTTGTGGCGTCTTATAAAGAAGGGAAGAGAATTCAAATCGAAGATCCGTATTAATTTTGACCAAGTTTGCTGCATGGTTAAACGCGGCTAGATTAAGAACGCTACCATTATCAGTTTCAGGCGTTGTTGTCGGCACAGCACTTGCCAATTTCTACGGAAAAAATGACTTACTAATATTTGTACTTGCTTTGTTAACAACAATATGTTTTCAGGTTACATCAAATTTCGCTAACGACTACGGCGATGGAGTTAAGGGTACCGACAATTCTGACAGAATTGGACCTAAACGAGCATTGCAGAGCGGCATTCTAACTAAAGAAGAGCTTAGAAACGGTATTATAATTTCTATAATTATTTCTCTCCTACTGGTGGCAGCTGTACTATTTTTTTCATTTGGTTTAGAAAACATAGAATATTTTGCATTATTTGGCGTTCTAGGATTTCTAAGTATTTGGGCGGCGATAAAATACACAGTAGGTGAATCTGCATATGGATATAAAGGACTAGGCGATATTTTCGTTTTTCTCTTTTTTGGATTGTTAGCAGTTTTAGGCTCTTTGTTCTTGTTTACAAAATCTATTACCGTTTCAGCCTTGCTTCCTGCGTTTGCCGTTGGATTGCTTAGTACTGGAGTTTTGAATCTGAATAATCTCAGAGATTTTGAATCGGACAAAAAAGCAAATAAGAACACCATGATTGTAAAAATGGGATTTAAAAATGGTAAGAAATATCATTATACCCTCTTACTTGGTGCTTTTACTTGCATGTTAATTTTTATTGTTTTAAACGCACAGCATTGGTATAATTACATCCCTTTGGTAGCTTTTGTACCTATTTGTATTCATGCTTTGAAAATTCACAAAATTGAAGAACCTAAGTTGCTGGACCCGGAACTAAAAAAATTAGCACTGAGCACTTTTTTGCTATCCGTACTATTTTATATAACATTAATTAACTAGAACTAAATAAAGTCTAACCACCTAAACTACAAAACCTTGGAACAACCTATTAGAATTCTTATCGTTGAAGACAATGTGATCATTGCGGACGATATGCAGTCTATGCTAGAAGAAATTGGGTATGAAATCGTGGACAACGTTATCGTTTACGAGCAAGCTGAAGAAGTATTAAAAACTCAAAAAGTAGACCTTGTATTAATTGATATTATTCTTGCATCTGACAAAACAGGTATCGATCTGGGTAAACATATTCGTGAAAATTATGATATTCCTTTCATTTTTGTAACGTCAAATTCAGACAGAGCAACTGTTGAAAACGCAAAAACAGTAAAGCCAAATGGCTATTTAGTAAAACCCTTTGAACAACAAGATCTTTACACTTCGATTGAAATTGCTCTTTCTAACTTTACCTATGGTACTGGTGAAGGTAAAGGTGGAGATCATGAGACGGCACAAGAAGATGTGCCAATGTCGAACTCTGTTTTGAAAGATTCTATTTTCGTTAAAAAACAACATTTGTACT
The DNA here is from genome assembly GCF_047345145.1 of Maribacter taeanensis. Classification (NCBI taxonomy): domain Bacteria; kingdom Pseudomonadati; phylum Bacteroidota; class Flavobacteriia; order Flavobacteriales; family Flavobacteriaceae; genus Maribacter; species Maribacter taeanensis. Next base: position 369,260 of record NZ_JBLFER010000001.1, read on the forward strand.
ACCGAATACAATTTGGTGATATTCAGTTTATAAAAGCAGATAATGTCTATTTAGAAGTGAATACAGTAGATAAAAAATTCTTGGTACGATCGCCTTTAAAAGACTATTTAGAGAAACTACCCAAGAATAAATTTTATCGAGCTCATAAGTCTTACATTGTAAATGTTGATCATATTGATGCGATCAACTCTAAGGATATTATGATCAATAATAATTTAATACCCATCTCAAAAGATTTCAAAGAATTTATTATTTCGGCAATGAATTCTTGATAGAAATCTACATAAAAGCAAAGAAAAGAGCTCTAATTGGGCTCTTTTTTTAGTTCATATCAAAGATTTTTATCAAAAATCGACCACTTTCAAAAACCCCATGAAATGCACATAAATCGGTTGAAATACCCGCCTTTGTCCCAATATTGATTTTCACAACAAAAAACAGCCCTTACACAACAATATTCTAGGAATTTAATTGCATTATAATATTTTTGATAACCTTAAAGTAAGTGTCCCAAACCTTATCTTCATTTTAGTTGAATTTATTTCTAAAGGCTGTGTACATGTTGTACGGCTTTTTTTGATTGACAAAACTTTGAAACTAGTCAATTAAGCTTGGAGGTCGATTCATATCGATCTAAATTAAAAAGAGAACAATCGTTGGTGTATTAATACGTTTTAAAGTGAGACCAAACCTTTTAAACGCATTGACGAACTATAAAATTACCGATAATTGAAAATTGATTTACACTCGATTTTTTCGGAATAGAATATGATAAAATTGCTCTGCAAAATTTTTAGCTTATTTCTTATTTGCCTTTTTGGCACAAGCTCCTTAGTTGCCCAAGCTGACTTTCAAACTGATCAAAATTATTTTCAGGAATTTCAAGGTACTAAAAGTGCCGAAGAGCGGTTTGAGTTCTTTTTTAATACACCCAATCGTTACAATCAAAACTCAGGATTTGACTGGTTAGATGAAGTGAACGTATATCTTGATAACTCTGAAAAACTTAGTGACTCGCTAGCCATAAATTTCTACAAACTTGTTCAATCACAGATTTTTCACGATATAGGTGACTATGATAAAAGTTTGGCAATTGCCAGAGAACTTTACGCTGAAATGGAAACTTGGGACCTTGGAACAAAGACGATTCTTCTTGATTTGATGGATAAGAATTACTCACAACTCGGTTTTTATAAAGATCAAATTGATATTAGAAAAGAGAAGAGGGAGTTGGGTATTACAGAAAACGTTGTTTTTTATGATATCTATTCAGATCTAGGTCTTCATAGAAGAGCAATGGATGATTACATTTTTTCGGAACAGAAAAATATTGGAGATAAAGACTATTATGGCTTAGCTATATTTAATAATAATGTTGGAAATTATCTTCGATTAGATAAGTCTTACCCCACTGCACTAACAAGATTTAATAAAGCAGCTGGTTTTATAAAAATTTATCTAAGTGATGTTACTCAGGTTAAAAGTGATAAGGAGTTAACAGAGAGTCAAATTCTTAAAGGTATAATAGAAGGTAATGTTGGTAAGTGCTATGTGCATCTAAAGCAGTATGAAGAAGCTATTCCGCTTCTGGAAAGTGCTATTAAAACAATTGAAGAATTTAATAAAGGTAAATTTTCTTCGGATTTAATCGAAAATAGATTGGCCATTGCGGAATGTTATTTACAATTAGGTGATTATAGAAAAACCACGGATTATTTGACTGTAGGGGAGCGGCCAAAAAAATTGGAAAATATTCTTAAAAAAAATCGACTATTTGCCTCCTATTACGATAGGACTGGAGATTATAGAAATGAAACAATTTATTTAAAGCGAAATATAGGTATCCAAGACTCTATTCAATCGAATAAAACAGAGTTGCAAGACCAACAAGTGGGAACCGTAATTGCTGAAGACAAGGCATATACCAAAACAAGAATAGAGGAACAAAAAACGGAACTTGAAAATCAAAGAACTGCCATGGTTAACAAAGAAAACCAAATACAAATGGTTTTCATTTCCTTGATCTTTACACTTTTAGGTTTTGCAGGGCTAGTTTATGCGTATTTGAAAAGCATCAAAAACCAACGGTTAATTGCTGAACAAAAACATATTATTGAGAACTCTCTAATAGAAAAAGATTCACTGCTCAAAGAAATCCACCACAGAGTAAAGAACAATTTGCAAATGGTATCTAGCCTGTTGAGTTTGCAGACCAAAAACACTCGAAGTAAGGCGGCCATAGAAGCATTGGAGGAAGGTAAAAGTAGGGTGAAGGCAATGGCTTTAATTCATCAAAAACTGTATCAAAATGAAGATCTTTCGGTTATTGAAATGCAAGGCTATATTGAGAGTTTGATTAATAGTGTACAGTCCGTTTATAAAAAAGGAGGGCACAATATTAATATTACCATTGATGCCGAGGGCGTTGAATTAGATATTGATCGCGCAATTCCTTTTGGTCTAATTTTAAACGAATTGGTTTCTAATTCATTTAAGTATGCTTTTCCGAAAAACGATGATGACGGTAAAATCTATATTCATTTACGAAAAATTGCAGAACAAGAAGGCTACTTTGAATATACAGATAATGGAGTAGGGCTTCCTGAAGACACTGATGATAGAGCTAATTCTTCAATGGGTATTCGTTTAATGAATCGTTTGGTAAATCAATTGCAATCTTCTTTGAATATCGATAAAACTGCTGAAGGAGTTCGATTCTGGTTCAACTTCAAATAAAGACTACCTAACGGTGCTCTTAAGTACAACTCTGTGAAGTAATTTCGGAAAAAATCGAAGATATACTCCAATTTTTTCTCTTCTAGCTATATAGGTTTCAAATTTTTCCTTTTCAATAGCACGAATCATTTTCTTTGCAAAAACTGCAACGGGTAAACCGTTTTGGGTAGCTGTGTCTTGTAAGTTTTGAGAACTACCATCTGCTATAAGTGCATTCTTGGCTACATTCGTGTTCACGAAGCCAGGGCAGACTAAAGTAACAGAAATACCATCCTTCTCATGTTCCATACGGAGCACATCAAAAAAGCCGTGAAGCGCGTGTTTGGCACCGCAATAACCAGAACGGTAAGGACTGCCGAATTTTCCCATAAGGCTTGTTACAGTTACAAAATGTCCTTTTTGATTGTTGATGAAATAGGGTAGTAGGGCTTTGGTTAATGCTACAGTTCCTAGATAATTAACTTCAATCAATTTTTTATAAACATTGAAATCTGTTTCGGCAATTAGCGAGCGTTGACTGATACCGGCATTATTGATGAGTATATCTATACTACCGAATGCATGAATAGCTTTTTCGATGTAGTCTGGCATTGTATCAAATTGAGCTAAATCAACAGCAATTATTTGAATTTCATTTTTACGGGTGCAATTGTTTCTAACGCGTTGAAGTTCGTTTTCATTTCTAGACGAAATGATGAGATTACAGTTTTTCTTATCTAATGCATAAGTAAGGGCTTCACCTATTCCTGATGATGCTCCTGTAATCCATATTGTTTTGCCATCTATCTTCATTTGCTTTTGATTTAAGAGCTAAAATATAGCTAAATTTGAAGGTAGCGAATGAATGCATCTTATCAAAAATATATACTTGATTTTAAACGCCCCAGCGGAACTTCACGCGGTGTGCTTACCCAAAAAGAGACTTGGTTTTTAGTACTTGAAGAGAACGGTAAGTATGGTATTGGAGAATGTGGACTTTTAAAAGGCCTAAGTTTTGATGATACTCCGAATTATGAAGAAAAATTACAATGGACTTGCGATAACATTTCTATTGGAAAAAATAAACTTTGGGATCAATTAAAAGATTTTCCTAGTATTCAATTTGGCGTTGAGCAAGCTTTTTTATCCTTAGCATCGAAAAACCCATTTGAACTATTTCCTTCGGATTTTACTGCAAAAGAAGAACCAATCTCCATTAACGGATTAATCTGGATGGGTAATGAATCCTTCATGCATGAACAAATACAACAAAAATTACAGGAAGGTTTCCGATGTATCAAAATGAAGATTGGAGCAATCAATTTTGATACCGAAATTGAGATGATAGCATCCATTCGAAGAAAATATACTAAAGATCAAATTGAATTACGGGTTGATGCCAATGGAGCATTTTCCATTAATGAGGCTTTAACTAAACTAAGTATTCTTTCGGAATTTGAGTTGCATTCTATTGAGCAGCCCATAAGACAAGATAACATCCTAGTAATGAAGCGACTTTGCGCTCAAACGCCTTTAGATATTGCTTTAGATGAAGAGCTTATTGGTATTTCAGATATAAATAAAAAAGAAGAATTACTACTAACAATTCGGCCACAATACATCATTTTAAAACCAAGCCTTATTGGTGGTTTTAAAGGAAGTTTAGAATGGATTCGCTTGGCTGAAAAATATAATATAGGCTGGTGGGTAACAAGTGCTTTGGAAAGTAATATTGGTCTTAACGCAATTGCACAATGGACGTATACCTTGAAAAATAAAATGCCTCAGGGCCTAGGTACAGGTGGCCTGTATACCAATAATCTTGAAAGCCCTTTGACAGTTGCGGCAGGAAGGCTATATTACGATTTGAATAAGCAATGGAATAAAAATTTAATTAAAGAATTATGTTTATAGAACAGGCCTACAAGAGTTTAAATGAAGGTTGGCGTTATATTTTAGGAATTTTAGTCGTCTTTATTGGCTGGCAAGTATTTGGTGGAATACCGCTAATTGCTGCCGTATTCTCAAAATCAAACTCTTTAAATGAACTAGCGGGTGGAGATTTGGGAGTCATGGCTAGTCTTCTCGGTTCAAATATATTTTTATTTCTAATGTTATTGACCTTTGCTATCGGTCTTGCATGTTTATTTTTTTGGACTAAGGTTGTTCATCAACAACCCATTAAAGAATTAACCACTTCTCGAAAAAAAGTAGATTGGAATCGTATCTTTTTTGCATTCATTCTTTGGGCAATTGTTTCCATTGTTTTTATCATTATTGATATTAAAATGTCACCTGAAGATTATGTGCTTAATTTTAAACTAAAGCCCTTTCTGATTCTTGCTGCGATATCAATTGTTATGATTCCAATTCAAACTAGTATGGAGGAATATTTTCTTCGCGGGTATATGATGCAAGGAATAGGTATAATTGCGAAGAACAAATGGTTGCCTTTGATATTTACGTCAACGCTTTTTGGTTTGATGCATATTCTTAATCCTGAAGTAGAGAAATTAGGGTATGGGATTATGGTTTTTTATATAGGAACGGGTTTCTTTTTGGGAATATTAACCTTAATGGACGAAGGCCTTGAGCTTGCTTTGGGTTTTCACGCGGCGAACAATCTTACTGCTGCGCTTTTAGTTACTGCGGATTGGACAGCCTTTCAAACAGATTCTGTCTATCGAGACGTTTCAGACCCTGTCTTAGGTTGGGATGTTTTAGTACCTGTACTTATTATCTATCCTATTATCTTATTTGTTTTTTCAAAAAAATACAAATGGACTGATTGGAAGGAACGTCTAACAGGAAAACTTATTGAACCTTTAAAGGAAGCTCAAGCAACTAGAACAGAAACATCTGACTCATTAATTGAACACGATTATCCAAAATCGAATTCTGATGACCATCGGTGACTATAAGATCCACACAAAATTTAAATTAAACGGTGTTTCATACTCCAAATCTGAATTAAAAGATTTAGGCTATGACCTAGTTAAAGAGGGAAGTCTTTATGAAACAGCAATCGGAGAGTTTTTATCTGAATGGTTAGATGATAAGTCTTTTGTAGAAGTCCAAACTTCGGGTTCTACTGGAAAGCCAAAAACTATTGTTCTGCAAAAGCAGCAGATGGTCAATTCTGCCCAAGCTACAGGTAGTTACTTTAATTTGAAATCAAGCAATTCAGCACTTTTATGTCTGCCTGCAGAATATATTGCTGGAAAGATGATGTTGGTAAGGGCCATGATTTTAGGTTTAGAGCTAGACTATGTCGAACCTTCTTCTAGCCCTTTGCTCAAAGTTTCTAAAAACTATGATTTTGCGGCTATGGTACCATTACAATTGGAAAATTCCATCAAACAGATAGAAAGAATTCGAACCCTCATCATTGGTGGAGCAGCAATATCAAATTCTTTGAAAGATAAATTGCAAACGCAGTCCACTAAGATTTTTGAAACCTATGGTATGACAGAGACCATTACCCATATAGCGGTCAAAAAGGTTAATCATATACCGAATGAAACTGAGAACTGTTTTAAAGCTTTAGCTAATGTAGTTTTTTCAAAAGACGATAGAGATTGCTTGGTCATATCGGCTTCCAGAGTTTCAAATGCTCCTGTTATTACAAATGACATCGTAGACCTGATATCAGAAACCGAATTTGAATGGTTAGGCCGTTATGACAATGTTCTTAATTCAGGAGGCATAAAACTCTTCCCTGAGCAAATTGAAGCTAAGCTCGGAAGCCATATTGTGAATCGATTTTTTGTGGTGGGAATTCCCGATGAAAAATTAGGAGAGAAGCTAGTTTTGATAGTTGAGAATGAAATTGATGCAAGAAGGGTAGTTCAAGAACTTAAGGATAGTCCGTTCTTCAATAATTTTGAAATTCCCAAACAGGTTTATGTGGTTGACAAGTTTGTTCTTACGGATAATGGTAAAATTCGTAGAGCGGAAACTTTAAAATTAATTGAGAATAAGCAGTGAAGATTTTTTAGATGAGTTAATCTGCCCTAGTTTTTAAGTAATTTGAAACTTCGTTACCCAAACCTGCCTGATATGAATTATCAGAGGGCGATTTTTTATAGATAGCCTTGTAGAACATTGCAGCTGTGTAAAAAGAACCTTCTAAGCTCGGATGCACGCCATCTTGATCATATAAATTGATGTCAACTTCCGTATTCTGTTGTATTGAAAGCCAATCTTCACCAACGGGCACCAGTATTCCTCCTGTTTCTAGTCTTCCATTTTCATAAGTCTGTCGAATGCTAGTGAGCATATCAGGATTGTCTCTATAAGGCCAAGTCATAAACAAGAAGATTTTAGTGCCTTTTTGCTTTACCATTTCTGCAAAAGATGCCATTGCAACCTGGGTAGAGGGTAATTCATCGGCTGCAATTGAGGTGTTTTCTTGCAGTATAATTGCATCCCAAGAACGTTCATTTAACTTGTTTAAGGTCGTTTGATTTTCTAGGTGGTCTTGCAAAGTGAATCCGCCAAATGCCGCATCTTGAATAATTAATTCTATATTCAAATTATCATTTTCTCTGAATCTTTTTAGATGAGTGGCAATTCCTTCATTGTAGTAAGTATGACTATTTCCTATAAAAAGTATTTCTTCTTTATCTAAAGAGACAGTGTTCTCTTCTTCATTTGATAATTTGCTATTATCATTCTTTTGCGAGCAGCTCAGAAGTATAAATGATAAGAGTAAAACCAGTTTGAAGTTTCCTAAAAAAAAATATTTCTCATTCATTTGATTTAAAGATATGATGTATTTTTAAAAGAATTAGTTTTTAACCTCCAACCATTTTCAAATTATGAGAAATACACTGACTATTTTACTGCTCATTTTTAGCTCATACGGAATTTCTCAGCAGATTCTTCCAGAAATGGAACGCGCTAGAGTAGTAGATGAAATACTTGCCGACCGTTTTAATAACCTATTGCCAAAATTGATGGATCAGACCGAAATTGATATGTGGATTCTCATTTCAAGAGAATATAACGAAGATCCGGTGTTGCGAACCATGCTTCCTGCTACTTGGTTAAATGCCAGAAGAAGAACCATTCTTTTGTTTTATAGAGATAAAGCAAAAAATACAATTGAGAAATTGGCAGTTGCAAGGTATAATGTTGGTGAAAATATTGAATCTGCTTGGGATAAAGAAAAAGAACCCAACCAATGGAAACGTTTGATGCAGTTGATATCAGAAAGAAATCCGAAGAAAATCGGATTAAACTTTTCAAAAGATCACAATATAGCAGACGGACTTGATAAAACCGATTTTGATGAGTTTATGAAAAATATTCCCAAGAAATTTGAATCAAAAATAGTTTCTGCGGAACAGTTAGCTGTTCGATGGATCGAGACCCGTACATCACGCGAAATGGTTATTTATGACCAATTAGTTGATGTAACTCATGACATTATTGCGGAAGCTTTTTCTGAAAAAGTGATCACTCCGGGCATAACTACAACATCTGAAGTAGAGTGGTGGATGCGTCAGAAAGTTACTGATATGGGACTAGAAACTTGGTTTCATCCCACGGTTGATATTCAACGTTCTAGTGAGGAATTAGTGGGGCATTTGTATTCTTTCTCTGGAAGACCTGATGATTTGGTAATACTACCAGGCGATTTATTGCATTGCGATTTCGGAATTACCTATTTACGATTAAACACCGATTGTCAAGAATTGGCCTATGTACTCAAACCGGAAGAAACCAAAGCACCAAAGTTTTTGGTAGATGGGCTAAAAGACGGTAATAGAGTCCAAGATTTCCTTACTGACAATATGATCAAAGGAAAAACAGGAAATGAGATTTTGGCAAAAGCGCTTCAAGAAGCAAAATCAGCGGGATTACGCCCCGCAATTTATACGCATCCTTTAGGGATGTATGGACATTCAGCTGGGACAACAATTGGTATGTGGGATTCTCAAGGTGGAGTTATGAAAGATGATGGTGAGAATTACCCCCTGAATCCGAATACGGTTTATGCAATTGAATTAAATACCACAATTACGATTCCTGAATGGAAGCGAGATATTCGTATCATGTTAGAGGAAGCAGGGTTTTATGGTGAAGGTGGATTTCGATATGTAAATGGTAGACAAACAGAATTGTTATTGATTCCCAGAGTAAAAGGGCATCAGGGCAACTAAAAGCTCATTTGTAATTGTATGCTTTTTAATATAACTTTAAAGGAAACACCGCTAACTATGAAAAAAATACTTTTAATCTTCGTTTTCTTATTCGCACTTTCGCCGACTTTTTCTCAGGAAACTCAGAATAACAATACCACAATTTGTTGGGATATTTCTTCCTCTATGGCTGATCGCGATTTAGAAAAGGATCTTTCAGTATTAGAAAAAGTCTTTCAACGAGGTAAAAATCAAGAAGTACAATTATTATTATTTGGTATCAATGTAGAAGAAAAAAACTACAGTATCAAAGAAGGTGACTGGACATCTCTTAAAAATGATCTTCAAAATGTTGCGTATGACGGAGGAACAGTTTATGCGAATCTAAAAGGCAAAATTAAGAATCCGAATGTTTACGTTTTTACTGATGGTCAGAAAACGCTCTCCAAAGATCTTCTGGCATTAAATGGGAAAAGCTTTTTGGTTAACAGTAGTCCGAGTAGAAATGCTAAGTTTCTTGAACGAACCGCTTTGTTAAACAAAAGCCGTTTGATGGACTTTGCCGCAATGCTTCCGGAAAATGTAAAGGCGCTTCAACAAAAAACAGCAAATGAAGTACCACAGCAGAGGCCTCAGATAAAAGGCACGGTTTATATAGACAATAAACCCGCCTCAAGCGCAAAGGTTACTATCAAAGGAATATCCGATAGTTTTCTAACAGATGCTTCAGGTGCGTTTTCTATTCCCGCTCAAGTAGGTGATACTCTTGTGGTTACTAGCAGAAAAAGTAAGACGATTAAAATGTTGCCCGTTGAATCGATGACCCATTTAAATGTTTTTATGGCCTCTAACATTGTCGCATTAGATGAAGTTGTGGTCATAGAACAGCAATTAGAAGAAGAAGCGAAGGTTATGACAGGCTACCGATTACAAAATCAAAAAGAAATCGGTTACACAGTTTCAACGATTGACGCTGAAGATATTTCTGAAGTAACACTTACTGCTGGTGATGCAATTAATACAAAGATTCCAGGTGTAGAAATAAAAGGACAAAATCCTTTAAGCCGAGAAAATGGAGGCATTGGAAACACCAGAATAAGAGGCAATGCCAGCATAAATATGAATGTGGATGCTTTGGTTGTTATCGATGGCGTGCCTATGCAAAGAAGCGATACATCTGGAAGCAATTATGCAAAGACCAGCTTCAATATGGATTACGTCGATCCTTCTAATATTGCAAGTATCACAGTATTAAAAGGCTTGGCAGCAACAAATGCATGGGGTAGTGAAGGAAGAGGGGGGGTTATTTTAATCACAACCAAAACTGCCCAATCAGGTGGAGGTAAAGGAGGAAAGCCTGTTGATCAAGCCCTCTTGAAAAATAATGTTTACAACGAATCTCAAGGCGAATTAGCTTCTAGTACGAGTCCAACTCTAAACGCTCTAAATGGAAGTAAATCGTTACAAGATGCTTATGACACCTATATGGCTTTAAGGAATTTGAACCAAACCAATATCAAATTCTTTTTAGACGCTTTCAGTTATTTCAAGGATAAGGATAGCCAGATTGCAGGAAAGGTTATTTCAAATCTATTAGAATGGAATACAGATGATATTGATGTGTTAAGAGTAGTTTCTAAGGCCTTTTCTACTATTGGTGATTATGAAAATGCAGTTCATGTCAATGACGAAATTATCGCACTTTCTCCGAATGACGTTAATGCCTATTTTAATAGAGCCTTAGCTAAGAAGGGACAGGAGAAATATCAAGAGTGTTTGAATGAATTGATAGCTCTTGATAAAGGAAACACCTATTTTTCTGTAAATGCGTCTGGTATAAAAAAGACTTTGAATCGTGAGATAAAAAATCTCATTTTTGAACACAAGAGCGAGCTCAATGTTACTTCGATAGATTCCAAATATTTAAACAACTTAAAATATAAAGTTCGTTTGGTTTTCGAATGGAACACTCCAGCTGAAGAGTTTGAATTGCAATTTGTAAACCCGCAAAAACGCTTTTTTAATTGGGTACATACCAACTCAGAGATTAAACAACGCATTGAAGACGAATTGAAAAACAATTACCGTATTGAGGAGTATGAATTCTATGGTGATGTAGCCGGAGAATGGGTGATTAATGCAAAGTATCTGGGTGAAACTAAAATAGGAGACGAAGCTCCTTTAGTGTTAAAATGTACAATTTTCACCAATTTTGGATATCCAGAACAATCAAAAGAAGACGTTTTAGTTCATTTTTCTCAAGCCAATGAGAAGAAGAACTTAAAGAAGCTTTTTGTGAATTAAAGTATATTTTACTGCCTTTAAAATATGTTTTGTTTTGACAAATAGGCTTGACTTAGATGTATTTAACAGTTAAGTTTTAAGTAAAATTTGTAACTTTAAGTAAAACTGAGGCTATGAAAAAGTTACTATATCTATTCTCATTCGTTTCTTGGGTAGGTTTTGCGCAAGAGACAGACAAAACTATTTTTGGTAAAGTTACTGATGGAGTTTCTCCCCTTCGTAACGTTGCGATAACTATAAATGATAGTCCGAAAGCAATATTCACAGATGAAAGTGGTAAGTACCGTATAGAGGCTAAGACCAATGATAATATTACTTATTCCTTTCAGGGTTTCAAAACTATAAAAATAAAAGTTGAGGACGTTACAAGAATTCTTAACATTAATATGGTTCTTGATGTTCAAGAATTAGAAGAGGTAACTGTACTAGGTAGCAATCGAAAATCTCAGCAGGAGTTAGAATTAGAATATGGTTCGAATTTAAATATCATACGGACAGCATTTGGTTATTTAAACGCAGATACTGCTGCGGGTAATATTCGATTCTTGAACAGTGAAGAAATAAATCCGGTTACACTCTGTATACTTGATCTTTTAAGAAATCAATTCAGTGGTATTCGGGTTCAGGGTGAATGTAGCGGTGCTTTTGGACCAACTTTTACAAGTTTGAGCGAGGGTGGTTCGAATTTGACAGGTCGTGAGAGTGATAATGATGCCGGAGTTATTGGTCTTATTACGGCATCTGGTACAGGCGTAAATTCTAATTTGAATCAAGGTAAAGTTTTTGTTAGAGGCAATTCTTCATTATTAAACCCAAGATCAGCGATTTTTGATTTGGACGGTCAAATTCTAAATGATCCACCGTTGTGGTTAGATATTCGAAATATCAAGCGATTGGCCATATTGAATAATTTTGCAGCTTCAACCCAATACGGTAACGCTGGTGCGGGGGGTGTCATTGTAATTAATACAATTTCCGCAAGTCCCAAGTCCAACAAAATCTATGATCAGGCAAGATTGCGTAATAATTTTGCCTCAAAAAACATGATTTCTAAAGAGGATTTAAAAAATAATTGGCCGAGCTATCTTTCTGAAATATATGCCAGTGAATCTTTAAGCGATGCGAAAGGGCGTTATGAAAAATATGCATCCGCGTACAAAGGACACCCTTACTTTGCTTTAGATATGCAAAAGTATTTTAAGGAACGCTGGGGCGATTCGAACTTCTCAAATGAAATTATAGAAAATAGCTCCAATCTATTTGAAAAGAATCCTGTTTTACTTAAAGCGCTCGCATATCAACTTGAATCTTTGGGGGAATACGAAGAAGCAAATAAACAATACAAAGAAGTTTTGAGATTACGTCCTACATATTTGCAATCATACCTAGATATGGCAAATAGCTATAGAGACACTAGAAAAACGCAACAAGCAGCATCAATTTATGCCAGATATAACTTTTTGATGGAGGAAGGGCTTTTAAAGAATGACTCAATTGGTTTTTCCGTACTATTTGAAAGAGAATATAATAACTTTTTATTATTAGATAAAAATTCAATTTTAGATGCTAACGCTGCGGATGACTTATATATAGCAGAGGAAGAGTTTCAAGGTACCCGACTAGTTTTTGAATGGAACGATAGTGAGGCAGAGTTTGAATTGCAGTTCGTGAATCCTAAAAATCAATATTTTATGCTGAAACATTCTTTAGCAGATAATGATGCTCTAATTTCAAGAGAAAAGGAGTATGGGTATAGTACTGCAGAATATTTAATTGACGGTTCGTTACCAGGCACATGGAAAGTGAACGTCAATTATTTAGGAAATAAAAGCCTAACCCCCACCTATCTGAAAGCCACTGTCTACTATAATTACGGAAGTTATGCCCAGCGTAAAGAAACTAAAGTCTTTAAACTCGACCTTAAAAATGTACCTCATGAACTGTTTACTGTATCAGTTGGTGCAAAGTTGGCTTTCAATGAATAAATATTGAAGGTGCATTCTGGTTTATGATTTTTATGTTTTTTCCCTCCCTTCTGAGAATACCTTAAATCGGCAAGGTTTTTGATATTACTTTTTATAATTTAACAGTTAAAGATCAAGCCATGAAAAGAATTCTCTACACTTTTGCAGCCCTCATTTTATTTACTTCAACTTACGCTCAGGAAAGCCTTAAAACTATTAAGGGTAAGATTATGTATCTCGATGGACCGGTTGCAAATGCTGAGATAAAAGTATCCAATTCAGATGCACTTTTCAAGTCAACGAAAGATGGCGCATACGAAGTTCAGGCTTATCAGGGTGATATTATTACTTTTTCATACCCCAGTCTGCGTGATATGGAAGTTGTTGTCGAAGATGTTACGCGAATATTAAACATAACGATGTCTGCTGATATTAATGAATTAGACGAGGTAGTGGTGGAAGCTAGTAAACGCAGAGGTCAACGAGAGATGGAGGAAGATTATGGCATAAACAAAAGAATTATTAAAACCGCATGGGGGTTTTTAGATGCTGATCGAGCTTCAGGTCAGATACGAATTTTGGAAAAAAAGGAAATTTCAAACGTATATATCTGCATTCTTGATTTACTCAAAAATAGGTTTGCGAGTATTGGAGGTACGGGAGATTGTATGCAAGGTGGATCTCTTTTTTTGAAAAGGGCAACAGGTTCTATCTCGCAAACAGGGTCCTTAATATATGATGTTGATGGTCAAATTTTAACTGGTGCACCTACATGGATAGATGTCAACTCTATTGAACGTATTGCAGTGCTTAGCAGCTTAGCTACCACCGCCACATATGGGTCTGTAGGTTCTGGTGGAGTTATAGTTATCAATACAACCGGAGGTACTGCAAGTATCAACTCGGTTCAATTACTTGATCGTGCAAGACTACGAAACAATATATATCAAGATAATGCGCTTTCGACAAACGAAGTTGACAAAAACTTGCCTACCTACCTTTTAGATTATCGCGCTAGTAGTTCAAGGGAAGAAGCCAAATTGCGCTACAAAGAAAATTTAAAAAAGTATTACAATTCGCCGCATTTCTTCATCGATTCCTATTCCTACTTTCTAGAGCAAGGAGAGGATGAATTTGCTGCAGATTTACTGACAAAAAATATACCCTTATTTAATAGAAATTCAGTTTATCTAAAAGCAATGGCTTATGCCGCTGAAGCAAATGATAAAGTAAAAATTTCAAGAGATTTATACGAACAGGTTTTCATATTACGACCGAATTATGGACAATCCTATCGTGACTTGGCTGAAAGTTATCGTGACATTAAAAATCATAAAAAGGCAGCAGCAATGTATGCGAGATACAATTATCTTGTCGATGAGGGCTTTCTTCAATCAGATAGTGTTGGTCTAGGGGCCATTATAGATCGAGAATCTGAAAATCTTTTGGCCCTAGAGGGAGATAAATTTATTGAAGGTAAAAAAGCGATAAAACGCCTAGCAAAGTATACTGACTTTAAGGGAACTAGATTGTTATTCGAATGGAACGATGGTGAAGCAGAATTTGAATTACAGTTTGTTAATCCGGAGAAACATTACTATACCTGGAAACATACTATGGAGTCCAATTCAAGTCGTATTATGGATGAAAAAATTAAGGGATATTCTTCTGAAGAATTTTTAATTGATGGTTCTCTTGCAGGTAAATGGCAGGTTAATATTGATTATCGCGGTAATAAGAAGTTGGAGCCAACCTATTTAAAGGTCACTACCTATTTCAATTATGGTTTAGCTTCGCAACGTAAAGATGTAAAGGTATACCGTTTGACTTTAAAAAATAACAATTACAAGTTGTTTGATTTGGTTAATTCAGGTAATAGCAACCCTAATTAACTATAGATAAAAAGGAATCTATGATGTAAATGTGCTACTCTTCCCGCAGGAACCATGAAGAAAATTTAACAAATTTGGCAAGGTTTTTGAGAGATAATTCCTATGTGTTAACCTGTAAAAACTAAACCATGAAAAGAATTCTCTTCACCTTCGCAGCCCTTATTTTATTTACAAACACCTACGCTCAAGAAAATTTTAAAACAATAAAGGGTAAAGTATTATATCTCGATGCGCCTGTGGTTAATGCAGATATTAAAGTCTCCGGATCAGATGAAATTTTTAAATCTAACATTGATGGTGTTTACAAAGTAGAAGCTCGTCAGGGAGATGTCATTACCTTTTCATATCCCAGTTTAAGAGATATGCAAGTTGTAGTTGAAGACGTTACACGTATATTAAACATTACAATGCAGCCAGAAATCAATGAGTTAGATGAAGTGGTTGTAAAAGCCAGTAAAAGGCGCTCTCAAAAAGATTTGGAGTTTGAATATCCTGCAAATGAAAGTATAATCAACACTGCTTGGGGATATTTAGATACCAAGCGCGCACCGGGTCAAGTTTGGCTAATGGGCGAGGAGGATATCAGTCCGGTTCGACTGTGTATTCTTGATTTATTACAAGGAAGATTTCCAGGAGTTCAGGTCAATGGCGATTGTATAAATGGTGGCTCGGTGACCTCTAGAAGATTTAGTTCTTTAACCCAAGGGCGTTCATTTGTATTTGATGTAGACGGTCAATTGTTTGGTGATGCTCCAATATGGCTTCCTTTGCCAGCCATGAAGCGCATTGCTATTTTTCCTGGCTTGGCAATGTCGGCACAATATGGAAGTTTTGGAGCAGGTGGTGTAATCGTTATTAACACAATTAACGGAAATCCACAGATCAATAAACTTGTGGACATGGCTCGACTAAGAAACAATATTTATAAAGATGATGCGCTTTCTAAAACCGATCTCCTTAAAGACGAATCGACTTATCTTGCCGATTACAAAAGAGCAGCAACTACTGAAATTGCTAAAGACACCTACAAATTAAACCGAGAGAAATATAGCAACTCCCCATATTTCTTAATCGATTCCTATGCTTATTTTATGGGTATAGGAGAAGAAGAGTTTGCATCCGATATTTTAGAGAAAAATTTACTTCTTGTAGATAAAAATGCAGTTTATTTAAAGGCATTAGCCTACTATGCTGAGGCCAATGGAGATGCGAAACTTGCAAAAAAATTATATGAACAGATATTTATTTTGCGACCTAATTACACGCAGTCTTATCGTGATTTGGCTGAAGGCTATCGTAATGTTAAGAAGTATAAAAAAGCGGCCTCAATGTATGCCCGTTATAACTATTTGGTCAAAGAAGGTTTTTTAGAATCAGACAGCTTAGGTTTGGGTAGTATTATCGATCGTGATGCAGAAAATCTTTTGGCCCTAGAAGGAGACCAAGTAATGGAAAGTGCGAGTCCACAGACTAGGCTTGCAAAATATACCGAATTTGATGGTACACGTATGCTTTTTGAATGGAATGATAGTGAGGCAGAATTCGAACTTCAGTTTGTTAATCCTGAAAATCACTACTATGTCTGGAAGCACACTTCAATCGCAAATGCCGATCGTATTATGGATGAAAAGTTAAAAGGATATTCTTCTGAAGAATTTTTAATTGACGGATCTCTTGCGGGCAAATGGCAAGTAAATGTGAACTACAGGGGTAATAAAAAGTTAGAACCTACCTATCTAAAGGTAACTTCATATTTCAACTACGGATTGAACTCACAACGAAAAGAAGTTAAGGTATATCGTTTGTCTTTAAAGGATACAAATTATGAATTGTTTGATTTGGTGAATTCAGCGCGTATTTCGACAAACTAAATAGCCTATGAAAAATTTCATTTTCTTCTGGTTTCTTTTGAGTTATGTTATTGGACAGGCTCAGGAGAATAAGCAAATTATCTGGGGGACCGTCACCGATGGGCAAGCTCCTATTGAGGCGGTTAATATTACTGTTTCTGGCACCGAAATTGGCACAACGACTGATAACAATGGCAAATATGAGATCAAAGCTAAATCTTCAGATGTACTGGAGTTCTCCTATGTCGGCAAGAAGACGGTCAAGATCATTGTTGAAGATGTGACTCGAATTTTAAACATTGAGATGTGGCCAAAATTCGAGGAATTGGATGAAGTAGTGGTAACTAAATCAAAACGAAAAACGCAAAGGGATTTATCTATTGATTATGAAGTAAATAAATCAATCGTGTTTACTTCCCTCGGGTATTTGAGTCCGGAGTCAACTGCGTATAGTTTTGGGGTAATAGATGGAGGTGAGCTTAATAACGCCGCTATTGATATCTTATCAGCGCTTCAAGGAAAGTTTCCTGGAATGCGCATCGGTACTAACGGACTAGGGGAACGTGCTTTGTATGGCAGATCTAGAGGGTCTATAAGTGGCGGAACACCATTTATCTATGAAATTGACGGCGC
Organism: Maribacter taeanensis; assembly: GCF_047345145.1. Lineage (NCBI taxonomy): Bacteria > Pseudomonadati > Bacteroidota > Flavobacteriia > Flavobacteriales > Flavobacteriaceae > Maribacter > Maribacter taeanensis. The sequence goes on from NZ_JBLFER010000001.1 coordinate 386,764, forward strand.
CTTATTTTTACAAGCTCCTACCTGGTTAGATATTAACAATGTAAAAAGGGTAGGTATACTTGGCGGTTTACATGCTACCTGGCGCTTTGGAAGTATTGCTGCTGGTGGCGTCGTATTTATAAATACAAAAACAAGCTCTTTTGGTGCAAAAGAAGAGGGTACAAATTTACCTTATGACCGGGCAAAACTTCGTAATAATATTTTTGAAAATGATGCGCTAGATGCCGCTTCGATATTGCAAGCGAATCCAATGTTCTTGCGTGAACTTCATGGCAGTAAAACGGTTTCAGCAGCAGAGGAGGTTTTTGAAAAAAACAAAGAAAAATATCAAAACTCCCCATATTTCTTTATCGATTCCTATGCCTATTTTATGGAAAAGAACCATCACAAATTTGCTAAAAACATAGCTGATGAAGCTATTAAAAAAGCAGAACGTAACCCTTCATTATTAAAAGTTTGGGCCTACTATTTTGATGTCAATAATCAAGTAAAAGATGCCGAAGCCATATATGAAAAAATCTTTGTTCTTAGACCAAATTATGTGCAATCTTATAGAGATTTAGCGGAAAGTTATCGGACCTCAGGTAACTTTAAAAAATCGGCAAGCATGTATGCTAGATATCAGTATTTAAAAGATGAAAATCTCTTACGGCTTACTGATACTACCAAAATTCACACAATCTTAGAACGTGAATCAGACAACTTATTGACATTAGAAGGCAATAATGTACTTGATGGCGGAGAAGGTATCGAACGTTCTGATAAGTTTGTGGAATTCGATGGTACTAGACTTGTTTTCGAATGGAATGATAGTGAAGCAGAATTTGATCTACAATTTGTTAATCCTCAAAAACACTATCTAAATTGGGAGCATACGATGTTTGCTAACAATGAACGAATAAATGAGGAAAAAGTTATTGGTTACTCATGTGAAGAGTTTTTAATGGATGGTTCTTTACCAGGCATTTGGAAGGTTAATGTTAATTATAAAGGCAATAAGCGTTTAGAACCTACCTATCTAAAAGCAACTATTTATTATAACTATGGTCGACCCGCTCAAAAAAAAGAGATAAAGGTGTTTCGATTGGGACTTAAGAATGTAAATCAAGAGTTATTTGAATTATATAACACTTCTAAAGTCTCTAATTAATGAATTACGAAAGAGTTTTGTTTTTATCGTTCTTCTTTTTTTGCATCCATATTATTTCTGCTCAACAAGACTACAAGGGTCAAATTCTAGATTCTGAAACTAAAGAGCCCATACCTTATGTAAATATTGGCGTTTTTGGAAAAGGTATCGGTACCGTATCTGATGAAGAAGGGCGATTTAACTTATTTATAGATAAATCTAAACTTTCGACCTCAGATGTCATACAATTTTCTTCAATTGGCTATAAAACCTTAAAAAAAATAGTTTCTGGTTTACAATATGTTAGCAACGAATATCCTAAAATTTTGATGCAGGAGGAAAGTGTTGTACTTGATGAGGTAATTGTAACCAATAGGGGAGCGTTTGAAGTCAGTGATGTCGTCGGCTATCAAAATTATGGTGAAAAAACTTTTGGTTATTGGAAAGATAATATAGCCCTAGGCGGTGAGCTAGCAACAAAAATAAAAGTTAAGAAAGGTGTTCGAAGATTAAATACTTTGTTTTTTGAAGTTTTCGCCAACCCATCCGATAGTGTGCTGGTCAGAGTGAACATATATGAAACCGGTAAGTCGAGAACTACGGTAGGAAAAAAATTGAACAGTTCAAATAAAAATATACTTTATACTATTCGACCTGGTACAAGGTTAGCCGTAGTAGATTTAACACCTTATTCTATCTATATCAAAGATGATTTTTTTGTCAGCTTAGAATTGTTGAAAGTATATGGCGATAAACCTATTGGTTTGGTAATTGCTGCTTCTGCGGATAAAAACACATACTCACTGGGTAAATATGCAAGTTTGGATAAATGGGAGCAATTGAATCATTCCGCAATGGCATATCATTTGAATACTACTTATTTTTCTGATAGTAAGCGAGCCGAGAGCAAGGTTGCAAAAGCACAAAAATCGAAAAAGAATATTTCTGGTTTTATTTTTTCATCACGAAGACCACTACGAAATATCAAGGTTACTAACCTTACCACCAATCAAGAAACTTTCTCTAATGAAAAAGGCAGATATCAAATTCTCGGAGAGAAAGATGATGTTATTTCTTTTGAGGGAAAAGGATACAAAAAAATGACCGTAAAACTACTCGCGAAAACAACAGTCAATATGAATTTGCTTCGTAATTAGTGGTGTTTACACCTGCAAAACCCCCAAATTAAACGGCTTCTCAATTGGTGCATGATTTGCAGCTTCAATGCCCATAGAAATCCACTTTCTGGTGTCTGTTGGTTCTATTATGGCATCTGTCCATAAACGTGAGGCTGCATAATATGGGGAGACCTGATTGTCGTAACGATTTTTAATTTTATCAAAAAGTTCTTTTTCTTTTTTGGGAGTGATTTCTTCTCCTTTTTTCTTTAAAGAAGCAGTTTCTATCTGCAATAAAACTTTTGCTGCAGAATTTCCGCTCATCACCGCCAATTCAGCACTAGGCCAGGCTACAATCAACCTAGGGTCATAGGCCTTGCCGCACATGGCATAATTTCCTGCGCCATAACTATTTCCTATAACAATAGTGAATTTCGGAACTACAGAGTTACTAACGGCGTTCACCATTTTTGCTCCATCTTTGATAATACCTCCATGTTCGCTTTTGCTTCCTACCATGAATCCGGTGACATCCTGAAGAAAAACTAGTGGAATTTTCTTTTGATTACAATTGGCGATAAAACGAGTGGCCTTATCCGCGGAATCCGAATAGATTACTCCTCCAAATTGCATTTCACCCTTAGCATTCTTTACCACCTTACGTTGGTTGGCAACAATACCTACGGCCCATCCATCTATGCGGGCATACCCCGTGAGTATGGTTTTTCCGTAGTCTCCTTTATATTGTTCAAATTCAGAGTTATCTACAATGCGATTGATAATTTCAAGCATATCATACTGATCATGTCGCATTTTTGGTAAGGTTCCGTAAAGTTCTTTCGGATCTAATTTTGGATTTAGAGATTTAATTCTGCTGTATCCAGCTTTATCAAAATCTCCAATTTTATCTACAATGTTTTTAATAGTATCTAGAGCCGCCGCATCATCTTTCGCCTTATAGTCCGTTACACCACTAATCTCGCAATGTGTACTAGCACCACCAAGAGTTTCATTATCTATGGATTCTCCAATAGCGGCTTTCACAAGATAGCTTCCCGCTAAAAAGATACTCCCAGTTTTGTCAACTATTAAAGCTTCGTCGCTCATAATAGGCAAGTAGGCGCCACCAGCTACGCAACTTCCCATAACAGCTGAGATTTGGGTAATACCCATACTACTCATCACTGCATTATTTCTGAAAATGCGGCCGAAGTGTTCTTTATCTGGAAAAATTTCATCTTGCATAGGCAGGTAAACACCTGCGCTATCCACCAAATAAATAATAGGGAGTCTATTCTCAATGGCGATTTCTTGAGCTCGTAAATTTTTCTTTCCTGTAATAGGAAACCATGCACCAGCTTTTACTGTTGCATCATTCGCCACCACGATACACTGTTTGCCTTTTATATGTCCTATTTTAATAACCACTCCTCCTGACGGGCATCCGCCATGTTCTTCATACATACCTTCGCCTACCAATGCCCCAATTTCAATGCTTTTGGCATCATCATCTAAAAGATAAGCAATACGCTCTCTAGCGGTCATTTTGCCCTTGGCATGCTGTTTTTCGATGCGACTTTTACCGCCTCCCAGTTTCACTCGGGCAAGTCGTTTTTTAAGTTCTGATACAAGTAGTTTATTGTGATCTTCGTTTTTATTGAAGTTGAGATCCATATAAAAGATTATTTCAATTATTTCATAAAGATAAGTACTAAAATTGACCCTTTTTTGAATTTTGATTAAAAGCTAATTAAAATTGAGTATTGCTAATAATACCTTTTAGGTTTGTGTTAAATGGAAGAAATATTCTCAGTGCTTTCTACCTTCTAGGGAGTAAACAACCTCGAGGCAAGCTGCGAGGCATTCGAAAAGAAAAGACCTTTAAGTGTTGAAGCGCTTTGGAGTATTTTAAAACTCGATTATCAAGTAAAATTACTAGTTTTGATAAAGAGGATAACTATATGAAGAATGAAATTGGATGGGGTATTCTTGGCCCAGGTAAGATCGCGCAAAGTTTTGCAAATGATTTAAAATTGGTTGATGAGGGTAATCTTGTTGCCGCAGCTTCCCGCAATTTAGAACGTGCTGAAACTTTTGCAGCTGATTTTGGAGCTGAGAAAGCTTTCGGTAGTTATGAGGAGCTATTTACTTGCGATGAAGTCGACGTTATATATGTAGCGACGCCTCATACAGGTCATATGGATTGGGCTGTTAAGGCTATGCAAGCCGGAAAACACGTATTGTGTGAAAAGCCCTTAGGAATTAATCTTTCAGAAGTTGAAAAAATGATTTCCGTCGCGAAAGAAAGCAATGTTTTTCTGATGGAGGCATTATGGAGTCGTTTTAATCCGTCTATCCAGAAAGTAAAAGAATGTATTGATTCTGGAGAACTTGGTAAGGTCAGTTATATTCATGCTGATTTTGCCTTTTACGGATTAGATCGCGATGAGGGCGGACGTATTTTGAACCCTGATTTGGCGGGAGGTTCTATTCTTGATATTGGTATTTACCCTATATTTTTGGCGTATTTAATTCTTGGGAAACCCGAACGTATTCAATCTACCTCTAACTTTCATAAGACCGGTGCTGAGATTCAAACCTCCATGATTTTTAATTATGAAAGTGCCCAAGCTATTCTTTATAGTGGATTGACAACAAACTCTGAGATGCGAGCAGAAATTCAAGGAGATAAAGGTTCTATTTTTATCGACCCACGATGGCATGAGACTCAAGGTTTTTCTTTCATAAAAGGGGAGTCTAAAGAAAGAAATGATCTTCCAACTCTTGGTAAAGGGTACTCATATGAAATTGAGGAGGTTCACGCATGTTTAAGGGCTGGTAAATTGCAAAGTGAACTATGGAGTCATCAGAATAGTATTGACCTTATTGGCTTGCTAGACGAAGTGCGTCGTCAGTCGGGAGTGGTTTTTCCGTTTGAGGAATAAAGTGTTAAATCATCAAGATACTTCCTGTATTTTTTACGATATTTGAGGCTACCACAAACCAAACCAACCAAAAAAAATAAACTATGGGAATGAACAAAAATACCGTACTTGCTTGGGCAACTTTTATAATGATAGCGGTAGGTTGTGCCTTAATTGCGCTAGGTGCTTTTAGATATGACGATGTTGCAGGATGGGGTTTTGCCTCTGTGGGAATCGGATTTTTTGCTATCGCATGGGTTTTTAATGCCCTAAAAGGAAGAGTTTAGAAATTAAGAATTGAAACTTGTCAATACTTGAAAATTTACCACCGAATAATTCAATAATCCAATAATCTATTAATATGTCGGATGATAAAAAGGTGATTTTCTCCATGTCAGGAGTTACCAAAACCTTTAAAACTGCAAATACCCCTGTACTTAAGAATATTTATCTCAGCTTTTTTTACGGAGCAAAAATTGGTATTCTCGGACTCAATGGTTCCGGTAAATCGACTTTGTTAAAAATTATAGCTGGAGTAGATAAAAACTACCAAGGTGATGTTGTTTTTTCTCCAGGATATAATGTCGGATACCTTGAGCAAGAACCGCAGTTAGATGAGAACAAAACCGTCTTAGAGGTTGTTAAAGAAGGGGTTGCTGAAACTGTTGCCATTCTTGATGAGTACAATAAGATCAATGATATGTTTGGCCTTCCTGAAGTCTATGAAGATGCTGATAAGATGCAGAAGTTAATGGATAAGCAGGCTGGTTTGCAAGATCAAATCGATGCTTCAAACGCTTGGGAACTCGACACGAAGCTTGAAATTGCCATGGATGCACTTCGTACTCCTGATTCGGATAAAAAAATTGGTGTTTTATCTGGGGGAGAAAGAAGGCGAGTGGCCTTGTGCCGTTTGTTATTGCAAGAACCAGAAATATTACTACTAGATGAGCCTACCAACCACTTGGATGCGGAATCGGTGCATTGGTTAGAACATCACTTGGCGCAATATAAGGGAACTGTTATCGCTGTGACGCACGATAGATACTTCTTAGATAATGTTGCTGGCTGGATTCTAGAATTAGATCGAGGAGAGGGTATTCCCTGGAAAGGAAACTATTCTAGTTGGTTAGATCAGAAATCGAAACGTTTAGCGCAGGAAAGCAAAACTGCGTCGAAACGTCAAAAAACTTTAGAACGAGAGCTAGAGTGGGTACGTCAAGGTGCTAAAGGAAGACAAACAAAGCAAAAAGCACGTTTGAAGAATTATGATAAGTTGATGAGTCAAGATCAAAAACAACTTGATGAAAAGCTTGAAATATATATTCCAAACGGACCACGCTTAGGAACCAATGTTATTGAAGCCAAAGGAGTTAGTAAAGCATATGATGACAAATTGCTATATGAAGATTTGAATTTCACTTTACCGCAAGCGGGAATTGTTGGTGTTATTGGTCCGAATGGTGCTGGTAAGACTACAATTTTTAGAATGATAATGGGTGAAGAAACTCCAGATAAGGGAGAATTCGAAGTAGGTGACACGGCAAAACTAGCTTATGTAGACCAGAAACATTCCAATATTGATCCAGAAAAAACGATTTGGCAGAATTTTTCTGATGAACAAGAATTGGTTATGATGGGAGGGCGCCAGGTAAATTCAAGAGCCTATTTAAGTCGTTTTAATTTTTCAGGCAGTGAGCAAAATAAAAAAGTATGTATGCTTTCAGGTGGAGAAAGAAACCGTCTTCATTTAGCAATGACATTGAAAGAAGAAGGTAATGTTTTACTTTTAGATGAGCCTACTAATGATTTAGATGTCAATACATTACGAGCATTAGAAGAAGGTTTAGAGAATTTCGCAGGTTGCGCGGTGGTCATCTCACACGACAGATGGTTTTTAGATAGAATTTGTACACACATCTTGGCTTTTGAAGGTGATTCACAAGTATATTTCTATGAAGGCTCCTTCTCTGATTATGAAGAGAATAAAAAGAAACGTTTGGGTGGAGATTTGATTCCGAAGCGAATTAAGTATAAGAAGTTGATACGATAGTATAAGAGTAATAAGTATAAAGTAGATAGTACAAAGTAAAAGCTTCTAAGAAATTCTTAGAGGCTTTTTTTAGCTGTTTTAATCTCGTGGTAAAACGAAATATCTTTATACTTAGGACTATTTACTTATTTCAATAGGCATCATTTGGATACCAATCCAATTGAATTACTTCCAAATCAGGATTTCCTGCATATACCATCGCTTTAAATTTTGCTACATCGCTTACCTCTGGTCTTCCTCTATAATGATAGGGATATACTTGTTTGGGGTTGAATTCTAAAACGGCATCCGCAGCACTTTCAGGGGTCATAGTATACGGCAAGTTCATACAAACAAAAGCTTTGTCAATATTTTGTAAAGTCCTCATTTCAGGAATATCTTCGGTATCTCCCGAAAAGTAAAGACGTTCTGCGCCGATATTAAGAACATACCCATTTCCTCTACCTTTGGTATGGAATTTTAAAGCTTCTTCTCTCAGGTTGTACATAGGTAGGGCTTCTACTGTAATTCCGTATCGTTCTTTAGAATCTCCATTATTTAAAACATCAATTTGTGGCGTGAAGTTTTCCGGAATCTTATCCGCTACGGCCTGCGGCACCATGATTTTTGCCTTTTCCGTATTCAAAGCTTCAAGCGTTTCGATACTTAAATGATCTCCATGAATATCAGTAATGAGAATTAAATCGGGTTGTTTTTGTCCTTCAAAAGCTTCAACACCACCAACAGGGTCGATATATATGATAATGTTATTCCATTCTAAAATGGCTGTGGCATGCTCGATAGGAATGATTTTTATTTCTGAATCTAATTGCTTTAGGTTTACTTCTTCTAGACTTAAGTTCTTTGTTGGGTCCTTAATATCTGAATCAAGCAAAGGTTTTTTGCTTTGATTTTCTTTACATCCAATCAATAGAATACATCCTAAGAATACAAATACTACTTTTTTCATAATCTTTATATTTTTAATTCTCAATCAAATCTAGCCTCATTTTTACATCACTTCTAGCATAAGGTAAATCTTTTTCAAGTTCAATGTCTTTAAATCCGTATTTGCGATAAAGATGTAAAGCAGTAGGTAATTTGGTGCTAGAATAGAGGGTTACTGCTTTCCAGCCGTTCTTTTTGGCAAAATCTAAGGCGAAGCATAGTAGCTGCTGTCCGATTTTCAAACCTTGAAATTTTGGATCAACTGCCATTTTTCCGAGTTCAAAGTGATCCTCCTCATAGGGTATCAAAGAAAAGCATCCGACAATAGTATTTTCATATTCTGCCATGAAAATATATCCGCCAATACCCAATATGGCATTTTCGCAATCTCCTAAAAGGACTTCATCCTTTGGTTCAACATAGAAGTATTTCTCAAGCCAAGCGATGTTTAAATCCTTGAAAATAACTGCATGTTCAGACTCAAAAGGAATTATTTTAAGAGACATAGATTTTTTATATAAACGTATTTCATCGATAAAGTTAGGGCTTTCAACCGATTGTACACTTGATCGATTTAATTTTTTTAGAGCAAAAAATCTAAACTGAAAATCCAGCCGTATATAGACTGATACAAACAAATACTTATTCACTATTTAACGAGAGTAATTAATTTTTACATTATGACTGAAACAAAAAGTAACAACGGATTAAAGGTATTAGCTGGCTTGCTTGGCGTAGTACTATTAGGTGTTATCATCTATACAGTTAGTCTTTATCAAGAGAAGAAAAAGAACGAAGCTGTTTTAACAACAGAAAAAGAATTGGTTGTTGAAGATCTAAATAGCTTAAAATCTGAATATGATAAAGCGATTTTAGAGAGCAACGCTACTAACGAAGAGTTAGTTTCTGCAAGAGATAATATTGCAAAGTATATCGATTCTGTAAAAGCTATGAAGGCTGATATTTCTTCTTTGTCAAGATATAGAAGACAAGTTAGTGTTTTGAAAGCTGAGAGAGAGCAATTATTAAAGCAGGTTGATTCTTTGAAAACATCAAATACTTTGATTGCTATGCAACGTGACTCTACGTATACAGAGTTAGAAAAGCAAACTGTTTTTAACGATTCTTTAGTTGTTCAAAATACGCAATTGGCTGACGTTGTTGAAAAAGGTTCTGCTTTGAACTTAACAACATTTAATGTTGATGCAGTAAAAGAACGTAACAGTGGAAAATTAGTTTCTACGTCAAGAGCAAGATCTACAGATAAATTTAAAATCTGTTTTACAGTGGCAAATAATGTAATTGCAGGAGCTGGTGATAGAGAATTTTTCTTAGAAGTACTTGATCCTCAAGGTAATGTTTTAGGTGAGAGCTATTCTAAAACTAACGATGCTGGGGCTTCAGTAACATATAGCAAAGGAACAAACTTCTACTATGAGAATAAAGCTTTAGATGTTTGTGATTATATCAGTAAGCCAGCTGGAGATTTCCAAAAAGGAAATTATATGGTGAACGTTTATGATGACAGATTAAAGTTATTAGGAACTTCTAAGTTCACATTGAAGTAAGATACACACACTATCCATTAATAAAAAGGGGTCAATCTTTAACGATTGACCCTTTTTTTATGCTTCAATTTGAGAGTTGGTTGCCCTAACGCTAATGGGTGTATTTTACTAAGGGTAAAGATTTTTCTCTTTTAAGGTTGGGGTAAATCTCGGTTTTACTTCAAACTCCCAACCATATCTTCAGGTTTTACCCAAGCATCATATTCCTCTGCAGTAACATAACCTAAATTAACGGCCTCAGTTTTTAGAGTAGTTCCATTTTTATGCGCAGTATTAGCAATTTCGGCAGCTTTGTAATAACCGATTTTAGTATTTAAAGCGGTAACGAGCATTAAAGAGTTATTCAGAAGCTCTTTAATTACTTCGCGATTAGGCTCTATACCTGCTGCGCAATTCACATCAAAACTAACACAAGCATCGCCAATCAATTCGGCTGATTGTAAGATATTGGCAGCCATCATTGGTTTGAATACATTTAATTCATAGTGCCCTTGGGTACCTCCGACGCTCACAGCTACATCATTACCCATTACTTGTGCGCAAACCATCGTTAATGCTTCGCATTGTGTTGGATTCACTTTTCCAGGCATGATAGAACTTCCAGGTTCATTGGCTGGAATGATGATCTCGCCAATTCCTGAACGTGGTCCCGAAGCCATCATTCGAATGTCATTAGCAATCTTGTTCAATGATACTGCCAATTGTTTTAGAGCACCATGACTTTCTACAATAGCATCATGTGCTGCCAAAGCTTCAAATTTGTTATCTGCTGTTTTAAACGGTAGTCCTGTAAACTCAGCTATATATTTAGCTACTATAACATCATATCCTTTTGGGGTGTTTAATCCGGTACCCACCGCTGTGCCGCCGAGCGCTAGTTCGCTTAGGTGGTCTAGGGTATTTTTTAAAGCTTTTAAGCCATGGTCCAGTTGCGATACGTAACCAGAAAATTCCTGACCTAAGGTTAGGGGAGTGGCATCCATTAAATGGGTGCGACCTATTTTAACAACGTCTTTGAATTCTTCGGATTTTTTAAAGAGCGTGTCTCTAAGTTGAGTAACTCCTGGAATAGTAGTTTCTACAATTTTCTTGTAGGCAGCAACATGCATTCCCGTTGGGAATGTATCGTTTGAAGACTGCGACTTATTGACATCATCATTAGGTTGAATGGTTTTTTCGCCTTCTCCGATTACTTTTCCTGCCATTTCATGGGCTCGGTTAGCAATTACTTCATTAACATTCATATTACTCTGAGTACCTGACCCAGTTTGCCAAATCACCAAAGGGAACTGATCGTCAAGTTTTCCGTCTAAAATCTCCTCACAAACCGCAGCAATCATATTGCGTTTTTCTTCGGATAAGATGCCTAATTCACAATTCGTGTAAGCAGCCGCCTTTTTCAAATAGGCAAAGCCGTAAACTACATCCAATGGCATGGAAGCAGCAGGTCCTATTTTAAAGTTATTTCGTGAACGCTCAGTTTGTGCTCCCCAATATTTGTCAGATGGGACTTCAACTTTGCCCATCGTATCTTTTTCTATTCTAAAACTCATGTCGCGGTGATTTTTTCTTTGGTACAAAGTTAGCGGTTTGAAGTTTTATTTCCTTTCGGGAATAAAATAAATCAATATTTTTTTTGACTTTGATTTGCAGTATTTATCCTTTTCAAAGTATCTTTGCAGTAATAAAACAGACATTCATGTTCGAATTCGATCAATATTTAGGGTTTTTAGCTTTCTTGACCATTCTTACTATAGGATTTTGGTTAATGATTTTCTTATTGACTTTTGTAGTGCCGTATTGGTTGATCGGAAACATCAGAGAACTCTTAAAAGAAAAGCGCGACAAGAAAAGAGCAGCGCGTAATGCATAAAAAATTAAAAAGCCGTTTGAATCTTCAAACGGCTTTTTAATTTTCAGTAATCAGTAATCAGTAATCAGTAATCAGTAATCAGCAATCAGCAATCAGTAATTTTGCCAACTGCCAACTGAATTTATCCTTGTTCTTCAAAGTCCCCATCATCGCCTCCTCCTCGTTGGCCGCCTCTCTGTCGCTGATTCTTCTTCTGATTAAATCGATACAGGAAAGATAGGTTAATCTGTCTTTGCCGCCATTGAAACTCACTATATGTAAATACATTATCTGTTCTGGTTTCGCTTCTACGTTTTCTTGAGTTCAATAAATCACTAATATTCAAAGAGAGTGTCGCCTTGTCTTTTATTACATCTTTACTAAATGCTAAGCTAATTGTAGAAATTCCTTTGCTTTTTGATTGTGCATTTCTTCGTGGGCCGAAGTAGAAGAAATTTCCTTGAAAATCTATTTTTCCTGGTAAAGGTATTTTTGCGCTTGCCCTTGAGAACCATCCTAGGTTATTTGCATCAAAATTTTGAGTAATTGTCTCATTTTGAAAGTTTGTATAGGTATAATCACCACGCAGCTCCTGTTGAAACATATTTAGATTCCAAGTCAAACGCCACCCTTTTTTAGGAGTGTATGTGGTGGTTAGTTCTCCACCATATCTGCTATCGGTCGCTAAATTAATAGGTGTTCTAGCCTGTACGGGAACTACCACCGGATTTGATGAATCATTAGGATTATCAATAGTTACAAAATCTCCAGTTTCTTGTGTAATAAATTGGAATACCCCAGTAGATCTATTAAAATAGAGAGAGCCATTTAATGATAATTTATCCCATCTTTTAATATATCCTAAATCATAGGCATCGGTATACGTAGGGTCTAGATTTGGATTACCCTGAAATAAATTGGTATTACTTGAGCGCGACGGAAACGGATTTATAAAACGAGATCGAGGTCTGCGAAGTCTTTTGCTATAGCTAACTGTAATTTGTTCGGTTTCAGAAAATTCATATCCTAAGAAAATAGAAGGAAACCAGTTTGTATATTTCTTATTGGTAATCTCATTGGTGTCAACCAATTCTATGCCAATATCTGAGGCTTCAACGCGAAGCCCACCTAAAACATTAAACTTGCCAAACTTGCTTCCGAGCTGCGCATAAGCAGCATTTACATATTCTTTATAGTTCAATTCATTACTAAAGTTTGGGTCACTATCTAGAATGTCATTTTCAAGAATTCCGAAATCAAAATCTGTATTGAAATTGTTGAAAGTACCGCGATAGCCTAGTTCAAATTGCGATGTGTTGTCCTTTCCGAAAGGAAGCACATAATCCATCTGAAGCAATTGATTTTTTTGAGTTTCGTCGTTAATAGTTTGTTCTGTGGGAAGATTTGAATTATCATTCAATACGATTTCATTGATTATTGAATTTTCAAGCTCATTTCCTGTTGAATACTGATAATCTATTTTAAGTTCATGCCCGTCATCATTGAATTTTTTCTGATAGTTTACGGAGTATTGAATATCTTGTTCATCTTCCGCTTCATTGGTAAATCGGTTTCTTTGGATTGTGGGAACGCGATTTGTATCAAAATTTTCAAAGTCTATATCAGTGGTATTATTGCCATCAGATTTTCGGTAAACAATTGAATTTGTAATACTACTTGTTGAATCTATAAAAAACTCAAAACCAATATTGGTATTGAATCCTCCGCGCTGTCTTTGAGTTTTTCTTACTTCATCTTGAAAGCTTGCGGTACTTCCATCAGAATTAAAATTTTCTTGTTCGAATAACGCATTTCCTGGTCCTTTTCGATAGCGGTAAGAGGTATTTGTGAAGATATTGAATTTGTCTCTTCTTAAGTTGAGGCTCACATTAGCGCCATAGCTTGTTGGAGTTCCAACATTAACAGTGACTGAACCATTAAGACCAGCTGTTTTACTTTGTTTTAAAATAATATTCAAAATACCGGCCGTGCCTTCAGCGTCATATCTTGCTGAAGGATTCGTAATAACTTCAACTTTTTCAATAGCTTCGGCAGGTAGTTGCTGGAGCGCCTCAGGACTCAATCCGGAGAGGGCAGAAGGTTTTCCATTGATAAGAATACGAACACTTTCATTGCCCCGAAGACTAATATTTCCTTCTACATCAACAGAAACAGACGGCACATTATCCAAAACATCGGTAACGGAACCTCCTTTTACCGTAAGATCAGAACCTACATTATATACTTTTTTGTCTAATCGGAGTTCCACCGTAGTGCGTTCACCTACAACTTCAACAGCTTCTAATTGTTCAACATCTAGCGCTAATTTGATGGTTCCTAAATCCGTAGATTCTCTATAAGCTTGTTCAGCAAGCTCATAGGACTTGTAAGTGATGTATTCAATACGAACATTATATTTACCTGGGAAAGTTTCTACCGAGAATTTACCGGTAACGTCAGTAATTCCACCCGTAACCCGGTCAGGGTTTCGAACACTTTGTAATACTAGGGTGGCATATTCTAAAGGTTGGTTTGTTTCTTGATCTAAAACAATACCTGATATAATAATTGGATTTGGTCTTTGTCCTCCTCGACCTTGTGGTCTTTGCGCATGTATAAAAAATACTGAAAGGAAAGTTACTAGGGTAAGGAGTTTCGTCATATTATTCTTTAGATTTCTTTTTCTTCTTCTTTTTTCGCTTTTCTTCTTTCTTCATTTCTTTTTGCATCTTAGCGACACCATCTTTTTGCATCTTCACAAAAGCCTCATATTTTTCAAGAGGAAGCCCTGCTTTTAGATCTTCATCTTGGCGTATCGTAATCTTTTCATAAGCTTCCTTCATTTTATCTCTCGGAAGCTTTAAAATTTGTAACTCAATTCGCTCTTGAACATATTTTTTTAAAGTGGTACTTAAAACTGCTTTTTCAAATTCATCTAAGCCTAAAGTCTCAGCAATCGCTGGCATTTCTCCATCTACTATTTCTGCAGCAGTTTTAGGTTTTGGGGCTTCAGCTGGAGTTTGTGATTGGGGAATAGCACTACCATAGCCTCTGCCTAGACCTCTTCCACTGCCACCATATCCGCCACCGCCATAACCGCCGTATCCGTATCCTCCTCTGTTTCCAAATTGGGCTTGAAGTTCAGAGGCTCCTAATAATAAAATAAATAGAACGATTAAATTTTTAATATGGGTTTTCATAACAGTGACTTTTATATGATTTCAAAATTAGATTACGGTTTAACCGAGTTAGGTTAAATATTTGTTAAAAACAGAACAGCAACAAATGTACCAATTATCCGAAAATGAGTACAAATTCAAAATTTATAGAATGGAGTTGATGTTTTCAGGCGGTCTGCCTATCACAGCTTTCCTACCATTACTAACTATAGGTCGTTCGATTAATTTTGGATGTGTCAGCATTGCATTTAAAATCTCATCATCTGAAAGTGATCTTCCTCGATAGTTGTCCTTCCAAATTGCTTCGTTTTTTCTGAGCAAATCTTCAGGGTTTATTCCTAACAAGGCGATTATTGAAAGCAGTTCTTCTTTAGTTGGAATATCCTCTAAATATTTAATTATTTCATAGTCCTTTCCCGATTCTTCAACAATTTTTAACCCCTCACGAGACTTTCCGCATCTTGGGTTGTGGTATATTTTAATCATGATTTTGGTTTCTAATATTTCAAGTTTCAGGTTGTTCTTAATCTTGTTTGAAGCGTTTCAGACAATTTTTGTCTACCACATCGTGCACCTAGCACCTAACATCTAGCTATTTGTCAATCTTCATCCTTCTGTCCCATGGCCATTAGAAATGCTTTCAAAAAGCGGTCAATATCCCCATCCATAACCGCATCAACATTTCCAGTTTCTTCAGCAGTTCTGACGTCTTTTACTAATTTATATGGATGCATTACATAGTTTCGAATTTGAGAACCCCATTCAATTTTCATTTTTGAGGACTCGATTTCTTGACGAGCTTCCATTTTCTTTCGAAGTTCGATTTCATACAGTTGCGATTTCAACATCTTCATTGCTGTAGCCCTGTTATCATGTTGACTTCGGGAGTCTGAACAAGAAATCTGTATGCCGGTTGGATGGTGTACCAACTGCACTTTCGTTTCTACCTTATTTACATTCTGGCCACCAGCGCCACTTGAACGCGCCGTGGTAATCGTAATATCTGCAGGATTCACATCTACTTCAATACTATCATCTACAAGAGGATACACATATACCGAAACAAATGAAGTGTGCCTTTTTGCATTGCTATCGAAAGGAGAAATTCGAACCAAGCGATGTACTCCGTTTTCACCCTTAAGCCATCCGAATGCAAAATCACCATTGATTTCTAAGGTTACCGTTTTGATTCCTGCTACATCGCCTTCTTGGTAATTGAGTTCTTTAACCTTGTATTTGTTCTTTTCTGCCCACATCATGTACATGCGCATAAGCATAGCTGCCCAGTCACAGCTTTCAGTTCCGCCTGCACCTGCAGTAATTTGTAGTACTGCTGGGAGTTCATCACCCTCTTCAGAAAGCATGTTTTTGAACTCCAGTTTTTCAAGATGGTCAAGAGTTTTTTCGTACTGAGCGTTGACCTCTTCTTCAGTAACTTCACCTTCTTGTTGAAATTCAATAAGTATTTCAAGGTCTCCAACGAGAGATTTTGCGGCATTATAATCATCAACCCATTGTTTTTTGGATTGAATGAATTTCATATGTGCTTGTGCTTCTTGGGGGTTGTCCCAGAAATCGGAAGCTAAGGTTTTTTCTTGCTCGTTTTCTATTTCAATGAGTTTCGCATCAACGTCAAAGATACCTCCTTAACGCACCGAGGCGATCTAAAAGACCTTTGTAGTGGTCTGTGGTAATTGTCATTCGAATTCCTTTTCGGCAAAAATAGGGTTTAACTATGGTTGTGCAACCAAATTTATCTAAATTTAAGGCTGACTAACTTCTGACTAAAATTATTATGAGACGCTATTTCTTACTCGGTTTTTTATTCTTTTTCTGCACACTTACTACTTTTGCTCAATTTGATGAAAAGAGTAAAAATTTTCAAAAATTTAACGGACTCTTCAATTTTCAATATGACGAAAAAACTGATAAGATTTATCTTGAGGTTAGTGATTTGGAGAAGGAGTTTCTTTATGTTTCTTCATTAAGTAGTGGAATCGGAAGTAATGATATTGGTTTAGATAGAGGGCAACTAGGAAGTACCCAGGTAGTTTTTTTTAGAAAAGCAGGAAATAAGTTGATGCTAGTCCAACCGAATCTAAGATTTAGAGCTTTAACAGACAATGCACTAGAAAAGAAATCTGTAGAACAGGCCTTTGCGAAATCTATACTTTACGGATTCAAAATAGAGGATGAAAAGAATGGAAAATATACTATAGATATTACCGATTTCCTAATGCAAGATACCCATGGTGTTGTTGGCCGATTAAAAAGAAATAAGCAAGGTTCGTATAAGTTAGATAAAACGAAGAGCGCTATGGCCTTGGATCGTACGAAGGCCTTTCCAAAGAACATCGAGTTTGATATCACCTTGACTTTTGCTGGAAATCCCGAAGGAAGAAATATTCGGTCGGTAACGCCAAATGCAAAGTTGGTTACGGTGGCGCAACATCATTCTTTTATTGAGCTTCCAGATGATGGTTACAAACAACGTGAATTCGATCCGCGTTCAGGTGCTTCTCCTTTTATGTATTACGACTATGCGACTCCGGTTGAATCCCCAATTTTAAAACGTTTTATCCGAAGACATCGTTTGGAGAAAAAAGACCCAACTGCTGCGGTTAGTGAAGCTGTGGAACCTATTATTTATTATCTAGATAATGGAACGCCAGAACCCGTCCGTTCGGCTTTATTGGAAGGGGGGAGATGGTGGAATCAGGCTTTCGAGGCAATAGGATACAAAGATGCCTTTCAGGTGAAAATATTGCCAGATGATGCTGACCCGCTTGATGTTCGTTATAATGTAATTCAATGGGTACATCGTTCCACACGTGGATGGAGTTATGGAGCAAGTGTAACAGACCCAAGAACAGGAGAGATTATGAAAGGCCATGTGAGTTTGGGAAGTCTGCGTATTCGTCAGGATTTTTTAATTGCTCAGGCATTAATGAATAAACCTTATGCCGAACGTGATGACAATCACCAACCGATGCTAGAAATGGCAATTGCACGTATTCGCCAACTTTCAGCACATGAAATAGGTCATACTTTGGGCTTTGCTCATAATTATGCGGCAAGTACAACGAACAAGGCTTCGGTGATGGATTATCCGCATCCGCAATTCTCTCTAAAAGATGGCGCAATAGATTTTTCAAATGCTTATGCTGTAGGAATTGGAGATTGGGACAAAGTTTCGGTAGCCTATTCCTACGAGACATTTTCAGCAGGAACGAATGAAAAAGAAGGCTTGAACAAAATATTGGAAAAATCCGTATCTGACGGATTACGATTTATTACGGACCAAGATGCACGACCGCAAGGGAGTGCACATGTATTGGCGCATTTATGGGATAATGGTAAGGATGTTAGCACCGAATTAAATGAGATGCTTAAAATAAGAGAGACTGCAATTTCTAATTTTTCAATGGATAATATTCCGTCAGGTCAACCAAACACCGTTTTGGAGGATGTTTTCGTGCCATTGTATTTTTTCCATAGGTATCAAACGGAAGCCGTAACCAAGGTAGTTGGCGGTCTGGAATATAATTATGCTGTAAAAGGTGATGGGCAAGAAATAGTTCGTGTAGTAGATAAAGCAATGCAGGAAAAAGCTTTAAAAACTATTCTAAAAACTTTAGACGCCTCAATAATAGCTATTCCGAAGCAAAAATTAAATCTATTCCCACCAAGAGCTTTTGGGTATGGAAGAACAAGAGAATCCATTAATAGTAAAACGGGGGTTTCTTTTGATGCACTTTCTGCTGCTGAAACTGCTGCTGATATGACTTTGGGATTGTTGTTGCACCCTGAAAGAGCAAGCAGATTGATTCAGCAAAAATCTATTGACCCATCTAATTTAGGATTGTCGGAAGTTTTAAATGCTTTGGCTAAAAAGACTAGTGGATTAAATTCCAAAGATCCATATATCCGTGAGGTACAACAAAATATTAATTTCAGAGTGTTGTTTCACTTGATGAATTTGGCTGCACATAAAAACGTACATCCACAGGTAAACGCGATAGCTAATCAACAGTTGATGGAATTAAAATCTATACTGTTGACATCTGGAAAAAATGCAAATGCCATGGAAATGGTTCGCAGGATAAATGCTTTTTATGCACATCCCGATAAATTTGAAGTAATTCCCGCTCCCAAACTTCCAGATGGTTCACCTATTGGAATGGACTGTTTTCACTAAAAAAACACAAACACAAACTCAAAAATCAAATTCAAAGCTATAGTAAGTTGTATTTGAATTTGAATTTGATTTTTGAATTTGAATTTTAATATGGAAATAAATCTAATCAGTGATACGGTAACCAAACCAACAGCGGGCATGCTAGACGCAATGATGTCTGCGGAAGTAGGTGATGATGTTTTTAAAGCAGACCCTTCTATAAATGCTTTGGAAGAAAAGGTTGCAAAGATGTTCAATAAGGAAGCAGCGCTATTCTTTCCCTCGGGCACAATGACGAATCAAACCGCAATCAAATTGCATACAAATCCTGGAGATCAATTGATTTGTGATAAATATGCTCACGTTTATAATTATGAAGGGGGAGGAGTAAGTTTTAATAGCGGGGTGTCATGTAAATTAGTAGATGGTCATCGGGGAATGATGACCGCTGAGCAAGTTGAAGCGGCAATCAATCCTCCTGATTTTTATCACAGCCCCTTGACAACATTAGTTTGTATTGAGAACACAACCAACAAAGGTGGCGGCGCTTGCTGGGATTTTGAAGAGTTGAAACACATCAAATCTGTTTGTGATAAACATGATCTAGCCTATCATTTAGATGGAGCCAGACTTTGGAATGCCTTAGTCGCCAAAAATGAAACTGCCGAACAGTATGGCAATTTGTTCGATACCATTAGTATTTGTTTGAGTAAAGGTTTAGGATGCCCCGTAGGATCTGTTTTAGTTGGGAGTAAGGCTGACATTCAGAAAGCCCTTCGAATTAGAAAAGTGTTCGGTGGCGGTATGCGTCAGGCAGGATTTTTAGCGGCCGCAGCTACATATGCCTTGGATAATCAAGTGGATCGTTTGGCAGAAGACCATAAAAAAGCCAAAGAAATAGGTAATACTCTGGAAGGTCTTTCTTTTATAAAGAAAGTAGAGCCTATAGAGACGAATATTATCATTTTTGAAATTGATGAAACTAAAATGAGTAGCGAAGCTTTTGTAGAAGAACTAAAAAAGAAAAACATACTTATTATTGGAATGGGGCAGGGGAAACTTCGTATCGTAACTCATTTGAACTACACAAAGGAAATGCATGAAAATTTCTTGCAAATTCTAAGAAAGTTATAATGGACTTAAGTCTTACAAGGAATTAATTCGGTTACGAAGATTTCTTATTCCATTTTCCATACCAGCTTCTGATTGATATGGTTGACTACTGCCGATGAGTCCTCCAAATTTACTTTTTATGCTAAAAAGAAATTCCCCATTGTGATTAGTCTTTCTTTCAAAAGAAATTAGGGGAGTTTTAAGGTTTTTTAGATTTTTTACTGCTTCTTCGGCTTTTGATTTATTCGCAAATCCAACGCTATTGAGTAAGGTATTACCGTTTTCTGTTTTTAGAATGAATTCGTAAGTTTTTTCTTTCTTTTTGTGTATTTCTATCATTTGATTGATTATAGTGGTAATATGGTAAGTAAAATCTTAAATTTTTATTATTCCTATAAATTAGATAACAATTTTTTACTTAGTAAATAACTTATATATATGAAATTACCATTTTATTCGATGAACTGCACATATTCCAATAGGTAAAATCTTAATAATTCGTTAAAAAAACATACATTAGCGCTAACTTTTTTAATAATTTAAACACTGACAAAACATGAAAAAAGTTTTATTTTTATTTGCAGTAATGACTGCATCGATCACATGGGCCCAAGATTTACCAACAAATCCGGAGCCAGGTAAATGTTATGTACGCTGTACCACCCCTGATGTTTACGTTAACGAAACAATTACGTTAACCGTAAAACCAGCTTACAAAGTTTTAAAGACAGTACCCGCAACTTACAAGACGGTTACGGAACAAGTAGAAGTTAAAGCAGCTGGAAAAAAACTGACTGTTATTCCTGAAAAATGGGGAACTGAAACAGTTTCTTATGTTTCTAAGGAAGGCGGAAATACGTTACGTATTACTCCAGCAAGCTTCGGAAAAGGATCAGAAACGATTGAGACTAGACCAGCATATGCGCAATGGGAACTTGGAGCTGCTGCACCTGATTGTGCATCTGGGAATCCAGATGACTGTAGATACTGGTGTTACAAAGGTTACCCTGCTGAATTCACTACTATTGAGACGACTACCTTGGCTGGAGATGCTTCTGTTAGCAAGACTCCAATTGCTTCAAAAAATGCTTCATATACGAAAAGAGTTCTTTTAGAGCCGGCTAAAGTTGTTGAAGAAGTTATTCCAGCAGAATACAAGACAATTACTAAAACTGTTTTGGACAAAGATGCTTACACAACTGAAGAAACAGTAGCAGCTCAAACTAAATCTTTTACAAAAGAAGTTTTAAAGGAAAAAGGTGGTTTAACTACTTGGAAAGAAGTAGAGTGCTCTTTGGTAGAGTATCAAGCATTACCAATCAATTGGAATTCTGGTAGCGCGACTTTAACTGCTGCTGCAAAGTCTATTATTGATACGAAATTAATGCCAGTTTTAGCTCAAAATCCAGGTGTGAAGGTAGAATTGGCTTCTCATACTGATTCTCAAGGGAATGATGTTTCAAATCAAGATCTTTCCGAAAGAAGAGCAAAAGCAGTTGCTGACTACTTAATTTCTAAAGGGGTTAACTCAAGTCTTTTAGTTGCAAACGGCTACGGTGAGACAAAGTTATTAAACAGATGTAAAGATGGAGTTCCTTGTACTGCTAGAGAGCATGCAGCGAACAGAAGAACTCAGTTTAGATTGATTAACAACTAAACAAATTAATTAACCAACCAAAAAGGGCTTTCCAATTCTGGAAAGCCCTTTTTACTTATATAATGTGGTCTTATTGATATTTCTTAATAAGGTCTAAATGGTATCTCGTTTCGCCATTCATGCTGTAACCAGAATATTTATCCAATTCTTTTCCTTTCTTGTCTAAGATTTTAAGAAGAGGTACGGATCCTTTTTTATTCAATTTTGAAGAAAGAGCCTTATTATGCTCCAATTGCTCTGGTGTTAAAATATCTTTATTCATTGGAATGTCAATATAAAGAAGCACATATTTATCTGAAAGCGCTAAAAACTCAGCTGACTCAAACAAATCTTTTTTCAACATTTTACATGGGGGACACCAATCACTTCCTGTAAAATATACAAGAACATTTTTGTCATTTTTCTCAGCAGTACTAATTGCAGAATCATAATTGGTTAGCCATTGGCTATCTGCAACTACTTCCATTTCCGCTTGAGCGGACATAAAAATGGGTAAAATCAAAAATAAAAGTAGGTGTTTCATATTTGTATTTTTTTGAGATAGAGCAATTAGCTTGCCAAAATTGTTGAGTTAGTTTATAATCCGTCTAATGCTAACGGAAAGAAATCAAAGTTTAGTATACCTTTTAACACTTTGAGTTACTTAAAAAAATTATCCATTCCTGGTATATTAGGCATTCCGTCTTTTGCTACTGCAGCAAGCTCAGATTCATTTACTTGAGTTGCTTTCTCGATGGCTTTATTCATCGTTAGAATTAGATAGTCCTCCAATTTTTCTTTATCAGAAAGAAGGCTATCATCAATATGAATCTCTTTAATAACTCGGTTAGCGGTTATAAGCACCTTTATAAGCTCTTCTGGAGAGCTTTCTTGCAAACTTACTGTATCTAGGCGCTTTTTGGTCTCCTCAACCTTTTGTTGGGTTTCTTTAAGCTTTCCCATCATTCCCATCATATCTCCAAACATAATTCGCTTTTAACTATTTATACTATGCAAAATTACTAAATTGTACGAATAATCACATATTTATGATACAAATGGATAAATTGAAAGTTGTTCTTTTAGGATGTCTTACTTTTGCGGCTTCGTGCCAAAACCAGAATAAAGATATGAGTAAAGCGGAAGCTCCAGTTGCAAAAAAAGTAGCAAAAGAACTAGTAAAACACGATGATGTTCGAGTGGATAATTACTACTGGATGAATGATCGGGAAGATCAAGAAGTGATCTCTCATCTTGAAAGCGAAAATGCCTATTACGCCAAAATGACGGCGCATACCAAAGATTTTCAAGCATCACTTTTTGAAGAAATGAAATCTAGAATTAAGGAAGATGATTCTTCTGTGCCCTATAAGCAAAACGGTTACTGGTATATTACGAGATATGAAATAGGAAAGGAATATCCCATATATTCTAGAAAAAAGGAGAGCTTAGATGCTGAAGAGGAAATCATTTTTGATTGCAATACAATGGCAGAAGGGCATGAGTTCTTTAATCTATCTAGTTTCTCAATTAGTCCAGATAATACATTGGCAGCCTTTTCAGTAGATACTGTATCTAGACGAAAATATACGCTGCAAATTAAAAACTTAAAAACCGGTGAAATTCTTGCAGATAAGGTAGATAATACAGCTGGAAATTCCGTCTGGGCAGATGATAATCAAACCATTTTTTACAGCAAGCAAGATGATGTAACCCTGCGATCAGATAAAATATATAAGCATAAACTTGGAGATACTGAAGATACTTTAGTTTTCAATGAAGAAGATGAGACTTTCGGAGCTTACGTTTATAAATCAAAATCAAAGAAATATATCATTATTGCTTCTTACAGTACTTTAACAACAGAGTTTCGTACGTTGAAAGCAAATAATCCTGAAGGGAAATTCGAGGTATTTTCGCCTAGAACAAGGGGGCTAGAATACGGAATTGCACATTATGAAAGTGATTTTTACGTATTGACCAACAAAGATGAGGCTACTAATTTTAAATTGATGAAAGTATCTGAGGGAGGTGATACTTCTGCAGAAAATTGGAAAGAATTTATTCCTCACAGAGCAGATGTTTTATTAGAAGGTATTGACATTTTTAAAGATTATTACGTGATTTCAGAACGTAAAAATGGATTAAATGAATTGAAGATTGTCCGATGGGATGGTACCGATAGTTATTACCTGCCTTTTGATAGTGAAACCTATACAGCCAATGTCAGCACAAATCCTGATTTTGATACAGAAACATTGCGCTATCGCTACAATTCAATGGCTACGCCAAGTTCCATTATTGATTTCAATATGAGCACTAAGGAAAAGGAAGTCAAAAAGGAGCAAGAAGTTTTAGGTGGAAAGTTCTCCAAAGAGAATTATATAGAGAAACGTATTTGGGCGACTGCTAGAGATGGAGTTAAAGTACCGATGTCAATAGTTTATCATAAGGATACGAAGTTAGATGCAAATACTCCAATTCTTCAATATGCATATGGTTCTTATGGGGCTACAATTGATCCCTATTTTTCTACCGTTCGTTTAAGTTTATTAGATAGAGGATTCGTTTATGCCTTAGCTCATATTCGCGGAGGTCAATATTTAGGAAGACCCTGGTATGAAGATGGTAAACTCTTAAAAAAGAAAAACACATTTACTGATTTTGTCGATTGTTCGAAATTCTTAATTTCTGAAGGATATACAGGTGCTGATCATTTATATGCCATGGGTGGCTCTGCTGGTGGTCTCTTAATGGGTGCTGTTGTTAATATGGCGCCGGAATTGTATAATGGAATTGTGGCTTCAGTACCATTTGTTGACGTTATCACTACTATGCTAGATGATTCAATTCCTCTTACAACCGGCGAATATGACGAATGGGGAAATCCGAATGAGAAAGAGTCTTACGATTATATGAAGTCCTATTCCCCTTATGATCAAGTCGAAGCCAAAGCATATCCTAATATGTTGGTTACAACAGGACTGCATGATTCTCAAGTGCAGTATTTTGAACCTGCGAAATGGGTAGCCAAGTTACGAGAACTTAAAACAGATGATAATATTTTGCTGTTTGATATTAATATGGATGCCGGTCATGGCGGAGCCTCTGGTCGTTTCGAATCTTTGAAGGAAGTGGCAAAGGAATATGCATTTTTACTAGATTTAGAAGGTAAAACGGACTAGTTTAAAAAAAATGCTAATTTTGTAGCCGAATTTCATATTCCCAAATCCGTATGAAATAAGAATTTAGACCCCGTTTATGGAAGATAAAATAAAAGCTTGCGATAATATCCTAGAACTTATAGGAAACACCCCATTAATCAAGCTCAATAAAATATCAGAAAATTTAACTGGTAATTTTTATGCTAAAGTAGAGGCATTTAATCCAGGTCACTCTGCTAAAGATAGAATCGCTCTTCATATTATTGAAGAAGCAGAGCGAAAAGGCATTCTAAAAGAAGGTAGTACAATTGTTGAAACTACATCTGGTAATACAGGATTTAGTATTGCCATGGTTAGTATGATCAAAGGCTACGATTGTATTCTTGCAGTAAGTTCTAAATCTTCCCCAGATAAGATTGATATGCTGCGTTCTATGGGGGCGAAAGTTTATGTATGCCCAGCACACGTTAGTGCAGACGATCCACGCTCATACTATCAAGTAGCTAAAAGGCTGCATGAGGAGACCAAGGGTTCTATTTACATAAACCAGTATTTCAATGAGCTGAATATGGAAGCGCATTACAAATCAACTGGACCAGAAATTTGGGAACAGACCAACGGAAAAATAACGCACTTGGTAGCTTGTAGCGGAACTGGAGGAACGATATCTGGTACTGCTCGGTTTTTAAAAGAGCAAAACCCTGAAGTAACAATTATAGGTGTGGATGCTTTCGGATCGGTACTAAAAAAGTATCATGAAACAGGTGAATTAGATACTAATGAAATTTACCCATACCGTATTGAAGGTTTAGGTAAGAACTTGATTCCTGGTGCTACTGATTTTGAAGCAATTGATGAATTCATCAAAGTTACTGATGAGGAAAGTGCGCATACTGCAAGAGAGATATCCAAATCAGAAGGCATTTTTGCAGGGTATACCTGTGGCGCGGTAATGCAAGCCGTAAAACAGCTCAATGAAAAGAAAAAATTTGGGAAGGATAGTAATGTAGTACTTATTTTTCCAGATCATGGGTCGCGTTATATGAGCAAGATCTACAGCGATGAGTGGATGGAAGCTCAAGGATTTTTAAACAATAGTAGTGTTGAAGAAACTCCGCAAATACAGGTGATACGATAAGAATAGTTAATAACAGTATTGAAAAGGGCAATGACTTAAAGAGTTATTGCCTTTTTTTCTGGCTGAAAATCTATATTTTTGCAGAACCGTAAGGTATTCAAAATCTTAACCATACTCGATGAGAGACATATTTGATAGAATTATAGAGAATAAGGGACCATTAGGCAAATGGGCTTCTCAAGCAGAAGGATATTTTGTTTTTCCAAAATTAGAAGGGCCAATTTCAAATCGCATGAAATTCCAAGGTAAGGAAGTAATCACCTGGAGTATTAATGATTATTTAGGCTTAGCGAATCTCCCCGAAATTAAAAAAATTGATGGTGATACAGCGGCTGAATATGGAGCTGCTTACCCAATGGGTGCTCGTATGATGAGTGGTCATACTGAATTTCATGAACAACTTGAGCAAGAATGTGCTGCCTTTGTAGAAAAAGAATCAGCTTATTTATTAAATTTTGGCTATCAAGGTATTATGTCTGCGATCGATGCTCTTGTCGCCAAAGATGATATTATTGTTTACGACGTTGATTGTCATGCTTGTATTATTGATGGTGTTCGTTTGCACATGGGCAAACGTTTCACTTTCAAGCATAATGATATAGAGAGTTTAGAAGTAAACCTTGAGCGAGCTACGAAAATGGCGGAGCAAACGGGTGGAGGTATTTTGGTGATTTCAGAAGGTGTTTTTGGAATGAGAGGTCAACAAGGTAAACTTAAAGAAATTGTTGCTTTAAAGAAAAAATATAGCTTTAGATTGCTTGTAGATGATGCTCACGGTTTTGGAACTTTGGGGAAAACGGGAGCTGGAGCAGGTCAGGAGCAGGGTGTTCAAGATGACATAGATGTCTATTTTGCAACATTTGCAAAGTCTATGGCAAGCATTGGAGCTTTTTTAGCTGCAGATAAGGAAATCATTGACTATCTAAAGTATAATTTACGTTCGCAAATGTTTGCTAAGTCCTTGCCAATGACATATGTCAAGGGAGCCTTAAAACGTTTGGATATGTTACGTACAATGCCAGAGTTGAAAGAAAAGCTTTGGGAAAATGTAGATGCACTTCAAAATGGACTAAAAGAAAGAGGTTTTGATATTGGAACTACAACCAGCTGTGTTACTCCTGTCTACCTAAACGGTAGTATTCCAGAAGCTATGGCGCTAGTGAAAGATCTTAGAGAAAATTATGGAATATTCTGTTCGATAGTAGTTTACCCAGTAATACCTAAGGGATTAATCTTATTGCGTATGATTCCAACAGCGACCCATACCTTAGAAGATGTTGCGATAACCTTAGATGCTTTCTCTGCAATTAGAGAGCGTCTTGAAAATGGTACATATAAAAGACTATCTGCGGCAGTTGCTGCAGCAATGGGTGAATAAAAAAAATCTTTGATTTTGTAAATTCCAAAATCCTATTTGACTATAAATGTCTACTAGGAATTTGGAATTTTTTTATTTGGGATTTACCGCAGGTTTTTGCGGTAAGTTCTTCTCCGTTTATAGACCACAGGATCAAAATGCTTCCACATTTGTTTGATGGCAATATTCTCCTCTAATTCTGGTGTTCTATAGCACATGTCAATGCCTTTTTTTGTAAAAGTACTGTGGTATTCATTAAACACTATCGCGGTAACTCCTTTGTTTTGGTAATCAGGATGTATTCCTATCAAATAAAAATAGACGTCTTTACTTTGCTTTTTTGCTTTTAGAAGATGGAATATTCCAAAGGGAAATAGTTTTCCTTTGGCTTTTTGAAGCGCTTTTGAAAAAGAGGGCATTACTATTGAAAAAGCAATGAGTTTATCTTCTTTATCAACAATAAATTTAATGTATTCGGGGTTGATAAAACTGATATATTTTTTCTTAAAATATGCCTTTTGAACATCTGTAATGGGAACAAAAGAAGAAAGTTTGGAGTAAGTTTCATTAAACAAATCAAACATCTGATCCGCCATAGGCATCACGTCTTTTGTTTTGGTAAAGTTCACCTCTTTAAGTCCGTATCGTCGTTTGATCAGGCTGTTTAATTTGGTAAAAAGCTTTGGGTCTGCATTTCGGGCTGGAAATTTGTTTTCCATATACTCTTTCTCCTTAACAAAACCCAAGCGCTCATAATGCGACTGATAGTAGCTATGATTGTACCAAGTAATCATACTGCCGATATGATCGAAGCCTTCCGTAAGTACACCAACTTTGTCCAAGTTTGAAAACCCTACAGGACCTTCCATATACTCTAAGTGCTGCTGATTTCCAATTTCAGCCACTTTTTGAAGCAAAATTTCTGAAACTTCATAATCATCAATAAAATCAAACCAGCCAAAACGCATTTTTTTAAGCTTTTGCTGATTAATTTCTAAATGATTAATAATAGCCGCCACGCGTCCGACCAATTTTCCTTCTTTAAAAGCAAGAAAGAAGTTAGCCTCGGCATTTTTAAAGGCAGGGTTTTTAGTCTTGTCAAATGTTTCCAATTCATCATTGATGATTGGAGGAACCCAATATCGGGAGTCTTTGTAAAGGGAAAAGGGAAACTTTACAAACTGCTTAAGATCTGATTTTGTAACCGCCTCTTTGAGGGTGACCATGATTAGTTTTTTCTTAGATCAATATTAGGGATATTAATCATTAGAAGAAAATTAGTATCATTTTAAAATAGAAGCAAATTTGATTTTAGCTTAAAACTCAATTACGCCATCATCTTTCTTTTTCTTCTTTTTACCCTTGTTTTTGCGTCTTTCTTCTTTTTTCTTTTTTCGAAGTTCTTTTTTCGAAGGACCTAAATCAATATCCTCAGCACCAGAGCCTTTATCTTTGCCTTTTTTCTTATTTTTCATGGCGTTCTTTTTGATTGCTTCCCCACCATTTTCGCCAGCCTTTTGATCTTCGATAGCTTTAATTGGTGGATCTGTATGCATATCAAAACGATATGACATACCTGCGGCAACAAAGATTCTTGAAGGTGTATTTTTAAAACTTGCGCCCATACTTAAATCTACTTGTAAATCTTCGCTGAGTAAATGAACAGCTCCGGCTCGAAGTAGCACATCTGAATAGCGATCACTTTTGATGCCTTGATTTTCAAAAAATGTACTCCATTTGGGATTTCGGAAAGCATATGAAATAGAAACTAAATAGCTCAATTCGGGAAAATCAGTCGAAATTCGGTCATATGCAATATTCGAAATAAGAACAAAGCGAGGAGTAAGTCTGCTTTGTGTCGCTACCATCGCACGATAGGATACTGTTGGATCTCCAACGTAAAAAGGATTCTCTCCCAAATTAAAGGTAGCACCACCATAAACCGAAACTGATGGAATCAAATTTTTCAACTGAAAAACATTATTTGCTCTCCAGCTACGAATATTAGGTTTGTTACGCTCAGGATCTTTATATCGATCATAAACTAAATACTTTAGACCTAATCGATTTCTTGAGAAGTTCCAGAAAGAATCTTCCAAATTTGTATTGGTAAATGTGGTCTTCTTATTCTGAAAAGTACCCTCGTAATTAATTTCTAGGGCTTCGGAAAGTAATCCGTACCGTAAAGAAAGATCCGCACCCCAGAGGTTTGCTTGGGTATTTAAAAGAGAGTGATCGCTTTGCTCATAACGCAACCCAGTCTCTACTTGAATCACATTTTTTCCCACTGCATAGGCACTAACAGATAAACCCGGTCTATTCGAATTAATAACATCTGTATATTGAGATACACCAACCAATGGAAGAAGTATTGCTAATACAAATAGTAATTGTTTGCCTACTAATGCTGCCCTGACACTACTCATAAATGCTATTTTATTATTATTTTAAGACTTTCATCTCTCTTATACAACGTGAGAATTGTATTTTTGATATATCTACAGTAAAGAATATGGCCTTTTTAAAAACCCTATTAATAATCATTCTCTGCTATTATCTGTTCAAGATATTGGCGAAGCTTTTTGCACCAAAGATTATCAATTACGCTGCTAAAAAGACAGAAGCTCATTTTAAAGAAAAATTTGGGGACTTTGCTAACCAAAACACTACTCAGGAAGAGCAAGTGGGTGATGTTATTATTGAAAAAAGACCAACTAAGAAAAGAACTACTTCAGAAAAAGTTGGTGATTATATTGACTTTGAGGAAATTGATTGATTATTTTAGCGTAATCAACCACTACAACATTTCATGAAAACAGGTTTTAAAGCGTTCCTAACCCACTTTTTTGTGGCAGTATTTTTTGTCATTGTAGCTTTAGCGTATTTCAGTCCTGTTTTACAAGGTAAAGTCATTAGCCAACATGACATCAAGCAGTTTGTAGGTATGGCTAAAGAGCAGAACGACTTTCGAAAACAGAATGATGGACAAGAACCCTATTGGACGAATAGTTCTTTTGGAGGTATGCCCACCTATCAATTAGGAGCATATTATCCCCATGATTATGTCAAAAAACTAGATATTCTTACTCGCTTTCTGCCCAGACCTGCAGATTATCTATTTCTTTACTTTATCGGATTTTACATTCTTCTATGCTGCATGAAGGTTGATTGGCGATTAGCCATAGTAGGAGCTTTGGCCTATGGTTTCTCTACATATCTCATTATTATCTTTGGTGCTGGCCATAATGCAAAAGCTCATGCGCTCGGGTATTTGCCCATGCTTTTAGGGGGAATTATTCTAGTCTTTAGAAAAAAGTACCTCTGGGGGTTTGTTCTTACCTCAGTTGCTATGGCTCTTGAAATACGAGCAAACCACTATCAGATGACTTACTATTTTATGTTGTTAGTTTTGATATTGGGAGTTGTTTACTTAGTAGATGCTATTCGAAAGAAATATATAAAACATTTTCTTGCTTCTGTGGGGATTTTACTAGTTGCAGTCTTCCTCGGAATTGCCGCCAACGCAACAGGTTTGATGGCCACCAAAGAATATGCAGATTGGAGCACACGTGGTCCTTCTAAGTTGACTATGAAACCAGATGGAAGTCTTAAAGAGGAATCTACAGGTTTAGATAAGGCATACATTACAAGATGGAGTTATGGGGTTACAGAATCATTGAACCTCTTTGTTCCGAGACTCTTTGGTGGCGCTAGTTCTGAAGACTTAGGAGAAGATTCGAAAACATTTGATTTTTTAATTGATCAGGGACTGCCCAAGACAAGAGCGCTTGATTTTTCTAGTCAAATTCCTACCTATTGGGGAGATCAACCGGTTACTTCTGGTCCTGCCTACATTGGAGCTATTATCTTTTTCCTATTTATTTTAGGTTTGATATTGGTGCGAAAGAAAGCAAAGTGGTGGCTCTTGGGAGGAGTGTTAATGTCGTTATTTTTATCGTGGGGTAAGAACTTTGGTTTCTTAACCGACCTTATGATCGACTATTTTCCACTTTACAATAAGTTTAGGGCGGTTTCTTCTATCCAAGTGATCTTAGAACTTTGTGCTCCAATACTTGCTATTTTGGCCTTGGCAGCACTTTTTAATCCGTCTATAGAAAAAATTAAAAAAATGAATGCTTTAAAGATTGCATTCTTTTCGGTAGTAGGTTTATGTGTTTTGTTATTTGTTTTTAAAGGAACTTTTTCTTTTGAAGGCCCAACAGATCGAATTCTCAAAGAAAATTATGGAGTCGAGCTATATGCTTTGATAAAGCTAGATCGCGAAGCGATTTATAATAATGATTTATTTCGATCATTTATGTTTGTGCTATTAACCGCAATAGCACTCTGGTTCTTTTTAAAGGAAAAATTGAAGCAGAATGTTGTTACTGTTGTTTTAGGAGCGTTAATCGTATTTGACTTGGTTGGCGTGAATTTACGTTACGTGAACAATGACAATTTTGTCTCGAAAAGAGCTATGAACCAACCTTTTAAAGAAACTATGGTCGATAGAGAAATTAAGAAGGATAAAGGTATTTATCGTGTTTTTGATCAAAGTCAGGGGTTTGAAGGAGCAAGAACTTCTTATTTTCATAAGGCTATAAGCGGATATCATGCTGCAAAACCAGCTGGCATTCAAGATTTATTCGAGTACCAAATTGTAAAAGGGAACATGGAGGTTCTGAACATGTTGAACGTTAAATATGTAGTTCAACAAGATGAAGAGGGCAGGAGCTACCCAGCGATGAACCCAGAGGCAAATGGGAATGCATGGTTTGTTTCTGAATTGAAAAAGGCAAATGACGCTGATGAGGAAATTAAACTTCTAGAGGGGTTAAAATCTCAAAGAGAGGCCATCATCAATATAAAGGACTTTCCGAACATTAATCGTTTTGCGTTTCGAACGGACTCTACCGCAAATATCTCGCTTAAAACATACCAGCCTAATCACTTGACGTATACCTCAGCAAATACGAATGCTGGAGTTGCAGTTTTCTCTGAAATGTATTACGCCAAGGGGTGGAATGCTTATATCGATGGAATGCTGCAAGATCATTTTCGAGTAAATTACGTACTTCGTGCACTGAGAATTCCTGAAGGAGAACATACCATAGAGTTCAAATTTGAACCCGAAGTTGTAAAAATCGGAAGCCAAATTACTCTTGCAAGTTCCATTTTACTGGGTCTGATTATTCTTGGTGGAATAGGGTTCACCTTTTGGAAATATAGAAAGGAAGAAGAAAAACCACAAGCCTAATGCGAAAAGTGCTTGTCATCACCTATTATTGGCCGCCTGCAGGTGGACCTGGGGTGCAGCGCTGGTTAAAGTTTGTAAAATACCTTCGCGATTTTGGTATTGACCCTATTGTTTATATTCCTGAAAATGCCAATTACCCTCTTATTGACGAAAGTTTTAAGAATGAGATTCCTGATGATATTACTATCTATAAAAATCGCATTTTTGAACCCTATCAAATCGCAAGTCTTTTCTCAAAAAAGAAAACGAAACGTATAAGTTCTGGAATCATTCAAACAAAGAATCAATCTGTCTTAGAAAAAATAATGCTTTGGATTCGAGGAAATTTTTTCATTCCCGATGCCCGAAAGTATTGGGTCCGACCTTCGGTAAAGTTTTTATATGAGATTATTGAAAATGAGGAAATAGAAACAGTAATAACTACAGGTCCACCACACAGTGTTCATCTCATTGGTCATTACTTAAAAGAATTCAAAAAAGTTAAATGGATTGCAGATTTTAGGGACCCATGGACGTCGATTGGGTATCATAAAAAACTAAAACTCACTTCAATGGCAAAAAGTCGTCATAAAGAGCTAGAGCAATTAATTTTGACAAATGCAGATAAGATTGTGGTTACGAGTGAAACTACCAAGAACGAATTTCAAAAGATTACCAGGCAACCTATAAAAGTGATCACGAATGGTTTTGATACTATTGTTGCCAGTAAGGTAACTTTAGATGAACAATTTACAATAGCTCATATCGGTTCCATGTTGTCAGGGAGAAACCCGAAAAACCTTTGGAAAGTGATTACCGAAATCATTTCGGAAAATGAGGCATTTAAGAAGGCGTTACGATTGCAATTTTTGGGCGTGCTCAGTGATGATGTACTGCAAACGCTCAAAGAGTCTGGCTTGAAAAATTATGTGGATGTGCTTGGTTATGTTTCCCATGAAGAAGCTCTAAGATACCAACAAAAAGCACAAGTGCTATTATTGGCCGAGATAGATTCAGCGGAAACAAAAGGAATAATTCCTGGAAAATTATTTGAATACATGGCAGCTGAACGTCCAATACTAGGTGTAGGCCCTCAAAATTGGGAAGTAGCTCAAATGGTAGCAGCTACTAAAACCGGAGCAATATTTGATTATAAGTCTCATTTCCAACTGAAAAATGTACTTTTAAATTGGTTCGAACAATACCAAAGAAATCAGTTGAGGGTTTCATCACTACATACAAATCAATATAGTAGGAGGGAACTTACCAGAAAACTAGCCGAATATATCTAATGGGTATTGTATTTAAACAGTCGTTAAACAATACCTTGGTTACCTATATAGGGTTTGGTATTGGCGCGATAAATCAGCTTTTTCTCTATACGCAATTTTTAGAAGCGGAATATTTCGGTTTGGTTACAGTAATGTTCTCTGCATCCTTAATTCTTATGCCTTTGATGACTTTTGGTGTTCAAAACACACTGGTTAAATATTATAGTAGTTTTAAAGAGGAACAAGAATTAAATGCATTTTTAACACTAATGCTGTTGCTTCCAATAGTAATAGTATTGCCACTGGCAGGTGTTGCTTATTTTGCCAACGAAACTATAGGTGACTTTTTGTCTAGTACAAACCCTATAGTAAAGAACTATGTATGGTATATTTTTTTGATAGGATTTTCCCTAGCCTATTTCGAAATATTTTATGCTTGGGCTAGGGTACGTTTAAAATCTGTTTTTGGAAATTTCATGAAAGAGATTTTCACTAGGGTTGGTACCATGATTCTATTGGTGCTTATATATTTAGATGTAATTTCAGTCGATTTCTTTTTAAAGGCAATGGTGGGGGTTAATTTGCTTCGAGTTTTTGTCATGAAGCTATACGCCTATAAACTTCAGATGCCTAAAATAGATTTTAAATGGCCAGAAAACACCAGAGAAATCTTAAGTTATAGTACCCTTATCGTTCTTGGTGGGTCTGCTGCTATCATTTTGCTTGAAATTGACAAGGTGATGCTTAATCAATACATTTCTATTGAAAATGTAGCGTATTATGGTATCGCAACCTATATCGCAATGGTTATCATTGTGCCTTCACGTAGTATGCATCAAATTACTTATCCTTTAACTGCTGAGTTAATCAATAGTGGTAATATGATTGGTCTTAAAACCTTGTATCAAAAAAGTTCATTGACTCTTTTTATAGCTTCAGGAGTTTTATTTCTATTGATTATTTTGAATTTAGATCAGCTTTATCTTTTACTTCCGGAGGAATATAGGGGAGGTTTTACTGTTGTTTTCATAATTGGTTTGATAAAGGTTTATGACTCGCTTCTTGGAAACAATAACTCCATTCTTTACAATTCAGAATATTATCGGGCTGTACTAGTGATGGGTATTCTTTTGGCCGTTATAACCATACTATTTAATTTGTGGCTGATTCCTAGGTATGGGTTAGAAGGGGCTGCTATTGCCAGTTTTCTTGCTTTCTTTATTTACAATACAGTAAAACTTATTTATGTCAAAGTGAAATTTGGAATGCTTCCATTTACAACAAGTACTCTAAAAGTACTAGGTGTGCTTCTTTTAATTGGAATTCCCTTTTATTTCCTCAATTTTACTTGGCATCCTATTATAAATATTATTTTGAAGGGGACTTTGATGGCAGTACTTTTTGGATTTGCTATATATGTATTTAAAATTTCTGCGGATGTAAATGGAGTGATTGACAAGCTCATAAAAAGGAGTTAAACATCCCCATAAAAAAAACCTCCGCAGTAGACGAATCCACTACGGAGGTAAACAACTAACCAACCTAAAAACTATCTTTATTCTGAACTCGTTTCAGAATCTGTTCTGAAACTTTGTTAAGATTTACTGTCTTCCTCTACTTCGTACAGAGGTTGAGCGACTATTGCTGCTTCTTGAACTTCTCGTCGGTGCTTTTTTCACCGATCTTGAAGATGAACTTCTGCTAGCTGTACTTCTTGAAGTTCTTTGCGTAGGTCTTGTAACAGACCTTTGCGTTCTGTTTGTTGTACTTCGAACTGTTCTATTCGTACTTCTATTTACAGGCTTACGAACTGTTGTACTTCGTTTTACCGTTGTTGTACGAGGTGTTCTTTTTACAACTTCTCTTTTAGTTACAGTTCTACTATTTGAAGCATTTCCTTTACGGGAATTCGATCGCTTAATAGTACTATTGCTACCTTTTGATCTTGTTACCGAACGTGAATTACTTGTTCGCGCTATGCTTCTGTTTCCTCTTGTCGCATTACTTCTTACAGCAGTTCTGTTAGTTCTACTTGAACTATTTTTAGCCAAGTTTCCATTACCTCTGCTTGAATTGTTACGAGCTACAGTTCTATTACTTCTACGTACACTGTTATCTCTTACAGCTACTCGCTTATCATTTCTGTAGATCGTAGATCTTTCTCTTCGAACTTTGTTATATCTATGCTCACGACCAATTTTAGCGTAACGATTTCTATTGTTAAATCGATATGGGTTGTAGAAGGTATAACGAATAGGGTTATAGTATCTTCTATATGGTCTCGTGTTCACAAAACAGAATCCTAAAGCTGGTCTTGCAAAGAACCCGTGAAAAGGTCTGTATACATAGAATCTATTCCATCTGTTGATGTACCCTGTATGATAATCGTAGAATCCTCTATTGTTATAGTATACATACATATTACCAACGCTACGTACTCTACCGCGACGGTAGCTTAAGTCAACATCTCCGATTTGTATTACTCGTCCGTAGTTATCGTAATAGATAGGAACGTTCTCAACTTGAATCACCGCTCCGTAATCATCATACTGTGCATAAGCACTGTAGTCGAATCCAGAATTAAAGGTTACATTTCTTCTACGGTTTCCAATTCTATTGTCAATGTAAAAATCAAATTCTCCATCGGGATATACTGAAAACGTAACGCCGTTTTCGACAAATATGAAAGAGTTGTCGTTACGATAAGCATTGCGTTCTGCAACCTTATCATCTGCTGTACTAGCCATAATGCTAGTGGTACCTAAAATAAGTGCTGTAAAAAGTAGTACTAATTTTTTCATGATATAAGGTTTTAATTAAGAGTGGAAATATTTTCACTCGATTAGTATATACCAAACAGCGTGCCAGAAAATTAGAGGTAGATCTAATTGACTGAAAAACAGTATATTAAATTAAAATGAATTTAGAGTAATTTTTCTCTAAGGTATTTTGCAGTATGTGAATCTTTACTTTTAATAATTTCTTCTGGAGTTCCAGAAGCGAGCAATTGACCCCCATTTTCTCCTCCTTCTAGACCTAAATCAATAATGTAGTCGGCGCATTTGACTAATTCAATATTATGCTCAATGACTACAATAGAATGTCCTTTAGAAATTAAAGCATCAAAGGATTTCAACAATTTCTTGATATCGTGAAAGTGAAGTCCTGTCGTAGGTTCATCAAAAATAAAGAGTGCTTTGTCCTTGGAACTTCCTTTTACTAGAAAAGAAGCTAATTTGATACGCTGCGCCTCGCCACCTGAAAGGGTTGAGGAGGACTGGCCTAAAGTAACATAACCCAAACCAACGTCTTGTAAGGGTTTTAATTTCGTTACGAGCTTCGTTTGTGTATGGGTTTCAAAGAAAGCAATCGCATCATCAATGGTCATGTTTAGAATATCATCGATGCTTGCATCTTCGAATTTGACTTCGAGTACTTCTTTTTTGAACCGTTTGCCTCCACAAGTATCGCATTCCAGATGAACATCGGCCATAAACTGCATTTCTACAGTAATTTCTCCTTCACCTTTACATTTTTCGCATCTTCCACCGTCAACATTAAAAGAAAAATGTTTGGGTTGATAGGCTCTAATTTTACTTAGTTTTTGAGATGCAAACAAACTTCGAATATCATCATATGCTTTGATGTAAGTAACCGGATTTGAGCGTGAAGACCTGCCTATCGGGTTTTGATCTACGAACTCAACATGCTTGATATCTTTATATTTTCCTTCAAAAGAAGTGAATTGTCCTGCTTTTTCCCCGTAGCCTCCTACTTCCTTTAGAATAATTGGGTATAGTATCTTTTTGACTAAGGTGCTTTTCCCACTTCCAGAAACCCCAGTGATTACGGTTAGCATGTTCAAAGGAAAAGTAACATCAATATTTTTGAGATTATTTTCACGTGCTCCTTTGATATCAATGAAATTTTTTGACTCCCTTCTTTTTTCAGGTACGGCAATTTCTTCGCTACCATTCAAGTAGCTTGCCGTAAGTGAAGATGATAACAATACTTCATCAAGTGTACCATGGGCAACTACATGACCGCCATGAGTACCTGCTTCAGGACCTATATCAATCACTTCATCAGCAGCCTTCATGATATCTTCATCATGCTCAACAACGATTACAGTATTTCCTAAATCCCGCAAAGACTTTAAAACTTCAATAAGATTTTCGGTATCCTTAGGATGTAAACCAATACTTGGTTCGTCTAAAATGTACATGGAACCCACCAAGCTACTTCCCAACGAAGTTGCTAGATTAATACGCTGACTTTCTCCACCAGATAAGGTATTCGACTTTCTATTCAGCGTTAGATAACTTAAGCCCACTTTGTTTAGAAATCCTAAACGTGCATTGATCTCTTTTAATAAACGGGAAGCGATTTGTCCGTCATGCTCATTTAGCTTAATTCCTTCAAAAAACAGGGTTAGTTTTTCAATAGGGAGTTCTACCAAATCAGAAATCGATTTTCCATCAACTTTTACATAATCTGTTTCTGACCGCAGACGTTTTCCTTTGCATACGCCACATCTAGTTTTCCCGCGATAGCGAGAAAGCATCACTCGGTTTTGAATTTTATAGCTTTTCTCTTCTAATTGAGTAAAGAACTTATGTATTCCTATAAAATGATCATTTCCGTCCCAGACCAATTGTTTTTGGTCTTCAGATAACTCAAACCACGGCTTGTGAATGGGAAAATCAAATTTGTAAGCTGAATTTACCAATTGATCGCGATACCAACCCATACTTTCACCTCTCCAGGCAAAAATCGCGTTCTCGTAAATCGAAAGTGCGGTATTCGGAATCACCAAATCTTCATCAATACCAATAACATCACCATAGCCTTCACATTTCGGACACGCCCCATACGGATTATTAAAACTAAAAAGATGCACATTGGGCTCTAAGAAAGACATTCCGTCTAACTCAAATTTATTGCTAAAGAGAGTTTGTTTCTTTGTTTCAAGCTCTTCGATCAAACATTCTCCTTTTCCTTCGAAATATGCCGTATCTATGGCATTGGCTAATCGGTTGTAAAAATCTTCATCATCTTTGGTGATGATTCTATCAATAACTAGATCGAATTCCTTTCCAATATCCTTGGGGGCAGCATCAATACGCAGAACATCTCCTTTGTATTTTATTCGGGCGTATCCTTGTTTTGAAAATAATTCTAATGATTTTAAAGAATCACGATCTTCTCTAATTTTAATTGGTGCTAGTAAGAGCAGTTTAGTTCCCTCTGAAAAAGCTTTCACATGCTGCACCACATCAGTAACCGTATTCTTTTTTACTTCGTTGCCTGAAACTGGAGAAATTGTTCTGCCTATTCTAGCAAACAATAATTTTAGATAATCATAAATCTCTGTAGTGGTGCCGACCGTGGATCGAGGATTTGTCGAATTCACTTTTTGCTCTATGGCAATAGCAGGTGCTATTCCCTTTATATAGTCAACTTTTGGCTTATCTAATTTTCCTAAAAACTGTCTTGCATAAGAAGAGAGGCTCTCCACATAGCGCCTTTGTCCTTCGGCATACAAAGTGTCAAAAGCCAAACTTGATTTTCCAGAGCCCGATAAACCTGTAATCACTACCAATTTATTCCTAGGAATTACTACATCAATATTTTTCAAATTATGCAATTTTGCACCTTTGATAATGATATTTTCCTTTGGATTGACATCGAGAATAGAACTCATAAGAAAATTTAGAGAATGTAAAGATAACAATAGGACCTTACAATAGCCAGCAACCTTTGATCATAAAATAGGGTATTTGGCTCTATACCTGTTATTAAAGTAATCTACTTATTTATTGAGGTATTATTAGATTTGAACTGAAGAAAACCTGCGACTGGTTTACGGGTATTTTTTATAAAAAAGGGGCCTGATGATTAGATTTTTTTTCGAAGTACATTATTTTATCTATATTTGGGTCTACTAAAAAGTCAATAGCCTATAGCAACAAGATTACTTTTTTAAAATTGGAAGAATAACCCACAAGACCTTTTCATCTTTGAAAAGGGCTCAATGTTTAACCGAAAAAGTAATCGTTATGGAAGTAGAAATTGACGACCCAATACTTATTAAGCGCTATATTAACGGAGATGAAAGAGCTCTATCTACACTTATTGATAGACATAATCAACGTATTAGTAGTTTTATCTATTCTAAGATTGGTGATAGAGGAATCACGGAAGATATTTTTCAAGATACCTTCATTAAGGTTATCAGAACCCTGAAGAGAGGAGCCTATAATGAGGAAGGTAAATTTTTACCTTGGGTGATGCGAATAGCGCACAACCTTATTATTGATCATTTTAGAAAAAACCGCAGAATGCCGATGTACAATGGTTCTGATAGTTTCAATATTTTTTCTGTGATGGGTGATGAAAAATTAAATATCGAAGGTCAAATTATAAAAGACCAGATTGATTCAGATTTGACCTTACTTATTGATGAGTTACCCGGCGATCAGAAAGAGGTATTGATCATGCGTATATATAAGGATATGAGTTTTAAGGAAATTTCTGAGAATACAGGAGTGAGTATTAATACAGCTCTAGGCAGAATGCGATACGCTCTTATTAACTTAAGAAAGATTATTAATGAGAATGATATTGTTTTAACGAATTAATAGACCATAGGTCGAGTGAATTAATTACATTGTGGTTTAGTTGCGTTATCTTAGAAAACAATACCAAACTAGAATATGGAAAAAATTTACTCTAAAGAACAGAAACAATGTAACTTAGTTCAAGCAAAGCCGGAAACAGTTAAATTTCTTTTAGACTTTTCAAAGTCTTTAAAGATAACTGAGGCAAAAGGAATTCAATTTGAATCGAATTTGAACTAAAGCACACTGCAATACAAGAAAAGCCCCGACAATTTAAATTGTCGGGGCTTTTCTTTTTTGGTTTTGATACTAATTATTTTAGAAACCTGTATTTGAATTGATAAAAAAGTCTCAAAAGGATAAAGTATACGAAAAAACTGATGAATGTAATCTATACGGTTAGACGAGAGCAACGCATCATGTTGTATTTTATTTTGTTGAAAAATAGAAAAGTAGGGTTTCACATCAAAAACTGAGGGTTTGACAACAATGTTTTTTTCTCTCGCCCCGATATATCTAGTTTTAGGTCATAATTGAAAATCGAAGCAAAATCGCAAGATTTAAAATTAAACTCAAAAAATAACTAGATGACTCTTAAAAATCTTTCTAACAGAAAGTCCCAAACTTTAACGAAAAAGCCTACTTACATGAAAAACCAGATTGAAGATTCAGTATTAGTACGAGACTACATTAGTGGAGATGAAAAATCTTTGGAGGTTTTAATTAACCGACACAACCAAAGGGTAACCAGTTTTATTTACTCTAAAGTCTTAGACCGAGATATTACTGAAGATATCTTTCAAGATACTTTTATTAAGGTTATTAAGACCTTAAAGAAAGGTTCATATAGTGAAGAAGGTAAATTTTTACCATGGGTAATGCGAATTGCGCACAACTTGATCATCGATCATTTCAGAAAAAACAAAAGAATGCCGAAGTTTGAAGGCAATGAAGATTTCAATATCTTTTCTGTAATTGGAGATGATAAGCTAAATGCTGAGAAACAAATCATAAAAAATCAAATTGATTCTGATTTAAGAGATTTGATTGAAGAGCTTCCAGATGATCAGAAAGAAGTGCTTTTGATGCGTATTTACAAAGACATGAGTTTTAAGGAAATCTCTGAGAATACGGGAGTTAGCATTAATACAGCTCTAGGAAGAATGCGTTATGCATTAATTAACCTTAGAAAAATTATTGAAAAGCATAATATCGTTTTAACGAATTAACATTCTGCTAAGAGGAGTAAAAACAATATTTCCATTTTAGTTGCGTTATTCTTACATAACAAGACTATACCAAATATGGAAAAAATTTACTCTGAACACCAAAAGGAATGCACACTTGTTAGATCTGGAGCCGAAACTATACGGTTTTTGCTCAATTTTTCGAGATCACTTCATGTGATTGAGTACAAAGATCTCAAGTTTGAAAACATTTTAAACTAAAAAAGCCCGCTCTTAGCGGGCTTTTTTAGTTTTATAGTAGTTTTCTAAGACCGTTTTTCTCCCAATTGTATTTGTAATGATATCTTTTTCAAGGTCCCAGCCTCGCGCGGGTGAGTATTCACGGCCATACCAAATAATTTGCAAGTGTAGGTCATTCCATAATTCTTTGGGAAACAATCTTTTGGCATCTTTTTCAGTCTGAACAACATTTTTTCCATTTGTAAATCCCCATCTGTACATTAGTCGATGAATGTGCGTATCTACAGGGAAAGCTGGAATTCCAAAAGCTTGTGAAACTACAACACTGGCGGTTTTATGACCCACGGCAGGAAATTCCTCAAGTAATTCCAATTCTTGAGGAACTACACCATTATACTTTTCTACCAACATCTTTGAGAGCCCGTATATTCCTTTTGCTTTCATAGGAGATAAGCCAACAGGTTTAATTATTTCGCGAATTTCTTCGACGGAAAGCTTGATCATTTCATAGGGGTTATCTGCTTTGGCAAACAATAGTGGAGTAATTTTGTTAACTCGAACATCGGTGCTTTGCGCCGACATTAGTACCGCAATTAATAAAGTATAGGGGTCTTTATGGTCTAATGGAATGGGAATTGTTGGATATAGCTCCTGTAGTGTATCGATTACAAAATTTACTTTTTCAGATTTTGTCATTTTTTTGTTTAATTTTATCTCAAAATCATAAAACATTAATTTAATTAAAATTTTATATGAACACACTGAAAGTAGGGGATACTGTTCCTGCGTTTTCATCTAAAGATCAAGACGGCAATACTATAAATTTATCTGATTACTCTGGAAAAAAATTAATTGTTTTTTTCTATCCCAAAGCAAATACACCCGGTTGTACTGTTGAAGCATGCAATTTGAGAGATAATTATGCGGAATTACAAGCTCAAGGTTTCGACTTATTAGGAGTGAGTGCGGACTCCGAAAAGAGACAAGCAAATTTTAGAAACAAATTTGAGTTCCCTTTTCCTTTACTTGCTGATGAGGATCATACCGTTATAAATACTTTTGGTGTCTGGGGACCGAAAAAATTTATGGGGCGTGAATATGACGGAATTCACAGAATGACTTTTGTAATTGATGCTAATGGTGTTGTTGAAAAAATAATAGAAAAGGTAAAAACGAAGGATCATGCGGCTCAATTATTAGACTGATATTCCTAACTTATCTAATAAAAAAGCCCCATGTAAATGAGGCTTTTTTTTATTTAATTATTTGATTATCAGCGTTTTATTTTTGTTCTTCCTGAATTAACTTTTTGGTGAACAAATCCTTCTCCTTTATTATTTCTGAAATACCTTCAGGTAGTTGTTCTTCCCAGCCATCTTCTCCATTCATTATTTTTTTCAGCACATCCCTAGAGAAAATATGCATAATTTCAGGGTCGTAGTCGATAATGTCCATCACCTTACCGTTATATTTAAAGAATTTATACAATTCCTTCATTCTCGGATGAACCTTTACATTATTACTCGTCATGATCTGACCCGTTTCAGGACTTTTCATTGGGTATAAATACACTTGTAGATCTTTAAAGAATAGCTTTCCAAAAGCTTCTAAAATACCTCCGCTTAAATGACGATAGTATTTTTCATCAAATACATCTACCAAATTGTTAACGCCCATGGTGAGACCAATACGCTGCTTGGTATAGTTGTTAAAATATTCAACCAATTTATAGTATTCTTGGAATTTCGAGATCATTACATGCTGACCTAGTGAACAAAGTAACTCGGCTCTGTCCATAAAATCTTGTTCATCGATTTCACCTGAGGCTTTTAAATTCGATAAAGTAATTTCAAAAATTACAATGGTTTTATCGAGATTAACAGCAGAATCTCGCACAAAAATATCATAAGACTTTTGGTACATGTCGAGATTTACCTTGGTGACCGGTCTAAAACTTCCTCGAAGTGCGAGAATGTTCTTTTTGTAAAGTACTGCTGCCGGTAATAAGTTATTTCCATCAGGACCGAACATAACCGCATCAGTCATATCATTTTTGATCAATTGAAGACTCATCAATCGATTATCTACATCTTTAAAGTTTGGACCAGAGAAATTGATCATGTCGATTTCTATCGTATCCTTATCGATATGATCATACAAGT
Organism: Maribacter taeanensis; assembly: GCF_047345145.1. NCBI lineage: Bacteria > Pseudomonadati > Bacteroidota > Flavobacteriia > Flavobacteriales > Flavobacteriaceae > Maribacter > Maribacter taeanensis. The sequence goes on from NZ_JBLFER010000001.1 coordinate 430,815, forward strand.
ATTTCAACATCTTTTTGGGCTTATGGTACTTGTAAAAAGCACCATAGATTAGATTTACACCTAATATTCCCAAAGTTTCTTGTTGTAGCCTAGCTTCATTTTGTTTGAACCGAACGTGTAAAATAATTTCGTCTAGCTCTTTTTGATCAGGATCTAGCTGAAACCGAATTCCGATCCAACCATGACCTTTATATCTTTTTGAGAAATCAATAGTAGCTACTGTATTGGCATATGAGAAAAACAAACGATCAGGATTGTTATCTCTGCTTATACGTTCTTCCATCAAACGCATTTCATGAGCCAACATGGTTTTTAATCGTGGTTGTGTTACATACCTACCATCTTTTTCAACACCATAAATCGCATCACTAAATTGCTTGTCATAAGCACTCATTGCTTTAGCAATGGTGCCTGAAGCACCACCAGACCTAAAGAAATGACGCGCAGTTTCTTGCCCTGCACCAATTTCAGCAAAGGTACCGTAGATATCAGGATTTAAATTTATGCGGAGTGTTTTAGCCTTAATCGAAGGAATATTTTCAAAAGCAGTATCCCTTTTTAAAACAGAAGCCATGGAGTGTGTTTTAGTTGTAACAAAAATAAGAAGTTCACATAGTTTCTAGGTCATAAACGATTCAATTTTTTATAAATTATTTTTTATTCTTTTAATGTTGTGAAAACGCTACTAATGTGGATAAAAACAGTATTGATGTCAAGAAATAGTTATAATTTTGAAATCAATGGCAAGTAAATTAAAAGTTACTTTTTTGGGAACGGGAACCTCACAGGGAATTCCTGTAATTGGTAGCACACACCCTGTTTGCTTGAGCGATAACAAGAAAGATAAGAGACTTCGTGTTTCTGTATTGCTTTCTTGGGATGATTTCAATTTCGTAATTGATTGTGGTCCCGATTTTAGACAACAAATGCTCACTAATAATGTGACCAAGTTAGATGGTATTCTTTTTACTCATGAACATGCTGATCATACCGCTGGTATTGATGATATTCGACCCTATTTTTTCCGCCAAGGAGACATTCCGGTTTATGCACATGAACGTGTTGCAAAATCTTTAAAAAGGCGTTTTGATTATATTTTTGCTGATGAAAACAGGTATCCAGGTGCTCCGGCTGTTGACTTGAATATTATTGAAAACAATCAGATTTTTACTATCGGAAACACTAGTGTAACCCCCATAGATATTGATCATAACAGATTGCAGGTATTCGGATTTCGTCTAAAGGACTTCACCTACCTAACCGATGTAAAGCGAATGAATTCAGAAGAAATTGAAAAAGTAAAAGGTTCAAAAGTTTTGGTCGTCAATGCGCTTCGAGAAGAACCGCATCATTCGCATTTCAACCTTCAAGAAGCCTTAGATTTTGTAAAAGAGGTGCAACCAGAAGTCACCTATTTTACCCACATTAGTCACTTACTTGGTTTTCATGATGAAGTAGAAAAAAGGTTACCCAAAAATGTACATTTGGCCTATGATAATTTGGTGATTACTGTATAGTTTTAATTGAACGGATTCCCGCTTTCGCGGAAATGAAAATAAATTAATTATTGATGAAAAAAAATATATTCCTTTACTTATTTGTTTTTGCAGGATTGATAGCGTTGTACCTCTTTGTGAGTAGTGGAACACTTGCAAAAACAATGAATGATAAAATAAACAAACTAGAAGCCGAAAAGGTAAGTCTACAAGATTCGGTGCAAAAATCGCAGCTGAGCATATTAGATATGCAATATTTTTCTTTGGAGAATAATGACGATGCTTTGGCGTATTACGAGCATTTGAACATTAAAAACCCTTCACGATATATTGCAGATAAACTACTAGAAACTAACGAAAAAAAAGGGAATAATCCTTTAATTCCCTATGAGGGAATGGAGAATGATTTTAAACTCAATAAAATCAAAATACTAAATCACAAATGGATTGTCGTTGATTTTTCCGATGGAAAATATTGGGGAGAATTACTTCTTAAATACGAACTGAAAGATGATATGGGAGTAGATTTCACTTTAGTAGATCACTTACTTTATACAAGAAGTAATTAAATCTTATCGTCTAACCATTTTTTGAAGGAGTAAAAATTCTGAGGACCTACACCATGGCCCACAGGAAATTCTTCGTAGATATGCTCAATTCCTAAGTTTTGCAGAAAGCCTGGAGCTCGCTGTGCCCATTCTGGTGGAATCACCTGATCCACTTGTCCATGAGAGGCATATACTTTTAAATTTTGATGTGTTTTATCGGCATAACCTTCCGTTAGAATATTTTCATTGATATAACCACTAAGGGCAATTATATTTTTTACTTTTTCCGGATAGGATATACCAACTGCATAACTCAAGATAGTACCTTGACTAAAACCTAAAAGTGTTACTCTATCTGTGTCTAAACCATATGTTTTACAGGCTTCATCAATAAAATTCACGATTTTTTCTATGGAACTCTTGGCCTGTTCATCGTCGCTCCATTTGCCATTTTCAGCATCAAAATTAATGGCGTACCAGGCATTTCCGAAAGGCTCCATAGGGTAAGGCGCGCGGACAGAGATAACACAAAATTCAGCTTGCAATTCTGGAGCAAAAGAAAATAAATCTTCTTCATTGCTTCCATAGCCGTGAAACATAAATAGAACAGGTGGTTTTCCAACAGTACTATTAGACGGTCGAATTAAATGTTCTAAAGATAGGGGGGCGGTAGTCATAAAATTTTATTGAATGAAAGTAAACCATTTTTGAAAATAGGGGCCTAATATGGGGACAGATTGTTTTTTGTTACTAAGGGCTCCAATAAACCCATACCCCCATAAAACAAGATAAAAAGCATATAGTCCATACCAGGCATAAGGGCTGAAAGCATAACTTAAAAACAGAGCGCAGCCAATAAAGATAATATGTAAACCAAATGCTTGCCTAGTATGAAAACGTGCGAATTCATTTTTAGGCTCCATATTCATACTTATAGCAATTAATGCACCTAGCAGGGTAAAGTATGCTACTATTGCCGTTGTTTTTCCCTCTTTTACCGATTCGCCCATCTTTCAAAGTTAGGTGAACTTCAGATTATGGACAAAAAAAAGAGGCTCCCATGCGAGCCTCTTTTAAATATTACTATCATCAGAATCAGATTATCCGCCAATTGTACCGATTACAGGAAGCGGTTCATCTTTTAAATTCATGGCATTAATAATGCCTAAAACGATAAGAATCAAAGGGATGTATGATATGTATGACAGAACTCCTAAGCCTGTAATACTCACTAAAATAGTTACAGCTACACTTATAACTATACCTAAAATAAAAATTCGCAATGATTGGCCAATGTGAAATTTCGCGAAAGCATTGTCTTTGTCTTTGTTCATAAACCAAGCAATGATAAGCCCGATGACTGTCACATAGGCAATTATCGCCATTGTTTTACCTTCTTCTTTTACTGATTGTTCCATAATTCTAAAATTTAGGGTTGGTTAATTATATTCTAACAGAAAATTAATCAAATAATTGCTTTATTGTTACAAATAACCCCGAAAACTCTGCCTTTCATTGATTTTTCAAGAAACGTGCTATTTTTTGAAGTCGAAATAACATCCTTCTTTGTGAAAGTGTATTCTTCTTTCGGATCAAAAAGTGTTAGACATGCGACTTCTCCTTCTTTTAAGTTTGGGGTTTTCAATTGATAACGATCTCTCCCATGGGTTAAGAGCTTGATAGTAAATTCAAAATCAAAAATCTGATTCAGAATTCCGAAAGAGGTTTCTAAACCAATTGCTCCATACGCTGCATTGTCAAATTCTACTCTTTTCTCCTCAATATTCATTGGAGTATGGTCAGAGCAGACAAAATCTATCACTCCGTCCTTCACTCCTTTAATTAAGGCTTTTGCATCTTTTTGAGTTCTAAGTGGTGGCATTACCTTAAAGTTTGTATCATATTCCTCTAAGGCATCATCGGTCTTGTATAGGTTATGAATTGCCACACTACAACTAACATCTAATCCTTTTTTCTTGGCATCCGCAATTAATTTTACTGAATTAGCGGAAGAAATTGTGGGTATATGCAATTTCCCTCCTGTATATTCCAAAATAAATAAATCTCGTACAATCCGAAGTTCTTCCGCTAAAGCAGGAATTCCTTTTAACCCCATCTTGGTGGAAACCTCTCCTTCACTTACCACGCCTTTTCCAGCAATTTTGGTATTCAAGGGAAAGGAATGTACAAGCCCATCAAAATTTTGAGCATATTGTAATGCTATCTTTAAAAGATTTGAATTTTCAATAGAACGTTTAAAATCATAAAAACCAACAGCACCAGCATTTTTCATATCGAACATTTCTGCAAGATCTTTTCCTTCACTTTTTGCGGTCAAGGTTCCTAAGGGATGGAGATTGGTGACCGAATCTTTTGCTGCATTTTTCAAAAAAACAATATCCGAACTACTATCAGGAACCGGATTTGTATTCGGATTCAAAACAATATCTGTGAATCCGCTTCTAGTGGCCGTTTTTAATCCGTTTTCTATGGTTTCACGTTCCTCATAACCAGGTTCACCAAAACTAACGCTGCTATCAAACCAGCCAATTGAGACATGTAAATTAGGATACTCAACAACCTTATCTTTGCCTGAAGGAACTATTCTAGCGGCAATCTTGTGAATAATACCATTTTTGATATGTATATCTCGTTTCTTGAGATGTAGGCTTTTGTTACTCGAGTCTACAATGGTGGCATTCTTTAAGAGTATGTTCATCATAAGTATTTTTGTATCAGCACCTCAATCAACATAAATAACACGGCTAAAATAATAAACCATTTCCAAAGGGCATTTATGGTGTCGTCATTTTGCATTTGTTGAAAAAGTGCGGTGATGGACTCATTTTTAGTACTGGCGTTCAAATTTGAAATATCCATATAGCTAAGATCACTCTCAGATCTTGAGTAGTTAAAACTCAAATTTTTGTAAAAATTATCTTGGTCGTAAATACTGTAAATGCCATCTTTTACAGGGTTTTCATAAAATGATAGGGAAATCTTATTCGCAAATAATTTTTGCTGAGGAATAAATTCATATCCTTCTTTTGTCATCTTTAAGATATGATCTTTAGGTAGTTGAGTGGCAATATCTACTTTTTGATTATTCCCTATGGTATAATACAACTCCGGCAGTTTCAAACTGTTTACCCCCATATTATAAAATGTAGGTACAATTAAAGGAGAATTTTTAAAGTTTGAATTTTCTGAGGATAGAGAAGCAGAAAAAATAAATACTCCGTTAGAACCTACTAAAAATGGATCTTTATCTTGATAAGAAAGCACATTTGGATTTCTAGTTTTTAAACGAAAATATTGGTTCACTTTCGGAGATTGAAAATTTGTTACGTTTTTCTCGAACACGTTACGATAAAGGGGATGCGAAAACGAAATATCAGTAATCTTTCTTTCGTAATTTACCCTTTGTACAAAGCTCGTTGCATTGTAATTTGACAAGAATGAATTATAGGAATTCATATCAATTTTGACCCCTGGTGTAATAACTAAATTTCCGCCATTCGTGGTAAATGATTTTAAACTAGTTGCCAAAGCATTTGGAATCCTTTCCAGTTCATTGAGAATAATTAAGTTTTGCTTATTAAGATCGCTATAGTTTAAGGCATTCAATGTCACAGAAATAAACTCAAACTCATCTGTTGTGAAGATCCGTTTCAAATAATTACTATCAGCATTCCCAATAACCAAGACTTTGATTTTCTCTTTTGAGTCAATATTAAAAAAGAGTTGATTGTCATAGGACAATCCGGAATCTGAAATTTCAATTTTCCCTTGTATTACTTCGTTTTTCGGAAGCGTAAAGCTAACTTCTGCTTGTTTGTTCTTATTAAAAGTTGCTGCTGTTTTCGCAATTAGCTTTTCTCCATTAAAAAGAGATACTGGAGTACTTTCGGTGTCCACACTAGATGAAAGTACTGCGATTAATTCCAAATTATTACCGTCCATAGCGCCTAGATAAACAGAGTCAATAGAAATGTTTTCTAATTCATCAACTGCAAGACTAACCAAATGTTTTTCAAGTGTCTGAGTCGAATCAACTTTCGACAACGCCATAGATTGCTGAAAATCAGAAATGACAATTAGGTTTTTGATAGACTTTTTTTCAGCTTCAAAAAAAGTATTTGCCTTCAGGTATATCTCATTCAATTTTAGTTGTTTGGAAGTAGGAGAAAGCTGCAAAAGATCGTTCCGAATATTTTTGAGTGTTACATTTTTAAACACTTTTTCATTGGTCAAAAGACTAAATGTTTGGTCTTCTGGAATGGATTGGATAAGATTTTGAACCGCTTCCTCAAGCAAAGTGCTGTTATTCGTTTTTGCCTGCATGCTAAATGAATCATCTAGATAAATAACGGTTTCCTTTTCTTGTAAGGCGTTCTTTTCAGCAATGAAAGGCTGTGCAAAAGCAACAATCAATGCCGCTAGTAAAAGCATTCTTGTAAAAAGAAGTAACCACTTTTTTAGCGAATTACTTCGTCTAGATTCTGAGACTACCTTTTTTAAAAACTTGACGTTCGTAAATGGTGTTTTCTGAAATCTACGGAGCTGGAAGAGGTGAATAAAAATAGGAATCAGAAGAAGAAATAAGGCCCAAAGAAGTTCTGGATGTTTAAACTGCATTCCTGATTTTGATTTGGCAAATATAATTTAAAAAAGACAAAAGACCGCTACGCTTTAAGATAAAAGCGGACGGGTCAACAGAAGAAAAAGAAATCTTCCATTGATTTTTGTTCTAGCCTATCTAAATACAAACGGATGGCTTTTTGAGCTTCTTCATTCGCTACTGTAATAATACTCTGCGGATTTTTCAGTTCATTGAGAAATTCAAAATGCAGCATTTCCATCCCATATATTTCTTTACCTATTTTCTTGGGATTGTCGCATAGCCAGTAGAAATCGATTTGTTGGTCTAGCAAAGCCTTGGCAATTGTTTTTCCTTTAGTTCCTGCACCCCAAACTATTAGAGGTCTATCAGTGTTGTAATTTAATTTCAGAAAATAGTGCAGTTTGATATCTAAAAAATAGTTTTGTGCATAGTGCTCGCTAGTGCGGGAAGTCCTTGTATCATAATCACGCCAGTAATGGAGTAGCTCGTTGCATGGAATGCATTTCAAGCTATTTTCATAAAATCGGAAAGTCAAATCATAATCCTCGGGATATCTATCGGGTTCGAATGCATCACATTTATCTAAATCTTCTCGACGGACCATCCAACAGGGAGATGGAATAACACATTCTTTATAGATTTCGGAATAGTTGCTTCCTGTTTGTGTCAATTGATTGAGCCAAGCTTCGTAGCGTTCATAGCCATTACTGATTCCGAGTTCCGAGAAGTATTTTACTTGTCCGACAGCCAAATGACCTTTTCCTGATTCTAAAAGGGAATTCGTCATTACTTCCAATTTATGGGGAGTCATAATATCATCTGAATCCATTCGGGTGATGAAAGTTCCTTTGCTTTTTGAATATGCTGTTCGTAGGGCTTCAATGATTCCGGAACCTTGATTTTGAAACGCTTGAATTCTTGAGTCTTTTTCCGCAAATTCATGGACAACTTTTAAACTTTCATCGGAAGAGTGGTCGTTGACGGCCAAGACTTCCCAATTTGTATGGGTTTGTTTGAGAATGGATTCCAGACATTCCGTTAGGAATTGAGCTGTGTTTTTAAAGGGAATGAGAATGCTTACCAAAGGCGTATCCATAGAAAATTTTATAAGCGCTCCGCTAACATCCTATGAAAATGATGTACGCCCTGTTCTCGGGTAGGAGAGAAGCGGCCTGCTTTATAGAAGCGTGATTGCAGACCTTGGTGCACGCCTTCTACAACAAATTCATCCTCGCGTTCTACCTTGTCCATTGCAGCGCTGGCGGCTCCTTCAAACCGATTTTCTCCGTGTAAATAGGAAATGAACGATACCTTTGTTTTTGAAGGAGAAATAGGTTTCACAACGTTTACGGACAATCCCCAAGGATAAAAATTCAACATGATATTAGGAAAAATCCAAAAATAAAAAGCCGCTACTTCTTTTCCGTAACACGGATGTTTCTCAGGCAACTTATAAGTTTCTTCGGCACCGTCTGCATAACCTATCTGCAACGTACCATAGTCAAATAACTCTGTAGCGTATTCTTCATAACTAAGCGCTGCATTCAAGTCAGGATGCACAAAAGGAATATGAAATCCCTCCAAATAATTATCACAGTACAAAGACCAATGGCAGTTTACCAAATAGTCTTTGCTGCTCACGGAATCATATTTGAATTCGTTCAAGGGGAGGAATCCGACATACTCGTCCAGAAAGTTTCGAATAATTGAAAAATTAACTTCAGGGTGTAATCCGGTAAATAAGAAAGGTCCCCATTCTTCTAATTTGAATTGATGCAAATGGTCACAAGGTCTGGGGAAGTCTTTTGCATCCTGAAATTCGGGCATGTGTTTGAATTGTCCTTCTAAATTCCATTGGCGGCCGTGATACATACAACGTAATCCGCGGTTGATGCTTCCTGCATTATGAGCAATAAGGTTTCCGCGATGGGTACAAACATTACTCATACAGCGAATTTTACTCTCCTTATCCCGCACCAAAACCATCGGTTCGTGTAAATAGTTCTCCATATATGAGAATGGATGCGCAAATCCCTCAAGCGGAACCAAGGACGGACTATCACCAACAAACTGCCAAGATTTCGCGAAAATATCCTCCTTCATCTGCTCGAATACTTTGGTATCGCGATAGAAAGCGGCGGGCAAGGTTTCCGCCCTAGTAATATCCGGATTTACATAAAAGTTACCCATTGCTCTTATTTTTTCTTTTTAAAACAAAATAGAATGGTAAGCTGATCAAAAATAAAATCAGTCCATAAATTACAACTTCGTAACCACATCCCATAATAATCCATATGCAAAACAAAAATGCCAAAACGGATATCCATATCAGCGGGTTGGTCAATTTCTTATCACGATTATAGAGGATGAAACCCAAACTAGCAGCCGAAAACAAATACGGAACAATCACGGAAAGTGTCGATAAGGTCATCATAAAGGTAAATGCATCTACCAAACTTTTGGAGAAGTTTAACATCATTAAAATGGAGGCTAAAAAACTAGATAATATGATTCCGATAATGGGAGAGCCATTGCTATTCTGCTTTCCGAAAATTTTCGGAAAAAGTCCGTCTAAAGCTGCCGCCATTGGAATTCTCCCTTGCATTAGAATCCAGCCATTTAAGGCACCCATAGTTGCGATAACCGCGCAGCCAGCTACAATATATTGGGCAGAACCACCCCAAAATAAGTGAGCGGCATCGGCAAAAGGAGCATTCGAATTTTTAAGAACTTCTGGGGGAATGATACCCATAATCGCTAACGAACTACTGAGATAAACTACAATGGTAATCAGAGTGCCGCCTATGGTTGCTTTGCTTACCGTTTTGGCGGCATCTTCGGTGTCAGCGCTTACAATTCCTGCGCTTTCCATTCCTAAAAAGGCAAACAAGCTAAGTGTAGCCGTTGCGGTAATGGCTCCGAAGGTAGTTGCGTCACTTCTGTTTAGCGGAATAAAATTCTCCCAGTTAATGTAGAAAACACCAAATACACCAATAGCTAAAATGGGAAGCACTTTAAGTATGGTTGTAATCATCTGAATACTGGCTACGGTTTTGAGCGGTTTGGAATTGATATAGGTAAAGCCCCAGATAAACCCGAGTCCCGTAAAAATTGAAATTAAAGAGGATTCACCAAGAACTGGAAAAAACACTTCCAAATAGCCTACAAGGGCAACGGCGATGGCGGCATTGGTCGCCCAAATGGCAACCCAATAGCCCCACGCCACCAAATAGGCAGGAAAATCGCCAAAACTGATTCTTGTATAAATATAGGGCCCTCCGAGGGTGTCTGGCGCAATTTTACCTAAGGCACCATAAACATAAGCGATAAGAATTGCTCCAATTGCCGAACAGACCCAGCCTAACATTCCGATACCACCATAGACAGCAAGCGATGCTGGTAATAAAAATATACCGGAACCAATCATATTGCCGACAACTAATGCTGTTGATGACCAGAGACCTATTTTGTTGGAGTTGGCGATGTATTTGAGTTTTTAGGTTGGTTTGCAAAATCAATGACCTAAAATACCACTAATTCAGAGAAACCAATAAAAAAAGTGCCCGCTATCCAAATCATATAGCGGGCACAAACATGACCTACAAACCTCATTTTTAAAGTCGTTATTGCCTTAAGGGCTTAATAATGAGGTTCGAGTAGGCTAGGGGGAGAAATTTGAGGGTCAAGCACAGTATTTTCATCCTATTTCCTGAAGCTTTAATAGGGCTTCAGACTTTGAGTTCACATTGAGTTTTAGATATATGTTTTGAATATGAAAGTTTATGGCGCTGGTGGTTACAAACAGCTTGTCCGCAATGGTCTTATACGTTGCACCTTGACTTAGATAATCAATAATCTGGTTTTCACGCTCCGAAAAAGATTGGTATGATTTCGGCTGAAACATGGAGATAATTTTTTTTGCAATATCATTGCCAATTACCGCTCCTTCATTCTTAATTGAATTGAGGGCATGGTACAAACGTTTGCGCGTTACCGTCTTCGTCAGGAAACCATTTGCGCCATATTTGAACGCTTTTTTAATGATTTCAAAATCATTGTTCGTACTTGCCATAATGATATTTACATTGGCGTCTTTTTTACGGAATAATTTGATTCCGTCTAAGCCATTGATAATCGGTAAGGTTACCTCTGATACAATGATATCAGGCTGTACGCTATCGAATTTGTTTAGAGCATCTTCTACACTATTGTAAATTCCGCTTAAATTGAAATCGCCGTACTTCTCAAAATAACTTTTGTAAGAAGCATGTAGTTGCGTGTCATTGTCGATAATAATCACTTTTAGAATTTCTGAGTTCATAGTCATGTGGTTTGTAGGTTCGGCCATGGAGGGTCATAAGCTCCAAGGCATTATAATCGTAATTTTTGGGACGTTGTAGTTCTTGCGGAGTTGTAAACTCTGCAGTTCATTTTAAAGCATACATAGCTAAGGTCAGGCTTTTAAGCTGACAAAAAAGTCATGTCTTTAAATAAAATTTCCGGGATTAAGCACCGATTTTTACACAAGAAAAAATCGCCGATTCTTTAGATGCTATTCGAAATAGCATTGAAAAGTTTTGTGCTTATTTGGCTAACAGTCTAAGCCATCTTTGGGTCGAAAAAAAGTGGGAGCACCGTAGTTCGCGAGTAAAAAAGATTTTCGTTTTGAGGACGTGTTGAGGTTCATAGTAGGTTTCATGTAGTAGGGGATTTGAGGGTTTTAAGTAGTAGTTATTTAATAGTATAAATTTAGTAAAATCTTTCGAAAGCCCCTATTTTAAAGGGTTTTTTTCGTTCAAATGCATTAAATTTTAGCATTTGAAGCTCAGTTTCGTCAATCATTATATGAATTGTGAACAATGGTGGAGTGGTTAGCCACTTCCATAATCCATTTCTCTTTTTGGTACTTTCCATTAAGGTTTGAAGCATAGGCGTCTTTAGCTTTTCCTTTAGCATCGTAGTCCGCTAGGTATACATAATGGAGTCCGTTTTCCTTGTTATAGAATTGCTTTGGTTTTAGACCTTTTTCTTTTAAGTCTTTGACAAAGGCGTTCAGGTATTTTTTATTACTATACACATTAGCGATAACGTAATACCCAGAATTTGCGCCAACAATATTTGCTTGATCCAATTGTCGTATCGGAAGCTCTTTAAAGTCCCGACGTTTTTGAATTTCGTCCGCAACGTTTTTGACTTCGGTACTAGCAAGTCTCGTATTTTTCTTGGGAGTGAAATCCTTCAAATTTGATTTGATACTGTTCTTTATATCACTTCGCACTGCGCGGACAATCATCTCGAAGCGTTTTTCGAAAGCTGCGTTGCGCGCATTTTCTATGGAATCCTGTCGTAAAATGAGCTGATCTAGAATCATACGGTTTTCATGTGCCAAAGTATTCATGATTTCTTTGTTTGTTTCTTCAGTCGTTAGTGGAGCATCACCTTTTTCTTCGGTTAAGGCCAAGATCTGTTCTTCATAGTTTCTGATTATCTGATCTATTTTTTGATCTTGAGAACTGTCTGCCGTCAAGTTGATATTGAGCTTATCATTTTTAAAGGTATAGGCGAGACTCACTTCGTGGTTCCATCCTAAGTCAGCTTCCTTTTGAAGGATGTCCTTTTCTAGTAAATATCCTAGGGACATTTTTTTGCTGATGTTGAAACCTAGTCCTAAGGACATTCCATATTCATTATCAAAATTTGTTTGCAACCATCCGTATTTCGGAAGGTCTAGTACCATGGAACCTACATAGATCAATTCATTGTTTTCGTTTTTACCTAATTGTACAAGAGGCATCAATCGTGCGTCTTCGAACAAACCTCTTGTTGCATTAAAAGAATGCGTATACTGCAATGAAGCGCGAACGCTTTTCTCTGAAAGATTAGTTACAAATTCATTTGTCGTCTGATTGTATTTCAAGAGGTCTTTAGCGTACAGTCCGAAATCGAATTTACCAAGGGACAAAGTAATGGCAGGTTGAATGGCGATTTTGCTTTCTTTTCTAGCTTCGGAAAGGGTAGGGTCATTCTCAATGACGGTAATCCGATTTTTGTCCAAACCTTCATTGAAATAGGTCAGGTTTGTTCCGAAGCTCAACTTGCTTTTTCTTCCCAGTTTAACGGAAGTAGCGTAGTTGGCGTTAAATCCGAATTCTTGTACAACACCAGACCATTGGCTATATACTCCGATTCCCAAAGCTGTATGATCATTCACTTTATTACTAAATCCGAGGAAATAATTCTGACGATTATCTTCGAAAGAGGTGTATTGATTTCTATGCAGTATATTCAAATACGATTTGTTTTCTCGCACCAATGAAAAGGTAGGGTTGATAAAAAATCGATTGAAATACAACTGATTGTGATAACTGCTTTTGGTTCCTAATTCGGTTGGTGTTTCTTCTTGCGAATGCGTGCTTTGACAAAAGACAATCGTCAAAATCAAGCACAAGAATATTCCTGATATATTGTTAGTATAGCTCATCTTTATGGGATTTGGGGTTAAACCATCAGGCTTACGCTCAATGGAATTTTGGTTAAGATTTCGAACTATGATTTTCTTATTTATCTTCAAACATTGAAGTGGTATAATCTATTTGCAATTTATTGTTCAAAGCAGCACGGAGGTTTGAGTCTCGTTGGTCTGCTTTTGATTGCTTACCATTTTCATACGAGAAAGCCACTTCTTGTATTTTATCCTTGTTTTTCCCTCGGTTGGAGAGTACATATCCAATACCTCTTTCAGCCATTACGTACATAGAGAACTCATCTTTAGAACTGTTGATCGGGCTACCTAAATTTGTGGCGTAGTCAACGTTATTTTGTCCTACTTGAGTCATGTATAAGTCGAGTCCGCCGTAACCTTCTCGCCCTTCAGAAGCAAAGACCAAAGTGTTGTCTTCCATAATACGTGGATATAGATCGTTCTTTTTAGTGTTCACTTTGGTTCCCAGATTTTTAGCTTTTCCCGCATTTCCTTTAAAGGAAATGTCAGCCACATAGATATCATATTTTCCAAAAGAACCAGGCATGTTTGAGGCAAAAAATAAGCGTTTGCCATCCTCAGATATTGCTGGATGCATAGCCGAAGCATGTTTCGGCGCCACAGCCATTTCACGAACGTTTTTCCATTGTCCATTTATTTTGTCCGTACGATATATTTTATGGACGAGTTCTTTTTTAGAGAAAATACCTTTTACGGGTTTAAGGTAAATCGCCTTGCTGAAGTACGCAGTTTGCCCATCTGAAGTAACGGCAATAGGGGACTCATAAGTTTCTTCCATATCAGACCTTTTGGCGTGGGGAACACCGATAAAGGCTTTGTTTCTTTCATACTCCACCAAATATTCTAAAGACTGTGATCTATAACTGGGATTAAAATCGAATTCCCGGCGATTACTAGCCACACTTTGATTCGCTTGGCGTGCGTCAAATGCTCTTTTTACTTGGTAATCTTCCTTGATTTGTTGCAACCAACCTTTATCATTTGAAGCCACTGTATTTATATGTGCTGTTTGCTCTAGAGCGAATTGATAGCGTTTTTGATAATTGGCACTTAATGTTCTGCCGTTTTGAAGTTCACTTAGTTTCTTATACCAAAATGCAGCGTTTTCATACTTTTCTAAAAGAAAGTTGGCATTACCTAAATCTTCATAGATTTCCTTTTCGGTATACCCTAAGCTTTTTAACTTTTGATACTGGCTGTCTTTTTGAGGTTCGAAACTGTTTTCATAAGGTTCTTGTGCTGTTATTACCAAGCATACTAAAAAAAAGATACTGGTTAAGACCATTTTGTAGGTAGGGGAATTTTTCATGAGAGTAGGATTTTGAGGTTTGTTACTGGGCCAAAGTTGAAGAAATGTTTTCATGCGGTACTTAATAAAAATTCATAGGTTTTGCATTTAGACCCTTAATTGATGTATTTCATCGATGTTTTTTTGAAATTTCATTGAATTTGGGACTCTATTGGTATAAAAAAGGACAGAATAAATTCAATAAAACGTTGTATTGAATAGAAAAAGCTTTCTATATTTGCACCCGCATTCAGGGAATACCTGATGAGACACTTGGAGAAATGGCAGAGTGGTCGAATGCGGCAGTCTTGAAAACTGTTGAGGGTCACACCTCCGGGGGTTCGAATCCCTCTTTCTCCGCTTAGAGCAAAGCTCGATTTCTGTATGGAAATCGGGCTTTTTCTTTTCACGCACGTCGCGAGCGTGCTCGTGTAAGTAAGTGAAAAGAAAAAGCACAGATATCGCCTGAGCGACATTGAGTTTTATTGTAAGGAGGGGAGATTGTAGGGAACACCGAAGGTAATCCTTCTTTCACCACTGTCACAGTTTCCTTATATTTAACAAATAATAAAAGCAACTTTTATTAAAATGAAATTGTTACGTTGTTTCTTCTTTTTAATATTTCTTTTGGCAGCAAATTCCATAATTGCCCAAAGCAGTGAAACTGAAAACACTCAACCATCACCAATTTTCACTAAAGTGGAATCCGAATATATAGACCAATGGTTTTCAGAGTTTGTACAAGAAATGAATTTGTCGGATGAGGTTGCTTTGAAGTATCAGGAGATAACAAGTAAATACTCTAATAAAATGGAGAGTATTGGCAAGGACAACCCTGATATTACCAAAACACAGGTAAAAGAACAGTTCAAGACTTTGATGCAAGAACAACACCTAGAGGTGAAATCTATTCTAGGTGATGAGCAATATGAAATGTATTATGATACTATGAAAAAGGTAATATGGTCTATTAATCAGCGTCTTAAATAATTATAAAACATAGTATGAAAAATAAAAGTTATTATTTGATTTTCGGTGTATTTCTTGTACTGTCAAGTTGCGCTTCTACTAAGCTAATGGACTCCTGGAAATCCCAAAGTTTTGATTCCCTTTCGAAGTCAAAAATTCTGGTAGTTTCGGAAAGCCCAGAAACAGATGTTCGAAAATCCTATGAAATAGCCATAGCGAGTAAATTACGTGCACAAAACCTAGATGCTATCGAATCGCATATACAATTCCCTTCGCTGAAAGAAGCAGACACCCCGGAGGAAACAGCTCAAATAGTTCAAATGTTTAAAGACGCTGGTATCTCAGGCATCATTTTAACTTCTCTAAAACAAACCATAGAGACTCAAAATGGAAGTATGGCCTCACAAACTGGCATTCCTGCAAGTTATAAGGACAAAGCAAGTTTCGGTCCTAATGCAGGCAGTTCAGATGCTCCTATGGTATCTACTTCTAAAACCTATGTACTTGAGGCGCTAACCTATGATTTAACTCTAGAAGAAGGTAAACAATTAGTTAATGTATGTCTGGTGGATGTAACCGACCCTGATGCACCTGATAAAATACAAAAAACCTTCACCAAGATAGTAGCCGATCAGTTCAAATAATTAACGATTCTATTCATAAACCAACCTTATTACATGTTTATAATCCAAAAAATATTTGTAAATCGCATTGCGGAATGCTGTTTGGTTCTGATAATTCCAATCGTCTTTTCGGCCTGTGGAAGTAAAAAGGCAACGGTACATAAACCCGTTTCTTTTGAGGTCGCTCCAAAAAAACTAGCTGTTTTTATGGATGGAACAACCAATAATGAGAGTAGTCATACCAACGTCTCAAAACTTTATAATCTAGTTACACTTCAAAACAATCCTAATGTGGGTGCTGCTTATTTAAGGGGAGTTGGTAACGGAGCTGATTTTGTTGGCATCCTAACGGGTTCGGGAATCCGTGGCGAAGTTTGTAATGGTTACTTATACCTTGCCGAACACTATAACCACGAACGCAAAGATGAAATTTATCTCTTCGGATTCAGTAGAGGTGCCTATGCTGCAAGAATTCTGGCAGGAATGATTCATTCTGCAGGAATTGTTGATGTTAGTAAAATCCCAAAGGACAAAAGGTTAAAGTTCATTAAAAAAATATATAACGCACACAAAGGGAACAAAACCTTGCAGGAAAGAAGGAATGCCGTTTTTGAAGTAACCCAACAACGTGTAGATTATGATGATTATAAAATAGAATTTATGGGGCTGTGGGATACTGTTGCATCTTTGGGAATCCCAGATTACAAAGACGATTACTATGTTGAGGAAACCAAATATCATGACCAGCTTTGCAACGTCAAAAGGGCGTCGCAAGCCCTATCCTTAAATGATAATAGAGGTTCGGTTTTTACACCATCCATCTTGACGGATGATTACTTGGTGCAAGAATGTAAAGAAGTAAAGCCTAAAGAAATCGTAAATGAAGTTTGGTTCTTTGGAGCACATTCTGATGTTGGCGGTGGTGCTTTAAATACCAATATAAGCGGGGTTTCTTTGAATTGGATGATTGGGCAATTGAAAGAATTTGAATTGTTACCACCTTCAGCCGCAGTTTATGAAAACCGTATGGATATTACCAACAATCCGATTGGTGGAATGATGAAACTCTTTTACCCTAAAAAGGGACGAAAACTGGTTTTCTTCACGTCTAGGAACGGATATAAAAAAGAAAAACTAAAGATACATCAGTCAGTTTTAGACAGGCTTGAAGGTTCACTGCAAACCTATGAGGTCAATTTGATTAAACTTTTTGGAGAGTGTTTTGAAAAGAACAATAAAGGAGGGTATGATTATCTGGAAAGCTCAGCCTGTTTCGATATAGAGAATTAATTCACAAAACGCTCCATTAGTTTATAGCATCTCAAAAGACGAAATCCATACCTTTATTGCATTAAAATTACTATTGAATTATGACGAAAGCGCTTTATGTTGCTACTTTAGAATCCCATAGTGGTAAGTCTTTAGTGGTTTTGGGTTTGATGCAACTCTTACTAGGTAAGATGGCCAAAGTTGGTTATTTCAGACCTGTGATAGATGATATCAAGACTGGAGGGATAGACAATCACATTAATACCGTAGTATCACATTTTGGTTTGGATATTCCAGTTGAAGATGCCTATGCCTTAACCCAAAGTCAAGTGGTTGATATGTTCAACGATGGAAGGCAGGGTGATATTTTGGACACCATTATTTCCAAATACAAAGGACTCGAAGAGCGTTTTGATTTTATCCTAGTGGAAGGAAGTGATTTCTCTAGTGACGGAAGCATTATCGAATTCGATTTGAACATTGATATCGCTAAGAATCTAGGTATTCCTGTAGTTTTAATTGACAATGGAAAAGGAAAAACCCTTGAGGAATTTTGTGGTAACCTAGAATCTGCGGTAAACACCTATCTTCAAAAAGAAATTGAACTTCTTGCCGTTGTGGCGAATAAAGTACGTCCCGAGAATGTGGAACTGGTCAACCAACGTCTGGAAAAAGAATTGAAGGATAAAACGGTTGCCTTCACGGTGCCTAGGGTAAAGAATTTATCGCATCCTACACTAAACGAAATTGTAACATCCTTAAATGGAAAAGTGCTTTTTGGTAAAGAAAATCTTGATAATCAAACAGGAAGTTTTGGAGTGGGTGCAATGCAATTACATAACTATTTGACGCATTTGCGAGACAATAGTTTGGTTATAACTCCTGGTGATAGAGCTGATATAATTCTTGGCGCTTTACAAGCAAACCTTTCGGATAACTATCCAGCGATTTCGGGTATTGTGCTTACAGGGGGAATTCTTCCCGAACCATCTATCTTGAAATTATTAGAAGGTTTTGAAACGCATGTCCCCATCATTTCTGTGCAGCATGGTACTTTTGATGCTGCAAATTCCGTCGGTAATATTAAATCGAAAATCTATGCGGAAAGCAAGCAAAAAATAGCAACTTCGATATCCCTTTTCAATTCCCATATTGATGGCGAATTATTGCTAGAGCGTTTGGAAACTTTTGAACCCAAAGGCCTTACTCCTAGAATGTTTCAGTACAACCTCTTGCAGCGTGCCAAAACACATAAGAAGCATATTGTACTTCCCGAAGGAGAGGACGCCCGAATTCTGGAGGCTGCTAGTGAATTAAGTGCTTTGGGCATCGTTGATATTACCCTTCTAGGAAATCAAGAACAAATAGAGAAAAAGGCCATTCAACTTGGTTTTGATATTTCGCATTTAAATATTCTAAATCCAGCAACTGCAAGGAATTTTGAAAGCTATGCCACTACATTTTGCGAATTACGAAAACATAAGGGCGTTAATATGGATGTTGCTAGAGACACCATGCTCGATGTTTCCTATTTCGGGACAATGATGGTCTATAAAGGTCATGCAGATGGAATGGTTTCAGGAGCAGTACATACCACTCAGCACACGATTCGACCTGCGTTACAGTTTGTAAAGACCAAACCAGGAATAGGTGTGGTGTCATCTGTGTTTTTTATGTGCTTAGAAAATCGGGTTTCTGTTTTCGGGGATTGTGCTATCAATCCCAATCCGACAGCGGAGCAATTGGCGGAAATTGCCATATCATCTGCCGCTTCTGCGGAAGCCTTTGGAGTCAAAGCTAAGATTGCGATGTTATCCTATTCCTCTGGAAGTTCAGGAAAAGGCGAAGATGTAGATAAGGTTCGAAGGGCCACTGAAATTGTGAAAAGCACACATCCGCATTTACAAATCGAAGGCCCTATACAGTATGATGCGGCCGTTGACCCCTTGGTAGGCAAAAGCAAATTGCCGGATTCTGAAGTTGCGGGGGAAGCATCAGTATTGATATTTCCCGATTTAAATACGGGAAACAATACCTACAAAGCTGTACAGCGCGAAACAGGGGCATTGGCGATTGGTCCAATGCTACAAGGACTAAATAAACCTGTAAATGACTTGAGTAGGGGTTGCACCGTCGAAGATGTATTCAATACGCTAATCGTCACTGCTATACAAGCACAAGAAAATTAAGCACTATGCAGATTCTGATTATCAATTCTGGGAGTTCTTCTATAAAGTTTCAGGTCATTGAAATGCCCTCTGAAGAAGTTATCTGTAAAGGTTTGGCAGAACGTATCGGTCTCGAAAATGCAGAGCTCCATTATGAAGCAAAAGGAAAGTCGCATTCCGAAGTACTGGCTTTAGCAAACCACGAACAAGGATTGCTGGCAATTACAGATATGCTGATGCACCCTGAAATCGGCGTTTTAAAACACCCAGATGAGATTGATGTTGTAGCGCATCGTGTCGTACATGGCGGAAATCGTTTTGACCAACCTACCAGAATTGATAAAAACGTATTGGACGAAATTGAACGCTTGGCTTCTTTGGCGCCGCTGCACAATCCTGCGAATGCGATAGGAATAAAAGTAGCTTCGGTTATTTTTAAAAATGCAAGTCAAGTTGCCGTTTTTGACACGGCTTTTCATCAAACCCTACCTGAAAAAGCATACAGATACGCAATGCCTAAAGCACTTGCAGACGAAAACCATATTCGTGTATACGGATTTCATGGTACAAGTCACAAATATGTTTCCGAACGGGCAATTGCTTATCTAAAAAAAACATCGAGCAAAATTATAAGCATCCATTTAGGGAATGGCTGCAGTATTACGGCAATAAAAGATGGAAAAAGTATAGACCACTCCCTTGGTTTTGGACCTTCTAACGGACTCATCATGGGTACCCGAAGTGGTGATATAGACCAGTCCGTAGTTTTTTATCTGATGGATAGTTTGGGAATGTCATCCAAAGAAGTAAACCAACTATTGCAAAAAGAAAGTGGACTTCTAGGTCTAACTGGATATTCCGATTTACGGGAAATCCAAAAAGCAGCAGGAGAAGGTAACAACGATTGTCAGCTGACACTGACCATGACTGCCTATCGCATCAAGAAATTCATCGGAAGCTATATCGCAGCACTCAATGGGGTAGATGCCTTGGTTTTTACTGCGGGTATTGGCGAAAATTCAAGTGTACTTCGCGCTATGGTTTGTGAAAATATGGAGGCTTTGGGTATTCAAATTGATGCGAAGAGAAATAGCCAAAGAACGACTTCCATTTTAGATATTCAGAAGGACAATTCCGAAGTTAGAATTCTTGTTATTCCTACGAATGAAGAATTGGAAATTGCGAAGCAGACGTTTAATTTAATGTTGGTAAGCTAGTCTGTTATTCGACCATCTACTTCCTTCCAAAATTCAATGCCAGGGAAGTATTTAAAGTAGGAATATAAGGTTGGATAGTTGTGCTGTTTGAGAAAATTAGCTTAATTTTCATGCTTAAAATAGACAGTCCATGAAAAATATTTTCCGCTCTTTATTCTTACTTGTTTTAACCGCAATTTTCTTATCCAGCTGCTCTGGTATGCAAATAGCAAGCTCGTATAAATCAGATGATTTTGAGACGCTGAGAAATAAAAAAATGTTGGTTATCGCCAGAACTCCGATGGAGGATGTGCGTAAAGCCTATGAACTAGATTTGGTAAGTAAATTAAAAGCCAAGGGTGTCAACGCTGTTGCTAGTCATGTTGCCTTTCCTGATTTGAAACGTATTGATAATAAAACTGCCGAACGAATAACAGAGGTGATTGCTATGTTTAGAAAAGAAGGATTTGATATTCTGACCTTGACTTCTCTTAAAGACGTGCAAGAACTAGATGTGATGCGAAGAGAAGGTGGGTATAATTCTTTCGATGAATTTTACGGAAATAAATACATAACCTTAGTAGCTTATTATGACGACGTGACTGCCCCGCCACGTTTAGGACCCAAAGAAATGGATGAACAGATTACCTATACTACAGAAACTACCTATGTGCTAGAGGCGGTAACCTATAATTTAAGCCTTGAAGAAGAAAAGAGATTATTGTCGGTTAGTACGGCTGAAATTACCAACCCTGATACGGGAAAAGGCGTTCGGAAGGCATTTGCCAAAATTGTAGCTAACGAATTAAAATAGAAAACCGCAATGCGTTACTTTATTCTAAGCTTCTTTTTTATACTATATACTTCGGCAAAAGCACAAGATTTGTCTGCCTTGTATGAGAAGGTGAAGCCAGCGGTTGTAGTGATTTATACCGAGGAACGAAAGTTACAAAGACTAGGAAACACCACAGCAATGGTAAATGCTCAGGGATTGGGTTCAGGGTTTCTAATTTCTGATACCGAAATCATAACCGCAGCTCATGTTGTTGACGTGGCAGAAAAGCTTTTTGTACAATTTTTAGATGGTGAAACTATTGAGGCCAAAGTGGTTTCTACGTTTAATGAAGCTGATGTTGCTCTAATTCGTTTGACGAGACCTAAAAAGAATGCCGTATTGGTATCTTTAGGAGATTCAGACAAGAGTAAAGTAGGTGAGCAAGTCGTAATAATAGGTGCCCCGTTCGGACTTGCACATTCCTTGTCTTCAGGTTATATCAGTAGTAAAAAAAGTAATACAAAAGATGCCAATCCTTATACAAATACGGAGTTTATTCAAACAGATGCTGCAATAAATACTGGAAATTCAGGAGGCCCTATGTTTAATTTAGGCGGAGAGGTAATCGGTATCGTAAGTCAAATTAAAACCGTCACAGGAGGCTTTCAAGGAATTGGTTTTGCGGCAACATCAAACATTGCAAAGGCTCTTTTGATTGATAAAAAGATTCCTTGGACTGGAGCTGATTTTCTTCCCCTTTCAGGAAAAAGTGCAAAACTATTAAACATACCACAAAATTCAGGTTTGTTGGCGCAACGCGTAGTTTCTACTTCTCCGTACGGAAAAATGGGATTACGTGGCGGTACTGTTGAGGCGACTATAGATGGTACCGATGTGCTATTAGGCGGGGATATTATTCTTGCTTTTAATGGTATTCGCTTTGAGATGAATGACGAAACATTAAAGAAGCTAGGAGATTTTGCAAGCAGTCTTCAATCTGGTGATGCTGTGGTGTTGGAAATTCTCAGAGGTGGTAAGATTTTATCACTTCAAAATTAGAATGATTTAGGTAATCTTACTTTCAAGACAGTTTAAACACCCAATTATTGCTTTAATAAGGGTCAAACTACTATTGACATTAAACCTGTGCAGTGCTATCTAACACTTCCACTTTTAAAACGGTTAAATCTCTTTGCTAATGGCACTAAGATAGAACTTCTCTTATTTTCAATCCATTTGATGTCCGTTTCTAAGAGTTAAAACATTCACAACTATTAGTCATATACTACCAATACTATTAGCGTAATGCGACTAGTAAATACTTCAAATATATTTTCGGCTACTTCAAGTTAGAATTTGGGCGGTTCGCATAAAATGTACCAATCTAAATTCTAAAGCGCAGGTATATTTGAATAGAAATTTAAAACTAAACAAGATGAAAAATTTTAAGTATTTACTAATTATGATTGTAGCCCTAACCATGTCAGTATCATCATGTAGTAAGGATAACTACGAGAGCCACGAATTCCGTTTAGAACCAATAAATATTGTAAGCGCAGAACTTCCAGATGAATTTGATTATGGAAGAAGATATCGAATTGGAGTGACCATTGAATTGCCTAATAGTTGTTATTTTTATTATGACCAATATGAGTACATCTATGATGGAGATACAAGGCTTATTTACCCTATAGTACATATCGACGAAGGTATTTCTTGTAATCAACAAATTACAGAAATTAAATTTTCAATACCAGTACAGGTGCTACAGAAGGAGCCTTATATTTTTAAATTTTATCAAGGCAAAGATGCTGATGGAGAAGATACATTCTTAACGATTGAAGTTCCTGTTAATTAAAGTCTATAACATACATAAGAAACCGCTCACTATTTGAGTAGACTGAGCGGTTTTTTTATGTGTTAAAAATCTTAATTCAAACCAAACTCTTTTTAAAATTCAAAATCGATACTTAAAAATTGTTCGAGCATAAGAATGTTGTTCTTTAGGCACCACTTTTCCGAAGGTAAAGTAATGCTCAATTCCTAGAGAGAAACGTCTTGAGGAAAAATAGATACTTTGAGTCAATGTAGTACTTATTGTATTTAGTTCATCCACGGCATATTCGAAATCACGATTGAAAAGGTTTCCTTGAGCCGTGCCGTCAAAAATGTTTATGGAACTGCTAATCGACGATTGCAGAAAGAGTTCTATACCAGAAGAAGTTGATAAGATATTGTTTTCCATTCCAACGGACTCGGATAATATATTGAACTTGCCAAGTCGCAATCCTAATGTTGGCGTAGCATCAATATAAAGATTTCCTAATCGTGTATTAAACATGCCGTAGACATCAATCCATTTTTGTTCTGGTGTAAAGTCGTGAGCATAGCTAAGGTCTATGTTCATTACTAGTTGATTAGGCACTTGAAACCGCCATTCTTCAAAAACGGGGTCGTTGGTCACCTTATCATGAAACCAACCTTGAAAATTTCCTGCTAAGGATGCAGGCCCCATAACGCCAAGTATTACACCGCTTCTCACAAATGAACGCTCAAAGGCATAGGTGACTTTAAAAGTTGCGAATGACAAACCAGCATAGGGTCTATCAAAGGAAATGTTGTTTTCCTGTATCTGAGTTGGAGTTACCGTTTTATTTGTTGGGGTGTAGCCTTCTAAGCGTAATCCAATTTCAAAAAAGTAAGCTTCTTTTTTAGGAAAATATTTTTGCAAGCCGAGCAATTTTTCTTTTTGAAATTTTAAGTTTAGACCAACACCATAACTATAAAAGCGGTCAGAATTTTGCCAAATAACATAAGCGTCATTTGCTGAAGAAAATGAAACCTCTTTAGAAAAAGTATCGGGTTTTTGCGCATAAGCTCCAAGCACACTAAACAAGAGAAGTATAGAAAATAAGAGACAGCCACTTGATTTGCTTTGATTCATGTGGTCTTCTTCATAGTGCTATTGATTTAAACCTTAGTAAACAACTTGATGATTTATTTAAAATACACCAATTGGTTTGAACTCCTTATACTTAAGAATTACCATTTAAAAGGTTTAAACCCAAAAGCAAATTCAAGATAATCTGCGGCTCCTCCGTCAAGGGTCTTTAGACCAAATTGTGCAAAGAGCGTTTTGTTGATGTTATAGCGAATTGCAGGTCGCATAAAATAGGCGCCTTTTCCTAAATCATCGGTAATATAGGTTCCTAACTGTGCTTTTATGACCATTTTCCAAAAGTTGAAGTCGTAACCTGCATGTACGCCAATGGCTGTTCTATCTCCCGTTTCTTCAAATTCTTGAAAGGTATTGTCATAGAAGAAATCAATACCGCCTGTTATACCATGAATTTCATTAAAGCGATGTTCATAATCTAGAACTCCCGAAAAAACACCGAATTGTCGGCCTGTTCCACCATCCTCTTTCGTTTGTTTTCCTCCCGCAGCCAACATAATAGAAATTGAATTTTCATTGATTTTAGTCATTTTGGTTTTCTCGGGGGACTTAAAACGAGCCTGAACCAGATTTTTGGTGTACGGGTCATTGTCAACCACTTTTTGGGCTGCGTTATAATTATATTTTACACCAAGATTTATCCCCCATAGGTTTAGACCTAAGTTCGGTTGATAGCTACTTCCATTACTGAAATGTGTAAAGTCAAATCCGTAGGTTAAATCCAACTCTCGTGTAAAACGGTATTCAAATCCGAAATCAAGTCCGAAGTATACAGCTGCTCTAGCACCAAAGGCATCATTTATTGGATTCTCTTCAGCATTGAATTCCTGTAAATTGAAAGTTACACCTAAGGAAGGTTCGATGCTAAATTTGTTCCTCCTGTTCGGATTTCCTATGGGAAAATCTATAAAACCATACACCGCACTTGGGTTTCCAAAAACTTCTGCATTGCCTAAAAACCCTGAATACAAACCAATTCCATAAGTGGGATACTTGTAATACCCCGCCCAGCTTTCCGTATTACTAGATTGCCACCCTATTTTTACGTTGATTGCCCCGTAACCTGCGTCTAAGAAACCTGCTTCGCTTAATGCTGTTCCTGTGTATAAATAGCTTCCATAGTTAGATTTTACTTCTATTGAGCGAAATTTATTTGGAATTTCCTCACTAGCTACATTTTGAGCCTTCGTGATGAAGAAAGAAAAAAGGAATACAACGGTAAAAAATCTAGTCATAAGGATACATTTAAAAGTGCTTTTCAATTTTTATTTTTTTTTGATGGAGTAGGTTGGTAATGAAATACTGAATCGTACAGCTAAAACACGTATGACAACTACCAGTAAAATTGTGCTTATATAAGATATGTTTTTGTCGAAATTCATTGAGTATAGAATGATAAAACATACGCCTCCGGCAAGTGATGCCAAGGCATAGATCTCTTTTCGAAAAATAATCGGAATTTCGTTACATAAAATATCACGAATTACTCCTCCAAAACATCCCGTCATAATTCCAAGTACAACGCTTACGGCTGGGTCAAGGTCCGCGGCAACTCCAATTTGTACACCACTAATGGTAAATATGGCAAGACCTACGGTATCGAATATAAAAAGGGATTTCACCAAAAAGTATATTTTATTTCGAAAAACAATAGCCAGAAAAACAGAGATGCTTACAAAATGAACGACATAAAAGTGCCCCATCCACCAAACAGGGGTATTACCGATAAATACATCTCTTAGAATACCTCCACCCAAAGCAGTAACAAAGGCAACTATAAAAATGCCGAAAACATCCATTTCCCTTTTAATGGCCATTAATGCACCTGATATTGCAAAAGCAATCGTACCTAGAATATCGAGAACATCGAAAAAACCCATTCGTAATTTTTGGTAAAGATAATTAGATTAGAAATCAAATTTAATTCCAATACCAAACACGCTTTGATTTCTTCTATCCCCAGTAATAGTTTTACTTTGGTCAATCTTGGTGGCTGCGAATATTTTACTTGATTTTTTAAAGGTATAACTCACTTCGCCAATGGCAAAAGCGGTATTGAAATCACCTAGGCCTTGATCATCATCCGGAGTTAAGTAGTTGAAACCTGTGGCGGCCTTCCAACGTTTGTTTTTGGAAAAGACATAACCCAAATAAAATTCGACTCCCGTTGCATCACAAAAATCATCTCCCAACCTTTGGTGTTGTTTTAAATTGGAGTATGAGGCCGCTACCGAAAACCGGTTTTTTTCGTACGAGGCTGATGTTACAAAAGCTTCATCACCATCTTTGGCTTGATTGGGCAGTGGGTCGTCAACCCCGTCGAGGACTTTGTTGTATCCCAGACCTATTGCAAACCCATCAATCGTGTAACTAGCTCCGAAACCATAAGTGTCCAAAGACTTACTATTGACAGAAATATTCCGTGCTTGCCCTTGAAGACCAATTTTCAAACCTGAATTGGCATAGGTTAGTTTTAAAAGTTGATTGGCCCTTCCTGTTCCTGAAACACCACCGTCGGAAATATTCCATACCCCGATAGCGGCTCCACCGAACGCCGAGAATTTATCAATTTGGTTGGCACCCAATTGGTAATACACTGAGTTTTGCTTCCCAAAAGTAAATTCCAAATCCCTGTAAGAGAAACCGGCATAACCCAATCTTGCAAAGACCGCATCACCTACTTGTGCAATTCCAGCTCCTGGGTCTACGGCAAATTCAACGGTTTCATCTCTTGCGACTAGGTTTAGGCCTAATTCTATGCCTCCAATAACATTAAAATTATCGTCTTCATTTTTAGATAGTGCATGTTTCACTTTGATACCAACCCTTGGAGCATTATTAGAAATTCCGATTTCACCTTCTTCGGCAAAACCGGTACCGATTCTTAGGCTTCCATAAGGAGTCACCCTAGATGTAATTGCATCTATCCAATTCGTGTCATCTTTTTTATTTTGCGGTGTCTGTGCTTGTATTTCTTGACCAAACCAGAAGAGTAAGAAAATGAATATTATTCTTCTTTTATAAAGTATATCCATGGTTTTTGATTGAATTAATAGGTATCGAAGAGCCCTTGCATTTCACTTAGTTTTTCGCCTTTGGAAAGTGCTAGCATTAATAAGATTCTCGCTTTAGCGGGATTTAAATCCCCTGACGCAACCGTATGATAATCGTCGTCTTTAAATTCATTATCCCGTAAAACCCATCCCGTTGCTGCACGGGTACTTCTGACTATAATAACTCCATGCTCTTCGTAAGCTTTTTTCGCCGCTTTCAATATGGCATCGGTCATATTACCATTGCCAACCCCAGCTATTACGATACCTTTGGCTCCGGCCTTCACATGCATATCAATCAAATCGGGAGACATATCCGCATAGGCATATATAATATCTACACGAGGCAGTTCCTTAATTCCTTCTATTGAAAATGTACTCGAGTTTCCAAATTTGGTGTTGGGTTCACGAAAAAAGCCTAGTCTACCATAGAATACTCCACCTAGCATTCCTTTAATAGGCGATTGAAAACTATTCACATTGGTAGTATTCATTTTACTGACATCACGAGCAGCGTGAATTTGGTCATTCAGCGAAACCATAACTCCTTTTCCTTTAGATTGGGAATCGGCAGCTATAGCGACCGCATTGTATAGATTCAATGGGCCTTCAGCACTTATAGAAGTAGACGAACGCATAGAACCGGTAGTAACCACGGGCTTGTCACTTTTAATTACCAAACTCAAAAAATAAGCAGTCTCTTCTTGTGTATCCGTGCCATGGGTAATCACGATACCATCTACATCATCGGAGGCCAGTAATTCATTAATTCGATTCGCCAGCTTCAACCATATTTCGACGGACATATCTTGCGAACCGACATTAGCAATTTGTTCTCCAGAAACATCTGCGATTTCTTTGATTCCGGGTACGGCATTAATCATGGTTTGAATACCTACTTGACCTGCGGAATAGCTACCTGAAGTTGCAGATGAAGCCGAGCCGGCTATAGTGCCTCCAGTAGCCAGAATTTTAACATTTGGAAGTGCTGTGTCTTGCCCGAAACCCATAGCAGTTATAACAACTACCATCAGAAAAGCTATCATTTTCATTTTTAGTGCTCTCATAATAAAAGAATTTATGTGTAACTATAGTGTTTTATAATCAGTCTCATTTGTGAAGAGTCGCTGTATATTTTGGATTCATCAGATTTTCTACGCTCAAAATTTTATCCAATTCCTCTTCGGAAAGCAACTCTTTTTCAAGTACTAATTCGCGGATATTCTTGCCAGTAGCAACAGCTTCTTTTCCTAAAACATCGCCCATATGGTGACCGATATAAGGGTTCAAGAAGGTGATGATTCCTACCGAATTGAAAACCATTTGTTTGGTATGTTCTTCGTTAGCCGTAATCCCATCAATGCATTTTTCAGCAAGGGTAACACAAGCATTCGAAAGCAATTCAACCGACTCGAACATACATTGTGCAATTACCGGTTCCATCACATTGAGTTGTAATTGACCTGCCTCTGCAGCAAAGGAAATGGTCACGTCATTTCCAATAATCTTAAAACACACTTGGTTGACTACTTCAGGAATTACCGGATTTACTTTTGCTGGCATTATGGAAGAACCTGCTTGCATTTCGGGTAAGTTGATTTCATTCAGTCCACAGCGTGGTCCAGAGGATAATAAACGTAAATCATTACATATTTTAGAGAGTTTTACCCCTGTTCTTTTTAAAGCTCCCGATATCATCACGTAAGCACCGCAATCGGAAGTAGCTTCTATCAGATTTGCAGCGGGCACAAAACTCCCTTTGGTATATTTTTGAAGGTATCCAATAGATAACTCTGTAAATCCATCGGGGGCGTTTACACCTGTTCCAATTGCAGTTGCCCCTAAATTAACTTCTAAAATAAGGTCGCGAGAGTGTTTTAAGTTTTTTGTTTCTTCTTTAAGGTTTGTAGACCAAGCACCAAACTCATCACCTAAAGACATGGGTACTGCATCCTGTAGTTGCGTTCTTCCCATTTTGATTACACTTTTAAACTCTGCGGCCTTTCTATCTAGACTTGTGGTTAAAACATTGATACGCTCTAACAATTGATTCATATAATAATACACGGCAACCCGAAAGGCTGTAGGATAGGCATCATTGGTAGACTGCGATTTGTTGACATGGTCGTTGGGATGCAGAATATCATAGCTTCCCTTTGCATGACCATTCAATTCTAACGCAACATTGGCAATGACCTCATTGGCATTCATGTTTACCGAAGTTCCTGCACCACCTTGGAAAACATCCGAAGGAAAAAACTCAGAATACTTTTTCAAATTGTCAAGTATATGGTCACAAGCCTGTAGAATCATATCCGCTTTTTCAGCCGGAATAGTACCTATTTCCTTATTGGCAGCTGCACAGGCTTTTTTAGTCAACATTAGACCTTTCACAAAGATGGGAAAGTCACCAATTTTGGAATTCGAAATTTTAAAATTATCTACAGCTCTTTTTGTATGCACTCCGTAATAGAGTTCATCATAGAGCTCCATTTTTCCTAATAAATCTTCTTCCGTTCTTGTTTTCATGATAGTATTCTTTTCTTGATTTATAATACGATGCTTCCTATGAGAAATCCGAAGATTACACTTGACGCTATGGTCACTGTACCCGGAATAATAAAGGAATGATTAAAGACATATTTGCCAATTTTTGTGGTTCCTGTATCATCCATTTCTACCGCCGCCAAGAGCGTTGGGTAGGTAGGTAACACGAACAAGGCACTTACTGCTGCGAAAGAGGCTATTGCGGCAATCGGGCTAACACCCAAAGCTAAAGCTGCTGGCATTAAAGCCGTTGTAGTGGCAGCTTGCGAATACAATAGCATACTGGCAAAGAATAAAACTACAGCAAGTAACCAGGAGTATTGGTTAAGCATACCTCCGGCTGCTTCTTTGATTTCTTCAATATGATTACTGACAAAAGTGTCGCCCAACCATGCTACGCCCAATACACAAATCGCTGCACTCATGCCCGATTTAAAAGTTGACATGCTTGGGATATCGGCCATTTTGAGTTTACAAACCAATGCAATAACCGTAGCTGCCAAGAGCATAACTGCCATGATTGCCTCATTGCGCGGAATTGTAGGATTTTCAATCAAGCCTACTTTCTTGGAAATAAGGGTAGCATAGGTGACTATAATGGCTATCGCAACTAAAAAGATGCCGACAGACCGTTTAGCTTCTTTAGTGTCTTTATGCGTTTCAGTGCTTTTTTCCTTTACCAAACCGGCTTTTAAGCGCTCCTCATAAATAGGGTCTTGGTCCAGTGGTTTTCCTAATTTATTTGCGACAATAGCCCCTACCACACAGGCTAAAATCGTGGAAGGAATGGCTATGGCCAATAGTTGCAGATATGAAACCCCTAACGGTTCTAAAAAACTGGCAAAAATCACAACCGCAGCCGAGATAGGTGAAGCGGTTATTGCAATTTGCGAAGCCACTACTGAAATACTCAAGGGTTTTGAGGGTCTCACATTTCCTTCTTTTGAAACTTCCACAATGACTGGTAAAGCGGCATATGCCGTGTGCCCTGTTCCTGCGAACAATGTCATGAAATAAGTTACTGTAGGTCCTAAAAAAGTAACGCGCTTCGGATTTTTACGAAGTAAGGACTCAGAGAGATGTACTAGGTAATCCAACCCTCCTGCTTTTTGCATTGCGGCTATGGCCGAGATAACGGCCATTATAATGAGAATGACATCTACAGGTACTGAACCGGCATCTAAGCCAAAAATCAAGGTCAATACCACAACACCGGCACCACCAGCGTAGCCGATACCAATACCTCCCATTTTGGAACCAAGGAAGATAAAAAAGAGAACGACGAGTAATTCTATCCAAATCATAGTAGCTAAGTTTAATTGTTATCTTATGTATTATTAAATGAAATCAGTATTTGTATTATTTTACATTCAAGCCTTCTCTAAGAATGACTGCCTTGATGATGGCTTTCCAAGTTTTTTGATGTATTACTAGCTGATTCTGGTCTAGAACATCTTTGACATCAACTTCCATAAGTTGTACACGCTCTTGCAACTTCGACTTCATTAGGTCAGCACTGCTTTTGAATTTGATTCCTCTGAGTTGTTCCATTTTTAAAGCATGATACTTTACCATTTTGAGATAATCTTCGCGTAACTTTCCTTGAAGTTTCATTTTATCCACGCGGTCTTCATACCATAGGTCTTGAAGTTCTTTATCATTCGATAGAAATACCGATACCTTGTATTCGAGTTGTTCTTTTTGTTCTTCTGTCAAGTCTTGCGCATTGATATTTGACAGAGAAAAAATCATTAGTAGAACGGATAGTACTTGTTTCATGACTTTATTTTTTTTGTGTTCAAAAACCTTCTTGTTTCCTAAAAATACTTATTATTTTAAAGGAACTAGGTTAAACAAAAGCGTTAAAAAGTGTTAAGTTTTTTAAATAAATTGTATTGATGCAATCTGACCTCTATGCACCTTTAAACTTAATTAGGATGCTTAATAAACATCTATAGCAAAAGGGTTTTGCTGACTAATTTGCCCGAGTAACTAATTGTGCTTCGATGCATAGATTGTAACGTAATATGACAACTTCCATTTTTGAATATCGTTATTACCATTTCAATGTTTTCGTTAGTGGTGTTAGTTGTGAGGCCGATTTCAATTTTCTTCTTGTCATCATTGACTGTAACTTGAAAATCTTCTAGTTCACTTTCAAAACTAATTCCACTTTCCGTTCCATAGCCTACACCAGAATATACTCTGCCGAAATACGGAAGATAGGTCTGTATACTATCAGAGGTGATTTTCACCAAATAACCATCCCCATTGACATTAATAGATGTACCACCCATGGGTAGTACCCAAACAATATTGAATTCATAAGTATCAGATTCGATAACTTCTTTTACTTGCAGATACTCTTTTTGAGATTTTTCCTCTTTTAGTTGTTTCCGTTCCAATCGTGATTGTCCTACGAGTATATTTAAACTTAGTAGCAAGGTGATAAATAAAATAATCTTGGTTCTCATGATTTCTAAGGTTTTAAATGTTATTGTTCTTCATTGGTTTTGTTTAACCCGCCTATCCCAATTCCGATTAAAATTAAAAGGGGAATAAACAGTTTTAAAAATGATATGCATAATTCCATGTTTTAAGTTTTAAATATTGGATTGCGTTTATTTTATACCACAAAGATGTCCCAAAGTGTCCACGGAAAAGATGCGTTTTTAGGTGAAGCGCCCAAAATAATACTTGAAACGACTTTTCTTTTGGATGAAGTAATTCATCAATAAACATGGGCATTCTTCTCTACTTTTTTCTAGAAAAATCACCTCGCTTTTCAAAATAGCCGTTTCACTTTCGATTTTAGTCACTTGGGGTACAATTATCATATTTAGCCTCAGTAATGGCTATACTTTTGGGGTATAATTAAAACCTAGAAGTCATGAAAAATTATAACATAAGTATTAGCGAAGGACATGTAACCGGATACGGAGTTGGTCCTATTTCAAATGAAAATACCTTAATCAAGTTTGTTATTAAAACCAGTAAAACATTGAACACTTGGTTCAACGAATTTGTCAAAAAGAACAGTATCAAACCTGATAAGAAGAGACTAAAGGAAGAGACACCTCCTTTGTTTATTTAGCCACTTGTAAAATCTAGAAATCATGAGAAACTTAAAAACAGTATTTAGTATTAGTATTATAGTTAGTTTGTTATTCGGATGTTCATCCGTCAAGATAACCGACTCTTGGAGAGGTCTTAAAACCTTAGATGTTAAGAACAAGAATATTATGGTGGTCAGTAAAACGGAAGACCGAAGCATACAAATTCGCTTTGAACGCGATTTGGTTGAAGAACTTCAAGAAAACGGATTTACCTGTATTGAGAGTCATGTAAGATTTCCTTTTAGTGACCCAACGGAGAAGGTTGGGAAAGATAAAACCAAGGAAGTGATTAAAAAACTGCGGGACAATAACATTGATGTAGTCATCATATCACATTTGGTAGATTCGAAAAGGTATACTACCCTGATAACTACCGGAGAAACGATGTATCTAGACCCCTTTCCCTATCGTTATCGGCGCTATAGAAGCTTTTATGGGTACTCAGACTCGTATTATACCCAATATCATACAACAGAACAAGAAGGCGTAACCTATGTACTTGAAACCTTGGTTTATGATTTGACTTTACCAAGTGAGAACCAGTTGATATCAGTAATTACCTCGGAGGTAGATAACCCAAGTAAATTGAGTGTGACATCAGAAGATTTTTCAAAAGTAATTGTCAAAAACTTAATTCAATAAAAATTAAAACTACTTATGGTTGGTTAGGGTTATGTAGATGGATGATGTTGTTGGTTAACTGCTGGAGATTTCCCCCAAATAACTCCAGCAGTTTTTTTGCTTTTAAGTAACCTGTTTAAACT
The DNA here is from genome assembly GCF_047345145.1 of Maribacter taeanensis. Lineage (NCBI taxonomy): Bacteria > Pseudomonadati > Bacteroidota > Flavobacteriia > Flavobacteriales > Flavobacteriaceae > Maribacter > Maribacter taeanensis. The sequence continues at coordinate 464,709 of NZ_JBLFER010000001.1, forward strand.
CATTGAAAATGAAACTATTTAAAACTATGGTGAATTTGTTCAAGCGAATTCCTTTAAATTCGTATCCAAGCTTGCAGGTCAAATTAACAAAAATTCGAATCGCGTTGAAGTTTAAAAAAGTAAAACAAAGGGTACTTTTTCCTATTGCCTTAGTGGTAGCATTGCTACTTACGTTACCTAGAATTTTGACACGTTATAGCATCACCAAAGAGCTGACAGATTCCTTTACTTCAGCTTCCATTAATGATATCCTCTTTCGCTTCGTTTTTGCCACCGCACTTTTTTGGTCCGTACTGCAATTGAACACCAATTGGAAGTATGCCTTTACGAACAAAAACAAGCCTACTGGAATAGCGATTCTCGTGTTATCAAATTTGGTCCTTTTTACCCTTTTTGTTGGCCTATTCAATTATTGCTATCCGATTTTAGTAAATCAAGAGATTTCTGAAAATGAGTTGGGCCTCGTACACTTCATATATTTTATTGTTGCAGCTATTCTTGTTTTTGTATCTGGTGTGCTTCGCTATCAACTCATACATAAGGAAGATGTACTAGAGAAGGAAAGGTTGAAGCAAGAGAAATTAGAAAGTGAGCTTGCCGCGCTCAAGAATCAGATAAATCCACATTTTTTGTTCAATTCTTTGAACTCCTTAAATACCTTGGTGCGCGGTAATGAGGAGGCCACCACTTTTGTAAACAAACTATCAGCGCTGTATCGTTATATTTTGCAAAGTGGAAGTCAAGATTTGGTGCCGCTAAGTGATGAACTGACCTTTTTAAAAAGTTATGTTCATTTGATACAAACAAGATATCGAGACCGGTTTTCAATTCGTATGGACATTGATGAGAAATGGCTTTCGGCTAAGATTCCCGTGTTATCGCTGCAATTACTGGTTGAAAATGCGGTGATGCACAATGAGATTTCAGAAAGTCTACCTCTGGAAGTACATGTTGTTACAGACGATAATCACCTGATTGTAGAAAATAAAATACAGCCCAAAAGCACCTATGTGGATAGTACTGGAAACGGATTAGCCAATTTGGCAAAACGCTATGATTTATTAGAAAACAAGAAAATCGTAATTTCGAACACAAATAATAGCTTTAAGGTGAAACTCCCCTTGAATTGAAACATATGAAGGTTGTAATCGTAGAAGATGAACTTGCGGCAAGCGATAATTTAAAGTATCTGTTAAACGTCATTGACCCTGATATTGAGGTAGTGACCGTATTAGATACCGTAAAATCATGCATCGCCTACTTTTCGAAACCAAGTGATGCGGCTTTGATTTTTATGGACATTCATTTGGGCGATGGTCTTAGTTTTGAGATTTTTGACCATGTTTCCGTAAACATTCCCATCATATTTACGACCGCTTATGATGAATATGCACTAAAAGCCTTTACCGTAAACAGCATCGATTATATTTTAAAACCGGTACTTCAAGAAGAACTCTCCAAAGCCCTGGACAAATTTAGAAACCTTACTAATGCACAATCCTTGTCCAAGACAGACCTTACGGATGTGCTACATTTATTAAAAGGGCAGCAGAAAACGTACAAGGCGAATTACTTGATTGCGCATCGTGATGAATTGATTCCTATTAAAACGGAAGACATCGCCTACTTTTATATTGATACGGGAATAGTCAAAGTCGTAACCCATCAGAATAAAGTGTTTTCGATGGATAAAAAACTAGAGGACTTAGAACATGAATTAAACCCTGCCCAATTTGATAGAGCGAATCGTCAGTTTATCATCAATAGGAATGCCATCGCAAAAATCAAAACCTATTTTGGCGGAAAGCTCATTGTGAATGTAAATCCACCTACTTCAGAACGTATTGTAGTGAGCAAAGCTAAAGCGACGCAGTTTAAGAATTGGGTGAATTCTTAGAAACGTATTTCATCATTTCTGTGATTAGCAAACCCCATTAACAATCATCCAAAAACACCCAATAAGAATTTAATAATCAAGGCATTGGAGAGGTCTATAAAAAAAGCACCAACCAGTGGCACCACAATGAATGCCTTAGGTGAACCACCGAACTTTTTGGTAACTGCCGTCATATTTGCAATTGCAGTGGGAGTAGCTCCTAGCGCCAGTCCAGCGTATCCCGCACTCATCACCGCCGCATCGTAATCTTTGCCCATAACACGGAAAACAACCACGATTACGAAAGTGGAAATCACCACGAGTTGTGCAAAAACAATGAGAAGTAATGGGCCTGCCAAATCGGTGAGTGTCCATAATTGAAGACTCATTAGTGACATTGCTAGAAAAAGTCCCAAAGACAAATCAGATGCCATGGCAAGGGCTTTTGATTTTTCAGGTTGCCAATCGAATTTTTTGAAAAAGACAGGAATCAAATTCGTAACGATAATACCCGCAAACAAAGCTGTGACAAAAGAAGGAAGGGAAAGCCCCATCCATGTGAGTAGTTCATTAATGGCTATACCTAATCCCGCAGTTGAGAAGATGAAGTATATCATCTGCAAAACATTATTGTAATTCATCTCAACGTTATCGCCTTTGCCATGACGAACACCTACAGCAACGGGCTTTTCTTCGGTTGGTTTTAACTGGTATCTTTTTATTAGAAATTTGGCGATGGGGCCTCCTATGAATCCACCTAAAACCAAACCAATCGTTGCGCAGGCGATACCCATTTCCATGGCATTCGAAATGCCAAAATCATTTTGAAAAGTAGGCACCCAAGCAATGGTAGTGCCGTGACCTCCACTAAAGGAAACTGAACCTCCCAAAACACCTGTTACACTTGGTAACTCGGTAAGATACGCAATACCCACACCCGTAAGATTTTGGATAAAAAGATAACTTACCGCTAACACTAAAAGCAGCACTAATGATTTACCTCCTTTTAATAGGGTTTTCAGTCTTGATGAAAGTCCAATAGTTATAAAAAAGATGATGAGTAGGGCATCTCTTAATTCCAATGCAAAGCTGACCTCAATGCCTGTCGCGGCATATAACATACCAAAAAATATAGAAAAGATAACACCCCCCGTTACCGGCTCAGGAATATTGTAGGCTCTAAAAAAGGAAATTTTCTTGTTGAGATATTTTCCTAAAAATAAAACCAAACAAGCAATGACGATGGTGTCTCTGGGGCCTATTTGCATAAATTATTTGGGAGCTATAATTCCGTCCGTAATCAATTGGTTCACCATTCTTTTGGTAAAACTTTCAGACGCATTTTGCAACGAAGCAGGTTCTATAAGTGACGATTGTCCTGTCCAGACCATGGTTTCTTTTCCTTTGTGCAAATCACCTTTTACATTGTAAAGTATGGCTTCTATCAGATATGATTTTTCGGTCGTATAGTACCCTGGCGTATTAAAACTTTGGTATCCTCTAACAATATATTCGCCAACTCTGTAATACGAAGGCACATAAAGCGTCTCTCCAGGTTTATATCGGTCCGTTTCTTTTGAATTGATAAGCGCCATGGTGATAACGCCATCCAAATTATTTTCTTTTATGATTTTGATGTACTCCTCAGCGGTTCTTATTTCTTCAGTTCCACCAGGAGGAAACATCAAGATGCCTTCTACTGCATTTATGCCTTGCTCTTTTAATAAGGCAACCGCATCTTTCTCAAAAGTATTGCGCGCGGTAAGGTCTTTACCGATACCAATTACTGCTATTTTGGAATAGCCTCTATCTTGATAGGTTTCTTTGGTCCAAGTAGAACCCATTTTAGCGGGACCACATGCTTGCTGTAAGCCCATTGCAAACAATATACTTAAGGCAGCAAGCGTTCGTAGAAATTTCTTTTTCATTTTGTTTTTTTTGCAATTTAGGTCGTGAATTGAAGCTTTGCAAGATTAATTCAAATTTTGATTTCATCTCCTTCACGAGCAAAAAAGCAATTTTTAAATATAGCCTGACATTTCTTTTCTTCCGCCCGAATAAAATCGTCATTATGCTCTGGGTCATGATGGGTCATATATAGTTTTTTGACTCCGGCCAATTGGGCAACTTCGATAGCCTGTTCCCAGCTACTGTGTCCCCAACCTCTATAGTTCGGGAGCTCTTCGGGCGTGTATTGTGCTTCATGAATCAGGACATCAGCATCTTTTGCAAAATCGATTACATTTTCATCTAAGCTATCTCCATGTTCAATATCAGTACAATAGACAAAGATTTTTCCATTGACCTCTAAACGGTAACCATGAGCACCTCCGGGGTGCGAATGTGCATTGGAGAGTAATCTACCCGTGCTACCATCTTTAAATACTTCTTCATTGGTTTTCTTCAAATGAAATCTAAAATTTGCACCCATATTATCAAGATTAACCGGGAAATAAGTGCTTTCCATTTGATGTGAGAAAATTGATTTAAGGTTAGTGATATCTAAATCGGCACCCATAGCAATAATATCGATATTTTTAGAAGCATCATAGGCTGGACCAAAAAAGGGAAACCCTTGTATATGATCCCAATGGAAATGGGAAAAGGCCATTACAATTTTATCTTCGGGATTGAAAGCGCGTTGCATTAACTCCTTTCCCAATTTTCGAATACCCGTTCCGGCGTCAAAAATCAATACATCACCTTCCTTACTATCATCCATAACCGCAACGCAGGTGGTGTTGCCTCCAAATTCTTGAAATCCACTTTCACAGACGGGTATGGAACCCCTTGCGCCATAGAATTTTATTATCATTAGTCCGAATTTTGAATTGAAACCTATTATATAACAAGATAAAAATTTATATGGGGATACCATAGTTCTTATTTTCGTAGCATCATTGATTTAACTATTTTTACAGGGTATGCAAGTCGATTCCTCAAGAATTCCTCATTTCTTAAAGTTCCATTTTTGTTTTTCATTGCTGTTGTTTGGCATGTTTGGACTTCAGGCTCAGGACACTTCCATCACTAGTGATTCGCTAACAACTCCCTTTCGAGAAGGAAGATGGCTAACGGGACTATCAGGTAGTATAAGCTCAAATACCAATAAAACAGACGCATCTGAAGCGAAAACAGTTACCAATGAATTTGGGCTGAACTTTTCCACAGGAAGGTTTATCAAAGACAGATGGCTTTTAGGAGGAAAAATAAATGCGGATAGGGCAAGTTCAGCAGGTAGTGTTGACCGTACTACCGAGTCTTTGTTTATTGGTCCATTTGTTTCCCATTATTTATCGGCTAATGACCGTGGGTCGCTATTTACGACCTTATCTACTGGGTATGTGCGCTATCGTGAAGAAACACAATTGAACACACTTCTAGCACCTACTGAACTTTCATCAGAAGGGGGAGGTTTCGGGGCACTTGTAGGTTTGGGCTATTCGTATGTCATTCACGACAAAATTGCTTTTGATATTGGATTTAATCTAAACCTCTTTTGGATTGGAGTTGACCAAGAAGAATTACCATCGGGTATGGTGAGTTCTCAAGATTTAACGGTCAGTAATATCGCGTTCACTTTTGGGTTTAATGTTCTTTTAGATGATTTCTTTTTTTAATGAAAAACGTTTATAAAATATGCTTTTTCTTAATGGTATTCCCCGTGTTCTTAATTGGTCAGGGAAGGGAAGAAGGTTTCATACAAACTGACACCATTGGTAAACAAAAAAACATAAAGCTCATTGCGCTACCAATAGCTTTTTACACACCAGAAACAAAATTTGGAGTAGGTGGTGGTGGACAATTATTTTTACTGAACAATACCAATCAATACAATCAGAGACTTTCTAATATTTTGTTTAGCGGAATCTATACCACAGCTGGGCAGATAATGTTCAATATAACACCGCAAGTCTATTTAGGAAAAGGAGATTACTTTATAGATGCAGATTACTTGTTTGAAATCTACCCAAATTCCTTTTGGGGTATTGGACCAGAAACACCTGAGGAAAACCTAGAAAATTACAACCAAACCACACATAAGCTGAAAATTAGTTTTTTGAAACGATTACCACCTGATTTGAACTTTGGCTTTACGTATAATTTTGCCAATCATCAGGTTACCGAAGTCCAAGAGGATGGCTTGCTCGATTCTGGAACTATTTTAGGTTTTGACCGCACCGTTATAAGTGGCTTGGGTGCCGAATTCAATTTGGATACAAGAACTAATACCACTTCCCCTACCGATGGACAGTTATTTCAAATTGGCGCGCATTTTTCGAGCGAAATATTAGGCGCGACACATAGTTTCAATAAGTTCACACTCGATTTACGTAACTATGAACCCTTGGGCAAAAGGAGCACCTTGGCTACACAAGTTTATATTGAGAATAATTATGGGGATGTCCCTTTTCAAGGGATGGCGTTTTTTGGTGGAAGCAGTAGTGCCAGAGGTTATTTCTATGGGCGTTTCTTGGATAAGAACATGTACGTTATTCAAGCGGAATACCGCTATCGTTTAAAACCAAGATGGAGTTTAGCGGCCTTTGGATTAGTAGGCAGTGTAGCTGGAGATGCTTCGGACCTTTTAAAATTTAATTCGGTTAAACCGGGCTATGGTGCCGGTGTTCGATTTAAGATATTAAAGGAACAGAACACTTGGCTAAGATTAGATATCGGTAGTGGAAAAGATGGTCAAAATGGAATTTATTTTGGAGTTAACGAAGCTTTTTAAAAAATGAATTATGAAAAATACACTTAAACTTATTTTACTATCCTTAGTATTTCAATCTGCTTTTTTAGTTAACGCACAAGAAATCGACCTAAATTATGGCTATCAATTCGGTACCAAGTTTAGTGGAGATACTGATTATTTGAGTATCGATGCAGGAAACCAATTAGGGGTCTCTTTCGGATGGTCATTTTTAGACAATACTGTTGCCCAGATTACATATAATCGTCATTCTTCTGCTTTATTGATTAAGGATAGTGATGTAAGTCCTACGGAATCAAAGCTTGCCGATTTAACAGCAAACTGGATTATGTTAACAGGTGTCTATTACTTCTCTGATGGCAGTATTACTCCATTTGTAGGCGGCGGAGCGGGCTACGCTTTCGTCAATTTTGAGAATGAAAACAGAGCTATAGTTGATGGAGGTATTGATACCGCCACGAGAATTGCTTTTTCTTTGAAAGGTGGTGTAACTTTTTGGCTAGGCGAGCACATCGGTTTAAAGGCTCAGGCTGATTTATTTCTCCCCTTAAACGGCTTTAATTTAGATGCCATCTTCAATGAAGACTATGAAGGATTTAAATCTGCAGAAAATATTAGACCTATATCACCCTATCTTGGATTAAATGCGGGTCTGGTTTTTAGAATTTGATTCGCATTACAAAAGATAGATGTATGGGATTTTTCTATTTTAGCATCTTCGGATTCGGATAGTTATCAGATTGGTCTTCAACTGTTTCGTCCATACAGACAAAATCTTTTTCAAGTTTTAGTTCTAGCTTTTCACCAAACTCTAAAGTTTGTGAATGGTAAAAACCTACTTGGTCGTTCAAATGCCAATCGCTTAGTATGGATTTAGGAATGAATAGGATTATTCCTAAGTTTAAGAAAGAGGCATGTAAATTATCGTATTTATCAGAAACCTTAACGGCATACACGAAATTCGATTCATCAAATGCGGTTTTCTCTCGTGCTATTCCTTTTTCGCATAAGTTCTGAACTTCTGTTTTGGCCAGTCGAAAGCGAACTGAATTTCCTTTTATTCTAATTTTCATACGGTTGCAGGTCTATTTGGCCGTTTCAGTTTTTACGGCCTCTTTTTTCTTATAACGCAATTTACCTAATTCAATGCCAATAGAGGTCTTGGCAAGCATTGTAAAAATAAAAGCACCCATTGCCCAAATGCCTAAGGAAACCCAAATCTCTACCCATGTAGGCGTATATTCCGCAATTTTTCCATAAGGTCCAGGGATGAATCCTGGGACGATAAGTCCAAAACCTTTTTCTATCCAAATGGCAACAAATAGCATAAAGCAGCAGACGTAAAGTACGTTCAAATTATTCCGAAGTTTATGGAAGGTCAACATCACCGTTGCTAATACATTTAGAGGAATAGCCGTCCATATCCAAGGTAATAAAGCTGTTTTACCATCCAATCCGAAGAAAAGATAATACGCACTTTCGCTATGATGGGTAGGGGCATAGAACTCTTTAAACAGTTCTGAAACCAACATGATAAGGTTGATTTGCGCTGCAACCGTAACGATTAGTGCTATTTTTTTGATGGTTTTGTCTTCAATTTTAAATTCTGAAAATTTGCGAATAGCTGCCAATACCAAAATTATCAGCGCAGGACCTGCAGCAAAAGCAGAGGCTAAAAAGCGAGGACCTAAAAGGGCATTATTCCAAAACGGTTTGGCTTGAAGTCCTTGATATAAAAATGCGGTAACTAAGTGAATACCCACAGCCCAAAGTACAGACAGAATTGCACCAGGAATGTACACCCTGGCTTTGGCTTCTTTTCCTTGATAATGCCGAAATAGAATGTACAAAGGAATACTGATATTAATAAAAAGGTATCCGTTCAATGCAATTACATCCCAAGCCAGCATAGAACTTGGAAAATTAAAAACACCAATCCCCGGAAACATATGCCATAATACAGAAGGTCCTCCCATATCGGCAACCACAAAAGCCAAACACATCACTAAAGCCGCAACGGCAAGCCCTTCTCCAATCAATACTGCTTGTTTAAAATCAATATCATGTAAAACATAGGTCGGCATGACTAACATAACGGCGGCGGCGGCAACCCCTACCAGAAAAGTGAAGTTAGAAATGTAAAGCCCCCAGCTCACCCTGTCTGTCATTCCAGTAGCGCTCAAACCTTCATCTAATTGTATGGAATAAAAGTACATGCCAATAAGCATAATCAGCGTTAGAAAAAACATCCAAACATGATATGCCCTTGAGCCATGGGTTAAGTACCCAAGGCTATCTTTTACCATACTTATAAAAGCTCTAAATGTTTCCATTTACTTTACCTTTTTACTAATCCATAAAATACCAGAACTTAGGTTCTGTACCTAAATCCTCTTTTAATCGAAACACTTGCTTATTTTCTAAAACCCATCGAATCGTACTGTCTGGGTCGAGTAAATTTCCAAATATTCTTGCTCCCGTTGGGCAAGCCTCCACACAAGCTGGGTCTTTTCCTGACCTAGAGCGTTGAATACAAAAAGTACATTTTTCCATAACACCCTTTTTTCGCATACGGTTACCCAAATAATGTTGGTTTTTATTTACTTCCGCTTCAGGTACTTCGGGTTTACTCCAGTTAAAGCGTCTACCATCGTAGGGGCAAGCAGCCATGCAATAGCGGCAACCAATACACCAATCATAATCGATGACCACCAGACCATCTTCTTCGCGCCATGTAGCTTCTACTGGGCATACATCAACACAGGGTGGTTCATCACAATGAAAACACTGCGTTCCCATATAAAAATGTCCCGCAGCGGGTACTTCATGATAAAAATTATCATCAGCATCATGGAACTTAAAACCCTGACCATCTTTCATTTCATGAATTCGGATATACTCCATCTCTGAATTCCGATCCTGATTATTTTCTTCTACACAAGCACTGACACAATTCATATAGCCTTGACACTTGGAAATATTAAAGGCATAACCAAAGAGTACATCTTTTGCAGCGTCAGTAGCGGACATTTTTATGTTTTCCTTTTTTCGGAGTTGATACGAGCGCACCAATCGGTCAACAGTCGCTTGTTTCTCTTCCTGGGTCATGAGTTTGTAGTTTCCTTTAAACTGCTCCTCCCAATCTATCTGTGCTTTCTCTTTGGTTTCATCTCCTGCAATTGGGCTACACGAAGTTTGTACTGCTCCAGCACCTATGAGTAAACTAGCGGTTAGTTTTCGAAAGGCAGTTCTTCTATCCATTTTGACATCAAAAACCTGTTGAAAACCATCCTTTTTGGTTTCACCAACCATAGTACCTTCCACGGCTGCATCAAACTCATCTGCCGTAATGGAATATTCACTTTTTGGCATTGTAGTTTTTCCGTGAGACCCACAGCCACCAGACGTACTACCACAACCACAACTAGAAGCTACAGGTTCTTGTTTTGGTGGAGCACTATGAGAGCCGCAACCACCTGAAGTACTCCCGCAACCGCAGCCCGAAGTTTCCGCAACTACTGCTCCCTTCTTTAATCCGAAATCCATTGTAAACCATTTCTTCTTCTCTGCCATGTTGCAATTTTTTTGGTAGCTATTCTCTTTGTTTTTCTTTTTTGGTACTAAACCTAACCGGCCATTTCGATGCTATTTGTGGAGCATGCGGATTATGACAATTTACACAGGTCATCGCCGCTCTTGGTGTTGACCAACCTCCAATATTTTTACCGTGTGCGCCTCCTTTCCAATCTTCAAACTGACTGGAATGGCATTGAGCACATAGTTGATAACTATTATTAAAATCAATATTGTTCCCTGTTAGACTGTTTAAGTTATTCATGTCATTACCATTGTGGCAACTCGCACAATTCATAGCATTTTCATTGGCATGATTTAGTTTGATATCCCAATGGGCTTTCTGAATTTCCGAACCATTTTGCATTGTGCTCAAAGGCTTTGAATGGCATTCAATACAAGCGTATGATTTGATTTGACTCTTACGTTCAGGGATTAAAAAAGTATGGTCACCTTCGGTAATTTCAATGGTATTGATATCACCGATATAGCTTTCAGAAGAAATATCGGTACCGTGATACTTCTTGCTTTCTTCCTCAATTTTTTCATTGAGGCTATGGTATTCTCCTTCTTTGTGCTTGCATGAAAAAACACAGCAGATGATTACCAATCCATATAGTAGTCTTCGTACTTTCATTGTGTATTGGTATTTGTTCGTACGAACAGTTCTACATTTTCAATTTCTTGCTTCAATGGTACATGACATTGACGACAATTCACACGCTCAGGGTGGTCGACCCAAAGCTCCTTTACTGCTGCAGGACCAGCATGGCAAGACAGGCAATTTTCTCGCATTTGTAATTGATGAGGTATCGCCGGTGGACTTCCAGGCAACGCATTATTGTTACCAACCTCTGGGGCGGATTTCTTGTAAAAATTATTTGCTGCAAATAGCGTTTGCGTTTGCTGCTCAGCATGACATTGCTTGCAATTGACCATTTCAGGATGCGGCGTAACTGGTGCATAGGCATTGAACTTTTCTACAAAACCTCCATTTTGATGGCACTGCAGACAGACATTACCGCCCATACCGAGCTTTTCTTTTACAGGATGCGGAATACTAGGTGGTGCACCAGGGTATGCTCTATTGTCATAATAGGTTTCTAGGGTTCGTTGATGATTCTCATCTCTAGGCATGTTTAAATAATCTAGCGCATATTCAGCCCGTTCAAAAACTTTCTTCTCCGATGGAATGATGGGAATTTCTTTTACATCTCCAATAGGAATGTAAGCTTCTTCCAAACCTTTGTAGTAACTATAGGTCCAATTGATTAAAAACCCAATGAACAGGAGAACCAAAATCGATATGATGCCGAGTCTTTTTTTCACAGTTAGGCTTTTTCAATATTTACAGCACATTTCTTATAATCAGGCTCTTTGGAAATCGGACAAAAAGAGTCTAAGGTGATATCATTGATAAGCATTTTTTCATCAAAAAATGGCACGAATACTTGCATTGGCGCAGGCACTCCTCTTTCATTGACAGAGGCTGGTAGAGTAATTTCCCCACGTCGAGTGGTCAATTTGACCATATCTCCTGTTCGTATTTGTAGCCGTTTTGCATCCCCAGGATTCAACTCTACATAGGCATGTGGCATGGCTTGATGTAATACCGGTATTCTTCTGGTCATCGAACCGGTATGCCAATGTTCAACAACACGACCTGTACCTAACCAGTATGGATATTCGGCATCTGGTTCTTCCGCTGCGGGTTCATATGGGCGTTGCCAGATGACTGCTTTACCATCTTTTTTTCCATAGAAATGAAAGTCCTTACCATTGGTACAAGCGGGGTCATATTTGGCATTAAATCGCCATTGGGTTGATTTCCCATCTACATAAGGCCACATTGCTCCGGATTGTACTTTTAATACCTCTAGTGGCGCCATATTATGTTTCTTACCCTCATGATGCTTCCGATATTCGGTATATATTTCTTCAATATGGGTTTCATCTTTGTAGTAGAATTGCTTTTCAAAGCCCATTCGTTTTGCGACTTCCAAAAGCTGCATGGTATCGCTCATAGCTTCCCCAGGAGGTTCAAGCATTTGTTCAAAATATTGGGTTCTTCGTTCGGAATTTCCATACATTCCTTCACGTTCTATCCACATAGCAGATGGTAAAATAACATCCGCGATATCAGTTGTTGGAGTAGGGTAGATATCTGAAACTACAATGAAGCGACCTTCCTTTTTAGCACCATCGCGATAGCGTTTTAATTTCGGCATAGTCACCATCGGATTGGTCACTTGAATCCACATAAAACGAATATCACCTCTATCCAAGGCACGAAACATTTCCACAGTATGGTAAGTGGGTTTCGGGTCAATATTTTCTACAGGAACATCCCATATTTTGGCAGCAAACTCGCGATGTTTTTTATTCATGACCACACCATGTGGTAACTTATGCGTTAAGGTACCGACTTCGCGAACCGTTCCACAAGCGCTGGGTTGCCCTGTTAATGAGAATGGACTATTGCCTGGACTTGAAATTTTACCAGTTAACAGATGAATATTATAGATGATGTTATTCATCCAAGTACCGCGAGAGTGTTGATTTGGGCCCATACACCAAAATGACATCACTTTGGTATTAGGGTCACCGAAATGTGTAGCTAAATATTTGATATCCTTAATGGATACGCCCGATATTTTTGAAGCCTTTTCTGGAGTATAATCTTCTAAAAAAGTTTTGTAATCTTCAAAGGCAATCGCTTCTGGCTTGTCTGTGAATTTGTAATTATCTTCAAGACCATAACCCATTTTAGTGAGTCCTTTGCTAAAATTACAGTGCTCTTCCACAAAGGCCTTATTCATCCAGCCATTCTTGATGATTTCATAGCAAATGGCATTTCCAACGGCTAAATCGCTTTGCGGATTGAAAATTATGGATTTATCCGCAGCCATACTAGTACGTGTAGTGCGCGTAGCAAAATCAATGATTTTCACGCCTCGTTTTTGGCGTTGGTCTAATAGCCTTGAGAACAATACCGGATGCATTTCAGCCATATTATTTCCCCAGAGCACAAAAGTGTCTGCATAATCGATATCCTCATAACAACCCATGGGCTCATCGAGACCGAAAGAAGTCAAAAAGCCTGTAACCGCTGTTGCCATACACAAACGCGCATTCGCTTCTACGTTATTGGTGCCAATACAACCTTTAAAGAGTTTGGAGGCTACATACCCATCCGGAATCGTCCATTGTCCTGAGCCATAAATGGAAACAGCATCTTTGCCATGGTCTTTGATGGTTTCCTGCATTTTGGAAGCCACCAAATCCAAAGCTTCTTTCATAGAAGTCTCTACGTACTTCCCATTCTTTTTGACCAAAGGTTTGGTCAATCTGTCCTCACCATATAATGCTAATATGGAATGATATCCTTTCACGCAGCACAATCCCTTATTAACTGGGGATTTTGGGTCTCCTTTTACAGCAATTGCTTTACCATTTTCAGTTCCTATTAGCACGCCGCAACCTACTCCACAAAAACGGCAGGGGGCTTTTTTCCAATCCAGATTAGCGCCTGCCGGAATTCCTCGTTCTTGCTCTTCAGCAAATACGATTCCTGGAAACATTCCTGCAGCAGCAGTCATGGCAGATAAAACAGCCATTTTTTTAATAAAATCGCGCCTATTTGTGTGAACGGATTTGTACATAATATTACTTTTTTGGAGTATCAAAGCCTGAAACCAATGCCATAAGCTTTACCTCGTTAATGCTATCCAATTTTTCTTTAAGTACTTCTTCTTCCTGTTTTGAATCAGTTTCGGTTACCAAAATCAAAACATCTTTATTTTCTGCGGGAAGCACTTCGCATTGTTCTATTTCTGAGAGAACATTTGCCAACTCCATCTTTTTTCCTTCCTGAGGATGTACCAAATAACTTTTTATTGGCATAGTATCTACTCTTTTTTGGTTTGAAATAGGGTTGGTTTTATGGTAACCATTGCCCACGCCCAGTAATTTGAATTATCATCAAAATTATTCTTCAAAAATTCCATTCCCTCGGACGCGAATAAATGGGAATATCCTGCTTTAATATTGATGTCTTTTTTAAAATTGTAGTTCAATACAAAATCAGCTTCAACACCCAATTGGTTAGTGTCTGTTCCTTGCAAATCTGCAGCGGTTGAAAAATTATGGATACGGGCGTTTAGAGATGTTTTCTCTCCCAAACCTAGTATTGCACCGACATATAAATCCGTTAGGCCTACATTATTGCCATGATTTCCAACGAAAAAATAATCCATTAAACCATTGAATTTATGGTTAGTGCCATAGAATGGGGTAAATGCTTTATTCTCTCCGTTGGAAGGTGCTCCGTTATCATTACCACTCAATACTTCTCCACCAACAATTAAAGAAAACTTTGGCTTTAACTTATAACTAGCTTCTAGTGAAAGTAAATATGCACTTACGTCATTATTGTTTACGTCGTTTCCAAATTGATAATAGAGGTTAGAGGTAAGTCCTAATTTTTGCTTGTTATACTTTAGATGTGAGCCTATGGTTTGGCTATAACGGGTTTCGCTATTATCTACATCCACCACATCAATAAATTGCAAGCCATTATTTAGAAAAAGAAAACTAGCCGAGAATGATTCCCAACCTTGGTGAAACCATCCATATTGAAGACTCTTATATGTATTTGCCGTGGTAAGAATATTACCCGTATTTGATTCGCCATCTTGATTAAAAGCAGCTCCTATTTGTAATACTGAGTTATTCTTGTGATACTTAAATACAGCCATATCATGACTTCTGGCCTGTTGCGCCCACGCTACACTTCCAAAAATGCGCTGGTCGTCTAAATCCAAAGCCTGTCTTCCTAGTTTAAGTGATGTTTCTGGAGAAAATAACAGTTCACCCCAAGCCTGAAAAATACCGAAACCATTACGGTCTGCTCGATTCAATTGCGGTACATCGCCCCAAACACGTATATCTTGTACACTTAAATAAAAGTTGAGATAGTCGTTTTTGTAACCTGCGTTTAAACGCGTACGCTGTGATACAAAAGCAGAAGCATCAGTATTGTTTGGAAAAAGACTTCCAAAACCATGACGATATTCAAACCGTGGCCGTAATTCCGCATCTATTTTTACTTGCGCAAGCGCAGAAGTACAAAATGATAGTGAAAAAACAAGTAGTGCTAAATAGTGTTTCATTAATTGGCGGTTGGTAATCTGCGGGGAGCCTTTAAGATAAGAAATTTCCATGATTTATACTTGATTTTTGGATTACATTCTTCAAATGTAGAAGTCCGTTTCAACTATAAACATGACAAAAGTCAGCTTTCGAAAACAGCTTGAAAATGCTCGAATTAGTTAAAAATAAATCTGAAGTTGCTTTAGCAAATTTTAAAATAGAATCTACCTAGTATAAAGCTTGTGCTAACTACGAAAAATAGTTTTCACACTTTGCTAAAACTTATTTTATGACCAAATATAATCTAGAAACTTATTGATTGATATTGGTAATACCATCCACAAAAGCATCAAGGTCAACACCTTCTTGCATCATTTTTATGGACTTATCAGCGATATAAGAAACGTTTTGATGGGTAAAGCCCATGCCTTTTCCCATACGTTCTAGCCATGACTTTTGTTCAGCGCCTGTAATGGAATCATCTTCACATACCAATTGCGTTAAAGTATATAAGTTTTGCAATTTCATTTTGTTTGTGGGTATCATTTCTAATGGATAGGACAGGTAGTTGGCCATAATACCATCATATTCAGAAACTGACATCCCTAATTTTGTGGCGAGATGGCTTAGAAAGCCTTTTTCAGATTCAGTAGCATCTCCATCGCGCATGGTGATTTTTACAAGGGCAGCAAATTCATTGTGGTATTGATTCTGTTCTTTATCCATAGCGTGTTTCTTATTTCTACTAAAAATAATAAATATCAAATCGTTTTAAAAAGTAAGGACGAAATATTTGACTCTCTATGAGTCGTTTTTGGCACTTTTTTGATTGATGAACTTCCCCACAACAACGGCGGTAATCACAACAAGATAAAACTGACCTATTAAGCCGATTAATATGGAAGCTTTCTGGGCAAGAGGCGTGATTGGCAAAATATCTCCATAACCAATAGTCATCATGGTAATGAAACTAAAATACATGAGTTGCTCCGTAAGGGTATTTGGCAGTGTTTCTTGTTGACTTAACAAGCCGCCCCGAAAAGAATCTGGGTTTGCTATTTCAATACTCATACAAATGAAAAAACCTATCAATCCAAGCGATATAAAACCACTTACCATACCGTAGATTACTTTTTTATCGACTGTATCCGATTGCCAAACCTGTTTGATAATTTCGTAAGTAACCGCCAAATAGAAAGCAAAATAGATTCCGAATTGCATATAGCTCGTAAATAGCGGCATTTCACCACTTGCCTGAGTTAAGGCGAAAATCACACTACTGGCAATCAATAAAATCAAGAAAAACCAGAACAAATCCTTTCGCTTCGATATCAAAATGATACCGGCAATTAGATTTAGCAAAAAAAAGATAGGTCCAATACTTTTTTCAAAAACTTCCCCTTGAATGAACAATGAACCAAATAAGACCGCTATCTGTGTGATGAAGAAAAACTCAAAACGATATGAATACAGTTTTTTGAACATCTCTTAGTCTAATAAGGCTTCGTTAAATTGGTATCCTTTGTAATCGACTTTATACAGTACACTATAAAAAGCGGGAATAAATAATAAGGTAATCACTGTTCCAAATAAGAGACCTACCATAATAGTTACCGCCATAGGTTCCCACATTTCGCCTCCTCCTAAATACAATGGGATTAAACCCAATACCGTAGTAAAGGTTGCCAACAGTATCGGTCGAAAACGTTGCAAGCAGGCGGCGATAATAGCGTCCTGCGGTTTGCGTTTGATTTCGTTTTCTTCTATTTCTATTCTATCTACCAATACAATGGCATTGTTAATTACAATCCCCGCAAGGGAAATTACTCCTAAAAATGCCATAAATCCGAAGGGGACATTGAAAATTAGAAGACCCAATACCATACCAATAACTCCCAAAGGAATGGTGCAAACAATCATTACTGTTTTACGGAAAGAGTTAAACTGAATAATCAATAACATCACAATAATAAAAGCGGATAAGGGCAGATAACTAGCGACTGCACCCATATTTTCAGCAGTGCTTTCAGCATCACCCCCTAATTTATAACTGTACCCTTGACCCCAAGATGCAGCCTGTTCTTCTAACCATGGACTAATTTCTGCTGTGATAGCAGAGGCATTTCCATCTGCATTTAACTCACTTGTAACGTTTATTGTGCGCGTCAAATTCAAGCGCTTAATTCTGGTGTACTGCCATTGCGGAATTAGGGAGGCCACTTGCAGCAACGGTACACTTTTACCTGAACTCTGTGCATAAATATTTAGCGTTTCCAAGGATGCCAAAGACTGTTGTTGGTTTTGGTCGCTTAGCATTACGATTGGAATGGACTTGTCATTCTCCCGATATTCACCTGTTCTAAAACCGTCTAATACGGTTTGTAAAGAGGTGGCAATATCTTGATTGGTCACTCCCGCAAGCTGCGCCTTATTTTGGTCGATATCAATTATGAATTTCTTTCCTTTTGGTCCCCAGTCATCTTTGATGTTCTTGGTACCCGAAATACTGAATAGTTTTGACTTTATGATTTCAGATATTTCCGCTAATTTATCGGGGTCATCACCAGAAACCTTTATTTCTATTGGCGTTCCACCACCACCAGAGCCTAAAAGGCCTACTTTAATATCTGCATTTGGGAAGGATGCAAAACTGAAAGAATCCAGCTTTCTAACCATTTCATTGTTGACCAAGAAATTAGAGGTGTTGATTAAGATGTGCGCATAATTAGAATTCGCTTCATCAGGATTATAACCTAAATCATAAGCAGATGGTCCCTCACCAATATAGGCTGACCAATCTACAATTCCGTCAGATGCAGTTTCAGAAACTTGAAGTTCATTTTTCATAAAGGCCTCTATCGCAGCAACCATTTCTTGGGTACGTTCAATTTTGGTGCCTTCAGGAAGGTTGATATCTGCCGTTATCATATTCCTATCACTGTCTGGGAAGAATACAAAAGCCAATAAACCAAAGCCTAAAATGGATAAAACGAACATTCCCACAATGGCAACAAGAACGGTGCGTTTCCATGACAAAGCGACGAGAATTAAATCCTTGTACTTGGACTTTAATCCATTAATCATTCGGTCAAGGAAACTAACTTTTCCATCTTCTTGTTTCTTTACTTTAAGGAAGAAAACGCAGAATAGAGTTATAATACTTAGAGCGATTATCCATGAGGATAATAGGGCTATGGTAATGACCACGAAAATGGGTCCCATAATATCGCCCATCACGGATTCGGCCATATAAAAAGACAGAAACGCTGCTGATGTTGTCAGCGTAGAAATTAATAGGGGCGTAAAGAGTTCGGAACAGGAATCAATAGCTGCTTTTTTGACATCTGCACCATTTTCCAGTTTCACCATGACGGACTCCGCCACTACAATGCCATTATCGACCATCATTCCTAGGGCCATAATCAAAGCCGCTAAAGTGATTTGATTCAATCCCACATCAATTAAACCCATAATAAATAAGGTGGTAATCGTTACAATAGGAATCAAACTCGCAATTACCAAACCTGTTCTGAATCCAAGGAAAATGAGCATAACTGCTAAAACAATGCCTATGGACTGCAATAGGTTTCCAATAAAGTCGCTGATTTTTACCTCAATATAGGTATCTATAGAAGCTAATCTATTTACCTCAAGACCAACGGGAAGTTTATCTCTCCATTCGTTAAGTACAAAATCAAGTTCTTCCCCCAGTTTGATAATATTTGCACCTTTTTTCAATGATACATGAAGCGACAAGGCATCGGTACCATTGATACTTACAATTTGAGTGGGTGGATTAATATAACCCTTTCTAACATTTGTGATGTCTTTTAAGGGCACAACTTGGCCACCATCCCCAACAGGGATCAACATCTCTTCGATATCAGAGACATCATCAAAATTTCCGGTAGGTTCTAAAATGATACGTTCATCCTCAACATTGATTTGACCTCCAGAGCTTAAAATATTTGTAGTGCTAATTAAGTTTTTTAGACCATTAGAGGTCAGTCCGTAACTCTTTAGTTTGGTATTATCAAATTCTACAAATACACGTTCCTCCTGATCTCCGTTGATTTCAACCTTTGCCGCATCGGGCAGTTTGATTAAATCATCACGCATGTCATCTGCATACTCTTTCATTTCAGCAAATGAGAAACCATCGCTCGTTATACCGACCGCAATACCAAAAACCTCACCAATTCCATCATCTTTGAGCTGTGGTTGTACTCCGCTGGGTAAGCCTTGAATACTACTTAGTTTTCTTCGAAGTCTATCCCAAACAGCTTGTAAATCTTGAGGCTCAACTTGCATCACTAATTCTACATTAACTACTGAAAGCCCAGTTCTAGAAGTACTCGTCACCTTTTTTAGCTCAGGAAGTTCTTGGGCAACCTTTTCGATTTTATCCGTCACCAACTCCTCAACACGCTCTGGACTAGCACCAGGAAATGAAGAGACAATAGAAGCTACACGAATGGTATATGGAGGCATACTATCACGAGAAAGACTTTGATAACCGACCAATCCCATTAGCATTACCACTCCGAGAATGCTTAAAACAACACGATTATTATTAATTGAAAACTGCGTAAGATTCATAGGTTGGAAGTTTTAAGTTGGTTACTGCAATCTTACTTTTTGTCCATCTAAAAGTGTTTGCAGGCCTGCGGTGGCAATCTTTTCTCCACCACTAAGACCGCTTTTAATTTTAAAGCCGTCGCCTGTTAGTTCCCCAACTTCGATGGTTTGTTTTTTTGCGGTTCCTGTCTTGTCATCTTCCGATTCTATGATGAAAACAAAATTACCGTTTCCATCTTCACCAACCGCTTTTACGGGCACTACCAGACTATTTTCTGTAGTTTCCTCGCCTGTGCTGAAATTGAAAGTTACGTTGGCCGCCATACCCGGTTTGACTGCGGTAGTAGGCGTAACAATATCTATTTTTACTGGATAGGTAGATGAATTGGCATCAACTACGGGAGATACTTCCAAAACGCTTCCTTTAAAGGTTTCTCCTAAAGATGAAAGTGCAATATCTACATCCATTCCCGATTGTACTTTGTTGATGACGTTCTCGGGAAGGCCTACCATTATATTAATCTGCTCTCCAGCATTGAGCACCGCAATTGCTTGCCCAGCACTCACATTGGCATTTAGGGTGCCCGGTCGGCTGGCAATAGTACCATCTTTTGGAGCCTTGATATAGCCATAACTAATTTGTGATTGTTGAATGCTTTTGTTCCGTCGTGCTGATTCATATTGGTCTAAAGCACTTTGGTAACTATTTTTGGCGGCTTCATAATCACTTAAAGATTGACTTCCACTTTCATAAAGTGACTTCACTCTGTCCATAGCAGATCTGGCCGTTTTCATGGCCGAATTGGCACTATTCAAAGCAGAAACCGACTGTTCGTAAGCCAAATTGGCCTGAACATTATCCAGTTTGGCAATGAGATCTCCTTTTTTTACTTTTTGGCCAACGGCTACATTCAATTCCGTAATAATACCATTGCTTCGAAAACTCAATTCAATCTCATCGCCGGCTCTGGCAACTCCACTGAAAGAGCGGATTTTTTGTGCATCTGAAGTACCCACCACTTGAAAGTTTACCGGACGTAATACTTCTTCTTTTGCCTTGACTTCTTCCTTACAGGAATTGAATACTAAAAGAGTTAAAAGAGGTAAAATGATGTAACTGAAATATTTCATAACTACGACTGATTTTTTAATTTTCATTCAAAATGAATTCGTTTGCTCTTTGGATAAATGCTTGGTTACTTTCTTCTGAATTTAGTAGAAAGAAATAACCGATGGCGCGCTCTAGTTGCATCGATGCCAATAGATAATTGTAATTGGCTGTAGCACTTGCCAGTTGTGATTGAAAGTAATTAGTTTGTGCATCAATAAGTTGAATAAGCGGAACAGCGCCTTCGCTATAAGCAATCTGAGTTAAATCAAGACTTTCCTTAGCAGCTTCTTCAGCTATTTTCGAAATTTGAATATTGGCAATCTCATTCGTCAAGTCCAAAACAAGAGCGTTGATATTAGTTTCTATATTCAAATCGATATTACTCTTTTGAACGTTTAACTGGTCTTCTTGAATCTTCGCTGTTTGCTTATTGATATTTCGTAGGTTTTGATTAAAAATCGGGAGAGATACGTTTAATCCAAAGTTGTAAGCTCCATCGGGAGCAACAGGAAAACCAGCAGGTGCTTCTGTGCCTACCCCTGACCGTGATAACTCTAAATCATATTGACCTTGTAAAGCCACCGTTGGCACAAATCTTCCAGAGGCATTCAATCTATAACTCCGTTGGGTTGCGGCCAAGTTGTAGCCGATATTCTTTAGTTCGGGTGCATTGGTTTTTGCTTCTTGTATCAAAAAATCAACGAGGTTTGGCCTTAATTTGGGATTATCTAAAATCTCATAAAAATCTTGATACCTATAATTAGAGAACAAACCCTCTGCGATTACGGCATCTTCAACATCAATTTCTGTAGCAATGGGATTGTTCATCAACTGGTTGATGGTATAATACGATTGGTCTAGTTGATTGCCAGCCTCAATCAAGGTCTGCATATTCTGAGCCATTTGACTTCTAAAACGCAGGACATCCGATTTTCCGGAAGCGCCTGCCTGAAAATTTTGTTCTGAAATCTCAAGGTTTTTTTTGGTTACCTCTAAGTTCTGTGCTTGAATCTGCGCATTGGTTTTTAAAATCAGCGCATTAAAATATGCCACTGAACCATTAAGAACGGCATCTAACTCTGCCGCATTATAGGTCTCTTGTTGCGCTTTTTGTATATTTTCTTGAATGCTAATACCAGCTGCTGCACCTTCGGAATAGATAAGCTGTTGAAAGCCAACGGTTCCCGAAGTCGAAAATTCGGGATTTGCACCATTTGCTATTTCTGCGACCTTGGGGTCTAGATATATTCCTGTAGCCCCAGCAGATACATCCGGCAGAAAATTGCTTTTTGCCGTTTTTACATCTTGAGAACTCAAATCGATATTTTTGCGTTCCGCTTCCAATCCCAAATTACGACCTATTACTCCGTTCATAATATCCAAAAGGGAATAGGCATTTTCAAGAATGTAATTGCTTTCACCGCCAACAATATCAACTGTGCCTAACATACTATACCGAAGCGGGAATTTAATTTCCTTAGCTGTATTGAAGTTTAGCGAAAGTCTGTTTTTATATTCCAACAACATGGGCAATTCTGACGGATTGGTGCCATTTACAATCGATTCCACATCTAAAGCCAAGCGTCTAAAAAATTGGTCTATATTGGATTCCGGTTGGTTGGTGGCGAGAATTCCTTTCTCTACATCTTGTTTTCTATTGGCAGAGAAGGAAGGTAATTGATTCTTATTGATGGTAGAAATCAAAGTCCTTAAAGCGGCTTCAGACAAGTCAAACCCTCCAGCCAAATACACCGCATCAATATCTCCTATCATACTTGATATATCTCCATTTTCCGGAAGATTAATTAGGGTATAGGTCGCGTCCTTATCTGCAAAATAAGTATCAAAGAGTTCCTTTATGGGCAAAGCTTCAGGAAGGTAATCGTCGACTAGAATTCCCACTTTTTTGTATTCATATAGGGAATTAAAAGCATCCAAATCCTTAGAATACGAAAGGGGAGCAATGATATAGGCGATATTGTTAATTCCAGAAGTCTTTTGGTCCGCAGGTAAATCGATGAAATCACTATTCACCGAACCGAAAACAATGACTGGTTTCGCGTAGGTCTTTTGTTGGTAAAGTACAATATTATTGATGACTCCGAATGCGAGGATGATATCGACATCACTAGATTCCACTTGGAGGTAATTTGCTTTTGCGGTATCTAAATCGAAGTTGTTTTCGACAGGGTCTTTAAAGATGACCTTAGCATCTTGCCCAACTACAGCGGTAATTTCATTTTGCAGCTTTTCAAGCAAGGGAGCATTCTCAACGGATGCTTCATCGGCAAGAATGCCTATAGTTACGGTTTTCGAGCGTTGCGCAAAAGAAATTGCAGTTCCTAAAAGGAAAAGTAGTAGTATGAATTGTTTTCTCATGTTCTTAAGTTATTTCCAACCTTTTCTTTCATAAACACCTTTTAAAATCTTGTCATAGGTGTCTAAGTAAACAGCATATTGTTTTTCATCTAAAATCGCTTTGATTTCAGCATGTTGCTTTTGCACAAGAGCATCAAATTTAGAACGGACTTCTTCCGGGGTATAGCCTTTGTCTTTCTTTTCAAGGCGAGTCATTTTAAAAGTGTGGTACAGAATGATGTTGTAGTATTCCTCTCTATCTTCTCCTTTGAGCCCCATGGCGGTGGCCCTATTATAAAACCATATCTGCATGCTATCTTTCTCCTTGCTTATAAAGAGATTTTCAGGTTCTTGTTTTCCCTCAGGGGTTTGAGCATACATGAAGTCAGAGGAAGCCAATGAAACTGATGCGAAAATAAAAAAGAGGGATAGGAATTTCATCTTTTGGATTTAGGGATTTAAATAAGTGTTAAATATAGGGAAATGTATAGGAATTTGTTTTGATATTTAAAGTACAATCATATTTAGTTATAGAAATAGGGAATGTACTTTATATCTCGAATGAGGAACAGAAGAATGGATTATAAAATGAGTCAATTCTTGATAAATCATCGTCTAAAGCATCTTGATTTGTTAAATTACTGTTAAAAAGGGGCGGTTTCGGGGTCAGTGGTTTTCTAGCCCCAAATTAAACCCTCAAAAACAAGGTATTTTTCGAAATATGGATAGTTCCTCTTTCTCCGCTGAAAAAAGGCTTCGCAAAACGCGAAGCCTTTTTATTTTGGTAGTATTCAATCTAAATCTCTTTTTACCTTCTATTTTTACCATATGGAAGAATGGTACCACTATGTACTTCTTATTGCAACGGGCTTTGCTGTAGGTTTTATAAACACCGTAGCTGGCGGTGGCTCTTTGCTTTCGCTTCCCGTTTTGATATTTTTAGGATTGCCTTCTAGTGTAGCAAATGGTACGAATCGCGTGGCCATTGTTATTCAAACAGCAATCGGAACGGCAGGTTTTAAAAGTAAGGGAGTTTCTACAGCTCCATTCAATATATATTTAGGTATTTCAGCTTTGTTAGGCGCTATTATTGGGGCACAAATCGCGGTTGATATAAAAGGGGAAACTTTCAATCGTATCCTGGCTATCATTATGATTGTGGTAGTACTGATTATCCTATTTAAACCAAAGATGAAGTTGGTTGAGATGGAAGAAAGGCTTACAGGCAAATATCTATGGATTGGCATAATCGCTTTTTTCTTCTTCGGCATTTATGGCGGATTTATTAATGCAGGTCTAGGCTTTATAATTATACTATTTTTGCATTACGTTAACCGAATGACCTTAGTTCGCTCAAATGCCACAAAAGTCGCGGTTGTTTTTATTTATACACTATCAGCTTTGGCTGTTTTTGTTTGGAATGATAAAGTAAACTGGACCATAGGTTTAATTTTAGCGATAGGAAATGGAACAGGAGCTTGGATAGCAAGCCGAGTTTCTGTTAATAAGGGTGACGGATTTATAAAGACATTCATAGTAGTTATGGTGGTTGCACTTTCCATAAAACTGTGGTTTTTTCAAGCCTAATAATTTCGTCATTATTCAAAGGAAGAGCATAAGTAATTTAATATCAATGCCTTAAATTCAGGAATTTATATACAATCATGAGCGAACCAATACAACAATTAGAATGGCGCTATGCCGTCAAAAAGTTTGATTCAGAAAGAAAACTTTCCGATGATAAGATCAATACCCTGAAAAAAGCATTTAATCTAACTGCCACCTCATACGGACTTCAACCTATAACACTTTTGGTATTACAAAATAAGGCCTTGCAAGAGAAACTGGTAAAGCACTCTTTTGAACAATTGCAAGTAGCTCAGGCATCACATATTTTGGTGATATGTATTCAAAATGAGATAAATGCAGAGTATATCGCTAGTTATTTTGATACCGTGAAAAAGGTTAGAGGAACGAGTGATGCTATTTTGAATCCTTTTAAGGAATCGATGATTGAGAGTTTTTCTAATAAAGAAATTCAAGAAATAAAAAGTTGGTCAAAAAATCAAGCCTATCTAGCTTTGGGAAATCTATTGACCATCTGTGCTCTAGAAGAAATAGACTCTTGCCCCATGGAAGGCTTTCAGCCCGAAGCTTATGACCGGCTGCTGGATTTAAATTCGAAAGGACTGACATCTGTATTGGTTTTGCCAGTGGGATATCGTGCTGATGATGATGTGTTTTCGACTTTTAAAAAAGTAAGAAAAGACATGGCTGAAAGCATAATTGAAATTCAAGAGTAAAACACTTTCCATTAACCTTATAACCCAATAATTAAATGCCAGGATTTGAACTTTTTGGAGAACTAGAGAAAAAACAAGTACAGGAAGTATTAGAAACGGGTGTTTTAATGCGCTATGGTTTCGACGGAATGCGAAAAGGCCAATGGAAAGCCTTGGAGTTAGAAAAGGCTTTAGCGGAACGTATGGAGGTAGCACATGCACAGCTGGTCAGTAGTGGCACTTCTGCTCTAACGGTAGCGTTGGCAAGTGCTGGAATAGGGGCAGGCGACGAAGTTATTATGCCGACTTTCACTTTTGTGGCATCTTTTGAATCTATTTTGGCTATTGGTGCAGTTCCTGTTTTGGTAGATGTTGATGATACCTTGACTTTGAATCCTGCTGCGGTAGAGGAAGCAATTACGGAGAGAACAAAAGTGGTGATGCCCGTGCATATGTGTGGGTCAATGGCCGATTTGAAAGCCTTAAAATCCATTTGTGGAAAACATAATTTGTTGTTGCTGGAAGATGCTTGCCAAGCTATCGGAGGCACTTTCGAAGGAAAACCACTAGGAAGCTATGGCGATCTAGGATGCTTTTCTTTCGATTACGTAAAAACAATTACTTGCGGAGAAGGTGGTGCGGTCATCACAAACAACGAGAAGTATAAAATGAATGCTGACCACTATTCTGACCATGGGCATGACCATATTGGTAAAGATAGAGGGGCGGAAACCCATCCGTTTTTGGGATATAATTACCGCATTTCTGAATTGAATGCGGCTGTTGGTCTAGCCCAAATAGCACGGTTGGATGATTTTTTAGCCATCCAAAAGAAAAATTATACCATCTTAAGGGAAGCCTTATCAACCATTCCTGAAGTAACCTTTCGAAGAGTTCCCGAAGGTGGTGAAGAGAGTTATGCGTTTTTAAATTTTTTCCTGCCGGATGAAGATTCTGCTAAAAAAGTACACACCGCTCTAGGAAATGGGGGAGTAGACGCTTGTTTTTACTGGTATGATAATAATTGGCATTACTATAAAAAATGGGAACATTTAACAAATTTAAAGTCCTTGGGAAAACTCCCGCAGGCAATTTATGACCAACTTCCAGATTATTCAAAAACAGATTTTTCTGCCTCGGACCATTGGATGGGGAGAACAATTTCTTGCTTAATCAAATTAGGATGGTTAGAAATTGAAGTCCAAGAAAGAGCTCAGAAAATGGCGGATATCCTTCAGGAAGTATGGAAGTAGCTTTTTTTAAGTTATGAGTTCTACCAAATCTGAAACATCGCGCGCCAGACATCAAACATCTCACCTTTTAATACTTCACGTAATCCACGATTTCTAATCCGTAGCCTACAATACCAACACGTTTGGTTTGCTGTCGGTTGGTCAGCAGTCGCATTTTAGAAATATTCAAATCGTGTAAGATTTGTGCGCCGATACCAAAATCTCTAGTATCCATATCTATTTTTGGCGCTTTGTGAATACCTTGCTTTTGGAGCTCCTTCAATTCCGCTAGGCGGGATAATAGATTAAGGGATTCCGAATCTTGATTAATAAAGACGATAGCACCTTTTCCTTCGGTATTAACGGCCTGAAACATATCTTCCAACTTCTTATTAGGATTATTGGTCAGTGTACCGAGAACATCATTATTTACTAAGGTAGAGTTGATTCGTGTTAGTACTTTTTCATCTTTATTCCAGTCTCCTTTGGTAAGTGCTACATGAATGTGATTGTTAGTGGTTTGTTTATACGCTCTCAATCTAAAATCACCAAAACGTGTGGTGATATCGAAGTCTTCCTTTTTTTCAATTAGGCTATCGTGTTCCATGCGATACGCCACCAAATCTTCGATGGAGACAATCTTAAGATCGAATTTCTTTGCAACTTCAGTTAATTGAGGAAGTCTTGCCATGCTTCCATCTTCATTCATAATTTCCACAATGATTCCTGCAGGTTTTAAACCTGCTAAACGAGCAAAGTCAATCGCAGCTTCTGTATGGCCAGTTCTTCTTAGAACGCCACCTTCTTTTGCAATTAATGGGAAAATATGACCAGGTCTGGCCAAATCATGAGGTTTCGTAGTATCATCTGTTAGCGCACACACGGTTTTTGCCCGATCTGAGGCTGAAATACCAGTGGTAACTCCATTTCCTCGTAAATCTACAGAAACGGTAAATGCAGTCTCTAAAGGATCTGTATTGTGATTAACCATCATGTGAAGTCCTAAGTCTTTACATCGCCCTTCAGTAAGTGGAGCACAAATTAATCCTCTACCATGTTTGGCCATGAAATTAACTGTCTCAGGGGTTGCGAGTTCTGCCGCAGCTAAGAAATCTCCTTCATTTTCACGATTCTCATCATCGACAACAATAATGACCTTTCCAGCGCGAATATCTGCTATAGCTTCTTCAATGGTATTCAATTGTGTACTTTTCTCCATGCTTGTTATCATGACGGAATTTTTTTCTTTTTTGGCAGGAATTTCTTAAAAAAGTCAATAACCTTACCAAAACTCATTAAACCTTTGTCTGCTGTCGCTCTTTTGGTTAAAATCACACCCAAAGGTAACATTACTAGCGTAGATAACCATGCGCCAAGCATAGGATGTATATTTCCTTTCTTTGAATAATTCTCTGCAAATACACCTAAGAAATAATAAACTAAGAATAAGACGATTGCAATAACCATGGGTAAACCTAAACCACCTTTGCGAATTATTGCTCCCAAAGGTGCTCCCACGAAAAACAAAATAATACAGGAGAAGGCTAAGGCGAACTTTTTATGTAAAGAGAGTATATGTCTTCTATGAAATTCATAGCGTTTATTCATTTCTTTCTTTTTTCCTTGAATTGAAGTCAGAACATTTGTTGTTGAATTTTTTGCCGAATTCAATAATTGAACCCGCTGCCAATCAGGGAACAAATTTGTAATTGTGTCTTTACGGAGATCAAAATCTTTTTGAAGCAGCGAATCTTTAGGTGTTTTTTGAGTTACCATATTCGAATCAACAGCGGGCATTGCGGTGAAAACCCCCATGCGTTCTGAAGTGACTTTTGAAAACGAGGTGACGCGCCTAATGTTATCTTGCTTGATTGAATCAATATCTTTGGTTAAGCGAGAAATATTTTTCATTTTCTCTGTCCGCAAATCTTTCTCTTCCTCCAAATCCACATTATTGAATTCAGAAAGATCAATATTCATGGTATAGGTTTCGAAATTTGATTTTGCAAAGGGATATTTTTTCTTTTCACTTTTCGAGCTTTCTACCGCTTGATAAAGATGTCCGTCATATAAAACCAACTGAATTATATTTGATTTTTCACTGCTTTTTAATTCCCCGGTTTTGGCTTTGATAACCCGATAATTGATATTGGTTTTTGTTTTTTGATGAATAATGACATTCTCTAAAAAGTTATCATTATCGCCATATTTACGATCTACCTTAATGTTCATGTCTGCGGACTCAAAATCACTAAAAACGCCTTCTGCTATTGCTATAGCAGGTTTTAGTTTGGCAATGTTTCTTCGTAAGTAAAATATTTTTTGTTCCGAAGCGGGTATCACGTTATTAGCGAAATAGAAAGTAACACCCCCCAAGCCCACCATAAATATAATGATGCCTAGCATGGCACGTTGCAATGATATACCAGAGGCTTTCATAGCGGCAAACTCATAATGTTCAGCAAAGTTTCCGAAAGTAAGAATGGAAGATAAAAGAACAGTAAGCGGAAGTACCTTCTCAGTAAGTTCAGGCATCTTGTAGAAGAAGAACTTGCCAATGATCATCATGTCCAGTCCTTTTCCCGCTAAATCATCAATAAACAACCATATCGATTGAAAAATGAAGATGAACATCATTATGACAAACGAACTGATTAAATTGAATAAAAACCTTGATAAAATATACTTATCGAGAATTCTCAAAGGCTTGGTCTTAATTGCTTATGATGTAGTACCCGTCGCTTTTGTACTTACTTTCATCAAAAGTAAATAAGGTTTTTGATAAAGGTTGATTTGTTTTAAAAGAATTAACAGTAATCGTAGTAGTTGTGCTGTTCTTTCCTGTGTAAATCAATTTATAAATGTGTTTTGTTTCTGCATCAACACCCATTAAAATACTTTTAATTTCTGCATTGGTGTCAATAGGTACAAGCTTTACATACTGTATTTTGCGACCTTGAACGTTTTGGAGAATATCCCAGGCATAGGTATGTCCGTCTTTATAAAAAGTGAGCATTTTCGAAGGAGTTAATGCATTTTCCTCTTCTGTTTTATCTTCAATAGTCACTTCTTCATTTTCTGGTACGATTGTATATACTTTGTTGCCATCATATAATTGCTGTGTACCTAAGTAGTTAAAAAGATATTTATCGCCTTTGAGCGTAACGTCACCTCTAGTTTCAGAATTTATATCGGCCTCCGCGTTGTTCAGCACATATTTGAAATCAACGAAAATATTCTCATAGCCTTGAACCTTATTATATACCTCGTCCAATAATGCTTTGGCTTTTTCTGAGTTTTGTGCCATACCTACATTTGCAGTAAACACTAATACGAATACTAAAACTAATTTCTTCATTTTATTATAGTTCATTGTTAAGTAATTGATCTAAAGCAACTAAATCGGGGACTAAAACCTGCCGCGCTTTACTGCCTTCAAACGGACCAACGATACCGGCGGCTTCCAATTGATCAACAATTCTTCCTGCTCTGTTATACCCCAATTTCAATTTTCTTTGGATTAAAGAGGCAGAACCTTGTTGTGCTGTTACGATAACTTCAGCTGCCTGTCGAAACATCGCATCTCTGTCCGATATATTATTATCAAGACTTGTGCCAGATTCTTCTCCTACATACTCCGGTAACTGATGTGCTTCCGCATAGGCTCTTTGCGAACCAATATATTCTGTGATTTTTTCCACTTCTGGAGTATCGACAAAGGCACATTGTATTCTCGTAACATCATTCCCTTGGGTATACAACATATCACCTCTACCGATTAATTGATCTGCGCCTGATGCGTCTAAAATCGTTCTTGAATCGATTTTTGAAGTTACACGGAAAGCGATTCGAGCAGGAAAATTTGCTTTTATAAGTCCGGTTATTACATTTACTGAAGGACGCTGAGTCGCTATAATCAAATGAATTCCAATAGCTCTTGCCAGTTGCGCCAAACGAGCTACGGGAGTTTCTACTTCTTTACCTGCCGTCATAATCAAATCGGCAAACTCATCAATAACAAGAACTATGTAAGGTAGGAACATGTGGCCGTCATTCGGATTCAGTTTTCGCGCCTTGAACTTATCATTGTATTCTTTGATATTACGAACCATAGCTGTTTTCAATAGTTCATAGCGGTTGTCCATTTCAATACAGAGGGAGTTCAAAGTGTGAATCACTTTTGTATTATCTGTAATAATAGCATCTTCTGAATCAGGTAGCTTTGCCAAGAAATGTCTTTCTATTTTATTGAAGAGTGTTAATTCTACTTTCTTTGGATCAACCAGAACAAATTTCACCTCCGCTGGATGCTTTTTATAAAGCAACGAGGTAAGCACGGCGTTTAGTCCTACAGATTTACCTTGCCCTGTAGCACCCGCCATCAAAAGGTGCGGCATTTTTGCTAAATCAACTACAAAAGTTTCATTGCTAATTGTTTTACCAAAGGCAATCGGTAATTGCATTTCCGCCTTCTGGAATTTTGTGGAAGCAATCACAGATCGCATCGATACGATAGTGGCATTCTTATTCGGGACTTCAATACCAATAGTTCCTTTCCCTGGAATAGGAGCAATGATACGAATACCCAAAGCGGCAAGAGATAAGGCAATGTCGTCCTCTAAATTTTTAATCTTAGAAATTCGAACTCCTGCTTCAGGAACTATTTCATAAAGTGTTACTGTAGGCCCAATCGTTGCCTTAATCTGGGCAATACCAATCTTATAGTTTTTGAGCGTATTTACAATTTTGATCTTATTCTCTTCAAGTTCCTCTTGATTTATCGTAATACCACCGGTAACACCATGTTGGTCTAATAATTCTATTGTTGGAAATTTATAGTTACCCAGTTCGAGCGTCGGATCAAATTCGCCAAAATCATCAACTAACTTATCGGCGATATTCTTTTTCTCCTCTTTTTCTTCAACAATTTTTTCAACCTTCATGGTGAGATCTTCAGTTTCCTCTTCGGAAGGGATTGTAACTTCAAAATCATCAACAGTATCTTCAACCAAAGGAGGGATATCTTCTTTATGGGTATAGGTATCAATAATAACCGGAGTTTCATCTTCTGGTTCCAAAGAAAGTGTCATTGAAGGTTCAGTTTCTTCAACCTTGCCGCCTCCTTTAAATTCTGATTTTAAAGAACTGGTTTTCCCTTTAAACCATTTGGCCATATCTTCAGGTGAAAATTTGAATAAGCGCACTAAGATGAAAATTAATCCGAATAATAAAAGTAGAAGCACTCCTATTTTTCCGATATAATCTTGCAGAAAATCATTCATCTCATACCCAATGAGTCCCCCTAATAAAGGTTGTTCATAAGCAAAGAATCCTAGAGCAATTGATGTCCATATCATAAATATGAGACCCCAAATCCATTTTTTGAGCATTCCTTTTTGGTCCAGAGCTAAGAACATATAAAGTCCTTTGAAGCACAATAAAACTGGAATTATCAAGGCTGTTAATCCAAAGCCTTTGTACATAAAGAAGTGACTTACCGCGGCGCCGAATTTATTGAGAAGATTTTTTGCTTCCTCATTTCTATCGTTGAATTCGCTTAAGGCACTTTGATCATCTTGCCAATTAAAGTAGAATGAGATAAAAGAGAAGAACAGCGCAATACTTAGGAGCATAAGTAAGCTACCCAGTATAATTTTATTCTGTTTGGATAATTTATAAGACTTCGGCTTTTTTGTAGGTTTCGCCTTAGTCTTCTTTGCCTTCTTTGCCATTCAATAGGGTATTGCTGGGGATAAAAATACAAATTTCGAACGGAAGAAGAACCGCTAAATTTTTCAAAAGATTTTTGGTAAATAGATGATGCATCCGATAATGGTTGCGGCAATAGAAACTATCATTACCGCCCCAGCAGATACATCTTTGATAAACCCGATTTTTTTGTCGAATTCGGGCTGTACGAAATCTGAAACTTTTTCAACAGCTGTGTTTAGACCTTCAGTACCCATAATAACGGCAATAGTCAAGATTTGAATACACCATTCTGTTGCAGAGATCTCAAAGAAGAATCCGGCTGCAGTCATAACAATAGCAATAAATACCTGCACTTTGATGCTCGCTTCGGTACGAATTAAAAGAAGGGCCCCACGTAATGCGAAGCCCACACTTTTTATTCGATTTACTAAGAAAGATTCTTTTTTAGGCATTTGCTAAAGCTTCTAATGCTGCAGTATAGTTAGGTTCGTCTACGATTTCACCAACTTGCTCTGTGTATACAACATCTCCATTTTCATTCAGAACAACAACCGCTCTAGAATGCAAAGGTGTTAAAGGGCCATCAGAGAAAGCCACTTGATATGCCTCACCAAAATTACCATCTCTAAAATCAGAAAGCATTTCAACATTTTCGATACCTTCCGCGCCACAAAAACGTGCTTGCGCAAATGGAAGATCTTTTGATACACAAAGCACCACCGTATTTTCTAATGCAGAAGCATCTTTGTTGAATTGACGTACAGATTGTGCGCAAGTACCGGTATCAATACTTGGGAATATATTCAAAACGACTTTCTTTCCTTTATAATCAGAAAGGGTTGCGCCGGACAAATCGCCTTTCGTTAAATTGAAATCTGGGGCAGCACTGCCGTTTGCAGGTAAACTACCCAAAGAATTTATAGGATTTCCGTGTAATGTTAATGAAGCCATGGTGTTGTTTTTAAATTCGATGTGAAATTAAAAAACATGGAGCGTTTTTAACAATGAAAGTTGACCTAATTTTAGAAATTCACAAATACTTAACGATTATGCTTTTGCAGAGGAGGTTGTCATCATTCGTATTTTTATTTTAAATGCTGCAAACAATAAGGTTGTGAATGGACTGAGCCAGTTGAAAATAGCGTAGATAAAGTACTCCCCAACACCAACACCGAGCACTCCAGATTGATAAGCGCCACAGGTATTCCAAGGAAT
The DNA here is from genome assembly GCF_047345145.1 of Maribacter taeanensis. Taxonomy (NCBI): domain Bacteria; kingdom Pseudomonadati; phylum Bacteroidota; class Flavobacteriia; order Flavobacteriales; family Flavobacteriaceae; genus Maribacter; species Maribacter taeanensis. The sequence continues at coordinate 498,511 of NZ_JBLFER010000001.1, forward strand.
TAATACGGAGGTTACCGTACCTGAATCTTCTAGCGTTCTGCTTAAATTTTCTGGAGCTAAGCCTTTGTCCTCGTATGCTTTTTTAAACATCTTCCCTGGAATTACTAGTGCCAAATATTGGTCACTGGCGATAACGTTTAAGCCTAAACAGCTAACTACAGTACTTGCAAAAAGACCAAATACGGTGGTTGCAACTGAAAGTAGGGCCTTAGTAATCCTAGATAAGGCACCAATACCATCCATAACACCGCCAAAAACCATGGCGCAAATAATTAAGAAGATAGTCCATAACATGCCTTGCATTCCTCCCGAGCTAAAAAGCTCATTTAAACTTGCATTTTCTGTTACGACTTGTGTGTCAGTAAAAATTGCTTTCATCAATGACATTGTCTCTGACTCGGACAATTGTAATAATATCTCGGATTGGAAAACCATAGCAAAAACACCCGCTAAACCTACTCCTGCACCTAAGGCGATTAACGGTTTAGTTTTAAATAAGATTAAAACCACCACCATTATGGGAACAATAAATAAATATGGTGTAATATTAAAAGTACTTTCTATAGTACGAAGTAAATCATCAACATTGGTGGTACCGGTAGCATCAATATTAAAACTCAATATTGAAAAAACAATTAGAGTAATCACGATAGATGGTATTGTAGTAAATGCCATGTATCGAATATGCGTAAACAAATCCGTTCCCGCCATTGCTGGGGCAAGGTTTGTAGTGTCACTCAAAGGAGACATCTTATCCCCAAAATAGGCTCCTGATATCACAGCACCAGCAATCATTCCTGCGGGAATTCCTAGAGCAGTACCGATTCCGACTAAAGCAATACCAACGGTTGCCGAAGTGGTCCATGAGCTGCCTGTAGCAATTGATATCAAAGCAGCAATTATCACGGAAGCAGGTAGAAAAATACTAGGGCTCAATGCCTGCAATCCATAATATACCATTGCTGGTATAATTCCGCTCACTAGCCATGTACCCGCCAGAGCACCCACCAAGAACAAAATAATAATCGGAAGGAAAACACTTCTTAGGTTCTCCCAGATTTCGGTAAGCATTGTTTTGATGGTAACCTTATTGAAAAAGCCAACAATTGCAGCAATCACACCGCCAATTAAAAGTATAATTTGATTGGAATAATCACCCAGTGCAGCGCCATCCGCGAAGAAGATGTTATATGCTAACATTAGCATTAAGAGAACAACAGGAATTAAAGCCTCCCATATATTTAATTCTTTGTTCTGAACTATATTTTCATCTTCCCGATGTTCGAAATACTCTTGGTTATCCATGTAAAATCAGTTTGTCTATCCGTAATATTACGATTTTGGATACGGCTGTGCAAGCAGTTTTTTAAGACCTAAACAGGAATATGTATCTCAGGCGTGATATTTAGTTGTGTCATGCACTCCTGCATTTTTCGATAAGTTCGCTCAATATCATTATCCAATCCTATGGAGAAACGAATGAGTCCGTTGGAGAGTCCCATCTCCATTAGTTCCTCTTCAGGAATCTCAGAAGAAGTAGAGGTGCCGGGTGCACTAAACAAGGTTTTATAGAAGCCAAGACTTACGGCAAGATAACCTAGTTTTTCAGTTTGCATGAGTTCCATAAAGGCATTTGCATTTTCTAAAGAACCAACATCTAAAGTTAGCAAGCCACCAAAACCATAATTCGTGTTCATTTGACTTTTCATAATCTCGTGACCGATGTGAGATGGCAATCCGGGGTAAACCACACGGAATCCGTCTGCTTCAAATCGCTGCGCAAGAAATAAGGCATTTTCACTATGTTTTTGCATGCGAATATGAAGCGTACGCATATTCTTTAAAATGGATGCCGCTCTCAAACTATCTAAAGTGCTTCCGAATAACATTCCAGCTCCGTTATTTACATCCTTTAGGCTTAGGCAAAATTCTGTAGTTCCGCAGACAGCGCCAGCAACACAGTCACTTGTTCCATTAATAAATTTTGTCAAACTATGAATCACAATATCTGCCCCGAGTTGAGCTGCGGGAATAGAAAGTGGAGAAAATGTATTGTCCACGACTAAGGGAAGATTATATTTATTAGCAAGTGTAGCCAAGGCTTTAATGTCAGCCACTTCAAGTAAAGGATTACTCACGGCCTCACAATAAATCATTTTGGTTTGAGAAGTAATGGATGACTCTACAGCTGCTATATCGGTAATATCTACAAATGAGGTGTCGATAGCGAACTTCTTAAGGAAGTTTTTCAAAAAAGCATAAGTACCTCCATAAATGGTTCTGCTGCTAACAATATGTTCTCCGGAATCACAAAGCTGCATAATTACAGAACTGATGGCACCCATTCCACTCGCATACACATTGGCCGTTTCTGTGCCTTCTAAAGCAGCCAATGCTTCTCCTAAATATAGATTGGAAGGGGAGGAGTGGCGTGAATATAGATAACAACCTTCGGTATTTCCTTCAAAGGTATCAAACATGGTTTTGGCGTTCAAAAATGTATAGGTAGAAGAATCGGATACTGAAGGATTAACTCCTCCAAACTCTCCGAAATACTGTAAATCTTGTAATTGATTAGCGGAAGTATTGCTCATGATTGAAATGATTTAGAACAATAAAACTAGGTTGATATAGTTTTAAAAACAATTGATATTTAATTATTTAGAATATAAATCTATAATTTTAAATTAATATAGATTTATTATAATTAAATTGCTTAAAACACACAGTGGAACAGAAAATAGTACAGTATGAAACTTGATGAAATTGATAAGAAGCTTCTTTCTTTATTACAATCAGATTGTAAAATGACCACTGCGGCATACGCTAAGCAATTGCATCTTTCTACTACAGCGGTTTACGAGCGTATCAAACGTTTGGAAAAGAACGGAGTGGTGGCAAGTTATGTGGCCTTGATAGATAAGAAAAAAGTAGATAAGGCCTTTACGGTTTTATGTCACATTAAATTGATACAACATATCAAGGAGAATGTTCTGAAATTTGAGCAAGAGGTATTGCAGTTAGATGAAGTGGTAGAGTGTTATCATATTAGCGGCGATTACGATTATATATTGAAAATTCACGTTCGTGATATGCAAGCCTATCGTGATTTTATGGTCACTAAACTTACAGCAATTAGCAATATTGGAAGCACACAAAGTTCGTTTGCTATAAATGAAGTGAAGCATACGACTGCTGTACCTATTTAAAACCAGAAAATAGTGCTAATTTTGTAATTCATTTTTAAGATAACAGATTTATGAGTTCATATGATGTAGCCGTTATCGGCTCAGGTCCTGGAGGATATGTAGCAGCAATTCGTTGCGCACAATTGGGAATGAAAACCGCAATAATCGAAAAGTATAGTACCTTAGGCGGAACTTGCCTTAACGTGGGCTGTATTCCGTCTAAAGCCTTATTAGATTCTTCACATCACTATGAAGATGCCGTAAAACATTTTGAGGAGCATGGTATTGAAATTCCCGGTGAAGTAAAAGTGAACTTAGAAAAAATGATTGCTCGAAAACAGGGAGTTGTTGATACGACAACCAAAGGGATTCAGTTCTTAATGGATAAAAATAAAATTGAGGTATTTGAGGGATTGGGAAGTTTTAAAGATGCGACCCACATTTCCATCAAAAAGGGGAAAGGGAAAGCAGAAACGATAGAAGCTAAAAATATCATTATCGCGACAGGTTCAAAACCATCTACCTTACCTTTTATCACTATTGATAAAGAACGCATCATAACTTCTACGGAAGCCCTTAAGCTCAAGGAAATTCCCAAGCATATGATTATTATAGGGGGTGGCGTTATCGGATTGGAATTAGGTCAGGTGTACAAAAGACTCGGTGCTGAGGTAACCGTTGTTGAATATATGGATAGAATTATCCCTACAATGGATTCTGGACTTTCCAAAGAGTTGATGCGTTCCATGAAAAAGCAGAAAGTAAAATTTGCGCTTTCACATGGCGTAAAATCTGTTGAAAGAAAGGGAAAAGAGGTCATTGTCAAAGCGGATAATAAAAAGGGTGAAGAAGTAACTTTCACAGGAGATTATTGTTTAGTTGCCGTCGGAAGAAGCGCCTATACAGAAGGCCTAAACCTTGATGCGGCCGGAGTGAAAACAGAAGAACGAGGTAGAATAGCGGTAAACGCTCATTTGCAGACCAATGTGCCGAATATATACGCGATTGGTGATGTTATTAAAGGAGCGATGTTAGCACACAAAGCAGAAGAAGAAGGGACTTTAGTTGCCGAAATTATGGCGGGTCAAAAACCGCACATCGATTACAATTTGATTCCCGGTGTAGTCTACACATGGCCTGAGGTTGCCGCAGTAGGTAAAACCGAAGAAGAACTCAAAGAGGCAGGTGTGGAATACAAAGTAGGTCAATTCCCCATGCGAGCTTTAGGACGTTCAAGAGCAAGTATGGATATTGACGGATTTGTGAAAATCCTAGCAGATAAGAAGACTGATGAGGTTTTAGGAGTTCATATGATTGGTGCGCGTTGTGCGGATTTAATCACCGAAGCCGTAACAGCGATGGAGTTTAGAGCTTCTGCTGAAGATATTGCTCGTATGAGCCATGCGCACCCAACCTATGCTGAGGCCGTAAAAGAAGCTGCACTTGCGGCAACCGAGGATCGTGCTTTGCATATTTAAAAATTAAATTTTTACTATGAAGCTTTTAAAGACTAGCATTAGGTGGTTTTTTCTAATCTTAGTCTTTTCATGCTCTACTGACGCGGAGAACGCAATTGCATTAGGGGAGGAGCCTGAAAATATGGTGCCAATGGAGGAGGAGCCTGAAGATATAGTTCCTGCCAGAACCCTCAGTGTCAAAGAACTGGAATTCATAGAAGAATATGAATACGTTACTTTTAATCTTGCACCAGATTCATTCGGTGCTTCGGTAAATGAAAAATGGGTTGTTGACGGTAGAATCTTTCTTGACGGAGCTATTTCAGAAACATACAGTGCCGAGGTAGAAACAGCATTAACTCAATTTAATAATTTGTTCAATGCCAGCATAGCTTTTGAGCTCGTGCCTACAGTAGAAGAATCGAATATACATCTGATTTTCGGTAAAAAAGAGGATATTCGAGAGATTTGGCCCGATATGTTTGAAGCCATTGGTGATATTAACTTTAAAGGTTATGCGCTCTACAATCAGGATGAAGACTTCAATATTACTAAAGGTCGTATTTGGGTAGAAAACGAAAGCATTCCCTTATTTCGACATGAGTTAGGTCATGCGATTGGACTTGGTCATGCTAGTGGTAGTTATTGCGGAGGAACTATTGAAAGCAACCAAAGTTTTATGTGTTCTTTTTTAAAAGAGGAATTTTCAGTCTTTGATAAAGCAATTATTCAAACGCTTTACAATCCTCAAGTTGAGGTAGGATTTACTTTTTCGCAATTGAAGCCTATTATTGTAGAATTGTTGTTGACCGGAGTCATTTTGATTGAATGAAGGATTTTTAGCGCAAGAAATATTTACTTTTAATTAAAATTAAATATTATGAGTTACAAGACTAATAAGTATATCAAGAATAGTTTTGGTATTGTACCAGAATTCGCTCCAGGAAAGAAACTTACTTACGAAGTTAAGGATAAGAATATTTATATAGTTGGGTATTCAGGAGTGCCAAAAGTTATTCCTTTGACCGATAATACTAGCGTTGAACCTGATACTGAAAACGGGCTTGGAAGCATAATAAAAGGCCGAATGGGTTTTGGTAATGTGATCATAAAGAATAGCTCTGGAGAACATCGTATTGAAGGTTTAAAAAATATCAATTCTTTTATTGAGGCCATTTTTAATGAAATTAATGGGGCTTTAGATGAGATCCCAAAAAAAAATCAAAATACAGAAGACTCAAATTATTTTAACGAGAATGATTTGAGTGATGTTATAGTATATTATCCTCATATAGCTAAAACCGTTAATGAGATATTCGTTTATCGATTAAAACGGAATATTTTTAAAAAGAAGCCGGTTTATAGAAATTTAATGAAAAATGGGGATATAGTCCGTAAAGGAGATGTTATAGCTGAATACGGAACAATTGAAATAACATCTGCGAGTGATGGAAAAATTGTTTTTCTAAGCAACGAGCAGCCAGGTAAATATGAGTGGCCACAAAACGCTGATAGTATATTGGAATTTCCAAAAGATTTAGACAATGAGGATTGTTATTGTGTTGGGATTAGAATACTTAACAATAATCCAGAGTCAAGCGAGTTTAGAATAAAAAATTTCTATAATAATGGTAATTGGTTTGCTGGTAATGACAAAAAAATCGCGGAAACTGTTTTTAGCATTATTGATGAGGCATATTCTAACACGATAGAGATACCAAAGCATTTGAGAAAAAATCCAATACTAGAGAAATATTGGAGATTAATAGAGGATGGAAAAGGTTATATTGAGAAAATCAACTCCTAGGAGGAGCTCAAACCAAGTTTCAAAAAGGGAGAATTAAAAAAGGCTGTCAATTGACAGCCTTTTTTAATTTGTTCTTATGCGACCCATCACAATACGGCGGGTTACTTGTCTTTTTACAAGTGCACAAATATGCTTCTTTGGCTTCGTCAACTTCAAAGGTCAAAGGTGGTGTAGCTTTCGCAGCTCTGTGAGAACCGTCGCAAAAGGGTTGATTTGTACTATGGCTGCAGGTGCACCATGAATATTTTTTATCTTTTTCTAAATCGCAGGCTATTGGGGAATATTTTGTATCGCTCATGTATATTGATTTTAGTCTATGAACGCTAAAAATAGAAGAAACTTGCGGGAATGTGTAAAGAGCAGACTAATTTTTAACCAGTCCAAATAACTTGAGAAGCAATACTTTTGCCTTTCCAAAAAGAAACTTTAGAAACACTTCTCCATTTACGAGAAGATACTTGAAGGCTATGGAAATGTTGGTTTTGATACTTGCTTTGTGTTTTTCGTAAACAAGCGCAGTAAAGGAGCAAACAACCATAAAGGCGATGGCACTTGCGATAACTACCGTCGGAGATAGCGAGTGATGAAAATATTGATACAAGCCTAAGCCTGTGAAGCTTCCGTATAAAATGATAAAGTGAATGATATAGATGGATAGGGTGCTCTGACCTATTTTGAGTAATGTGCTATTTGTCAACCACTGTCTTCCCATCATGAATACTGCAAAAGCAATAAACACATCCCCTAAACGGATGAATAAATAATTGTTGAAAAAGATATCGGCGAACATTTGTAGTCCTGTTGCTCTTGAGACTGCTAAGAAGAAATCCGAAGAAAAGAAAATTAGGACAACACCAAGAACAGCAGCGATTGAAATTGCCGCAGGGTAGAGGTGTTTGAAATTTTTATAACGTGTAAACAAAACAGAAATGAATGCCCCAAAAGAAGCGTAACCAAACCAAGGGAATATGGTAAATACAGAGCCATTGGTTTTGGTGAAATAGTTGGCCAAGGCATCTGGTAAGAAGCCATACGTCCATTTTTGATATTGTGGTTCGAAAAGGAATAAAAGCATGGTAATAGCAACCAGTACCGTCGGAAATAAGAATTTCTTCTTAGAATAGGTCAGCAAGTAAATTCCAATAATTCCTAGAATAGATAATCCGATACAATGCAGCACATCAACCAGATAGGTTGAACTGTAAATTTCTCCGTTTAGGATGCCCATGAGGTTCATCCTGAGTAAATAACCAATGGCAAGGAGCTCCAAACCACGGCGAATACCTTTCTTTACTCTTGGGTTTTCAAAGCCCTTTTCAGGTACTCGAATGAGTAGATAGGTAAATATAAATCCGGAAACGGTAAAGAAAACAGGAGCCGTCATCCCTCGGAAATACTTCCAGGTGCTATACACGAAATCAGAATTGTCGCGAAAAGCATTGTCTAGAAGTCCATCTATAAAATGCCCCTGCAACATCATGAGAATCGCCCATGCGCGCATCGCATCAATAAAATATAGTCTTGTCGTTTTCTTTTCCAAAGGAAAATTCTCTAGTTAGGTCTAAATAACATCTCTATATACTTGTGCAACAGGATGTTTGGACGTTTCACTGTGCGAAATTAGCCAAAATACTCGCATCTCAATAGTATTTGAGGTATTTTCGTTTTACAAATCTATCAAACGTAATTATGGGTACTATATTGGCATTTGCCGGAAGCAATTCATCCACATCAGTAAACTATAAATTAGTGAAGTATACCGCTTCTTTGATTGAGGAGCATAAGGTTAGCCTAATGAATATGGCAAATTATCCGTTTCCGATGTATAGTGAAGACCACGAAAAAGAAAATGGATTTTCGAATTCGCTTGTTGAAGTTATGAATGATATCAAGAGTTCTGACGGAATTATGATTTCCGTAAACGAACATAATGGAAACGTTTCTGCCTATTTTAAAAACTTTTTGGATTGGTTGTCGCGTTTAGATAAACGATTTCTAGATGGTAAAAAAGTGCTACTAATGTCTACTTCCCCAGGAAAAAGAGGAGCTATTGGTGCTTTCGAGATTGCCAATAGCATTTTACCACGATTTGGAGCAACCGCAGTAATAGGGTTCTCATTACCTTCTTTCCATAATAATTTTGAGGACGGCAAAGGAATAACCGACACGGAATTGTCAAAAGCTCATGAACAAGCGCTATCTAAATTTTTAGCTGAAATTTAAGCATCTTGCGAAAACAGGTTTCCTTTCAACTTACCGATAGTGCTATTTTTAAGGAAGCACTTCTATGCTGGTCCCAGCAGTTTGATGAAGTGGTTTGGCTAGATAGTAATTGCCATTCTGGAAAGTATAGTTCTTTTGACGGAGTTTTGGCAGCAGATGCCTTAACCGCTAAAGTCACGGATGCTCAAAACGCTTTTGAAGACCTAAAAGAGTATCAGAGCGAAACCAAGGACTGGATTTTTGGCTATCTTTCTTATGACCTAAAAAACGATGTAGAAAGGCTTTCTTCAAAGAATCATGACGGACTAGAATTCTCTGACCTGTATTTTTTTCAACCCAAGAAAATCATAAGTATCACAGGAAATGTGGCACATTTTAACTATCTGAATATGGTAGATGATGAAATCGAATCGGATTATGAGTCCATCATCGATTGTTTTCAAAACGAGGTGATTGAAGAACCTGCAAAGACCAATATTGGCATTAAAATGCGAATATTTAAGGATGAATATTTTAGAAAGGTCAGGCAAATGCTTTCCCATATTCATCGGGGAGATATTTATGAAGCCAACTTTTGTCAAGAATTCTATGCCGAAGAAACCCAAATAGATGTTTTAAAAACCTATCGGAAGTTAAACCGAATTTCAGAAGCTCCGTTTGCTACTTTTTTAAAACTCGGAGACAAATACCTCTTGTCAGCTTCGCCAGAACGCTATTTACGTAAAGAAGGCACGAAAATCATATCACAGCCCATTAAAGGAACCGCAAAGCGTTCACCCGATGCCTCAGAAGACGAAAAACTGAAATTTGATTTAAGTTCTGATGAAAAAGAACGTGCTGAAAATATAATGATTGTTGACCTTGTTCGGAATGATGTATCAAAAAGTGCTCTAAAAGGTAGTGTGACTGTAGAAGAACTCTGCAAAATTTATTCGTTTGCACAAGTACATCAAATGGTTTCAACGATTACTGCGGAAGTTGCGATGGATAAAAATCCTGTTGAAATCATAAGAGAAACCTTTCCCATGGGAAGCATGACAGGCGCTCCTAAGATTTCTGCCATGCAAATTATTGAAGAATTGGAATCCTTTAAACGCGGACTATACAGCGGTGCGGTTGGGTATTTTACTCCTGAGGGTGATTTTGATTTTAACGTGGTTATCCGCAGTATTCTGTATAATGCCTCGAAACAGTATGTATCGTACTCTGTCGGAGGTGCTATAACCGCAAAGGCAATTCCTGAGAAGGAATATGAGGAATGTCTGTTGAAGGCGAAGGCCATGCGGGAAGTGTTGGAACATGTTTGATTGTTTGGGAGAGATGACGGATGATGGATGACGGATGACGGAAGGTGTGAAAATCCTTAGCCACTTAAGAATTACTTGTTGTAAATTGAGACCATGAAGGAAGTAGAATTTAGATTTCATCTCCATGGATGTGAGGTATACGGATTCCAAGCCATACCCAATTCGGTTAAAGGTGTGGTAATACTTGTACATGGGTTTGGTGAGCATTCAGGGCGTTACAAGAATACAGTAATTCCCATGTTGGTATCCGCAGATTTAGCTGTTTTGACCTATGACAATGTGGGGCATGGGAAATCTAGTGGTAGAAGAGGACATTGTCCAAGTTATGAGGCTTTATTAGATATTTTAAGAGAGGTAATTGAGAAAGCAGAAGCTAGATTTCCGAATTTGCCGGTCTTTTTGTACGGACATAGTATGGGTGGGAATTTAGTCTTGAATTATGTTTTGAAAAGAGAAGTTAAGCTAACAGGAATAGTTGCTACGAGTCCATACTTACGATTGGCTTTTAAACCACCGAAGTGGAAGATTTTTATAGGAAGAAGGTTGAAAGGGTCGGCAATAACCCTTCCTTCTGGTTTAGACCCTAGCGGCATCTCGCGAATTCCCGAAGAAGTTGAAAAATACAAGAATGACCCTTTGGTGCATGATAAAGTGAGCCCCATGTTTTCTTTTCCTGTTATGGACGCAGGGGAGTGGGCAATTCAAAATGCAAATCAGTTGAAGGTAGATACATTATTGCTGCATGGTACAGCAGACCAAATAATCGACCCCGAAGGCACAAAAGCGTTTCATCAAAATTCTGCTAAAACTACTTTAGAGTTGTTCGAAGGAGGCTATCACGAACTACACAATGATAGCTGCAAAGTTGAAATGTTGCAGACGATTTCGAATTGGCTGCAACAGCAATTAGTTTGATACCTTTGCAAAGTGCTTAACGAATTCAAAAAACACTTAGAAACGAACTTTCCGAACCTAATTTCGGAGCACTTTCTTTTGGCTTGTAGCGGAGGACTTGATAGTGTTGTTTTGACACATCTATTTCATAATTTAAAATTAGATTTAAGCATTGCACATTGCAATTTTCAACTGCGGGGAGCAGAAAGCGACTCTGATGAAGAATTTGTCACGCAGCTTGCGAAGAGATTAAACATTAAATTAAATGTAAATCACTTTGAGACAACTGATTATGTTGCTAAAAATAAAGTAAATGTTCAAATTGCTGCAAGAGAGTTAAGATACGCTTGGTTTGCTGAATTGATGGAGAAAAATCAAATCAGAACACTAATTACGGCCCATCATGCAGACGACAATTTGGAGACCTTCTTAATTAACCTTTCTCGCGGAACAGGTATTGATGGATTAACGGGAATTCCGGCAAAAACGGAAACTATTTCAAGGCCATTACTTGCTTTTTCCAGAGCACAAATTTTGGACTATGCAAGAGCAGAAAACTTGGAATGGAGAGAAGATTCGAGCAATGCCGATGTAAAATATTTACGCAATAAGATTCGACATGAACTTATTCCTGTTTTAAGGGAGTTACATCCTACGTTTTTACAGAATTTTGAACTAACACAATCCCATTTAAAAGGAGCAATTGCGGTTTTAAACAATCATGTGGAATTGCTAAAATCAAGAATCTTTGAATCCCATAATGACGGATTTCGAATTTCAATCGAAGAATTGGCAGTTTTACATCCGCAAAACGCTTATTTACATGCTTTGCTCAAGGATTACGGTTTTACTGCATGGAAGGATGTTGAACGACTTCTAAATGGTTTGAGTGGTAAGGAAGTCCGGTCAAAAACGCACCGTTTGGTAAAGGATAGAGATTATCTTTTACTGGAAACCTTAAAAGCAGCAGTATCCGAAAGCTATACAATTGAGGAGGAGCAAAGTGAAATTAGGATTCCAATTAAGATAGAAATGGAAGCGGTTGCCGAGCTAAAAGAAACAAGCGAGAACATACTTTATGTAGATAAAGATTCGTTAAATTATCCTCTAGTCGTTAGGAAATGGGAAAAAGGCGACTACTTTTATCCTTTTGGTATGTCAGGAAGGAAAAAACTTTCCAAGTATTTTAAGGATGAGAAGGTTGATGTCATTTCCAAAGAAAAACAGTGGTTATTGTGTTCAGGAGATGACATTGTTTGGGTTATCGGAAGACGCTCAGACCAACGGTTTTCAGTAAATGAAAAGACAAAACAAATCGTAAAATTTACAATTCCCCAATGAAACAATTTGTATTAGGTATTCTATTGGTTTTAAGTGCATTATCTGTTTTTGGTCAAACTGATGATGAACCCGTACTTTGGTCTCATGAATGGAATAAGATTTCAGATACTGAGTATGAGTTGATTGTTAAAGCGCAAATCTTCGAAGGTTGGCACGTATTTTCACAACACACACCTGAGGGTGGTTCTAGACCAAGTGAATTTACCTATAAAAAAGTGGGTATTGATTACGAGCTTGTAGGTGAAACTTCAGAGAGTGAAACCACTAGCAAATACGAAGAGGTTTTTGGAATTGATGAAGTTTTTTTTCTAAACAAGGCTCTCTTTAAACAAAGAATAAAGCTTCTAAAACCGGATGTGAAACAGATTGACGTTAATCTTGATTACCAAGTCTGTAAAGAAGTTTGTATTCCTGAAAATAAAGATTTCAGTTTTCGATTAGATGGCGGTGAGGCTACAGCAATTGCTCAAAAAGTCGATGAGCGTAGTCTTACTATGACCAATGATTTAAAAAAAGACTTTAAAAACAAAGAATTACTCGCTGATGCAGAAGAAGTTGTCGAAGGCGGTTCTGGAATCTGGGGTATTTTCGGATTAGGTTTTTTAGGCGGACTAATTGCACTCTTAACGCCTTGTGTATTCCCAATGATTCCATTGACAGTTTCATTTTTCACGAAGCAGTCACAGAATAAATCCAAAGGAATTGCAAATGCTATTCTCTACGGATTTTTTATCGTCTTGATTTATTTTTTATTGAGTTTACCCTTTCACATATTCGATTCGGTTGATTCGCAAATACTAAATACAATTGCTACCAACGTGTGGTTGAATATCTTGTTCTTCGTAATTTTTGTATTCTTCGCCTTTTCATTTTTCGGCTACTATGAGCTGACCTTACCAAGTTCATGGGCAAATAAGATGGATGAGGCTTCTACCAAAATAGGAGGTTTTATCGGCATTTTTTTCATGGCGGTAACACTTGCTATAGTTTCTTTTTCTTGTACAGGACCAATTTTAGGAGGTTTACTCGGCAGTACGGCACTTGCTGAAGGTGATGTAGCAACTAATCTATCCGCAGGCATGACAGGCTTCGGAGTTGCTTTAGCATTGCCCTTCGCGTTATTTGCACTTTTTCCAGCTTGGTTGAATTCATTGCCGAAGTCCGGTGGGTGGATGACTACTGTAAAAGTTACATTAGGTTTTCTTGAATTGGCCTTAGCTCTTAAATTCCTTTCAAATGCCGACTTAGTAAGTAACTGGGGGATTTTCAAACGAGAAATTTTCATAGGAATCTGGATTGTTCTTTTCATTCTATTAGCTTTGTATTTATTTGGAGTTTTCAGATTCCCGCATGATGGACCAAAACAGAAATTGTCAGCTGCCAGAAAGGGAATTGGTTTACTCAGCGCAGGTTTTTCTTTATATCTCATTTTAGGACTTACCAATGTACTTGATTTAAAACTCTTCGGATTTCTTCCGCCAGACTTTTACACTTTAGCCGAAAAGGAGAATGATTGTCCCTTGGGCTTGAATTGCTTCAAGGATTTTGAGGAAGGGGTGGTTTATGCCAAAGCAGAAAACAAACCTATTTTATTGGACTTTACCGGTTGGGCCTGTGTGAACTGCCGTAAAATGGAAGAAAACGTATGGAGTGAATCTGATATCTATCCCATCCTGAAAGAGGAATATGTTTTGATTTCGCTGTATGTAGATGATAGAAAAGAGCTTCCTGAAGACCAACAGTTTGACTTTCAGTACGCGTCAGGAAGAGTAAAAAGCATAGAAACCGTAGGGCAGAAGTGGGGTACTTTTCAAACACTAAACTTCAATGCTGCCTCGCAGCCTTATTATGTTTTACTATCTCCTGACTTAGAAGTGCTGAATAATGCGGTTCAATACACCGACCGCGATGCTTACAAAGCTTGGTTGAATTCCGGATTGGAAAAATATAAAGTTTTAGCACAGAAGTAGAGCTCCTTTTTCTTCGAGCAATATGATACTTCGAGATAAAGTGGCTCTTTTTTTATTTCTTAAATAGAACTATCTTTTCAACTTAAATAAGTTAGTTTGAAAAAATTGAGAAAATTGGGCCTTGTTCTTTTGGTCATCATTAGTGTCATAGTCATAGTTGGAATTATTTTTATGATAAGTATGAAACCTGAATATTCAGGTAAAAAGTCACTCTCAAACCTTTCTGAAAATGTAGATGTTTATTTCGATACCTATGGAATTCCCCATATTTATGGTAAAAGTGAGGAAGATGCGCTGCGTGCTTTAGGTTATGTACATGCACAAGATCGACTTTGGCAAATGGAATTGCTACGAAGAATTGGAAAGGGTGGACTCTCAGAGGTTTTTGGAGCTGATTTATTGACTACAGATAAATTCTTTTTATCCTTAGGAATTGATGAAAATTCAGAACAGACAGTAGCCGAACTAGATTTAAATAGCCAAGAAGTAAGGCTGTCTCAAGCCTATTTAGATGGAATTAATCAATTTATTTCAGACGGCAATAAACCCATCGAATTCTACCTTACCGGTTTAGAGCGTGAACCGTTTACGCTCAAGGATATTTACAATACCATGGGTTATATGGCTTTTAGCTTTGCTCAAGCCCATAAGACCGATCCGTTTTTGACCACTATTAAAAACAAACTAGGTCCCGAATATTTAGTAGACCTAGAAATAGATATTGATCCAAATACCACTTTGATTAAAAATTATTCTCAAAATTCTACTGATTCCATACGGAATAACATCACTGCAATGGTCACAGATGCTTTAGATGCCCTTGCTATTCCTTTATTTGAAGGGAGTAACAGCTGGGTTATTGCTCCAGCAAAAACAAAAAATGGAAAAGTCATTTTTGCCAACGATCCCCATATTGGTTTTGCTCAACCTTCAGTTTGGTACGAAGCGCATGTAAATGCGCCTAATTATGAGAAATATGGCTATCATATTGCAGGCGTTCCTTTTCCATTATTAGGACATGATAGAGATCTAGCTTACGGAATGACCATGTTCGAGAATGATGATGTGGATTTTTACTATGAGGAAGAAAATCCCACAAACAAAAACCAATATAAGATTAATAAAGGTTGGAAGAACTATAAGTTTGTTACCAAAATTATAAAGGTCAAAGATGCTGAAGATGTTGAATTTACCTTTAAAAAGACAGATCATGGACCTGTTTTAAATGGAATCGCAGATCAAATCACTGAGGAGCGTCCGATAAGTATGTCTTGGATGTACACAAAAGGTAAGAACAAGGTGATGAAGGCGGTTTACGGTATGACGCATGCCACGAATATTGAGGAGTTTAAGGCCGTTTTACCGAATATACATGCACCAGGTTTAAATATCATGTACGGTGATGCGAAGGGTAATGTGGCATGGTGGGCTTCTGCGCAATTATACCAAATTCCTGATAGTGTCAATACCAAAATGATTTTTGAGCCAGAAAACGAATTGCCTGAGACTAAAAAGCTTTTGCCTTTTTCAGAAAATCCACAGGCGATTAATCCGCCATGGAATTATGTCTATTCGGCTAACAATCAACCGGATTCCATAGCTGGAATGAAATATCCAGGATATTATTTACCCGAAAACAGAGCCAGACGTATTGTCGAAGTTTTAGAACCCAAAAATGACTGGGATAGGAGAGCTGTTGAAGAGATGATTACCGATGTTACTTCTTCGGTAAATCCATTGGTCATTAAAGATTTAGCGAAAGAGATAGAAGTAAAGGAACTTTCAGAAGATGAATTAAGGATTTTAGATCGATTGATAAACTGGAAAGGAGATTATCCTTTAGATAACATTGAAGGTACAGTATACCACCGCTGGATATATCTTCTTTTAAGAAACACATTTAGTGATGAATTAGGTTTGCAGGGTTTTGAAGATTTTCTGTCGACGCATATGAGTAAACGTGTTATTGCGCCGTTAATGCACAAAGAAAATTCCATTTGGTGGGATGATATTAAAACAAAGGAGATCAAAGAATCCAAAGCGGAAATGATTCAAACTGCTTTTAAAGAGGCATTGGCATCTTTAATTAAAGATTTTGGTGAGAATGAGAATGAATGGAGATGGGAGAGAGTACATTCTATTGAACATGAGCATCCTATTGGTAAAGTTGCGGCGTTGCGTTCCTTTTTTAATGTTGGTCCCTTTCCGATAGAAGGTTCACGAGAGGTAATTAATAATTTAGGGTTTGGGTACAATTCTGATGGGTTTTATAAGGTGGGTTCTGGTCCTTCAACCAGACGCGTTATTGACTTCTCCGATATAGAGAATAGTCGAAGCATATTGCCAACAGGTCAATCTGGAAACCCTTTTAGCAAGCACTACAAAGATCAAGCTGAAATGTTCGTTAAGGGTGAGTTTCGAAAGATGATGATCAATAAAACAGAGATTATGGAAAATGCTGCATCAAAATTAGTCTTGCAGCCCGAGTAGAACTTAATGGGCTCTTTCACAATTACTTAATTAAGCATGAAGAATATTTCTTCTGTTTTAGAACCCTGCTTACCGCTTGAATAATTTCGTTAATACTAGTTTTTCTTACGTTTTCGCGAGTTTTTTTCATATCTTCAAAATAAAAATTGTACCAACCAAACCTTTTGACTTTTTGAAATAATGCATCCCCTGCATGGTGTTTAGGGAGTCAATTAAACCATCTTTAAAGATGAAAAATACAATCCTTGCTTTTTTATTACTTCTATCTGTCAATTTTTTACTTGCTCAAGATGACACGGAAAGAGTGTCTTTGTCATTTACAGATTCGAGCATTCAAAATGTACTGAGTACTCTTGAACAAAGTACCTCTTATCAATTTTATTACGTAGACAATTGGTTAGGCGCTAAGCTAGTTTCTGGTTCTTATGAAGATACTCCAGTTACCGAAGTTTTAAACGATTTGTTTCAAAATACCACGCTCAACTTTTATATTCTTGACAATGAGAAAATAATTCTGACGCAGAATAATATTATTTATGATCAACTTCCAAATCGGTTTTTTGAAAGATCAGGCGAACAAACTACAGAAATTGTTGATGATACAGAGGATACTGAGTCTCTAAACCCTGTATTTGTGGCTGAAGAGCGACTTCCAAGACAACGAAACTTAGAGACGGTTCGAATTGGTAAGGAGACCCTAGATGGTCAAAAACGGAGATATACCCTTTCTGGTGTTATTAAAAATTCAAAAACTGGAAAACCGATTCCCGATTTATCGTTAGTAATTCGCAATCGAAAAATAGGAACGGTAACTGATGAGAATGGCTTCTATGAGATTACCGTTCCCGCAGGGGAAAACCTTTTGGAAACCAAGGCTTTGGGTATAGAGTCGCAACGAAAAAGAGTTTTGATTTACAATGACGGTACCTTAGATTTTAATCTAAATGAAAGTATAGAACAATTAGATGAGGTTGTTGTTGAGGCTGATAAAGCAAGAAATGTGGAAGACGAAATAACAGGTTCAACTACCATAGAATCAGAGGAAACTAAGGATATTCCTATGGTTTTAGGGGAACGAAATATTTTATCAGTTGCCACAACATTACCTGGCATCACAAATGCGGGTGAAGGTGCTTCTGGACTGAATGTTCGCGGGGGTAAAACGGACCAAAACTTAATTCTGTTAGACGATGGCGTGGTTTACAACCCTACACACTTTTTTGGAATTTTTCAAGCACTGAATCCTTTTGTAACGAAGGGTGTAGATATTTATAAAGGAAATGTTCCTGCCGAATTTGGCGGTCGTTTATCTTCTGTGTTTGACATCACGACAATTGATGGAAATGTAGAAAAATTTTCAGGGGAAGCTTCCATCGGTCCAGTTACAGGAAACCTGATGCTGGAAATTCCTATAGTTAAAGATAAATCGTCATTGGTTTTAGGGGGAAGAGGAGCCTATTCCGATTGGATACTTCGTTCATTAGATGAGGAATCCTTAAAAAATAGCTCCGCTTCGTTTTATGATGTGGTTGCCAATTATACGCACAAGGTCAATGAAAACAATCAGATTAAAGCAACCGGATATTATAGTAAAGATGCTTTTAGTATAACTTCAGATTCCTTATACGGCTACAGCAATCGCCTGGTAACGCTTGATTGGAAACATAAGTTCAATGAAAAAAATAATGGGAGTCTAATTCTTACCAATAGTGAATATGCCTTTGGAATCGATTTTGACGGACAATCAAATAATGACTTCAATTTGGGTTATAGCATTAACGAAACCGAAGCGAAACTAAAATTCAAATTCCTTTGGAATGAAAATCACACGCTTGACTATGGAATATCAAGTAAACTCTATAATGTAAAGCCTGGCTTCATTGAACCTACAGGTCCCGAATCAATTATAAGGCCTTTTGATATTGATGAAGATCGCGCTTTAGAAAGCGCCATTTTTCTCGGAGATAATATCAAAATAGGGGATAAGGTCGGCATCGAAGCAGGTATTCGATATTCTTTCTATGCGGCTTTGGGAGAATCAACTCAAAGAGTATACGCACCAGGGCAGCCTAGAAATCAGGCGACTTTAATAGACAGTGTTGCTTATAAAAACAATGAGGTAATTGAAACCTACGGAGGCCCTGAGTTTCGATTATCGGGGCGATATTCGTTCTCTGATGATTTTTCAGTTAAGGCGGGTTTTAATAGTATGTACCAGTACATTCATACCTTATCTAACACAACAACAGTATCACCAATAGATACCTGGAAATTATCAGATTCTAATATTAAACCCCAACGTTCGAATCAAGTCAGTTTAGGCTTTTTCAAAAATTTTGAAGATGATATGTATGAGTTAAGTTTGGAAGGGTATTATAAGACCTCTCAAGATATACTAGATTTTAAAACTGGCGCCCAACTATTATTAAATAATAATATAGAACAAGAGGTTTTGCAAGGTGAAGGGCAGGCATACGGGGTTGAATTTCTTGTGCGTAAAAACTCTGGCAAATTAAATGGTTGGCTCGGTTATACGTACTCGAGATCACTTATCAAATTTGCCAGTGATTTTTCTGAAGAACAGATTAATGGGGGTAATTTTTTTCCTTCCAATTATGATAAGCCCCATGATGTGAGTTTGGTTGCCAATTACAAGTTTACAACACGCTATAGCGCATCTTTAAACTTTTCATATCAAACAGGCCGCCCAGTGACTTACCCTATCGGTCAGTATAATTTCAACAATTCTGAATATGTCTTTTATAGTAACCGAAATGAATTTAGAATTCCAGATTATTTCCGCTTAGATATTGGAGTAAACATTGAAGGAAATCATAGAATCAAAAAATTCGCTCATAGTTTTTGGAATATTTCGATTTATAATGTCTTAGGAAGAGCTAATCCGTATTCGGTATTTTTTGTATCCGAAGGAGGAGAGGTAAAAGCTTTCAAGAGTTCTATTTTCGCCATTCCGATTCCTTCGATTACCTATAATTTTAAATTTTAGAAAGTAATTTGAATTGAATGCAGCTTTATACAGCACATACCGCTTCCCTTTGTTTAACACTGTTTTTGGTGATAGGAAGTTGTGTAGAGCCATTTGATCTGGTTACCAACGACTTTGAAGAGCTACTAGTAGTCGATGCAAAGTTTACCGATGAATTCAAGAGACAACATGTGATGCTTTCAAGAACTAGAACCTTTGAAACAGATAGTATTTTAGCAGAATCAAACTCTATTGTGAAAATTGTAGATGATTTAGGTAATACCTATGATTTTATGGAGGAAGAACCGGGAAACTATTTTTCTAATTTACCATTTGCAGCTGAACAAAATAGGAGTTACCAATTACTGATCAGTACTGCGAGTGGTGTATCTTATGTTTCAGAATTAGTTGAAACGCCTAGTAGGTTGGGTATGGGAGAACTCTCTTTTGAAAGAGGGGCAAATAATAATGGGGATGAAGGGGTATCCTTTTTACTTAATAATTCGGAAGAATCTATCTCAAAATACCGACGTTATGAATATGAGGAAACCTATAAAATAATCGCCCCTTTTTATTCTCCTTTAGAATTTAATATTATTGATTCGACATTTGCCAATATAAATCCTGGTTTTGACGATGACGGCAGAGGTTTTGTTGTTGAACTCAAGGCAAGAACAAAAGATGTTAGTACGTGTTATAATACTTCGAACTCTACTAAGCTAATATTGGGAGCCTCAGATGATGCTCTTCAAAATAGTAACCGACTCATTATCAATTTTCTTGGAAAAGACGATTTTAAAATATCACATCGTTATAGCATTTTGGTAAAACAACATAATTTGACCTCAGATGCATATTCTTATTATAAAAGCTTAGCTGATTTTTCTTCTTCGGAATCTGTATTTAGCCAAATACAACCTGGTTTTTTAGAGGGAAATATTTTTTCTCAGGAAACAGATTCTCAGAATGCGATCGGGTTTTTTGAAATTTCATCAGTCTCTGAGAAACGCCTGTTTTTCAACTATTCAGATTTGTTTCCGGATGAATCTTTACCACCTTACATTATTAATTGTGAACCCACAGGAGCACCACCTTTAATTTTGCAAGGAGGTCACGCAAACGTAAATGAACAAGGGGAGTATGTGGTTGATGCATTAGCAGTGCCATCGCCGCTAATTGAAGGAATACAAGCAGGACTCATTGTATACTACGATACAAACGAAGATTTTGGCCGCATAGTTATGGAGACTGATAATTTTGAAGGTTTAGCTCCATATTATACTAAAGCGACTCCATGTGGAGATTGTACGGTTTTGGGTAGTCTTGAAAAACCAGATTTTTGGATAGATTAAAATTATGAAAAAGGTTCTTTGCCTCATATTCGGTTTTTCTTTTCTTCAAGGTTGTGTTGAACCTTTTGAAGCGGAATCACTTGCCTTTGAAAATGTAATAGTAATAGATGCAAGAATTACAGACGAATTTAAGAGGCACAAAGTTAATTTAAAACGTGCATACCCTTTCGAAAGAGAGAGTTTTGAAGTTGAAAGAAATGCATCTGTTCAAATCAATGATGATTTAGGTAATACATTTAATTTTCAAGAATCTACTCCTGGGAATTATGTTTCTGTTTCTGAGTTCGCGGCTCAACCAAATACTGGATATAGGCTTATTGTAACAACTTCTGATGGAAAATCTTATGAATCTGAAACTACGGTTACGCCAACAAGCATTCCCATAAAAGAAGTGAATGCGGATATCGTTTTTAATGACTCAGGAGAAGAAGGTGTACGTATTTCATTAACCAATGAAACTACCGACATCGCTGCCAAATACTTTAGATTTCAATATGAAGAAACCTATAAAATTGTTGCTCCATATTATAGTCCACTTGAATTCGATATTATCGATTCAATCTTTTTTGGCCCTGGAGATTTTGATAGCATAGAGATTGGTCTGAAGCCACGAACTGAGGAAGCTCGTGTTTGTTATAATACTTTATCGAGTGCCGATATTGCTTTGAATGATACTGAAGGAAATATTGATAATGAAATTACCAATAGACCCATACGTTTTTTAAAAAGTGATGATTTTAAAATATCACACCGTTATAGCATTCTTATCAAGCAATTTGGACTAACGCAAGATGCACATAGCTATTATACCAATTTGAATGATTTTAACTCCTCCGAAAGTGTATTTACTGAAACTCAACCTGGATTTTTAGAAGGTAATATCAAAGCTGTTGGTACTGATGAATTGGTGCTTGGGTATTTCGAAGTAGCGGCGTTAAACCAAAGGCGTTACTTTTTTAGCTATGAAGACTTTTTCCCCAATAGAGATTTACCTCCTCACATAATCAATTGTGAGCTTTCATCTTCACCTCAGCTTATTCGATTTGCTCCTCATGTAGGACCCAATTATGTTGCTGATAGTGGTGTGTTGATTTCTCCATTGCTAGATGGAATTCAAGCAGGGGTTTTTGCTTATTTCGAGATTAATGAAGATTATGAAACCCCTCTTAACGATCCTAACGATCTACCATCTGATCTTGAAATAGGTCCATATTTTGTTAAGGCTACTGCATGTGTTGACTGCAGGGTACTAGGCAGTAATGTAAAACCTAATTTCTGGATCGACTAAATTAATTATGAAAAAGAGTTTTTATTTCATATTAAGTTTTTATTGTTTTCAAGGTTGTGTCGAACCTTTTGATGCTGAGACACAAGTATTTGAAAATGCATTGGTTATAGATGCAAGGTTAACTGATGAATTCAAAAGGCATCAAGTATTATTGACACGGGCGAGACCATTTGAACAAAATGCTATTGATGTTGAAAGAAATGCAATTGTCAAAATTATTGAAGAAATGGGCGTTGTACATGATTTTGAAGAAGTGGAACCAGGAAAGTACGTTTCAAAAAATGTTTTTAACGCTAAAGAAAACAATAAGTATAGATTAGAGGTCATGACTACAGATGGTAAATCATATACATCTGAAATAGTTATTGCTCCAGAAAAGGTGGCGATCGAGAATTTGTATGTTGAACGTGAAATTAATGATTTTGGAGAAGAAGGAGTTAGTATTTTTTTAGATAGCAAGAGTAGTACAAGCGATGCAAAGTATTTTCGATATGAATTTAAAGAAACTTACAAAATTATTGCACCAACCTGGGACCCTTTTGAGTTTGAGGTGATAGATAGAGAACCATGCGCTGATGGAGATGCCTATGAGGTTGGTATTAAAGTTAAAGAGGAGCAAAATCGTGTATGTTTTGGTTCAGCTTTATCCAAAAATGTGATTCAAGCTTCAACTAAAGGGTTGGAAGACAGTGAAATATTTCGATTTCCAGTACACTTTTTAAAGAGTGATAATTATATTATTTCACATCGTTACAGTATTCTAGTGCGACAACATTCTCAGACCCTAGATGCCTTTTCTTATTACCAAAATTTGAATGATTTTACTTCTTCAGAAAGTGTTTTTTCTGAAACCCAACCTGGATTTCTGGCAGGTAATATTACCTCAAGTGAAGCCGATGAAAATGTAATAGGATATTTTGAGGTGAGTTCTGTGAGCCAAGAAAGAATATACTTTAATTATGAAGATCTATTTCCAAATGAACCTTTACCACCTTATGCAGTTAACTGCTCATCTTTTGGTAGCCCTTTATTAATTACTGAAGGTTTTGTTTGTGACCTGGAAAATGGCGTCTGTGCAGGCAGCTGTGAATCCCCATTAATTTCCGCAATTGATGCAGATATTATATCCTATGTTGGCACGAATGAAGACTATATTGAGTCTGATTTTTCACTGGGGCCCTATTTTACAAAACTTGCGGAGTGTGGTGATTGTACGAAATTAGGAAGTAATGTAAAACCAGATTTTTGGGTTGATTAAATTAATTATGAAAAAGATTCTTTACATCATATTGGCTTTTTGTGTTCTTCTTGCTTGTATTGACCCTTTCGAGGTGGAGACTCAGGCTTTTGCCGGAGTACTGGTTGTCGATGCTAGATTGACTAATGAAGTAAAGCAACATCGGGTTTTGTTGTCACGGGCAAGACCATTTGAACAAGATAGTATTTCTCCTGAGCGAAATGCGACTGTTTCTATCATTGAAAATTCAGGTGCTAATTACGAGTTTGAAGAGACAACACCTGGTATTTACATTTCGAATATTGCTTTTGCAGGGGAGCCTGGTAAAGACTATCGACTATTAATCACCACTGCAAATGGTAATTCATATGCTTCAAACATCGAAGAGATGCCTGAGAACGTTCCAATTGCTAGCCTGTCTTTTGAGCGTCAGACGGACGATTTTGGTGAAGATGGTGTCGCAGTAGTTTTAGATAATAGTAGTTTGGGCAATCAACCAAGATTTTTTAGGTATGATTATGAAGAAAATTACAAAATAGTTGCACCCAATTGGGATCCGTTTGAATTTGATATTATCGATAGCGTTGCATGCATCGATGGTGATGCTTTTGAAGTTGGCATTAAGGCTAAAAATTCTCTTAAGGGTCGCATATGTTATGGACGACAGTTTTCAACTAATATCAATTTAGCTTCTACAGCCAATCTAGAAGACAACAACTTATCAAAATATTTGATTCGTTTTGTTAACCGTGAGAATTACATACTCATGCATCGTTATAGTATTTTGGTGAAGCAGTACACCCAATCTGTAGATGCACACTCCTATTATCAAGACTTGGAATCATTTAGTGCTTCAGAGAGCGTTTTCTCAGAAACGCAACCTGGTTTTTTGATGGGAAATATTATTTCCGAAACAAATAATAATGAAAGTGTTATTGGTTATTTTGAGACCGCTGCAATAAGTTCAAAACGTATTTTCTTTGATTATAAAGATCTCTTTCCTGACGAACCCTTACCTGAATATCCTATTACCTGTTCTAGGCTAGGTGATCCAAGATTGATTCCTCGCGGGTATCATTGCACTTTGGGGTCGGGGGGTGTTTGTGATGGCAATTGTGAATCTCCATTAATTAATCAAATACAGGCGAATTTAATAGTATTTGCTGGGGAGAAAGAACCTATTGATTTTACGAGGCCTTTTTTCACCTTACCTGTTGGTTGCGGTGACTGTACGGTTTTAGGAAGTGATATAAAACCAGATTTTTGGATAGACTAATGTGAAACGATTTATGCTAAACATAACGCTTTTGGTTACTGTTACGGGATGCATTGAACCTTTCGATTTCGAAACGCGCAACGCTGAAAATGTTTTGGTTGTAGAAGCTACAATTACTGATAAAATGGAAACACAACAGGTATTTTTGAAAAGAGCTTCAAATCTTGGAGAGGTTAATCTTCTTCCTGTTGACTATAATCCAAATATATCGACAATACCAATTAGAGATCTTACTAAATACGAAGAAAATGCAAAGGTTAGCATTATTGATAACATGGGTAACGAATATGATTTTACGGAATCTGATTCAGGTACCTATCTATCAGACTTAGCTTTTGCTTCTCAACCAGGAGTTGCATATAAGCTTCAAATTACAACAACATCAAACGAAATTGTCGAATCTGATTTTCAAAGTGTACCAGGAAAGTCTCAGATTAATGACCTATATGCTGAACGAACTATAAATGATGAGGGTACAGAAGGTATGGCTGTTTATTTAGATGGGGAAGATGCCAATGGAAGTACAAACTATTTCAGATATGTATATGAGGAGACTTATAAGATTATAGCACCGAGATGGACGCCACGAGAGTTTCATGTGATTTATGAGGGAAACAGTGACATTGGTGAAATACCCATAATTGAACTTGTACCTAGAGCTCAGGAAGAAAAAACTTGCTATGGCTCTGCGAATTCCAGTGACATACTTTTGGCAAATACGCTAAACCTTGAATCACCAAAAATTCAAAGAAATCTGGTACGTTTTATTGATCGCGATAATGCTATTTTATCACATCGATATAGTATTTTAGTAAAGCAGTTTTTACAATCTCAAGAATCCTATCAATATTATGAGCGACTTAAGAGTTTTTCAAACAGCGAGAGTGTTTTTAGTGAGATTCAACCTGGTTTTTTAGAGGGTAATCTGAAATCTTCTATGGAAGGGGAGCCAATTATTGGGTACTTTGATGTGGCAAGTGTGTCAGAAGATCGAATCTTTTTTGATTATATCGATTTTTTTGAAGGTGAAGACTTGCCACCTTATTTTTTTGGGTTTAATTGTGATAGATTGTTAAGTCCGCCCTTGATAAGACAATTAGGGTGCCCAGAACCCTTACCAGTGCAAATACGTTGGGAGATTATCGAATATTGGGATACAAATGATGGAACTGCCAATATTGTTGCTGCTTGTCCTGGTCCTTATATAGTGACTCAGAGAATTTGTGGTGATTGCACGGTTTTAGGCAGTAATATAAAACCAGATTTTTGGATAGATTAATTTAATATGTATAAATTTTTAATATTGACATTTGTTTTTTGCGTTCTAGGGTCCTGTATTGAACCTTTCGAGTTTCAAACAGAAACAGAAACCTTTGAAGACGCATTGGTAATTGAGGCTTCATTGACTAATGAAATGAAACAACATAAGGTAAAACTATCTAGGGCCTTACGGTTTGAAGATTTAACTTCAACTCCTGAGCGAAATGCGCGGGTTATCATAATTGATGATTCACAAAACGAGATCGTATTTCAAGAAACCGAGGAGGGCATTTATCTTTCAGATCCTTTTGCAGCTCAAAAAGGAATTAAATATAGCTTAGTAGTAGAAACGAATGATGGAACGGTTTACAGATCTGATCCTGAAAGTTTTGAATCAGAATCAGAAATTCAAGAGGTGTTTGCAAATCGAGAAACCAATGACGAGGGTGAAGATGGAATTTTTGTTTACACCGATAGTTTTGATAGTTCTGGAGATTCACAATATTATCGTTATGAGTATGAGGAAACGTATAAAATAATAGCACCAAACTGGACTCCCCTTGACTTCCAATTGACCAATTACGAGCCATGTAATCCTGATTTTAGTTCGACTGCGATTCTATATGATTTGGAAATTGTTCGAAGAGATCAAGAAGAGCAAACCTGTTACAATACGATAAGTTCTAATGATATTATTCAGACCAGTTCAGCGGGTCTCTCTGATTCTAAAATTGAACGTTTTCCTGTTCGCTTTATTCCTGCTTCTGATTTTATTTTAACCCATCGGTATAGTATTTTAGTAAAACAGTATGTGCAGTCAACCGATGCATTTTCGTATTATCAAAGCTTGGAGAACTTCTCATCTTCTACTAGTGTTTTTTCTGAAATTCAACCTGGCTTTCTAGAAGGAAATATCTCAGCTGAGAATGACAGTGACAAAAAGGTGTTAGGGTATTTTGAAGTAGCTTCGGTTTCGGAAAAACGTATATTCTTCGGTTTTCGTGATTTTTATCCTGAGGCACCATTTCCACTTTATATCAAAAACTGTGTGCCCTTTTCAACTCCTCTCGAACATATTTCGTATTGTTATAATGGACCAGCATCAGGAAATACCTGTCCTGAATCTTTGATTGAACGTATGGCAAGAAATAGTATTACCTACGTTTCTGTCAATGATGGTACTGTAGGTCTAACTTGTCCGGGAGAATATGTTGTTGTTGAGCGTGAATGTGGTGATTGTACCGCATTGGGTAGTAATATAGTTCCGGATTTTTGGATCGAATAAATTAATTAATTTAGAAAAGATGAAAATGAATATTAGATTTTTAACGGTTATGGCTTTTGCTTTTGTAGCAATGAGTTATGGTCAAAAGCAAAATAATGTTCTTGATCAATTTAAAGATGTACCTCGTGAAAAGGTATTTGTAAGTGTAAATTCATCCTTACTTTTTACCGGGGAATACATTTTTTATAAAATGTATTGTATAGATGATAAAACCAAGCAACCCAGCAATACTAGCACTATTGGCTATGTTGAATTGATAAATGAGGATAAAGAAGTTATTTTTAAACACAAAATTCGCCTAGAAAAGAGTCAAGGACAAGGTGATTTCTTTGTTCCTACCACTGTTCCATCCGGAAATTATAAACTCATGGGCTATACCAATTGGATGAGGAACGGAAGCGTCGACTTGTTTTTTCAAGAAGATATAAGTATCATAAATCCCTATAGAAGTAATCAAGATGTATTATTGCCTAATTTAGTTGATAAAGAGACTGCCAATACTGAAATGATTGACCTTATAGCTACTGAAGACAAGCGTTTTGTTCTTTCTACTGATAAGGAAAATTACGCAAAGAAATCCAAAGTAAAAATCGGAATTCAGAATTTTAGAGGGGCATCAGGTTATGGCAACTACACTGTTTCCGTTAGAAAAAAAGAAACTTTAAAGAGTGCCAATAAGCATACCCCAGAGTCCTATATACAATGGCATCAAAAACAAGGAGCGAGTTTAGGAGCTTTTTATGAAAAGATTAGGTTTGCTCCTGAGTTAGATGGAGAGCTGATAAAAGGGCAGGTCGTAGCTAAAAATACATCAGCAATAAGTACTCCAAAGAAGATTGGTGTTTCTATTCCGGGTGAAGACTTTCAACTTAAAGTTGTAGGCACCGACAGTTCGGGCGTTTTTTATGTGAATATTGACAAAGACTACACAGAACCGTATGCCTTGTTTCAAGTACTCGATCAACCCAAAGGAGAATTCAGTATTACAATTGAAGAGAATGATCCAATAGACTATTCTTCGGTTAAGTTTAAAAAGTACTTCCTTTCACCTGAAATGGAAGAGGCGATTGTGAAACGTAGTGTTTATAATCAAATAGAGAATGGCTATTACGAGGTAAAGCCTGATACCGTTCGTTTAGACCTATTGAATGACCCCTATGGAGGAGCTTTTGTTGAAACAATAAATCTTGAAGAATTTACACGGTTCAAAACTTTAGACGAAACAATAGTAGAGCTTGTACCAAATGTTTGGACAACAAAAAATAAAGCTGGCGAAAGAGTTTTCAAAGCACGTTCTTTTGATGAAACCTATGAGGAGTCAGAATATGATGCCTTAGTATATATAGATGGTGTTTTTATTGCCCGACCTGAAGAGGTTTTAGAATTTGATACCAGAACAGTGAAGACTATAAATACAGTAAGAGAAAAGTACCGAATAGGTGGAAAATATTATTTCGGAATGATCAATATTGTAACGAACGAAGGCAACTACTTTGACCAAATTCAAGATACTAATATTATGAAGTACGAATTGGAAAGTCCACGCCCAATAAAAAATTATTTTCGTCAAAATTATATAGAAGGAGTAGGTAGTAAAATTCCTGATTTTAGAGATCAATTGCTATGGCAACCAACAGTTCTGTTTGAGGGAAAGGAATGGGGACAATCATTTTTCACCTCTGAAGTAGCTGGCGAATACGAAGTGGTTTTAGAAGGTTTTTCGATTTATGGTAGACCAGTTTTTGCTAGTCAGTCCTTTACGGTAAAGTAGTGTCGATTATTTGTAATCCTTTACTTCAATAATTGAAATATTTGCTTACATTTAAAGCATAGAACATTAGTATGCTTTCAAAAGTTTATGGCAGCGCTGTCTTTGGCGTTGAGGCTCAAACAATAACCTGCGAAGTTAATGTAGATAAAGGGGTAGGATACCATCTTGTTGGCCTTCCTGATAATGCTATTAAAGAGAGTAATTATCGAATCGCAGCTGCTTTATTGAATAATGGTTATAAAATTCCTGGTAAGAAGATAACTCTTAACCTAGCTCCTGCGGATTTACGCAAAGAAGGTTCTGCATATGACATGACTTTGGCTTTAGGAATACTTACAGCTTCAGGACAAATCAAATCTGAAAATTTAGAGAAATATGTGATTATGGGTGAGCTTTCATTAGATGGAAGTTTACAGCCCATCAAAGGTGCTTTGCCTATAGCTATAAAAGCTCAAGAGGAAGGCTTCGAAGGTTTTATTTTGCCCAATCAAAATGCCAAAGAAGCAGCCATCGTTGGCGATTTAAAAGTTTATGGGGTTAAGAATATTAGTGAGGTCATAGAATTCTTTGATAAGGGAACTCCTTTGGAAGAAACTATAATAGATACCCGAGCAGAATTTTATAAAAGCTTAGACTTTCCAGAATTTGACTTTTCAGATGTAAAAGGACAAGAAAGTATAAAACGCTGTATGGAGATCGCTGCGGCTGGCGGACATAATGTGATTCTTATTGGCCCACCAGGTGCGGGAAAGACCATGCTGGCCAAGCGATTGCCATCTATTCTGCCTCCAATGACTTTGCATGAAGCTCTTGAAACTACAAAGATTCACAGTGTAGTTGGGAGGGTAAAAAATACAGGACTGATGAGCCAGCGTCCATTTCGAAGTCCACATCATACAATTTCAGATGTGGCGTTGGTTGGAGGTGGCTCTTATCCGCAACCTGGCGAAATTTCACTTTCTCATAACGGTGTGCTCTTTTTAGATGAGTTGCCAGAATTTAAAAGGGGCGTTTTGGAAGTACTACGACAACCGTTGGAAGATCGTGAAGTAACTATTTCACGGGCGCGCTTTACAGTGACATATCCCAGTAGTTTTATGTTGGTGGCCAGTATGAATCCTAGCCCTGGTGGGTATTTTAATGACCCAGATGCACCAGTAACTTCTTCTCCTGCCGAGATGCAACGCTATTTGGGTAAAATCTCAGGGCCTCTCTTAGATCGTATCGATATCCATATTGAAGTGACCCCCGTTCCTTTTGAAAAACTAAGTGAAGACCGGAAAGGAGAGGGGAGTGTTGAAATTCGAAAACGAGTTACAAAAGCGCGAGAAGTGCAGACGAGACGTTTTGCAACATTAGAAAATGTACACTACAACGCCCAAATGAATACCAAACAGATTCGAGAGTACTGCCAGTTAGATGCCCCTTCCAAAGCATTATTAAAAAATGCCATGGAGCGTTTGAACCTTTCTGCACGTGCTTATGATCGTATTTTAAAAGTAGCTCGGACTATTGCTGATTTAGAGAATGCTTCAGAAGTGAACGGCAATCATATTGGTGAGGCCATTCAATATCGCAGTTTGGATCGTGAAGGTTGGTTGGGGTAATTAGCGATCAATCTTCATCACAAAACATGCTCCTATTTTCTCGATATTTATTAATTTGTGAAGGTAATGGGCGAGAACCTAAATATTTTTGCAGTTTATACGGCGGAAGATAAAGATACTATGCTCCGCCTTTTAAGTGGTTTGGAGCCTTTTGATGCTGATTTTAATGTTTCCCTATGGAATGACAACCCCATTCTTCAGGGGCAGCAATGGAAGCCTCAAATTGAGGCTCGTTTAAATCAAACGGATATATTTCTTCTTTTCGTGAGTGACGCTTTAATGCACTCTCAATTTGTTCAGCAGATAGAATTTAAGTGGATTATTGATCGGTATAAGGAAGATAAATCCGTTGTAATTCCAATACTTGTTGAAAAATGCCAGTGGAATATTGCCTTTGAAGCTGATGATTATACCTTTAGCTTTAAAGAATTAAACGTTTTGCCAGAAGGTGAAAAACCAATAGGTGATTGGAATCCGCAAGAGCAAGCATATGCTAATATTGTTACCAGCGTAAAAGAAGTAATCAGCTCATTTAAAGTCGATGATAGTCCTGTGGAGCTTGAAGCTGATGAAGAAGAAGGCGTAACCAATATTAAAGCTGATGATCAGATTACCTTAGATTTTAATGAAGAGGAAGCCAAAAAACAAGAGGCATTGAAGCTGCAAGAAGAGATAGAATCTAAAAGAAAAGCGGAGGAGGAGCGAAGAGCGAAGGAAGAAATTGAGGCTAGACGAAAAGAGGAAGAAACTAAAAGAATTGAAGCGGCAGCGGAAGAAAAAAGAATAACTGAAGAAAAGAAAAGGACCCAACAAGCGGAAATCGATAAAAAAGGGGCTGAAGAAAATAAGCGATGGGAAGAAGCAGAAGCCAAAAGAATTGCAGAGGAAGAAAACAAGAAATGGAAAGCATCTCAAGAAAAGGAGAAGAAAAAAAGTATAGGTAGTAAAAAAAGACTGCTGCTATTGGCTTTGGGGGCAATTCTTGCTTTCGTTGGTATAAAGACCCTTCTAGGGCCAGAAAAGAGTTCAGAAAATACTGAAACAGCTTCTCCAGAGATTAAGCCATCTGAAATAAAGGATTCAGTACAGATCGAAGAGACTAAAATTAAACCCTTTAAAAAGGAAGAATCATTTGCTAAACCAGCCATTGGCGAAAGCTATGAAGGAGGTATTGTTTTTTCGATTGATTCATCGGGTAAAAGTGGTAAGATTGTGCAAATAGGTGATGCTGGTCCCATGCCATGGCAAAAGGCGATAAAAATACATGAACAATTAGGAGAAGGCTGGCGCTTACCAACTTTCAATGAATTGGTAATGCTTTATCAGACGGTGGGACAAGGTGCTGATAACAGTGCTGAATTTTCTAATGGATTATATTGGAGTGCTACAGATTATGATGAATATCAAGCGCGTTTGTTAAGGTTTAGAGATGGGAATACCTCATATCACTATAATAAAAATGTAGAGACTCGTAGATTTCTTGTACGGGCAGTACGCGATTTTAGCAGATAGTCCGTAATACGTAGTTCTATTAAGTATTCGGAATCAATTCCAACGCCGTATATAATTTTATGAGAGAAGCCCCAGTTTTAGGGTAAGTCAATTCTTGTTTTACCTTGAAATGTCTATGTAAAGTAGGTAAAATGATCTCCCGCCGGTCAGCAAAATCTTTTTTGGCGCTCTTGCCTGTCAAAACCTTAAGTCCAAAATCTAGAATTGGTGATTGGCCAGGGGTCACCACCATAAAGCTACCTGAAGGTTTTAAAATTCTTTTAACCTCTGAACAAACAGCATCAAGATCAGAAACGAATTCCAACGCACTAACAGCTACCACAAAATCAAAGGAATTATCTTCCCATTCCATTTTTTCGGCACCACTTGAAATAAGATTCGCTTTGATATCAAATTCAAGTAGTTTTTCTGCCACTTCTGAAGGCTTATCGTGAATATCTACGCCACAGATTTCATCCGCGTGTTTAGATAGCTCTGGAAGAAAAACTCCGCTTCCGTAGCCAATCTCAAGCAAGCGTTCGCCATGTTTTTCAACAAGGAGCTTTTTAATCAATCGAAACCGAGAACATGAAATTGTACCAAGAAATGGACGGTAATTCCAGTCGGCGTGATCAACATCACCAGTTTTAATTAAATCCTTTAAGGGGAGTAAATTTAAATTTTTAGCGTCTGTTTTCATATGGATTTATAGTAAACAAAGACGTGAGGAAGTGCAAAGTACAAAAAAAAATATTCACCCTAAATTTGAGTACTAAAAAATGGGTTAAGAAGGCATAGTATTTCTTAACCCATTTAGATAACATTAAACCATAACGGTATTTTGCCTAATTATAAATCCGCAATAAAGAGGACATACAATGACCATAAAAAGCAAAAGGCGCAATACCCATAAACCAAATAATCATTAATTGTAGTTTTTTTATCCATACCATAAGGTTTGAATATAAAACGGGATGGTAGGAGATAGGAGTGATCTCATTCGTGCAACGAACTGAATACTCGATTTGCGGTAAAATACCCGATTAGTGGTATTTTTTGTTCTTTGAAAGGGAAAAGAGAAATTACTGTATATCTTTGAAAAATAGCATTTTAACCTACGGAAAAGGGAGTGTTATGCTGTGAAAAGTCCAAATGTTTGTTGGTTGATGGGTTTATTTTGTTATTAATGGCGGGAGAAGAAAAGGTCTATCCTACTTATTGACGTTAATCAAGACCGCCTCGCAGCTTTTCAAATCGGAATTAAGGATAATATTTTCAGAAACTTCTCCATCTGTAATTTCAATAGAGACCGTATTAGGTGGGTATTGCCCGAGGTTGTGGGCGTAGAGAAAAAGGTCATTGGGTTTTGAAGCATCTAATTTTACTTCAAAAACCCGTTTCGTGTATTCTAGTAAATATTTAGAAACAACAGCTTCGCCGTTTAAGTAAATAGAAACAACATCACCATCTTTTCTACCATGATCCCAAAGGTGAATACGAATGTTCTCCCCGTTTACATTCAGTTCATTTACATAGTTAATATTTCTTCCATCAAAGGTTTCTCTGATAACCGGTTTTTCTGGAGTTGTCTCTGTAATAACGGATTTGACTCTTGGCACTTTCTTAATGGTGAACATTGAAGTGGCAAATTTTGCAATACTGTATTTGTCTTCAGGGAATAACTCGATACCGAAGACACGATAATTATCGCCCTCCATACCGGGGTCGAGCTTTATTTTATCTATAAAACTCGTGTTTGTGAAAATACCTAACTCTTGTACCACCATATCGTCTTTAGACAAATAGAATTGAATGGTTTTGTTTGCTGGAATATTCTCCGTAGACCACTCTAGTTTGGCTATTCCTGGTGACATCCAGACTGTTTTGCTGTTCGGGTGGCTAATTTTAATTGCCGTTTTCAAAAAAGACTGTTCCAATTCTTTGGTGCATAATGGTGTATTATCATTACTTGCAGCATGCAGTTGATTGGATATAAAAAGGCAGATTGGTAAAAGAAAAAGGACTAAATATTTCATTATTAAGATGTTACTGGAGGATAATACGTCCAGCATGGGACTCAAATACCTAACGAAAAAAAAAACCTCATATTGTGATGAGGTTTTCTGTGCTTGTAAGTGTAAAGGTCTAACTCATTACTCTTTTAAGTGCTTTCCCGAATTGTTCAACCTCTTCAATTTTTCCGGTACTAATACGAGCCCATTCATAAAAAGGTGGAAAAGGTCTACCAATTGAAACATTTTCTTTTTTCATATCGGCTATCAAACCATCAATATGTCTTCCTGACTTAAAAAACACAAAATTGGTATGTGATTTTACATATTCTAATCCAAGATCATCCAAAGTTCTGTATATAAGCTTTTTTCCTTCAGCAGCTTTCAATATGCTAAATTTATAAAACTCATCATCTTGTAAAGCTTCTTTGGCGGCAGCAATAGCCAACATATTTGTCCTAGCCATTACACTGCTTTTTAAGCGAGTAGCAATGTCTGGACGTGTAACTAAATACCCGATTCTTAGTCCCGCCATTCCATATACCTTTGAAAAAGTTTTGGAAACGATCACATTGTTTCCTTCTTTAACCAATTCAACCATAGATGGGTAGTCAGGTTCAGTAATGAAATCATAATATGCTTCATCGCTGAATACAACAGTTCTCCTGCTTACCGAATTACAAAAATCTCGTAATTTGTTTTTCTCTATGATAGTCCCGGTTGGATTATTTGGATTGCAGATGTAAACCAAACTAGTTTTACTAGTAATTCGTTTCTCCATAGCGTCCAAATCATGATTCATGTCTTTATCTACCGGTACGCGGTGTACAAAGGAACCATGTACTTCGGCATATCTCAATATTTGTTGGAAAGTTGGGTCGGCAGCAATGATTTCACCACCCGCCATTCCATATATAAGCCCCGCTGCGCATAAACCTTCGCCAGAACCACCAGTAACGACAATATGGTCTTTGGAAACACCTTCTTTCTCGGCTATCATCTGTACAAGTTCTGCTAAGGCCAGAGATGGATACCTACAAGCCATATTAAAGTTATTCGTAATTGCCTTGCGAACACGTTCAGAAGGACCGTACGGATTTTCATTGGCACTTAAACGAATGGGTTTGTTTTTAAGGTCTAGAATTTCTGGCGTTTCAAATGCCAAAGCCTCTAAGCCACCGAGCATGGCAAAACCTCCTGATAGGCCTACTGTTCTCAACCATTTACGGCGATCTATTGTTTTCATAAGTATCTCATTTTCTTTTCATAAGATACGAATAAAAGCGTTTAAATGGTCAGGGTAAATTCTGGCGAAAAGGAGAATATGAATTTATTGCTTTAAAAGTTCCTCCGCTTTTTTAATGCTAGAGTTGATTTGATCGTGAAGCGCTTTTATTTTTATTTCTTCCTCATTAAGCCATACCTTCTTTTTGTCTGAAAGAGTTTTCCCTTTCATCATTTCATCAGCAGTAAAACGTTCACCAAAACCTTGCATCCAATTCATCATAGATTTGTTGCTTGTTTTCAGGTCGTCGATAGCTTCTTGGTTTCTTTTTCCAACTTGGGTGGAGTCAACCAAGGGATTGAGTTTGTTTACCAGTTTAACCAAATGCGGCATCTTATCCATTGCTTCATCATGAGCAGTAATTACGCGTTGCATTTGTGTTGCTTCTTGGGCATATCCCAGAGAAGAAAAAATAAGTGTAAAAACTAAGAAGATTAATCTTGTAAATTTCATAGCAACTCTATGCGTTTAGAATCTTAAACAAAGATATTGCTGTGTGTTGTACGTTGCAAATTGAAAAGTCAGCTTTGGGCGATAATTTTATGGGCTATAACGAAAACTAAAAATAGAAAAAGGATTACAGCTGAAATTCTTCGTGATTATGTTCGTCTTCCTTCGGAGTTTCTGGTACGAAAACATCTTTAAGAACATAAGCAGCAATCATTGTTATACCAAGGGATAAAAGGTGAATTGAGTAATCCCAATGCAAGATTTTAAGTAGGCTTCCAGCAATTACTCCTAAAGTTCCTAGTACTAATGCGAAGTTCCATAAAATATGATACAGGCTATTTTTTGCACGACGATCTTCGTCTAAGAAATATGCAGTTCCTTCCATAACAAACCAAAGTACAAAGGCAATTGCGGTCATGATTAGGAAAAATAGGGTATAGGGAAAATTCAAAATTGTAAAAACTCCATATAAAGACCAAAAAGAAACAAGTGCTAGTTTATTAAAATCTATGAACTCTTTCTCCTTTTTATTAAAGAATCGTATCGTATATAGAATACCTAAACTTGCAAAGGCCACTAAAAGCATTTTTGAAGCGAAAGGCATTTCAAACATCTTAGCTAAAAAGCCTAATAATAAAACGACTAATGAAATTCGTAAGGGTAGTTTCAAAATTTTCTTATTTGGGAACATAACAATAAATTTTGGTTAAATGACCTTAATGTTGGCACGAAGCCCTTCCATAATACCTAATATATTATGTACAGTTTCCTTTAAATAATGCTTAATTAAAACATGGGGAATACGAATGGTTGTAAATCCATTTTTAAAAGAATGCATTGCTTCTTCTAAATCATTAATGGCTTGTTCATGCGTCATCATATGATACTCACAATCCACTATTATATTTAGTTTCACTCTTGAAATGGCTATATCTATTGACTTTTTGCCATCCCACCATTCCAGCATTGCGCTTACGCCTACCTCCTTCAAACCGTAGTATAACTGTATGGCTTCAATGGGGGTGCCGTTTTGGTCAATCAACTTTTCCATTCGATTTCTATGCTGGTGGCATAGTTCAATTCCGAGGGAATCCATCGAATTTTTGTGGTCGACATAACCGAGTTCTGTATTACATTCTAAACAGGTCATTAAGTAGGTTAATTTTGATTTGGGATTGTTATAACCATGCCATTTTTGAATTATTATACAATTCCGATGTATGGTATAGCACTTTTAGACGAACTGCAATTTTTTAGATGAACTACACAAAATTTGTTAAAAATTCAAAGAAAAACTCTAAATGGTTTATTGAGATGTAAACGGAAACTTTACTACGATTTGCTAAAACATAAGTTAAAACCAAAACTCAATTTCAGTTCATTATATTTACCAAACGAACTCTTAAAATAAGTCCCTTTTGGATATGCGTAATTCAATTATTCTTTTCGTAATTCATATTACCTTATTTACAGGTTGTAAAAATGAAGTAAAACCTGAAACGGTATCCGTTGAAGATCATATTGCTCCTAAATTAACTTTTGCTGAAGCAAATCGATTGGCAAAACTTCCTTTGGAATGTGTTTCTATAGAATATCCGAATAAATTAAACCAGTCTTTAAAGGACGCTACTTTTATCGGGGAACCAAAAGAACTGCATCCAGCTTTTTACGGATGTTATGATTGGCATTCGGCAGTACATGGTCATTGGTCGTTGGTTTCTTTGCTAAAGCAATTTCCTAGTCTTAACCAAGCTGCTAGTATACGCGAAAAATTAGCTGCTTCGCTTTCAGAAGAAAATATTTTGGTCGAAGTGGCTTATTTCAAGATTCCGGGTAATGCTTCTTATGAACGAACGTATGGCTGGGCATGGATTCTTAAATTGGCTGAAGAGTTACATACTTGGGAGGATCCTTTGGCAAGAGATTTAGAAAAAAAATTACAACCTTTAACCGATTTAATGGTGCAGTCTTATTTGGATTTCCTTCCAAAACTGAATTACCCAATTCGTGTTGGAGAGCATTCTAATACGGCATTCGGACTTTCATTCGCACTAGATTATGCAGAAACCTTGAATGTTACGACTTTGAAACACGAGATTGAAAGAACAGTGAAGCGTTTTTATGCAAAAGATAATGCAATGGACGGTTGTCCATTGGAATGGGAACCGAGTGGATTTGATTTTTTATCGCCTTGTTTAGAAGAAGCATACCTAGTTAGTAGAGTTTATTCTACCTCTGAATTCAAAGTTTGGTTCGATACTTTTTTACCGCAATTGAAAAATCAGGAATTCAAATTGGCTCCCGGAAAGATTCTTGATCGCACCGATGGTAAACTAGTCCATTTAGACGGACTCAACTTTAGTAGAGCTTGGTGTTTGTACGGAATTGCGGAGGCCTTGCCTGAATATGAACATATTAAAAAGATAGCAAAAGAGCATATTGAATATTCTTTGCCAAATATTGTTGATGATAATTACGGAGGAACACATTGGTTAGGGTCTTTTGCCATTTACGCCTTAAATAAAGCCGAATAGTATGTTTAAAAAAATAGGTCCGGGAGTTTTAGTAGCGGCTGCTTTTATTGGTCCAGGTACGGTTACGGCTTGCACTTTAGCCGGTGTGGAATTTGGTTATACACTGTTATGGGCAATGCTACTTTCCGTATTGGCAACTATTATTTTACAAGAGATGTCTGCCCGTTTAGGGATAATTACTCAAAAGGGACTCGCAGATGTAATCAAACAAGAACTAAAAACTCCTTGGATTCGAAATACAGTAGTTGCTATAGTCCTTGGAGCTATCGTTGTGGGCAACGCAGCCTATGAAGCAGGTAATATTGGTGGAGCTACCTTAGGTCTTGAGGCTATTTTCGGTACAACCTATCTTTCGTTCTACCCGTGGATTATTGGTTTTTGCGCTTTTGTCCTATTATATATGGGGAATTATAAGTTATTGGAAAAAGTATTGGTCTCTCTGGTCATCATTATGAGTCTCTCCTTTTTAGTCACATCAATTATTACCAAACCAGATGTTCTAGCAATTTTAAAAGGTTTATTTGTTCCAACAGTACCTAGCGAGAGTATTTTGACCATAATTGCGTTGGTAGGTACTACAGTGGTGCCGTATAATTTATTCTTGCATGCCTCTTTGGTAAGTGAAAAATGGAAATCTCCCAATGACCTTAAAGCTGTTAAAAGAGATACTTATTTATCCATAGCTCTTGGTGGACTCGTTTCGATGTCCATTATTATTGCTGCGACGACTATTCAAAGCGGTGAAGTAAAGAATGTGATGGATTTGGCCAAAGGTCTTCAACCCTTGTATGGTGATGCAGCAAAGTATTTCATGGGCATGGGTCTATTTGCTGCAGGAGTTACCTCAGCAATCACCGCACCCTTAGCCGCTGCTTACGTTGCGAATAGCTGCTTTGGCTGGAAAGTTGGCTTGAAACACATGAAATTCAAATTAGTCTGGATGATTATTTTGGGAGTAGGTGTGCTATTCATGTCGTTTGGCATTAAACCAATCGAAGTGATAAAATTTGCCCAAATCGCCAACGGCATTTTACTCCCTGCAATTGCTGTTTTCCTCTTATGGGTTGTGAACCGGCCAGCAGTTATGGGAAAATACAAGAATACATTGCTCCAGAATATCTTTGGAATTCTAATTATCGCTTTGGCCATAATGTTAGGAGCAAAGAGCATTTTTAAAGTAATGGGATTGTTGTAGATGAAAGCATATACTATCGATATCAACTGCGATGTAGGTGAGGGAATAGGAAACGAAGCAGAATTGCTACCTATGATTTCTTCCTGTAATATAGCTTGTGGCGGGCATGCAGGTGATGTTAATACAATGACAAAAGTTGTGCGATTAGCGAAAGAAAACCAAGTTAAGGTGGGTGCGCATCCGTCTTATCCTGATCCTGAAAATTTTGGAAGAATTTCTATGGATATTTCTTCGGATGTTTTAATAACAAGTATTCAAAATCAAATGGAAAGTTTTACTTCCATATTGAAAAAAGAAAAGGTAAAGATGCATCATATCAAACCCCATGGTGCTTTGTATAATGACATTGCGAAAGACGCTAGCTTAGCGAAAATCTTTTTAAAGTCCATATTAAATTTTAAGGATATTATATTTTTGTATGTACCTTTTAATTCGGTAATTGAGAATGAAGCTTTAAAGCAAAACTTTAAGATCAAAAACGAAGCTTTTGGAGATAGAAACTACAACGAAGATCTTTCTTTGGTTTCCAGAAAACTTCCAAATGCTGTTCTAGAAAAACCTGAGGAAGTGCTTCCCCACTTACTATCTATGGTAAAAGAAGAACAGTTAAAAGCTAGCGATGGTAGCATAATAAAAGTAAAGGCAGATACCTATTGCATCCATGGGGATACACCCTCTGCTTTGCAAATATTGACGTACCTTTCAAAGGAATTACCAAAACATAACATTGCTATAGCCCGTGGATAAGTTTCAGATCTCAATAAGACCCTTCGGTGTTCACGCTATTTTGGTAGAATGGCCTAATCAAGTAGATGAGGCTATTTTAAATGATATTCTAAAGTTCACCAATTACCTCGCAACGAATTGTCTTGATGTAAGCAAATGGGAAATAGTACCCGCTTACAATTCTGTTACCCTAATACTTCGAAAGGAACCTATTGATTTCAATAGATTAATACCAAGATTAAAACAGTGGCATGGGGAATGCGTTGATAGCAAACCAAAACAAAAGTACCTTTGGAAGCTTCCAGTTTGTTACGATGCTGACTTCGGAGTTGATTTGGAAGAAGTTGCTGAAAAGCTATCCCTAACTATTCCAGAGTTAATAAAACAGCATACTGAAAATGTCTACACGGTATATGGAATAGGCTTTTTGCCTGGTTTTATGTATTTGGGCGGGTTGCCAAAATCCTTGGAAATACCAAGAAGAGCAACACCTCGGTTAAAAGTTCAAAAAGGAGCGGTAGGCATTGCAGGAAAGCAAACTGGTATCTATCCCCAAGAATCTCCTGGAGGATGGAATATTATTGGTAATTGTTCTGTACCTATGTTTAATCCAAAGGAAGAAAACCCTTGTTTTGTAAGCGTGGGTGATAAAGTACAGTTTTATGCTATAGAACGTGCGGAATATGATTTACATACCATTGAGGGTGAAGTAGGTATTTTCAAACTTGATAAAACCGAATGGGATGCTTAAAGTTTTAAAATCAGGTTTTTTCACTACAATTCAAGATAGCGGTCGCTTTGGGTATTTGAACAAAGGTGTTCCTGTGGCAGGGTATATGGATTCTTTCTCTGCTTCTAAACTCAATAAATTGCTTGATAATCCTCAAAATGCCGCGGTTATGGAGATTACCATGACAGGTCCGACCCTTTTATTTGAAGAGCCAACTTATATCTGTCTCGGTGGAGCCAATATCTCCGTCACTTTGAATAACAACCCGATTGAACAGTATAAGATTTATAAGATTGAAAAGGGCGATATCATTTCCTATGGTCGCTTAAAAAAGGGTTTCCGTAACTATTTAGCGATAAAGAACGGCTTCAAAAGTGACGAGGTAATAGGGAGTCGATCCTTTTATTATCCCTTAACAAATAGAAGCCATTTAAGCGATCGTACAGAGCTACTCTACGAACCTCACGAGGATTACGAAGCCAAAATTTCGGAACTTAAAGTAGACTCTTTCTTAGACGAAAAAGTACTGCACGTTGCTATCGGTCCAGAATTCGGCCTATTAGACGACAAGCAATTAGAACAATTGTTTTCAAAAGACTTTTCGGTGGCAAAAGAATACAATCGCATGGCATACCAGATTGAGGAAAAGATTCATGGACATTCACATTCTATGCTTACATCGGCGACTTTGCCAGGTACGATGCAACTCACTCCATCGGGAAAATTGATTATTCTAATGAAAGATGGGCAAACTACTGGTGGGTATCCACGTATTCTTCAGCTCTCTGATAAAGCCATTTCTATTTTGGCCCAAAAGAAATATGGCGATGTCATTTCATTTAAGTTGGTAAAGACTTAAGTGCTTGATTATAAATATTTTCTAAATACTACAAGTTGCACTTCGTCTAAAATCACATTCGATAAACTGTAGACAAGCTTACCGTTTGTAGGCCTTTTTTAATCCCTTGTCGAATATCTTTAATCTCACCTTTAGGGCATTCCAATACTTTCTATGTTTATAATCTCTTAACCTAAATTTTATAACCTATGAATGTCCCAAATCCTAATGCATCGATTCTAAACTCTTCTCTAGAATCCAAAAATTAAAGTCATTTCTATATCTAAAAAAGTACTGGACAATTCAGTGACTTGATGACTATCAATTTATTAAACTCAATCGAACCTAAGTCTATAAAACCATTAAATATGATTAAAAAACTACGCAACAAACTTAATTTAGAAACTACTTCGACATCTCGAAGCTCTAGCTTTCTAGCTCCTATTCTGATAATTCTACTTTATCTCGGAGGTTTTTCGAACTTACACGGTCAAAGCTTTACAGATGCAACTGAAGCTTTGATGTATGATTTTAATGCTTGTGCATCTTTTGCACATGATGAATCTTTTAAAGATTATTCGGAGTTTACTCCAATTTCAGGAAATTCTTGTGCTGCTATTTCTGGCGGACAGATTTACAGAGTAACAGGGAATCATTCTTGTACAAGTGATGAGCATGGTATTGCAGGTGATGCAGCTTGTTTCCAGTCAAGTACGGACAGTCATTACACCGCTGATCATGAACTAGCCATTCGATTCGATATTGAGGTCTCTGGAAGTAAGGACAAGGCAAGTCGATTAGACGGAATCTCGTTTAAGCAGTTGGCACCCCTACAATACTTATGGAATAATACAGGAATTACAGGCTCTACGGGCCCAAATAATTACCCAACAAAATTCGGAATCCGTGTTTCAAAAGATGGTACAGAAATTATGATGATATCAGATTTAGCTACTACACAATCTTGGTATACTTCTGAATTTAATTTTAATCATAATGAACATTTTGTGGTTGCTGCTGATACAACCAGCACTTTCACATTTGAATTATATAGCTATGCCCCAGTTGGTAACGGTGCTTCCGTTTCTGCTTGGGATTTAGACGATTTAAAGATATTCTCTTCTTGTGAGGAGCGATGTAATCTTACTGTAGATGCAGGAGAAGATCAAAGTGCTTGTAAAGAAGGCGAGTTTGTTCTAACAGCGAATGCTTCTAATGAGTCCGTTTGTACTGAAATTATTTCTTCTTATAAAATAACGGATTCGAATACGGAGGCAGGATGTTTTACTGCAGATCCTGGTGTGATTTTCCAAAAGGGCGATGGTTGTCAAGGTATTGATTATGTATGGAGCGCAGGTGATGATTTAATCCTTAATGAATATGCTGATAATACAGCGACGATTACTGGTAGCGTGATTGACCAAAACGGTCGTGTTGCAACTGTGAATATGGAGTTGTCTGATAAAGAAAATTCAGGTACTACTTGGAATGCCTCTTGTTATTTAGATGGAATTTCTGGTCCGGAGACCTATTACCGTTCATTTATCGGAGCGATTACAGTAGATGGTGTCGCGCAATCTGTGGGAACACGATTTAACGCACATTATATTTTAGCGAATGGTGCTGGTTTTGATTCTAGCCAATATGGTTTAGGAGCATGGACAGGTGGTGCCTTTGGAGAATGTACAGAATGGTTTGGTAATCTGGTTCCTATGCAAATAGAGAATCCGACTCAAGAGATAGAATACCTATGGTCAACCGGAGAAACGACACAATCTATTACAGTAACTGAAGCAGGTGAGTATACCGTGACAGTTTCAGATTGCAAAGGCTGTACTGAAACTGATGCGGTTGCAATAGAAATAATTAGGCCTAAGGCTTACGAATTAACTGGTGGAGATACTTTCTGTATTGATGGTGAAGCTGATTTTCTAACGGATAATACGATTCAGGTTTCAGGTAACATCATGGGCGCCAATAGTACTTTTGTTGTAACAGATTTAGATGGAAAGATTCTTGGACTTCCAGGAACCTTAGAAGCTGTAAAAGGAATCAATTTTGATAGTGCTGGTGCCGGTACATGTTTGATATGGCATTTAGCTTTCGAAGACGGATTGCAAGGCGCAGCTATGGATGCTAACGCCAATGATTTAGAAGGGTGTTTTAGTCTTTCAAACCCTATTAAAGTAGAGCGTTATGAAGGTCCAACTGCGAACGCTGGTGATGATGTTACCGTTTGTGCCGGTGAAGAAGTAATGTTGACAGCAACGGGAGGTGGAACATATTTATGGTCCACAGGTGAGACTACAGCTTCTATAAAAGTAACTCCAACCGCAAAAACTACCTATTCAGTAACAGTAACGTCTGATGGAGGGTGTGAGGCTACTGATGAGGTAATGGTAAATGTTGATGATAAAGTGATAATCGGAGATTATGTATGGTTAGATGACAACCGTAACGGACTTCAAGATGACGGATTAACAGGAATGAATGATATAAAAGTCACTTTATTCCAATGTGACGGTGAAGAAGTTGCTTCAACGATGACTGCTAATAATTCAGAGGGAGAACCTGGCGCATATAACTTTGAAGTTTGTCCGAATTCTGGCGAATATTATGTGGTTTTTGGAGATATTCCTGACGGATTAGAGTTTACTTCAAGCAACACTGGTACCAACGGTGCTGTTGATTCTGACGCAAACGCAGATGGACGAACGGATTGTTTCGAAGTTACGGATGAAGATGATCTTAGCATTGATGGTGGACTGATAGAGTTGTGTGATATTAAGATTGATGCAGGTGATGATGTAGATATTTGTGATAATGAAGTTATTGAAATTACTGCAGATATTATTGATAACACCGC
Source organism: Maribacter taeanensis (assembly GCF_047345145.1). Classification (NCBI taxonomy): domain Bacteria; kingdom Pseudomonadati; phylum Bacteroidota; class Flavobacteriia; order Flavobacteriales; family Flavobacteriaceae; genus Maribacter; species Maribacter taeanensis. Next base: position 543,377 of record NZ_JBLFER010000001.1, read on the forward strand.
GGATTGTCCTGGTGTATGTGTATACCCAATAAAGGATCAAGAACGTTGCTATGGACCGACTGGTAATTTTGAAATCTATTTAGTTTCTAATGGCGGACTTGAAAATTACAAGTTTAAGGCTTCAGAGCAGAACTTTGAGCGATATGCTGATAACACTGCGAGGTATACAGCTACTGCCTCCAACGGTAAAGATGTAATCAAGGTTGATGCACTATACACAGGGTATAGCACAGTAGCACCGTTAAATAGTCCAAAATCAAACCGTTGTCAGAGTTATGATACTTCTGATTGGGAGTATTGGACAACTTGGTCTGGTACTATTACCTCTGAAAACCATGGTGTGTTTAATCTTTCGGTAAAAGAAGCTGCATTCCAAATGGGAGATGGCGCCGATATGATGCGAACAGGTTTCGGTGCATCAGGTTGGTTCTATGTTGATGGTGGTGACGGATTCTATTCTGAAGGAGATGTGAACGTAACTCTAGACCCATGCGTAGAGAACAGTGTGTCATTTAAATGGACTACTGAAGATGGAGCTATTGTAGGCGATGCAAACCAAAAGACAATTAAAGTCAGCGAACCTGGTACATATATCGTGGAGGCTGTGAATTGTATTGATTGCTATACAACCGATACCATTGTAGTATCAAGAGGTTCTTGTAATATCGGTGCTAAAAAAGCTGTTACTCCTCAAATGTCAACGGTATTTCCTGTTCCAGTTCAATCAGGAGGTACATTAACTGTTGAGTTTGACATCTCAAATGCAGCAAATGAAAACTCAGATGTCAACGTAGTTTCGCTGCAAGCGACTGTTGATTTCCCTGATAGACAAGAAGATGTTACAATGCTATTATACGATATGACAGGTAGAGTGATAAACATTCCAAGGACATTTAAAATTGTCAACGGAAAAGCACTCATCTATCTTGATTTAGATTATATCCCTTCAGGTAAATATATCTTAAGGGCGCAAGGACCGAATTGGTCTGATGCTAAGAATGTTCTGGTGGAATAACCCAGACTAACTCAAACTCGAAAAAGCTGTAACCATATTTGGTTACAGCTTTTTTTATGCATAGTTTTGAATGCGTATGAGAACAAATATCATTTTAGTCAATGTCATTCTGATTGTCCCTCAAAGGGGATGATATAGATTTTCAATGACTTAGAAAGCCTGTATCAGATATATTTGATACAGGCTTTTTTCATTGATAAATAAGTGTCATTTCAGCACAATCGAGTGGTCATATATAACCAATGAGTATGGTAAAAATAAGCACTTATAATTCTGACAATCAATTAATTGAATTGAATTTGATTGAAGTGAATTTGTATCTGTGAGGTATGTTAAAAATACAGAGATTTCGAAAAATATATATTTGTTAGTAAGGAATGAACAATCGCCTTTTTAGAACACAACAAGAGCACCTATGGAATTGAACAAATACAGTAAGAATGTCACCCAAGACCCTACACAACCCGCTGCACAAGCCATGCTTTATGCTATCGGTCTCACGGAAGACGACCTTAAAAAACCGCTTATTGGAATAGGAAGTACGGGCTATGAGGGCAATCCATGTAATATGCATCTGAATGATTTGGCCCAAGAGGTGAAAAAAGGAACTAATGAAGAGGGATTAGTGGGATTGGTTTTTAATACGATTGGAGTAAGTGACGGAATTTCAATGGGTACCTATGGTATGCGATATTCTTTGCCTTCAAGAGATATTATTGCCGATTCTATGGAGACTGTAGTTCAAGCTATGAATTATGACGGATTAGCAACAGTTGTTGGCTGTGATAAGAATATGCCAGGAGCCTTAATGGCCATGATTCGTTTAGATCGACCTTCCGTACTAATATATGGGGGAACCATTGCTTCAGGTTGTTTCAAAGACAAAAAGCTAGATGTAGTTTCTGCTTTCGAAGCCTGGGGAGAGAAGGTAGCGGGTACAATGAACGAGAGCGATTACAAAGGTGTAATTCAAAATGCATGTCCAGGTGCTGGAGCTTGTGGAGGTATGTATACTGCAAACACTATGGCTTCTGCAATTGAAGCATTAGGAATGGCGATGCCCTATAATTCATCCAATCCAGCAATTGGCAAAGAAAAGCAGAACGATGCAATCAATTCAGGAAGGGCTTTGCGCCAACTTATAGAAAAAGATATTAAACCCAGCGATATTATTTCGCGAAAGTCTCTAGAGAATGCCGTTCGCTTGTTAACACTTTTAGGTGGTTCAACGAATGCAGTACTGCACTTTTTGGCTATTGCTAAGGCCGCTGAGGTGGAGTTTACACTTGATGATTTTCAGAAAATTAGTGATACGACTCCGTTTTTGGCAGATTTAAAACCAAGCGGTAAATTCTTGATGGAAGATGTACATCGCGTTGGTGGTGTGCCCGCTGTTATGAAATTTATGTTGGAGAACGGTATGCTGCATGGCGATTGTTTAACAGTAACTGGAAAGACCATAGCCGAGAACTTAGCAGAAGTACCAAGTCTATTAAAAGGGCAAAAGGTAATCAAGCCCTTAGATGCTCCTATTAAAGAAACAGGACACTTACGAATACTTTATGGCAACTTAGCGCAAGATGGGGCTGTTGCAAAAATTACAGGAAAAGAGGGCTTGCATTTCTCAGGACCTGCAAAAGTATATGATGATGAATTTTTAGCAAATGCTGGTATCGGTAGAGGTGAAGTAAAAAAAGGGGATGTAGTAGTTATTCGCTATGAAGGTCCTAAAGGAGGTCCTGGGATGCCTGAGATGCTTAAACCAACCGCTGCCATTATGGGAGCAGGTTTAGGGAAGGAAGTTGCACTAATTACAGATGGCCGTTTTTCAGGAGGAACCCACGGTTTTGTGGTTGGGCATGTATGCCCCGAAGCACAAGAAGGTGGAACGATTGGTTTATTAAATGATGGTGATATTATAACGATCGACGCTGAAAAAAATCAGATTTCTGTGGAGTTGTCAGACGAGGAACTGGCAGAAAGAAGAGCTAATTGGAAACAACCCGCTCTTAAAGTTAGAAAAGGCAGCTTGTATAAATATGCAAAAACAGTTTCATCTGCTTCTCAAGGCTGCGTAACTGATGAATTTTAGCACCTCGATAAAATGTTTTGAATTTGCGCTTGGCGCTTGAATTTGAATTTGAACTATGGAAACAGTAAAAGAGAAAATGACAGAAACAAAGACAAAAGCTACAGTAAAGATTACTGGAGCTGAGGCAATTATCCATTGTTTATTGGCTGAGGGAGTAGACTTGCTGTATGGATATCCCGGTGGTGCTATTATGCCGGTCTATGATGAGTTGTACAAATTCCAAGATAAACTAACACATATTTTAACACGTCACGAGCAAGGAGCAACCCATGCCGCACAAGGCTATGCCAGAGTCTCGGGTAGAGTAGGAGTTGCTATGGCCACCTCTGGACCAGGAGCAACCAACTTAGTTACGGGTTTGGCCGATGCTCAGATTGATTCAACACCAATGGTTTGCATAACAGGTCAGGTACCAAGACATTTGTTGGGGTCTGATGCTTTTCAAGAAACAGATATTATAGGAATTTCAACTCCTGTAACAAAATGGAACTATCAAATTACGAAAGCTTCTGAGATTCCCGAGATTATGGCGAAGGCTTTTTACATCGCAAAGTCAGGTCGCCCAGGACCGGTCTTGATAGATATTACTAAAAATGCACAATTTGAGGAGTTTGATTTTTCATATAAAAAATGCAAAGGTGTACGGAGTTATATTCCCACACCAAAACCAAATATGGGTTCGATTGAAGCTGCTGCTGAATTGATCAATAAGGCTAAGAAACCATTCATTGTATGGGGTCAAGGTGTGATTTTGGGTGAAGCTGAAGAAGAATTGAAAACCGTAATTGAGAAAGCTGGAATTCCTGCGGCATGGACAATAATGGGAGAGTCTGCCATTCCCACCAGTCACCCGTTGAATGTGGGTATGGTAGGTATGCATGGTAATTATGGACCAAATATGTTGACCAATGAGTGCGACTTGTTGATTGCTATTGGAATGCGATTTGATGACCGTGTAACAGGTAATTTAGATGCTTATGCTAAACAGGCTAAAGTCATTCATTTTGAGATTGACCCTGCCGAAATTAACAAGAATGTGAATGCTGATGTTGCAGTTTTAGGAAACTCAAAAGAAACATTAGAACTTCTATTGCCCTTGCTAAATGAGAACAAACATGAGGATTGGCACAATGAGTTCAAGAAAAAACATCAAATTGAATTTGAACAGGTAATCAAGAATGATATTCATCCGACCAAAGAAGGCTTGACAATGGGCGAGGTGATAGAAGAGATCAACCTAGCATCAAAAAACAAAGCGGTAATCGTTACTGATGTTGGTCAGCATCAAATGATTGCCTGTCGTTATGCGAAGTTTGAACAATCAAAAAGTAATATCACCTCTGGTGGATTGGGTACCATGGGCTTTGCCCTCCCTGCCGCAATTGGAGCGAAACAAGGCGCTATGGATCGTGAGGTGGTGGCTATTATAGGTGACGGTGGATATCAAATGACCATTCAAGAGTTAGGTGTTATTTTTCAACATCAGATTCCGGTTAAAATTGTGGTATTGAATAATGATCACTTGGGAATGGTGCGTCAATGGCAAGAATTATTTTTTGACAAACGCTACGCGTCAACTGTTATGGTGAATCCTGATTTTGTTAAAATCGCAGAAGGGTATCATATTGAATCGAAACGTGTAAGTAAACGAGAGGATTTAAAAGCTACAGTGCAAGAGATGATCGCTTCTGATAAGCCTTATTTCCTAGAAGTTAAGGTAGAGAAAGAAGATAATGTGTTTCCTATGATTCCCTCTGGTGCTGCAGTTTCTGATATTCGATTGAAGTAATAAATGTGTTGATACGATGGAAATGAATGATGTCCATTATAAGAAATTAGAAAGAATGTATTTGCAGGCCAATGTCAACACGATGTTATTTGACACAACCACTTGTAAAATAGGAGAGGGTGTTGCAGAAATTGGACTGGATGTGTCTGAAAAATATTTTCATGCTCTAGGAGCAATGCACGGCAGTGTATACTTTAAACTACTGGATGACGCCTCTTTTTTTGCGTTGAGTTCTCTAGTTGAAGATTTTTTTCTTGTAACCACATCATTCAATATAAACTTTATTCGCCCCGTAAATTCGGGACTGATAAAGGCGGTTGGAAAAGTAAAGTATAAGTCAAAACAGGTTTTTGTAGCAGAATCTATTTTGTACAATGAAGAGGGTAAAGAAGTTGCGTTCGGAACAGGAAATTTTGCAAAAAGTAAAATCATGTTGTCGGAAGATATAGGGTATAATTAAGAATATGGACGATTCAAACATTCACGACGTACCAATTATTCATTCAGTGATAGAACGCAAATCCGCTGAAATCGGATTTACAATGCCTTCTGATATTTACATCGGGACTTTGTTGAAAACTCTGATTTCAAGTAAACCTGGTGGAAAGTTCTTGGAGCTTGGTACCGGTATAGGATTGTCTTTATCATGGATGATTGATGGAATGGATATAGAATCAGAGTTAATGACTGTTGACAATGACCCGAAATTGACAACGATTGCTGAGCAATATTTTGGAAATGACGAGCGTGTTGAAATTGTATGTGAAGATGGAACAAAGTGGATTGAGAACTATGCTGGAGATAAATTTGATTTGATTTTTGCCGACGCTTGGCCAGGAAAGTATAGCGAAATAAATGAAATATTAAGTCTGGTTAAGGTTGGAGGGATTTACATTATTGATGATATGACTGCTCAGCCCAATTGGCCAGAAGGACATGATAAGAATGTAGATAGGTTGGTTTCGTATTTGGAAAATAGAGCGGATTTCAATCTTACAAAAATGAATTGGTCCACGGGAGTAATCATTGCAGTAAGAATAAAGTAAGAACAAGAATAGTAGCATACAGATAAGAACTCATGGAAAAGCAATGGTTTACCATCTCAGTATACTCCGAAAATAATGTCGGATTACTGAATAGAATATCAGGGATATTCTTAAAGAGACACATTAATATAGAAGGTTTAAATGTTTCTAAATCAGAAATTGATGAAGTTTCAAAATTTACAATAGTTGTATACACTACGGAAAAATGGGTACACAATATTGTGGGGCAAATCGAAAAGCAAATCGAAGTGATAAAGGCTTTTTATCACACCGATGATGAAACAATTTATCAAGAATCAGCACTTTTTAAAATAGCTTCTGGTTTGTTATTTGATGAACGTCAAATACAGAATATTATAAAGGATAGTAATTCTCAAATCGTTACAGTATCGCGTGACTTTTTTGTTTTAGCAAAGTCGGGTAGACGAAACGAAATTGATGAAATGTATGATCAGTTAAAACCTTTTGGTATTATGCAATTTGTGCGCTCAGGTCGTATTTCGGTATCTAAAGATCAAATGAAAATTTCCACTATACTTGAAGAATTTCAAGAATAAAAACATTTCATACTAATACGAAGGGATTGCGAGAAGTGTTCCTCTCAAATTGAATCAAAAGACTGTAAAGCAATAATTAAGAACCAATATTTATAAAGATTTCCCGCTTTAGGGAAATGAAATTAAAACACTATTTAAATGGCAAATTACTTTAATACACTATCACTTAGAGATCAGTTGACCCAATTGGGAAAATGTAGGTTTATGGAATCTAGCGAATTTTCTGATGGTGTATCCGCATTAAAAGGAAAGAAAATTGTAATCGTAGGTTGTGGAGCACAAGGTCTAAATCAGGGACTCAACATGCGTGATTCTGGATTAGATATTTCGTACACTTTACGTGAGGCGGCGATCAAGGAAAAAAGACAATCCTATTTGAATGCATCTGAGAATGCGTTTACTGTAGGTACTTATGAAGAATTAATTCCGAATGCTGATGTGGTCATCAATTTGACCCCAGATAAGCAGCACACGGCAGTTGTAACTGCAATTATGCCTTTGATGAAACAGGGGGCAACACTTTCGTATTCTCACGGGTTCAATATTGTGGAAGAAGGAATGCAAATACGTGAAGACTTAACGGTCATTATGGTTGCGCCTAAATGTCCAGGTTCTGAGGTGCGCGAGGAATATAAAAGAGGTTTTGGCGTACCAACACTTATTGCTGTGCATCCGAATAATGATCCAGAAGGAAAAGGCTTGGAGCAAGCGAAAGCCTACGCTGTCGGTACAGGTGGACATAGAGCAGGCGTTTTAATGTCATCTTTCGTAGCAGAAGTAAAGTCCGATTTAATGGGAGAACAGACCATTCTTTGTGGTTTGCTTCAAACGGGGAGCATCTTGTGTTTTGATAAGATGATTGAAAAAGGAATTGACGCTGGTTATGCATCAAGACTAATCCAATATGGATGGGAAACTATTACGGAAGGTATGAAGTATGGGGGGATCACCAATATGATGGATCGTCTATCCAATCCGGCGAAAATCAAAGCTTTTGAATTATCCGAAGAATTAAAAGATATTATGCGTCCCTTGTTTCAAAAACATATGGATGATATCATGACGGGTCATTTCTCAAAAACTATGATGGAGGATTGGGCAAATGATGATAAAAATTTATTGACCTGGCGAGCAGCTACTGGCGAAACTGCATTCGAAAAAACTCCCGCAGGTTCAGAAGAAATTAGCGAACAAGAGTTTTACGATAATGGTGTATTAATGGTTGCTATGGTTAGAGCAGGGGTGGAGTTAGCCTTTGAATCAATGACCGAATCAGGTATTATAGCGGAATCGGCTTACTACGAATCTTTACATGAAACACCGCTAATCGCAAATACAATTGCAAGAAAGAAATTGTTTGAAATGAACCGTGTGATTTCTGATACTGCAGAATACGGTTGCTATCTGTTTGATCACGCTTGTAAACCTTTGTTGGCGGATTTCATGAAAAATATCGATACAGATGTTATCGGGAAAGCATATGGCACAGGAAACGGTGTAGACAATGCAAAACTAATTGAGGTGAATAAAGCCTTACGCGAGCATCCTGTTGAAATTGTAGGAGCTCGATTGCGAGAGTCCATGACCGCTATGAAACCTATCGTATAAAAACTTAATCCCTGAGAAATCAGGGATTTTTTATTACCTTTTTTTGAATAATTCTTCTTCTTCTTCACCAAGTAGTTCTTGCTTCCCATTTAAAATCTACATTCTAATATAATTTTTTTTTGGTGTTTCAAGAACACATACGGTATGCGTACTCTTCTCGAGCTTAAAAATTTGATAACTTGAAATGGTCGTTAGTTCTTTGCTTCATAAATCAATAAATTATTTTTCTATGAAGTTTTCAAATTTAATTATCCTGTTAGCGGTCCTGACTTTTTCTGTGAGCACTGCACAGGAAAAAATCAAATCCTATGATTTTAAAAAAGGGGAGGTGCTTGACATCATTCTCTTAAATCAAGCCGAAAATCCAGGAGAACTATTCGAACGGTACAAGAAGACAGCTTTTCCTGTTGCCTTTGAATATGGCTATCAACCACAACCTGGTTTCGGTATTTCAAAATTGACTTTAGGAACCAATAAGGCACAAGCCTTCTTAATTGGGAAATGGGAGAATCTAGAAAAACGGGAAGGGTTTCTGGCTAATATTGCCAAGCGCGTACCTGATTTTCATCAACAACGACGAGACCTTTTCCCTTATTTCGGATTAACCTATTACCCAATGTTAGCAGACTTAAAATTTTCAGTAGACACTTCAAAGTATAACGTGGCGACCGCTTTATGGAATAAGCCTTCAAAAAAGGATGTATCATTTTTTAAAAAATGGAAATCAGAAGTAGAAAAGTCTGGTGGAAAAGTTATTATAACGCTTAAAAACGGCAAGTCGCCATTGGGGTATTATTACAATGCTGATGTATTGTGCATCGTAGAATGGCAAAATGAGAATGCCTTTAATACCTTTACAGAAAAGCATCCATTGGCTTTTTATGAGGCTTTGCGCAATGTACATCAATTTGTGATTCAGTAAATTGCACTCCATGCAGACACTTTTAAATCAACTGGTCTATTTTGGCTTCTTTCAGAGCTTATTGCTGCTATTTATTTACGGGCTTTCACCTAAAAATAGACAACGAATCAATGGTTATATGGCTTTTTTTATTGGTGTTGTGTCCTTTGGTTTAATAGGTAAAGTGCTGTATACGGCAGGCGTTGGTAATTATAACTTTAGATTGATTTCGTTATCTGAGCTTTCAGCCTTGCTTTTTGGTCCAACGATATTTTTGTTCACACGTTCGATAGTCCAACGAAAATCATTTTCAAAACAAGATTTGACGCATTACATTCCAGCTTTGGTATATATCATTTTTGTTGCAGTTTATTTTGTGATTCCAAGTAATGAAGTGCTCGTAGCTCGCGATAAAACGGGAGAATTGATGCGGGTCATTTATGGGTGTCATGCCGTGGGATTGGTAGTGAATATATTTTATTGGGTAAAAGGCTGGCAATTATTAAAAGTCTTTGAAATTGATGTTCAAAACGAGCTGTCTTACGAGCCTCAAACTAGTTTTCTAAAGAATTTCCTAATCATAATAGGAATTTGTCTTTTGATATGGGCTGGCTTATTGCTAACCAGTTTTTTTGGGTTCGATATGCTCGAACGAAATGCTCGACCTTACATATGGCTGCTTTTGGTCTTGATAATTTTGTTTATTACCTATTATGGAATGATAGCACCTCAAGTATTGCAATTATTACCCTTAGGAAAACAAAAAACCAAAAAGTATACTCAATCGAAATTGAGTGCATCTGATCTAGATCGTTTAAAAGAACAACTCGATACCTTGATGCTTGAAAAGAAACCCTATTTGAATAGCAAGCTGTTAAAAACGGAATTAGCAGAAATGTTAGGCGTTAACGACCCTGAATTGGCACGTTTGCTTAATGAGAATATCGGAATGAACTTTTTTGAATACGTTAATTACTATCGTATCAAAGAGTTTGTCGCTTTGGCGAAAACGGAAAAGGCGCAGCAATTGACTTTTTTCGGCTTAGCGCAAGAAGCTGGTTTCCATTCCAAAACAACATTTAATAAATCATTTAAAAAGCTAATGGGTTCTTCACCATCAGCGTATTTCAACAAAAACTTATAATATGAAAAACTATATTTTGATTATGGCCCTTTTTGTGGCCCTGACCGCGCATGCACAATTAAGCTTGCCTGCGCAAAGTCCTTCAGCTAATATAAAACAGACTATCGGACTTACTGAAGTAGAAATTTCCTATTCCAGGCCTAGTGCTCGTGAGCGAACAATATTTGGGGATTTATTACCCTACAATGAATTTTGGCGTGTTGGTGCCAATGCCGCTACTAAGATCACTTTTTCTGGGGATGTATTTGTGGGTGACCAACTTTTGAAAAAAGGAAGTTATTCTCTGTTAGCAAAACCTGGAGTACAGACTTGGCAATTGAATTGGTATACGTATTCCTCAGGGGATTGGAACGACTATGTTGAGGCCCAACCCGTGGTGAAATTGCAGGTACCTGTAAATAAAAGGGGTATAGTCCTAGAGAGTCTGGAACTGCACTTTCAGGATATTACTATGGAAAGTACCACATTGCTATTGGAGTGGGAGCAAACCCGCTTAGAAATTCCTATACGTGTTGACGAGAAAGAACAAATTTCGGCTGACATTATTAAAACTTTAGCCGGACCGGATATTTTCGATTATTATGCTGCAGCTTTGTATTTACATGAAAATCAAACTGAATTAGAGCGAGCCTTGGAATATATTCAGAAAGTTACCGAATCTCCAAAGGCAATGTTTTTCGTTGTAACGCGGGAAGCGCTCATTTTGCAGGATTTAGGAAAAGATCGAGAGGCTAAAAAAGTCGCTGAACGTGCTTTGGCACTTTCTAAAAAGGCGGAGAACAAAGATTTTATTCGAATAAACGAAAAAATCATCAATCAGTAAACGAATAGTTTACACTAGAAAACACTCTGGGTCTTTCTTGATTCAGGGTGTTTTTAAATAAACTCTTCTCTGCTCATTTCTGCTGGCGGGGAGATTCTTTACATGAAAGTAATTGTAGTGGTTAAAGGATTAACTTAAGCTTTTAATTCCTTAATTTAGAAAAGTCTTAAAGTTTGAGATTAGCAAAATAAATAGAAGAATTATCAGTTATGACTGTAGTACCCCAAAATTGACGTCCCAACTTAACCAAAAATAGTCCGTGCAATTTCTTAAAATTATAATAGGCCTCACAATCCTGATGTTAGCTTTTTTAGGGCTTACCTCTTCAAAAGTAAGCTCAAATACACTTGAAGCTAACGTATCAACTCCCACAGAAATAAAGATTGTTGATGAAAAGGCTAGATTAGCCTACAAAGTATATCAACAAAAATTACACACCGCTTTACAACAGTATTTTGACCAAGCCATTGCTTCTGGTGATATTGTAGGAGCTGGGGTAAGTATTGTTCGTGGTGATTCTATTGTTATTTCCGAGGGATTTGGCAAAAGAAGTATCAAAGGGACTGCTAAAGTTGATGGAGAAACGGTATTCCGATTAGGTTCTTTGTCGAAAGGTTTTGCAGGTGTTTTGGCAGCTAATCTTAAGGCGGAAGGCAAATTGTCATGGAACGATAAAATCACGGATTACATTCCTCAATTTCAATTGGGGGACAAAGCAAATACGGCTAAAATCAGATTAGGCCATATTTTATCCCATACTTCAGGAACACCCTATCATAGTTTTACCAATTTAGTGGAAGCAGGATTATCTATGGAGACGATTGCTGCTCGTTTTAATGAAGTAAAACCTATCAGTAAACCGGGACATCAATATAGTTATCAAAATGCCATGTTTTCACTGAGTCAAGAAGTCATGCGAAAAGCAACTGGGAAAGATACCAAGACCTTATTGTCTGAACGTTTTTTTAAGCCTTTGGGTATGACTAGCGTTTCTATGAATCACAAAGACTTAATTACTACAGAAAATATAGCGATGCCGCATTCTCGAAGACGCAGTGGATGGAGAACCCTACCATTGAGAGATAGATATTACAATGCAGTCGCAGCTGGTGGTATCAATGCGAATGCTGAAGATATGGCCAAATGGATGCGTTTTTTGTTAGGCCACAATCCTGAAGTAATGCAAGAAGATGCTTTACAAGAAGTTTTTAATCCTTTTGTTGCAGTCAGTTACAATAACAAATATTATCAACGTTGGCCCGGACACAAACAATCACATTATGGTTTTGGTTGGCGAATTCACAACTATCAAGAAAGTGATAATACGGAGGAAAAAACCATGTGGCATCACGGCGGTAGTGTCAATAATTATCGAAATGAAATAGCCCTTTTTCCTGATACAGATACTGGTATTTGTGTACTTCTTAATGGCAATTCAAGATTAGCGCGTAATGTTATTCCTGATCTATATCATTTGCTAAAAGAACTGGATAAAAAGTAGTTTCAATAAAGATCTGGTACTTTACATTTCCTATGATCAATTTTAAAATCTTCTTTGGGTCTGCTTTTCACTAGATGGAGCATAATAATTCAGTTCGATGCATACCGAACGCTCTTTTTTTGCGTAAATATCTAAACCCCAAAAGATTGCGAAAATGAATACCCCAAAACTATTGGCCCTTGTTTTAACTTCACTTCTACTTTTTACACATTGCAAAAGTGATGATTCTTTAATTCCAACTGATAGTATAGATCAACAAGAAGAACCTGATGATACTATTGATTCTGCCGATGATGACAACGATACGAACGATACCACCGATGACAATTCTGATGACGATACCGATACGCCAAGCACCGATGTAAGCCTCGAGCTTGTAGCAAACGATTTAGAGCCTCACCCTATGCAAGATATTCCCAAACCTGAATATCTTCAGACCATCACTGATCCTTCTTTTGGTACTACTATTCGACGTATTTCAAATGCTGGTGACGGTAATGTCATTAAACCAATGTATAGTACCATACAGGCTTGGAATGCCAATGAAAGTTATATGATTCTTTATGATCAATCGAATGGTGTTCATCAGCTTTTAGATGGCATAAATTATAGTTTTATTAGAAACCTTGATGATGTCAATCCTGATGATATTGAGCAGATTTTTTGGGATTTTAATGAACCTGATATTTTTTTCTATGTAGATCGAAACAATTCGGACTTAATAAAGTATTCCGTTGGAAGTATGACTAAAGAAACACTTGCCAATTTAAGAGATTTATCCAATTGCACAGGCAACATTGGCTCTGGTAACGATGTGCAAATGATGTCTTGGGATTCTGATGTTATCGGATTTCGATGTGATAATAGCACGGCCTATTATTATCGCATTTCTACTGAGGAAGTAGTTCAGTTTGATATTGCTGATATCGAATATACAGCGCCTATGCCAGCACCAAGTGGTGAACGTTTTTATCATAGTCAAACCGTCTTTGGAGCGGATGGAAAAAATATGCGTAACCTCAATGAAAGCAAAACCGAACATTCTTGTTTGGGTAAACTAGTAGGCGGTACAGATGCGCATTTTTCAATCGCATTTGCGGAAGGACCAGAAGGCGGTTGTTTAGGAGACATCATTGCACATGATTTGACTACAGGCGAATGTTTTCCTGTAATTAGTCAAAGTTTGGGCTACGACTATCCGCAATCAGGGACCCATATTTCTGCAGTAGCCCATAAAAATCCGGGATGGATAGCTGCTTCTATGGTAGGTTATGATGAAAACGGACAAACCTTATTAGACCAAGAGTTGGTATTAGCGAGAGTAGAAAAAGGGAATGTACAAGTATATCGTATTGGTCATCATCGTGCTGATGAGAATGAATTTGAATATTGGGGTGAACCTCATGCTGTTATTAGTCCCACAGGAACACGGGTATTATTTGGTTCTGACTGGAGTGGGGCAGAAGACGGAAAATCGGTTGATTCTTATGTAGTGGAACTTCCAGCTTTTATGAGTGCTATGCAGCCTTGATTGATTTTCTGAAGCATTTGTACTATTCGCATGAAATTTTTCTTCAAGTATTTTATCTTCTAGATAGCTCATGCTGACTAATTTGTTTCCGCAGTAAAATCCTTCTATATTTAGATTTTACTAGATATAAAAGCATACTCCATGGTTAAAATCGCCTATATCGGTGCTGGCAGTTTACAATTCGGACCGATTATCGTGCAAGATATTTTGATGAGCACTACACTTTGTCAAAATGGTTTGGAAATCCATTTGATGGATATTGAAAAAAGCCATTTGGACCATGTAGTCAAACATGGTGCGTATGTGAATGAGAAGCTAAATCGCCAGGCCAAAATCATCGCAACTACAGATAGGGATGAGGCCATTAAGGATGCCGATTTTGTCATTTGCGCCCTAGAAAAAGATCGCAATGTCTATTGGGCTCAGGATTTTCATATCCCAAGAAAATATGGCTTTAAACAGGTATACGGGGAGAATGGGGGAGTAGGTTCACTTTTTCACGCCTTACGGAATATCAAGGTTATTATGGATCTAGCAAGGGCTATGGAAACCTTATGCCCCAGTGCGATGCTTTTGAATTTCTCCAATCCCGAACATAAAATATGTGAGGCGGTAACACGCTTAACTTCTATCAAAGCTGTGGGATTATGTCATGGCGTTTTTATGGGCAGAGAGCAATTGTCGGAATTATTGAATGTTCCATTAAATGATTTGCAAACGAAAGCCTGCGGCATCAATCACTTTACTTGGTTCCAAGAAATCACACAAAGGTCCACCGGGGAAGACCTGTACCCAAAACTGCGTGAGATAGAACAAAAAGGGGATTGGTTGGCCAAATGGCACGAATTGGCCTTAGGCAGAATTCTGTTCAGACGCTTTGGACAATGGCCTTCGCCGGCATCAAATCATTATGGAGAATATATTCGTTGGGCCGAAGAGTTTGTGATTCCGCAGTTGCAATTTTTCTATGACCCCGCAGAAGGACATCCATGGGAAAATAATCAAATTCCTGAAGGAGTATATACAGTTGACCGTGTCGATTACGAACGAGAATGGACGAAAGATTGGAGCAAGAAACTGCTGCCAGTAGGAAGCACCGAAGAAATACAATTAGAAAATGATGATGGAAGCTTTAAAAGTTCTGGAGAAATAGCGACCCAAATTATGGAGTCCGTGGTAAGCAATGAAAAGCAATGGCTTGAAGCTGTGAATGTTCCGAATAAAGGAGCGATTCCGAATTTACCTGATGATTTGGTGGTAGAACTTCCTGCCTATTGTGATACCCAGGGAATTCAACCGATTTCGATGGAACCCATTCCAGAAGGCATTGCGGCGACCATTCGTTTACATGCCAGTATTCACCAACTCTTGGTGGAAGCCTATGATGAACAATCTAAAGACAAACTTTTGCAGGCCATTTTAATTGAACCTACGGTAAACTCCTATAGAAACGCTGTTGATATGTGCAATGAAATGCTGACCTTACAAAAAGAGGTTTTGCCTCCGCTGAATTAAATGCAAATAAACCAACCACAACAAAAACTACAGGCCTATGGGACTTGAACCCCTAGATTGGGCCGTCATCATTGCCTATCTGCTCTTATCGATAGGCATCGCCTTTTTTGTCGCGAAACATAAATCAAAGAACATTACCGATTTTTTTGTCGCTGGGCGCAATTTGCCTTGGTGGCTTTTAGGCACTTCGATTGCTGCAACTTGGTTTGCTACGGATGCTCCATTAGCTGTAACTGCTTTGGTGCGAAGCAAAGGCATTTATGGCAATTGGCTCTGGTGGTACTTGGGAACAGGTATTATGATGATGGTCTTTTTCTATGCGAAATACTGGCGCAGGGCTGAGATACTGACCGATGCTGAAATGATTGAATTGCGGTATAGCGGTAAATCGGCTTCGGTACTTCGGGGTTTTACAGCTGCTTTCTTCGGAATATTTAAAAACTGCATTTCCATGGGATGGGTAATTCTCGCCATGCTCAAATTTTCTAATATCATGTTAGGATGGAGCGCTGAATTTGCGCTTGGAATAACCTTAACCTTTGCACTTGTGCATACCTTAACTTCAGGAATCAAAGGAGTGGTCATCTTAGATATGCTGCATTTTTCCGCAGGTACCATTAGTACTATGATACTCGCTATTTTGGTAATGGTGCAGGTCGGTGGACCGACAGAACTGGCCACTCAAATCGCTGCAAGAGCTGATGCACCGGCAGGTGTATTGGATATGCTCCCGGATTTATCGCATATTGGTGCTACTGAAATGATTGCTTTTGTTTGCCTTATCGGTGTCCTATGGCTCGGGCAAGCACAAGGTGATGGATATATTGTGCAACGTCTGTTTTCTGCGAAGAACGAAAAGCATGCGATCAAAGCTTCACTTTGGTTTGCTGTTGCTGGAGTGGTTATTTTGACTTGGCCATGGATTGTAGTTGGTCTTGGTTCTATTGTGATTTTACCCATTTCCGAGGCTACACCAGCTTTATTGGCAGACCCTGAATTGGCCTACCCGATGATGATTCATGAGGTCTTGCCCGTCGGATTGAAAGGACTTCTAGTAGCAGCTTTTATGGCGGCCTTTATGAGTACGATTGATACCCATTTGTGTTGGGGAGGTTCGTATATGGTCAATGATATTTACAAACGCTTTATCAATACCAAAGGCAATGATAGCCATTACTTGATGGTTTCCCGAGTGAGCATTACCTTGCTATTAGTGCTATCTGCAGCAGCTGCCTGGCAGATGGATAGTATTGCAGGAGCATGGATTTACATTATCGAAATAATTTCCGGCATCGCCATCATAGTAATGCTGCGTTGGTTTTGGTGGCGCATCAATGCATGGTCGGAAATTGCAAGTATGCTATCAGCTTTGTTCTTGGCCAACGGATTTTTATGGATTAAATGGATCCATAACTTCGGATGGGTCAACGATGCCGTTTTAGCGCAAGTGAATGGCTGGTACGAAGATGATGTTGCACTGATTCGCGCAACGGTGATTCTTTTGTTGTGCACTGCCATAAGTCTGATGGTAACCTTCGCTACAAAACCGGTGGACAATGAAAAGCTAGTTTCGTTCTATAAAAAAGTCCGCCCGAAAGGATGGTGGGGACCCATAGCGGCCCAAGTTCCTGAATATGTTGATACGAGTAGTTCACGTGATTCTTGGCTCGGATTTGTTTTTGGCGTCATCTTTTTAAATAGTATTTTATTTAGCGTAGGACATTTAATATTAGGAAGTTACACTATTGCATTGATATTAATAGTTATAGGTGGAATCACAGGTTGGTTGACGCTTAAATTAGTGGAAACGGCAAAAACACAGGAGGTCACATGAACATCAGTTATTTCTCGGATACAGAAGCGATGAGTCAACGAGCGGCGGAGATTGTACTTGAAGAAGTTCGACAAAATCCGAATGCCTTACTATGCACCGCAACCGGAAACTCTCCAACAAAACTTTACCAAAGCTTAGCGCAATGCGCCTCGCTGTTTGAAAAGACACGTATCATTCCCTTAGACGAATGGGTTGGTCTGCCTACGCTCGAAGGTTCGTGTCACGCGTATATCCATGAGCACATCTTAAAACCCTTAAACATTTCTGAGGAACGGTATTTTGGTTTTAACACCAATGTCATTGAGCTTGAAGAAGAATGCAATCGCATACATACCGTTTTAGAACGCGAGGGACCTATTGATATCTGTACTTTAGGTTTAGGGAAAAACGGACATCTAGGCTTTAATGAACCTGCAGAAGAATTGCAAGCACATTGTCATATCGCAAACTTAGCAATACAATCACAAGATCATAGCATGATTGGAAGTAGTGAAACAAAGCCCACTCAAGGACTTACTTTAGGAATGCAAGACATCCTAGCAGCAAAAAAAATACTGCTATTGGTTTCAGGTGAGGGTAAACAAGAGGTTACAAAGTACCTACTTTCTGGCACTATTACGAATGATTGTCCTGCTTCTTGGCTCTGGAAACATGACAATGTACATTGCTTACTAGTGAATTAGTCAAAGACTAGCTTCCCGCAAAAGGAGAGCCAAAAATACCCACACTAAGTTCCGCCCAAATTAGAAATAGTAGAATAGCCAAAAAAAGTATTCCAATAATCAAGGCTCTTTTTGATGGATTAGCCTTTAATACATGAGCGCCAGCATTCCTTCCTTTTGTTCTAGCGGAGTTTGTCGAAGTGCCATTTTCAATACTTACCTGAAATTTTCCATTGTCAATAGCAGTTCTTTTCTCTTTTATGATATGTTTTGAATCATAGCAATTAGGGTCATTTGCTAAGTCATCAATAATATCTTTTGCATCTTTCAAACCAATATTCGTAGCTTCAAGAACCATTTTTATAGCCTGAATTTTACTTTCCCTGATAAGTTTTAGCAGTTCTTCTTTAGGAAATTCGATATCGTTAATGATAATCTTCATAAAGTTTTAAAATAGCAAGTGTATTATTTGTGAGTCTTATAGTGCTGCGTCAGCCAAAGGTATTCTCTCCAGCTGTTCTTTAAATTCAAGAACCTCCCATAAATAAATTTCATTCAAATACTCATTGTATTCATCATCTCTTTTATAGACCATGCTTTCTTCAGTCTTTTTAAGATGCGTTTTGGCAAGTTCAACATTACCTATTTTCAAATACGTTTGAGCCAAGCCAAAATGCGCTTCACAAATGGAAGCTGATTGTGCTAAGGCCCTTTTGAATTCTGAAATAGCTTTTTCATAATTCCCGAGTTGGTATTGACACAAGCCCAAATAAACAAAGGTTTGCGGGTCGGCCCAATCCTCTTTTTCATTCGCTATAGTGCGATTAAAAGCTTCAATGGCTTTGGAGTATTCTTTTTTGCCATAGTAGCATTCGCCTCTTAAAAAGTCGATGTTTTCACCCCAAGGCGCGTCTACGACATCAGGGGTCAATTTGTCTAATCTGTCGAAATCTTCTAAGGCATTATCATAAGCACGAAGTTTTCGCAGTTTCATCCAACCACGATACCCAAGATGCAATGCCGGGTCACGTTCAACCGCTTGGTCGAGGAGTTCAAATCCTTTGGCAAAATTTCCATATTTGTTCCATGCGACGGACTGTTCAAAATAGACCTTTGAATAATCAGGATATTCTCCTTTTAATTGATTGAACATTTTTTGAGAAAGCAACGAGCCTTGAGGCCCTGCTAACATAAAACGTGTTTCTTTTGGAGCAAGGAATACAAAGTAAACTACTACTAAAATGAAGATCAGAAAAAATGACGAGAACCCTATTTTTAATATTTTAAGGAATAATTTCATAGCTTAAAAGATGTCGGTAATTTGTCCGTTTTCAATTTTAAAATTGATGTAATAGTAACTATCGCGTTTTTCACTGTTTATGCTACCTGGTTGCCAATCTTTTAATTCGCTGATAGCCGAGATTAGAAAATCAATCTTGTTTTTATCAAAATCACTGGCCTTAATACTTTCATCCGTTCCTTTGGCTCTAAAAAGTCCGATTTCACCATGGCAGTTCACAATAAAGCGAATAGCGATATTGCCATTTTTGTTATCAAAAGAAAGGGTTTCTTTTTCAATGATCGGTAACAACTTGTTTTTTAATGCCCTTTCGCCACCAGTATAACCTGTTGAGATCATATAATATTGGGGTATATATCCAGTGGCGCATAGTTTTAAGTTTTTTTTGTCAACTGCGCTATCATAGGTAATCGGCTCAATATAGCTTTTAGCCCAATGCCGTATACATAAGAAAAGTACTAGGGCTAGGGTAGCGGTAGTTAGTAAGAAGATGTTCCAGAAATTTTTCAATGTTATGTTTTAGTTTATTGCCAGCTTAACCTTTAATGACTTTAGCAAAACACTCCAGTCATTCGAGAGTTTAGGCGGAGGATTACTCTGTTACCTTGGTTTGGCGCTGTTGATATAAGTCTATTGCTTTCAAATAATTTTGAGCACCTTTCATGGTTAAGTCATTCATGAAACCATCTAGCTCAGGATGATTTGTTTGCACCCAATTCACCAAAGCCACCTTTTCTTTTTCCCATGTATCCCAATTTACATCGATAAAATCTACGGTTTTAATTTTGGATATTTTCCCTTTCGTAAAATAGAATTGGTGTCTCAATTTCAAAGGATTATTTTTCAAAAATTCAAACTTTGAGGAATGAACGGTAATCGTAGCGACAGGATGCTCTTCTTGATTTTCAATAGAAATCAATTTATAGACCGGTTTAAAGACAGAATCCCATTTAAATTGTTCGTGGTAGCTTTCCCTTGAAAAGGCCATGATATAATCTCCTTCGGTAGTTATCAGACTATCGGCTAAGGTTCTTTTTACTTGATTGTAATCTGAATTTTTATAGCCTTCATAATAGGCTTTGATCTCCTTTGATGTGTTCTCTTTTACAGGAGTACAAGCAGTAAAGGCTATTAAAAAAAATAGGAATACAATTTTTGTCATCGGTTTCAATTTCTTGTGATTGGTAGTATCAGCGGTACTGAAAGTCACAAGTTACTATATTTTAATCATTAGAAATTCAATGACAAGCCTATACCATTTATGTTCCCCACTATTTTCAATTCTGTTTTAGAAACATGAGTCCTTGGATCTAGTGAAGAATTGTAAATGTCTACAGACTCTTTTATTTTCTTGTCGGCACTGGCAGCAAGAGGGAAGGCAACAGCCAAGCAACCCACACCTATACCAGCTAATGTCCAGTTAGGTTTGCCTCCTCCTAGGGCAGTTCCAACAGGATATCCAGTTAAACCTCCACCTATACCAGCAAAGACATAACTAAATACTGCTTTTGTTTTCGCTTTTTTATAGGTTTGAAATGATTTGGTATTGGTTTTTAAAACCTTGGATAACTCGGAAAGTGATAAATCATTTCCGTTTTGAGCGTACTTATAACCCCCGAATACTTTTTGGGACTCAATTTTTTGAGCATTACAAAGTGATAAGCTTAGTGCTGAAATGATAAGTGTAAAAAGTATTTTATTCATTTTGTGTTGGTTTAAAGGACTAATGAAACTGAGTAAATAGCCATCCAACCACTTATTGTTGTGACAACTAGTTGTAACTATGGGCATCTACAGGTAATAAACTAGTTTTCAATTGTAGAATAATTCTTTGAATTTTCCTCAATGGTTTTTTTTAGACTAGTCAGATTTGTCTCTTCCTGAGTTTTGAGAGCACTTGACATCATAGCCATTATAGATTTCGAAACCATTCCATTTCCTGTGGCAGTTGTACTTGAACTGATTTTTGTTTTGCCATCAACGGATTCCATAGCTAGTGTATAATCCATATCCATAAAGTCTGAGGTAAATTTCATTGATACCGATTCGTTGGGTACGATATCGGTAATGGTTTCTCGAATGGTCATTTCCTGCCCATCAGTAATAAAATATACATCTGATACCGCACCTACCGTATTAGGCGTGCCGCTGACATGTTCAAATTTTTGAAAACCTTCCAACCATTGTGACATTTTAGATGCATCTTGGCTAATGGCCCAAGATTCAGCTAGTGGCTTGTCGACTAGTATTTCACAGTCATAGGACTGTTCTGATTTGATGATTCCTAAAAGAAAAAAACCAATAATCAGGAGGACTAAAATTCCGAGGATGTATTTTAAAATTTTCATGAGTCTAATTTTAGTTGATTACATTATGTAGTTGTTTGTACAAGAGCTTGAAATCCCCCATAAATCATGCGTTTGGCATCAAAAATTATTTTTGATGGATTGGTCAATGGGGCAACTATATCGGTCATTCTTGGGTCTGCTGCTACGCGCTCATTTGCTAGATCGCGCGCCTCTCGTGAATCAAAAATAACCCAGCCGAATATGATGGCTTCATCTTCTTTTGCAGCTACAAATTCAGGGAAAGAACGGGTGCCTTCAAATTTTAAATCTTCACCTACATACTCAAAGTAATTTAGCGCACCATGTTCCTTCCAAATTTCTGCTATGGTTTCAGCTACCTGTTTATAGGTGTCAAGGTGATTTCGTGGCACGGGAAGGACGAAACCGTCTATGTAATTTGCCATGCTTTTAAGTTTAAATCAATTTTCTGTTTTCAGTATAATTTAGGCTATCGCCCAAAAGTTGTTGTCGAATTTTCCTAAAAAATTTGATCATAAATTAACGTTTGGTCAAAGTGAAGCGTAACAGTTTATAGGATAACTACTCATTACGGCTAGCAGGTTCATTGTTTAACAAGGCTTCGATTTCAGCTTGCAGTTCTTTCTCGGCACCAACCATATCTCTAATGGTCATCATGAGCATTTCCTTCTTTCCTCTATCCGTCTCTTCCATGTTCTTGAACATAAAATCCATCTGTTTTTCAAGTCTCCATTTCAGGTTTTCTTTTCTTTCTTCAATATCAGCTAATGCAGATAGTTTTTCATAGGCTATCAATTCAATCTTGGAATTGGCAATAGCATTCCACGCATTCGTTTTTATACTTGGAGCATGAACACCATCAGCCTTTATAATTATGTCATATATCGATAATTCTTCAGTATTCAAGTAAGCTTGTAAGCTGTCTGCAGATTCCAGTTGCTTGGGAATTACTCTTTCTATATCTGTAAGGCTTTCCTCTAATTCCTTGTCGATGGACGAAAATATTTGATCCAGATACTCCTTATCCTTTCTATCTTCGTTCCAATTGTTAATGAATAGGGCAACCAATATTCCGATGATTACCGATACAATTTCTCTAATAAATTGCTTCATTCCTTTGTATGTGTTTGATTTTTGTTTCCAAGTTAACATTTATTTTCTTGCTGACCGATAGCTTTGGTCCCAATGGTTATCAGGAGTAACAAGTTACTACGTTTCTTTAAAAGTTGACGGGCTTACTGTTGACGGCACGAGCAGGATTCTCGAACTAGCGGGGGAAGAGTGGCAGAAAGGGGTATTTAGCTTTTGTCCGTAATGCTTTTAATTTTACCATTCTCGAACTCAAATTCAGATACGCCTTTCAATTCCAAAGTTTCGCCGGTTTTCATTCCGTTTGGTAGGTTAATTGCTAAAGTTGCTTTATAGTCAATTTCAACAGTAACCTTAGAATTATCGAATTCCCACGACTCAATAGTTTGTTCTCTTTGCGTAAAATAGGATGTTGCAGCTTCAGCTTGTTTTTTAAATTCGGTTATGCCTTCTGTTCTCAATTCCACCTGTCCATTTGAAACATTCTCAAAAACAACAGCTTCCGACAGATTTTTTGTCATGCCGGTTATATCAAAATCATTATATGATTTGATATAGTTTTCGATGATATCTTTTTGTTGTTCTTTCATACCATCTTTTGTTTGGCAACCTAAAGTCAAAATTAGTAGTACTAGTAGCTTCAAATTTTTCATATCAGCGTTTTCAATCATAGGGTACGCCACAACCGTAGGAGGTAACAAGTTACTATATTTCTTTAAAAATTGACGGGCCTAATGTTGCGGCCACTAGTTGCAAACTAGTGGTAGCGAGGAAACTTAGGTCTATTACATTTGTTCGCTAGTTTTTCTATTTTGAGCATTACTTCAAAATAATATCTCTTGCTACTGATGTGTTTGCTCCATTTGTAAGATTCATTTCTACACCATCTTTCCAAACTTTGGCTTGTGTTCCACCATTAGAAATAAACCCGGCTACGTAGACCGTTCCATCTTCTACATGAATAGCATTAGCACCAGAACTAACGAATTGGCCTGTTAATTCAGTTGGCACACCATTCTTCCATATCGTAGCTTGATTGCTTCCATTTTCACCGGCAACATATACGTCTCCATTAACTACATCAATATCATATGCGTCTGCAGTAGAAGTTCCATCAGTTAGAGCGGTGGGTATATTGTTCTTCCAAACTGTTGCAACAAATCCGTCATTTCCAACCACATAAACATCTCCATTTGAAACATCAAGTCCAAATGCTTCGGCATTGAATGATCCGTCGGTTAAATTCGTGGCTACTCCATTCGTCCAAACTTTTGCGATGGACTTGCTACCTTCATACTCAAATCCCACTACATAAACGTTTCCGTTCACAACTTTTATTGACCGGGCTTGTGCTGTATTTGAAGGGTTGCTTAGTGTTGTAGAGACACCGTTAATCCAAACTTTGGCTACTGATATGCTATTTGAACTGAACTCAAAGCCTGATACGTAAGTATCTCCATTCACTACTTGAATATCAGTTGCATAAGCAGATTTAGTTCCATCACTAAGATTAGTTGGTGTACCGTTTTTCCAAATTCTTGCTACGAGTTTGCTTCCATTGAACTGATTGCCGGCTATATAAATATCTGTACCATCAATATCAATTGCCCAAGCTTGCGCTATTGAACCGCCAGTCAATTCGTTTGAAACGCCGTTCTTCCAAATTTTAGCTACAGAACCTTCTTCACCGACTACATAAATATCTGGATCTGAATCCGAATCTGTAACTGTAATGAGACTTGAAGCAGTTGCATCGCCTACTTGAGCGATAATTTGAGCTTCACCAACTGTAAGTGCTGTTATCAAACCTTGTTCATTTACCTGTGCTACTTCAGGATTATCACTTGACCAGTTTACTTCTAGTTCCCCAACCTCAGAAATTACCGATAGGTTTTCCATTTCTCCTATTGCCAAATTGATTTCGGTCTTGTCAAGTTCTATCTGGTTCGGATAGACTATGACTTCAATCGAAACTGATGCTTCCCCAACTCTTGCTGTTACTGTTGCAATCCCCGCTGATAATGCCTGAACAATACCGTTCTCGACGGTAACGATATCGGTATTATCACTCGACCAGTTTACTGCTAGTTCTCCGACTTCAGGAATTATTGATAAGGTTTCCGTTTCTCCTATTACCAAATTTATTTCGGTTTTATCAAATTCAATTTGATTAGGATAGACTATAACTTCAGTGGAAACTGACGCTTCCCCAACTTGTGCAGTTACTATACAACTTCCTACTCCTACTGCTTGAACATCTCCATCTATTACTGTTGCAACATCTGTATTATCACTCGACCAAGTAACTTCAAGTGTACCGATTTCTGAGGTAAGTGAAAGTGATTCAGACGCTCCTAACTGAAGTTCCAGAGTTGAAATGTTAATTTCTAGTAGTGTTAGAAACACCTCTGTATTACAAATTGCCATTACATCTCCCGCCTTTGCAGTTATGGTACAATTTCCTGGTTTGATAGCCTGAATAACACCGTCTTTAACTTGGGCAACTTCGACATTGCTACTTTGCCAAGAAACACTCAGCCCTTGGGTATCTGATGTAACCGCTATAGATTCTGTTTGACCAACTCCAATAGAAATTTCCGTTTTATTTAAGGTAATATTTGATAGAACAGTGGCTTCCTCCATAGGATCATCACTACAAGAAAATAGTGTTGTAAATGCTAAGATGATTATTAACGAATTGAAAATGCTTGAATGCTTCATAATTATTAATATGAAAATTTTGGTATTAGTTCTTGAATTAATTGGTTAAGTCTTTTGTAGTTGAAAAGTAGTGGATTCTTAAAATGGAACTTTCAACTTAGGTACTAACCTTAACTAATATTTTTTAGATATATTGTTGATATTAATTTATAGTCTTTGAAGAGAAAAAAGCAACCTTGGTACTTCATTATCAGTAATTTAATCAAACGCTCTTTTAATTCTATCTGTTCAGATTCATTTTTAGTCGCTAAGCCTAGGTATGCCGAAGTACTTAAACGTCTAATTATGCAGTGTCATTTTCAATTTCTTAACCAGCTTTATTAACCGTATATTGTTTACCGGTCTCGGCCAATAGGCACTTTTGGATTTACCACTATTAGCGCAAGATGCTCGCGCTTGAGGAGGAAATGGATAGACCTGATATTATTGATAAGGTGGAGTAAGAAGAAATCGATATCAAGTATTGAAGTCTTGGGGTATTGTTGTTTCCACTAGTTGCAAACTAGCGGTAGCGGGGGGAGACGAGTGCCAACGGGCTTACTTTTTTCTAGTATACCTAAACTCACTTCTTTTTATCCAATCAGCCAGTTCTGCAAATTGAACTTCTTTTAGAATTACAAACACATTTTTCTCAATACTATAGGTGTATCGTATACGTGCCTTTTTACCATCATCTTTAGCATCATGTTCCGTTTGAATTTGAATGCCACCGTTTTCAAGCCCTTCTCTTGATGTCACGGCATGCTTATTTAACAGCAACCCGTTTTTCCCAATTTTAATTTTATCTGAATTATTCGCTTTTGGTTCGTTAGGGTAGCTATTGTTTAATACAAGGGTGTTTGAGTTATTACCTTCTTCAACTAGAAGATTAGCTGGCATTGTAAAAGGTGTATTGCTTTGATAATCGAGATAGGTAATACTACCTTCCCAATTTCCGACAGCTAATTTCAAATCTTCTGAAGTGATTTTTGTTTGACAATAACTATTCAAAGAAAATATCAGAATAATTGCGGTTAGAATAAATTTTATCATATTCATAGTGCTATAATTTATGTAAAGACTATCAGCATTACCCAGTGTTACAGTTTTTACTGTTCGCTTACAAAACATTTTCTGTTTTTGTTGAATTCTTTCGATAGCTGGGGTTCTATAGTATAAGGTACTGTTAGTCTTCTATTCTAGGCTACTAAACTCAACAAAATCATATTGCGGTGAGGCTTCAAAGAACTGACGTAGTATAGCAGCGTGTCCGTTACCAAAAATTACCAAGATACGATCATCAGGTCCTTCGGTGATATTTATAATATTCGCAAATATTCTTGCATTACGATTATACCACCACATTGAAAAGTAATCAGCCCCTTGTACGCCTCCGGTGGCAAAGGAACCCGTTAGATATAGACCAAAATTGGTGTTATGACCTTCACGGGAGTTCATGTTTTTAAATACATCAAGTAAATGGGTGTTTTTGATTTGCTGCTCACGGTAATTGAAATATTCTTTGGCAATGGTCATATACGGATCATCGATTTCCCAATCAATTTTATAAGTGAGTGAATCTAGTAGTGTTGAATCACGCATATACAAGTCGCTTCGTAAGTTCTCTGCATCAACGGTGTATAAGGTATCAAGATTGGTATCTGTGGCTATACGCATGGCTAGTTGGTAGCGCTCACCTCTTTCGTCGTGATATTCGCCCTTTTTATATGCTTTAAATTTATCATTCCAACCATAACCCGGATGCGCTTCAATAGCAATCTTGGTGGGCTTGAATTTTTTGATGTATTCTACAAGGTCGGTGACTTCAGACTTTTTAGGTTCTTTAAGTACGTCAATCTTATCGCTTTCTTTGGACTTAAAATCATCAAGACCCGGATAATCAAAATGGAAGGTACCTACTACAAGTACCTGTGCACGTTCTTTCGAATAAAAATCTGAGGCTGATTTTAGTACACTTTTGGTTTCGGCTACCGTTGAAGTGGTTTCTGTTTCGTGGCACGAAATCAATAGTAGGGCTGATAAAAGAAGCAAGGAGTTTTTCATAATTAAGCAGTATTGGTTTAATGAAAGAGTCCCTTTTTCTAAAAGTGTTACAGTTGATGGGCTATTTCAAAGGTGATGCTTTCGTAATTTCGCTACCGCTAATTTGCAACTGGTGGCCAGCATGAGTGAGAACTTATTCGATTTCCAATTAAAAAACTTTGCTTACGGTTGTGTTAGTAGTTGTGCGCTTACTCTTACCGCCACTAGTTGCAAACTAGCGGTAGCGGGGTTTACTTTGTTATCATTATTTCGATAGGATACTTTTTATAACCAAAAATGCTTATTTGTTTATCTAAGTCATCATATCTTTCCTCAAATCTTTCGAAATTTACCGAGTAACCAAATGAGCCTGTTTTTTTAAGTCCGTCAATGATGTTTACCGAACCTATTCTTTCAAAAGAGTCTTTAAATTTTAGCAAATCTTTGTGCTCAACAGCATCAATTACAAATCCAAAAAAGAACTTAGGATTTCCGCCAACATAATCCCAAATAATTTCAATTCCTGGTTGTTCTTTTCTAGTTGTTTCTTTGTCATAACCAGAGCCAACAGTTCTTCCTAAAATCATTTCTTTGGTTATTGATTTTTCTGTTGGTTTTTCGAAACTTTTATACATAGTCGGTACAAACCAATAATTACAATTACCTCTATATTGGTCTATTTTCATACAGATTAAACTTCTGTAGCTATTGTCTTTAAGCTTAAATGACAAAATATCATTTTCGTTAAATATGAAGTTTGAAATTTTACGATACTTTTTTGGCTTTCTTATTTTAGTGTTTTCTTTTTTGATTTTATTTAGAAATCGTGTTAAAACACTTTTTCTTGATTTACCTTCTTTCTCAGATAACTTTGTCCATTCGTCTACACAAGCATTTTTTGATATAATATGCTCAATATATTCAATTCTTTTGGAGGTCATTAGTCCGATTTCCCAATAGGCAAGTCCGCAACTTGTAACATAAATTTCATTATCGAAAGCATCAAAATAATCAGGTTGTTCTAGCGGGTATTCATTAAGTATCATTTCTGATGCGGCTTCACTATCATACAAGTCCATAATTCCCCAATAGGTATCGTTAGCTGTATCTCCGTCGATTATCTTAGTTCCATCTGTTGCCATTCCCTTTTTTTAATTGTCTATAACAACTATTATATAATAACAAGTTACCATATTTCTTTAATAAAGCAGATGGCTTACTGTGGACGTCACTAGTTGTAAACTAGCGGTAGCGGGGGATACTTTATTCAATCTGTTTATTTTTTACAAAATTAATATGCCAAATAAGTCTTTGAAAAGAGCCATTGTCTAAAGCTCTTTGGCCTGTCAACATACTCGTAAAAAAGAAAGCATTATTCTTATACACATATGTTCCAAAATCTTCATTCCAAATAAAGTCGTAGCCAATCCAATGAGTACTTTTAATCTTTGGTTTTTCAGTATGATAATTCCCTAATAAATCTCGTGCTAAAGTATTATTTACAACAAATATCCTTGGGTTTTTTTCATCGATTATTCTATCAAGCACGATTTTTGTTATCATACATTGCTTATAAAGAAAGTCTTTTCCACGTTCTGTTTTTAATAAACCTGCCACTTTTTTCTGATTCGTTTCTCTATTATAAAGCAAATCTAAATGGCCCCAATTTAGTTCAGTTTGTTCCGAGACATCAAAGAATTTTTTGAAATAACGATAATTTGTATTCTTATCATAAGACAGTTTATAGAATTCGCAATCCGTAATGTTGTCTTTAACTAGTCTTTCTTTTACTGTATCAGTCAATGAAGGGTTAATTCCAATAAATACTAATCCATCGTCTGGAATTTCAGCAATAGAATTTGGCGCAAATTGACAATACTCTTCTTCACTAAATTCTTTCCAAAGCGCATTTACTTTGTCTTGAATTAAAATTTCAACGTCAATCACAATATTTCTTGTTTGTATCTTGTTGCCTTACTGTTGTGGCCACTAGTTACAAACTAGTGGTAGCGGGGGCTATTTCGCATTAATGTTTTTAGAAACTGCTTTTCTAACTTTTTGTTCAACACTTAAATATGCTTCTACTATTGAATCTTTTTGTTCAAGTTTAAGAGAATCAGTATTTTGATTAGATTGAATTAAATGGAAATATCTAGAAAAATCAACTAAAATTTTTTTATGGTCAGAACTATCAATATATGGTGCTAATTCAGAAAGAGCTCTTTGCGTTTGAATCATTTCTTTGGTGATAGGAATATGCCTATTAGCATCAAATTTTTCCATAGTTTTGAAAAATGAAGAAACAAACTTCTTATACTCTGGAATAATTATTTCTCTGTTCAATTTTAGTTTTTCAATTTTCATTGATTCTAGTTGTAACGAAGAGCTATTTTGAATAGAATATCCAGCAATTAGAAGAGATATTAATGGTAAAACAATTGTCCCGATTCTTTGCCAGGTTTTATTTTTATTTCTTTCCTTTTTATTGAAATATTCGTTTATGTAATTTATTCCCCATTCTATTAAATTATAACTTACGGGTTGAGCGTCGATAGAATTTCTAAATCTATTACGAAATAAATCTGAAGTTTTAAGATTTTTAATATCTTCTTCTTGCGAGGAAGATTTTGCTATCCATTTTGGTCTATTTAAACCTTGACTCATTGAGCTTTTCCAATGGTCTAATTGTTTGGTTGGGATTTCTTCTTGGAATAGTTCAGGAAATTGTCTTACTATGTTTTTTACTTCTTCTTCGCTAATACCATTTATTCTTTCCCCTATGCCCTGATAGGTTATTTGAGGAATACTGTCGTTACAACTTAAAATCCATATCGCTGTCACGTTTTTAATTTCCATTTTACTTGAAGTATTCGTTTTCAATAAGGTTCAACAATTGTGTATAAGTACTTTTAATTTATTTCTCAAATACTAAGCTTCTTTGTTGTTTCGGCCACTAGTTGCGAACTAACGGTAAATTGGAGAGGGAGTACTTAGGTTTTCTAATCATTTTTTTTACTTAATTCAATCACTATATTAAATATAGCTACTCCAGTATCCCTCAATATATCTACAGCATAGACCAATATCGTTGCTAATAATATGTTTATTAAGGTGTCAAAGTACTCAACTTTGGTTTCTAAAACCTTACTATCCTCAATGATTAATAGGATTACAGCCATTATTATTAGAGCTATCTGCTCAACTAAAGAGAATTTAATCTCTTTAATTACATCCGCAAAATCTGCTCCAGTTCTTTCTGATATTTCTTCAAGCTTTCCGGAAATAACGGTACTAGTAGCTGTGTTTATAGCCATTAGAGTTAATAATAATCCTACTAGATTTTCTTTCAAGAATAAAGACAAGAAACTACTCTCAAGAAAGTATTCAAAAACTATCAGAATAAATGCAATTCCAAAACTAGCGAATATGGTTTTAAATCTGTTAGCCATCCATTGTGTTTATAAACGATTCTAGTACTTGCGAAACCTTGTTGAATGGCACGTTTTCAATCGTAGCTTCATCCACCTCAAAAGTAACTTGTTTCTTTGAGGTTTTTATTTTTTTCCTACTTCCTTTTATTCTTATAGTTGCATTTCCACCACCCTTAGCTTGATAATCCACCAAATCAGATATTTCTTCATTTTCAGGTGTAATGTTCTCCAGCACCCCTTTTTTTGGAGCATTTAGTCCTAACGTGGTTTTATGGCTGTTTGATTGGTTTTTTAAAATTTTGATTGCATTTACTGCTTTGCCTGAAATATTAGCCATGTTTGGCCTAATAAAAGTAAAGTTCAAAGCCTTTATTTTGCCTTTATAGTACAAAATGGTATCCCAAAATTCGGATGCTTCTGTAATTTCACTAAAATAGGCTGTCAACCCCTCTTCTTTTAAATATAGATTCCACGTTTTTTCTATTATATTCTTGAGAGCTTTTGGTTTATAAAAAGCATTAAATTCATGTTCAATTAAAATCAATTGCTGTTCAGGGTCATTATTAATGTAGACTAAAGAATTAGGATAATCAAATTCGGTTTTACTTTTAAATTCTTTATCATGAATACTTAACATTTTCTCAACCCCCATTCTTAAAAAATGTATACCACCATCAGATGCTTCGTGTTTGCTTATCACATTATATCCTTTTCCACGGTAATTTGCTTTTTCATCGATAATAATTTTACCTAGAATCTTGTTTTTGTTTTCAATTAATTCGTCAATTGAATTATAGTTGGAATCCAATCGAATTTGTAAATTGCTTGAAATCGGTAAAATTTGATAGCGATAAACAAAAAATACTTTTTTACTCATTTTTAGTTAGTTAAAGGTTATACACCCAACAATGTTTCGAGTGCATAATTGTAAATGTTTGTATTGCAATATAAACAAAGAATAGAAATAAAATCGTACAAATACCGACGAAAGCCTGTCATAAAAAGGTCAGTAACGGTTGGCGGTTAGCTGTTAGCTATTGGAAGTTGGAAAGTTGGATTATTTGATTTCTGGATTGTTGGAATTTGGTTATAGTGGCCCTTGCATCAACTTTTTAATAGCTGCACCTTGATGCAATTCTTGTAGCAGCGAAGTATAGCTTGTCGCAAAACGCTCATTTTCGGCAAGCTCCCCAAAAAGCGATTCTTGTTGAATAAACGCTAATGGGTTATTCGCAGTTTCTTTCGCAGCATCATGCAATTTGCCGTGTATAGCGTCAATAATTTGCAAAGGCCGTCCATTTAGGTCTACTTGTTTATCGCTATAATAACACCAAGCCGCAATAACCAAGGTGGCGAATTTGATACTTCCTCCAGTGGCTAAATTTTCATGTATTGTAGGAATCAAAAATTTAGGCAGTTTGGCCGAGCTTTCCGAACAAATACGGCTGACGCTGTCTTTGATATTGGGGTTGGCAAAACGTTCTAAGAGGCTGTTTTTGTAGTCCTCCAAATCAATGCCTTTAATGTCTCCCAATATCGGTGTCGCTTCTTGGTCCAGAAAGGCACGTAGGTAGTTGGAGAAAAGCGCATCTTCTACACAGGCGTTGATGGTGGGGTGGCCATGTATCGCCCCTAGTAATCCTAAAACCGAATGCCCCGCATTCAATAATCGCAATTTCATTTTTTCATACGGCCCCACATCGGGTACGAATTGTACGCCTACCTTTTCAAAGGCTGGTCTGCCATTCGAGAATTTATCTTCTACGACCCATTGTAGAAACGGCTCGCAGGTAACGGGCCAGGCATCTTGTACGCCAAAGTTTTGCGCTAGGGTTTCGATATCTGCCGGAGTAGTCACCGGTGTAATACGGTCTACCATGCTATTCGGGAAACTGACTTCTACGGCTATCCATGCTGCCAAGTCCGGGTTTTGTTCTTCGGCAAAAGCGAGCAGCATCTTACGTGCCATGTCTCCGTTGTGTTCGATATTATCACAAGACATGATGGTGAAAGCAGGTAGGCCTGCATCCCGGCGTCTTTTTAGGGCTGCGGTAAGAAATCCGTAGACTGTAATTGGGTCATTCGGGTGGCGGAGTTCGTGTTGTATGTCGGGGTTGTCGAAATTGAATTCTCCTGTGGTGGGGTTGAAATTATAACCTCCCTCGGTAATTGTTAGCGACACTATTTTAGTGTTCTCATTTGCCATTTGGGAGATGACGGGTTCGGGGTCTGTGGTGCCCATTTTAAAATCTACTATCGACCCAATGACTTCGGGTTCGATTTTTCCGCTGGGGTGTTTGACCATCAAAGTGTAGAGGTGGTCTTGTTTTTTGAAAATATCATAGAGTTTTGCATCCGCATCGCGTAAACCAATTCCAATAATGTTCCATGCAGACACATCGCCTGACTGTTTTAGTTGATGCAAGTAATAGGCGAGGTGGGCTCTATGGAATCCTCCGACGCCGATATGTACGATTCCCCTATTTTCCGTATCACGCGAATACTTGGGCACGGGGATATGGTTTCCTATGGCTCCTAAATTAGCTTGATTGAGTTGAATTGGGGTTTCCATCCTTATGCTGCCGTATTTGTTTTTCCACGTTTTAAGGCCCAATAAGCAAGTACGAAATAAATGATGGTACAAATAAACGCGTAGGTATAAAAGAGTTCCCGATTTGCTATATATTTTGCTTCCGAAGCACTTCCGAACATCACATTACAAGCCAACACCAAGGTGGCCACCAAAGCAGAAATAGCGATGAATTTTAATCCCTTAGAAAGCATGGAAACATCCTTAGGAATAACAACTTCCTCCTTTGCTTGTTGTTCTTGAAAGCGTTCAATAGTTTCCTGTCGTACTTCGTCTGCCTTAGCTTCCTCAGGATACTCCTGCTTGGCTCCATACCGAGATGCGAGCAGCGTATACACCGCGATGGTAAAAAACCAAGTCGGGATAAAGAGATAATAGAAGGAAATCACATCCAAGGCATTCAGTCCAAAACCGAAGACCAAGCCCAAGGCCCAAGAGGCCACGGCAGGCATACTAAAGGTCAGTTTGCGATACGAAGACCAATAGCGCGTAAAACCAATTCTAGGGAATAGCTGATGTTCCGCAAATACAATCGCCCCCACAGGAACTACCAGCAGCCCTGCATAGGTGAGTAGCGGCAGTATTTGTGAAAACACAAAAGGGAAACAGGCGATGGCTACTGTGACCACACCGACTACAATCGTCGTAAGCTTTCGGGAATGGTTAAAGAAAATTGCTTGTGCGGCCAAACCTGCTCTATATAAATTCGTAATCGCGGTCGTCCAACCAGCAACAATTACAATCACAAATCCGGACCACCCGAGGGCATAATAGGCAACATCACCCGGGTCGAGTTCTACGATGGATTTTCCTAAAATGACGGCGGCACCGGCACCCATGATTCCGGCAGCAATCCATGCGACATAGTGACCGAACATCATACCGGTACTGGTGGCATATCCGTAGTTCTTCTTTTTTGCAAAACGCAAGAGGGCCATATCAATTAATCCGAAATGTGTTATGGTATTGGCGGCCCAACCAAAGCCGATGACTTCGACCAATCCGATTCCGGGGGCTCCGTCACTGTTGATGCCCGTCCAAATGGATTGGTCACCGAGGGTCATAAAATCGGCCCATCCAGCGGGTAAGGTTTTATCCAAAACATCCAAAGACAAAGCGGGGAGGAGCACCATAGCGCCACTCGTAAACATCACAAAAAGCCAAGGCGCACAGATGCCCGAAAATTCAGAAACGGCATTAAATCCATAGAGCGCAATGGACACCACAACGATGCCCACGGCCAAAACAATCAAAATAAACCAGGCATTGGTAGGGTACCAATTCAGTTGCGCAGGAATATCAAAAGCAAAACGCACCGCTGTTGAAGAGACCGTTATCATCGCCGCCGATATCACAGAAAAGATAATGACATTGGCCCAGTTGTACAATTGTGTCATCGAATCACCCGCAATCTTATTCAGATAGGTATAAAGGCTCAGCCGCGTATCAACAGCAATCGGGGAGGTGATGAATCTCCAGCTCAGTACGGCTAGAATATTACCAATTAGGAGTCCTAGAATAATATCCATGGTCTTGGCGCCAAGCGCGACAAAGGTCGCCCCGATGACAAACTCCGTAGCCGCTACATGCTCTGCTGCGTAGAGTCCGGCAAAATGGGTCCAATCGTGTAATTTATGTTTGGCTACGGGTAATTGTTCTTCGTCAAGGTTTTTGAGGTGGTCGAATTCGGAGGAGTTTGTGCTCATAGGATTGGCTGGTTGTTATGTGCTTTGCCTAAGATAATAATTTTTAAATGACGCATCGGACTAAACCTTTGGCGTAAAGCAGAGTCCTATTCAAAAAAATTATGCTCCACAAAAATCTCCTATTCGTTTGTTTTCTCTCCATTTTACTAAGTTGTAGTTCCGACGATGAACCCATAGCAACCCCAGAAGACGCTGTTGAAGTCCCCAATGATGATCAATCCGATGATGATAGCGATACCGATGATGATACGGTTGGTACCTTATTTACAGCAGAAGGTTTCTTGAAAATCGAGAACGGTTCTGGCGGACTCGTAGCCGACCTTGATTCCGGTGACCGGTTTGGACGAGATCATGATGCCATAGGTGACGTGAATGGTGATGGGGTCATCGATTATGTTATCGGTGCACGTTCCGATGACGATGGAGGCGTTGATGCTGGCGCGGTCTACATTTTGTTTATGAATAGCGATGGCACTGTTCTATCAAATCAAAAAATATCAATGTTGGAAGGTGGGTTTACAGAAACCTTGAATGCGGGTAATTTCTTTGGCTATGGGGTTGCAGGTATTGGCGACTATGATGGTGATGCAATTCCTGATATTGCTGTGTCTTCTCCTGTACCTCCTAATAACTCCCTTTATATTATTCATTTGAATGCCGACGGAACCGCAAAGGATTTTGTCAAAAATGAGAATATCATTGCTCAAGGGCTAACAGCAATTGGTGATATCAATGATGATGGTAGAATAGATTTGGTAGCTTGTAATCCTGGTTCTGATGATGGCGGACCATCTCGCGGGGCGATTGATATCTTGTTTTTGAATGAATCGTCACAAGTGATGTATGCAAACTCCGTTACCATTAGTTCCACCGCAGGGAATTTCGGAGATGGACTAGAAGATGGAGATCAATTCGGCGGAAGGGAAGTTGCCCTATTGGGTGATATGGATGCTGATGGAACTTTAGAATTGGCGGTTGGTGCATTTATGTCCGACGGCGGAAAGGGAGCTATTTGGCTACTTTCTTTGGATGCAACAAATTTTAGCGTGGTGTCTAAAACTAAAATCACAGAAGGCATGAACGGCTTCACCGATATACTTGATTTGGAAACCAACCCCAACGGAAGTATGGGAGGACAGTTTGGTCATGCCATGTGTGCCGCTGGTGATATTGATGGTGATGGAATTACGGATTTAATCACTGGGGCAAATCAACAAAGTGAAGGTTGGGGTTATGTACTGTATTTAAATGGAGATAAAACGGTAAGGGCCTTTGATAGGATTAATAATACCGATGGCGGATTCGGATTGTCTTTGGGTCCCGAAGATCGTTTTTCACGTTCTATCTCTTATGTAGGGGATTTAAAAGGAGACGGTTCCATTGCCGTAAACTTTGGTGGTGGAGCAGGAGGTACGGGCTCAGTGTATACGCTATTTTTTAGGCCTAACTGAATTTAATCTTTCCGGTCAATACTGAACTTCGGTAAGAAATAGTTTAGATAAAAAATCATGGTAACATAGGTAATGACTAAGGTTGGTACGTTTGAATTGAAACCTAGGTCAAATTCTGGGATTCCCAATAATTCCCTAAAAGATTTGGTTGCAATCGATAACATAAAGACAATACCAAATACAAACAAGCCTATGATTGCTGTTTTGTTCTTTAAAGTACGTTGAACTCCGTTTTTAGTATCTTGTTTAAAGAAATACCAAAGCACAACCGCACAGAAGACAGCCTCAATAGCTATGGCCAAGTACACATTTGTTGCGTAAAGACCGAGTGCGATATTTTGTGTCTCTGCACCAAATATATGGTGCGGATGGCCCGAAAAGATATCTAGTATAAAATGGCTCGCCGCGATTAAAGCACCCGCAACACCAATTTTAGTACTCATAAATACTGCCTTCCCAACAAGAAATATGATGGCCAACCAAAGTATTTGCGGTAGTAAATCGTGGCTATACAACATGTCTACGGTCATATTGCTCAAGGTTGTGTCAAAAACGTCCTTTGGTCCTGTATATTCTAATCCTAAAAAGTGTAGTGTAAACCACAATAGATCTTGGAGCTGCGAGGCAATTAAGAAATATAGTAAGGTTCCCTTAGGAAATTTTTGATATGCCACCAAAGCGGCAGTATAATGACCTGCTAACATAATTTCATTATTTTTACTTTACTTATTCAAGTGAAAATACATATTACTTTAATAAGTAAAGTAAATTTTCATAAAAAGTTATCATGAAAAAGTTTCGATCTTCTTGTCTTATCGCTTCCTGTTTAGATTTAATAGGTGATAAATGGTCATTGCTTATCATTAGAGATATGCTCATGCATCATAAGAAAACTTTCAAAGAATTCGTAGCGTCTGATGAAGGGATAGCATCGAATCTATTATCCTCTCGCTTAAAAATGTTAGAATCACTTCATATAATCACTAAAAGAAAATTACCTGCGAACAAAAAGGAAAACATCTATCTGCTTACAGAGAAAGGTATGGATTTGACACCTATGATTTTAGAAATTGCACGTTGGAGTGATAAACATGTGCGAGAGCAGCATCCTGTTATGAATAACTATGAAAGTAGTTCTACCTCACTTTTAGTGGAGCGTGTTCAAATGGAATACAGAGAATTCGCAAGTCAAATTATTGATGGGTTTTAGTCCTTTAGCTGAAATCTGTTGTTTATATTTCTTGCTTCATCACCATAAAAAATTACATCTATGGTAATATCCCATTGCGTTTCAGATATTTTTTTTCCGCTAATGGACCCAGTTGGCGCCACATTTTTTTCCTCTTCAAAAAACGCACAAAAGCAACTTTGTGTAAAAACTGTATTTATGGTATTCAATTCTTCGTCGACATAATTGAATTCATCAAGACTTGGATCAATCTCAAAATAAATAAATTCAGAATATTCATCATCCGCTATATTTTCTACATCATCTTTTACAAATACGTATTCAAATACCAAATTAGCACCTCTTACTACTTTTCCATGCCTCATATAACTACCCTCAAAGGATTCGCTAGTTACTTTAGAATTTTTGCTAAAGGTATAAGAGTAAAGGTCTTCTTCGCCTTTTGAACAAGCACTTAACATTGAAACACATATTAAAATTAGTAGAGCTTTTTTCATAACTATTCATTTCCTTTAAGACTTAGAATACTGTTATTGGTTGCGTATATCTTTTGCTTTCCTCATTTTTTTATTGTGATAATACATAGTAATCTGACCATATGGGAACGATAATAACAGGTTATTCGAAGTTACGGATTGCGTCCTTTTTAATTGTTTATTTCTTGAAGTAGGTCCATACCTGAATAAAGTGATGCGCATACATCAATAATTTTCTAGCTTCGTAGGCGTTAGTCAATCATACAACCAATTATGAAGAAAGTTCTTGATTTAAAATCGTTTTTATTCTTCGGATTGTTATGGATTTTCGGGATTTCCTTAGCTCAAACCCAAACGCTAACTCCAAATTTGGATTCTATAACAGAGAATTCCTATCAACGGATGTTGGAGCGACAGGAAGGGGAACAAAGCGCTATTGTATATCCGAACTTCGTTGCTCCGGAATATGATAGTAATCTAGAAATCTATTCGGTGACTGATGTGCCGAGTCCCCGAGGTGTTGGAATCATCGGCTCAATCTCGGACCCGAAAGATATTTTGGATATTGCAGCTGAGCAGCGCATCAATAAACTTTTGTATGAACTAGAACAAAAGTCTTCAGTAGAAGTTGCTGTGGTCATGTTACCGAGTATTGGGAAGGACGTTC
This sequence comes from Maribacter taeanensis, assembly GCF_047345145.1. NCBI lineage: Bacteria > Pseudomonadati > Bacteroidota > Flavobacteriia > Flavobacteriales > Flavobacteriaceae > Maribacter > Maribacter taeanensis. The sequence goes on from NZ_JBLFER010000001.1 coordinate 582,364, forward strand.
CGAAAAGCTTTGCAGTAGATTTGTTCAACACTTGGAAAATAGGTAAAGCAGATACAGATAATGGCCTGCTAATCTTAACTGTAATGGACCAACGCCGTACCGAATTCGAAGTCGGTTATGGACTTGAAGGGATATTGACAGACGTTGTTTGTTATCGTATTGGAGTAAATGAAATTGTACCTAGCTTCAAGCAAGGAGATTTTGGGGGAGGTATTGAAAATGTGGTGCTTCGAGTCAAAGAGTTTTTGGAAAACCCAGAAGCTATTGATGAAGTATATGGCTATGGTGTAGTTCACGAAGAACAAGAATTTGAATGGAAATGGTATCACTTTCTATTGATTTTATACGGTGCTATTTGCCTGATTATGGGCTTTTGGTATTTTGGACAAGCCTTTGATATTCAGCTTTCCAAGGACGATTATTACGACAAATACCATCGTTTAGATAAATTGAAATTTGGCTGTATTCAATTTCTTTTTCCCTTACCAATGCTTTTCTTTGGCAAGATGGCCAAAAGGCGCTTAGAGAGATACCGTAAAGCACCGCGTTTTAGCAAACTCAATGGAAAGCCAATGAAGTTGCTAACAAACTATGATGAAATCGAATTTCTGGAGGAAGTACAATTATTGGAAGAAGAATTGAAGTCCATTAGTTATGATGTTTGGATTACTGAGGATAAGGGCGATATCATGATTCTGGAATATGATGGGCCGAATGGTCGAAAATATTCCAATTGCAAAGAATGCGGATATAAAACATTCGGTAAGAGTAAATCTTACGTGGCCAAACCACCAACATTTTATGATGAAGGAGAGCGAATCGATTATTCTGAATGCCGTAATTGTAACTTCACTACGGAGAAATCTGTGGTAATTCCCATTATTTCCAATTCGGATACTTCGTCATCATCTTCATCAAGTTCATATTCTTCATCAAGCAGCAGTAGTTCGTCTTCAAGTTTCGGAGGAGGTAGTTCTGGAGGCGGGGGAGCAGGTGTTAGTTGGTAGAGCATTCCTTTGGAATGCAAATTCATTGAAATAAATTCCAAATTTCAATTGGTTTGTCAGTTTTTTTTTGATTTGACCTAGCGTGATTTGCATACTATAGTCACGCTGAGCTTGTCGAAGCGGTTCCTCGACAAGCTCGGAATGAAATTTTAGTTTGGATGAGACGGTATTGGTTATTTAGAGATTCGCCGCCAACCAATCCCCAACTTCAGAGGTTTTATAAGCTTTTTCACCTTCGGATAAATCTTCAGTTACAATGCCTTCTGCCAATGATTTATTAACCACATCGCGAATGGCTTGTGCTTCATCTGCTAAATCCATATCCTCAAAAAGCATAGCCGCAGATAAAACAGTCGCTAAAGGGTTCGCAATATCTTTTCCAGCTGCTTGCGGATACGAGCCGTGAATTGGCTCATATAATGAAACTTTGCTTCCTACGGAGGAAGAAGGCATTAAGCCCATACTTCCTGAAATTACGGAAGCTTCATCCGTAAGGATATCCCCGAAAAGGTTTGCTGTTATCATTACATCGTATGCGCTAGGCCATTGCACCAATCGCATAGCAACCGCATCAACGAACTCGTAGGATACTTCCACTTCAGGATAGTCTTTTTCCATTGCCTGAACTGTTTCTCTCCATAAACGTGAAGATTCTAGGACGTTTGCTTTATCAACACAGCATAATTTTTTAGACCGTTTCATCGCCATTTTGAAGCCTTTTTCGGCTAAGCGTTGAATTTCATGACGTTCATAGGTCATGGTATCGTACGCCGTATTATCGTCATCTTTTCTACCACGTTCCCCAAAATAAACACCACCGGTCAATTCGCGAAGGATAATCAAGTCGGTTCCTTCAATACGTTCTCTTTTTAAAGGAGATTTATCAATCAAAGAAGGAAAGGTAAAGGTCGGACGTACATTGGCGAACAAACCTAGTTTCTGGCGCATTTTCAATAGCCCCTGCTCCGGACGCACTTTCGCAGACGGATCGTTATCAAAACGCGGATGTCCGATAGCACCGAACAAAACCGCATCGGCATTTGCACAAACCTCATGTGTGGAATCCGGATATGGTTCTCCCACAGCATCAATCGCCGCAGCACCCGTTAAGGCGGGCTGCCAGGTAATTTCATGATTATACTTTTTGGATATAGCATCGCAAACTTTTACAGCTTGATCAATTACTTCTGGTCCGATACCGTCTCCGGCTAATAGGGCAATGTTTAGTTTCATATTTTTCGCTGCGCGAAACGCTGTACGCTTATCGCTATACGCAAATCGCTTTTTGTAATATTCTTATTTATAATTTGTTTATTAAACTATTTATGCTTCTTCTTACTTTGTCGACTTTGTCATTTAGTTTCTCATTTAACCCACTATTCAAGCGTGTAGCGCACAGCGTTTGGCGTATAGCAAAAAGCGCAAAAGCGCTTAAATTATATTCAACATCTTCTCCGTCGCTTTAATCGCGCTTACCGTTTGATCCGAATCCAATCCTCTTGAGACGAATTCTTTTCCATCGGCCGACTCCCATGTAATAATGGTTTCGCAAAGGGCGTCTGAATTACTTCCTGGAGGGATACGTACGGCATAGTCCACCAATTGTGGCAATTCTAGCTTTCGGGATTTATATATTTTATGCAAGGCATTCATGAAAGCATCATACTGTCCATCACCCGAAGCATTCTCTTCGTATAGCTTTCCTTTGATTTCTAAGGAAAGAGTAGTGGAAGGTTGTAATCCTTTGGCATGTGTGAGCACATAGGATTTCACAAAAACTTTCTGCTGGTAATCTGTGTCCAATACATCGGAAATGATATAAGGTAAATCGTCTTTAGTAACCCGTTCTTTCTTATCGCCAAGCTCTATAATTCGGGCTGTGACTTTCTTTAAATCTTCGTCGTTGAGGGTGAGTCCGAGTTCTTGTAAATTCTTTTGAATATTGGCTTTTCCGGACATCTTTCCGAGTGCATATTTACGTTTTCTGCCAAAACGTTCAGGCATTAAATTACTAAAGTAAAGGTTGTTTTTACTATCTCCATCTGCATGTATTCCAGCAGTTTGAGTAAATACACTATCTCCTACAATAGGTTTGTTTGCAGGAATGCTTATACCTGTGAAAGCCGAAACCAGTTTGCTTACTTTGAAAAGTGATTTTTCGTTGACATTGATCTTTACTTCTGGTAAAAAGTCATTAATTACAGCGATAGCACTTGCCATTGGGGCATTGCCTGCACGTTCACCCATTCCGTTAACGGTAAGGTGCAACCCGTTCACTCCCGCTTTGACCGCCTCCATGATATTTGCGACTCCTAAATCGTAGTCGTTATGTCCATGAAAATCAAAATGAATCTTCGGGTAGCGCTCAATAATCTCCGAGAGGAAATCAAAAGTTTCGGCATAAGTAATAACTCCAAGAGTATCTGGAAGCAAAACTCGTTTGATAGGCTGCGTAGCTAGAAAATCTAGGTATTCAAAAACATATTCCTTAGAATTTCGCATGCCGTTACTCCAATCTTCTAAATATACATTGGTTTCAACCCGCTGTTGCTTTGCCTGTTTTACTACTTTCTCAATAGCATTGAAATGCTGACGAGGTGTTTTTTTAAGCTGATGTGTTAAATGGTTCAAAGAGCCCTTGGTCAATAGATTCTGGACTTTTGCCCCAGCTTTTTTCATCCACTCTAAAGAAACGCCACCATCTACAAAAGTTAAAACCTCTATGCGATTTAAGCATTTTTGGGTTTTTGCCCAAGAAGTAATTTGCTTTACAGCATCTAGTTCTCCTTCTGAAACACGAGCGGATGCTACTTCGATACGGTCAACTTTTAGCTCATCAAGTAAAAGTTTAGCCAAGGTCAATTTCTCGGTAGCAGAAAATGAGACACCCGAAGTCTGTTCGCCGTCGCGAAGTGTGGTGTCCATGATTTCTAAGTAACGTTTTTTCATTTTAGTTGTGTTCGTCATTGCGAGCGCAGCGTGGCAATCTGTTTCATCTTTGTTTCATGCTTCAACAGATTACTTCGTCGCGAAAATGCTCCTCGCAAACCTGCCTGCCGGCAGGCAGGGACGTTTTTAGAAAGGTCTTGTTTTAGCAAACTCCTGAATATTACCTTTGATATTCAACAAATAGTCAATATCATCAAAGCCATTAGTCATGTTTCCTTTCTTGTAATCATTGATATCAAAAGGTTCACTTTCGCCTGTGGCTAAAATGGTCACTTTTTGCTCAGAAAGACTCACTTTAAATTCCGTATCTGGGTTGGCTTCAATCGCAGCAAAAATCTTTTGCAAGAATTCTGGACTCACCTGAACGGGTAATACTCCTATATTCAAACAGTTACCTCGAAATATATCTGCAAAGAAACTTGAAATTACAACACGGAATCCGTAATCATAAACCGCCCAAGCGGCATGCTCACGTGAGGAACCCGAACCAAAGTTTTTTCCACCCACTAAAATTTTCCCACTATACTTCGGATTGTTAAGTGCAAAATCCTCTTTTGGTGTATCGTCTTGATTATAGCGCCAATCTCTAAAAAGATTATCGCCAAATCCTTTGCGCTCAGTGGCTTTTAAGAAACGTGCTGGTATGATTTGATCGGTATCCACATTTTCTATCGGAAGTGGTACTGCGGATGATTTTAAGGTTGTGAATTTATCGTATGCCATGTTTGTTTGCTTTGCGCTCTACGCTAATCGCTTTGCGCTAGTTGTTAAATTTTATTTACAAGATTGTTGAGGCTCCTTTTAGTTTTATTTACCTCGTTATCCATTTCTTGATATTTCTTATCGTCTATATAGCCTAAATCTTTAGCGAGAATCAGGAAATATTCCAGTTCACTTGCCGAACCTTGCGAGATAATCAAAAACCTTCTAAATTCAGCATCTGATTCTCTACCGCAGCCTTCCGCTATGTTAGACGGAATCGAATAAGCAGCTCTGCGCATTTGGCTTTTTAGTCCAAATTCCTCGGCTTTTGGAAAGCTTTGAGTTTCTTTATAAGTATCAAGCGTTATTGCATGACCTTGCTCCCAAACTTTATATTTTTTGAAATCTCTCATAAAAAAAGAATTTTAGCGTAAAGCGAATAGCGATGTGCGCATAGCCATTACGCTGTCTCCATTTCCATTAGTTCTCTAGGGTCTGTTACTTTACCCGTAACCGCGGCGGCGGCTGCCACAAGTGGACTCGCCAACAAAGTTCTTGAGCCAGGGCCTTGTCTTCCTTCAAAATTTCTGTTTGAAGTACTTACTGCCAATTTTCCTGGAGGGACTTTATCGTCGTTCATTGCTAAGCAAGCAGAGCATCCAGGTTCTCTTAGTTCGAAACCAGCTTCTGTGAGAATATCTAAAATTCCTTCTTCCTTGATGGCTGATTCTACCTTATGGCTTCCAGGTACCAACCAAGCAGTAACATTAGCTGCCTTTTGCTTTCCTTTTACAATGGACGCAAAAGCTCTGAAATCCTCGATTCTTCCATTGGTGCAACTTCCCAAGAAAACAAAATCAATAGGCTTTCCGATCATGGAGTCCCCTTCATCAAATTTCATGTATTGCAATGATTTCTTGTATGTAGATGCACCACCTTGAACGGCAGCTGCTAATGGAATATCATTGGAAATGCCCATTCCCATACCTGGGTTGGTACCATATGTAATCATCGGTTCAATTTGCGAACCATCAAAAGTCAATTCTTTATGGAATTCTGCTCCTTCATCTGTATATAGGGTTTGCCAGTAATCCATTGCTGTATCCCAAGCTTCTCCTTTAGGAGTGAATTCACGTCCTTTTACATAATGGAAAGTAGTGTCATCAGGAGCAATCATTCCACCTCTAGCACCCATTTCGATACTTAAATTACAGACGGTCATACGACCTTCCATAGTCATATTCGTGAAAACGTCACCGGCATATTCTACGAAATATCCGGTAGCACCAGAAGTTGTCAATTGTGATATAATGAATAGGGCTACATCTTTAGGGGTTACTCCGAATTGCAATTCCCCAGTAATATTGATGCGCATACTTTTAGGCTTAGGCTGCATGATACATTGTGTTGCCAAAACCATTTCTACTTCTGAAGTACCAATACCAAAGGCAATGGCTCCGAAAGCCCCATGAGTAGACGTATGTGAATCACCGCAGACAATAGTCGCGCCAGGAAGTGTAATTCCATATTCAGGACCAACAACATGTACAATTCCGTTTTTTTCATGACCCAATCCCCAATACGAAATACCATGCTCATTAGCATTTTCTTCTAGCATTCTTAATTGATTCGCTGATAAAGGGTCTTCAACTGGCAAGTGTTGATTAATAGTTGGTGTATTATGGTCAGCGGTCGCAAAGGTCTTTTCAGGATGAAGAACCCCAATACCACGGTTTTTTAAACCTAAAAACGCAACAGGACTCGTTACCTCATGAACCATGTGACGGTCGATGAATAGTACATCTGGTCCGTTTTCAATTTGGTGGACTACATGAGAATCCCATACTTTGTCAAATAGTGTCTTTTTTGCACTCATAATCTTTCAATTCTAAGCTAGCAAATCTAAGGAAAGAAGGTATTCTTAGGAAATAATTGTGGTTGAAAATTACGATGTTCAAAATACTAATGACCTTAACTAGTATTGGTGAATATTCAATTTTAGTGAGAAGTACTAGGTGGCCAGGAGGGCAATTCTTCTTGTTCTTTTTCAGCAATAATTTTCTTTCTTCGGATGTAAAATTTATGCCCATAAAAACCGCTAAGCCCGAGAATACACAATAATAGCAGTCTGCTTATGTAACGGTCAAAAAAAGAAATTTCGGGTGCTTTTGGAATTTGTATTTTGGCACGTTCCGCAATCTGTTTTAATTCCTCAGAGGTAAAGGGAGCATATTTTTTTTGGCTGTTGAGATAACCCACATACTTGGGTTCTCCATAAGAATAGCCCAACCAAAAGAACCGTTTTACCATGTAAAGGCTACCAATATCGTAATTGCTTCCGTCTCTAATTCGAAATTCAAAGTTATCAGGTAATTCTCTTACCTTGATGATCTTTTCTTGAGTTCCGAAGGGAGCGGGAATCCCGATTTTAGAAGCAAAAAAATAGGAATTAAAAATTAGGGCAAGTACAAAGGCGATTAATGAAGTTTTCATTTTGACTTATTGATTGTTTTACACTGGTAAAAGTCATTGAAAAGCTATCGAATTCTTAGATGGTAAATGGGGAAAATTGACCTACGGTTTTCAGGGGGTTCGAAAAAGTTTAAAACAACTTACTGATGTATTTCCGAATATTCTTGTGCTTCATCATTAATAATGAGTATTGAAACAGAAAAAGAACATACTGTCTAGACGATAAATCCAGCGCCTAAAATTTATTGTGGTTTTTTTCGTTTCTAAACAGTACTATAATTTACTATTCACCATATTTAAGTGTTCCCTATGATTAAAAGATTGTTTTTTTATTTGATTCTAACTCTGAGTCTCTCCTGCGGAAAAGATACCGTAGAACCAGAAACGGAAAGCGAAGTTGACGAAATAATTATTGAAGAAGAACAAGAAGATGGAGAAGAGGAAGAACTGCCTGAAGAAGAACCCATTGGTGATATGTTTGAAATACCTTTTGACGTGTCGATATTAGTGCGAGATGTCAATTCTGATGATAAGTTTTTAATTGATTACACTAAGGGTGAAGAGGCTCAAAGTATAGACAATATTTTAAATTTAGGGGATGCTTTTGGCTCTAGAGCTCCTATTTTCTATGATAATAGGGCCAACATACTATTCTTTTGGGAGAGGACGCCGCAAAGAAATGTTTATAGTATAAACGTCAAATCAAAAGAAATTGAAAAATTTATAAATGTTGATGGCGTTTCTGATGAAACTTTATTTGCCTACGACTATCTTTTACACCCATTTCCAACTGTCAGCCACATTGTAACTCTTGATTCTCATAGACCACTTGATCTAGAGGTTGGCACCCTAAGTAATAATTCTTTAAGGATTTATAATCAACAAACGGGAGAGCTGGAGTTAATGAGTTTACCCGACGAAGATAGAATTTCAGGCGGTTTTGGTAGATTTAGATCTAATGGGGAATTTTACATATATCAAAATAGCATTGAAAAAGACAATGGTTCTTTAGTTGATGAATGGAAAGTGGTTGATTTAACAAAAAAGGAAATTATAGCACAGTTCGATTTGTTCAATGATGATAGAAATTTTGCTTGGAACCAGGAAAAAGTCTATTTCTCGGACGGTCGAACATTTGATGTTTTGAACAATGCTTTTTCTGAGGATTATGCTTTTTCTTTTGATTTAGGCACTCCAAATATGGTTGATGCTCAACTGCAGGATGATCAAATATTTTTTAAAGCAACAAGCGTTGTTAAAGATAATATGGTCGATCGTGGAATAGTACTTTACAATTTTCAAACAAAAGAAAGCAAGAAAATCCTCGAAAGAGAACTGCTAGATGTTACATTAGCGTATTTTGGTGATCAACAAACACGTTATCAAGAAATTTTACAAGCATACTATGATTTTGATACGGGTATAATAGCACTAACATCAAGCAATAATTACCCAAACTATGCAGTTATTTTTCTTGATTTTGAATTGAACATTCTTAAAGTGAATAAATTTAGTGGTTATGAGCCTTTAAAGATAGCACCTGTAGAGTAGGGTAATTATCACTACTGTAGGTGTTAGCTAATATAATTCCAAATATTCTTGTACTTCACCAATTGCGCATATGCATGTCGAATAACCAAATTCTCAGGTTTTTCTAAACTTGGGTCTTGTTTCAATAGTTGAATAGCATGGTAGCGCGCCTTTTTTAGAATATCATTGTCCTTTACGATATCGGCAATTTTCAGATTCAAAACCCCACTTTGTTGGGTACCCATAATGTCACCTGGTCCTCGTAATCTGAGATCGACTTCGGCAATTTCAAATCCGTCATTGGTGCTAACCATGGTTTCTAATCGTGTTTTTGCTTCCGCAGAAAGTTTATGACTTGTCATGAGAATGCAAAAACTCTGATCAGCCCCACGACCTACACGACCTCGTAATTGATGCAATTGCGATAATCCAAAGCGTTCCGCACTTTCAATAATCATAACGGATGCATTTGGGACGTTTACTCCGACTTCAATCACCGTAGTAGCAACCATGATTTGCGTTTCACCGCGAACAAAACGCTCCATTTCATAATCCTTATCTGCAGGTTTCATTTTGCCATGCACGATGGATATCTGATAATCAGGTAGAGGAAAGTCTCGAGCAATACTCTCATAACCATCCATCAAATCTTTATAATCCAAAGCTTCGGATTCTTGTATTAGTGGATACACCACATAGATTTGCCGTCCCTTTTTGATTTCATCGCGAATAAATTGAAACACTTTCAAACGATTGGAATCAAAGCGATGCACTGTTTTTATAGGTTTTCTTCCGGGTGGGAGTTCATCAATCACCGAGATGTCCAAATCTCCATACAGACTCATGGCAAGAGTCCTTGGAATTGGAGTAGCCGTCATTACCAAAATATGCGGCGGAAAGTCATTCTTATGCCAAAGCTTAGAACGTTGGGCCACGCCAAATCGATGCTGTTCATCAATGATGGCGAGCCCTAAGTTTTTGTATTTTACTTTGTCTTCTAGAAGGGCATGAGTTCCAATTAGAATTTTAAGTTCTCCGCTTTCCAGTTGTTCATGAATCGGTTTTCTGGCAGATTGTTTTACTGAACCCGTCAGTAAAGCACAACTAATTCCGATTTTATCCAATAGCTCTTTGATTCCAGCATAATGCTGATTGGCAAGGATTTCAGTGGGAGCCATTAAACAGGCTTGATAACCATTATCAATTGCTAAAAGCATCGTCATAACCGCTACGATTGTTTTTCCCGAACCCACATCGCCCTGAAGTAAGCGATTCATTTGCGCATTGCTTCCCAAATCATGGCGGATTTCTTTGATAACCCTTTTCTGCGCACCCGTAAGTTCAAATGGCAGATGTTCATCATAGAATTCATTAAACAATTCGCCCACTTGGTCAAACGGAAAACCTTTTATCTTTTGCTTATGCAGCATATTCTTGATGAGCAACTGCATTTGAATATAAAACAATTCCTCAAATTTTAAACGGAACTGCGCTTTAGCTAATAATTCTTGATTCTTTGGAAAATGAATATTTAAGAGGGAATCACTTTTATTCAGCAATTTTAGCTCATGCAGCAATCTGTCAGAAAGGGTTTCTGAAAAGTTGCCCTTGGTTTCCATAAAAATCTGCTGAATCATTTTACTGACCACCTTATTGGTAATGCCTCGTGCGCTTAATTTCTCCGTGGAAGGATAAATGGGTTGCATGAATACTTTGAGTCCCTTTTTGTGCTCTTCTAGCAATTCCATTTCAGGATGTGGCATCGAAAATACGCCATTAAACCAGTTGCACTTTCCGAAAATGACATAAGGAACATTGAGTTTGAGATTTTCACGGATCCATTTTTGACCACGAAACCAAACGAGTTCCATTTTACCTGTTTCATCAACGAAAGTGGCTACCAAACGTTTTCCCTTCTTTTGTTCAACGGTTTTGATATGAGTGATTTTGCCCATGATTTGCACGTCTGCACTGCTGCGTTGCAATTGCCCTATTTTATAGTATTGGGTTTTGTCCAAATACCGATTGGGAAACAGGTTGAGTAAATCTTGATACGTATGAATACCTAGTTCTCCCTGCAAAGTTTCTGCCCGATTGGGGCCGACACCTTTTAAATAGGTAATGGGAGTTTGCAGAAAATTAGCATTCATAAAACGAATTTAGGGGTTCGAGTTTTGAACTGCAACTAAAAGTCCTCCCTCAATCCCTCCAGATGAGGGAAGTTTTAAAACGCTATTAATTTAAGTTTTGTTCCCTCCCTTTGGGGAGGGTTAGGGAGGGGACTTTTAAAGTGCTAAATTTGGTCCATCTTTTGCAAGCGTATCAATATGAATAAACTATTTCTTCTTCTTTTTTTCTTCGGATGTATAGCAAACGCTCAACATCAAGATAAGGTTGATTTTATAAAAGGGGATGTTTTTATAGATATCGAACCCAAACAAAAAAAAGTAAATGGTACCGTGGTCTATCAGTTTAAAGTTTTAAAGGATGTTGACTCCGTATTTTTAGATGCAAAAAATATGATGATTGAATCTATCTTTTTAGATGTTGACTTAATTCCATTTAAGTATGACGAAGAAAGGATTACCATTTTTAAAAAATTCAAACAAGGTCAAATTCATCTGCTAGAATTAAATTATTTATGTACCCCAAAACAAACACTTTACTTTTTAGGGTGGGAAGATCAAATATTGGGCAATGAACAAATATGGACACAAGGTCAAGGTAAGTATACAAGTCATTGGTTGCCCAGTTTTGATGATATGGAAGAAAAAATTGAATTTGATTTAAATTTTGGACTCCCGCAAAAAAATCTATCAGTTGTTGCAAATGGCATGGCTACCCCGGCAAAATTAATAGACCATCTTGATATGCCAATGTTTCCCTTTGATATGCAAAAACCTATGAGTAGCTACTTACTTGCTTTTGCCATCGGCAATTACGAAAAACAAGAACTAAAATCCACAAGCGGCATCCCCATAGAAAACTATTATTACCCGCAGGACAGCCTCAAAGTAGAACCGACATATCGATACACAAAGGAAATCTTCGACTTTATAGAGGAAGAAATAGGTTTTCCTTACCCGTGGCAGAATTACAAACAAATTCCCGTTCGTGATTTTCTGTATGCGGGTATGGAAAACACTACTGCCACTATTTTTTCTGATGGCTACGTTATCGATTCCACTGCCTTTGTAGACAAAAACTATGTCAATGTCAATGCGCATGAACTGGCACACCAATGGTTCGGGAATCTAGTCACCGAAAAAGATGGCCACCACCATTGGCTTCACGAGGGTTTTGCTACGTATTATGCCCAATTGGCCGAAAAGAAGGTTTTTGGAGATGACCATTATTATTGGAAATTATACAAGTCTCTTATACAGTTAAAAGATTTGGTTGCAAGGGGAGAGGGACAAGCACTTACTGATCCTAAGGCCAGCAGCTTGGTTTTTTATGAAAAGGGTGCTTGGGCTTTATACATGCTTCACAACCAAATTGGGGATACTGCTTTTCGAAAGGGAATCCAGAATTATTTGGACAAGTATAAATTCAAGAATGTGACCATTCCTGATTTCTTAAAGGAAATGGAAATCGCAAGCGGAGTGGAATTATCTGCTTTTAATAAGAATTGGTTAGAGAACGAAAAGCTTCCATTTGAAGTGGCTAAAAAACAGTTGCGACAAGATTCCAAGTCCTTAGATCAGATGTTTGCCATGGAAGAAGAAATTCAAAAGGCCCAAAGCGACGATATTGATTATATAAGTTATTGGGATTCAACCAATTCTATCCATCTAAAAAAGCATATCCTAGGTTATAGGACTTCGCTACCTGAGGAAATTTATGAGCGAGCTTTTGCATCTGATACGGTTCCCATACGTCAATCACTTTTGTCTCCCAGAGATTTACCAAGCTTTATGGATAAAGAAAAATTGGAATCTTTTTTAGAAGATAGCAGTTACATTACAATAGAAGGCGCTCTTTTGGCTTTATGGCAAGCGTATCCTGAAGATCGAGGAAAGTATTTAGATGCCACTAAAAACGTTGTCGGACTTCCAAATAAAAATGTCCGCCTGTTATGGCTAACCCTAGCCATGCTTTCCGAAAGCTATAATGGTCCTAAAACCAAAGTTTATTTCGATGAACTGAGTTCATATACCAATTCTCAATATGGTTTTGAAATACGTCAAAATGCATTTTTTTATCTAAAGGAAGCTTTTGGACTCAATGATGCGAGTTTAACTAGTTTGGTAAAAGCTACTGAGCATCATGCTTGGCAATTCAAAAAATTTGCAAGAGATTTGTTGAAAGAATTACTTAAAGATTCGGATTATAAAACACGTTTAGAAAAGCTTTCGCTAGAACTAAATTCTGAAGAATCTGGTTACTTAAAAACCCAACTCAAGAAAGAATGAGAGCATTGGTCATATCAGGTGGTGGAAGCAAAGGAGCCTTTGCAGGTGGCGTAGCGCAGTTTCTTATTCAAGAATCAGGCAATAAATATGACTTATTTGTCGGTACGTCGACAGGCAGTCTTTTGATTTGTCATTTGGCCTTGGGTAAATTAGATAAAATCAAAGAAATCTACTCGAACGTTGACCAAAATACAATTTTCAATAGTTGTCCTTTTATTGTTAAGAAGAAACATGGTATTGATGAAATATCGATCAACCATTGGAATGTTGTTAAGAATTTTTTAAAGGGTAAGAAGACCTTTGGAGAAAGCGAAAATCTTAGAAATTTAATTCGAGAAAGCCTTACTATTGAAGAATATCAAGAGCTTAGAGACGGACCCAATGATGTTGTAGTGACAGTGTCGAATCTTTCACTAAATCAAGTGGAGTATAAGTCTATTATGGATTATAGCTACGATGAATTTTGTGACTGGATTTGGATTTCAGCAAATTATACACCCTTCATGAGTTTGGTTCGAAAGAATGGCTCTGAATATGCTGATGGTGGATTAGGCAGTATTGTTCCTATAGAAGAAGCTATTCTACGGGGCGCAAAAGATGTTGATGTTGTCGTTTTGCATACAGAGATTAACTATATGAATCGTATGCCTTCACGAAATCCGTTTGAGCTATTAACCACCATGTTAAGCTTCATCTTAGACCGTGTAGAAAACCACAATATTCGTATCGGAAAATTGGTAGCGAATCAAAAGGATGCTATTATTAATTTGTATTACACTCCAACAGTGCTAACTACAAACTCCTTGATTTTCAATAAAGAAAAGATGACACGTTGGTGGAAACGGGGTTATTTATACGCTAAGAACAAGAATGAAGAAACAAATCCTATTCAGCCGAATGAGCATGAATAACGTCTAGTAAGCTGTTAGCAGTTGCAATTTGCAGCTTATGCTTTTCTCAATGTAGCTACCAGAGCTCAGAAATTTCCTTTTTTACAAAAGCCAAAGCAGTAGCTGAAGGATTTTGCTTGTCCATCGTTTCAGTCAAAACATCTTCGCGAAGTTTATCAGCAGAATCGGTTTCGCTCATACCTGCTTTACGAATCATTTGAATGGTAGCACTTTTTGCTGCTTTAATAACATTCCATAATTCGTCAGTCAAATAGATTTGTTGCGAAAGATTATGCTCAAATTCATTTTCAATGCTTTTGATTAATAAGTTTTCATATGCCGTCTTATCAGAAGAATTTGGTTTTACTCGTAATACCAAACTAGGAATTGAAATACGCTCTAAAAACAATGCCATACGCTCGTAAGCCTGTAATCTAATTGGTAAAGTACTAGCTTGAGAATCTTTGTGAAGTAAAAATCTTCTTCTGCCTTCTTCATTATTGGTATGCATTCTGAAAAAGTAAAAAGCTATTGCTCCTGTTATAACTGATGGTAGTAAATACGCAAAAAGTTGAAAAATTTGATCGCCCGTCATTTTGGTTTTTGAAGTTGGTTACTTGATTTAAAACGGTGATTTTTTTGAAAAAGTATATCCCTTTTTCTAGAAATTTTAAGTTCATAAGCCTATTCTTAGTGAATTCATTTAGGGTATTTGTATTTCTAATTGTTCTGAGTATACGATACCATTCCATTATACGTTTTTAGAAAACAATAACCCGTTCAACATCCTAGTCTTATGCAAACACACACCCTTATTATTTTGACCTTTTTTTGGTTATTTCTATTAGGATGCTCAACGGACGGTGAATTAGAAAGCGCATTAAATACTGACGACGAAATTGCAGTTGATAACACCGAAAATGATGCCACAGAGGAGACTTCAGATGACTCCGGAGATACCAATGATACTGATAACTCGAGTTCTGGCAATCCTTTAACAACAAATCTGAGGACCTTTATTTTCGGACATAGCCTAATCGTTCATGATCCACCACTAATTGCAACCCCAAGCAATGAAACTACAGTACCGCATTGGATGGCAGAGCTTTCGACAGCGGCGGGCTTTGATTATGCGATTTCTGGTCAATACGGATTCCTACCACAACATGCTAACCTTCCACCAATAGCGCAATGGGGTTTTGATAGGGCTGAGGGCGCTTGGGATTCAGATGTCCAATCTTTTGCCGATGCGAATTTCAATAGCATTTTATTGACTGCAGGAAATTTTATTCAATATCAATCAGCATCGATGCCATATGATGGTGATAATCCTAATAATGCGACACCGATTAGTGCAACTTTAGAGATTTTAGATTGGGTTGAACAGCAAGAGCCAGGTACTTCAATTTACATTTATGAAAATTGGCCGGACATGGCAGGATTTTTAAATAATGGCGTACCGGCTTCAACTACAGAATTTGCAGCCTACAATGACTACACCTTAGGAGATTTTCATAACTGGTGGTTAAACTATCATGATACTATTCGAACCCAGAGACCTGACTTGAATGTGAAAATGATTCCAATCGGACCTATTATTAGCAAATTACTGACTGAAACGAATTTATCCGGTATTCCATTTTCTGAATTGTATGAAGATGATGCCCCTCATGGTAGACCAACCCTATACTTTTTGGCAAGTTTGATTACTTATATGGGTATGTACGGGGTAGAAACACCTTCTGATTATCAAGTTCCGGATACTGTTCATGTACTTGTTCAAGACAATTATGGAACAATAGTAGATTCTATTTGGGATGAATTAGAAAACTTTAATGATGTAGAAGGGAATAGTTATGTCTTCAACAATTAATAGAGCACAATTTATTCAGTGCGACTTAAGTACCTAGTAGCTTTTGGCGCATGAATTTCTAGTTTATTGTACTATATTAGAAGTCAATTCGTTAGGACTATTCACCTTCAATTTTTCTGAAGAATTAATCAAAAAGCGAAACTCATGAAAGTAAAATTTCTTTTTATATTTATAGTATTTTCTATTATTTCTTCTTGTAATAAAGAAGATGAAAAGTTAACCGAAACCCCAGTGTCAGATGACCCTCTTGAGGAAACGGTTATCGAAGATCAAGAGAAACCTAAACTTACAGTAGTAGGTTTAACGGGCGTAATAGAAAAAATTTCTGAAATTTCGATTAGCATTGTTGATGATTCTTCTGTCGAGACCATGGTAACGCTTGGTGGAGAAGAACTAGCGAGCAGTACGGAAAAACAGTTTACATTTTCTTTAAACCCTTACGGCATAGCAGTAGGTGATACAGACTTTACAGTTACTTCAAAAGATGCGGGAGGAAATGAGACTATTGAAACATTTACATTGGAAATTAAACACCTTTTAATGACCTATGAATATGGGATTGATGAAGATGAGCGAAATCCGGAAAAATGGATATTTTTTAATGATCTTGATGGAAATTCATTAACTAATTTTAGGGCAGAGGTTGGGTTGAAAAAGGTCTATACTAATGAAAAACTAGTGGGTGACAAAGTCTACTACTCAATCGCAAATTATAAGTCAACAGTTAGCGGTACTCACACAAGTAAAAATCTATTGGTCACTACTAATAAGGTTCCCTTGGGAGAAAGCAGATTTCCCATCCTATACGAACCTAGTAGGCGGTCTGATTTATCAAATACACTTGAATTACGAATTAATCTTATTGGAGAGGATGATGGATACGCAAAATATTGGTCGGAGGGTTCTAATTATACTGTTTTTACCACTGGCGGCGGAGGTAATATGGCAATATTTGGTGTCAGACATGATGCTACGGTTCCCATTTATATTCGAACACCAGTATTAAATTCTAAAGGTTTTTTTGATGGAAAGAAGGAAAATTATACGTACAAGATATTTTCTCCCCAAACAGGTGATATAATAATTGAAATAAATGAGGAAGAGTTTGGTCGGGCTGAGGACAATTTTGTGCTTTCTATTCCGCCACATGATGCCGGCTCTATGAATCTAAGGAGATTTGGATACGAGAACAACGAAGCGTTGTTGGCTAACATAAACCATGTAATTTATGAAACCGAAGAGGCTGAAAATGTAATGGCAGATTACTATGATTTACCATTATTAAACGATTTAAATACCTACAGAAATCAGCTTTTCTATAAAAAAAATGGAATAGGTTATTTTACACAAGATTTTGATAATACAATTAATGCAAGTATTCCAAATTGGACTTTGATTAGTGATATAAATGAAAGTTCAATAAATATTACTGCTCAAAATTCAGGAGTAGATTTTTATCGGATTAAGTTTATTATGAATGATATCTCAGATAACAATAATGTTAAATATATGACATGGAACTATCGTGTTTTTGGAGAGTTAGATCAAGAGAAAACAGCTCCTCGTTTGACTATTCCAACGAATATCTTAGATGAAATCAATGAAGATTTTTATAGAAATACAGATAATCTCCAATTTACAAGTGTTGACGCGTATGATTATGACGAGTATGATGGATACGAAGAAGTTATGAATTGGTTTGCTCTTATTAAATCAAGATTAACACAAGACAAAAATACATACAAGAGAGTATCATTTTACAATACAGATGCTTCTGGAAAATCCAATTCTTTTTCAGAGGATTTTAGTGATGGAGAAGTCAAGGAGTAGTAAATCATTAAAGATAGTCTTAACTCCCATTCTTCATACTCTCTTTTACCATCTTATAAAATTCATCAAATTTAGGATGGATTTTGATAACAACGCCTTCCTTCAAGTTTCCATCTTTACCTAAAGCGGTGATGCGATCAGCGGCAATCTCAAGGCGTTGTAAAGCACTACTAACGGCAGATGCCTGTTGAGCAGGAAGGTCTAAATTACCTGTCATACTCAAACCTTCAATAGTAACGGCCATATTTGGATTCGCAACTAATATTTGACCTATTTTTTGTACCCAAGGTTCTGCTTCAGGAGTAATTGTTGCTTCTGTATCACTTTCGAAGAGTGAAGTTAAACTTGAAGAAATGATGACCATACCATTTGAAACACCAATTTTGGCGTTTTCTCCAAGGGTCTGTTTTGCGTTTGTAAGCACTACAAGAGCTGTTGAATCATTGGAGGCAATGGCGTCATTTATAGCTTTTAATTGTCGTTCTTTTACATTTAAGGCCTCCATGGCCTTGTTCATGTTTGTAGAATTTTGACTTGATAATTGTGAAAAACTATTTAAATTTTTCATTAAGGTCTTATTCGCATCGCGAAGCTCAAGAGCTTGAGCTTCAAAAGATTCGGCTTTGGCTAAACTTGCTTTTTCTTTGCGTTGTGCTTCTGCGACTTGGTTATTTACAGAATCAAGTTGAGATTTTAAGGTGCTGATTTCAGCTATCAATTCACTCTTTTTTTGAGCTTGAACTACGGCACTGAATGCTATTATTAAACTAAGGGAAAGTAAAATTTTCTTCATAAACGGAATTCTTTTGGGGGTTCAATTAAAGTTAAACACAGCGTAAAAGTATAGCATTTCTAGATTTAATCGAAATTCTTTCCGCCCAGGTACGCGCAATCATAGAGTTCTTGGGTACCTTGAAAAGGGACTAGGGTCTTGTTGTAGCCATAAGTCGTCCGTAAATTTCGAGTCAAATCCATATCGTCAACATTTACCTGAATATCGTGCATGGTAAACTGACAAGGGTGCTCGTAACCCGCAGCATGAGTGATTTCCACCAACTCTTTTCGAAAGGTTTTGAAGTATTGTGCTAGACGGTCCGATTTTAAGGGAATGCTAATTCCATTCTGACGCCATTTATTTTGTGTGGCAATTCCCGCAGGGCATTTGTTCGTATGACATATTTGAGCCTGAATACAGCCAATACTCATCATGGCTTCACGGGCTACATTAATACAGTCGACACCCATGGCGAATGCCATGGCAGCTTTAGCAGGGAAGCCTAGTTTCCCACTTCCGATGAAAACAATACGATTGGTTAGATTTCGCGTTTGAAAGACTTTGTATAAACTTGAAAACCCATACACCCAAGGTAAAGAAACATGGTCAGCAAAAGATGGGGGAGCAGCTCCGGTTCCACCTTCACCGCCATCTACAGCAATAAAGTCAGGACCTTTTCCTGTTTTTAGCATGATTTCTGCCAATTCTTCCCATTGGTCTAGTTTTCCTATTGCTCCTTTGATTCCGACGGGTAATCCGGTTGCGTCTGCAATGGTCTCGATTAATTCCATTAATTCAGAAACGTTGCTAAAAGCTTTATGAGTAGCAGGGGAGAGGACATCCTTCCCAACTTCTACACCTCGTATCTCTGCGATTTCCTTTGTGATTTTAGCTCCAGGAAGTACACCTCCTTTTCCTGGTTTGGCGCCTTGAGACAATTTGATTTCAATGGCTTTGATACAGGGATTATCTTCTACTAATTGCTTCATTTTTTCCAAGGAAAAATTCCCATCCGAAGAACGAACTCCGAAATACCCTGTTCCGAAGTGAAAAACGACATCGCCACCTTGCTTGTGATAGGGGGAGAGTCCGCCTTCCCCGGTATTATGAAAAGCTTGTGCTTTGGCAACTCCTTTGTTTAAAGCCTCAACGGCCGCTGCCGATAGCGAACCAAAACTCATCGCCGAAACATTAATTACTGATGCAGGACGATATGGCTTTCTTCTTTTGTTGTACGCGCCCATAACTTTAGCGCAGGGCACAAAATCTTTATGTTCAGTATTTGGATGACCTTCAGAAGTTTTGAAAGCCATCATCTGATTCTTTACGAAAATGTGCTGGTGCGCATAAATGTCTCGGTCTGTTCCAAAACCTTCGTAATTGTTCTCCTTTTTGGCAGAGGCATAAATCCAGCCTCTTTCAATACGATTAAATGGGAGCTCTTCACGATTGTTCGCGACAAAATACTGCCGCATTTCAGGACCAATACTTTCCAGCCAATAACGCAAATGTCCAACTACAGGGTAGTTATGCGATATGGTATGTGCTTTTTGAAAAAAAATATCTCGAATCGCAACAATCGCAAGAAAACCTAGAACATATCCCCACCAAGGTACGGCAGAAAGTGTATTTAAAAATACATCCATTTACAAATCGCAATTAAATTCAGGTCCATATTAAGGACTTTTATTTTCCTTTTATTTCCTCTTCCAACATTGGAGTTTTATCACTGTTAAGATAATCCAAACTCATCTCAGTTAAGGTTTTCACTCCCAATATCAGTCCACTGTCATCGATTAAAAAATCAGGTGTGTGGTGCGGAAAAGATTCGGTATTCCCAGGAGTCATTCCTCCTAAGAAAAAGAAGAATCCGGGTGCTTCTCTTTGAAAATAAGAGAAATCTTCAGCCCCAGTTATCGCCTTTTGAATAAATACGTTTTCCTCTCCAGCAGTACGTTTTATGGTAGGCAACATTTGCGATACCAATTCAGGGTGGTTGTAGGTAATGTCCGTAGCATCTTTGATTTCACAGGTAGCAGTACCTCCGTAGGCTTTGGCGATAGTCTCGACCATTTCTACCATACGTTTGTTCAATTTATCTTTCATATCATAATCAAGTGTACGAATGGTGCCAATCATTTCAGCACTTTCAGGAATGATATTAAAACGAACACCGCTTTTTATTTTACCAACGGTAATTACCGCAGCTTCGTTGGTGAGTTCCGTTTCTCTACTAATTATAGTTTGAAGGCCGTCAATGATTTTAGCGCTAATTAAAATAGGATCAACACCGGACCAAGGCTGAGAACCGTGACTCTGCTTACCGTTTACTTTAATGGTAAAACTCTGCGCAGCAGCCATAGTTCCTCCAGATTTATAGCGAATCATGCCCACTGGAGTCTGAGAATTGATATGCAATCCGAAAATGGCATCAACTTTTGGATTTTCCATAACGCCTTCTTTCACCATAAGTAAGGCACCTCCTTCTTCACCAGGTGGTGGTCCTTCCTCAGAAGGTTGGAAAATAAACTTTACTGTTCCTTTTATCTTATCCTTGTTTTTAGACAAAACTTCGGCAACTCCCATTAAAATAGCGGTATGCGTGTCGTGTCCACATGCGTGCATTACTCCGACTTTCTCACCTAGAAATTCTGAAGTAACGGTCGATTTGTATGGAAGGTCATTGCGTTCAATCACCGGTAGCGCATCAATATCTGCTCTCAAGGCAACTACTTTTCCGGGTTTGTCACCTTTTAATAAACCTACAACTCCCGTATGAGCCACACCGGTTTGTACTTCGATGCCTAAAGATTTTAGATGTTTCGCAATCTTCTCAGCGGTTTTAAATTCACGGTTTCCCAACTCCGGATTCTGATGAATATCACGACGCCATTCAACCACTTTACTTTCTACGGCTGTGTAGTCTTTTTGTAAATTAGGACCTTGTGCTATCGCAAAGCATCCTGTGAATAGCATTGTTGCTATTAGTAACTTCTTCATAATTATTGAGCTTGTTTTTCATTCCCGTCCTTCGTCTACGCTCAGGGTGAACTCCGGCAGGAATCTATTTAAAATTTAATTAGTCTAAAATCTTCGTCTTGTAATTGTATTAAGGCAGTCATCGCTGATAACGATAGCTGAACACCTTCTATTAAGTCCTCCCTTGGAAAACCTCTTGATAATGAGGACTGTCCACAGAAAATAATTTGTCCGCCGGCATCCATCAATGCTTTTATAAGTTCTTGATTCGGGTTGTCAGTTCCATATTTCTTTTGATAGGCTTCGCTTGTGATGACATCTTTCGAAGCTTTGTTATGAACTACCAATGCAACTTTTAAGTTTTCCGCAGGAATACCACTTTGTGCATGCATATTCAAAAATCGAGCGGCTGTTTCAATAGTTGCATTTACCGATTCATGATTTTCAGGACTATTCATGATGTCAAAAACGGCTTTGTATTCTTTGGATGGGTCAACTTTGAAGTCCGGATTATCAATGGCCCAGACTTTTCCGTAATCTTTTATGATGGGTCCGGTTTCCTTCGTTTGAGCTGTTAAGGAAGTTTGTGAAAGAAGTCCGACTAATACGGCAAAAAGGTATATTCTTTTCATTCAAAGTAGTTCAGTCTCTAAATATATTCAAATTCGTTAAAACCCTTGTAGCATTGTTCATAATTATTGAAATGAAGTTTTTAGAATAAGGGGTATTATGGCTAAATTCACCGTCCCTTATACTAATTTTTTAAAGACACTTTTGGAGAATTTTATTGACCAGTTGAATGAGGCCCAAAGGGCACCGGTTTTGCACAAAGATGGCCCGTTAATGGTTATTGCGGGCGCAGGTTCGGGCAAAACCCGTGTACTTACTTTTCGGATTGCTCATTTAATGGCGCAAGGAGTAGATGCTTTTAATATTTTAGCGTTGACCTTTACGAACAAGGCAGCACGTGAAATGAAAAAGCGTATTGCTGATATCGCCGGTACCACGGAAACCAAGAATTTGTGGATGGGAACTTTCCATTCCGTTTTTGCTAAATTGTTGCGTTACGACGGCGATAAATTAGGGTACCCAAGTAATTTCACAATTTACGATACTCAAGATTCTCAACGACTTATTGCTTCCATCATTAAGGAAATGGGATTGGATAAGGATATCTATAAATACAAGCAAGTACAGAACCGAATATCCTCCTATAAAAACAGTTTAATTACGGTTAAGGCTTATTTAAATAATCCGGAATTGGTTGAAGCAGATGCGATGGCAAAACGCCCGCGGATGGGTGATATTTATCATAATTATGTAGAACGTTGCTTCAAGGCTGGCGCAATGGATTTTGATGATTTACTGTTACGAACCAATGAGTTGTTGAATCGTTTCCCTGATGTATTGGCGAAATATCAAGACCGTTTTCGGTATATTTTGGTGGATGAGTATCAAGATACCAATCACTCGCAATACCTAATAGTTAAGGCGCTATCAGATAGATATCAAAACATTTGTGTTGTGGGTGATGATGCCCAGAGTATTTATTCTTTCCGTGGCGCGAACATTAGTAATATTCTGAATTTTCAAAAGGACTATGATGATGTAGGAATGTATCGTTTGGAACAGAATTACCGTTCTACCAAAAACATTGTTCAAGCGGCTAACTCGATTATTGCAAATAACAAAGATCAACTCGAAAAAGTGGTGTGGACAGCAAATGATGACGGCCCACCAATTATTATACATCGAAGTCCTACCGATGCTGAAGAGGGACGTTATGTTGCAAATTCCATTTGGGAGAATCGTATGCAGCATCAAATGCCAAACGGTAATTTTGCGGTCTTGTACCGTACGAATTCCCAGTCACGGTCAATTGAAGATGCTCTCCGTAAACGCGATATTCCGTATCGTATTTATGGGGGATTGTCATTCTATCAAAGAAAAGAGATTAAAGATGTACTTTCCTATTTACGATTGGTCATCAATCCGAAAGATGAGGAGGCGCTGAAACGTGTTATTAATTTCCCAACACGGGGAATAGGTCAAACTACAATTGATAAACTTGTTGTTGCAGCAAATCATTATGGACGTTCGATTTTTGAGGTCATTGAAAATATCGACCGCATTGATTTAAAAATAAATTCGGGTACGAAACGAAAGCTTCAAGACTTCGTTACCATGATTCAGAGTTTTCAGATTATGAATGAAAGCGCAGATGCTTTCGTTCTTGCAGAACATGTTTCGAAAAAGACGGGTATTCTATTGGAGTTTAAAAAAGATGGAACGCCCGAAGGCATTGCCCGTATGGAGAATATCGAGGAGCTTCTAAACGGTATTCAAGACTTCGTAGAAGGACAAAAAGAAATAGATGAAGCCACAGGAAAAATTTCAGAATTCTTGGAAGATGTAGCCTTAGCAACTGATTTAGATAAAGATACTGGTGATGATGACCGCGTTGCATTAATGACGATTCATTTGGCGAAAGGGCTAGAATTTCCACATGTTTATATTGTTGGCATGGAGGAGGATTTATTCCCATCAGGAATGAGCATGAACACCCGTAGTGAGCTGGAAGAGGAGCGAAGGTTGTTTTATGTTGCCCTGACTCGTGCCGAGAAACAAGCCTATTTGACCTATACTCAAAACCGCTATCGTTGGGGGAAACTGATAGACGCAGAACCTAGTCGTTTTCTAGAAGAAATCGATGAGAAATTCGTAGATAACCAAGTGCCAATTGATAGAGCATCCTATCGCTACAAACCTTTGATTGACAATGATATTTTCGGGGAAGTTGATAAAAGCAAACTCCGTCAGACAAAACCCAAAAATGGAACTCCACCGTTAGTTGGTAAGCCCAATGAAAATCAACTTCGAAAGCTTCGAAAGTTAAAGCCTCAATTAGCTTCTCCTTCCGCAAACACCAATACAGTAGATCCAAATTTAGCTGAAGGAAGTTTAGTTAATCATACCAGATTTGGCAGAGGTAAGGTCCTTAAAGTTGAAGGGGTTGGTAATGATAAGAAAGCTGAAATTCAATTTGATAAAGGGGATATTAAGAAACTATTACTGCGTTTCGCTAAGCTTGAAGTTATAGGATAACACTTTACTCTATTTTTAAATACCTGTTTTCAGGGAGAAATAAAACTTCAATACTTCCGTTCTTTACACCAGTATTCATATAAAAACCAACCTCTTATGATTATCTACGGAAGCAGAGCCACACATTTAAAATCAGATAAACTTCGCAATGCGACTTGTCCGAATTGCCAAACAAAAGGTTCATTGACCGCAAGCACCTACGGGCGTCATGCGCACATATTTTGGATTCCACTTTTTCCCATGGGAAAAGTTGGCGTCTTTGAATGTCAGCATTGTCATAAAGGATTTAAGAAGAAGGAATTGGGTGAGGATGGTAAAATGGATTACAAAAACTTCCTTAGTGATGTAAAAACCCCCTTATGGAAATATTCTGGATTAGGTGTCATAGCTCTCTTGATCTGCTGGGGATTCTACTCTAGTAAGCAAACTGAAGAAAGAGTAGCTGAGTTAGTTGAAAACCCAGCGATGTATGACATATATACTTTTAAAACGGATAGCAATAGCTATTCTACCTTCAAGGTAGTTGAAGTTTTTCAAGATAGCATGTATATTAATCAGAATGACTATGAAATTGACAAACTAAGCGCTATCTATAAAATTGATAAAGAGGAGAACTATCCCGACGATATATATGTCGTTACTACTCAAGAAATTAAAGATATGTACGCAGCAGGAGAAATTAAAGATATTGATCGAGATTAAAATATTGGACAACTTAAATCAAAGACCCCATAAAATTAATTTTATGGGGTCTTTATTTATGAATATTATTTTCTCTTAATTTTTAGGCATACTACGAAGGGCTTCAGGAGCCATTTCTTTAATCCCTGAGACTTTCACATAGTGAGTTTTACCATCATCGCTAGTATATTCTAAAACTGCTTCGGTTGGTTTAATATCAAACGCTTTTTGCATTTTTTTTCCTTCAGTTCTCAGTGTTTCCTCTGATTTAGCTCCGGTTTTATATGAAGATAGAACATAAGTTTCATTACCTTCAGTTTCAGTGGTGCAATCTAAAGCGCGTGCTCTAAAATATACTTTTTGAAAACTTACTTCTTTTAAGGTATCGGAAATTTCAATTTTCAGATTTGCCCCAGAACCACTTTCTTTTTTACCACCCAACCATTCTTGGACAGTACTTTTACCCAGTGTAAAAGGAATGTCATTAACCTCAAGTTTCTTTTGAGAAGAACAGCCAAACAAACTTGCGGCAAAAACAACTAATGCTATATTTTTCATTTTTTATTTTATTTAAGCGCATATTTCAAACATGAAATGTGAACTTATTAACTACTTACTTTGAATTCAAAAATTTCAGATTGAGAGGTGTTTCCTTGACTATCAGAGCTTATGACTCTCCAATAATATGTATTTCCAGCTAATACCGTAACCTCGAAAGTCTGGTCTGTTGTGGTTCCTACTGATATGTTCGGAATGGCCTCTGTACCAAAAAGCACTTCAAATTCTGTAATATCATCGTCGATGTCGCTTCCATTCCATTCAAGACTTAATGTACCAGTCGTATTTGTTACATCAGCTCCTCTTATTGGGCTGACAGCTTCAGCAGGAAAAGGAGCATAGTTTTCGATTCCTGGTCCTTGATTATAAAACTTAAATATTGAACTACTAGCTGTTACCGTTGTACCATTTGCACTTGAAGTAACAAACCACTCATAGGGTGATCCACGATCGATAGTAATAGATGCTTCCGTTCTGAAGACTTTAAAAAGTGTAGTTTCATTTGAAATTAGGTTGCGCAGATTTACTTCATATTCATCTGTGTCTTCAGAAGCATTCCAACGAAAAGTTACACTACTTCTTGCATCGTCAACAATAACGCCCTCATTACACTCGGTATTGTTTTCTGGAAAAATTAAAGTAGTAGCCTTTGGATCCGCCACAGGGTCTGGCATAGGTGTAGGTGGAGGGCCATCATCACCGCCCCCGCCGCATGACATCATTAATAATAGGGAAATTGCTGCTAGTTTATATAATACTTTCATTTTCTTATCATTTTATAAGTTAAGAGCGCACCATCCGCTTTAATGTTTATAATGTAAATTCCTTTTGAAAGAGAATCAACGTTTAATTTAACACTGCTGTTATCAACAGGAACTGACTTGTTAAATAATACCGTTCCATTTGTCGCAAACAAGGATAGTCGGACATCTGTACTTGTAATATTACCCAAATAGATGGTTAAATCACCTCCTTCAATCGGATTGGGATAAATAAGAAGCTCATTACTTAGAAAAATAGTTTCTTCATGCACACCTTGACAGGTTTTATCTGTACTGATCGAGATTTTATTTTCTACTTCAGAGAGCGTTAAGGTAATCTGACTTTGGCTTGTGGTAGTAAGTTTTCCGTTTAATGAGATAAAATAAGTGTCACCACCTGATAAGTCAAGTGTAACCTTACTCTCCAAGTCGCTCACTTTAGAACTTACTGATAATGATTCAGGTTCTGTTACGGTAAGGTCAAAACAATTTTCATAACCTGGCGCCTCATCTAAGGTGATACAAAGGCTATAATTACCCGCTGATAAATCATTGAAAGATGTCATTGCGGTAAAAGTATTCGTAGCTAAAATATCTCCTCCGCTAGATAGCGTCGCAGAATAATTGAGGCTTTCAAGCACCTCAATACTGATACTTCCATTATTACTTGAAATACAAGATTCTCCTGAAGTTTTAATTCTAAAGTTATTTACAGGTAATGAGAATACTTCACACCCTTCAACATCAACTGGAACTCCAGGCGGTGTATTCGGGCAGACATCAACTGCGTTTAAGATACCATCATTGTCAATATCATCATCACAAATATCGCCAATACCATCACCATCGAAATCTGCTTGATCAGCATTTGCAGTCAGAGGGCAGTTATCTTCTAAATCTAGCACACCGTCATTATCATCGTCAGTATCACATAAATCACCTAGGCCATCCATATCGTTATCAGATTGGTCTGCGTTGCTAACAAGTGAACAATTGTCATCAATATCTAATACACCATCATTGTCATCATCGTCGTCATCTATAGCACTAGTAACAACCAAATCATCTATGATTACTCCTTCTTGATTTACTGAGGGGTCTGATTGAAAAACAATTCGAAAAACGATGTTGGTTTCTGCTGTAAGATCAGTTTCTCCCATTCCCGCATTTATATTAAAATCATAACTGTATTCTGTTAAGGTGGCATCTGTACCAGTCCATTGTGCGCCAGGGCAATTTTGGCAGTCATTATCACTCCCAGAATTGGTATTTGTTCTATCACTATTATACCAGTTCGGTTGACTGTTTATATTACCTAGAACTTCCCAATTGGCTCCATTATCTTTTGAATATTCAACAAATACTATATCAAAATTGATTTCAAGGTCATAAGCCATGTTGAATTTCAAAGTGGGTGCTAAAATGTTTGATAGGTCATAACATCTACTTGTGATTACACCTCTTGTATTATCAGGATGATTCCCACCTAAAACCGTCCCAAGGACCTGAGTACCTGAACTTGCTTGATTAAGTAATGTCCCTGTTGGTACACCTCTTTCCCAAACGGAGCCATCAGAACCCTCGTTAAAGATAATAAGAGATTGATTATTATCATTTTCGAAAGTAAATGTCACATTTTCATCACTTGACTCGTTTAGAACAAAATTGGTGCTGGCTGTATTGTTATCTGTAAAAGTATCGTTGGCAATATTTGCCGTTGCATTTAATGTTATCGGGCCGATAGCATCCGTTATTGTTGGAAAAACAATTGATGTAGTATTCCCTGATGCCAGATTCCCTGTCCAAGTAAAAACTTCTGTTGCGGCATCGTTAAGTTCATAAGAAACCTCTATTTCAGTAATTGCATTTAGTCCCTTATTCTCAACTAAAAGTTCAGGTATGAAAGTGTTGCCAGAACAAAGTACTTCATTTGATTCAGGGGATAGGCTTAGTACTCTAATATCGTTATCTGGTAACTGTATTGGTACCGGAGATTGCCAAATACCTCTTCCATAGGTTGACGCAGTTATTAAGCCGTCATCAAGTGATATTTCTAAATCACTAACGCCCGTATTTGGAAAACCAGTAAAGTAATCTTCCCATTCTGTGAGCGTATCATCTATACGATAAACACCTAAGTTTGTACCTACATATAGAGGGTTAGTTGTATTTCTACCTTGATGCACAATTGTAAAAAATGCTTGATCAGTTGGTAAATTAGCTGTGATTTCATCCACCGTTACATCTGTGCCATCCATGGTTAACTTAAAAACACCTCTTAGATCTGGTTGCGTACGACGTGGGTCATCAACTTCGTTGGATGTGGTTACGTAAACAATATTACTATCAAAACTATTGGTAGCAATATCTGAGATGTTTGAGTCAAAGGTATTTAAGATGTTAAAAGAATCTCCACCATTAACACTGCGGTACAGTTTAGCGAAAACAGCCGCATAAATTATATCAGGATTATTTGGATCGATCTCTAGGTCTCTTAAATTAAAATTATCGCTACCGACACTTGAACTTTTTTCCCAAGCATTACCTACTAACTTGTATAAACCATCGAACCCTGCATAAACATCACCCTCACCACTAATTGCCAAGGGAGTTACCCAATTTCCTTGAATTGTATTACCGTTCGTATCTGTAGGTGCTCCAATTCCTCCTAATGTTTGACCAGAGTCGGTTGTTACATAAAGAACACCACCGAATTGTAAAAATCCGTAAATCAAATTATTGTTGTTGGGGTCAACTTCATAATCCATACCATCACCTCCAGTATATGCATTCCAATTCCCATTATTACGCAAAAAGCCTGCGTTGTCTTGAAGACCACCCGCCATTTTAGCTGCATCGTTCTTAGCGACCGATATCCTATAAAACTGACTTATAGCTGCTCCTGCTGTCTTGTCTGTAAAAGTAGTTCCATTATCATCTGAAATATAAATTCCTCCATCACTACCGCAGAATAATTTTCCGTTAAAGAATTTTAATGTGTGGATATCTGCATGTGTATAGGATGGTGAAGCATTATTCCACTGGTTCAATTGACTAAAATTATCTCCACCATTGGTACTTTTCCAAATGTTTAGACAGCCAATATAAACTTCATCAGAATTAGTAGGTGACACTTCAATAGCCAAATCAAACCAGGCTTGATTTGATTCAAAAATATCCACCGTATTAGCAGTTTTCACAAAACTCGCACCGCTATCAGTTGATTTATATAAACCTTGATAGGAAAATTCTTGTGAACCAACATTTGCACTTATGATGTAGACCAAGTTTGGATCAGCGGGGGATACACCCAAAGCTAATCTACCTGAGGTTGCCGGTAAATTTTCTGTTACCTGGGTGAAGTTTTCACCACCATCAACTGAAACATAGTATGACTGGCGGCCTACGGCGTAAATAGTTTGACTATCTCCTGGTTTTAACTTGAAATCTGTAATATTACCGTCTTGTTTAATAGTCCAAGTAGCCCCGCCATCTTCCGATTTTTGAAGCCCTAAATTGGTGCCAACCCAAATCGTATTTGAATTTGAAGGATCGACTACAATTTCATTCATTAATAAGTTGAAATCACCAGTAGCAGGGGTTAGACCAGTTGGATTCCATGATACACCGCCATCTGTAGATTTAAAGACTCCAATACTAAATGACTGTGAGGCATCATCATCTCCTGTTGAAATGTAAATTATATTTGAATTATTTGGATCAATCGCAATACCAGAAACTCCTATTTGAAGAAAGTTGTCAAATAAGTTGGTCCAAGAATCACCCGCATCTGTTGACTTCCACAATCCACCAGCAGGTGCACCAAGATACCAAGTATTGGCATTGTTAGGGTCTACTGCCACCGCATTTACCCGACCTTGACCAGGTAGACCAATTGCTAAAACATCATGTGAAAAAGGACCTATTGAAGTCCAATTACTAGTAGGGTTTACAGCTTTTCCTGCAAGGTCAATTTTATTTTTATAACTCTCCCAATATTGTTTTGAGCTAGGTATTTTTCCATCGGTACCAACAAGTTGTTCCCAATAGGTTTTCCATCGCATAAAAGGTTTGTAACCACTTCCTTTTTTATTCGGGTCATGGTTCTTCCAATACGCATCAAATGAAGCTGATATTTCATCAATTGTATACGATTCGGTATCGGAACTTTTAGAAGTAGTGGAGGATTGCTTATTTTCTAAGTCCTGCATCCAAGGGGCGTTCTGATTATACTGTCCTGATGCAATTCCAGTCACTAAAAAAATGAAAAGAAGGGTAATTTTTTTCATAGTTTCTCTTTTCAACAAAAAAAAGGTAAATATGTTAGGGATACAACTGATTCGTAGAATATTTGTTAAAAAGTAAACATTTTTACCTTATCTAGCTTAAACCCTATTAGTGTAGTATTTTTAGCCTGGAATGTTTACCATTTAATTTGGAAGTTTTATCTTAGATAGGATACTATATGGCTGAATTCATCAAAATATACGAAGAGAACCCAAATCCTAAGGAAATCAAAAAGGTTGTTGACACCTTAAGAAAGGGAGGTATAGTGATCTACCCAACGGATACGGTTTACGGTCTCGGTTGTGACATTACCAATACAAAGGCCCTAGAACGTATCGCAAGAATTAAAAACATTAAGCTGGCCAAAGCAAATTGGTCCTTTATTTGTGCCGATTTGAGTAACCTATCCGATTATGTTCGACAAATTGATACTGCTACTTTTAAAATTTTAAAAAGAGCTTTACCAGGACCTTATACTTTTGTTCTTCCAGGAAATAACAATCTTCCTAAGGTCTTTAAAAAGAAAAAAACAGTTGGTATTCGCGTACCTGACAATGCTATCGCGAGAGCCTTAGTTGAGGAGTTAGAAAATCCAATAGTATCTACTTCAATTCGTGATGAAGACGAATTACTTGAGTATACAACGGACCCAGATTTGATTTATGAAAAGTGGGAAAAACTTGTGGATGTTGTTATTGATGGTGGTTATGGTGACAACGTAGCTTCTACCGTTATTAATCTTTCTGGACATGAACCAGAAGTAATTCGAGAAGGTAAAGGAGATTTGGATATTTTTTAAGAGACAAGAGACAAGAGACAAGAGACAAGAGACAAAAAAATAACCAAAGTGTCTAATAAAAAAAGCCATTGCGATAAAGCAATGGCTTTTTTTTGATATTTCTAACGTCTAACGTCTAACGTCTAACGTCTAACGTCTAACGTCTAATTATTGATTGCAGGATCTTTCATTCCTTCTTCAATCATGCTATAGAACTGATCGATTTTTGGAAGAACAACAATTCTAGTTCTTCTATTTTTTGATTTTTCTGTCGTTGAGACAGGAACATATTCTGCTCTACCTGCTGCAGTCATACGTTTAGGGTCAACTCCGTAATCGTTTTGTAAAACTCTCACTACAGCAGTTGCTCGTTTTACACTTAAATCCCAGTTGTCTAAAATATTACCTTTTCTACCGTAAGGTACATCATCAGTATGACCTTCAACCATAAACTCAAAATCAGGCTTGTTGTTCACTACTTGAGCAACTTTTCCTAAAACCGTTTTTGCTTTACTGGTAATATTATAGCTTCCGCTGCTAAATAATAATTTATCAGAAATCGAAACGAACACAACACCTTTTTCAACACTAATTTCGATATCTTCATCATCAAGATTACCCAAAACGCCTTTCAAACTCTGCACCAAAGAAAGGTTAACAGAATCTCTACGTGTTATTGCATCGTTTAATTTACGAATAGTAAGATCTTTTTCTTGAAGACTTTCAAGAGACTTCTCTAAGTTCTCTGCACCTTTTGTGGTTAGGGTCGTAAGATTACCCATATTATTAATCAATTCTTGATTATTCGCCTTTAAAAACGCGTTTTGATCTTCTAAGGTTGACATTCTAGAAGTTGCAGTAGCTTTCTCCTCTAAACAAGTATTTAGTTTTACTGTCGCAGAGTTAAGCAAGTCTTGCGCTTCTTTAGCCTTCGCTTCCATTTCGGCAAATTTCTTTTGTGATACACAAGAAGATAATAGTAAGGTAACCCCCAACACGCCTAAAATCAGTTTTTTCATAATGATGTTACTTAAGTATTTATTAAAATGTTATTTGATTAAAAATCGTTTGATCTATTTCAAAATTATAGAAAATAGTATTACAATGCTTTTTTAGGCATAGTTAATGTTTCTCTAAACTTTGAAAACATTCTCTTGATGTACGAAGTGCGACCATACAATGGACTTCTTCGCATAGTAATTTAATATAAAATTAGCTTTTTCTCTTTTGCGATACATCTTTCCGAAATGCCTATAAAAGCTAAGATGAGCCTTGAGTATTGCAAAAAAATGACTGAATTTAAATTGAAAAACAAAACGTATAGCTGCTACCGCATCTAGAATTAATCTTAAGAAAATGATTATAGAGGCTTTTCGACGAGGAAGATTCTTCGTTATAGAAAAAAGGGAGTTCCTAAAATTTAGAAAAGTCTTTTTTGGATTCATGTTACTTAGGGTGGACCCTCCTAAGTGATACACTTTTGATAGTCCTATATAATAAGCCTTATGTCCAGCATTTTTTGCACGCCAGCACAAATCTACCTCTTCTTGATGTGCAAAGTAATCTTCATCAAACCCACCTAACTCATGAAAAACTTGACTTCTTATAAACATACATGCGCCCGTAGCCCAAAAAATTTCTTGAACATCATCATATTGACCCTCGTCTTTTTCTAAGGCTTGAAAAATTCGGCCTCGACAAAATGGATAGCCTAATTGATCAATAAAACCGCCAGCTGCACCGGCATATTCAAAATGATCTTTCTTTTTTAGATCTAATATTTTGGGCTGTAGAATTGAAACATTTGGTATTTCTAAAAATGCCTCCTTGATAGGTTCTAGCCAATTTGGAGTTACTTCAACATCAGAGTTAAGGAGACAGTAAATATCAGCTTCGATATATTTGAGGGCATCATTATATCCTTTCGCAAAACCTCCATTCTCTGAATTTTGTATGATTTTAATAGATGGATAATTTGCTTTTATAAACGCTACCGAATCATCTGAGGAATTATTATCAGCAACATAGATGTCCGCCTGACCAGAATATTCCACCACAGATGGAAGGTAACTTTCTAAAAGTCCCTTTCCATTCCAGTTTAATATGACGACAGCTATTCGCAAAACGATGGCAAATTAACGGTTAAAATCAGGAATATCCTTTAGAAAGGAATACTTTTCTTTTTCAAAATCCATTTTGCAATAAAAATGCTCCAATCCGTTCGTAACCATCAAAAAGTTTGCCTTTAGATTGAGATTATATTGCGCAATTTGATTAAAAGTAGTTTGACTAATTGAAATATCTGGTGCTTTACATTCTATCAGAATTTCTATGCTTCCGTCTGAGTTAAAAACTACGATATCATATCTCTTTTTCAATCCATTAATAGTCAATTGTTTTTCAACATTAATTAAGGAACTTGGATATTTTTTCTCTGAAATTAAATAATGAACAAGATGCTGACGCACCCATTCTTCAGGTTGCAAAACCACAAATTTTTTGCGAATGACATCGAAAATCTGGACTTTATTTTCGCTATTTTTGAATCGGAACTTATATGCTGGAAAATTCAGTTGAAGCATGCCACAAATTTGATGATTTTTTTTGGATGGATGAAGTAAAACAAATAGTTAAGGATATCAATGATGGCAACATCAAGCCTATATATCTCTTAACAGGTGAGGAACCTTACTATATTGATCGTATTTCAGAATTCATTGAACAAAATGTTTTGGCTGAAGAGGAGCGAGGCTTCAATCAGATGGTGCTTTATGGGAAAGATGTTACTGTTGAAGATATTATTGGTAATGCGAAACGATTCCCTATGATGGCCGAACGTCAAGTGGTTATTGTTAAAGAGGCCCAGCATTTAGCGCGTACAATTGATAAGTTGTCTTCATATGCTGAAAATCCTCAACCTTCCACGGTATTGGTACTTTGTTATAAGTATAGTAAGTTCGATAAGCGAAAAAAAGTATACAAGACGATAAAGAAAACAGGCCTTGTTTTTGAAAGTAAGAAGCTGTACGAGAATAAAGTAGCTGATTGGATACGAAAGGTGCTTCAAGGAAAAGGATATCGCATAACACCCAAAGCTTCTAGTTTATTGGTCGAATTCTTAGGAACTGATTTAAGCAAAATAAATAATGAATTAGAAAAATTGAAGTTGGTTCTTCCGAAGGAAAAAGAAATTACCCCTTTGGATATTGAGGAAAATATTGGAATCAGTAAAGACTACAACAATTTTGAATTAAAGAAAGCGATTGGGGAGCGTAATGTAGTAAAGGCTACGCGAATTCTAAATTACTTTGCTCAGAACCCAAAAGATAACCCCTTTGTAGTTACGGTCACTTTACTCAATACTTTTTTTACACAGCTATTAAAATATCATGGTATGAAGGACCATAACCCCAAAAGTGTAGCTAGTGTTTTGGGTATCAATCCTTATTTTGTAAATGAATATCAAGTTGCCGCAAGAAACTACCCAATGAAAAAGGTGAGTAGTATTGTATCTAGCTTACGCGAGCTTGATTTAAAAGGAAAAGGAGTAGGGTCAACCAATGTTTCTCAGGCAGATTTATTAAAAGAGCTATTGGTAAAGATTATATAACTTACTTTTTGTCAATACTATATTTTCCAGGTCCTAAAAGGATGATAGCAACAAACATAACCAGATATAAAAGGGCTTTTTCCTTTTTGCCAAATGGATCGGCGAGATGAACCACTCCAGCAGCTACCAACATTGTAATAGCAGGAAGTATTGCTGCCCAGCGTGTTTTAAATCCTACAATAATAAGGATTGGACAAACAAATTCTGCTAGAACTGCAAGAAATAGAGTAGGAGCCGCACCAATTCCAATTGGATCGCCAAATTCAAAATTTCCACTTATTAATTTCTGAAATTTAGGAAAACCATGGGATAACATAAATGCTGAGGCACCTATACGCAATAGGGCTAGAGCAATATCATTTTTTAGTGTTGCATTCATTAAGAAATAGGTTTAAGTTTCTATAAAAGTAGTATTATAATTTTATCTGCTCAAAAAATGTTGTAGCTGAAGCTCTAGGTGATATATCAAATGATCGGTATTTGAGCGATTAAATGTTAGTGGAGGCTTTATTTTTAAAACACTATCAAATGGGCCATCGGTACTTATTAAAATATGATTTTCTCTAAGAGCATTTTTTAAATCTGAAGCAAGCTGAGTATTTGGGTGTCCTTTTTTATCAAAAATTTCAACTCCTATGAAAAGTCCGCTTCCTCTAACATCTGCCAATTCTGGATATTTCGATTGTAAGCTTTTTAGTTGGTCAATGAGATAGTCTCCAACCTCTTTAGCGTGTCGTTGCAATTCTTCTTTTTCGATAACTTCTAAAACTGCTTGTCCGATAGTACATGAAATGGGATTACCACCGAATGAGCTAAAAAATTCTAAACCGTTATCAAAATTCTCTGCGATTTCAGTAGTTGTTACGACAGCTCCTATCGGATGTCCGTTCCCCATAGGTTTACCTAATATTACCATATCAGGTACTACGTCATACATTTCGTATCCCCAGAAGAAGTCGCCAAGGCGTCCGAAACCCACTTGAACTTCGTCGCTAATGCAAACCCCACCTTGAGCTCTTATTTCTTGGTATACCTGTTTTAAATAGCCTTTTGCCAATGGCACTTGTCCACCACAACCGACAATGGGTTCTGCTATAAAAGCAGCTATTTCACCTTTCGCGTCAGTAATTTGATTTTTGGTTTGATTTGCAAAAAAATCACCTGCTTCAGAAGGGTCTTCGTAACCTGAACCAAAGACTTTGGGCATTGGTGTCTCAATAATATAATCTTTTCTGCCAGAGCCACCTTCATGATTATATTTATAATGACTGATATCAATTCCCATTCGAGTATTGCCATGGTAGCCATGTTCTAACACCATTACTTTTTGTTTCTTGGCGTGAGTTGTAGCCATACGAACGGCTAAATCACTTGCAGCACTACCAGAGTTTACAAAAAATATTTTGTTTAAATTTTTAGGAAATTTCGCAAGTAACTTTTCACTATACGATAGAAGTTCTTCATACAAATATCTAGTATTTGTGTTCAGCTTGGCCATCGTTTTTTGACCGGCCCTTACTACTTTGGGGTGGCAATGACCAGCAAGCATGATATTATTATAGGCATCTAAAAAGGTATTTCCGTCAGTATCATACATATATTGAAATGCAGATCGGTGCATTTGTATCGGATTGCCATAGCTTAACGAAAGTGCATCACTAAAATTCGACTGTCTTCTAATTGCTTGTTCTGTATTTGTCTTTTTTTGTGAGTTGGGATAACCAGCAGCTTTTCTAAAAGCATTCTTTGCTCTTAACGGATTTATAGTAATCCATTTATAGAGCAAGTCCCATGCAGGTTTCTCACTTATTGTTATATACTCTGAATCTGGTTTTAAGGTTTTGGTATATGCTGAATTACAAACACTAGTGCATAAACGAGCAGCTACCAAATAGTAAAGTATGTCAAGTTCATTTTCTTCTAACGGCAATATCGAATGATACCCCTGAATTAAATGTGATGCAATTTCTAAGGGCTCCTCTTTGTTCATCATCACATAGGTAATAGCTATAGCCACTTCATTAATCAGCCATGAATGGCACATATCGCCAAAATCAATAATTCCGGATACTTCACCATTCTGTGTAAGTACGTTCCAATCGTTACCGTCATTGTGAATAATTCCCTTTCGGAGTTCATATTCAACAGGAAGTACTTGTTCATCAAACTGCAAAAAGAAATAATCTACCAAGCTTCTCGCTTTTGAGTCTGGAATGTATTTAAGATACTTGTAATTCGACCTAAAGTGTTTCAAATCCCATTGGGTTTCTTTTCCGCTAATAGCAGGGTCATATTCCGTATGGATTTGTTTATCCATTT
Source organism: Maribacter taeanensis (assembly GCF_047345145.1). Taxonomy (NCBI): domain Bacteria; kingdom Pseudomonadati; phylum Bacteroidota; class Flavobacteriia; order Flavobacteriales; family Flavobacteriaceae; genus Maribacter; species Maribacter taeanensis. The sequence goes on from NZ_JBLFER010000001.1 coordinate 619,885, forward strand.
TTGCAAGAAATATCCCAAAGGAATGAAGTAGACCCGGAGTATGAGGAACATCTCCTAAAAAATCACCCTTAACAAAAGAAAGTAGTCTGAATATTTGTTTTTCTAAAACAACAACGGTCTCATTTTTTAAAGATGAAACTGCCATCGGAAAATCATAGTCTTTTAGAATTTTAAGGTTTTCAAGAAGCTTATTTTCAGCTTGCAGTAATTCTAAAGTTTCTTCAGAATGCAAATTTTGTTTTAGTACGAAAAGCCCTTTCTCATTTTGGATTTTATAGTTGGTACTATCATAACCTTCTAAAGAAGTAACTGCTGCACTAGTTATTCCATAATGCGTTCGTAAAATAGAGTGAATGTTCATTCATATAGATTGAAGGCTAAATTTAGCATAAATCATTCTATATCATGGCAATCAATATGAAATGCTACCGCAATTGAGGGTAATCTTCTGGATTTGCTTCATGGATAATACCATATACTTTTTCAAAGATATCTTCTGCATTTGGTTTAGAAAAGTAATCTCCATCAGTTCCGTATGCAGGTCTATGCGCTTTTGCGGTTAGGGTTTGGGGCGCACTGTCTAAGAATTTATAGGCACCTTGTTTTTCAACAATCTCATTCAACAGATAGGCGGAACACCCCCCTGGAACATCCTCATCAATCACTAGCAAGCGATTGGTTTTCTGAACACTTTTAACGACATCGTGCTCAATGTCAAAAGGAAGCAAAGACTGTGCATCAATAATCTCAGCATCAATACCTACTTCTTTTAGTTCTTTGGCTGCCTGTTCAACAATTCTTAGGGTTGAACCATATGATACTAAGGTTATATCTTTACCATATTTAATTGTTTCCACAATACCTATAGGTGTACAAAAATCACCAAGATTATTGGGCATTTTCTCCTTCAAGCGATAACCGTTCAAACTTTCTATTACTAAAGCAGGCTCATCACTTTTCATTAGCGTATTATAAAAACCTGCTGCTTGCGTCATGTTGCGAGGTGAAAGAATATAAATTCCCCTAAGTGTATGAATCAACCCCCCCATTGGTGATCCTGAGTGCCAAATGCCTTCTAAGCGATGACCTCTAGTTCGAATAATCAGCGGCGCTTTTTGTTTTCCAACGGTGCGATATCGAATAGTTGCGACATCATCTGTTAGGGTAGGCATCGCGTAAAAAATATAATCTAAATATTGTATTTCAGCAATTGGGCGCAATCCCCTAAGTGCCATTCCAAGCCCCTGACCAATAATGGTAGATTCTCTGATACCAGTATCGGCAACGCGTAGTTTGCCATATTTATCTTGCAAACCTTCAAGCCCTTGATTTACATCTCCAATGGTGCCTGTATCTTCACCAAAGATCGAAATTTCAGGATATTTTTCTAAAAGTCTATCAAAATTTTCACGAAGAATTACACGACCATCTACTTCTTCTGTATTGGTATCATATTCAGGAACAATTTGGGCAATGTTGGTTGCTTTATTAGCATTTTCACTATATAAATGGTCACTATAATTCGGTTGCTCTTTTCGAAGAAATTGATTCGTCCAATCGAGAAGTGCCTCTTTTTCAGCAGTGCTTTCTCCTAATAGATAGCGCAAAGCTTTCCTTGCTGTAGTCGCCAAATCCTTCTTAATAGGTTCTTCGATGGCAATTAAATCGTTTTTAAGCTTCGTTATAAACGCTTTGTTTTGACTCTTGTTAGCAGCATTTTCTAATAACTGTAGTAGCACTTTTTTTTGCTCAAGATGTGTTGCTAAATATTCGGCCCAGGCTTCTTTTTTTGCTGTTCGTACAGATTTTTTTAGCGTTAACTCGATTGCATTTAGCTCTTCTTCAGTAGCAATGCCTGACTCGATGATCCATTCTTTGAACCGCTTATTACAGTCATTTTCACGTTCCCAATCTAATCGTTCTTCACTTTTATATCTTTCATGAGAACCAGAGGTGGAATGACCTTGTGGCTGAGTAAGTTCTTGGACATGAATAATTACTGGAACATGCTCATCTCGTGCTATGTCAGATGCGTTCTCATAAGCATGCATCAAGGCTGTATAGTCCCAACCCTTTACCTTTAAAATTTCATAACCTTTGTGATCTTTATCACGTTGAAAGCCTTTCAAAGCCTCAGAAATACTTTCTTTGGTAGTGTGGTATTTTTGTGGCACGGAAATTCCATAGTCGTCATCCCATATACTAACCACCATTGGCACCTGTAAAACACCACCTGCATTTATGGTCTCAAAGAATAACCCTTCACTTGTACTAGCATTACCTATAGTACCCCAGGCCACTTCATTTCCATTTTTAGAAAAGTTTGTGGCATCAATATCTTTTAGATTTCGATACATTTTAGATGCTTGAGCTAAACCAAGTAATCGGGGCATTTGTCCAGCAGTAGAAGAAACATCGGGAGCGGTATTTTTTTGCTGTGTCAAATCTTTCCAAGAACCATCTTCATTGAGACTAAAAGTCAAATAATGACCAATCATTTGACGTCCGGCACTCATAGGTTCTTTTTCTATATCGGTTGTCGCATATAAAGCATGGAATAGCGCTTTGGGTGTCAATAAACCTAAAGCCATCATAAAAGTTTGGTCACGATAATAACCACTTCTAAAATCACCATTTTTAAAAGCGCGAGCCATGGCTAGCTGCGGCAATTCTTTACCATCACTAAAGATTCCGAATTTGGCCTTCCCGGTTAGCACTTCTTTTCGTCCCATTAAGCTACAAATACGACTTAAGACAGCAGTTTCATAATCCTTTAGAATTTGTGTTCTGAAATCGTCAAAAGAAATATCGTTACTTGTTTTTGGAGAGATATCCATATATGCTTAAAGGTTTTTGCAAAAGTACTTAATGACTTCGATTAATGCAATGCTAGCAGACTTCTTTTTATTAAATATTTCCTAAACAAAAGGGTGAAATTCTGTTTTTTTGTTACAGTAATAACAAAAAAGGAGCTTAATATTGAGAATATGCTAAAAAATTAAAACCACTTTCGAGTAAATAAACCGGTAAGTGTTTTAATATCTACAGTAACAATGAACCGAATTTTTTCGCCATAGTCAGGTTGTGCGACCTCCCAACCATTATTAGAGTATAGTGGCAAATACAATTCAAAATAATCCGTGACAAGATTTAAGCGAACACCCGAATCATAGACAAATTTTTGTTTGATCCCTTTATTTTTCACCAATCCAATATCTCCATATAATTCAATCCACCTCCAAAGATTTACGCTGGAGTTTGCAGTTATAAGCCAATCATTAGAAAAGCGAAATTGATCATCTAATATTGATTTAAATCCACCTTCGGCTATTACCAATTGCTGACTATAAATTCCGGAATCTTCCGACTGACCTAAATAACTATAATCAAAAAGGTAATTGGTGGGCCGGTCAAGAGCAAAGCTGAAGAACTCAGAGTTTGTATTATTCCAAAGAAATTTCCCAGCATATAACCTCAGATTAACCTGTCTATTATTGTCGAATAGTTTACGATACTCAATCTCTGCCGATATTTTAGTGAAGTTATTAGCCTGTTGAAAGTCAAGAAACCATGATTTATAGTTTAATATGTGGTTGTCTAAATATCTATATCTGACATTGAAAACACTATAATCTGGATTTTCAGGATCATTTCTAAGGTCTGTTAAATTCTTATCAATATCTCTAAAGATATTTAGATAGCGGAATGATAAAAACTGTTTTTTGTTAGAAATTAGATCGTCAGGCCGCCAACCAAAAGTTATCGATGGTGTTAGGGTAGAAAATCTTGAATTGACGTTAAAATGCTTGCTAGAACCGCTTATACGGTAGTTTGCAAAGTACAATCCAGTTTTGCTTAAGTATTTTCTATAGTTTAAACTACCACCGCCAACAAAAGATTTTTCTCTAAAAGAGTATGAAGGAGAAACATCAAATTGAAATGGTCTTTCTAAAAGTGTTTTATTATGTAACCTCATACCTGGGTACCATCCATCGTAGATATTGAAATCTAACACCGGGGTGTAAAAAATTTGATTTAAGAATGGATTTTCAGAATCTTTAAGAAAGGTTAGTTTGAGTTTTTTATTGCCTGAAAGGAACCCGCCTAACGATTTCCAATTATCACGTTGGTTAAATTCAGGTATTTTTTTGTCGTAGTTCAAAACAAGTCTTTCTTCTTCGTTTCTGGGAATAGTTACCGTTCTTTCTTTTTCAATATTTGAAAACCAATATTTCGAAACCACCGAATCATTTTTTAGTCCGAACATCGAAATAGGGACAACTGTACCTTCTTTATTTTTTAGCGTAATTTTGAGGGAGTCTTTCGTCTTTTTAACCTTTTTGATTTTGTAATCAATAATACGATCTGAGTAGACATAGTTATTAAAAAACCAATCAATATCTTGATCTGCAGAACGCTTGAGTATGGATTCGAAATCTAAAACCCGTACTCGATTTAACTGATAATACTGGTAAAAGGTCTTTATGCTCTTGTCAACTTTTTCCTTACCTATGTAACTGGCTAGATAAGACAAGCCAAGGCCAGCGTTGTATTTATTGCCTGCCTTCTGATTGGCGACAATCAACGAGTCGTTTGGTGTGATTAATGGCTGGTTTAAATTTTTACGGGCTAATCCGAGATAGACAAAAGGGTATTGTTCATTAAACCCCATTTTTGCCAAATTAAAACTGCGAATACCCCAAATGCGAGAGAGTTTACCCAATAACTTTTGATCAGGATAGAATTCTTCAACGTAAGCAATCATTAAGTAATTAGCTATGGCATCGCCCAACCATTGTTCTTTCCGCGGATCTAAATACATAGTCTCCTCAAGAATATTAATCAAAGCAGTTTTTAAAATTTTCATTTCATATTGAAACCGCTCGTCATAAGGTCGAATAAATTTTGGTAATTGATTGATTCCATAAAGGGGACTCTTATTATAATCAATTTTACTTATTAATAATTTGGCATGAGGATATCGACCTAAATTGTCATAAATGAATTTTGTCACCCTGTCAATCGCCAAGCTGGGTAAAATAGGGTCTTTGCTACTTGGATTTAGGTCGGTCTGAACTGTCATGTAGTCTGTGACATGAGTAATAAAACCATTAATTGGAGATAGAATTAGTTTACAATTTTTTTGTTGATTTCCTTCCAATTGAGCCTGGCGACCTCCCGGAAACCGGGTATTTCCTAGAACTAGATAGTTCGTGGCTAAGAACAGTTCTTCAGGATATATTAAGTTTACATTAGTGGTAGTTGCATCGGTATATAAATCTTCTAAATTTTTATTGGAATAAAGATGCCACTTACCATCAAAAACGGCAGGTGTGAGATACCAATCTTTTAAATAATATTCATTCCGATTGTTGTAACCGTATGGCGTATATTTTGTAGGAGGCAGTTTTACCGAATATGTCAGAAACAGTTTTGCTTCTTGATTAGGATATAAGGGCTTATTGAGCTTTATCTTAATAATATCTTTACCTGAAGTGCGCTCCCAAACTAAACCTCTATAATCGTCATCAACGGCACTGTTAATATCGGTAAAACCACGTTCTTCATCCTTTGCTAGATGCAGGCTTTTTTTAAACTGTTCGGCAAAACTCTTGGCGAGTGCTGTGTTTTTATCTGAGTAAGCATGAGCCCAATCGTTGAAATACAATTGTTCTAAGGTCTCTTTTGAAGTATTTTTATAAATGAATTCTTGCTGAATTTGAAGCGTTTTAGTTTCACCATCAAGTTTAACGTTTAGCGTGTTAGTATGCTGTGATGATGCCCATTTAGGCAGCAAAGTTAGCAGTAGAATACCACAGGCAATATGTTTTCTAGATAATGGCTTCAAAAAGCGGAGTGATTTAGAAATTAGGACTCAATAAACGCCCTTTGTAAAAGGCGTCAATAATTTCAACAACTTCTTCTTCAGTATCAACTAAATGAATAAGATCTAAGTCTTCTGGGCTAATGGTTCCAGCTTCTAGCATAGTATTTTTTATCCAATCAAGAAGTCCTTTCCAATACGCTGTTCCAACTAAAATTATTGGGAATTTTTCAATTTTGTTGGTTTGAATAAGAGTGATTGCTTCAAAGAGCTCATCTAGCGTTCCAAATCCGCCAGGCATAACAACAAAACCTTGTGAATACTTGACGAACATGACTTTTCGAACGAAGAAATAATCAAAATCTAAGCTTTTATCACTATCAATATATGGATTATCATGTTGTTCGAAAGGTAAATCTATATTTAGACCAACGGAAGTACCTCCAGCCAAATTTGCACCTCTATTACCTGCTTCCATAATTCCAGGTCCACCGCCTGTGATAACACCATAGCCTGCTTCCGCAATACTTTTGGCAACACTAGTTGCCAATTTATAGTACTTTTCGTGTTCCTTAGTCCGTGCAGATCCAAAAATAGAAACGCAGGGGCCAATTTGACTCATTCGTTCAAAACCATTTACGAACTCACCCATGATTTTGAACAATGCCCAAGAATCATTTGTTTTAATTTCATTCCAACCTTTGTGATGTTGCTCTTTTCTCATAAGTAGCTATTTTATCTTCAACCCCTGAATAGGGAAATATTATAATTTTGTTTGTGTATTTGGTAAACAATTTACAGCTGCAATTCTTTCCTCAAAAACTTTGCCGTGTAACTTTTCTTATCTTTTAGTATTGCTTCAGGTGTTCCTTTGGCAACTACCATACCTCCACCGCGGCCTCCTTCATAACCAATATCAATGATATAATCCGCCATTTTAATTACATCCATATTATGTTCAATGACTAATATGGTATTTCCTTTGTCTACCAAACGGTTCAAAACTTCCATTAGTACCCGTATATCTTCAAAATGGAGACCTGTTGTGGGCTCATCCAAAATATAAAAAGTATTACCCGTATCTCTTTTTGACAGCTCTGTGGCTAGTTTTATGCGTTGTGCTTCTCCTCCGGATAACGTGGTAGATTGTTGTCCTAAAGAAATATAACCTAAACCAACATCTTGAATGGTCTTTAATTTTCTATGGATTTTTGGGATAAGCTCAAAAAAGTCGACTGCTTCATTAATCGTCATTTCAAGTACATCAGAAATGGATTTTCCCTTATATCGAATTTCTAAAGTTTCTCGATTGAAACGTTTACCGTTACAGGTTTCACATTCCACATAAACATCTGGTAGGAAGTTCATTTCAATAACCCGAAGTCCACCTCCTTGACAGGTTTCACATCGTCCACCTTGAACATTAAAGCTAAAGCGACCTGGTTTATATCCTCTTATTGCAGCTTCAGGCGTTTTTGCAAACAGGGAACGTATTTCACTGAAAACACCAGTATAAGTGGCCGGATTAGATCTTGGTGTTCTGCCAATAGGACTTTGATTGATATCAATAACCTTATCTATATGTTCTAAACCCTTGATTTTTTTATAAGGCATTGGTTTTTTAACACCATTGAAATAATGAGCGTTCATAATAGGGTAGAGGGTCTCATTGATCAAAGTGGATTTGCCACTGCCAGAAACTCCTGTCACTCCGATCATTTGACCTAGTGGAAGGTCAATCGAAACATTTTTCAAATTATTCCCTGTGCACCCAGATAGTGTAACCTTCTTTCCGTTGCCTTTTCTTCTTTTTTTAGGAACTGCAATTTCCTTTTTTCCTGTTATGTAGTCTGCGGTTAAGGTATTTTCTTTTTTTAGGTCTTTAGGAAGTCCCTGAGAAATAATTTCTCCGCCATGTCGCCCCGCTTTCGGACCGATATCGATGACATGATCTGCACGCTCAATCATATCTCGGTCATGTTCAACAACAATTACTGAATTGCCAATATCTCGAAGTGATTCCAAAGATTTAATCAAACGATCATTATCACGTTGATGCAAACCAATACTGGGCTCATCTAAAATGTATAAGACACCAACCAACTGAGAACCAATTTGTGTAGCTAATCGAATTCGCTGCGCCTCTCCACCGGATAAAGATTTAGAACTACGGTTAAGAGAAAGATAATCTAGACCGACATCTAGTAAAAATTGGATTCTTGTTCTGATTTCTTTGATGATCTCTTCAGCAATCTTTAGTTGGTTGCCTTTCAATGTCTTTTCTAAATCAGCAAAAAAATCGGCTAATTCGGCAATATCTAAATGAGCTAAATCGGCTATATTTTTTTCGTCAACTTTAAAATTTAGGGATTCTTTACGAAGACGTGAACCCTCACAGGTAGGACAAATTACTTTATCCATATATTCCTTAGCCCATCTTTTAATAGAGGTGGAAGCTGCTTCGTCAAACTGGCTTTTGATAAAATTTGAAATTCCTTCGTAATCTATTTTATAAGATCGTTTTACACCAAGAGTCTTTGAATCTACCTCAAAACTTTCAGCGCCTCCGTTGAGGAGAATCTGCATAGCTTCTTCAGGAATACTTGAGATAGGATCGGTTAGCTCGAAATCATAACGTTGTGCGATCGTTTCTATCTGCTTAAACGCCCAAGACTTTTTATATTCCCCAAGGGGAGCAATTCCACCAGCTTTAATGGATAATTTTTTATTCGGAAATATTTTCAACTCATTTACCTCATGAACATGACCAAGTCCGTTACAATGCGGACACATTCCTTTGGGGGAATTGAAGGAAAAAGTATTTGGCTCGGGACTAGGATAAGATATTCCGGTAGAGGGGCACATTAAATCTCGACTAAAATAGCGTGGTTCTTTCGTGCCTTCCTCTAAAACCATTAGCACATTATCGCCGCTATACATAGCCGTATTAATTGACTCAGAAAGACGTTTATCCAAATCTTCGGTATCACTTACTTTTAGTCGATCAATTACAATCTCGATATCGTGGGTTTTGTAACGATCTACCTTCATTCCCTTCGTAATATCAACAACTACACCGTCAACTCTTACTTTTACAAACCCTTGTTTGGCTATTTGTTCAAAAAGCTCGCGATAATGTCCTTTTCTCGATTTGATAATGGGAGCAAGAATGTTAATCTTTTTTCCATCGTAATCAGCTTTGATCAAATCTTTAATCTGTTCGTCGCTATAACTGACCATCTTTTCACCCGTATTATAGCTATAAGCATCTCCTGCTCTTGCAAATAATAAACGGAGAAAATCATAGATTTCTGTAATCGTACCAACTGTCGAACGTGGTGATTTTGAAGTAGTCTTTTGCTCAATAGCAATTACAGGTGATAGACCGTCGATCTTATCAACATCTGGACGTTCTAAGCCACCTAAAAATTGTCGCGCGTACACAGAAAAAGTTTCGATGTATCTTCTTTGTCCTTCTGCATAAATAGTATCAAAAGCTAAGGAAGATTTACCACTGCCAGAAAGACCCGTAATTACAACCAGTTTCTCCCTTGGAATGGTGACATCGATGTTCTTTAAGTTGTGAACACGTGCTCCTTTTACTTCTATATTTTCCTCGTAATTTATCATGAAATTCGGCAAAGTTGCAAAAGTACGATTTTGACCTCTATTATGTTAATGGAGTTCAATTCCTTTTTGTTATTTAATCATTAGCAATTAACTTTGAATTTTAAACAGAAAAATACTACAAATGCAAATTTTAGGAATAGGCTCTCGAATCGATCATAACGAATATGGCAAAGGAGTAGTGACCAATATAACATCGAAGAATTATTGGGTTACTTTTATGGAAAATGGTTTGGAAACAATAGAAATTGATTCTGATTTTGAGATCATCGAAGCTGTTGAAGATGAAGTTGATACCATTAGCTTTTCAGAAGTTGAACAATCATTAATTTCAATTTTACGACGTTGGAGTGACACCTCATCAATAACCCCTATCGCTGATAAGTGGAAAGGCGGAAAGTTAATTTTAGAACCTGTGGGAGATCTGGCGAATAAAGAAATTCCTATTGATGGTTTCTTTCACAAAATCGTAATGGTTCGCGATCGAATTCGTGTCATGGAGCAAAAAATCAATTCTAGTAAGAATTTGGATGATCAAGAAAAAATTGATTTACAACAATACATTACCAGAATTTATGGAAGTTTGACAACCTTCAACGTGCTTTTTAAGAACCAAAGTGACCAATTTGTGGGAGCACGTTCAAAGTAACTAAACTGCCGCCCGTTCTTGAATGTAACCAGTTCTTTGCTTTTGCATAGGTTGTCTGTGCAATGTTCTAACTAGTAATGATTTAATATTCAATTCATGAACTTTCATATTTGCTGGTATTGCATCCGTGTCCAAAGAAATTAATTCTACAGTTTTTAAATTATAATACAATCCATAGTTTCGCTTGCGATCAAATATTAGCCAAGGTTTGTTGGAATATTGAAATCGATAATGTTTCGAAATTAGTGGTAACACATCATTATCAGGATTGATAAAAGCAAGTTGAATATTATCTTCGGTTGCATCGAATTTGAGGCCCGCTTCCATATACTTCTTTTCTTTTCCAACAGACTTTGCTAATTGATTAATTCTGATGGCTGCATCATCAGTGAAATTTAGTTGAAGCATATCTTTCGGAAAATATAATTTTCTAATATACCTGTAGAGTAGGAGTTCGATACCAGTCGCTTCACTTAAAAATGCAAAGTAGATATTCTTTATAGCAGCATTGCTTTTCTTTTGAACACCATTCCAAACGCGTTTGGCTTGATCCATTTGCGTGAATACAGTTTCCGTATCTGAAAACAACCCTCTTTGTGCAATTGAGTTCTTTTGAATATCAGCAACTTGAATGCGTTCATCAAATGCTTTATAAACCGCAGATAAAAACCCATTGAAACTTCCGTCGTAAATTAAAATTTTTGAATTTCTCATAACACCGCTTTTTGTAATTATTCCAAAATTATGGAATTATTCCTAATTATGGAAATAATCCATAAAATATTTTGGAAATATTCCTAATTGTGTATATTTGAAGGAGTCTAAAACCTGTTTTTCTAGAATACTAATAGTACAAGTACTTGATTACGAATAGGTTTTGGAGCACCAGTTAAACCTGAAAGACACACTCATGTTTGGTTGGAAAGATTCCCGACTTCTCGGGAATGACAATAAAATAGATTGGTTATGGAAAATGAAATCACTTTAAAGCGCTTTATTGAAATCAGAAGGGATTTGGGGTATACCCAAGCAGAATTTGCCAAGCTTTTGGGTATTTCAAGTACGACTGCGGACATCGAAAGAGGGCGCACCAAGTTATCTGGAAAAGTTGTGGTTGAGTTATTCAAACAGTTTAAAATTAATCCCCTTTGGTTGTTTGGAGAGAGTGAGAATAAAAATTTGGCTACTTCAAATACAAGCGTTATTCCTAAAGTGGTCACAGTTGATTCCGCAGATCAAGAAAATATGGTTTTAGTAAATGCTAAAGCTGCTGCCGGATATCCGCAGAATATACAAGATACATCATGGTACAAAGAATTGCCAGCATTTGATCTTCCTTTGCCGGAGTTTAGAAATGCAACCTATCGCGGTTTTCAGGTAGAGGGCGATAGTATGTTACCCAATCTAAAGCCTGGGGAATGGGTGCTTTCCAAGGCTATTGACAATATTGATGAAGTTAGCCCAAATAAAATGTATGTTGTGGTTTTAGAAGATGCTGTTTTGGTAAAGAAAGTTATTCGAAAGCCTAATTCGAATGATGTTACCTTGGTTTCTTTGAACGAAACCTATCCACCTTACGAAATCAAACCCTTCCAGATTCAAGAAATTTGGGAAGTGAGTAGTAAAATAACCTTTGGTGTTGATGCAACCACTGAAACTGGACTATTAAAACAACTGCAAGAATCAATGGAGGAGTTAAAAAGTCAGTTCAAAAAACAGCAGGCGAGTTAAATTTTCAACGAATACAATCCACTTTTTCTTAGCTCGAAACCTAAACTTGTATATAGGGCAATTGCTGGTTTGCGATGATGGCCAGTAAATAGTAGAATTTCATCAAGGCCAATTTTCGCACTTTCTTCTATAAGTTTATTCATGAGTTTTTTGCCAATTCCCTTTCCTCGTTGTGATCTATCTACCACTACATCGTCAACCATACCCCGAAACCCTGAAATTACGGTATAGGTTGATAGAAGAGCAATTCCGACTACCGCGCTATCGACTTTACATAACAGAACTAAAACATTGTTTTTAGAATGTAAAATTTCCTGTAAAGACCTTTGCTTATTATCTGCATTTAGTTGTTTGTAGAGAGCAGCAACTTGAACCTGTACTTCATTAGTTAAAGTATCGAGAGTTAATATTTCAAAGGTCATCACTTTGGGTTTCTATTTTGGCTAAAGTTAGGAAACTGAAAATGATTATTCCTCTTTTTTGAATTATCGTATATTTAGATTTTAACATATTCCAAAACATGAAAAAAATAGCTCTTATTATCATAATAAGCCTATTCAATCTGCCCTTGTCCGGGCAAACACAACAAGATACTTTATTAGTGGGTTATACAACGGCTCCACCTTTTATTGTACAAGAGGGAGAACTCCTTGAAGGCATCAATATTTGGCTATGGCAACGAACTGCAGCGGATTTGAACTTGAATTATAAGTTGGTGCCAATGGGTTTTCGTGACATGTTGGATGCTTTGAAAACTGGTGAAATTGATGTGAGTATAAATCCTTTGACAGTAACAAGTGAACGGAGCAAAGCCTTTGAATTTACTAATTCTTACTACGCGGCACATTCTACGATAGCCATATCAGAGGCCACAACCTTAGAAAAATTAATTGGTTTTTTAAAACAGTTCTTTAATCAAGACTTTTTAAAGGGATTGTTTGTTTTGTTATTTATCATTTTTTGGTTTGGAATGCTAGGTTGGTATTTTGAACGCAAAGAAAATCCCGAGCATTTTCGCAATAGCGGAAGTGGTATTTGGGATGGCATGTGGTGGTCTGCTGTTACTCTTACAACCGTGGGATATGGCGACAAAGCACCAAAAACAAAAATGGGTAAGATCACAGCCCTAGTACTGATGTTTGGAGGATTGTTATTTATCTCAGGTTTAACGGCAAGTATAGCTTCGAGTTTGACGGTTAATCAATTGAGTAGCAGTCCTGATGGATTTATGGCTTTCAAAGAACGTAAAGTAGGCACCATAGAGAATTCTGGAGCGATGGAATATTTGAACAAACACTTTTTTAAGGATATCAGTGGGTATTCGGGTGTTGTGCCTGGACTTCAAGATCTTAAAAATGGAAATGTTACGGCATTTATGTATGATGAACCAATTTTGAAATATCGAATACAAGAAGATGCTGAACTTAGTAATTTACAAATACTACCTGTGAAATTTGATGTGCAATTTTATGCCTTCGGAATTGCAAAGCAACATGCAGAATTAGAAAAAGTGATTTCTCAGCAAATCTTATCCATCACTGAAACACAAGAGTGGGAAGTAGTATTGAATGAATTCGGATTGACAGATATTTAATTGTAAGCTCTTAAGTCGCCCATGTACAAAGTAATCGGTCCCATTTTATGAGATGCAGGAAGCGCTAGACCAGTTTCCATAATTTGCCAATCATCCCAACTCGCTTCAATTCCTCCAATCGGGATGATTTTCACCCACATTTGGTAGCTTTCGGGGAATCCGTTTGGAAGTAATTTCCATAGGTAGGCATCTCCAGGAGTTGTTCCTCCAACAGCATATTTAATAAGTAAAGCTTCTGAGCCATCTTCCAGGGTAACTATACTCCGTTCAGTTCCTTTGTCCATTACTTTAAAAGGCGCAACCAGCCAAAAGGAATCATTGTTGAAATAATCCCAAGCAGTATTTATAATATCTCGAGACTCTTTTGCAGTAACTATTGCGCCATTCTTGTTGACCAAACTACTTGATGTATCATTAAGGTTCAGGTTCACTTTATAATTATCCCAAATCACTTCAACTTTCCCATTTTCTTTATCCCATTTATACTTATGGGCACCTCCCGCGAAGGACCACTCCAAATATCTTGTGTTTTTGTAGGCTTCATGATTTACTGCTTTTAGCATTTTTTTGGCCAAGGCATCTGCCGCGGAGCCTGATTTCCCTTCTGGAATAGGTTCGTTGTAAATAGCGTATAAAATTCCAAAACCAATTACTCCAATAAGAAGTAGAGCGCCAATTATTTTGAGAAGAATTTTTAGGAATTTTTTCAAGGCATTATTTTCTTTTGGTTCTCAAAGGTTTAATATCCAACTGCTGTATCATCACCACGTTTATCTGCACCACCTTCGAGCTTTCCGTCAGGTAAGACCCGAATGGCATCTACTTTCCCTATAATAGGTGTTCGTTCTTCATTTAAGATGTATCCTTTAGCAGCAAGTTCTGTTTTAAGTTCGGGTGAAAATCCTTCAGGTTCGAAAATCACCATATCAGGTAGCCATTGGTGATGAAAGCGGGGAGCATTTACCGCTTCTTGCATGCTCATATTGAATTCATAGCCATTGAGAATGGTTTGCGCCACAGCAGTAATTATCGTCGATCCGCCGGGAGTGCCAACTACCATCCATAATTTTTCGTCTTTTTCTACAATGGTTGGAGTCATACTACTCAACATGCGTTTTTCTGCTGCGATGCTATTAGCTTCCGCACCTATCAATCCAAACATATTCGGAATTCCCGGTTTTGCACTAAAATCATCCATTTCGTTATTCAAAAAGAATCCTAGCTCATCTGAATACAACTTAGAACCATAAGCGCCATTTAATGTTGTGGTAGCAGAAATAGCATTTCCTTCGGCATCAACAATAGAGTAGTGGGTAGTTTCCATGCTCTCTACAATTTGAACATTACCGCGTTCTACTTCCGATGATTTAGTAGCCTTATCCCAAGAAAAATTAGCCATGCGTTCTTCTAAGTAACTGTTACTTAAAATAACATCCAAAGGTATTTCTACAAAATCGGGATCTCCCAAATAATAATTTCTATCGGCATAAGCACGTCTTGATGCTTCGGTAAATAATTGCACCGTCTTTGCTGAATTGTGTCCGTATGAGGAAAGATCATGCGATTCCATCATTTTAAAGATTTGATTCATCGTAACACCTCCACTACTTGGGGGACTCATAGAAACAATTTTTAAATCTTTGTATTTAAAAATAATAGGCTGGCGCCATTTTGCTTCATACTTAGCCAAATCTTCTTCGGTAACAAATCCCCCCTTTTCTTGAATAAAAGCAGCTAATTTTTGGGCAACTTCTCCTTTATAAAATCCATCACGTCCATTTTTTGCTATAGCTCTCAAAGTCTCTGCTAGAGCCGGATATTTTATGATATCTCCTTTTTTGTATACCTGAGCAAATTTGGTGCTATCACTATTTACTTCAATAAAAACCTCTCGGGTTCGCTCGAGGCGCTTTTCTTGATTCTCGGTAACAACAACTCCTCTTTCAGCAAGTGCAATTACGGGGTCAAAAATTTCTTCAAGGGAAAGTTTTCCGAATTTCTTGTGGACTTCTATAACACCAGCAACCGTTCCAGGTACACCGACTGCGGTTGCTCCTTTTGTACTCATTCCTGGAATAACATTTCCCAAGGAATCCAAATACATATCCTTATGAGCAGATAAGGGGGCTTTTTCACGGTAGTCAATACTACCAACATCGCCATCAGCCTTGCGATAGACCATGAATCCACCACCTCCTAAATTTCCTGCGAAAGGATATGCAACTACCAAAGCCATTTCTGTGGCCACCATGGCATCAAAGGCATTACCGCCTTTTTTCATGATTTCTACTCCGACCTTAGAGGCTTCTTCTCGAGCAGAAACTACCATTGCCTTTTCGGTGACTAAACCAGTTGGTACTGCGGGTTGTTTTTTACAATTTACAAATAGGAGTAGGGCGATGGTCAGAAGTAATGCTTTTTTCATTTGGTTCTATTAATCAGACTTTTGGTTCTAAAATTGAATTTAATTTTTGGCGTGAAAAGGTAGTTAATTCTTCAAAAAATGAGGTGAATTCTTTTTCAAATTTATCATAATGTTCTTCCAAATCAAGAATTGCAAAGTTCATTTTTGATTTGTTTTTGGTTCTTCGGTTCATTCCATTTAAAACACGTCCAATACCATCCATTTTAGAATAGTTAAATATCCAGTTGTCTGCTATCATATAAGGCATCATGCGCTTTATCCCATCAGGAAGTATTTCATAATTGTCTTCTAATAAATCATAGAAATTATCCACGAAAACATCTAATGGCGTATTTGAATAATTCGACCAGTTTTTAGCCAAATAGTGATCATAAAAAATATCTACGATAACTCCGCTATAATGGCTGTAGTTCTTATGTAAGCGTTTTGTGCTTTTTCGAACGGTGGGATGGGCATCAGTAAAAGAATCTATAGCGCGATGTAGTGCAATGCCTTTTTGTACTTTTTCAGGAAGGTGCTTGAATTTGTTGCCTCTTATACTATCCGCTATGAAATTTCCTAATGTTATTTCGTCATCTTCGAAAGAAAGATAAATGTGCGCTAAAAAATTCATAAATAGAATTGAAATATTAGAACCTAAAAACAGTTCTTATTATCGAATTTACGAATTGCAAACATAGGATTAAAGACAGACCTGTATATTTGCAAAAATATTTAAATACTTATGACCCTAATCAAATCTATTTCAGGAATACGTGGTACCATTGGCGGAGCACCAGGAGATAACTTAACACCAATCGATGCTGTTAAATTTGCGGCTGCTTATGGCGTCTGGTTGAAAGGCTATTCTAAAAAAGACAATCTCAAAGTTGTAATTGGACGTGATGCTCGTTTGTCAGGTGCTATGATTCAAAACTTAGTAGTCAATACTTTATTAGGACTCGGAATAGATGTTATTGATTTAGACCTTTCCACAACGCCAACCGTTGAAATCGCCGTTCCTCTAGAGAAGGCAGATGGGGGAATAATTTTAACCGCAAGCCACAATCCGAAACAATGGAATGCTCTTAAATTATTGAATGAGAAGGGAGAGTTTTTAAACGCAGCAGAAGGTGCTTTAATTTTAGAAATTGCTGAGAAAGATGATTTTGTATTTGCAGATGTAGATGATTTAGGAAAAATCACTAAAAATGATTCTTATATAGATATTCATATTGACGAGGTTTTAAATCTTTCTTTGGTGGATGCAGATACGATTAGAAAGGCAAAGTTTAAGGTTGTTGTAGATGGGGTAAATTCTACCGGAGGAATAGCAATTCCTAAGTTATTAAAAGAATTGGGCGTTGAAGTTGTTGAATTATATTGTGATCCTACAGGACACTTTCCTCACAATCCCGAACCTCTAAAAGAACATTTAGGAGATATTTGTGATTTAGTAGTAAAAGAAAAAGCAGATTTCGGAATTGTTGTTGACCCTGATGTTGACCGTTTAGCATTTATAAGTAACGATGGAGAAATGTTTGGCGAGGAATATACTTTGGTAGCTTGTGCTGATTACGTTTTGAGCAAAACCAAAGGAAATACCGTTTCTAATTTATCTTCTTCTAGAGCACTACGCGATATTTCAGAAAAGCATGGTGGTTCTTATGAAGCTGCTGCAGTTGGCGAAGTAAATGTAGTTACCAAAATGAAAGCTAATAATGCCGTGATTGGCGGTGAAGGAAATGGGGGAATTATATACCCAGAAAGTCATTATGGCCGTGACTCATTAGTGGGAACGGCTTTATTCTTGATGCTAATGGCAGAGAATGGAGGAACAGTTGCTGAACTTAGAGCTAGCTATCCTTCTTATTTTATGAGTAAAAAGAAGATTCAATTGACTCCTGAATTGGATGTTGATGGAATTTTGAAAGCTATGTCTGAGAAGTATAAAAATGAGGAAATTTCGACTATAGACGGAGTAAAAATTGATTTTCCAGAAAACTGGGTACATCTTCGTAAATCAAATACAGAACCTATTATTAGAATCTATACAGAAGCGAAAAGTCAATCCGAAGCAGATGCTTTAGCGGATCGCATAATTGGAGAAATCAAAGCTGTAGCTGGGATTTAGATTTCTGTCAGAAAAGCCCTGAAATATTTCCTTCGTCGTCAATATCAATGTTTTCGGAAGATGGTTTTGCTGGAAGCCCTGGCATTCGCATAATATTTCCAGTGATTGGAATTAGAAATCCCGCTCCAGCGGCAATTTCAATATCTCTTACAGTGATAACAAAATTCTTTGGTCTGCCTAAAAGTTTGGGATTATCAGATAGTGATTTTTGTGTTTTGGCAACGCAGACAGGCAATTTTTCTAAACCTAAGTCCTGAATTTTCTTTAAATCACGAAGTGCTTGAGCTGTATAATCTACATGTTCAGCTCCATATATTTTGGTAGCTAGAATTTTGATCTTTTCTTTTACCGGCATGCTCCAATCATACATCGGAGTTAAATCTTCAGTTCCATCTTCAACTATTTCAACTACCTTTTTAGCTAATTCCAATGCACCTTCACCACCTTTTGCCCAAACTTCAGCAAGGGCAACTTTGACATTTAGCCTTTTTGCCGTTTCTTTTATCATTTCAATTTCAGCATCTGAATCGGAAATGAAACGATTGATAGCTATGACAGGTTTCACATTAAACTGCTTAATGTTTTCAATATGTTTTTCTAGATTCGGAATTCCTTTTTGAAGTGCTTCAAGATTTTCAATAGTTAGCTCATCTAATTTAGCTCCGCCGTGGTACTTCAAGGCTCTAATGGTAGTAGTCAAAACAACTGCCTTTGGAGATAAACCAGCACTTTGACATTTGATATCAAAAAACTTTTCTGCACCTAAATCAAAACCAAAGCCAGCTTCTGTGACTGTATACTCTGAAAAGGTCATGCCCATTCGAGTAGCTATTACGGAGTTTGTTCCTTGAGCAATATTAGCGAATGGTCCCCCATGAATAATGGCAGGGTTACCTTCAATGGTCTGAACTAAATTGGGTTGAATGGCATCCTTTAGCAAAGCAGTCATGGCGCCTTGGGCTTTAAGATCGCGTGCATAGATCGGTGTTTTGTCAAAAGTATAACCAATGAATATTGAACCTAATCGCTTTTTTAAATCAGAAAGATCTTCTGCTAAACAGAGAATAGCCATAATTTCAGATGCGGCTGTAATATCGAATCCGGTTTCTCTTGGTATTCCTGAAGCCGTTCCACCTAATCCTACAATAATTTGACGCAATGATCGATCGTTCATATCGATCACTCTTTTCCAAGAAATCGTTCTCGGATCAAGGTTCAGCGAAGCAGACTTACTTTGTATATTGTTATCAATGATGGCTGATAAAAGATTATGTGCTTTTTCAATAGCGGCAAAATCTCCTGTGAAATGTAAATTGATATCCTCCATTGGGAGTACCTGCGAATAGCCTCCGCCTGTAGCTCCTCCTTTAATTCCAAATACAGGACCTAAAGAAGGTTCACGCAATACAACTGTTGTTTTTTTACCCAAACGGTTTAGACCTTCCGTTAGGCCTATTGACATTGTGGTTTTTCCTTCTCCGGCTGGCGTAGGCGATATTGCCGAAACCAAAATCAAATTTGATTCCTTCAGTCTAGAATTATTTATAAACTTCAATGGAATTTTAGCCTTGTATCTTCCATAGGGTTCTATACTATCTTCTGGTAGCCCTAGCTTTTTTGCTATTTTAGCAATAGGTTGAAGTTGTACTTTCCGTGCGATATCAATGTCTTTCATAATCCCAAATTAAAAATCCTCCAATCTTAATTATTGAGCTTTTTCTTCTGTTTGAAACTCCAGTGGTACTTTGTCTCGATGTTTCCATCGTTTATGACTCCATAGATAGTACTCCGGTTGTTCATGTATTTGTTGTTCAGCCAATGCAATAAACTTTTTTGTGATTTCATTGGGTTCAGTGTTTTTTCCAGACAAGGTGATTGGTATAAATTCAGCCTCATAATATCCACGTTTTACCTTTGAAACTTTTAAAAACACAACTGCTAAATCTAATTTTCGGGCTAAAACTTCAGTGCCATTGTATATAGGAACGGTAATTCCCATAAACTTATCCCAATAATGGGCGTGAACAACCATCGGCGATTGATCACTAACCATTCCATAAATGGATGTGACCATATTCTTTTCGTTTCTGATTACCGTTTTAACCGTTTCATGTGTTGTAATGAGTGTGGTATTCCATTTTGATCTGAAATCCTTCACTAACTTATCAAAATATTTATTTGCTACTTTTTGATAAACTGCATAGCCTTTGCTTTGTACATAAAGATTCAAACTTACATTCCATTCCCAATTGGCGTAATGTGAACAGGGCACCAATATACTTTTCTCTTTTTCAATTTCCTGTATAAGCTCCACATTAGTGATGTGATACCTCTCTTTCATTTGTTCTTTAGATAGCCCCATAGTTTTTACCATTTCAAGAAACATATCACACATATGTTTGAAGAACTTCTTTTGAATGGTACGAATCTCTATTTCTGACTTCTCAGGGAAAACCAATTTCAGGTTATCACGAACAACTTTTTTTCTATAGCCTACAATATTATATACTAGGAAAAAAACAAAGTCTGAAAGTAGATAGAATAGACGATAAGGAAGTCTGGAAATCAACCAAAGTGCAGGATACACCAAAATAAATACAAGTAGCTGCATGCAGAGAATTATTAAACAAAGATAGCTATATTTGAGCCCAAACCGTATAAGATTTTTTGATGGGTGGAATTGATATAGTGACTCTAATTATAATAGGTGCCAATGTTTTAATCTCTTTTAAAGGATTTAACGATGGCACTTTTTTTGAACGGTACAAATTTGCAATAGGCGCCATTAACTCAGGCCAGAAAGAGCGAATGTTGACCTCAGGGTTTTTACATGTTGATATTTCACACTTGCTATTTAACATGGTTACCTTGTATTTTTTCGCCGACGTGGTTGTCCGTGGTTTTGGAGAACCTAAGTTTCTGATCATATACTTCGTTAGTTTATTGGCAGGAAGCCTTCTTGCGCTCTTTTTTCATAAAGATGAGCCCTATTACAGCGCCGTTGGAGCTAGTGGAGCGGTTACGGGAATTCTCTACTCAGCGATATTGCTACGACCAGATATGACTTTAATGCTTTATTTTGCGATTCCCATTCCCGCCTATGTCTTGGGGATTGGATATTTACTTTATTCTATCTATGGAATGAAGAAGCGCTTAGGTAATATAGGACATACTGCGCACTTCGGAGGAGCTATTGGAGGTTATGCCGCTACCTTATTATTTAACCCCGATCTCGTATTTACTTCTACACTTATGGTCATACTTCTGGCCATTCCTATTATCATATTATTTGTAATGGAAAAGATGGGAAAAATTTAATTTTTGCTATTCCTAAAATTTCAAAAACCCCAGTAAAAAACAGGGAAAGCTGCATTTCATCGAAAAAAATGTAGGAAAATATACACTTTGACTAAATTTGACGTTCAGTTAGTCCCAAATCTAATTGTATTAACCTATTTATCCAATGAAAAAAGTCTCCCTAACAGCTTTATCTGTTCTGTTTTTCGCTGTGTCTTGTAGTGATGAAACTATAATCTATAGCGACCCTCAAAGTGATGTTTTACCCGAGAATAATCAAGCGGTACTTGAACAAAGTATTGTTTATGACAATGCTGGTGTGATTGACATTTCTGAAGAAGCAACGCTGTCTGGTAAATCTTCGAAGAATAATGAAGATCAGATTGCAGGTGATTATCCTTTAACTTTAGTTGCACAGGTTGCTGCGCCTTCTAGAAGTGGTGCCGAAAACCTGACTGCAGCACACGTAGATTTAGTTGGCGACTATGCTTATGTTGCCTACAATACGGTAGAGGATGGTTATTCTGGTGCAATTGATATTATTAATGTTAGCGATCCTACAAACCCCAGAATAACGAGTCGTGCATACTACACAAATGCAGATGTTAACTCTATTAAATATGAAGATGGTTATGCTTACGTCGTAGGTGGATTCAACTCTGAGAAATCGGCAACCATTGATTTTAACTCTTTTGTTGGAAAGATTCCTGTTTCTAATGGAAGGTTTGATCTTAGTAATATCATATATGGTTTTCAGGAAGGATTTAATGCTACCGATGTAAAAACCACTGCAAATTCGATTTTAGTTACCAGTGGTAGAGATGGTTATCTAAAATCCTATTCTAAAAGTGATCTAAGTGCTATCATTGAGGCTCCCTTTGATGATTTAAGATCTATAGCAATTAATGGAAGCACTATTGCTGTATTAAATGCAACTGAAGGAGTAAACTTGTTAGACAGTAATTTCAATATTACGCAGCAAATTTCAATAAATTCTGACTTTGGTGACTTTAGTAAACGTACAATAGATTTTTCAGGAGAAAACATTGTTGTTGCTGAAGGTTCTCGAGGAGCTGGAATCTATAATGCAAGTACAGGAAGCTTAATTGAATATGTTCCTATTTTAATTAACCCAGAAGGGGTTGATCCAGCTAACGTGGTAACAAATGCGGTTGCTAAAAATGAAAATGTATTGTTAATGGCAAACGGAGGAGCTGGATTGTGTTTATCAGAAGATCAGGGTAATAATACAGATTTAGTCGGAATCATCGAACTGAACGGTTCTACAAACTTTGTAGCCTCAAAAGGAGATTATATTTTTGCCGCAACAGGTAAATCAGGATTACAAATTATCAAGTTAAATAGGCCTAGTGATACCCTTGAAGCAAGTTGCGCTAACATACCATCATACAACGGAGGTAATAATTTGAATGTAAATTCTGGTGAAAATTTAGCTTTCAGAGGTTCTAAAAGATTTAATCGTATAAATGTTGGTGGTGAATTACTTTTGTGTGGCTCTTGGACGGTAAGAAATGCGACTAATATTAACGCGAACGGAAGCTTTTCAATGAACGGTACTTTTGTCGTAGGTAGAAATAACAGACGAAGAAATATTACTGTTAATGAAAATGCCACTTTTAAAGTAGAAGGTAACCTAACAATTTATGGAGATTTGATCTTGAATGACGGTGCAACATTAGAATTCTTAGGTTCAGATTCTGTAGTAAATATTTTCGGAAGTGTTCAAAAAGCTTCAACTGCAGAAGTTATAGGAACCTTTGACGACGTCAGAAATAAATTCTAAACCAAATCTCAGATACAAACAAAAAACCCTGATTATTTTGTTAATCAGGGTTTTATCTTTTGAGACCGTTTTTAGTTAAGTAATTCAGCCACCTTAGCCTCTAATGCCGGACCTCTTAAATTCTTTGCTACAATAACTCCGTTTTCATCCAAAAGAAAAGCAGCTGGAATTGCATCTACGTTGTACATTTTTGCAATGGGATCGTTGAAATATTGGATATGAGAAACATGATTCCATGTTAATCCGTCATCTTGAATCGCTTTTTTCCAATCTTCAGCCTTTCTATCTAGAGAAACACCTACTACATTTAATCCTTTATCATGATATTTTTGATAAACAGCTACGACATTCGGGTTTTCGGCGCGACATGGCCTGCACCACGCTGCCCAAAAATCAACTAAAGTAACTTTACCCATCATATCTTTAAGAGCTAATTGTTCTCCATCTACTCCAGGTGCTGTAAAGGTAGGAGCAATTGCTCCAATCTCTGTCGCTTTGCCCTTCTCTGCTTTTACTTTCAAAGCCTCTAATTGCTCTGCTATTTTTTTGGCAGCGGAAGACTCTTTGATTTCAGGAGTGAAGGTGTCATAAATGCCTTGTACTTCTTCTGCTTTGATGGTTCTAGTGGCAATACCTTTGTCAAGAAGAAGTACTGAAATTAACGCATTTGGGTTGGCATCAATAAAGTCTCTTTCAAAGCTCTTGTACTCTTGCTGAAAATCTTGCATTTCTTCCCGTAAGGCAGACATTTTAGCTTCATCACCATTCGCAGATTGCATATCGTTCTGAATAGCAACTGCCTGTCTAGACATTGCTTGCGCCTTTGTTACGTATTTAGAAAATAGGTCATTCTGAACAGTTCCCTTTACTTTTGCAAGACCAAGACTATCTTTCTGAGCTGTAATTTCTATTTCCCCATTTTCAATGACAACACCGGTGTATCCTGGTGAATTATCTACAAAAACATATTGTATTTCAGGAGCTCCTGCTTGTCCTATAAAGACAAATTTTCCATCTTTCACCTCTGTAGTATCTACATCTACCGGTTGATTGTTCTCACCTTGTTTTTTTAGGTAAACTTTTGTTCCGTTTTCCACTTCACCAGTCAAAGTTCCTTCAATAGTAAATCCCTCCGGATTCTGATTGCATGCAATCAAAGTAATTAGAATAGAAAGGGATAAAATAACTTTTTTCATCTTTTTATTTCTTTGTAAGCCGCAAAGGTAGTTATTAATATTAGGATTAAAAAAGCCCTTAATCTATTAAGACAAGGGCTACAATTACTTTTGTAATGGTACTTTAGAACTGGTACCGAATACCGAGTCCAACGTCAAAATCAAATCGATCATCGAAGCCTCCGTAACCTATAATGCCTATTTCTGGTCTTATGTCTAGGGAAATTAATAGGGGTAAATTTCCAAAGTTGTATTCCAAGCCAATATCACCCGCTCCTAGAACAAATAAACCTCCACCTGGCTTCTCTATAATATTGGGGTCATCAACATTTGGTCGACTTTCGAAACTAGCAGTGCCTGCTCCACCTCCAAATCCCCAATACCAATTCAAGCCCCCACTGATGGTGTAAATGCTTTGAAAAAGCAGAACTGCTTTAACTGCATCGTATTCCCGGCTATCGCGATAACCAAGGTTCAATTCCGCTCTGCCATACCGTCCTATCGATTTTTGATATGATATTTCTGCTCCAAAACCATCACTATCGCCTAATCGAAGTCCGATAGTATGATTAGCAATATCTTGAGCTGATAGTGAGCCTACTGCTAAAAATAGTGCGAAGGCTAATAATTTTGTGATTTTCATATGTTCTTTTGATTTAGTAGTAGTTTCCCAAAAAGGCTATTTATATCTTTGTCCTAATCATGAAAACTTTATTTACTACCCAAAAATTGTTCCGAATTGGATAAAATTTTACTAAAAGAACTAGAACAGAGTTTAGAAGGAGAGTTCAAAGTAGATCCACTTACTAAAACTTTGTATGCCACTGACGCATCTGTTTATCGTAAAGTTCCTCTAGCGGTTGCTTATCCGAAAACATCTACCGACATTCAGAAATTGATTGGTTTTGCAAATCGGAATAAGGTTGGTTTAATCCCTAGAGCGGCGGGAACCTCTTTAGCAGGACAATGCGTTGGTGATGGAATTGTGGTAGACGTATCTAAGCATTTTACTCAAATACTAGCTTTAGATAAAGAAAAGAAACTGGTCACTGTTCAGCCAGGGGTTATTCGAGATGAACTTAATCAGCATTTAAAACAGCATGGTTTGTTTTTCGGACCTAACACATCTACCTCGAATAGATGTATGATCGGAGGTATGGTCGGTAATAATTCTTCGGGTACAACTTCAATTCAATATGGAGTAACACGTGATAAGGTGGTTGCCATGAAAACAATCTTATCAGATGGAAGTGAAATGGTTTTTAAGTCGCTTTCTAAAAAGGAATTTGAAGCAAAACCTCATGGAAATACTTTTGAAGCATCACTTTATAGAGAATTAATTAAAGAGTTGTCAAACAACGATATACAAAATAGTATTTTAGAGGAATTTCCAAAAAAAAGTATACATAGAAGAAATACAGGTTATGCTGTAGACGAATTGCTTAAGAGTAACATTTTTAATGATGGATCTGAAGATTTTAATTTTTGCAAACTACTTTGCGGTAGTGAAGGTACTTTAGCATTTACAACGGCTATTACCTTACAATTGGACGATTTGCCACCGGAACTTTCGGCAATGGTAGTGACACATTACAATACCTTGGAAGATTGTTTAAGCGATGTGGCTCCAACAATGCAACACAATTTGCACACCTGCGAGATGATGGACAAGGTGATTTTGGACTGTACCAAAAACAACAAACAGCAATTAGCAAATCGGTTTTTTGTAGAAGGAGATCCTGCAGCGCTGCTCATGCTTGAAGTAAAGGCGGATACAGAAGCGGATTTGGAAAAACAACTTGTTGAATTACAACAAACCATTAAAGAGTCTGGCTTAAGTTATGCTAGTCCCGTATTGTATAATGAAGATATTAATAAAGCCATTGAACTCCGAAAAGCTGGACTAGGACTTCTTGGAAACATGGTAGGTGATCGTAAAGCGGTTGCCTGCATAGAAGATACTGCGGTCGCCCTAGAGGATTTAAAAGATTTTATTGCAGAATTCACTGCGATAATGAAGGGGTACGACCAAGACGCTGTTTACTATGCTCATGCTGGTGCTGGTGAACTACACTTAAGACCCATTCTTAATCTTAAAAAGAAGGAAGATGTTTCGCTTTTCAGGGCAATTACTACCGACGTTGCTAAGTTGACTAAAAAATATAAGGGTTCCTTCAGCGGGGAACACGGTGATGGCATTGTCAGGGCTGAGTTTATTCCATTGATGATTGGGGAGAAGAACTATGAATTGCTCAAACGTATTAAGAATTACTTTGACCCTCAAAATATATTCAATCCAGGAAAGATTGTTGACGCGTATCCTATGGATGAATCTTTGCGCTATAAAATTGACCGAAAAGAGCCTGAGGTGAAAACCCTTATGGATTTTTCGGATAGTGAGGGCATTCTTAAAGCTGCTGAAAAATGCAATGGGAGTGGGGATTGTAGAAAAACAGAGAAAATGGCTGGTGCCATGTGTCCGAGTTACCACGCCACAAGAGACGAAAAGCATACTACTCGTGGTAGGGCAAATGCGTTACGAGAGTTCTTAACGACTTCCGAAGAAAAGAACAAGTTCAATCAAAAGGAACTGAAAGAGGTTTTCGATTTGTGCCTGAGTTGCAAGGCCTGTGCCAGCGAATGTCCTAGTAATGTAGATGTTGCTACCTTGAAAGCTGAATTTCAGTTTCAATATCAAGAAGCGAATGGCTATCCTTTGCGGAGCAAACTGTTTGCATATAATACCAAGTTAAACAAATTAGGGGCCTCTGTTGCTGGGCTTACAAATGCAATTTACAACTCGAATTTTCTAAGTGGTTTAGTAAAGAAATCTGCTGGCATAGCAAAAGAAAGAAGCCTTCCTAAAGTTTATAGTTTTGATTTTGATAAAGAGTTACAAGCTATTAAAAATAAATATACTACATCCGAACAAAAAGTAGTTTTGTATATTGATGAGTTCACCAATTACTTAGATATCGAGTTAGGTAAAGATGCGATTGAAGTACTGATGCGATTGGGTTATGAGGTAGAACTGTTTTACGCCGAAAGTGGGAGAACCTATTTGTCCAAAGGGTTTTTGAAACAGGCAAAGGAACTGGTTCTAAAGAACATTCCAAAATTGAAGGCATTTGTAGAGAAGGGACTTCCGGTTATCGGATTAGAACCTTCTGCCGTCTTAACTTTTCGAGATGAATACAAGCGATTATCAAATGACAAAGAAACTACGGATGCCATCTCCAAAAACGCTTTTCTTTTAGAGGAATTTCTATCTCAAGAAATCAAAAAAGGAAATATTACAAAGGAGCAGTTCACTAAAGACGCTAAAACTGTCAAGATTCATGGGCACTGCCATCAAAAGGCTTTGAGTAATCAGAAAGTGACTTTTGATGTGCTGAATCTCCCTGAAAATTATACCGTTTCTATAATTAGTTCGGGTTGCTGTGGCATGGCTGGTTCTTTTGGTTATGAAAAGGAACATTACGAGGTGAGTATGCAAATAGGGGAGTTGAAGTTATTTCCGTCTATAAGAAAAGCTAAGGAAGATGTAATTATTTCAGCCAATGGAACGAGCTGTAGGCATCAAATCCATGATGGAACCCAGAGAAAAGCCTTGCATCCGGTAACAATAATAAAAGAAGCGTTGATTTAAAGTAATGGACTCCTTTTTGGAAGGCAATTATTTAACATTTACCTTTACCCTTTGTTTGATTGATTTTTTAACCTTGAACCTGAAACTTTAAACTTTAAACCTTCAGAATGGCGGGAAATACCTTCGGAAACCTTTTTAAACTTACAACTTTTGGAGAATCTCATGGAGTTGCTATCGGCGGTGTTTTAGATGGATGTCCCTCCGGATTGGAAATCGACCTTGATGCTATCCAAAACGAGCTAGACCGAAGAAAACCCGGACAGTCTGCAATAGTAACCCAACGAAAAGAACCGGATACAGTTGAATTCTACTCGGGAATATTCGAAAAAAAAACAACGGGAACACCAATCGGATTTGCTATTCACAATACCAATCAAAAATCACACGATTATTCCCATATTAAAGATTCCTATCGTCCATCACATGCCGATTATGTGTATGACAAAAAATACGGATTTAGAGATTATAGAGGTGGCGGACGTAGCTCAGCCAGAGAAACGGCAAGTAGAGTAGTGGCAGGAGCAATTGCCAAACAAATGTTATCTGGAATCAAAATAAACGCCTTTGTTTCGCAGGTTGGTGATATGCGACTTAAAAAAAGTTATCAAGATTTAGACTTATCACTTACGGAATCCAACGATGTTCGTTGTCCAGATCCAGAGATGGCAGCCCAAATGGAGGCCTATATCAAAGCGGTTCGAAAGGAAGGCGATACCATTGGTGGAATTATCACCTGCGTTATTCAAAATGTTCCTATTGGTTTGGGTGAGCCGGTTTTCGATAAACTTCACGCTGAATTAGGAAAAGCCATGCTCTCCATTAATGCCGTAAAAGGTTTTGAATATGGAAGTGGTTTCGAAGGGGTTAAAATGAAAGGTAGTGTCCATAACGACCAATTCAATTCCGACGGCAGCACCAAAACCAATCATAGCGGTGGTGTGCAAGGCGGTATTAGCAATGGTATGGATATTTACTTCAATGTTGCCTTTAAGCCTGTCGCAACTGTAATTCAGGGTTACGAGACCATCGACAAAGAAGGCAATATGGTGCAAACCCAAGGAAAAGGCAGACATGACCCCTGTGTAGTTCCACGTGCAGTGCCTATTGTTGAAGCGATGGCAGCGCTTGTTTTGGCGGATTATACCTTACTCAATCGCACGATTAAATTATAGTTTTTCTTTTCTAGAAATTTTCCATTCAAAATAGTATCTTACTTCCCTAAACCAACTAGGATTTATGAAGAAGTTAGAATTGCATTGGAAAATAATGATTGGAATGGTGCTGGGGCTGTTGTTCGGTTTCGGTATGACTTATTTCGATTGGGGTAAGGAATTTGTCACAAATTGGGTTGCTCCGTTCGGCACAATCTTCATTAAATTACTCAAACTTATAGCGGTTCCTCTCATTTTAGCTTCCTTGATTAAAGGAATATCGGATCTTAAAGATATTTCTAAGTTTAAAAATATTGGGCTTCGTACGATTGGAATATATATTGGTACTACAACGGTTGCTATTATTTTAGGCCTTGTGTTGGTAAACCTAATTGCGCCAGGTGATGGAATTTCCGAAGAAACCATCGATAAGCTAACCTCTACATATGCAAATGATAAGGGAGTTACCGCCAAGCTTGAAGAAGCTTCAAGGCAAAAAGAGAGCGGACCCTTGAAATTTTTAGAAGATATGGTTCCAGATAATGCAGTTTCGGCACTGGGGAACAATCAATTGATGTTACAGGTTATTTTCTTTACCATTTTCATGGGAATTTCAATGTTGTTGATAGGAGAGGATAGGGCCAAGCCTCTTAAAAACTTCTTTGACTCTCTTAATGATGTAGTCTTGAAGATGGTGGATTTGATAATGCTCTCGGCACCTTATGCAGTTTTTGCTCTGTTGGCAAATGTAGTGGTTTCATCCAGTGACCCTGAGATTTTATTGGCATTACTTAAATACGCAGGGGTAGTTGTTTTGGGACTTTGTTTGATGATTGTTTTCTATTGTATCCTAGTTTCAATATTTGCTAAAAAGAACCCATTTTGGTTCTTGAAGCAACTGAGTCCAGCACAATTATTGGCTTTTTCTACTAGTTCAAGTGCAGCTACACTTCCGGTAACTATGGAAAGGGTAGAAGAGCACATAGGCGTCGATAAGGAAGTTTCCAGTTTTGTACTTCCCGTTGGAGCGACCGTCAATATGGATGGTACAAGTCTTTATCAGGGTATAGCGGCAGTGTTTATTGCACAAGCGCTTAGTTTTGACCTTCCGTTAGCTGCTCAACTAACCATAGTCCTGACAGCTTTGTTAGCTTCGATTGGAACTGCTGCTGTGCCTGGAGCAGGAATGGTTATGTTGGTCATCGTTTTGGAATCTGTTGGATTTCCGCCGGACAAATATGCAATCGGTTTAGCATTGATATTTGCCGTAGATAGACCTCTTGACATGCTAAGAACTGTAGTAAATATTACAGGTGACGCAACAGTAGCCACTATCGTTGCAAAATCAGTAGATAAGCTACATGATAACCCCAAAGCCAAAAACTGGGACGACCATTATGATGAAGTAAAATAGAATCTGATAAAACCATTTCGACATGAACATCTGTTTTCTAATGTATCCGTGGGAAGATATTGACCCGGAAAACGACACAAGTCTCGCATTGATTCACGAGTGTGTAAAACGCAAACATGGCGTTGCCCTATGCACTCCCGCTAATTTGACCATACGTAATAGCGTTACCAACGCTTTTTGTACTGTAATTAATCGAATGGATAAGGTTTCGGGTAGTTTGAAATCGTTTTATAAACAGGCTACTTTAAGAGAGGAGATGCTTCCTTTGGCTGGGTTTGACGTAATATTCATGCGTGCCAATCCGCCTTTGGACCCCATTATGTTGAACTTTCTGGACTCTGTAAAGGATGATGTCTTTATTATGAATTCCCTTCAAGGACTCCGTGAAGCGAATAATAAACTCTATACAGCAGCATTCGGAGATTCGCATAGTAATATCATTCCAGCGACTCATGTGTCCAAAAACAAACGTCATTTAATCCGTCAAATAAAAGAATCGAAGGCAGATAAGATGATTCTAAAGCCTTTAAATGGTTTTGGCGGTTCAGGAGTTATCCTGATTGAAAAATCCGCAATGAGTAGTATTCAATCCCTATTGGATTTTTACATAACTAACTCTGATGGAACATCTAACTATGTCATACTTCAAGAGTACATTGAAGGTGCTGACCAAGGTGATGTGCGTATTTTGATCTTGAATGGAGAGCCCATCGGCGCCATGAAACGGGTTCCTGGTACCGATGACCATCGTTCGAATGTTTCTGCAGGCGGCTCGGTTCAAAAACATTCCATGAACAAAGAGGAAAAAGCACTTTGCAAGCAAATAGGTCCGAAATTAGTTAAAGACGGACTCTACTTCGTAGGTATTGATGTAATAGGGGGAAAGCTTGTTGAGGTCAATGTGATGTCTCCAGGAGGGATAACCTACATGAACAAGGTTTACAAAACCAAGATTCAATCCAAGGTGATTGATTTTGTTGAAAGTAAAGTAATTGACCAATTACAAGCCTTCGATAGACGCTCAAGGCTTCGCAATGAAGTTGAGAATGCTTAAACTTTCCGTAGATTCCATAATTTCCAAGATAAAATCTGAAATTCCTTTTGAAGCGGTTTCAGAAGACTACTCTTTTACCTTAAAAATAGAAGAATACGCCCCTTATATTTGCGGAGCGGTTCATGATGGGCACCAATTTCGGAAATCCCTTTGGGAAAATTGCTTACATACGGAATACGACAGATGGTACGAAGAAGACCCCTGTACCAAAGAAATGGTGCAATCACATCCGATTGTTATTACCGGTTGTGACAGTCGTTTTGAGTATGATTTAAATCGTGCTCCGGATACCGCAATTTATACCGATGCTTGGGGAAAGCAACTATGGAAAAGCCCCTTAGCTTCTGAAGAACGAGATTATAGTCTAGAAAAACACACTAATTTTTATAAGGTTGTACATGCTTTGGTTCGTCAAATTGAATCAAAATATGGAAAAGCCATCGTTTTTGATATGCACAGCTACAATTGGAAACGCTGGGATAGAGAAGTACCTACGTGGAATCTTGGCACTGCAAACATTGATAACAATCGTTTTGGCAAGTTGGCTGAATCTTGGAGTAAAAGGTTGGGAGAGATGGAACTTCCTAACGGAATCAAATCCACTTCTAAAATCAATGATACTTTTCAAGGGAATGGCTATTTCCTCAAATACATAACTCAAAACTTTGAGAATACTTTGGTTTTAGCAACGGAGATTGCTAAAGTGTACTGCGATGAGTACGAGGGCATACTTTATCCGGAAGTCATTCGTTCTGTGGAGGAACAATTGAAAGAATTGATACCTTTGCAGTTGAAGGAATTTCAGGAACGAGTATGATTCAATCCCCAAAGCTTAACGAATTACAGCGCGAATACGCCGATATCTTCGAAATCGATGCCAATTTGGATCGCTTGGTAAAGAAAATCGAACTATTGAGCTATGTGAACCCTTTAAATATTGAAAAAGAGAAGCATCAGTTCTTCGCTTCAAAATATTCCATAGATCCTGAATTTCGTTATCCAAAGTTAAAGTTTAGTCCGTATAAACTGCATCGTATGTTCTTTTCGCAACGTTTAGAGCGCATTGAAGATGAACAAATCCGTACGATGTATAAGGAAATCATCTACTACTATTCGAACATGGTACAATGTATCGAAACAATAGGGAAGAAGAAGAAATTTCATTACAATTCACTCCGAGTTTATGGTTCTCCTACGGAAAAAGATGTCGAAAATGCGCGATTTATACTCCACTACACAGACGAGCCTATTTCGGGAGATATGGAGAAGATTTTCACTGCTGAAGAGGCGAAAGCTTACTTTGAGGATTTTGCGGAGCAATATGATTTCCCGTTAAACATCAAATTTTCAACACATATTGCGGCAGAAGCCATGGTAAGTAATGCATCACAATCGTTATTGATTAAACGAAATGTCAAATTCAGTAAAAATCAGTTGCTCACTTTGGCCAATCATGAGATTGGTGTGCATCTAGTAACCACCTACAACGGACAACAACAGCCACTTAAAATCTTCTCTAATGGATTTCCTAAAAATGTTGAAACACAAGAGGGACTTGCTGTTTTCAGTGAGTACATGAGTGGAGCATTGACTCTAAAGCGCTTAAAGGAACTAGCATATCGCGTTTTAGCTTCCGATAGTTTGATAAAGGGATATACTTTTTCGGACACTTTTGATTTAATCCACAATCAATATAAGCTCAATCGCAATGATGCTTTTACCATAACCCTTCGCGCGCACAGGGGAGGAGGCTTTACGAAAGATCGACTGTATTTAAGCGGACTGCGCAAAATCTACAAGCGTTATCTACAAGAAGAATCTATGGAACCATTACTATCCGGTAAAGTCTCTTTAGATTACGAACAAGCCATCCAAAAGCTTCATAAAATAGGGCTTGCCGAGAAAAATCAATTTACCAACTTGGCTTACCTTCAAAATCTTAATTCGAATAAGACCTTGGACTTTATTTTAAATAACCTAAAGTAAAATTGTTCGCGACTAGTTCCTTATTTTATCGGAATTTGCGGAAGTTATGTTCTGCAATTCTATGGAATTCTAAATATTTTACTTCGAATTCTAATTGAATCTACCCTTTTATCTATCCCTTAGAAAACTCGATTTGATGCCGAATGTTTGGAATCAAATTTGGACATCCAAGATTGTTTGATGTGGAGCGGTATTTCAACCACTAATTCAATCGTCTACGGACAAGGTATTTTGGATGACGTTCCTGCCCGACCTTTGGTGCTAGGTAAAACCTATTTGGCGGTAATTACTTGTTTTAATGCGTCTGGTGAAGCAACAGTTTCAAGTAACATTACTTTTGTATTTCAAGGTTAACAGCCTATGCATTTCGTGGATTAAACGGAATACATGATTAATCTAAAAACTTCGCTTTCAATTCAGGAGTAGGAATCATACAAGCCTCCTTTTTACCAAACCAAGCATAGCGATACCGCGCGATTAAATCATATACGATATTTCGTAAACCACTGGGAATCAATTTTAAAACTTTTGAAATCGTTCGATATCCTTTGATGTGCCGACCAATCTGTAAAGCAGCGTTTGATTTAATGTAATACGCGATTCCTGGTTCAATAAGGACTACGGAATCTATTTTTGTAGTATCGATGTTTCGTTCTGATATGAGCCGCTGTCCGATTTCACTTTGCAAAGCTGCATAGCGAAAAACATCTTTTTTATCACGCTTAATGACAAACTGTACAAAGCCATTGCAAAGATTGCAAACGCCATCAAAAAGAATAATTTTCTTGTCAGACATACTTTTTTGTCATTCCCGCGAAGGTGGGAATCTCTTCCACCTTCAAATTCAAAGCAAAGATACGCTAGGGTAGAAGCAAGACCTAAATTTTATAAAGTATTTAAGAAACTGGTCAAATCTGTTTTCTTATCCAGATTCAATTTCTTTTTCAATCGATACTTGGACTTCAATATACTATCGGGCAAGACATTCAATGTCGCCGCAATTTCTTTCGTGGTCAAATTCATACGTAAAAAAGCCGCAAGGCGTATTTCCTTTTCGGAGATGTCTGAGTAAAGGGTTTTTAATTTCTGGTCAAAGTCGTTGTGTACATCGGCAAAATAGGTCTTAAAGACCTCCCAGTCTTTGTCTGAGGCATTTTCCTTCTTTAATAGCATAACAATACGTCGAAACTCGGTTTTAAATTTGTCTGGTGAGCTCTTGAGGTTTTCCAAATTTTCTTTTAATTCTTGAATAAAGGTGTTCTTCTGGACCAAGTGCAGTGTTTGGCTGGTTAACTCCTTCTTTTTGTGCTCGATTTCTTGACGGTAGATTTCTTCCTGCTTTTCACGGGCGATACGGTTTTTTTTGATTCGCTGGCGATAGCCGAAGACTGAGAGTCCAAATAAGGCTAGGGCGGAGGCCATGCCTCCGGCATAAAGCCCCTTTTGAAGTTTGTCTGCTCGTGCTTTTTCATTTAACGTATTTATTTCTACCTCTTGAAGTGCGATTTCAGCCTCTTTTTTCTGGGTCTGGTACTTCACTTCCAGCTCATTAATTTGTTCGACTTTTTCTTTCTGAAAGATAAAATCATACTTCGCAAAATGTAGCTCGCTATAGTGGAAGGCCTTTTGGTATTGCCCTAGAGCGGCATGGGCTTTAGCAAAATCGGGATAGATTTTTACTAATTCGAGATTATTACCGGCCTCTTTAGCTATTTTTGTACTTTCAGTTAGGAAGGCCAAAGCTCTTTCGTAGCTGCCCTCTCGAATTGCGATTCGTCCTAAATTGTGATTTCCGTTCATGAGCATTTTCTTTTCTTTGATCTGCTGCCCTATTTGTAAGGCCTTGGCATAGAATATCTTTGACTGGTTTAGTGAATCTAAATTGTAGTAGGCGTCGCCAATGAAATTATACTGTTCGCCCATTTCGGGGAAATCGTTTGACTTTTCAAAAAACGTCAATGCATGTTTGTAAAGCGGTAGGGCATTTAAATAATCTCCAGCTGTAATCATATTCTCGGCTAAATTCGATCTTGTTATGGCCAGACCATAGTCCAACCCGAATTTTAGACAGATTTCTTCAGTAAGTCGGTAGTACTTATTTGATTCCTCAAGGTTGCCAAGCTGGGCATGCAATTTTCCGATATTCGAGTAACTCGGTGCCCTATAGTCATCGGTTTCACCTAGTTCATTACTTACTTGAATCGATTTAAGGAATGAATCCATAGCGCCTTCTAGGTCACCAAGGTACTTTTTTACAGTTCCCATGTTGTTGTACGTAAGCTGTAATAAGGGCTTCATATCATAGGCGATACAAGAATCAATAGCTTGCTGGTAAATGGGCATGGCCTTGGCATATTCGCCCATTTGATCATGATAGTGGCCGAGGTCTTTAAGCAGACGTACCTTGATCTTGGGGTTGTTCAAGTCCTTTGTTAGGACGAATGCCGTATCTAAATAGGGTTTGGCCTTCTCCGGATCTCTTGAAGCATAGGTTGAAAAAACAGCTCTGTACGTTGCCACCAAGGCTGTGTCTTGCTGGGTTTTCAATAGTTGTAACATACTATCGATATTCCGATAGCGATAGGCGTCGTCTTGCGCATTGGCAAAAAAGACGCTGAAAAGTGCGGCGAAACTTAGGATGGTAATTAGGTTCTTCATAAGCTGTTTGAAAATTGGTCATCACCAAGATAAGTAATTAATCCACCTCATTAACTAAGCTATTTTGGAAGAAAAATCCCTTTGTCCATATAAAGTCCATACCAATTCTAACCGATTTTTGTGCCAAAATCTTTGCTAAACGTTGAATTTATTGATGTGAAATAAAATTTTTGATTTTTAAAAATAAGGATTGTCCATGGTAAAATATCTCAAAAACGGAATGTACTGTCCATGCTTTGTCCATGGACAAAATTAGTGTCCGCCTGTATTCTAGGCTAGGTTTGAGGTGTTGAATCAATTAAACCGAAGAAATTATGAAAACAAATCAATCACAACTCAAAATTACGCTAAGGGTATTGCCATTTTTAGTATTGCTCCTCATTTTTGCGTGTAGCAAAGAAGGGTCTACAACCGATGACCCCGATGTGATAGGTCAAACTGATGATGACCCAGGTGACAATGATGTACTGACACTTAATAATGTGCTTTCGAGAGCGGCAATTGAAGACTATCCCGCAACTAGAACTGCAGACACCCTAGAAGTATTTGATGATTATTTTGAAGATTACGAAGAACCAAATTTTAATGGCGCCGATATCAATTATCGCTATAAGTGTACGTCCAAAAAACTAAGCGTACTTGATGGTAATGGCAAATTCCCATTATTTAATCCTAACGCTGAAGTAATTTGGCCTGGGAATTTGTTACAAGGCAATTCATTGAACAATAATACTCCTTCAACAATTAACGTAGATAGGGCGGGAGGAACAGTGTCTTACAATTTGATAAATGGCAATCCGGTATCTGCTATTTCTGTAGATGGGGTAAAAAAATCATCGATTCAAACCGCAATGAATGAAATCATTGCCAATGATCCCGACATTGTGCCCGCCAACTTTCAATTAGAGGTAGAGGAAGTTTTTAGCGAAGAGCAAATGGCTCTTGAAATAGGTATAAGTTTCGAATCATACAATATTAACGCTTCAGGCAATTTGTCCTTTTCGTCTGATAAGCAATACAATCGTGTTTTGGTTAAATTGACTCAGCAATATTATACCATGAGTATGGACCAAATCAATGGACTCGATGATATTTTCGCACCCAGCGTTACAGGTGACGATTTAGACCCATTTGTGCAACCAAATAATCCCGCTACATTTATTTCTTCGGTGACCTATGGACGAATTTTCTATATGCTCGTGGAATCTACCAGTTCTATCAATGAGCTAAAAACCCGAGTTGAAGGCACCTACAAAGGCTTTGACAAGAAGGTTGAAGGTGAAGTTGATTATGAACAGTATAATGCCTTAAAAGAGGTGAAAACTAAAATAATTGCCTATGGCGGTAGTGCAGAAAGCGCCTTTGAGTTGTCAGGTGAACTTGATATTAATGTTATTGGTGCAAAATTGGCCGAAAGCACAAATATCACTGAAGCCATGCCCTTGTCTTATGTGGTTCGAAGTGTACAAAACCCGAGTCAAATAGTAGGAACAAAATTAGCTACTGAATATGATTTCGTGCAATGTGAATTATATTCAAAAGGAACAGCTCCGGTTCAGACCCGACATTGGGAAGGAGAAGTTCTTGATTTATTAGGACCGGTAGGAGCCGCAACCGTAGCCGAGAAATCTAAAATAATCCTAATTAGCAAAGATGGCAAACGATATGTTGTTAGTGATGCAGAGGCTGCCAATAAGTTAGAAGGACCATATCCTATAGAGGATTTGGGAGACATAATAGATACAGACAGCTCCTATCCATTTGGTGAAGATGGTATTGGGGCAATTTATAATACAGACGGAAATAGAGACTATAATAGTAGTAGAGATATTGAATTAATTGTCTTTTCGCAAGATGGTCTTTTTTGGTCGGTATTAAGGAATTCTGGACAAGAAGAAGACGGTATCAATTCTTTATATTGGCTGGATAGAAGAGTACCGGTAAGTTCATCTGCAGGTTTTGCTGATAATCCATTTATTACAGATGGTATAGGCGCGGCCATACATAGAACGGGCGTAACAGAGGGTAATGACCACTGGTTCATAAACCAACAAGGCACGGAATATGCATTACGTAGTGATGGTGATTATCAAGAGGTTAAACCAATAAGCAAATGGGGGCGTAACGATACCCTGCCTTTTCAAAAAGTCGGGGCCGCAATGAGTATGTATATAGGTGATACGCGTTATTACATTTTGTTTAATGAGGAGGGAACACAGTATTCCATTAACTCAAAGAACAATGATTTTGATAACGAAGGTCCTTTTGATCTTTAAAATTAAAGAAGTCAGTCGGCACCTTAAGTGGCAATTCAACAGTTTGGTGTCGGCTGTTATTTTTAATACAAAGCGGCTTTAAAAACCCGAGGTGGTATTCGTAAAATCATATACGATTTCATATAATTAACTGATAATCAAATTAAATAGCATATTACTTCTTGCGTTCCACCAACTCTAACAGATCTATGCTAACGTTGGTCGTAAACATACCGTAATTGACCACCGCCTTCCCTTTTTCAAGGGTATCGATGCTGCCAACCGCCTTACCATCAATCATCCGAACACGGTCTCCAATCTTAAAAACCGGTTTTGGTTTGTTCTTTTCTTTTTGAACTGCCTTTTTCTTTGCAACCTTCTTTTTTTGACGGATTACCTTGACCTCTTTTTGTACTTCTTGGGCAACTTGTGCCTTTTTTGTCCGTTCGGCTTTATCCTGTTTGGCCGATTTCTTTTTTCGCTTGCTGTTTTCGGTTTCAACTATGCGGATCAACTCAGATACCATAGTCCGTTTTTTCTTGTCCTGAAAATAACGGTTGGCCACCTTATCTACCTTGTTGCCCAAATGCACCATACGCTGGTCATGGTCATAGAGTTCTTGGTAATTTTCGAGTTTAGATTTAATCTTCGCGTTCAATTTTTCCAATCGCGCGGCTTCTTCTCTTGCTTTGGATTCTTCTTCTTGCATTCTAGAGCCTGTTTTAGCCATTTTGCTACGTTCTTTCTGTAATTTGGCTATCGTGGCATCAAAACGGACTTTTCCGCGTTCTATTTTCTTCTTTGACTTGTTGATGAGCGAGTAGGGGATGCCATTCTTCTGTGCCACTTCAAAAGTGAACGAGCTGCCTGCTTCTCCTAAGACTAATTGAAAGGTAGGTTCTAAGGTTTTGCCGTCGAAAAGCATGTTAGCATTTGATATATATGGCAATTCGTTAGCAAGTAGTTTTAGATTTGCATAGTGTGTTGTAATTACTCCGAATGCTTCACGTTCGTAAAACACTTCAAGAAAGGTTTCGGCCAAGGCTCCGCCGAGTTCTGGATCACTTCCTGTGCCAAACTCATCAATTAAGAACAATGTATTGGCATTACACTTCTTCAAAAAAGAGTTCATGTTTTTAAGCCGATAACTATACGTACTTAAATGATTTTCAATAGATTGATTATCTCCAATATCTGTTAAAATCTTATCAAATAAGCAAACTGAGCTTCGTTCATGAACGGGAATCAATAATCCGCTTTGCAGCATCACTTGCAAGAGTCCAATCGTCTTCAAAGTAATACTTTTGCCACCAGCGTTCGGTCCCGAAATGACGATAATCCGGTTTTCAGGATGTAGCTCGATAGTCTGTGGATAGGTTTTCTCGTTCTTTAATTTGTTGTTGAGGTATAATAGCGGGTGATAGGCATCCCTTAAAAAAAGACGTTTCTCCTTATTTATTTTTGGGAGCAGTGCATTCGTATCCGATGCATATTTAGCTTTTGCTGCTGTTACATCAATTTGTGCAAGGAATTCCTGGTAGTCAGAAAGAATAGGAGCAAAGGGACGAATCAACGCCGTAAGTTGATTCAGTATTCTTTGGATTTCTTCCTTTTCATCAAATTCCAGATTATTTAGCTCACGACTGTATTTCAAAGTAGCTTCGGGTTCGATATAGACAATGCTTCCGGTCTTGGAATTTCCCATAACCGAACCTTTTACTTTTCTTCGATACATGGCTTTGACTGCCAAAACACGACGGTTTTCGTAAACGGACTCTCGAATGTCATCCAAATAATCCGAGCCGTTGTAGAGATTCAGGGCGGAAGAAAAACTTTGACTGATTTTCCCCTTTACCTGATTCATTTGCCTACGAATAGAAAACAACCTATCCGAAGCTCGGTCTTTCACTTCTCCGAACCTGTCAATAACTCCATCGATTTCCTTTGGAATCTCAGTATTCAGTTCAATTTCTTCGGAAACGGCAAATAACAAGGGATAATACTCTTTGAACTTTTTAAAGAACTTTTTGTGCGTAGCAATAGTGGTGCAGATAGTTCCAATTTTTCGGAAACTTCCAACTTCTAACGTCGTGTTTTCGATTTTGAGAAGACTAAGCTCCGCATCAATCCTGTCAAATCCGTGATTGGGAATTCTATTCTCACTGACCAACGACGATAAATATTCGGATGTTTGACCTAAAACCAACCGTATAGCTTCATCATCTAAAATAGGCTCGATTTCATAAGAACGTTCCTTTCCTAATTCCGTATTGCATCGCGCTGCAATTTGTTGCAGAACCGTTGGAAACTCTAGGTCTTGAAGTGTTTTGTTGCTTATTGAAATCATAGCTGATAAAACCGATGGCAAATGTATGCAATACGCCTTAGACTAAAAACATTCTCCACCCCAAGAACATGAAAGACTGAGCTTACACAACAAATCCTTGGTTTTTTCGACCAAATGCATACCCTTAATACAATATTTTCACCCTAACAGCTGTTTTAGTCAGAACCTACTTACGCGATAGCGACTTTTCGTTTCGCGAATATTAAATTTATATGAGACATTTTTCCCGAATCTTGTTTGTATGTAGCGTTTTAGTAGCGCTTTCTAGTTGTACTTCAACAAAAGAGTTAACAATTAGTACTATAGAACCTTCTCCTGTTGATTTTTCAAATCAAATTAGAAAAATTGGTATTGTGAATAGCAGCAAATCCTCATTTGTCAAGAGCTATTCAACCCGATTAGAGCAACTTATTGTAATGGAAGAAAGATGGCTTGCAGAAAAAGGCACAGAAGCAGCTTTGACCGGACTCTTCGACGAATTGGCACAAGACCAACGCTTCGATACCGTTCGAATTTTAGATAACCTTGATGAAGAAATGACGGATTTTGGGACAAGACCAAGTAAGGAAACTTGGAACAAAATAGCTGAAATCTGTGAGGAAAATGGAGTTGATGCCATATTTTCGTTAGCCTCTCACGATACTGAAACTCAGTTCTCTTTAAAGAAAACTAAGATCGATCAGCTAGATATGATGCGAGATAGAACAAAAGTATCCGCCCAAGAGATTACCTTAGAAACACTTATTGAAAACGGTTGGAGAGTGTATGACCCAAAACAAAGAATATTGGTTGATGAGTTTACTTCAAACGACCAAATTACTGCGTCAGCAAAAGGCGTAAGTCCGGTAGATGCTTTACAGGCTATCGATAAACGAAGAGAGACCTTATTGGAGCAGAGTAAAAACTCTGGAAGTTCGTATGCACAACGTATGCAACCCAAAAAACTAGATGTTCAAAGAGCGTATTATGTTCTTGGAACCAGAAACTTCGAATTGGCAGATGATAAAATACAAGAGGGCGCTTACCATGAAGCCATAAAACTATGGGAAGAAGAAATCGCAAACCCAAAAGCAAGGATTAGTGGTCGCGCATGTTATAATCTAGCAGTTTTAAGCGAGTTTAATGGCAATCTAAATGCAGCAATGAACTGGGCGACTAAATCTTATGATTTGCACAAAGAGGATGCAACACTAGATTATATTACGACTTTGGAGCGTCGTCAAGCACAGAGTGACGTGCTAAAGATCCAACTTGCAAATACAACATTTGAGGATTAGGAAAACCTTTTCCAACTTCAATCACCCTACTTTAAGTAGTTCAAAACATCTACTTTTGTCTTTTGATAGGAAAGGATAAATTATTTATGGATGTTAAAATAAACGAAAGCTGGAAGCAGCAACTCGAGCAGGAATTTCAAAAACCTTATTTTCATTCCCTTATTGACTTTGTAAAAGAAGAGTACGGCTCTGGCACCTGTTTCCCTAAAGGCAAGGATATTTTTGCTGCCTTTGATCACTGTCGTTTTGAGGACACAAAAGTTGTTATAATTGGCCAGGACCCGTATCACGGTCCGAACCAAGCTAATGGGCTTTGTTTTTCAGTAAAAGATGGTATTCCTCATCCACCGTCTTTAATCAACATATTTAAGGAGATTCAGAATGATTTGGGCGTTTCATATCCTGAAAGTGGTAACCTTGAGCGTTGGGCAAAGCAAGGTGTGCTTTTACTTAATGCCACGCTTACGGTACGTGCGCATCAAGCAGGAAGTCATCAAAAAAAAGGTTGGGAGCGTTTTACCGACTCGGTAATAAAGAAATTGTCAGATGAAAAGAAGGATGTAATTTTTTTACTTTGGGGTGGTTTTGCTAAAAAGAAAGCCACACTTATTGATGCAAATAAACACCATATTCTCACTTCAGGACATCCTTCGCCTTTGAGCGCAAATCGTGGTTATTGGTTTGGAAACAAACACTTTAGTCAAACCAATAAACTGTTAATGGATTTACAAAGGAATGCTATACTGTGGTGACAGATTAATTTATAGTTCCGATGGTACTTTTGTTTAACAAAACACAGAAATAGAGGTTTTTATTTAAATTTTATTTAAACAAAAACGCTAAAAAATAAGAGCGGGGATATTCCATAGAAAGAAAATTACTACTTTCGAGAAGCCAAACCATTACGTTTTTATGTATTCTCCTAAGTTAAACTCCATTCTTTTAGTTGATGATGATGAAATCAGCAATCTCTTTAATAAAATCTTTATAAATAAGCTAAATCTTGATGTCAATGTAGATTTGGCAACAAATGGTAAAGAGGCTATTGATTTACTTACATCTTCTAAAGATTATTCGATGTTAAAGACACCCTGTTTACTTCTTTTGGATATAAAAATGCCCGTTATGGACGGATGGGAGTTTTTGAAGTTCTATGAAGAACGGGTTGATTTAAAGATTCAAGAGAGTACTACTATTGTAATGCTCACTACTAGCGGAGATGAAGGCGATAAGATAAAAGCAATGAACAACCCGAATATCAAAGAGTTTATTGAAAAGCCTTTATCTGAGAAAACTATCAAGGGAATAATTCGTAAGTATTTTTCGAATATTGATAAATGAATTAAGCTTGCTAAGTCACTATGCTTGCAAAAGGTATAATCTTATCGATTCGCTTTAATTCCTTTAGGGTTGTACTGACTTTAGCAATGTCCTGTTTTGCTATCTGTTTTTGACTCCACATTGTGCTTGAAAGCCATTCTTGAATATCTGTCAACTGCTGTCCGTAGCGGTTTGCTAAAGTATTATCGATACTTGGAATATTCTTAAATTCTGAAGTATATAGATTAATGATTTCCAAGATATGCTTTAGGGTAGATGGGTTTTTCTCAATGAAGGTATCGGTTGCAGCAATTACAAAACAAGGCCACGGAGAAGGGCAGTCCCCTAATCTTCGAAAAGTGCCATTGTCCACAATTGGCTTAGTTGTGAAATGCTCCCACATGAAATAATCTGCGGTACCTGTTGTAAGTGCTTCGATTGCTCCGTCAAGATTATTGATTATCTCGAACTTTAAATCATTAATGTCCCACCCTTCTTTTTGGGCATTTACATAAGCCATAAGATGGCTTCCGCTGCCAAAGCGACTGATTGCTGCCTTTGTTCCTAAAAGCCCATCTATGGTCTTAAATGCGCTCTTGGCACCGACATGTATGCCCCATTGCAATGGGGTTGCAATAAATTCTTGAACAATTTTGGAAGGATTCCCCTCGGTAATGCTTTTTACCACGCCCTCTGTTAGAATTATCGAAAGGTCAGTTTCTTCGTCTTGAAGCATTTGACACATTCTACCAGTTCCTTCGGGGATATCTGTCCATGTTAGGTCAATGCCTCTTTCTGCAAAAGCACCTTCTTCAATAGCCATGTGCCAAGGAAGATTGAAATGCTCGGGTACACCAATAATACTTACTTTTTTCATAGAAATAGATTGTGAAATAAAACTACAAGTTACCGACTTATTATTTTAGGTGTTTGTCAACTTTTCTAAAGTGTATTGAATGAGGTCGTCAACCGCTTTTTGTGGATTTTTTGAGAACTCACCAGTAACACGATTGGCTAGAATACAGTTCATAGAAACCGCACGGTGACCTAGTAGTTTTGAGAGGCCATAAATACCGGAAGTTTCCATTTCTAAATTGGTAATTTTAATGGAATCGTGTTCAAAAGAAGTGATTTTGTTGTTTAAAGATTCATCAGCAAGCGTTAAGCGAAGTTTCCTGCCCTGCGGTCCGTAAAAACCAATGTTTGTTGCTGTTGTGCCAAATCGTATACGATTTGATAATAATTGCTGTGCTAGACTTTCATCGCATTTAACAACGTAGGGAACTGATTTGTTTGATGACCAGTTCGTTTGTTGGACAAAGGCCTTAGAAATTTCCTTATGTTGGATTGTATCACTTTGGTACGTATGCAAAAGTCCATCAAACCCCATGGCAAATTCACTCAGTAAAAAGGAATCTACTGCTACATCCGATTGAATCGCACCTGAGGTTCCAATCCGGACGATGTCGAGCTGAATTTTATCTGACTTAACAATTCGATTTTCAAAATCTATATTGACAAGGGCATCCAGTTCATTGAAAACAATGTCGATATTATCGGTGCCAATTCCCGTAGAAATGACACTTATCCGTTTTCCA
The DNA here is from genome assembly GCF_047345145.1 of Maribacter taeanensis. NCBI lineage: Bacteria > Pseudomonadati > Bacteroidota > Flavobacteriia > Flavobacteriales > Flavobacteriaceae > Maribacter > Maribacter taeanensis. The sequence continues at coordinate 664,833 of NZ_JBLFER010000001.1, forward strand.
TTTAACATTCCCGTATGGGTAAGAAATTCTCGTTTTCCTTTTTTGAATTCAATGGAATCAAAATGTTTAGATACATCCGAAACCCTGTCAGGGTCGCCAACTGTGATTATGGTATTTGCAATGTCTTGGGGAAGTAAATTTAGATGGTAAATACTGCCATCAGCATTCAGAATAAGCTCAGATGGCCCTAATTGCATTCTATAATTTTAGAATTCTGTCCGTATGCGTGTTGTATAAGAAGTTATATTTCAAAGCACCTCCAAGATACACGTCATTATCCTGAATACAGGAGTAGTAGCTTGTTTTAGCGTCCAAAATTTCTTTACCTTTTTGAGTAAGTTTAACCGGATTGAAAGAAGAGAACAAGGGTTTGAGCCTAGAAATAGCTCTATCATATTGACTATCTCCAAAACCTAGGATGCTCTGGTTTCTTAAAATGGTACCTAAGAGCTCTTTTTTGCTATTTAATTTTTGGTCTACACTAAGTTGAAGAATATTATTTTCCATAGCGTTTAATCCATTTTTAATGGAAGGAAAACGTTGTAAGTGAGCGGTAATAGCGTCCGATAGGTAATCGAATTTGTAATTTTTAAAATCAGTAAGATTTTCTAAGCGCATGGGGTTGTCACTACAGTACAATTGCCATACATAATCTGCATATTCGATATCATCTTGACTAAGCACAACTTTATTCTCGTAAAGTTTCAGTAGTTGCTCATCATTCAAATCATTAAGTGCATACAAATTATCGGTATCATCCTCTTTTCCGCTGCAAACCAATGATATTTCGGCATACTTACGATGTGATTTTAACCAGCTAATAACGGCCAACATATTCACTTGACAAAACAAATCATACTCAAACCAAAGTACAATTTGGTCTTGTTGTTTGTGATTACAAAGTGATCGGTATTCCTTTAGGGTCTTTTCAATAAATGAAGATTTGGTAACCTTGTAATTCTTGTTTAGAAACTCAAAACGAGCTTTCCAAAAAGATTCGCTACCTACGTTGGTAAGGGTTTGGCCTTCACAGAGCATTTCACGCCATGTGATGACATCACCTTTAAGCTTAAGAGAGTCTAGTCTTTGGGTAAAACTATCTCCATTTGTAATGTGCAAAAGGGAACTCATAGAGTCAGCAGTTTAGGTTGTAGTGTTAAAAGTAACATTTATTTGAATCCGTCAAAATAAAATTAACACAAAATGAGGGTCAAGTTTACTAAAATGCAGAACTGCGAGAAATAGGGCCACATTGAATGTCCGAATTACCCTCCTACACGTTTTACGGCAAATCCCTTGTTTTTAAGCATATCCATTATCTTATCTCTATAATCACCTTGAATAATGATTGCGCCATTTTTAAAACTTCCACCAACACTTAATTTGATTTTTATTTCTTTTGCTAGCTTCTTAAAGTCCGAATCCGCACCATTATACCCTTCTAAAATGGTAATCGGCTTGCCTTTTCGCTTCTCGTATTTGCAAATTATGGGTTCGTCTTGAAGCCAGATATCGCTTTTTTCTTCGGATTTCTCTTCTTTTTCTGGAGTATAGTCTGGAAAAAGGTTTTTGAGCTGATCTTGTAAATCCATCTAAATTATTTCTTGATTAAACCCAATTCAATCAAACGCTCATGCAAGAACTCTCCAGCAGTAGTATCTTCAAATCCTTTCGGATTATCATCATCTATGCAGTTCTCCAAACAATTCAAAGACATTTCACTTATCGGATGCATAAAAAACGGAATTGAATACCGTGATGTCCCCCAAAGTTCTTTCGGCGGATTCACAACTTGATGTATCGTGGACTTTAACTTGTTATTCGTGAGTCTTGAAAGCATATCACCAACGTTAATCATCAACTGGTCGGGTCTTGCAATAGCATCTACCCATTCCTCTTTGTGGTTCATCACTTGTAAACCTTTTCCGTGGGCTCCCATTAATAGGGTAATCAGATTGATATCCCCGTGAGCTGCCGCGCGCACTGCGTTTTTAGGTTCTGAAGTAATAGGTGGATAGTGAATTGGTCTTAAAATGGAATTTCCATTCCGGATATATTCATCAAAATAGGTTTCTTCTAAATCTAAATGTAAGGCTAAGGCCCGAAGTACATATTTAGCTGTTCTTTCAAGCATTTTATAGGTTTCTTTCCCAATAGCATTGAATTTCGGAAGTTCTTTCACGTTTACGTTCTCAGGGTATTCCACTTCTAATTTGGGATTGTCCTCAACATACTGACCGAAATGCCAGAACTCCTTTAAATCCCCTTCTTTTCTGCCTTTTGCATGTTCTTTTCCGAAGGAAGTATAGCCGCGTTGCCCGCCAATGCCTTCAATTTCATAACTATCTTTCGTTTCTTGTGGTAAGTTGAAGAATTGCTTTATCTCTGAATACAAATTTTCAACCAGTTCTTCAGAAAGAAAATGTCCACTCAAAGCCACAAAACCTATTTCTTCAAAAGCTTTACCAATTTCTTTGGTAAATTTTTCTTTTCTGTCGGAATCACCTGAGGTGAAATCCTTTAAATCAACACTAGGTACGAGACTCATACGAATAAATTAAAACGTTTCAATCAAAGTTAATAAATTATGCTGCGGCTTATCAAATCTTTTAAGTGCTTTTGTGTTCTTTATTGTTAAATTTATCCCGTTTTTGAACATGATTGCTTTAAAATATAACATGAAGTACCAAAACTCCAAAGTATCCCAGAAATTACAAGTCAGTCTTTACGAGCGGATGCTAAAACCTCGTATGATTGAGGAAAAGATGTTGATTCTATTACGTCAAGGAAAGATTTCAAAGTGGTTTAGTGGCATCGGTCAGGAAGCGATTTCTGTCGGTGTAACTAGTGCTATGCAAGCAGAGGAGTATATTTTGCCAATGCATAGAAATCTGGGGGTTTTTACGACTCGTGATATTCCGTTGTATCGGCTTTTTGCTCAATGGCAGGGCAAGGCTAGTGGCTTTACAAATGGACGCGACCGCAGCTTTCATTTTGGCACACAGGAATTCAATATTGTCGGAATGATTTCGCACTTAGGTCCACAATTAGGGGTTGCAGATGGCATTGCTTTGGCGGACGTTTTAAAGAAGAATGGCCATGTAACGGCTGTATTTACTGGTGAAGGTGGTACCAGCGAAGGTGATTTTCACGAAGCATTAAACGTTGCAGCCGTTTGGAACCTTCCAGTTTTGTTCTGTATTGAAAATAATGGCTACGGTCTGTCCACTCCTACAGATGAGCAGTACAAGTGTGAACATTTAGCAGATAAAGGAAAAGGCTATGGAATGGAATCTCATATCATCGATGGCAATAATATTCTTGAGGTTTTCAGTACCGTAGATAAGCTCTGTAAAAAGATGCGTAAGAATCCAGAGCCAATACTTCTAGAGTTTAAAACGTTTCGTATGCGAGGTCATGAAGAAGCGAGTGGTACAAAGTATGTTCCAGCAGAGCTGATGGAGGAGTGGGCGCAAAAAGACCCTATCGCCAACTACGAAAAATTCTTGTTAGACGAGCAAATTCTAGATGTAGCAAAAATCGATGCCATCAAAGTAAAGATTACCGCTGAAATCAATGAAAATTTAAAGCTAGCTTTTGATGAAAGCGAGGTTGAAGTAAATAAAACTAAAGAATTAAATGATGTTTACAAATCATTTGATTATGAAGATATTAAAGAAGGAAGTGTAGTAGAGAATATTCGTTTGGTTGATGCCATTTCTACCGGATTAAAACAATCCATGGAGAAGTATGATAATCTTGTCATTATGGGGCAAGATGTTGCGGATTATGGCGGGGTTTTTAAAATCACAGATGGTTTTGTTGATGCTTTTGGCAAAGAGCGTGTGCGGAATACACCCATTTGTGAATCTGCCATTGTTTCGGCTGCAGCGGGACTATCCATAAACGGAATGAAAGCGGTTATGGAAATGCAGTTCGCTGATTTTGCTAGTACGGGATTTAATCCTATTGTGAATTATCTGGCCAAAATGCATTACCGTTGGAATGAAAAAGCCGATGTAGTGATTCGTATGCCTTGCGGTGGCGGAGTCGGTGCGGGACCTTTTCATTCTCAAACCAATGAAGCTTGGTTTACGAAAACTGTTGGTTTAAAAGTAGTATACCCAGCATTTCCGAAAGATGCCAAAGGCTTATTGAATACTGCTATCAATGACCCAAATCCCGTCTTGTTTTTCGAACACAAAGGTCTGTATCGAAGTGTGTATCAAAATGTGCCTTCTGATTATTATACCATTCCCTTAGGAAAAGCTGCGGTTCTAAAAGAAGGAAATGATATTACTATTGTTTCCTACGGAGCAGGAGTACATTGGGCATTGGAAACATTAGAAAGTCACCAAGAAGTAAGTGCTGACCTTATTGATTTGAGAACACTGGCTCCTTTAGATACGGAAGCAATCTATACATCCGTAAGAAAAACAGGAAAACTCATTATCCTACAAGAGGACAGTCTTTTCGGTGGAATTGCCAGCGACATTTCCGCTTTAGTAATGGAAAACTGTTTTGAACATTTAGATGCTCCGGTGAAAAGAGTGGCTAGTATTGAAACACCTATTCCGTTTGCCAAAAATTTGGAGAATAACTATTTACCTAAAAATAGATTCGCCCACGAATTACTGGATTTACTGGCGTACTAGATAAGTTTTAAATACCATACGTGTTTTTTAACTAATAACAGACCATAACTAGAATGGTGTTTTATTATTAGGCTTTCTTACCATTCATCGATTAGAATCTTCATCTTGACATATTCTTAAATGTTTAACGTTTGGATAAAAACTGTTCTGTCCGTTCATACGTACATAGAGCAACCCTAAAATCTAAAACATGAAAAATTACCTTTTGGTCATGGCTTTTGTCATGCTCTTTTCTTCTTGCTCCATTTCCAAAGCAGTGCGCGAAAAACGGAATATGTTAAGCGGTACTTGGACTCTCAATGATATTAGCTATGAAAATGGAACGGGTAATTTCAAATCTGTCCTTTTCAATGATGCAGATGATATTTGTTTTGAAGGAAGTAATTGGTTCTTTCGCGATAACAATAGTACAGGACGCTATACTTTAGCCGCATCTTCCCTTTGTCATGGTGGTGACAGGTTTATGCGCTGGTCTGTTGTTGATAATCCTGAGAATTATTCAAGTCAATTGCAATTCAAGCGCATTGATGAAAAGAACAAAGACATATCCGGAAAAGGATATCGACTTAATATCGCTACGCTTACCGCTAGTGAGATGGTTCTGAAATCAAATGTTAATGTCGATGGAAAGGTGATGAATGTCGTTTACAAATTCAATAAAAAATCTTAAAAAACTACTTATGAAAACATATTTGAGAAAAAGTATATTCCTTACACTATCAGCAAGTCTGATTTTTGGCTGTAGTGCTGTAAAAAATGCAAATCACAAACAAAAAGGAGCCGTTGTTGGTGCCACTAGTGGCGCTGTTATAGGCGGAGTTCTGGGCAATAATGTAGGCAAAGGCAACAATACAGCTTTAGGAGCAATTATTGGTGCCGCCGTTGGAGGTGTAGCCGGCGGTTTTATTGGTGATCGTATGGATAGACAAGCCGAACGGATTGAAGAAGAAATTCCTGGAGCGGAGGTAACCCGAGTTGGAGAAGGAATTAATGTGGTCTTTAATGAAGAAGCAGGTGTGTATTTCGATACCAGTAAATCGAATATTAAAGGAACATCCGTAGAAACACTCAATAAATTATCAGGAATATTTAAAGAGTATCCTAAATCATATATTTTGGTTGAGGGACATACAGATAGTGCTGGTCCTGAGGATTACAATATGAACTTGTCTCAACAACGAGCGCAATCGGTAACGAATTACTTAATTGCCCAAGGCATTGCTAAAAATCGTTTTACTACAAAATGGTATGGCGAGTTGCAACCTAGAGCGGACAATTCAACAACCGAGGGTAAGAGCAAGAACCGTCGTGTTGAACTTGCTATTATGGCCAGTCCTGAGCTAAAAGAAGAGGCTAAAAAGAAGACGAGCAAATAAGCGAAAAGCGATTATTTGTAATACTGATTTAAAAGTCCCGACTGTTATGTCGGGATTTTTTATTCTTATCTTTCGATGGTGATTTGCTATGATGTTATTATTGTTGGTGGAGGCCTTGCCGGTCTAACGGCAGCAATTCATTTATCCAAAGAAAAACACTCTGTTTTGGTCCTGGAAAAGAAACCTTATCCGCATCATAAGGTCTGTGGGGAATACGTTTCCAACGAAATCATTCCGTATTTAAAAGTTTTAGGAGTGCCGATGGATTCTTCAAAGGCTGTTCAGATAGATAATCTGAGCTTAAGTACCGCAAGCGGAAAATCTACACATACAAAATTACCTTTAGGCGGAATAGGTATTAGCCGCTACAGTTTTGACCATTTGTTATACCAAAAGGCAGTTGTAAACGGTGTTCAATTTGCATTTGAATCGGTTACGACAATTGAGTTTGAAGAAGGTTTTTTTGAAGTTCGTACTGAGAATAAGCAAACATATACTTCCAAGATTGCCATTGGTGCTTACGGAAAGCGGAGCCCGATAGACAAGCGCCTGAATAGAAATTTTATTCAACAGAAGTCCGGTTGGTTGGGAGTGAAGGCTCATTACGTGTTTGATGAGTTTCCTGAGAATGAAGTCGCATTGCACAATTTTAAAGGAGGTTACGGCGGTTTGTCTAAAACGGAAACTGGAGCAGTTAACTTCTGTTACCTGGCTTCCTATTCAAGTTTTCAAAAGCTAAAAAATGTTGAAGATTTTAATGAAAAGGTGGTTGCTAGAAACCCATTTCTGAATGATTTCTTGGGAAAAGCAACTCCTATTTTCAATGAGCCTTTGACAATTGCACAGATATCCTTTGAACAGAAGAAATCCGTAGAAAACCATATTCTGATGTGTGGAGATACTGCGGGTTTAATCCATCCACTCTGCGGAAACGGTATGGCGATGGCCATTCATTCCGCTAAGATTGCTTCGGAACATGTGGACCGCTTTCTAAAGGATGCATTCAATAGAGAACAATTGGAAACGGCCTATAAAAAAGAATGGCAAAAAACCTTTAGAAAACGCTTGTGGATGGGCAGGCAACTACAATCTTTACTACTCAATGAAGAAATGTCTAATTTGGCTTTAAAAGCCGTGACAACATCTCCCGCTTTGCTTCGAAAACTAATAAAACAAACCCATGGAAAAGAAATACAATGCTAATAGATTTATCAGAAAGAAGTAATCAACCGGAGTTGATGGATGATTTTCGCGAGGGACTCAAAAGCCTACGTATCGTTTTCGATGATATCAATCGTGTGAACAGTATTTTAGGCGGTAGCAATATTACGGTTAATGCGGTTGCAGATTTGATTAAAGCCCATCCGCAAGAAAGCTATACGATTGTTGATATGGGCTGCGGTGATGGTAACATGCTTCGTGAAGTAGCAAAATATTGCAAGAAAAGGGACATTAATGTCCGGTTAATTGGCATCGACCTGAATACCGAAGCCTTGCAATTAGCGGAAGAAGCATCTGCTAACTATCCCGAAATTGAATACCAACATCGCAATATTCTTGAGTTGAAAGTGACCGATTTGAATTGCGATATTGTCATCAATACACTTACGATGCATCACTTTACAAACAAAGACCTTTTGATTTTTCTTGAAAAGTTTAATCAATTGGCCAGTATCGGAGTTGTAATCAACGATTTGCACAGAAGTCGTTGGGCCTATTATCTTTTTAAAGCCTTTAGCCTTATTTTTATAAAAACAAAAACGGCCAAAATTGATGGATTGATTTCCATTAGTAAAGGTTTTATAAAATCTGATTTAATTCAATATTCGAAGAGCTTGCCCCAGATCAAACATAACATTAAATGGAAATGGGCCTTTCGTTATGTATGGATTATGCAACCCAATCGACTGACTTGATATATGAACGAAACACGAATAGTTACGGTTGCCAAAGAATTGCCTGAATATTGCCGGAGTACTGAAGATATCATTCCTTTTGTCGAATTATGGTTGGCTGATGAAGACGAACGTTTTCGCCGTAAGGTGGTGAAAATATTTGAAGGTGCCGCTGTTGATAAGCGCTATGGCATCATGAATATTGAAGAAGTTTTTACAGCAACTTCCTTCGAAGAAAAGAATGCGATCTATGTTCGGGAAGTGAAAAAGTTGGGCAAAACCGTTTTACAAAAAGCCCTAAAACAAAGTGGTTGGGAGGCAAATTCCCTCGATTATATCATCACAGTAAGTTGTACGGGAATAATGATTCCATCTTTGGATGCTTATCTCATCAATGATTTAGGTTTAAAGCATGATGTAGTGCGCTTGCCGGTTACGGAAATGGGTTGTGCAGCGGGTGTATCGGGATTGATTTATGCACAAAACTTCTTAAAGTCGAATCCCAATAAACGTATTGCTTTGGTGGCTGTTGAGAGTCCGACTGCGACTTTTCAACTCCATGACCACTCCATGGCAAATATGGTGAGTGCAGCTATTTTTGGAGATGGGGCCGTTTGTGTTCTATTGTCTTCGGAAGCTGATGCCAAAGGCCCCAAAATAGTAGGAGAGGAGATGTATCATTTTAAAGATGCCACGCAAATGATGGGCTTCGATATGACGAATCACGGATTAAAGATGATTCTTGACCCAGCGGTACCCGAAACAATCGCGAATCATTTTCCAGATATTGTACATCCGTTTTTAGAACGGAATGGCAGCTCCATTAAAAAGGTAGACCACTTGATTTTTCATCCCGGTGGACGAAAAATTGTACAGACGGTTGAGGAACTATTTGGTAAATTAGGAAAGAATATAGACGACACCCGCGAAGTCTTGCGAGAATATGGAAATATGAGCAGTGCTACTGTTCTTTACGTTCTGGAGCGTTTTCTTGAAAAAGACATTCAAGAGGGGGAGCAAGGCTTGATATTGAGTTTCGGCCCAGGCTTCTCCGCACAACGGGTCTTGTTGGAATGGTAAGGCCCCACCCAACCCTCCTCAAAAAGGGAGGGCTTTCAAAAAGGTATGTGAATTCAAATAAAAGTTGGGTTCCCCTTTAACAAAGTTGAATTTTTAAGTCCTCCCCTGCAAAGGGGAGGTGCCCGCAGGGCGGAGGGGTTGGTGCTACAAAGCTAAAAGTTCAAGTTCAAGTTCAAGTTAATTAGTAAAAAAGACTATTTGAAATACCAAGAAATCATCCATAAACTCCCATACACCAAACCTTTTCTGTTTGTTGATGAACTTCTACATATCGATGAAAACGGAGCAGAAGGTTCATATACTTTTGATGCCGATTCTGATTTCTACAAAGGCCATTTCAAAGATAATCCTGTTACACCAGGAGTGATTTTAACCGAGTGCTGTGCACAAATTGGTGTGGTAGCACTGGGCATTTATCTCTTGAACAGTGAGGAAGTCGCGATGGGTGAAAATGTGCAAATAGGACTGAGTAGTTCTGAAATGGAATTCTTAGCTCCTGTTTTTCCTAATGAGAAAGTAGTAGTCACTTCCGAAAAAGAATATTTTCGTTTTCACAAATTGAAATGTAAGGTAAAGATGCACAATTCCGAAGGGAAGTTAGTTTGCAAAGGAACAGTTTCAGGAATGCTTAAATCGATTAAAAATGGGTAAACGCGTTGTAATTACAGGACTTGGCGTTTGCGCACCTAATGGGATTGGATTAAAGGAATTCACCAAATCGCTGCAAGAAGGGACTAGCGGAATTCGTTTTGATAAGCAGCTTCAAGATTTGGAATTTGCTTGTCAAATCGCAGGAGAACCGCAATTGAATGAAGCGTTAATCAATCAATATTTTACACCCTTGCAGCTTCGCGGATTGAATGCTAGCGGCGTTCTATATGGAGTCATCGCCGGAACAGATGCATGGAAAGATGCAGGATTAGCTATTGCAGAAAAAGAAACACCCGATTGGGATAGTGGCATCATTTTCGGCACCGGAATTCTTGGAGTAGATAAGTTTCGAGAATCCACGCACTTGGTAGATTCAAAGAATGTAAGACGTATAGGAAGCACTACGGTACTACAAACCATGGCGAGTGGTATAAGTGCGTATTTAGGTGGAATCTTAGGATGCGGCAATCAGGTAACCACCAACTCTTCGGCCTGTACAACGGGTACAGAGGGCATTCTCATGGCCTATGACCGCATTGTTGCAGGAAAAGCGAAACGAATCTTAACAGGGAGTTGCAGTGACAGTGGTCCTTATGTTTGGGGTGGCTTTGATGCTATGCGTATTTTACCTAGAAAGTCTAATGAGAACCCAACAAAAGGAAGTCGGCCAATGAGTGCTAGTGCGGCTGGCTTTGTCCCTGGAAGTGGAGCAGGGGCTTTGGTCTTGGAATCCTTGGAAAGTGCTCAAAAACGTGGGGCTAAGATTTATGCAGAAGTGTTAGGCGGTGCAGTAAATAGTGGTGGCCAGCGCGGAAAAGGCAGTATGACAGCTCCAAATAGTCTTGCAGTGCAGCGTTGTATACGAGAGGCAGTAGAAAATGCAGGAATTCAAAGTTCGGACGTAGACGCCATAAACGGACATCTTACTGCCACGGCAAAAGACCCCACGGAAATAGAGAATTGGACAAAAGCTCTGGAACGTGATGGAGAAGACTTCCCCTATGTAAATTCTTTTAAAGGACTTTTCGGACACTGTTTGGCAGCATCCGGAAGTATTGAAAGTGTTGGTGCTGTACTTCAGTTTAGAGAAGGTCAAGTTTTTGGTAATGTGAACTGCGAAGACTTGCATCCAGAGATATTGGAATTGGTAGACAAGGAGAAAATTCCGAAAAAAACGATTCCGCATTCCCCAAAAATAATGGCAAAGGCAAGTTTTGGTTTTGGAGATGTAAATGCTTGTGTTATTTTTAAAGCTTTTAGTTGACTAAGTAAAAATTGAAAGTGGAAAATTGAAAAATTCCCATCTAAGAATCTTACAATCAAATAACCCAAATTATGACTGGCACTGAACACTACCAAAAATTACACGATATCATTAAAATATACCTTCCTGAAGATGTTTCAGCGGCTAGCATAACTGAAGAAAGTCATCTGATTAATGAATTAAATATAAATTCAGCCAATTTGGTAGATATTGTTCTTGATGTGGAAGATACCTTTGATATTCGCCTAGAAAATGAAGACATGGACCAAATGGAAACGGTAAAAGATGCGCTTCAAATTATAGATAAGAAACTCTCTGAGGCTTAATTAAAGGGGACAAGTTGAAAATGAAAATTTATTCTCCAACAATCCAACAATCCAACAATCCAACAATCTAGCAAATGACTGAATTTATAAGATGGGCGAAGTCCAAATTAAACGTTGATAAACGACTTATTGCTATTTACTGCATTGTCTATTTTTCTTGGGGAATGCTAATGGATTGGTTTGGCGCTCAAGTTGAAATCGCTCGATTCACCTATTGGTGGCAGGTGATTACCTGTTATATCGTTTATATGGTTCCGGTTTCGTTGTTACTTCGTAAGCTTCCTTTTCATGCTCAATATGCCTACGGATTGGTAGCGATGTGCCTTCTTGAATTTGGGGGCTATGCCTTTGAATCATCCTATGCCTATCCAAACAATTTATTGGACCAACTTTTCAACGAACGTAATTTTGCCCTAGGAATGGCGCTATTCTTTGCCTTGTACTTTCCTGTTGGGAATTGGGGCGTTCAAAAAGTATATGATGCTCTTTTTGGGCAGATGAATAATGGGTAATATTGGTTGCTATCGACCCTAAGGGAGACTTTTCGTGTTACAAGAACAAGAACTATTTAATTTGGCATCCCTTTAGGGATTGAGGGCTGGTCTACTCTTCCTCTTTCTCCGGAATAGTCAACGAAGCAATAACGCCACCAACCAATGCTACAGAAATAACGGTTAATGAAACCCACTCCGGCAGGTGAATGTAATGTGAGAAAAGCATCTTCAAGCCAACAAAGGCAAGTATCACCACCAGACTGTAATTGATAAAACGAAACTTCTCCAACATTCTAGAAATCAAGAAATACATAGAACGGAGTCCCATGATGGCCAAGATATTAGAACTAAAAACGATAAAGGGATCTGCCGTAATGGCCAAAATCGCAGGAATACTGTCTAAAGCAAAAAGAATGTCAGTAAGTTCGATAACAATTAGCGCAACAAATAGGGGGGTAGCAGCCTTGATGCCCATGCGCTTTACAAAGAAATTTTCCCCTTGAATACTTCCGGTAATTGGGTATATCTTCTTTATCTGCCGAAATACAAATGACTTCTTAGGGTCAAATTCTTCCTCTTCACCTTTGAGCATTTTAAATGCTGTCCAAAGCAGAAAAACACCAAAGACATAGATGATCCATTCGAACTTGGTAATTAGTGCTACACCAAATAGAATCATTAAAGCTCTAAACACGATGGCACCAAGAATTCCCCAGAAAAGAACACGATGCTGGTACAATGGTGGTATTTTAAAGGAGGAGAAAATAACTGCAATAACAAAGACATTATCTACACTCAAAGAAAGTTCGATAAGATAACCAGTAATATATTTTAGAACTGCGGTGTTAGGGGTTAGTCCTGTTGGGTTATCAACCATTCCATTGGAAAATAACCAATAGATGACACCACTAAAACTAAGGGCGACTGTAACCCAAATAGCTGTCCAGATACTTGCCTCTTTGGTTTTTATAACATGATTTTCCTTATTGAAAACGCCTAGGTCAAGCGCAAGGAAAACTAAAATGAAAGCGATAAAAATAATCCAAATCCACATAGGTGCGATTTTAAGTGCACAAATGTAACAATCATTTTAGCTTTAAGTAGGTGAGGAAGGAAAAAATGTTAATGTGTAGGTGTATACTATTCAAATACCTATTTCAATTGAAATATTAGCTCGACCAACACTTTGTTTTTCTCTCGGTCACTTTTGATGTTGATTCCATAATCAGAACTATAAAGAGTAGTTTTTCCAACGAGTTGCTTATCTTTTCTTTTAAAGCTGAAATTAACGTCTTTGGCAACGTCTTTAATGGTCAACTTGCCTTTTACGGTAATGATATCTCCTTCTTGCTGTACTGATGTGCTTTCAAACTTGATTTTGGGGAAATTGTCCGCATCAAAATATTTACTGCGTCTGAGCGACCAATTTCTAATAGAATTCCCAGTACTTATGGTTTCAACCTTTACCGATCCTTTGAGCTTTGAATTCTCAATTTGGTCAAGATCTATGATAGACTCTGATGTAAACCCTTCGAGGGTTCCTTCTACATCGTTATTCACAAATACAAAACTAACTTCAGCATTTGTAATGCTCAGATCACTTTGTGCATTTGCAAATAGTATGGAAAAAACAACAAAAAATATTGTTATAGAATGTTTCATAAGTAATGGCATTCATAATTTATGCCAAAGTTAGTTTATTTTGAGTTTCGTTCAACTGTCGTATTTAAACGTTATTTAACTTGAATTCTACAGTTTTTGTAACTTACAAAAAGAATTTAATACCTTGTAAGCAGAACAATTTTATATTTTGATAATGAGGAAGATTTTATTTATGCTTTTTAGCGTATGTATTTGGGGCTTATTCCCCTTTTCCACAAATGCACAAGAAACTCCTACGCCAAACAAAACTAAAAAGCTCGTCGAAGAAGATGAAGGTCCCATCATGTTCAAATTCGAACCTGATTTTGTAAGTAAGAATGAAAAGAAGAAAGCCGAAATTGCTCGGACGCGCAGTATTATAGATACTTTGAACATATCTGATCGCAAAAGGTTAAAATTGCTTCGTGACTTATACAAGAATGGTATTTCGCGACGATTGCAAAAAGCAATGTTGGTGGAGAATACTTATGACGAAATAGAAGACTAAAATATGTTTTAGTAACCAACTTTTGTCATTTTTAATCTTTTGGATTTGATAAAGATTATGATTTATTTGCTGTTTTTTTGAACCTTAATTAGTTTATAATACCACCGACAAAATGTTACTAAAAACCGATGGTTGAACAACAAAAGGGCAATTTATGGTAAAGTCACAGTTTTTTTGTATTTTTAAAGGAGACACACTATTTGAATTAAAATGAAAACTTCCCTTATTTTGACCTTTGGTCTTTGTATTTCCCTTTTTGGGTCAGTACCTATTTTTGGGCAAGAACCTGATTCGAAACCTGCAACCGTAAAAAGAACAGCCACCCTTAAAATTGATAAGAGTAATGTTAAGGTGCAACGGCATACCGTAATGTCCAGATTTGAACCTGAAATTGCTAGCACGGAGGAAGAACGTATGAAAAAAAGGCAGGAAAGAATTGCAGCGACTGAATTAAAACTTAGAATTTTAGATACCCTTGATATTTCAGAACGCAGAAAAAGAATGCTACTCCGCGATTTGAAACATACACCATATTCTACCCGTTTGAGTAAAGCGACTTTGGTTGACACTCAATTTGAAGATACATCGAACAACAATTAAGGAGATTATCTAGTAAATTTTATTTCTAGAATACTACTTAATAGGATTTCATTTTCGCCTTGCGTCTATCTAATTGGCGCTCTAACTCAGTGACAGATTCTGAAATAGAAGCTTCAAAGCTACCATTACTGGATTCGGCAAAAAGACGAGGTCCTGGAGTACTCAATCGAATACCACAGATCATACCCGTATTTGGTTGGCTTGTGTTTTCCTTTTTTATGAAAACATCTGCGCGCACTACGAAATCATATTTATTTAATAACTTTTCTAGCCTGTCCGCGGCCATAATTTCAAGTCGATTACTTGCCTTTACCGCGTGATATTCAAAGTTGATATTCATAAAAAGATTTTTCTTTAAATTAAGGAGGATACCTCTCAAAACCAAATTTATACTAAGACAAAAGTTAAGCTTAGTTGAATTAATTGTTAAAGTCTGATTTTCTGTACTTTAGAAACATCTCTGTATTTGATTTTTTCGTAACTTATTGTACCCTCAAATGTTTATGTTCAATCTTAAAATCCTGCTACGATGAAATCTGACGTAAAAGAAGTTGATAAAAGTGCTCTGGTCTTGCGGTTAGAACGCAATCAAAACGATCTACAACAATTAAAGCGTAAACTTAATTCTTACACCTGTGAACCTCGAACTTATAGTCTTTTTGAGCGTATTGAAAGCCTCAGAAGTGGACTCGAAAACTTAAGTAATTCAAATTCGGAAATTATCAGATCATTAAAGAGCCGTAAAAAATCTGTTGAAGCCTATGTCGATAGTGCTAAAGAGCAGTTTCAAAAGTTTAATCAGTTACAACAAGGTATTGATGAATATGTTGCTGGTGCTCGAAATTATTGAATATTGTCCCACACATGTTTCATGGTATTTAACCAGAGTCTAAACAAAACCACATTCTTTTGAATGTGGTTTTTGCATTTTCTAAAAGCGCATATTCATCTATCTTTACATGAGAATTTAAAATCGTCCTTTGAATTTAAAAAAAGCGATTCTTTTTATGGTGCTAAGCACCATTGCGTTTACTGGAATGAACGGACTCCTGAAATTCTTGACGAACTATAGTGCTTATCAATTGGTATTTTTCAGAGCTTTTGGCTCTCTATTTTTCACCTTCGGATTTCTTCTTAGTCGCGGTATACCCATACTTGGCAAAAACCGGAAGCTTTTAATTACAAGGGGTGTTTTTGGATCTACTTCAATGCTCTTGTTCTTTATGGCCGTTCATTATATGCCTATAGGCTCTGCAGTTGCCCTGCGATATATTGCACCCATTTTTGCTGCCGTGTTCGCTATTTTGATCCTTAAGGAGAATGTGCGTCCAATTCAATGGTTATTTTTTGTGCTTTCTTTTTTAGGTGTTTTGGTCTTAAAAGGCTTTGATGACAGCATACCTCCAATCGGATTAATACTAGTGCTGTTAGCTTCTGTCTTTAGTGGTTTAGTCTATATCGTTATTCGAAAAATTGGACCTAGTGAGCATCCTGTGGTGATTGTTAATTACTTCATGTGCATTGCTTTTATTGTGGGAGGAGTACTATCTATTTTCAATTGGAAAACCCCAACTCTTATTGATCTTTTGCTCCTACTAAGTTTGGGTATTTTTGGTTATTTCGGGCAATTGTTTATGACAAAAGCATTTCAAATGGGGGAAACCAATGTAATTGCACCTATTAAATATGTAGAAGTCGTTTTTGCCATAATTGTAGGCGTTGGTTTTTTAGGAGAAACATATACTATATGGAGTTTTGTAGGTATGGCGATGATCATAAGCGGCTTATTATTGAATTTATGGTTTAAGCAATGGCTCACAAAACGCAAAAAAACTTAGACGCTCGCAGGGATTGTTTTTTGCTGAGTTAGTCTGAGATAAGCCAAAATTATCAAAGCCAATAAGGCACAAACTGTAAAACCAAGGAATAGCGGAAAAACAGTATCGACAACAAATCCACCAATATAGGTGCTAATAGGAACTGACATCAGCGTCGCCACGAATCCTGTGATGGCAGCACCAATTCCAGCAATATGTCCGATGGGTTGCATGGCTGCTGATCTAAGGTTTCCGAAGAGAAAACTAATAGAAAAGAACTGCGCGCCCAAAAAGAGGATTAAAATTTCTATCGAAGGATTCGCTTTTCCGAAGAACAAAACTACATAGGTAAAGGAAATCAGAAAGAAAGAAATCAAAAAGACAGTTATTAATTTCTTCATTCCAAATCGGATTACAAAACTGCCATTCAAGAACGTAGCAGCGCCTATGGCAATAGCAAGTCCCGCAAAGATATAGGGGAATTCTTCCTTCAAATTATACTGCTCCTGAAATACCTGCTGTGCTGTACTGAGGTATACTAAAAATGATCCGGTAATAAAGCCAGAAATAAAAGTGTAGCCTACGGTCTGTTTATATTTCAGGAGTTCACGAAGTCCATCAGTAAAAATACTGGACGTAAACTTAACCGTATTTTCTTCACGCAAGGTTTCGGGTTGCCTTCTCCAGAACCAAATGCCGACTACAATGGCAAAAACAATCTGCACATAAAAAATAGCTTGCCAATTGTAGGCATCTAAAACCACTTTGCCCAGAGCAGGGGCGATAACTGGGATCAATAAAAACACCACCGTAACAAAAGACATAATACGCGCCATGTGATCACCACTATAGGTGTCACGAATAATTGCAATACAAATTGTTCTTGGAGCAGATAAGGCTATTCCCTGTAGAATTCGTCCTATTACAAGTACGGTTAGACTTTGTGCATAGACACATAGAAAACTGGAGAGCACAAAAAGAACGAACCCCATATAAACGACGGGCTTTCTTCCTATGCTGTCTGAAATTGGTCCAAATAGTAAAGGGCCTATTCCTAGCCCTAAAAAGATCATGATGATAATTTGCTGATTGTCAGCGGCAGAAACACTTCCCACAGAAAATCCAATAATATCAAGAGCTGGTAAGAGGGCATCTATTGCCAAAGCAACTGAGGCCATTAAGGAGGCCATCAAAGCAATAAATTCGAGTTGTGGGATACGCTTTTTAAACATCCGGCAAAAGTACTTATTTCGCAAGTAAGTTACCGCTGTTTTTAGCTCTAAAAAATTGATCATCATACAAACGTTCTATAGGGAAAATCGTATGCTTTTCATGGTATGAAGCCAACTCATTAATCAGATTGAACCCAGCTGCAGTATAAATATGGGTAGCATTTTTGAAGTATGCTTGTACAGGATATTCTTGTATTCGAAATTGAAACCTTTTATCATCAAACTCAGCAGTTACTTGTGTAAAGACAAAAATGGACTTTATGTTTGACGGCATAACGGCTTTTACTTTTGTACACAAAGAAATTACATCTTTTATTCCTCCGGAGTGTATGATAAGTCCATAAGGGTCTTTAGCAAGCGTTTTATGTTCTGTGATTGTACTAATCGGAAACAAAACCTTATTGATTTGTTTTGATGCCGCTTTTATCCAATTTACATGGACTTCACTCAAATTTTCTAATAATATTGTTTTAAAGAAATTAGGGGCAAAGGTTTCAGGCATATCATTTAAATACTTTTCCCATTTTAAAATCCGACAGGTGTATACAAATGAAATTTTTGGCAAGGCTTTGTAAACTGAAATTAATTCTCCTTTCATTCCTAGCGGGAAAGTGTCGATATAACAAAACTGTATATTATGTTTAGTAAGGTGTTCTATTAGTATATTCGACCATATAGCTGGACTTGAATTCCAAGAAATCGGAATAAATTGGTATTGTTTAAAATGATGTTTAAAAGCGGAGGGAGTAATAATAAGCACATCTTTTGAATCAATTTCGAGATATTGAATCAACTTATGTGTTCTAGAAAGGTGACCCAAACCTCCACCTTGCACATAAAAAGCAATCAAAAGCCTTTTTCTTTTAATTCGGAAATAAGTATTTCTTGCTGGTCTTGAGGTATTTCATCAATCTTATATACCAGATTTCGAGCATCTTCAGTCGTGCTTCGTTCGATAGTCATATCGTTTTTCTCTAGTTTTGATTCCCCAGTATCCATCTTTTTGATTTCATAAGGATTCAAATTCTCCTCGTTGTCACTAATTTTTACTTTACTATCGTATAATTTTACCTTCCATAATAAATCGGAAGAAGCAGTACGCAACTTAAAACCATCATCTTTATACTTCACTTCATAAACCACAGAATTACTGCTGTCAAAGTATTTTTTCTTATCTGGTTTTGTCATTTTAGAAGTTAGATTACCCACACTGGTATTTGTTGTATTTGCATTTTTACAACTGATAAAGGCTACGGTGAGCAAGGCAATGAAAATATATTTTAGCTGCGTTATTTTAGTATTTAATGTATTCATGATTAAATGTTTATATGAAATTAGTTATGTATTTGTTTAAATATTTTTAAATAGTTTTTCACTTCTTTTTCAGGAGTGAATTCCTGCATGAGTTTGGTTTTCAGGCGTTTGCTTGCTTCATGCAAATTCTCATCTGTTGCCCTGTAGAACTGAGAAATACATGCTAATAATGATTCTTCCGACAAGGGATCAAACAGAAATGCATTGGTATCATCAAGTACATCAGGCAATCCACCAGCCTTAGAAGCTAAAATAGGCACACCAAGTATTCCCGCTTCAAAAAGTACATTGGGCATGCCATCATATATAGATGGAATGGCAATAGCATCGCAACTTAGATAATTGGCCATCAACTCACTTTGTGATTCAGGTACAACAACAGAGTAAGATAGGTTCCATTCTTGAAGTTTATTTTCTATTTCAGGTTCTAATTCACCTACAATACGCAAATGCATGTTGGTTGAAAGCTCTGATTTCAAAAGAGTGGTTATAAAAAAGTCGACACCTTTTTTTTGTTTTAAATAACCAACAAGGCCTATAACAGTTGTTTTTGTTACTGTAAAACCTGTTCTGGTATCTTTTGCTAAAGACAGATCGGCATCCAAAATTTCCCAGCTGCTGGCATCTATCGAGTTCGGAGTAAAAAACAACTTATCATTTAAGTCCATGTTCTTGATACGTTCAACTTTTTCGCTACTTACACATGCTACAGCTTCAGCATTTTTTATGGCGTACAATAAGTCTGGCTTTTTATTAGAAAAAATGGCAGTATCAAAATCGTTTCCCCTTAAGCAAAGCAAATAGGGTAACTTGAGCCATTTTGCATACAATGGAATACCTTTTAAGCTAAGATGACTACCATAAGCCACAAACACAGTGGTTTTCGAATACTGTTTCTGAGCTGAAATATAAGACCATAGCACATTCAAGGTATGTGAAGCATCTTCATAAACCGGAACCGCGGTATATGACCCGCCTATATTGGCTTGAGATATAAAAGGTTTTATTTTATTTGTAAAATGATATACATCTACCTGATGGTGCTTTCGTAGGTTGGAAACAATACGATCACAACTACGGGCCATACCTCCTTTATTAGGAGGGAAATTTTCAGTAAACCAAAGTATGTTCATGAACTAGCTATAGTAAAACGTTTCATCGCTATTTAGTAATCCTCCCGTAGAATCGGTCTCTTCAAAACCTTTTGCGTCACCATCGGTCCATGTTCCGGCGGCACCGCCTCCGCCAAATCCACCACCACCAAATCCGCCATCGAAACCTGCGTCCTCCGAATCATTGGAGGAACTAGAAGAGCTAATAATTGTACCATCGGAATCGTCATAAATCTCAGGGTTATAGT
Organism: Maribacter taeanensis; assembly: GCF_047345145.1. Lineage (NCBI taxonomy): Bacteria > Pseudomonadati > Bacteroidota > Flavobacteriia > Flavobacteriales > Flavobacteriaceae > Maribacter > Maribacter taeanensis. The sequence goes on from NZ_JBLFER010000001.1 coordinate 685,046, forward strand.
TGTTTTTCTTCTCTTCTGCGTAAAGATATTTTTCCCAATAACAATCTTCGCACAAATCACTTTCATCAAATCGATGAAAATGGACATGGCAAGTCTTCTTATCACAGTTACTGCAAGTGTTGGTAACCGTACGGCTGCAACTCTTATTTAAAAACACTCCTGATTTTTGCTCGCAACTCATAGGAAATTTTTAAAATGTTTTTGGTTTGTTCGATTTTGGTACAACAATTTTGTTTTTAAATAGATATTCCATCATCTCTGTAAAAATTGATGCTTTCTTCTTTTGTTTTGCCGTGATTTTAGTTGGAAGCGCCAGTAGCTTCTCTTTAAATTTTATCTTAACCATTAGGAATCCGTTTTCTTTACGATGAGAAACTTCATATTGGCCTTTATGCCCAATGATTTCTTGTGGTTCTATTATTTGATAATCCGACGCTTTTAATTTTAAAGAAAGGATGTAATAAAATTTGTGCTTGTGCTTTGATTTGGTCTTTGTTTTTCCACTGCTACGGCGCTTTGTAGTTGTCGTTTTCAAGGAAATCTGGTATAAAGAAGCTGTGCAAAAACTATCATCTTTCAAGCGTAAATTAGCTTGGTATCTTTCCAGTTGATAGGGTTTGAATTTCGTTTGTCTAGTTTCCTTTAGCCCTAACAATTTTAGGTCCATTGAATTAGCTTCGTTTTCAATAGGAGAAAGGTCTAAGCTAATGCCGATTAGATTTTTAAAGGTATCTCCTTTAATTTTTACGATAAACTTTGCTAAATGGTCAAAGGCATTAGGGGCTACAAAAGCGCGCTTTCGGCCTGCGTGAAGAAATAGTACGACCACAGATATAAAAATGAAAAAAACAAATAAACCCAGAAACCAATTGCCGTAGTCAGTATTCCCGTTTGAGCCATCGCTAAAAATAGAATAAATGATGAAAATAAAAACTAAAATAGGAATCAAGAATAACAACATAGCCCATGAGTAACCCTCTTTTTGCTGTGTTAAAGCTTGTTTTTTAAGAAAAACCAACCAATATTCACTAGGTCTTTTCGCGCGAATTCGCTTTTCCTTTGAGAATAATTTGCTATCTAGTTGTAAGGCCTTTTCAAACATATTCAAGATTCAGGTAAAGGTTTTTCATTTTTAGTTCTTGATCTTCCCAAAGATACTTTTCTTCTATACTTTTCTTCGCTTTGCTTCCCACTTGTCCTACTAATTTTTCTCGCTCCATTAAGGTTCTTATCCGTCTTCCTAGTAATTGTGGTCGGTCTGGAGGGACTAAAAATCCTGTTTCTCCATCTTCTATAAGATGTTCAATAACGGGTAGTTTTGAGGCAACCACTGGTGTTCCATAGCTCATTGATTCTAAGACCTTAAGAGGGTTACATCCTTGAACTATATTACGATTACATGCTGTTAATGGTGCTACCGTCAAAAAAGCATCCTTGATCTTTTGTGCCAATTCCTTTTTATTCAACTCAAAAAACCAATCTATTCTTTCAAATATGCCGATGTCTCTTGCTAAATCTTGATATACTTCAATTCGTTTTTGAGGAACAGAAGAACAGAGCATAAGCCGCAAATCAAGGTCATTTAGTTCTTTAAACGCCTTGAATAGTGTTTTAATGCCTTGCCACTTTTGAAAAGCTCCAAAATATAAAATATAGCGACTTTTGGGTGTGTTCTTTTTGGTTTTGAAAATGCTCACTCCGTTAGGAATAACCGTTATTTTCTTAGGATTGGTATCGAAAGTCTTTACCATAAAACTCTTGGTAATAGGCGAAGGGGTAATTATTGCTGTACTGTCTAGAAGACAACGTTTCTCTAATTTTTTGATTTTTGCGAGAGCAGCCGGACTACTATTTGAATATCGATTTGGTAACTCCAAATGTGAAAAGGCATTCACTTCAAAAACTGTATGGAATTTCACATTAGTGTTTAAGGATGCTACGCCTCCCCAAACATCTCTAAAATGAACCAGTTTTACGTATTCAGCCAGTGGGAGTTGTAGCAGTTTCGTTACGGTATTTTGAAATTGTTGCGTACGCTCTAAAAAGTTACGAATCTTTTCTTTAAAGCGGTAGACATAAAGTTTTCTTTCCGAATCGTATTGAAATGAAGGCATTTCTTCTGTTCCGAGACAAATAAGTATTCCTGTGGCGAAGGTATTTTGGAGTGCTTTTAAACAATGGTCAATATGCGTTGCTGCCCCTTTTTGTGATGGAAAAACATCAAAAGCGATATAGGCGTATTCCGGTTTTGGAGTCATTTAGCAGCAAAGTAATTTGATTTAAAGATAGGAAGAAACCGTCAATCGAAAGTTGCGAAATATAATACGGTTTTTCTACGTTCGATATCTAGACTCTATTTAAGGATTGATTTTTCTAAATTCTTTTATATTTGGCACCTTTATCACAATTACCAACTAAACCCCTATACCCATGGAAGGTCTTTTTACACTTGACAATTTTATCACTTTAGCAATGCTTACATTATTACAAGCGGTTTTAGGCTTAGATAACCTCTTGTATATTTCATTAGAATCGAAACGTGCTCCCGAAAAAGATCAAAAGCGTGTACGGACCTTAGGTATTGGTTTAGCTATTATTTTACGTATCGTATTGCTGTTCGTTCTGATTCGTGTAATCGCCTATTTTCAAGATCCAATTTTTGGTTTTGATTTTACTAACATTTTAGAAGGACAGTTCAATATACATAGTCTGATTGTTTTGTTAGGAGGTATTTTTATTATGTATACAGCCGTTAAAGAGATTTGGCATATGTTGCGATTAGAGGATGAGCATCTTGTAAGTGATAGTAATCCTAAAAGCATAAACATGATTATCTTCTCGATAGTTATAATGAATTTGGTGTTTTCTTTTGATTCTATTCTTAGCGCCATGGCCCTTACGAATGTGTTTTGGGTAATGACAACAGCCATTATTATTGGGGGAGTGCTTATGATATGGTTATCTGGTAAAGTGTCAGAATTTCTAAAAAAGAATAGAATGTATGAGGTTTTAGGGCTCTTTATTCTCTTTATTGTTGGGATTATGCTGCTATCTGAAGGCGGACACTTGGCACATCTCAAACTATTCGGAAATGAAGTGACCCCAATGAGCAAAACTACTTTCTACTTTGTAATTGTCGTTTTGGTAGTAATCGATATCATACAATCAAAATACCAGAAGAAACTTTCAAGAAAAGCCAAATAGCTTTTTCATTTAATGGTACATCTCCATTTTATGTGATGGGAATTTTTGGTACTTTCGGTAGACTGTAATACCCATAGTCTATGAAATTTAAACTTGTCACTAGTGTTCTTTGTTTCATTAGCATTTCTGCCTGTAAAGAAACACCCAAAGAAATTGTACAACCTGCTACGCAAACAGAAAAACAAGAGGTTGTTGTAGATATTTTAACTGAGGAGAATGAACCAAAAAGCACCTATGAAGATTTAGAGGGCAAACCAATTGAACTTTCAGATTACAAAGGCAAAAGAATACTCTTGAACTATTGGGCCACCTGGTGCAAGCCTTGTATTGAGGAAATGCCCTCAATGGTAGAAGCACAAACACTTTTGGATAAAGAAAACTATGTATTTCTTTTTGCATCAGATCAATCCGTAGCGAAAATCAAAGCATTTCAACAGAAAAGGGGCTTTGATCTCAACTTTGTGAAATTCAATGGTTCTCTGACTTCCGAAGAAATTACAGCGCTTCCTGCTACTTTTATCTACAACGAAAAAGGGGAGAAGGTAGAACGTATGGATGGTGCTACGGAATGGAATTCCCCAGAAATCATTCAAAAATTAAAGAACATCCAATAATGAGAATTACTTTTCTTCTCTTCATGTTTGTCTTTGGACTTATTTCTTGTAAGGAAGCCGTTCAAAAGGAGGTTACCTTAGTAAACGAAATGATTTCACCAGCAGAAATTAAGAGTTCTCTACCTTTTCTATTTTCTAATGAGGAGAAGCTTCTGATGTCATGGGCGGAAAAAGAGAATGATAGTGTAACACGGGTACACTATTCAGAATTTATGAAAGGGGAGTGGCAACCTGCTCAGAATATTTTACAAGGTAACGATTGGTTTGTGAATTGGGCCGACTTTCCGGCAATAGCAGAAAACAATGGTAGTTTAATTTCTCATGTTTTGAAAAAATCATCCGCAGGAACCTATTCCTATGATGTCAAACTAAATCTGCTTCCCGAAGGGGAAAAACAATGGAAAACGAACCTACCACTACATACTGATAATACACCTACAGAACATGGTTTTGTAAGCGTCTTGCCCTATAAGAAAAGTTTTTTCATCACATGGCTCGATGGCAGAAATACTGAGGAAGACGAAAACGGAAATAGCGGTGCTATGACCTTAAGAGCGGCTGAAGTTTCGGTTACAGGTGAAATACAAAATGAAACTGAACTAGACGCACGTATCTGTGATTGTTGTCAGACAACTGCTGCAATGACTGCAAACGGACCAGTAGTAATGTACCGTGATCGTTCGGAAGACGAAGTCCGCGATATGAGTATCGTGCGCTTAGAAAACGGGAATTGGACCACCCCAAAAATAGTATTTGCTGACAATTGGGAAATTAAAGGTTGCCCAGTAAACGGACCCAAAGCATCTGCTATAGGGAATACGCTTGCAATGGCTTGGTTTACAGGAGCAAATGCGGAACCGAAAGTGAAGGTGATTTTTTCTACGGATGGAGGCGCTAATTTTGAGAATGCTATTGTGGTTTCTGAAAAGAATACCATGGGAAGAGTTGATATTGTGCTTGTGGACGAGCAAACCGCAATTGTCAGTTGGATGGAGTCTTTTCAAGGTATGGCGCAATTCAAAGCGATGCGAGTCCATCGAGATGGCAGTAAAGGGGAGGAGCTCATCATCACAGAAATGGATGCTTCTCGTAAATCGGGTTTCCCTCAAATGGAAAAACATGATGATAAGATCTATTTCGCTTGGACGGATTATGGTTCTGATCAAAACGCTGTCAAAACAGCTTTTGTTCTTGTTGATCGATTTTAAAACACTTGAAGATGGTACAAAAAGTACATTGGGATGATATTCCCTCAGAGCAAGTTGCTCCCAAAATGAAACGAAAATTGCTCTATGGAGAGAAAGTAATGATTGCTAGAATGCAATTTAAAGATGGATTTCTCGTCCCGCTTCATGATCATGAAAATGAACAGATAACCCAAGTAATTTCTGGAACCATTCGTTTCTGGTTTGGTGCGAACAAAGAACAGACTTTTGATTTGAATGCAGGGGAGTCTGTCGTAATTCCTGCACATGTGCCCCATGAAGCTTTAATGATTGGTGACGTAGAAGAAATAGACACCTGGGCGCCCATTCGCAAAGACTGGTTGGATGGCACAGATGATTACCTTCGGAAATAAAAATAACATCAAAAAAGTCTTTGCCACGACCTAAAGAGAGGACCTTTTTTGCTGATTGAGGTCTCGGAATCAATCCCTTTAGGGTTTGGGTAAATGATTACGAAGCTTCCGAAGATGATATGTCTACAGAAATGTAATTCCAAAAAAGGGTTTTACACAGATACTTTTAACGATTCAAGAACAAAATTCTACAATTGGGTACTTTTTCTAAGCAAAGTGTAACATGAAACAACATCTTTGTGACTCATTAGTATCAATCTAAAAATGACCATCATGAAATTCAAATTACTTTTTAAAACAATCTTATGCTCTGTTGCAGTATTTTTTCTATTTACTTCGGACAGCACCGCACAAAAAACCTTAACCGCTGAAGAGTGGCAAGAAGATTTAAGATTCCTTCAAAAAACGATTCACAAAGACTATCCATTTCTGTTTAAGAAAGTAAAAGCCGATGCTTTTGATGCCGAAATTGATAAATTGCATGCGGCTATTCCTTCGATGGAAGTTCACGAAATTAAAGTAGGCCTTACCCGAATGGTTTCCTTTTTTGAATACGGACATACGCAGATTCCGTTTAGTACCTTGGCCGAAGAAGCCGTACTAGCAGTCAATTTGTATCATTTTGAAGATGGTATATTTATAGAAGGAGTACAGAAGGGAAATGAAAAAGCCTTAGGTGCGAAATTGATAAAAATTGGTGAAACTCCTATTGAAGAAGCTTTAAAAGCCATACGACCTGTAGTACCCGCAGAGAATGATCAATATTTTAAAGGTTATGGACTCCGGTTTCTCACCGTGCCCACAGTTTTACATGCGCAAGGTGTTATTCCCGAGTTAAGGAACGAGATAGCCTTAACCTTAGAAAAAGACGGAAAAGTTTTCCAACATACATTTGGAACGATTCCTCTGGAAAAAATGTCAAGAGGATATGGATTCACCATTCCTAATGAAAAGTGGGTAAGTGCTCGTGACCAGACAAAAACACCCCTATTTCTAAAGCATTTATATGAAAAGTTATACTTTTTTGAATATTTGGAAGACTCCAAAACGCTATATGTACGTCAGAGTTCAGTATTCAATGATGAGAAAGAAACCTTAGCCGATTTTTACAAGCGTCTTTTCGGTTTTATTGATACCAATTCGGTTGAGAAGTTGGTGTATGATGTTCGATTGAATGGAGGTGGGAATAATTATAACAACAAACCTTTAATTAAAGGCCTTATGGCACGACCTGAGATTAATCAGCGGGGGAAGTTCTTTTATATTATTGGGCGCAATACGTTTTCTGCTTGTCAAAACCTGACCAATGAAATTGGAAATTATACCGAAGCAATTATTGTAGGCGAACCTACTTCGGAGAATGAGAATTTTTATGGCGATGCTAAAAAAGTAACATTACCCAACTCTGGCATCAATGCCTATCTATCCTATGCCTGGTGGCAAGACAAATCGCCATGGGATGGTAGGGAATGGACACTACCTCATATCGCAAAGGAAATGACCTTTGAAGATTATCGCACCAATCAAGATGTGATTTTAGATGCTGCTATGAACTATACTGAAACGGGTTTTATTTTGGATCCTATGCAACACCTTACGGATTTGTTTGTTGCTGGGAAATTTGACGAGGTAAAGAGAGCGGGCTTTCAGGTTGCAAACGATCCTGCCTATAAATACTACGATTTTCAGGAAGAATTCGGAACAGCAGGCTATAGATTATTGACCAATGGAAATCCTGAGGGAGGTATTTTCATATTGCAACTGGTGGCCGATTTTTATCCGGAGTCTGTGGGAGCTTGGTATAATCTTGCTGCAGCCCAAGAACAATTAAACCAAATCGATAAGGCTAAAGAGAGTTATAAAAAGATAATGGAATTAGATCCTGAGGGTATGACTGGGCGTTCCGCAAAAAATAAACTCGATAATTTGAATAAACAGTAGGCATTTGATATCTTTTTAGAATGACCAAGATAGATCTTAAAGGCAAAACCATATTGCTCACCGGAGCTTCAGACGGAATAGGGAAGGGGCTAGCCGCTTATTTACTAGAAATGGGAGCGAAGGTTGCGGTGCATTATAATGGCAACAGGGCTTCCGCCGAAAATTTGGCAGAAGCGTATCAAGGAACTGCAAAAACTTTTCAAGCGGACTTATCACAAGAAAACGAAGTGTTTTCACTTTTTGAAAGGGTAGAAGCGCATTTTAAGAAAATCGATGTAGTTATTTTAAATGCGGGAGTTTTCCTAAAACATTCCGCTACATCAGATACCAAAGACTGGTTAAAAGTTTGGAAAAAAACCATGGCGATTAATTTAGATTCCGTGGGATTACTTACCAAATTGGGTCTCGATCATTTTCAAAAAATAGGAGAGGGGCGCTTTATTTATATAGGGAGTAGAGCAGTTTTTCGAGGTGAAACCGAAGAATATCTAGCCTATGCAGCCTCAAAAGGTGGACTAACTTCACTAGCCAGAAGTGTTGCACGTTCGTTTGGGAAACAAAATATAAAATCCTTCATAGTTTCTCCAGGATTTACAAGAACCCAAATGGCGGAACAATTTATTGAAACCCATGGCGAAGAAAGAGTACTGAATGAAATTGCACTTAATATTTTAACGACTCCTCAAGATTTAGCCCCCTTAATCGCACTCATGTGCAGCGGAGGAATGGATCATGCCACTGGGGCAACCATCGATGTAAACGCCGGAAGTCATATCCGCTAAACGCTATGCGCTACACGCATATCGCATATCGCATATTTGTAATACGTTTTGCGCAAAGCGTACGACGTATAGCGTGCAGCGCATAAAGATTATTTCGTATCTTAAGAATAAAATGAACCCTATGAAAATGCTCAGAATACTCATGATATTGGGAATTACGCTACTTCTTATATGTTGTGGTGCTTCAAAAAGTGTTCAAGAAGCAAACCCAGATTTAGATCAGATGATTGCAACAAAAGATCTTGAATTTCGCGCAAAATTTGCGCACCCTATGGTGACTCAATCGATGAGTCAGGTTGCCTCGAGCGGTATGTTGCCTCCAGGAAGTAATATTGGTCAGATTGATGTATCAAGCAGTGCAAATTTTCTAAAAATACATGGAGATTCAGTGTCTGCCAACTTATCTTATTTTGGTGAACGGCAAATGGGTGGGGGATATAACAATAAACCTGGGATTGTATTTCAAGGTATTCCTAAGGATATGAAAATTGTAAAAGACGAAAAAAGCAATGCTTATGATTTACGCTTTAGTATTGGAGACAAATCGGAGACTTTTCAGATTACTACGCAAATCAATCCTAATCTTTCAAGTACGATTTCCGTTGCCTCTTCACATCGGACTAGAATAAGATATACAGGCACCATTCTTAACGCAACGGACATCAAAAAGGAGTAGATTTTGGCCTTAGTTCATATGGTATTGGAGCGGGTAGTAGCTATTTAAAGAAAACAGTTTTAGTTTTTAAAATTTAATGATTGTTTGTGAGAAGGAGAAATAATAAGTGATACTAAATTTGTGGCATCATAATTGAAATACCCTTTGTAATTATTAATATTAAATTAGATTACAATGAGTAAAGGAACAGTAAAATTCTTCAACGATGCCAAAGGCTTCGGATTTATTACAGAAGAAGGTTCAAACACCGAACATTTTGTTCACATTTCAGGATTAGTAGACGAGATTCGTGAAGGCGATGAAGTAGAATTCGAGCTAACCCAAGGAAAAAAAGGATTAAACGCAGTTGACGTAAGAGTTATAGAATAAGACGCTTAAACTTTAAAACTGAAGCCCCTCAATAGTTGAGGGGCTTTTTTTGTACACTAATTTTTAAAGAAATACAATGGAGGTGTATTGGATTTTTAGACCCATGTTGGACTAAAGGTATAGAGTTCATTATTTTAGGAAAAGATTACCATTTTTAATATACGAAGCTGTCGGATATAAAGTTATACTTGTAATTGTATGAAAAAACACCGTAATTTCTTAATTTTCTACAGCCTTTGGTTAGGGGGCATTTTCCTGTTATTTATAGCTTTTGATACTACTCAGGATAGAAAGATAGTCCCGATGAATGAAAGCGATGCGGTCTGTACGCTAAATACAAATTCTACAACATATTCTGAACGAAGTGAATGTGATAAAACTCGTGTTGCTCACTAAGCGCTCCGTATCATACTTCGAAACATAAATAATTCTATTTACATACGCGAGCTTTTAGATTATCCTGTGGATTATATAAAAGTCGGCGAGATGGAGTATGTAGGCCTTGATTGCATTGGGTTTAAAATATTCTATTTTACATACGCGTACTTTATGAATCATCCGGTGGATGATTTAGAAAGACGGCGAGACGGAGCGTTGGCCTTGAAAGTAGTGGGTTTAAAATATTCTATTTTACATAATATAAATTATGATACAAAAGTAAACGTAAGTAATTCAGGGTCCGCATCTTAGTTGTAATTCATAATTCTATATTATGTAAAATATCCCTTAAACCGCTGAGAATCAATTAAAACTTACAACAGGGTCATCAAACTTTTTTAAGCGGTGTCTGCGACGCATATTTTCATTTGTCCCATAATTAGTCGTTATGTAAAATAGCCGCTACCAAGCACTCGATTGCTTTTTAAAATCAAATTGCTCAGGCAATTTATTTTAAACACAATTTTCCATCGCTTGCCAACGCCATTTAAAAGCTAACCTTTTAGATTGGTTTAAAATTCTCGTATTCAAGGAAATGTGTGCAAGTTTTTTTTCTACTGCATTCTCGTCAGCTTGCCGCAACAGCTAAAAATTACGCTGTGCGATAATTTCTTAGCCCTTGCTAACCTCCCGTCTTGTTTGAATCTTTTCTTTAAGTACTTCTAACATTATGTAAAATAGGATTCCTATTAAATGCTCGGTTTTATATATTCGTAAATATAAGTTGAAGCTCCTTTTTCATGACCAATAATTTCTCTTCCAAAAAATTGTCGAAAATTTTTCAGTAATGTATCATAAGTCTCAGGATAATCATCATTTCTATAATCTACAACTTCTATTTCAGTATTTTTATCAACCATTCTCGACAAAAGTTGTCTCATTTCAAAATCTGCTTGCGGTAATGAATATCCTATAAACACAATTTTTTTTGCCTCTGATAATTCTATTCCTGCATTTTGCCAGATTATCTTGTATTGTGGATTTGACAAATCTTTTAAAAATGTTGGCATTATCAGATTTGAATTCAAGTGGTGTGACTCAAATTTTCCAAAATTATAGTTACAATGTCTGCATGTAGGTTTAGTAATATTACCATATGGATTCATAGCGATTTTCTCGTTAAATTTCACATAAATTCTATGGCATTTTGGACATTGAAGCCAATTTAATGAACCATGTAATTTCAATAATTTGACGTTGAATCCACCTTTTCCAAGTATTTCTAATCCTGGTTTAACAGTTTTGTCTTCTTTATCATATGAACTGATGTAACAACAATAATCAACAACACCAAGTTCTCCACAATGTCTAATCTCGTTGTAAATCGAATTATCTAAAAGAATGTCCCAATTTGCGCTAATTACGGAAACTGGGTCAACCTTTTTATAGTTATTGTCGATTCTTTTTATTGATTGTTTTACCAAATACTTTGCGAAAGTATCAATATAGTGTTTATCTGAATTTTTTAATAAATATTGAAGAGTAAGTCCAATCAGTTTGAATATCAACTGACGTTTTTGTTTTAATTCGGAAACACTTAGATTTTTATAAGATAAGTTACCTGCAATGCAACTATCCAAAGGAGTAAATATATCTTCCAAAGGAATTGTTTCCTGCAGCTCATTGGGTATACTTATTGTTGAGCTTAAAAAATCCTGAAATTCTCGGAATTTATTTGCTTTAAAGACGTCAGGATTTGATTTCTGTATTTTGAATATTTCAGACACCAATCTTTCTTGTGATGGTGCATTGGCTTCTATTGAGAATCCTGCACCAAGAATATATACTGTCTTTTTCTTATTCATCATTTCGGTTTTTATTTAGTTTTTCTTTTTTTCTTGATAAAAAAAGAAACAAAAAAATCAAGGCTTACAGATAATTTTGGAAACAATGTACGGCTCAATCACTATATTTTAGGATCCATTGTAACTCTTAAGATTGCTTTAAGGTTTATGAATCTTTTCAATCATCAAGAAAACTTGTAACCAGTCCCCTAAAATATGGCCGCTCCCCTCGCCTATTGTTTTGCCAAAACTCTCTTAGGTCAAAAAAAATATATTCATAGAAAACCTTTGGTTTATAAGCCTATATCCTTAACAGCTTTGAAAACTATCTTTATTTTTCATTATTATCTATATTATCAGACCATTTACTTACTAAATCAATGGTCTTATTATTAGGTTCGTACTTTTTTTCTATAGAATTAACTTTAATAATAACTGGAATTTGAGCAGCTAGACCAGCAACCACACATGTACCAGTAGCTAAAACTGGTAAAGCCTCAAATGAAACTTTATCTAAGTAGGATACAGTTTTTTCAATGGCATTTATGTCTTTACTATTAATCAACCTATGCAGAAAATAATTGTGCAATTGAGAAATAATTGTAGAGGAAATATCAGAAGGCCTTTGACTTGCAATTGTCAGGAAAACACCAAATTTCCTACCTTCTTTTATTATTTCTTCAAATGTTTCTAAACGATAATCTTTCCAAGTTTCACTTTCTCTTTGAGATGCGTATGACAATATATTATGTGCTTCATCTATTATTATATTCAACGAACTATTCGTCTGATTAATTTTCTTTTTTTTATGTTCTGAATATAGTTTGTAGGATACCAGCAAAGGAACTAGTTTCTTAATATTTAAATTTGCATTGTTTAAATTGATTATGGTAAAATAATTATCATTCCAAAAATCTGAACTTTCATCTTTGACAACTCGAATTACTTTACCAATATCCTTTTGAAAACTCCTTAATTTATTGATAGCTGGGGCTATATGCTCATTTTGAGCTCGGCTACTAATAACATCATAGATTAATTGCAAATAAAGGAAATCAATGATTTTTGATATGAAATTGTCTGTAAACTCATAGCTATCTACATGCCTATGTATTATAGTATTCTCTATTTCATTAGGTGTAGACCTTAAAAAAACTCCATCCAACATAAACTCCGCCGACTTATTATGAAATTCTAAATCTTCTGTTAAATCTCTCTCAATTCCATTGTCATCATAAGATTTTGGAAGAATCTCCTTTAAGTAATCAAGTAATAATAATGCTCTAACTTTATCCGACATTTTGAGTATGTCAACGACTCTTTTACGAAGCATGTTTTTAAAGAATCGTAATGCATCATCAGAACTTGAAACAGTTTTATAAAAATTTAATGTTCTAGCCAAAAATGGACGTTGTGTTTTTTCCGTTGCACTTGCCATGATCGAAAATAGCTCAACATCTAACAAATCAGCTTCACTAAATTCTAATTTTTCATTGCCTTCTTGTGTTTTAGTTGAAAGATTAATAACATGCTTTGCTTCAACTATAGCATTATCGTCATTGTACTCACCATTAAAATCAAATAAAAGGAATTTGGCATTTTCACGAAACTTTTTTTCGTTTTCAAACCGTTTAAATAAAGTGCGATAAAGTTTTGCTAACGTATAGGATTTACCACTTCCTGTATTTCCAAAAATACCTATATGGCTAGCAAATAAGGCGTTAACTCCTAAACTAATGGTCTGACCAGTCTCCAAAGCAAGCGTGCCTAATTCTAGTGGAACATCCTCTTCTGGAACAAAATTGTGAATGCTCTGTGCTTCTTCTTTATCAAGTAAATGACATTCATTATCTATTAATGGTAATTCATTAATGCCACCTATAAACTTGTTATTTTCAATATAGCCTAGCAGCTTTACAACCAAAATTCTATGAATTTTGTTTTCTGCTTTTGAATATTTTACATTAAATATTTGATCTTCCCTTATTTGCTCGCTTTCTACCTTGGCTATAATTGCAATAAAACCTTTTACTATTTTTAAATTACTACCAACACTTACATTTTTTAATAATTCGCCTTTATATAGTAAATGAGATGCATTTTTTTGTTTATCAACGCTTATTTTAATAACTCTACCTTCTACAGAAAAAACCTTACCTATTCTAAAAATAGAATCCTTTAATAGAGTTTGTTCTGTAACCCCAATTTTCTTCGACATTCTAAATGATTTTTGGTGTTACTTTATTTTTAAGTGGAAAAAAAATCATTTCATTAATTTCAGAGAAACCAAATTCACTAAAACTTTTTATATCCATATCTTCTTTATTATTAGAATAAAAATCAACTGGGTCAATAATTTTTAAATTATTATTATGCAAGTGATTTTTACTAACACCAAGAGTTTCAGACACATCTTTTTTAGAATTTTCATTATGTGCGATAACATAAATTTGTAAAGTTGGATTGGAATTCGCTGCCCTTATTGTAATTTCTCTTATATGTTCATCGGCAAATGAAAATCCAAGTACAAATAGAACAGAATTTTCTTTTTCCATTTCATTAGCATACAACCTTAAAAGTTCATAATAGTAATTGTTTAATATAGTAGTCTTGAATTTTTCTTTAGTTGGGTTTACAAGTTGAAGGTCTTCGTAAGCATTAAAAAAGTCATCTATTTTATTAATGACTTCTTCCTGTTGTGTTTTGTCTAACTCCTTAATTTTAGCTTTGGCATTTAAGATTAGTTTCGCAAAATCATCTTTTTCATCTATTGTTATGAAACAATTTGTATGAAACTTTGAAAGAGTGTCACGAACTTCAATATGTTCCTTTTGATTAGAAAAAATTATTTGCTCCTTTTCTCTTTTCCAACTTAAAGAACCATGTAATTTGTTTAAGTTGAAAACAGGAATTTCAGAAGTGTTTTTATAATGTAAGCTTGTTTTATTATAAGATTTTTGAAAGTTGCTTAAGTTAAAAGTAGGTTTTATTCTACCCTTAAATCCATCATTGAATTCGACCATAGTGCTCTCAAGAGCCTTTTCAAAGAACAAATCAATATTTGTTGTAAATAGATTTACCTGTTTGTTTAGAATAGGTGTGTATCGCTTCAATAAAATTACATTGATGTTTAGTAAAAAATCTTCATAATTTCCTAAAACTTCTTCGTAATCTTGTTTCTCAGCTACTGTTTTTGAATAGTCATCAAGACACTTGTTCATTACTTGTTCAAAATATATCTTATAAATTGAAGCTTTGATTAAATAACGTTCAAGCTTATTTAGAGTACTATCTTTCTCTAGTTCTTCAAGAAATAATTCAATCTTACCAAGGGTAATAAGATATGGTCTTGACAAGCCTGAACCTATTAAAAAATTAATATTACTTGACTGTATTGTATTTTTAATTACTTCTAATTTCATTATTCTTTGTATAAATTATCTTCTCACAAAGAGTATTTCAAAATCTCTTTTATAAACATTGATAAGTTTTAAATCAAGTACTGAAATTTTAGTCTGAGGAGAGTTTAAATATACTATTTTTTAACAAGTAATTATTTACCTAGAACAGTAACCAAGATTAAAAAAGTAGTAAAATAACTTTACAATGCAATAGTCTTTATCTTATCTGACTATCACAAAATATTGACTAACATGCTTTTATAATAGATTGTGTTTTTGTACTTTGGCAATCCTCTTTTTGCAAAATTTGAAATTTCCAAAACATTGACCACAATAGAGAAAGAAAACAGTTATTTAGAAATTGCTCTACCAGAATATTCATATGTTGGAAGGGTAGAAAAACATTTTCATGAAATATATGATAGCAATAGCTACAGCAGAACTTTAGTTATAAGTTTTGAGGATGTTTCATATATTCAATTAACTACTTTAGTTTTTTTAGCTCAATTAATTTATAAAAGAGAAAAAACGAATCTCAGAACCAGAATTAAACGTCCATTGGAAAATGATGTAAGAATATTTTTGTTCACATGGCGATTTTATGAGATTATAGAGGAATTAACAGGAAAGAGTATTCATCAGTTTTTTGTTAATCAATCAATTGAAACTTCTAAGCCTACGTTCTTAATTGATGGAGTAACTTATTTTGTCGATTTAAGTAAAGATTTCTTCAGTAAATATTACAAAGAGGAACAATTAAAAAGTTTAGTGAAAAAAGGTTTTTTTTCATTAATATGTGAGCCATTTAAAGAGGAAAAGCAGAAACTACTTGCACTTAAAAAACAAAGAAGAAAGTGGACAACAGAAAAACTCATTACTGATGTTTTGCAAAAAAACCTTATTGAAAAACAGCCTATAGGAAACTTATTGGCAAACACAATAATATTTGAATGTCTTACAAATGCGGCTAATCATCCATCTTCAAACAATCTTGTTATTGGTTCTTTTTATGATTATACCAAAAACAGCAGATCTAAAACAGGGAAGCGATATTACACGGTGGTTTTATGGGACAATGGAGATAGTATAATAAAAACTTTGACTGATTCTATTCTTGATTTAAAAAATATTAGAGCTGAGGAATCATTTAAAGTTGCGAAAAAAGCTAATCTTAAGTCATGGTTTAGAATAGTCAGGAAAAATTACAATAATGAAGTTGAGAATGAGGACTTATTCTTTAACTATCTACCAAATAAAAATTCTTCGCCGGATGAAATATTATTAAGTTCGTTTTTTCCAGGAATTTCACGAATGCCTAACAATGACTTATCAGAAAACACTGTTACTCATTCTGATTTTGATACAACATCAGGGTCTGGCTTAGGTCTTTCACTTCTTCTAAAAGCAGTAATTAAAGATTTACAGGGGTCTATTCACCTTAGAACCGATGATTATTTATTGGAAATAACCCCTGCAAGAAAAGGAGGTGCCATTGAACATAATGATTTACTTTTCTTTAAAAGAAAATACGAAAACGGAGCAGAAGATGTTGATTTTAAATGTAAATGCTCTCTCAGAAAATACGAGACAAACGAGCTGAAATTTATGGGAAACATGATTACAGTTAAATTGCCCTTAGAAGAATCATAATGGGACAATTACATTTAGCAAAATTCGCGTTTGGAACGAATATACATCAAGATGTTTCCTCAGAAGAGTTAGAATATTATCAATCATTCTTTTCAAACTATTTTAAGGAAAAATTAGATAAAGTTAAGGAAAGTTCCTTATCAAGGAAAACAATACCTATATCTTATAAAAAATTAAATTCTTCAAACATTCTTAAGATTGAATTAAATTATTTTTTAAAGGAGGAAGGTCTTTTAGATAGTCAATTCTCTTTGATCCCAAATAAGGATTTAATTGTTGTCGATATAAAATATAGCTTTCGAAATACTACAATGTTATTTTTATTTAGTTGGATTGATGAAATATTGAATAATTCTTCTCCAGTAAATAAAACAAGATTTGTTATTATTATTGAAGATATCAATTCAAACATTGATGTCCTATCAATTTTAAACCCGCATTTTGTTGATGGCAAAATTTTGCTAATAGATAAAAAGAAAAGATTCAAAGATTCTGCTGATCATGTTTCCTTTAATAAGACTTTTTCATTTGATAGTTTCACTAAAAATGCGCTGAAGAGAACAAAGTTTAAACTGATTAGAAAAATCGGTCATTTTATTAAGCATAAAAATAATGATGAAAAGGAGGAAATACTTGAATGTAATAAGTTCTTTTATGATGGCAATGATTGTGTTAACGACATTCAGGACTTATTGTTACATAAAATCTTAGACTTCAGCCAAAAAAAATTTAATGTAGATAGAATTATTTATGATTCTGTAACATCACCTTGGTTAGATGATTCTATTTTGCTCTTAGATTCAGAGTTACAAGAATTAAAAAATGATTATGACTTAAAATATAAAGATTTCACGAAAACTGATGCTATGGAGGAAGATTTTACTTCAAGTGATAACATATTATTGGTTTTTGATTTTATTAATACGGGTAAAGTTTTACGAGAAAAACTAAGTTTGGTCAAAAAGAAGTTCCCCAAAGCGAATATTAAAATTCTTGCCATTATAGTTGTAGATAACAATGCGTATTTAGAAGTTGATAGTGCTGAGAAATTGGCATTAATAAAATTGTCTGAAGATGAGAACCTTGAATTTGATTATTTCCTAGAAGTAAAACAAACACGATATGAAAAATTGGGAGACAGTTGCCCTATGTGTAAAAGATTGGAGCTTAATAAATATGACGATACTAGTTTCATTAATGATGATGTTTTAAGCAGTTTTGAGGCTTGGACGATGTGTGATGAAGCGGATTATATGCCAGAAACCTTTTCCGTTGAAAGAGAAAAACCATATGTACAAGAAATTCCATTGAAGCCAGATACAAGAAAATTGATTGAGAATAATTCGGCTTATTTAGCCATAAAATATTCTACTGCAATTAAGAATAATTCAAAACTTAATAGTGCCGACTTGGTTATCATATTTCCAGATGAAACTTCGAATAAAAATGCTCAAAAGCGTGCTGGCAATGAAATAAAATTGGAAGAGACAGCATCAGGCTATTTTGCTGAAACATTACATCAGTTGAAGGAGATTGAATACTTAGGGATTCCACGTAAAATTTTAGACAAAATTAGTATCTCTAAAAACGAGACTCCAAATCTCACATTTATAAAAGAAGAATATCCAGTTTTTTATGACAGGTTGCGATTATTACCTGGAGAAATTGTTATTATGGATGAGTTTGGGTACTCTGGTGGAACGTTAAATAAAATATTATCAGTTTTAGAATATGTTGAAAAAAAGCCTCTAGCATATTTTCCAATTTTTAATTTTGGTCCGAAGAACAAAGAACATTCTACCAACGTTCCTTTTTTAAATTTATACGAGTTTAATATCCACGTTACCATATAATATGTATAAGAGTCTTGTAAAGATTGCGCAGAATCTAAAATCACTAGCGTATTTTCTGGAAATTTCGAAAGAGGACAAAAGTCTTCCGTTAAAAATCGCAGATTTAGACTCCAAAACTTCAGAACTGTTAAATCTTATTAAGGAAAATAAAAGCAAAATATCTATTCTGGACAAATACTTTCAAGAATCCAAGGACTTAACCGAAGAAAAATACTTAGCAGGTTCAAAGATTAGCGCTATCAATAAGGGGCATCAAGTTCTTGCTAAATTAAAGGATTTAGATATTGATATTTCAAATTACGCTTTTGTTTCTCTGGGAGGAGGAAATGGTACTGAACTTTATACTGAAATAGAAAATTCGAAAGCAAATTATGGCCTACTCTTAGAATATGATTTTCATTCAGTCCATGATTTTGTGAAAAAGTATGTACCATTTCAACTAAATAATTATGAGAGAATTGATGAAATTGATATCGAGGTTATTGAATGTGATTTGTTTGACAAAGTAAAATTAGATATTGCGAAAACGTTAATATCGGATTGGAATGTTGATGGAATTATCATCTCAATTCATGCTGTTTTACATGAACTTTCTACAAGGTCACAACTAAAGTCAAATTTCTTGGCTAGAGATAAAGATGGCAATTTGGATTTAGAACCATTTTTTCGGACTATTTATGAGTGGCATGATAACATTATACTACTTATTAGGGAGCCCGGAATAGCTGAAAATTGGAAAAATGAAACTAATATTTATCTGAAATTTAAAGAAGAATATTTTGAAGAATTTAAAAATATTTTAATTGATATAAATGGTCTACATTTTGGAGGAAGCGAAGGTGTTAACTTTCAAGTTTATGAAGAACAAAAGAAAATTAGATGTATACCTACTTTGGCAATGGAAGCCTTAACCAAACTATTTTATAAAGTTGATTACGAATACGAGAAAACTGAAAAAATCACTTCAATAAGTAGAGAGATTTTAATTGAATCTTTGAAGGTAGGAGGCTCTTTATTTAAAATTATGGAAACTAATCCTTTCTATACAGACTCTGTAAAAGCTAACATGAAGAAGTTTGGAGTTGAAATAACAAAAAAAGGAGATATTCCTCTTGGGTTGCCACAATGTTTTTCATATACAATAGCTTCTAAAGGAGAGCATAATAAAATATCGGACTAATTCCCATTCCGTACACATTACCACTTCGCTCCTATCGTCGCTTGGGCAAAGAGTATTCCATTACCTTTTGAGAAGAAAGTTTTTAGAAAGAAAAAAATTAATGAAGATTGTAACAACTTTCGCTTTTAATCAAAGCTCAAGTTACATAACGCGGAACATTATAGAGCAGAAAATGCTCTATAACCCGACGTTATATCAAATAGCGATAAGTTATTTAAATTTTAAAGGAAATACTATTTTATTAACTCAGACTATCCTTAAATAGGTACTACGAAGAATTATTTATGAAATGATAATAGTACCTTAAAATATTTTATGAAGAACCCTCTAATTCTGAGACTAATAATCATCGCCATATGGCAATCTGATTTCAAGTAAATCTATAGCACTAGTAACACTTAGCGTTTCATTGATCTCATCTGAAACGATAATCACTGTGCCACTATGATTATACTCTGCATGATCTGCATAAGCCTGAGCTAAGTTAACTTTTACAGGATTAAGGACACCTAAGGGCGTCGTGGTTGTAGAAATGGTAAGTATTTTTCTCCAACTAAGGACGTCTTCGTACATTATATTTTCATTATTTAAATCGGTATATTCAGTGTCATTAGGCATTGAATAAAACGAAACAGAGGCTTCAATCTCTTCTTCTCTTTGTACTGAGGTTAATAAAGTTTCGTATTTGGGTAGATGAATTGAGCCTATCAGATTTTTGAAATCTGAAGGTTGCATTTTTAGTTCATCAAAATTATAGCGAATTAGTGAAAATATTTTTTCTTCATTGTCAATAAAGCCCTGAGTAAAAAAATCAACCTCTTCAATCTCCCATGGAATAAGCATTTTATCAAATGTTAAATCAGCGTTGCCAACTTCAACACGTCGGTCTCGCATATTTAAGAAGCGTTGTGGCTTTCCATCGAAATACAGATCAGTAGTTCCTTTTTCGATTTGACCAAAACTGAATTTACCTGCTGCATCGGTTATATCTTCATATTCTTCTTTTCCATCAAAAGCCACGCGTACTCCATTTAAAGGAGTACCACTAGGAGAAGTAATTGTGCCACTAACCGAATATTTTTGAACAGGAACCGGAGTATCATCTACTTTATCTTTCTTACTACAACCAACAAATACAACACATACAACGATCGCTGCTATTTCTTTAAATCTCATCTTAAACTATTCTAATTAGTGTTTCAATTCTTCAAAATAAAAAAAAATTAAGACTAACTCCTTAAATTACAAGAGCTTATTCGTTAAAAACCTTCTTTTAACCCATCAATAACCGCTTTCTAAAATGGTACTAAGCTTAATCTGAAAATATCATGTTCTTTTTTTATTCCAAAAAAAATAAAAGAAATTCTAAACTTAGGCTCAAGAATCTGTTTACAATTCAAGGTAGTATCTTTGTTAAGTCCATTATGAATAAGTAACTGACACCTTTTTGATTTCTATGCCTTTTAAAAAACTACATTCTGATTTAAGAGAGTCGCTTGAGCGTCTAGAAATCGAAGTGCCCACTTCTTTTCAAAGCAAGAGCATACCTGTAATTAAAAGTGGTACCAATGTGTTTTGTAACGCGCCCAAAGGCCAAGGGAAAACAACTACGATCGTATTGACCACCCTACAGAAACTAAAATGTGAAGCTGACGGACATGCACCAAGAGCGGTGATACTTGTTGAAAATAAAGAACGGGCTCTTGAGTTGTATGACTTATTTTTGACCTATACCAAATACAATTCACTTCGTGTTTATGTAGGATATGAGCAACTACATATTGATGTACAGAAATCTGAAATTTTTGAGGGAATAGATATTCTTATCTCCACGCCTAAGACCATGAATAAATTATTTTTGTTAAACGGAGTAAGCACCTCACAAATAAAAATTTTGAGTATAGATGATGCAGATTTTCTGATTCAAAAATCTGATTACAACGCTATTATGTCTATCACGCAAAGTATTCGAAAATGTCAGTATGTTCTTTATTCAGAAAATCTACATCCGAAATTAAAACGTTTTGAGGACTATTTCATGGAGCGATCCAAAATAGTGCAAGCATAGATAGACAGGCTGTTAAAGCTAGTAAAAGTCGTTAAAAAAATAGATTACTTTTTGTTTCCGTTTATATCTAATTCAATAACAGGCATTCCCAATTTTTTTACTTCTTCAAATTGTGTTGCTTTGTCACCAACTACTACATAAATCATTTCCTTTTCTTGTAAATAAGTGTCGATGATATTTTTGTAGTTTTCTAAGTTCATTGCAACTAATTCTTCCTGATATTTTTCCGCATAATCAGATGACCTATTGTATTTGCTAATATTGCGAACCATTCCTAGTTTTGCACCAAGGCTTTCAAAGGCTCTGGTATCAGCTTTTAAGAGTTTGTTTTTTGTTAATTCCACATCTGCTTCTGTAAAATCTTTCGAATAATTGCTCAACATGTCTTTTATAATCTCTAAGGATTTTAAAGTTGCATTTGCTCTTACACTTGTTCGCACTAAAAATGGAGAAACTTCAAGACTATTGCGGAAGCCTGAATAGGCTCCATACGTATATCCTTTTTCAATTCGTAGAGTTTGAAATAACCGTCCACTAGAACCACCACCTAAAATTTCGTTCGCAAAATCTAGATTATTTGCATTTTCATCGGTAGCCGATAAGGACAATTTTCCAATTCTAATAACAGATTGTTTAGATCCTGGAACGTCGACAAAATAGAGATTACCAGCTTTAGATTCTGTAGGTAAAACTTGTTTTGGAAGTGGTACTGCATCCCCATTAAAATCATTCAAAGCATTTACAATTGCCGTTGTCTTATCTTTTGAAATGGCACCTGCAATGTGCAGAGTAGCGTTTTTCGGTGATAATTTTTCGTAATAGCCTTTTAGGTCAGCTACTGTAATTTCTTTGATAGAAGCCAAAGTGCCTGAACCTGGAATGCTAAACTTATGTTGATCTCCATAAATCAATCTGTTCGCCACCAATGAGGCAATCGCATTTGGATTTGCTTCAAGACCTTTTAACTCCGTTTCTAAGGCCAGTTTTAGGCGATCAAACTCTTTGGTATCCCAACGGGGCTCTAGTAGAATCTCTTTAACCAATGCAATGGAACCTTCAAAATTCTTTGCCAAACAAGAACCGTAAATGTGGAGCTCTTCATTTGAACTATACATACCAATAGTTGCGCCTAATAGACCTATTGCTTCTTCAAGCTCAGCAGGTGTTTTAGTCGCCGTTCCTTCCATCATCAAATCGCTCAATAAGCTACTAACACCTTCTTTTCCATTTGGATCTAATAAAAGACCTCCAGGAATTGTAATATCAAACTGCACTAAGGGCACTTCATTATTTTCGATACCATAAACTTGCATTCCATTATCTAATGAGGCCGACCAAACTTCTGGTGATTTGAACAATGGCAACTCACCAAAAGCAGGCTCGCTTCTGTCGTGTACGCTTGGTGTTTTTTCATACTGTGCTTCTGCTCCTTGCCCTACTTCTTCATTGGCAACATTCTGCTTCACTTCTTCAATCCATACGGTCGCTTCCTTTGCATCTGAAACAGCTAGCTCTAATTGCCCTTTGGGTACTACACTTGTCATCACGTAATTTTTTCCCTTAATATATTGCTCATAAACCCTCATGACATCAGCAGCCGTGACTGCATTTGTGAGCTTTGCCGCCTTTGTAATATAACTCGGATCTCCATTAAACTCATTGTCTTGAACCAATTGAAAGGCTTTGTTTAAAACCGTACTAATGCCTTGATACAATCCTGTTTCAAGTTCTGCTTTAATCCGCTTTAAATCCTTCTCACTCACACCATCCGTCTCAAATCGCACCAAACCTTCGTCAATAGCTACTTTCAAATCATCTAAATCAGTTCCTGCATTTGCTCTTACTCTAAATACGAACTCTCCAGCAATTTCACTTCCATTTTGATAGGTGCCGATTTCAGGTGCTAATTTTTTCTCTTCAACAACTACTTGATAAAGCGGTGCAGTTTTGCTACCACTCAATAATTGTCCTAATACTTGAAGGGCATAACCATCTTTATGGTATTCTTCTATAGTTGGGATAACGATTCTTAGCTCGGGAAGTTTGGCGAAGTTATCTTCAAAATACAAAGATTTGCTTTCGGATAATTTAACCGGCATTGGTTGTAATGTTTCTACATCAGGACCACTCGGTATTTCACCAAACCATTTTTCAACCAATGTCTTGGTTTCAGCAATATTAATGTCGCCAGCAATAACTAAAGATGCATTTTTCGCTCCGTAATATTTGTTGTAAAATTCTTTAACGTCATCAATGGTTGCCGCTTGTAAATCAGGCAAGGCGCCAATAACAGTCCAACTATACGGATGACCTTCAGGATACAGGTTCTTTCTAATAATTTCATTCGTATACCCATAAGGTGAATTATCAACGCGTTCACGCTTTTCATTTTTAACCACTTGCTTTTCTCGTTCTAGAGCAGCTTCGGTTACTGTATTTATCATATACCCAAAACGATCAGAATCGATCCAAAGAATTTTTTCGAAGGCATCTTTGGGCACTACTTCATAATACACCGTTCCATCACTCCAAGTGCCCCCATTACGACTTCCTCCCCATTCAGGAATCATTTTTCGATTGGCTCCTACAGGAACGTTTTCAGAGTCATTAAAACTCATATGTTCAAAGAAATGTGCGAATCCTGTTTTGCCAGGTTTCTCTCGATTAGAACCGACATGCATCATAGTTGCCACAGCAACGATAGGATCACTATGGTCTTCGTGCAGTATGACTTCTAAGCCATTGTCTAAAGTGAATTTTTCATAATCAATAGTAAATTCTTTTTCGGTCTGAGATTGGTTTTCTGTTTTGCAAGAAGAAAGAAGTAGCGCACAAAAAATCAGTAGTACTGTTGAAAATTTCATAAAGTGTGTTATTTGTTGTTTAAAAATATTTCGGAATGAATACATATGCTTAAGATGCACTCATTCAATAATTTGCTAGATAATCAATATTTAAATGCTCTCAGGCTTGCATCGAAATTTTTGAATAATATTCTTTCGAATACCTTGAAGGTTTGACCCGAGGTAGTTGGTTTAAAAAGATTTAGTTGCTTGCCAGCTGCCCTGATTCATAGGTAACACGATAGATGGCATCACCAAAGTCATCAGAAATCAACATAGAACCGTCTTCTAAAAATAACATATCTACAGGTCTACCGAAACGCTCCTGCGATTCCTCATCTAACCACCCTTCAATAAAAGTATCATATGCAACTGACTTACCGTCTTCAATTTGCACTAAGGCAATTTTATAGCCAACTTTCTTGGTTCTATTCCAAGAACCATGTTCAGCTATAAAAGCATATTTTTTGTATTTCTCTGGGAACATAGCTCCAGTATAAAATTTAACTCCCAATGGCGCAACATGAGCCCCTAAAGCTTGAACAGGAGCTACAAAATCTGCACAAGGCTGTTGATCACCAAATTCAGGATCTTTGACCACTCCCCCATGACAATATGGATAACCAAAATGCTGTCCCGCTTCGGTAATTCTATTCAACTCGCAAGGCGGAATATCGTCACCCATCATATCACGGCCGTTATCTGTAAAATACATGTTTTTTGTTTCCGGATGCCAAGTAAATCCGACCGTATTTCGAACACCTTGTGCATATATCTCACGATTGCTGCCGTCAGGATCCATTCGTGTGATTGTAGAAAAACGTTTATCCGTTACCGTAGAATCACAAATATTACAAGGCGCACCAACCGGAACGTATAGTTTGTCATCGGGACCGAACGCTATATATTTCCATCCGTGGTGAAATTCCGTAGGGTAATCATCATAAACTACCGCTGGTTTTCCAGGATTTTCCAATTTTGATTCAATACTGTCATATCGAATCAATCGCCCAACTTCCGCTACAAACAACGAACCATTTCTATATGCAATACCATTTGGTGCTACCAGGCCCGTATCTAAAATGATAACATTATCCGCTCTAAAGTCTTTGTCTCGATCTTGTATGGCGTAGACGGTACCTTCATTGCGAGTTCCTACGAAGAGTGTTCCATCATCACCGATTGCCATTGAACGTGCGCCATCAATGCTGTCAGCAAAGACTTCGATTTTAAACCCTTCAGGTAACTTGAGTTTGTCAATAGGTAATACTGACATCGACTCTTCATATTGCGTAATCGATTCTGCCGCATTTTTGTTGGTTTCTTTTTCTTTACAGGATAAAAAGACTGCAGAAAAAGCAATAAGTATTACTAACAAGATGCGAAACAGTAGTGTTTTCATAAATATGGGTGATTGGAATGAATATTATAAAAGTAGCATCTTCTAATCAATTATCAATCTATAAATTGAATTTAAGGTATCTCCACCGTTTCAATAAAGATTTCATCATACTCAGTGAAACTTGATAGTCTTTCTCTTTTTATTCCACTTGAAATGCTAATTATTTGGCCTAAGTGATTTTCAAAAAGCAAAAGCGGATATCCAATGGTTGGAATGAATTGTACAGAGTTGCTTTCTCTATTAAATATAATGGCTTCTTTTTGATGTAAACTTTCACGTTCTACACGCCACTTAGGGTCATTATTACTTCCCAGAATTAAATTACCATCTGCACTAATTCCACTTGGAAAATTGGGATTGGTTAAGTTTTCTAAAACACTTAAAGTATTGGCGGAATAGAGTATTTTTTCAGTACTGTTAAGAATTATATTTTGAGCAGCATTAAATATTGTTTTATCCCGAAAGTTTGAAGCGAATGCTACAGGAGTCGTCTGCACATTTTCAGCAAAAGTACCATCGGTATTCAACTCATAAAGAATACTAGTAGTAGAGTTATGATGGCCGGCGAGAAACCGGTTAGTATCAATTGCTATAAGTTTATAGCCCGAATAATTACCATTTTCTATGTCATGAGATTGCCGATCTATGAAGACCAAATTGTCATTTTCTCTTTTGAAAACATTTAATTCTCTGGTATCTATAAATACATACAGGTCATCACCCATATATTGAAAATCATCAATAGTAAAGAATACATTCTCACTTTTAATTTCATATTTAAAACCTAAATCCAAAGCATCATAAGCGTAAAGCGAGTTGCCTTGTTGTACCAATAACTCTTTACCGTAATTAGAATTGAATAATTTCATGTCTGAGCCAAAAGAAGTTGAAATTTCTTCTGTAGCAACTGCCTCTGTAAGATTGGTTTGATAATTATACTTTTGTAATTTAAATCGAGCTGGAATTTGGTTAGCTTCTCTTCCATAAATGTATACCGCTGGTTCTGAATCATGAATTGTCAGTTTATCAATATCTTGAAAACCAATAAGCTCCTTTCTTTTGTAACTTACTTGTTGGCTACTGGAATAATTGTCGTTTTGTAAAAAGCTTTCACGCCCAAATATATTATAAACTCTTACGGTGTAAACAGGATCTGCAAAGTAAGGCGGGTTTTCATCAATAAAAGTAGTCAGCTCTTTGTCCGTTATTTGCGTTAGAACAATTTCATGGGTATCAAGATTACCGAAATAGGGCACCCTATTATTGACTGTAATTAAATAATGTGAAAAGTAGTTGCCTGAATAGGGCTCCCAGTTTACGGTAATTTGATTTCCGTTTATGACTGGTTCATTGATTTCTATTGCTGGGACTTCAATGTCTGATGTTCTTACACTCTGCGGAAAACCATCTTCTAGCTTTCCTCTATCCGTATAAATAATAAAATCGTAACACAATTCTTCACCTATTGTTGGAGATTCGTCAATAAAACTAACTTGATTTACGTCGCGAATTGTTGCTATAAGAGTCATCTCACTGGTATCACAACCGTCATCACCTCTATAAATCTCATACCTGTCAAATTGATTAAACCCGGAATATTTATTCCAAGTAAAGCGAATTACTCCATCATATTCATCTTCAGTACTTCGAGAGAATGTTTGTGTATAAACATCAAACTCATCTGGTTCATACCGTCTTGCTCGTAACTTCAATTCTTCCAAATCTCCATCTTCGTCAATATCTAAGCGTCCTTTAAAAACAAAAGTACTTTCATTCAAATCGGTCACAACGAATTGATCAGTATCTGAACCATTACTAAAAGTTATAACACCTTGGTCAAGTGACCAACGCAGACTTTGCACCTTGGGTTTGCAATTACTATCTTCAAATACAGCTTCAACATAGGTGCCATCTTCGTAGTAGGTGAAAAAGTTATTACCGCAATTATAGTAGTCGGTGGGTACATCATATGTTTCACCTTCAAAATCAGCAGCAAAAATGGCCCATGTGCCTAATAAATTAGTACGATCGGCTTCTATAAAGGCTTCACCAAAAAACTGTTTTTCTTCTTCATTTTTCGAACATGAAAGTTGAATTGTTATAAAAAAAAGAATACCTATCTGAACGAGTTTTTTAAATTTCATCAAAACACTTCTATTTTCTAAATTTATGAAATAGTCATTAATTTATGCTTGGAACTCGACAAACAACTAGATTTATTGACGCTGAGATCAAAAGTTTAGCTTAAAAGTATAGATTAATTTTTTGCACCGCAGATATAGAAGTACAAATTGCAAGCGACTAATTAAAACACCTTTTGATCATCATAAATTATATCAATACCATTTAATTACTATTTTAGCTTAAGAGCAATTATTTTAATTATGAAAAAATCTATTCAACGTATATTTCAAATCACATTAATTTTAATGGTTTTAAGCCTAAATACTGTAGCAGCTCAAGATCAGATGGGTGGCTTAGCCTTATACACCGTTAGAAATGATATGGGTACAAATGCGAAAGCAACTTTGCAAGCTGTCGCGGATACCGGATATAAGAATATTGAAGCTGCAGGCTATAAAGACGGTACTTACTACGGAATGTCTCCGAAGGATTTCAGAACTTACGTAAAACAAATTGGTTTAAAACCTATTAGTACGCACCAGTCTGACGTAACGCTTGATAATATGAGTAAGATGTTTGTCGATGCTAAGGCAGCAGGATTCAAATACTTCGTTGTACCAATACCTCCTATGGGATGGTTTAATTATGATGGCGCTACAGCAACCATGAGTATGACTTGCACTGTTGAAGAGCTTGCAAAAACTTTAAACGCTATGGGCGAAAAAGCACGAAAAGCGGGACTTAAGCTTTTGTATCACAATCATGATTTTGAGTTTAAAAAAGATGCCAATGGTGTTGTACCGATTGACTATCTTTTGGAAAACTGCAATCCCAAATATGTTAATTTTCAAATGGATTTGTTTTGGGTAACTAAAGCGGGTGCAGATCCCCTAGCCTATTTCAAGAAGTATCCCAAACGTTTTAAAATGTGGCATGTAAAGGATATGGATGATCAAGGTCGTTTTGCGCCCGTCGGAAGGGGAACTATAGACTTCACTAAAATACTCGCTCAGAAAAAGTTATCGGGAATGAAATATTTTATGGTAGAACAAGATCAAACTTTTGACGACATGAAACCTCTTGATGCTATAAAAATCAGCCGTCAAGCAATTGAAAAGATTGGATTTAAATAGAACTGCCCTATAAATACTTCTGCAAGTGCTTCTTAAAATAAGCAGCACTATCGGTTATACTTTGCATTGAATTACTAGCAAAATTACCGCCTTGTTCAATATAATAGTATTCTAATGCGTCAACATCAATTTTTGATAAGATGTCTATGTAGTCAATAGATCCATTACCCATTTCGGTATAATCCCCAGTAACCTTATCCATATCCTTAATATGCCACATTACATATCTACCAGGCTGTTTTGATATCCATTCTGCGGGACTCAATTTTGAGGCGTGTTTGATCCAATACATATCCATTTGCAGTTTTACTAATGATGGATCAGTCTCATTTAAGATGATATCATAACCAATTTGACCGTCATGGTCAGTAAATTCAAAATCATGATTATGATAGGCAAACCCTAGTCCTGCCGCATTTACTTGCTCGCCTATCTTATTTAGCTTTTCTGCAAGTGGTTTGAAGTTATCTAAAGTTCTATATTCCGGTGCTAACCAAGGCCAAGTAACATAGCTTTTATCCAAAGCTTTTGCGCCTTCAATGCACTGATCAGTGAAACGTTTCATAGCATCTGAGGACTTCTCAAAATAGTCTGAAAAACCATAATGCCCACTAGTTGCTGTTAAACCTAAATCATTCAAAATTTGTTTGAATTCTGCAGATTTATATCCGTAGTACAAGCCTTTCTCTCCATCATAACCATAAGTTTCCAAATCTTGATACCCCAAGGCGGCAACTTTTTTTAGACTTCCAAGGGGATCTTTTGCCATTGCATCACGAATGGTAAAAAGTTGTAATCCCATTTTGAATTTGGGCTTTTTATCTGAGGAAACACATGAAATAGGAAGCATAGCGGCGGATGCTATTAGGGCAGATTGTTTTACAAAACTTCTTCGGTCAATAGTTTTTTGATTTCTCATACGAATAGCTCACAAGTATATAATCTCAAATATAAAGATATATTTAAGCATTCGAAGTTCCTAAAATTAGAAAACCTACTAGCTAATGGTTACATTAACATAGTAGGCTTAATTTAAAAGTATTTGAGTATTAAATCTTTACAATTATAAATTCTGTTCTTCTATTGTTCACGTGCTCTTCTTCTTCACAATCTACATTGTCAACACATCTATTTAAAATTCTATTTTCACCTTGACCATCTATTCTTAAGCGATACTCTTGAATACCATTTTTCATGAGATAAGCGGCCGTTGCAACAGATCGATCTTTAGAAAGGCTTAAGTTATATGCATTTCTGCCACGACTATCTGCATGCGCAACTACCTTAACATGAACATTTGGATACCTCTTTAAGTAAGCAACAACTTGATCTAGTTCTATTCTGTTTCTATCTAAAGTTTCTGGGCTGTTATATTTATAATAAATAGGTTTTAGATCTAGAATATCAATAACATCACTTCCAATTTTTGGGGCAATGTTGTGCAACTTCACCTCAATAGATGGTTTGGTTACAGACCATGAAGCCTTGTACTTCTGTATTTTAGCCATATAATCAGTTTTACTTGCGTGAATGGCATAATTTATATCAGCGCAATCGTAGTTGGAGCTCATCATACCATTTTCATCAGTCTTATCAGAAATGACTACTTCACCATTCTCATTTTTAAATTCAATTAGAGAAGCACTGATGGGCTGGTTTGTTTTATCATCCAAAACGGTTAGTTCTAAATTTCCAAAGCAGTTTCCTATAAGGGACTTACTTTCAACAAAAGTGTATAAGTCATCATCACCCATTCCACCTTCACGATTAGATGCAAAATATCCTTTTCCTGTAGATTCATCAATGATAAAAGTCACATCATCTGCTGGACTGTTAACCGGTGCTCCCAAATTAATTACTTTGTTATTTAAAACTTCTCCTGTAGCGAAAACATCAAGTCCACCAAGACCTAAATGACCGTCAGATGCAAAATACAATACTCCTTTTTCCGTGAAATACGGAAAAGTTTCTCTTCCCTCTGTATTAATATTAGAACCCATATTTGCAGGAATTCCAAAACTTCCATCTGGTTTAATATCCACCTTGAAAATATCTGACATACCCCGTGTTCCTGGCATATCAGAAGCAAAATACAATTTTGTCTCATCTGCATTTAATGAAGGGTGTGCAACCGAGTAACTATCATCATTAAAAGGCAGCTCTTCAATATCGCGCCAGTTTCCGCTTGCATCCATTTGAGCTCGAAATATTTTCAATCGGACTTGACCAGTGGTATCAGTTTTGAAACCTATTCCTTCCACATTGTTTCTCGTAAAATATACGGTTCTTCCGTCTTTGGTAAATGCTGCTGTTGATTCGTGTAATTGGGCATCTAATTTTTTTGAAAATGCCTCTGGTTTGTACAATTGACCATCCTCCATGATAGTCGCTCTAATTAGGGAAAGATAGGATTGTCCCGTCCACTTGTTCTTGGCCTCCCCGCTATTACCATTCCCTCTGGCCGAAGAAAATACGAGTTCATTTTTGTAGAAAGCAGGAGCAAAATCAGTTTTAGCAGAATTTACACCAATATTTGATAGCATGTATCTACCTGAAGTTGCCGTAATATCTCTTAGGTAATCAGGTAAAGCACTCAACTTCGCCGCTCTTGAATCGTCACTCTTTAGTTTACTTAATTCTTTTAATAATTTGTCTGCTCCTTCAAAATCACTACTATTCTTTAATGCTGATGCTGTACGGGCATAATACTCGGCAGGAACATCCTTACCCAAAGAAAGCATTTTTTGGTATGATTTTAATGCATTCTTCAAATCAGAATTATAGTAGTAACTATCACCCAATTTTTGATATATATCGAAATCGGCTTTTCCTGCATCAACAATTTGCTCATATAAATTGATGGCATCTTTATAGGCTAGGTTTTCGTAATGTTTATTTGCTTTTTTGAGCAATCGCTTTTGAGCGGTTACTGATCCGGCTCCTAGAATTAGGAAAAAGAAAAAGAGTGTAATTATTTTTTGCATGATAAAACTTTGTGGTTGTATTAAAAGAATCGGGGATATACTATTTTTCGTTTGTTGAACAATTCAACACGCAATACTACTTCATAAGAACCCGCATTAAATTGAGTGGCGCCTAGTGAACTGGGTTCCCAGTCGTATGCAAATCCAATTAAAAAAGACTGTTGTATGCGATATGCCATCTGAGCGCTTACAGCGGAACCCCAGCGATATGCTAAACCAAGTGTTAATTTTTCTTTGATTAAGAAATTCGCTGATACATCTACTTGCAATGGTGCTCCAGACACCATTTTGAGTAAGCCTGCGGGCTTGAATTTTAAATCAGAATTGAGTTGAAAAACATATCCTGTAATTAAGTAATAGTTGATTCGTTCTGTGGCCAAACTTGTAAAGCCATTTTCTGAATTTGCAGATTTGTCAAAGTGTTTTGTTTCTAAAATATTTGGAGCCGACAAACCTAAATAAAAGTTGTTTGTGTAATAAAATGCACCCAACCCAACATTTGGAGAAAATTTGTTATCAATATTGTCATCGATTAAAACATCATTACTTGAATATTCATTTAAGGTTTCAAAGTCAATGTTTAAAAGGTGCCCTCCAGCTTTTAGACCGAATGCGAGCTTTCCTTTTTTAGAAAGTGGAATGGTGTATGAGTAGTTTATATCAAGATACGTTTCTTGAATGGGACCAATTTTATCGTTTACCACCGATATGCCTAACCCTGAATTACTAAAATTTCGTAAAGGGGTGTCTAAGGACAATGTTTGTGTTTCAGGAGCTCCTCCTACTCCAATCCATTGATTGCGATATAAAGCAGAAAGAGTAAAGCCATCTCGTGATCCTGCATAGGCGGGATTTATACTAAGTGTATTGTACATGTATTGGGTGTACTGAGCATCTTGTTGCCCATATATGCCTGAACCAATAAGTAAAAACAGGAGAAGTATATAATAGTAAGAATACGTTTTCATTAGGTTAAATTTATTGTGATAATACGGTGGCGTACCATCATTCTTTATCTAGTTTGTGTTATCGGTTTATGTATAGAAAATCAGATCTCTTTTTAATTTTCCCATCTGGAAATTGATAAGAAAGCACAAAGAAATATACCCCTTCAGGTAGTTGTTTGTCTTTAGAAATTGTAGTGATAGTCTTAGATTCACCGCTGAAGAATCGTCCGCCTTTTCCATAATCTTTAGCGCTATATACTATTCGCCCCCATCGATTGAAAATCTCTATTTCGTTGGCGATCATCTTATCAAGGCCTGTAATGATTAGAACATCATTTTCTCCATCACCATTAGGGGTAAGTGCATTAAAGATTTCAATACCATCTTCTGCATTTGGGTCACCATTATTTTCTTCTAAATAATCAGGAATACCATCATTATCTAAATCACCCAACTCGTCAATTGTTGGAATTCCATCTCCGTCGTCATCTTCATCTAGATAATCTGGTATGCCATCACCATCGGTATCATCATTGGTTGGGTCTCCATCTTCATCAATATCTTCATCAACTGTAGGCACACCGTCGCCATCGTCATCGGTATCTAAATAGTCAGGAATTCCATCACCATCTGAATCGTCATTAGTTGGATCTCCATCTCCATTGATATCTTCATCTATTGTTGGTATTCCATCTCCATCATCGTCTATATCTAAATAGTTGGGAAGTCCGTCAGAATCAGTGTCATCGTTAGTAGGATCACCATCCATATTGACATCCTCGTCGATGGTATTAATTGTATCTCCATCATCATCTAAATCGATATAGTCTAAGATTCCATCTGAATCAGTATCGTCATTCAAAGGGTTTCCATCTCCGTTTACATCTTCTACTTCAGTCAATACATGATCATCATCATCATCAATATCTTGAAAATTAGGTATCCCATCAGAATCACTATCTAAAAGTTCGTAATTGATGTTTTGAGAATCTGGTGAGCTCTGTACTTCATCAGGAATACCATCTGTTCCGTACGGACCTTCAAGAACGCCATCATTGTTTGAATCTTCAGCTCCACTACCCGATTCTACTAGATCTAAAATTCCATCTCCATCAGCATCTAAGTCCATGCCATCAACTTCCCCATCCATATCAGTATCTCTATTAGGGTCACCGTCTTCTTCAATACTATCGGGTATACCGTCATTATCATCATCTAAATCAGCCTCGTCAGGCACCCCGTCTCCGTCAAAGTCACGAACATTAATAGCAACATTTACCAATGCAGTATCAGAATCACCATCGCTATCGTTTAAGGTGTATTGAAAAACATCAGTACCAAAGAAACCTTGTTCAGGTACATATTCAAAAACACCGTCACTGATTTCTGCAACTGAACCATTTGAAGGTTGTGATGTGATTTCGTAGTTGTCAGTATCTCCGCCATCAAGCCCTATAGCATCATTTAAGGAAGCATCAATTTGATTTAATAAGCCTGCAGTACTATTTTGATTGACCTCTAAAACATCATTTACAGCAACTGGTAAAGTATTAGAATCTCTAAAATCTACATCACCTCCAGGGGATTGTGTGTCTGGTAAAATGGTGGGATCATCAATATTTCCATTAACATCTAAATATCCATCAGTAATATCGGTAACAGCATCTAGACCATCTTTATCGATATCACTTTGAGAAAGTTTCAGATCTGTTTCAAAAGTATCTGTTAGAGTATCATTATCACTATCTGTATCTAGAAAATCTGGAAATTCATCACCGTCAGTATTTACAGGGTTTAGACCTCCAGGATAATTGGTATCGACTCCTTCTAAATCGTATACTTCAGCTGGTATGATATAGGAATTAGTTAACTGCGCTTCAACATTATCTGGAATACCATCTCCGTCGGCATCAAGGTCATATTGATTTATGATTCCGTCTAAATCAATATCGAATTGGTCGCTGATATTATCTCCATTAGTATCAATAAAACCACTGAAATCAGTATCTGCATGGTCAAAAACACCATCACCATCTTCATCTGATAATGGAAAAAGACCTTGTTGTTCTACGGAATCTAGAATTCCATCGTCATCATCGTCTAAGTCATTGAGGTCGATTATGCCATCATTATCATTGTCTTGACAACCGTCAGAAATGTTGTTCAAATCAGCGTCTGGACCAATTTCTTGATAATCAGGAATACCATTGGTATATAAATCTCTCGGGGTGGTGTACCCTTGATCCATTTCTCCACTGGTTACTGCACCAAACTCATTTATGCTAACTGGAAAAGCAGAGCCTAAATATCCATCAGGAGTTACGCCAGATAGTGCATCAATAAAACCCGCTTCTGAAGTATCAAAACAACCGTCTTTATCAGAATCTAATTCTAACCGATCTGGAGTGAAGTTATCATCAGTATCAACTTCACTAAATCGGTATCTGCCACTATCTTCTTCTCCAGGCGCTTGTAAAGCGTCGATCATTCCGTCATTACCAACTGGACCTATAATTCGTCCGTCTTCATCTATGGGTTCCCCATGACCCGCTTCAATAGCATCGTAAATACCATCATTATCAGAATCAACATCTTGATAATCTTTGATACCATCGCCATCAGTATCTGGTGCAAATTCAAGTTGAAGGTTGATATCTGGATCATTAAAACCAGAAATAGAGCATTCATCAAAGAACAATGAATATTGTCTCGCAAAAGTTTGTTCAGTAGTTTTAATCAATTGGAAGGTAAAATCAACACTTTCTACATTATTGATTTGCCAAAAACCTTGGTAAAGAGGATTAGTACCAATAGAAGATTGATTTGCAGTGCCATCAGCAGCAAACTCTATGGCGCCCCCGCCTAAATCAACTACATCAATTGCAGTTGGATTATCAAGTGCATAAATACTAGGGTTATATACAATATAAGATTCTTTAACAACATCAGAAGAATCAACATCGTTAATAATGCCTCCAAAACTTTGAATCATTCTTGGATTATTAGTGCCTGCATCAACAAATCGAATGTTGTATGTTATTCTGGGTTTGCCAATACCAGAAAAACTCATATTGGGTTGAAAAGCATCAACGAATCCTTCATCGGTGTCATCAAGTTCGTTAATAACACCATTTGTCATTTCAACTATAGTTAGCAGGGCATCTGTTGCATCTTTCGGATTTACATCTGTAAAGCGGAATACTTCACCCATTTCAAACAACCCATCACCATCTCCAGATTCTTCGATAAAATTTATAAATTTGAGCCTTGAGCCATTACAGTTTAAAGGGTCAATTTGTACCCCTCCTACCTCTTCATAATCCGAAATACCATCATTATCATCATCTTGATCAATGTCATCTGGGATGCCATCGCCATCAAAATCCATAAAAATTTCCTGAGGGTTGCTATTTGAAATTGGAACGAAACTTTTTTGTGTTACGAAATCAGTACTTTTAGAAAAGAAATAAGTTTCAAGAGAATCTGAAACAGGACTGAAAGTCAGACCTATAATCGTTAAATTTATAAAAGTGCTTCTTATATACTTTAAGTACATTTCTAGTTGGGTTAAGTGTTTAAATCCTTCTAAAAACGTCGATGTATTACAAATATTGTCGATGAACTACATTATTTGTAGTATTTTTATTACTTTTTTGCTTTTTATCGATACTAACCTGATTACCAGTTTATTAAAAAAAATATCATGAAAGTAGCTTGGAAAATTTTACAAGTTGGGCTATCACTCTTCCTTATTTACGCAGGAATTCAGCACTTTCTAAAACCTGTATTTTATGAACCTTTTGTTCCACATTTTTTACCTTTAAAAACTACCATTATATATATATCTGGTATCATAGAAATTTTGTTGGGGATTTTTATGTGTATTCCTAAGTACACCAAAACTGCTGCCGTAGGTGTTATACTATTGATGTTGCTTTTTCTACCCATCCATGTCTGGGATGTTATTTCAGATACTCCAGCAATTGGAAGTCATAGAGCTGCGCTGATTCGATTGCCATTTCAGTTTGTTTTTATAGGTTGGGCCTATGGTGTTAAAAGGTTTTCCTCGTAATACAATACTCATGTTGAATTTAGTGTCTTAGTCCTATGGTGCCTATATTTAAGCTTTTAAAGAACAAGAGATATGACAACGGTTATTGAACTAGAAGAAATAAAGTCCCTTTTAAAACAGGTGGATGTGGTTACCGCCATGTCACAAGGGTTTGTTCAGTATAGTAATGGCAATTCAGTGGTGCCGCCAGTTGGTGAACTCTTATTTGATAATCCGCCTGGTGATGTACATATTAAATACGGATATATTAAAAACGATGATTTCTATGTTATAAAAATTGCCTCCGGTTTTTATGAGAACAAGAATTTGGGACTCCCTTCAAGTCAGGGAATGATGTTGTTATTTAATCAAAAAACAGGACAAACAGTTTCTGTTTTATTAGATGAAGGATATTTGACGGATGTTAGAACAGCAGCTGCAGGAGCGGTTGCTGCTCAATATTTTGCGCCAAAAAATATTGAAGCTATCGGTATTCTAGGAACTGGTATCCAAGCAAAAATGCAATTACAATATCTTCAAAAAACCAAACCATGTAAAAGGGTTTGGGTTTGGGGGAGAACAGCTGAGAATGCTGTCCGCTTTAAAGAAGAATTGGGCGATGAATTTGATATTCAAATTGCGGAATCAGCAGCTGAAGTTGCCAAAAACTGTAATTTATTAGTGACCACTACCCCATCTGAATTAGCGCTGCTTAAGGCAGATGGCATTCGACCTGGCACTCATATTACCGCAGTCGGTTCTGACACATCAGAGAAACAAGAATTGGATGGTACCATTCTTCAAAAAGCGGATATCGTTATTGCTGATAGTATTCCTCAAAGTAAAAGTAGAGGTGAGATTTATCAAGCCGTCTCTAAAGGTTTTATTTTTGAAAATAAGATCATAGAATTAGGTAAAGCAATTCAAAACACCGATTTACAGCGAATTAACGACCAACAGATAACTGTGGTTGACCTAACAGGAGTTGCCGTTCAAGATATTATGATAACAACCGCTGTATATGAAAAGTACAAACAAGAAAATGCCTAAATGATGCAATTTGTAAGCAATACAGGCGGAGGAATTCCAGTGGATTTTGAAACTGCTATTCTTGATGGCTTTGCTTCGGATGGCGGATTGTATGTGCCCAAAGAACTTCCGAAGATATCTCTGGACCAATTAAAAGATTGGAAAGATTTAGGTTATGTTGATTTGGCCTTTGAGATTTTATCTCTTTTTATTGACCCTTCGGTTATTTCCGAAATTGAATTAAAGAAGATATTAAAGGATGCTTATGCTCCTTTTGAGAAGTCCGAAGTAATTCCCCTATATAAATTAAGGTCTGGAAAAGACACCTATATCATGGAACTGTTTTACGGACCAACCATTTCCTTTAAGGATGTGGGTCTGGCTTTCCTTGTCAATCTGGTGGATTTCTTTTTGACACGAAAAAACGAATTCAAATCCCTCATAGTGGCTACTACAGGAGATACAGGGCCAGCAACGGCCTATTTTACCGCTGGGAAGTCAAATTTATCTGCCTGGGTATTGTATCCTAAAGGATTAATCACGGAAGAACAGGAACGGCAAATGACCACTTTGCCACATGCAAATGTTCATCCGGTCGGAGTTTCGAATTGTCCTGATGGCGGAGATGACCTTGATTTGGTGATTGCTAATCTGTACGCGAACATTCCGTTTAAAGAAAAAGTCCATCTGTCTAGCGTGAACTCCATCAATTGGGGGCGAGTCATGATGCAAACAGTTCATTATTTCTACGGATATCTTCAAGTGGTGGATACTATCGGAGAAGAAATCAATATGTCAGTGCCGTCTGGAGCTTTTGGTAATCTATGCGCCGGTGGACTAGCCCGAAAAATGGGATTGCCCGTGGATAAATTTGTAATAGCAAATAATACGAATGCTTGTCTACATCGCATTTTTTCTGAAGGTGTATTTTCAAAACAACCTATTTTTGAAACGCCCTCTTCAGCTATTGATATTCTAGTGCCCTATAATTTCTGGCGCTTTTTGTATTTCTGTGTGGATGAAGATGCAACGAAAATTAAAAAGTGGTCTGATGAATTTAAGGCATCTGGGAAGGTTCAGTTTGATAGAGAAACCCATGCATCCTATTCTCAGGGATTTTTATCCACGAGTATTTCGGATGAACAAACACTAGATAGAATTAAGACGGTATTTGACACCGAAGATTACTTGCTTGACCCGCATGGCGCTGTCGCCCTGGCTGCTGTTCATCAATTAAAAGATAAACTTGGGGATAAAAAGTTGGTTTGTTTGGCTACCGCACATCCAGCGAAATTCCCAGAGGTTATAAAGAATGCTTTGCGAGTAAAAACTATTCCTGAAGCGGGAAAACATCATTCCTTAGAAAAAGCTAAAACTCTTCTTGAAAAGGTAGATTTGATTGATTGTTCCAATTTAGAAGATGAACTTTTGAATCTTATGAACGCTGACTGGGATTTAAAACATAATACCAAAAATTAGAATGTCTCAGTATTCCATATTAAACAAAAATGACATTGATGAGATTTGTCGTCAATATGGTATTGGAAACATAACTTCATTTTTAATTTTAAATGGAGGTTCAGAGAATACAAACTATCAGATTACAACTCAGGACGAACGCTATGTTTTAACTATTTGTGAACAAAAAACAGTGCAAAGTGCTCGGGAACTGGCTTATTTATTGGAATACCTCGCAGAAAACAAATTCGAAACTTCAAAACTAATACGGACTATAATCAATGAACCCATTTCTAATTGGAAGGGCAAACCGGTAATGTTCAAGGTATTTCTCAATGGAGAAATCATTCAAGACATTCCCAACTCTATTCTAGAAGCCATTGGGGAGGAAATAGGGCAATTGCATAAAATAGAAGCTCCTGATTATTTGCCAAAAGTGTTGACCTATGGGAAAGAGTATTTCCATGAAGCGCATGCTTACGCCGCTGACTCTAACTTTGAAAAATGGTTGCGAGAAATCGAAGATTATATTAAACCCTACTTTTCAGAAGATTTACCCAAATCCCTTATTCATAGTGACATTTTCTTCAGCAATATTGTAGTAAATACAGCTGAAAATGATGTTTGTATTATGGATTTTGAAGAGGCAGCAAACTACTTTCGCATTTTTGATATCGGTATGACCTTGGTGGGACTTTGTTGTAATGAGGGAGCTCTCAATCTCAGTAAGGCAACTCATCTCTTGAGAGGCTACCAAAAAGAGCTAGCATTGAATGCATCGGAAAAGTCCTCCTTACAAGCCTTCACTGTCTATGCCGCTGCTGCAATGACTTTTTGGAGACATCGTAATTTTAATCATGTAAATCCTGAACCAGAAATGTTTGACCATTATTTGGGTTTAAAGGTCATTGCTGATTCGGTAAAAAATATGCCGGTCTCAGATTTTCTGAAAATCCTGAACTAGTTGTCTATTTTAAGATTTTGAGGACATTTTACCAAACCTTGAAAATATAGTGAGTTTCTTTTTGGTGTTTATAAAATATACCCCGGTCAGCAGTATGGCCGCCGCAACAATGGATTGCGTCGTAATCTGTTCGTCTAGAAAATACCAGCCTAAAACAAGTGCAATAATCGGGTTTACATAAGTAGATGTAGCTACTTTTTCCGGGGATACCACTCGTAAAAGATAGTTGAATGATGTAAAGGCAACGATACTACCGAAAACTATTAGTAAAACCATAGAAAGTTGAACATCAGTGCTCCATGTTAGCGGTGATGACCAAGTCTCCCCAAAAATTAGACTCGCTATTATCAGCATGATACCACCAGTAAACATTTGGTATCCAGTATTGACAAAGTAGTTTTTGGGTAAGTCCGCTTTCCCTACAAATAGACTTCCATAACCCCAGCTAATCATGCAGACAAATATCATCACCATTCCCAGAATAGAGTTTTCTTGACTTAATACCTCTTTTTGACTTACTAGAAGATATATTCCGATAATGCCTAGAATTACCCCAATAATGGACATTAACTGTATTTTCTTCCCTTGTAAGATTAACATAAGAATCAATACCAGTAGCGGCTGAGCTGATATTTCGAGGGCCGCGAATCCACTATCTACGTATTTTAAAGCCCAAACTACGACACCATTACCGAAGGTTAGAAATAGGAAACCAGCAAATATGGTATTTTGTAATTGCTTCTTTGATATGGCGATTGAAATGCCCATGAATTTGCATATGGCGAAAATTAAAACACCCGCAATTACAAAACGAGTAGCTGCCAACATAAATGGCGGTAATTCCGATACAGCAATTTTATTCAGTAAATATGTGGAGCCCCAAATGACATAAATAGAGAAAAAAGCGAGAACAACTAATAGTGTGTTTTTGGATTTTTTCATTCGGCTAGTAGCAAT
Organism: Maribacter taeanensis; assembly: GCF_047345145.1. Lineage (NCBI taxonomy): Bacteria > Pseudomonadati > Bacteroidota > Flavobacteriia > Flavobacteriales > Flavobacteriaceae > Maribacter > Maribacter taeanensis. The sequence goes on from NZ_JBLFER010000001.1 coordinate 726,477, forward strand.
TCCATCATAGCGCGAGCCGATTCTCTTCCTTTTGTGGAAATGAAATCCCTTGGTGTGTCATCACCAATTTCATAAGTAATACCTGTAGCTCCAAATTGCCGATTGAACCAAGCACTTGAAGTGGGTCTTTCATTCATACCCGGACTCTCATTAATATCCTCAAGCCCGACAGCAAATCTAATTTTCTCGAGCCAGGCTTTTGTAAATTCAGGAATCTTTCTTTCGATGCTCTGGTCTGGTGTATAGTATACATCACGATAGGTGGAGTGAAAATCAAGTCCGAGAACCACATCATTCTTGTTAGTTACGGTTTCGCGAACCATATGACTTGTAACTTGTGCAATTTCTGGTTGATGGTATTGACTCCAATCTCTATTTAAGTCCACTCCCCCAGTATTATGCCGATAGTGTCCCAAATCGACTCCATCAGGATTCATCAAGGGATATACCATCACTCGATACTTCTCTAAAAATCCATTGGTAGCGCCTTCTTCAATGATGGTTTCTACAAACGATTTCATGCATAAAAAACCAGTAACTTCAGGTGGGTGCTGTCTGCTAATAATCAAAATCGTTGGCTTTTTCTCATAAGAACCTTTACTTAAATTTAAATGGTATAAGTCTCTTCCTAGAGCGCTTTTACCGGCTGATTTTTGAGTCACCAAAGTGTGCTGTGCTATTTTCTTTACCCATTCTCCTACTCTTCGGTGGTCTTGTATTTCTTGGGCTGCTAACCATAAAGTATCTTTTCCGACTTTCAACTTCAATTGAGCACTTGTGCTATCCATATTTCGTTGTACTAAGGTGGAATCAAGAAGCATCCAGTTTTCGCCGTCTTTACTCAATTTTGGAGAGTACCGGTGTTTTGCTCCGTTGGAATACTCCAGATTTAGATAGACATCACCCTCCGTTTCTGACCATAATTTAAAGGCAAACCAAGGACTTGGGTTTATGGGATAGTTCTCAGGCCAAATGTTTACAGTATACGTGGAATCATTGTCTTGAGTCATGCTATTCAGTCTTGCTGCTGGAAAGTCGTTGCGGGCGCTTAGTCCGTCAAAATGATATATCTTCTTCTTTTGATTTGAAATAGGCCTTTTGGTTGTATCAACAGGTCTCGCATATTCATGCTTTGAAGCGGTTAAAGAAGAAGCGCTTTTGCAGCCAAGACTTAGCACAAAAAGCAATAACAGTATTTTTTTCATGGATGGTTTTTAAGCAAAACTAAAGTAGCGAAATTTATCAAGTTAAAAGCTACCTTTACCATCAACTTTCTGCCTATGCATCCGAGTAATATTCACAATGCTCCCTATGATTTTGAGTCCCTTATTGAGAAGTATTCTGAGCTGAGTTCTTATGTTTTTGAGAATGCGAATACAACCAAAACCATAGATTTTGCTAATCCTAAGGCTGTATTGGCCTTAAACAAAGCAATTTTAAAGCATTCTTATGGTTTGGTAGACTGGAATATCCCGGAAGGTTATTTATGTCCTCCAATTCCTGGTAGAGCAGACTACATACATCATATCGCTACTATTTTAAAAGAAGAAGGGCTTGAAGGAACTATAAGAGGATTGGATATCGGTGTAGGTGCAAATTGTATTTATCCCATTTTAGGGGCTCAAATATATAATTGGCAAATGATCGGAAGTGATATTGATGAGAAGGCTGTACTAGCTGCTCAGGCAAATGTAAATTGCAATCCTAAGTTGTCTGAATCCATAGAAATAAGGCATCAGCACGACAATGCAAATATTTTCGATGGAATTATAAGAGCTGGCGAATATTTTCATTTTACACTCTGCAACCCTCCTTTTTATGGTTCTAAAGCGCAAGCGGAAAGGGAGACGAAACAAAAGCAGAAGAATCTCGGCTATTCTGCAGAAGCGAAACGCAATTTTGGTGGGCAGGCCAATGAGCTCTGGTGCAATGGTGGAGAAGCCCTGTTTTTAAAGCGAATGATAAAGCAAAGTGTGCATTTTAAAAAGCAAGTTTGTCTATTTACTAGTTTGGTTTCGAAATCTGAGCATTTGCCTAAAATCAAAAAGCAACTGAAGAAGCTTGAAGCTGAATACTATACAGTTAAAATGGAGCAAGGCAATAAAAAAAGCAGAATTATAGTCTGGAAATTTAATTGATGTTTTAAATCATATAAAATACCATAATCAATTTAAAGTAAATTACTTACGCTTATTTCTTTTGTTGTAATTCTTATCCCCTTTGGTCTTTCGTTTTTTATATTTCTTTTCAATAATTCGTTTGTAAGAACCTCCTTGGTTGACGCGTTTGTTTTTGTCTTTCTTCTCATGAAAGCTAGCGCCCCGTTCATCATCGTTCAGTGATTTATTAGGATTGTCCCGCTCTTTAATTTTCGGAGTTTCTGCAGGAGTCAACCTTGTTGCTATCTCAACCGTCTTCGGAAGTTTGAGTTCAGGAATCTCATACTTCATTAAAGCTTCAATCGCGTCTTTGGCTGGCTTCTCTACCTCTGTATAAAACAAAAGCGAAGCACCCTTCTCCTCTGCCCTTCCTGTTCTGCCTATGCGATGCATGTAGTTTTCTGGAAATGTCGGGGCATCAAAGTTTATAACATGAGAGATACGGTCGAGGTCTAATCCACGGGCCATTACATCTGTTGTGACCAATATTCTGTTCTCTCCTTCCTCGAATTGTTTGATGGAACGCAGTCTATAATTTTGTGTTTTATTGGAATGTACGATGCAAGCCTCGCTTCCATAGAATTCATCAATTTCTGTGAATAATCGGTCCGCTGTTTTTTTGTTTAAGGTAAACACTAATACTTTGCTAAAGAGATTTTTATCTTTAAACAATTCAACTAATAAATTAACTTTTGTATAAAAGTTGGGAACGGCATAGCAATGCTGTGAAATGTTGTCTAAAGGAGTTCCGCTGACGGCAATTGTGACCTTTTTGGGTGCTTTGAAATAATCGTTTATTAGTTTATCTACTTCTTGAGTCATAGTTGCAGAAAACATTATGTTCTGACGACGTTGCGGCAACAGGTCCATAATATTGGTCAACTGAAATCGGAAACCCAAATCAAGCATGACATCCACTTCATCAATAACAACTTTTTTAATGGACTTTGTTCGCAAAGCTCCACTAAGCATTAAATCATATAATCTCCCTGGGGTGGCGACAACAATATCTGCCCCTTCTGCCAAGGCTTCCTTTTGTCGGTTCATATTGGTTCCCCCGTATACTCCCAATGTAGTAAGGGAAGTATACTTTCCGAATTTTTCGATTTCCTCAGCTACCTGCACTACCAATTCTCGTGTAGGCACTAAAACCAGTGCTCTTGGATGTTTATCCTTAGAAAAAGGAAGCATTTGCAAAATAGGTAGCATGTAGGCAAAAGTCTTTCCGGTACCCGTTTGTGCAATACCAACCATGTCATTACCCGAAAGGATAACAGGTAAGGCTTTAGCTTGTATAGGTCTCAGACTCTTGAAGCCTAAATCAGCAATGGCATTTCGTAAAGGATTGGAAATTTTAAAATCGTCGAAGGAAGACATGTATTATTATTTTGAAAATCAAAGGAATTCAAAACAAAGGTACAACGCTTTATGGGTTATTATGATTAGTCTACCGGCGGATGCCCATGAATCTGCTCAAAAACCTCGTCAAAGTTCTGTCGCAAATAGGCATTTAACTTCTTTTTATAATCGTCTTTCAACCAGTGTACAAAGTTAAAAGTACTTCTACTAATACATTTAGCATAGGTTTGAATTCGTTGGTCAATATCGTCTTTGAGCATTTTGGCCAAACCTAGCGCATCATATACATCTTCACTGTTCTCAATACAAATCTTTGCATGTTGTGCTATTGAGCGTTCTAAAACTACCTTTGAAGACTCCCCTTTGCTGGTAGCATCCGTGTAAACTTGTTTGATATCGAAAAAAACGTCTTCTGACTTTGAAAACTCCTCGCGAAGCTCCTCTGGCATTTCATGTTTGAATCTTCCCTCAATGGTTTCATCATCTTGAATACGGTCCACATAAAAATTAGGGGATTTAAAAATGGTCTGCCAATCTAAATCAGCACCCCACGGCCCAAAACGATACATGTTGTTTCCTAAGTCAATCACCGTAAACTTCGATTTATTGTTCAAAATACGAGAACCACGTCCGATCATTTGATAATACAAAGTCAATGACTTGGTAGCACGGTTTAGAATGATAGTATCGATAGTCGGTTCATCAAACCCGGTAGTTAAGATACTTACCGAAGTTAAAATCGCATCGGGAGTCTCTTTAAACCATTTCAGAATTTGGGCTCTTTGTTTTTTGGTAGCTGTATTGTCCAAATGCATAATGGGCAGTCCAGCAGCATTAAACGTATGATATACGTTGATGGAGGTATTAATTCCATTATTAAATATCAAGGTTTTCTTGCCTTTTGAATGCTTTTCATACGCTTTGAGAAGCTTTTCAAGCATTGCCGGACTAGAATATAAATCTTCTGAAGATTTCACTGTGTAGTCTCCATTGGAACCTATCTCAAGGGAAGTCAGTCCCATATCATATTGAAAAACTTCAGCTCGCGCTAGGAAATCGTTCTCGATAAGTGATTCAATCGTTTCACCAACAATAAGTTCATCGTAGTTACCTTTCATTGGCAACTCCTTATTTGAGCTCAAAGGCGTTGCTGTAACACCCAGAATAAATGATTTCTCAAAAAACTTGAATAGCTTAGTGAAGGAATTGTAGTGCGCCTCATCAATAATCACCAAACCGACATCAGAAATATCTAATTTGTCATCATTTAAGCGATTATTCAAAGTTTCGACCATGGCCACATAGCAACTGTAGTCCGCTTGATCATCTAAATCAGCCTTGCTATCTACCACTTTGTTTGTTACCCCAAAACTTGTTAGCATTTCGGAGGTTTGGCGACATAATTCAACTCGATGCGTCATAACAAGTACTTTCTTGTTATGCTTTTTTAGGTATTGCCGCACCATTTCAGAGAAAATAACTGTTTTTCCTCCTCCTGTTGGTAATTGATAAAGTAGATGATGGTCTTCAGGTGCTGTTTCGAACTTATCGAAAATCTGACTAATAGCACCTTGTTGGTATTCGTATAGTTCTTTGTCGGTCTTTTTGTTCTGTACTGCTGATGCAACTTCCGCCATATGATCCTTTTCTTTTTGGGACTGCAAAAATACAGATTTATAAGGGTTTATGGAATTATTACGTCGAAACTATCAAAGTAATCGCTATCGGAAATGTGTAATACATCGAAAAACAAAAAAATTATTCGGTCAGTTCTGAAATAGAAGTCAGCACTACCTTTCTAAACTCAACTTCAGCTCCTTCGGCTTGAAGTGCAATTTGACCTTTATTCGCTGTGGCATTGTAGCCGTGATTGACCAAATCACCATTTACCCATACTTTTACTTGGTTATCTAAACATTCTATGGACATGCTATTCCATTCCCCTAAAGGTTTTTCAGAACCATCGGTCAAATTCAATATGCGACGTTTCTTACCTTCTGTAACGCCCCATTCCGATTTTGGGCCACGTCGCTCTATCATATTATCAGTGGTAATATCTTCTACAATGCACCAAAAATCACCAGCATTTTCATGCATCATTTGAACTTCAATAGATTTCGGAAACATTTTATACAAAGACCTAGGTGTCGAAGCAAATACTAAAACCCCACAATTACCGGGTTCTCCAGCGAAACGATATTCAACTTCTAATCTAAAATCTTCGTAAATAACATCCGTAATGATATGACCTTGAGGGGTTCCCAGACTTACGAGCATTCCATCTCGGATTATGAACGGATTACGAGCATCTGGAATACTATCCATTTCTGGGACGTCTATATGCCAACCTGTTAAGTCTTTTCCATTAAAGAGGCTTTTGGAGTTTTGAGTGGAACATGATGCAAGTATACTTAGTGCGAAAAAGAAGAATAGGTTTTTCATAATTGGAAAAATATTGATCTATGCTGGTTAAATTCTACTATTCTGTTGGAGTTTGTTTGGCAACAACTATCCACATCTGTTTTTCTTCGTTTTCTTGCCAATCACCAAAATCCTTGACTTCCTTGGTAATCGTAAACCCTGCTTCTTTGAGTTCCGCCTTTACGTACTTCGAGGATAAAGTATGTCCCCTAGCCTGTTCTTCCCTATTTTTGCCTCGCTTTTGTTCTTTTAGTTTTTCAAGGATAAGAATTCTCCCATTGGGCTTCAAAGCTCTCTTAATATGACCCAAGACTTCCATGTAGTTATCTATTTCATGGTAGGTATCCATAACTATAACCACATCAAGAATTCCTTCGGATAATTTGGGATTGTCATAGTCACCTAAAATTACTTCTATGTTCTCGACTTTCCGCTGTTTTGCGTATTCCTTAAGCTTGTCTAAGCGATACTCTTCAACATCAACGGCAAAAACTTTCCCTGACTCCCCCACTCTTTTTGATAAATGAAAACTTAGGTATCCCTCATGACATCCTATATCAGCTACTTGATTCCCTTTTTCTATTCCTACCAAATCAAAAATTTCGGAAACATTCATCCATGTATCTCTATCCTCCCAATCTTCTTCTGAATATTGGGCAACTGCATTGCTAATACAAAGCAAAAAAATATTTGCAAAAAGAAACCTTAGTGCCATTTCCCTAAGATATTATATAAAGGTGTATATCGCTATTAAATTTCTCTTAAACACAGGCTTTTAATCACAGAAGAGGAGCAGTTGCCTGAATTTAACGATACATATCTATGAGAATCCTTATATTTCACTTTTGAGAAAAATTACACTATGAAATTGAAATTACTAATATTGCTACTTTTAGTTACAGTAAAAACAAGTGCCCAGGATACTCCTCTTCGGGTAGAAACCAAAGATATTCCGAATCGTTTGGCATTTTATGCTGTCAACGAAAATGAACAGGATTTTGATGTTCAAATAAAAATATCTGGCACAAACTTTAGACAAAGTCAAGGGCGTCCTAGATGGGTGCGTGTACCGGCGGCTTCCAAAGTACATCTAAAGACAGTCGTTTTGATGAGAGGGAAAAGACCTAATTACACTTATGATCTATTGGTAAATGACAGTCTTTCTAGAAGAGCATTGAAAAAGGAATTCGAACGGATTAAGATAAAACCAAAGAAACCAGTAACATTATATATTACAGACGCCTGTCTGACTTGTGACAGCATTGTAAACCCTTTGGAAGCCAGTAATTATAAGTATATCAAACACTTGCTAAGCGAAAAGCCTGAAATAGCAGATCAGTTGAAAAGTTACTTACCAGCTCCAATAGATTCTATTAAAACACCTATCCTTAATATTGGAGGACGTTTGTTCACACAAATTGAGACTTATGATAAGTTACTTGAGGAGTTGAATAAATATTAACTCCACTACTTAATACTTCCTTGCGCAACAGTAAAGTCAAAAGTTGCTTTTTCTTTAGTCGCTAACCAGAAGTTTTTTGTGTTTCCCCATTTTTCATGTGGATTCCCCTGTATGGAAAAATTGTCGAGATCAAAGGTTATGTCATCTATTTTATCTTGAGGTATTGCTTCAGTAGAAATAACCACGGTAAGTGCTTTGAAAGATTTTTGAGAATCTGCGACGGAAGGTACTCTTGCTCCATGTTCGTTGATAAGATCTTGCGCTGTATAGGTTTCAATAGCATCCGCTGAAAAACCTCCAAAATCAGAAATCTTTACAGGATTTACTGCTACTTGAATAGGTTCAAGCTCATCAGCTCCAATTAGTCCCATAGTGTACAATTCTAAATCACCATATACAATGGAGTTCCCTCCGTTGGCAAAAAATCCAAAACCATTTTGTCCGTTTAATTTGCCTTGATAGCTGTTATTTCCAAGATCTTCAATTTCATCAAAGCCACCTAGTTGTCCTGCTATACTTGCATAACCCCAATGTCCACCCACGGTAGTTGGAATAATTCCTTTATTACCCCAAGAATGGGCAATTTCGTGTAAAAATGGTCCGCTTTTAATGTATTCTGTTCTCGGCATATAAATTATGCTCTTAAGTTTTCCAGCGGAACCGTATGCGGCTGAGTTATTATAAGTATTCGAGCCTAAACCTTGTACATGATTCTGAATCAAATGAGATCTTCCATAAAATAAACCTGAAGGCTGTGTGGCTTCTACGGATAGAATAATAATATAGTCGAAATCATCCGCTAAGTACTGATATGCTTTTTCAGCCACTTGTGTAATATTGCCTTCTCCCTCAAGAAATTGATTGTAATCTGATTGTGATAACACGTAATTCGCGACAGATCGACTCGCATCAAGGGTGAAATTTTGATCAAATACTACTTCACCTGTTGTAGGTATCTCCGTATTGTCAGAAGGATCATCATTTGAGCTGTCATCATTCATTTCTATTGCATCTTCCTGCTCTGTAAGTATAGTAGCATCTTTACTACATGATGCAATTATAATTAGGAATGCAAAAACAAATAGATAGGATAGTTTAAACGAAATAGGCTGCTGACGAATAGTTTTCATTATTGGGACATTTTAGATAGGTCTCTATATAACCCTCTTTTATCTTATTTATTTCCCATGAAATGGAAAACTCGATAAACCGTAATTGCATAGACTTCTCCCCTATTTAATTGAAAAATATAGGGACTCGAATGTATACTTTCAACCCGTTTTCTAGAAATTACAAATTTTAACAAAAAATAAAATTCAAAGAAAATAAATTTTAAATAACTTTAAATCAGTGATTTAAATATTTTTGCATGGATTTTCAAAGTCTAATATTGTTAAATATTCCATAAAATAGTACCTTTTTATACATAGTACTGTAACAAAAATAATTTTGGCTCGTCTATTAGTTGTAAGTCAATTGGAAACAATCAAAAAACAATTCATCATTTCAATTCGACAGTTCGGAAACATAGATTATCAAAAGCAGTATAAAAACAACAACTTTACACCATCAATAAAAAACAACAGTATTATGAAAACATTACATCAACATCAATTAAGACCGAGAGTTTATTTCACATTAGGCTTTGGTTGGAATACAGATAGATTGTATGACCAAAGATTAAAAAATAAAAATATTCAATCATAAAAAGACAATTAATCATTAAAAAACAACATCATGGAAAATTCGAACAAGCATTACATTTTAAAGTCAACGGAAATCTCTAAAAGTGATATCTGGAATACTAAAAGAAGATATAGATAAGTAGTTTCAAAAAAATCATCATCAATTAAAAAAAACAACATCATGGAAAATTTAAACAAGCGTTACGAAATTAAATCATCAGAAATCTCAAAGAGCGATATCTGGAATAGCAAAAGGAGATACAGATAAGACGTATCAAAAAACAAATTCATCATTAATCATCAAAAAACAACATCATGGAAAATTTAAACAAGCGTTACGAAATTAAATCATCAGAAATATCAAAAAGCGATATCTGGAATAGCAAAAGGAGATACAGATAAGACGTATCAAAAAACAAATTCATCATTAATCATCAAAAAACAACATCATGGAAAATTCAAACAAACGTTACGAAATTAAATCATCAGAAATATCAAAAAGCGACATCTGGAATAGTAAGCGACGTTACAGATAGTTGAGGGACAAGAAAATCGCAGAACCCTTAAATCGTAGAAATCATGAGAACAATCATCAATCAATCATCGATAGTTTCAACAACTTCAGTTTTTTTCTCAGAGTCTAATCACCTCGATAGAATTCGTTGGACAAATTTAAAGTGTTAACTCCTCTAATCAAGGAATTTGAACCTATCAAAATAAAGGCCCGTACTTCATCAAGTACGGGCCTTTATCTTTTCATAGCTTTTCCACTCCCCCAGGGAGTGTTTTGTATTATTATACTTAATCTTTCAAAGATATTTCTTCATTAGTGCCATCAGGATACGTAAGTGTTGCCTTATCATCACAGGTACCATCTCCAAAATCAACGTCAACTTTGATTCCGTTTTTATTTAATTGCATAATCCCTTTTCCAAAATAATCACAATTACCTATAATTTCTAGTGGTGTGGTAATATTGATTACATAGGTATTTCCATCAGCTTTTACAGTCCAGTCACCATCAACGGTTAACCCACTATTTTCAAGGTTATTGAAATCAAAAACAAAACCTAAAACTTTTGCTCCAGTTTCTTCAATGATTGAACCATCTTCCAATTTTATAGTCATATCACTTGTTATGCTAAATGAAAGTCCACTCTGACCATCACCAATAATAGCGAAGCTTCGGGTACCATTGATTTCGTACTCACCCACCATTAGGTTTGTGTAAGTTGCTGTAAAAGCGTTTTCTTGACCTTCAATATAGGACATGCTAATGCTACCGGTTATCACTTGTCCGCCTTCATAGGTACAGCTATCGAAAGTAACATTGAATCCGGTATCAGTGAATTCGGTAACATGACAATCCTCTAGTTTGGAAGATTTTCCTGATTGTCCATTGCTAAAAACGTCTGCAATAATGCTGTCGGCTGCACCAGATATATCATCGGTGTCTAGAATTGTTTTCAATTCTACTGAAGTTACTTGCTGATTATCATCTGCTAAAGGATTTACCTCATCTTTACTACAATTAAATGTAAGTAACGCTAAGCCACCTAGTAGCATAAATTTGGTTGCGAAATTAAATAGGGTTTTCATTGCTAAACTTGATTTACAGTTATGTTCATTACTTTGAACGCAACATAATCAAGAATAGTGTTTTCTGTAGGTGCCATCCGATGAATGACACAAAAAATTAACAAATTTCAGAACGAAATCACTCCGGAAATTAAAATTTTAGGGAGTATGTATCGTAAAAGGCTTATACTTTCTTTACACGAACAGCATTCATTCCTTTCATCCCTCTTTCGAGTTCAAAGGAAACCTTGTCGTTCTCAGCAATTTCATCAATCAATCCACTTACATGAACAAAGTATTTCTCATTGTTTTCTGAATCGATAATAAACCCAAAACCTTTTGATGTGTCAAAAAAGGAAACTTTCCCTTTTCTAATAGGATCTTCCGCTTCTTGTTCTTCTTTCTTTGGAATACCCAAAACTATACTTTCAGCATCAACTTTTACCTTTTTGGTAGGATCTGGCGGTGTATCAGTAAAATGTCCGTTTTCGTCAACATAAACAAGTTGGTCCTCGAAAGATGCCCCAACTTTAGAATTTGCTTGACGTTCCGCTTTCTTTTTAGCTTTTTCTTCCCGCTTTTTTAAACGTTTCTTTTCACGTTCTTTTTTACCATAGGTTTCTTGAGCTCTAGCCATAGTTTATATTCAATTGTAGTATTAAGTTTTCAATTGCCAGTAGTGGCAATTGAAGTAAAGGATAGAAGTACCTTATTACGGTTCAAATATAGCCTTGTATATAGAGCTTAGCAAATACTTTGCCAATTACTTGTTAACTATACTATGCTTTTTAGACGAAATAACCACAACAACCTGCCATATGACAACATAAATATCCAAAAATCGTATACGATGTACTATATTTAGCATATGATAATCAAGACCAGTTTTAGAGATCAAGTGCGTGAATTTCTATTAAATGAGATGAAGCAAGGTAATTTACAAGAGGGTCAGACCATTAATTTGGCAGCTTTAGCTCGTAAACTTGATGTTAGCGTTACTCCTATTCGAGAAGCTCTTACACAACTGCAACAATCTCGGATTATTACCGCGATACCCAATCGTGGATTTATTATTTCTGAATTAAGTTTGAAGGAAGCCAAAGATCTCTATGAACTCGTCGCAGATTTAGAGGTTTTGGCAATTGAAAATTCTGAGTTTGATCAGGAATCAATAGAGCAACTAAAGGAACAGCAAATTGTATTTAAAAGTGCAGAAGACACTGTTGCAAGAATCAATGCCAAATTGGGTTTTCATAAACTTCTTACGCAAAAATACGGTAATAGTCTCGCTCAGCATATTCTTGATGATTTGAAGATTCGCATTTTCTTTTACGAGAGAGAGTTTATGGCGGATGATCTCTTATATTCAAAATCGGACAATCAGCATGATGCTATAATCTCCGCAATTGAGGATGATAACCTACCCACCGCATCACTAGTTTTAAAAATGAATTGGATGTTAATTTTAGATTATATACAAAGACAATTACTAGAGGTTTTATAGGCAAAAACTTGCATTTTGAATGCTACCAAAATTTCGGAATCAACTTGGGTACACGTTTTCTATACTCTCGATATCCAGATTTTCGAATGATCATTCGATCTTCTTTTAATGGGATTGATATTACAACAAACAAACATAGCATTACTATTGAACCGACAATGCTAATTATTTCAGTGTCAAATGCATAGCCCATTAAAAATATTCCAAACCAAAATAGAATTTCGCCTAAATAATTCGGATTTCTAGATTTCCCCCATATTCCAGTATCTAAAAGATCTTCAGGCTTAGGGTTTACTCTTTTACGAAACTTAGCCAATTGGTTATCGGCAATATACTCCAAGGTAGTACCTGAGAGACTAATAAACATTCCGATAAAAAATAACCAGGAAATTTGCATGTCGCTAGAAAACAAACTGAACAAAGGCCACATACCTGCAAAAACCATGGCTGTTGGGAAAAGATGAATTCCAAAAAAGTTAACAAATGGATAAAATTTACCAGTCTGTTCAGCGAGGTCAACATAGCGCCAATCTTCTTGAGAAAAGCCTGCCCATGATCTTGCCCAATTTAAGGTCAAACGCCATGACCAGATACTTACTGTCATAAGCGTTAAATAATGAAAGAGATTGAGGTTTTCAAAATTTATATAACATAAAAGTAAAACAAAGTAAAATGGAATTACGCTCCAGAAAGCATCATAAACCGAACTATTTCTCTTGATTACAGAGTAGATAAAGCAAATAACAGTCATCACAAAATCAGCGGCCATGAAAACAAATATCTGGCTATCAATAGGAATATACTTCCAGGTAATCAAACCACCTAGGGCTATAATTATATAAATGATGACAATCTGAAGGAGGTGATTGGTTCTAGTATTCAATATGGGGCTTTTAAGTTTATTTTGGTTGCAACATAGTTGTCTTATCGGTAACCTTTTCTATTTTTTCTCTGGAATAATATGAAGGAAAATATTCATTTTTTGCCCAAAGCTCAAACAAATTACTATAATATTTGCTATCCGGGTTTCCTGATTGTCCAGGGGAATTTATCATTAAGGCTTTGTCCCAATCACTTAAATCAGTTATAAACTTAAAGCTTCCACCGCTTATTTGGTTATCATTATTTCCTGTAGAATTAGGTGTAAAACTGTTCCCACCTCTCGGTAGTGTTCCTAAATCAATTTTCGCTCTTATGCTATCATTCACAAATTGTGATAAAGCATTTTTCATGGTCGAATGCTTGAAACTTGCTTGTCCGTATTGCCATTTCGTCATATCGTCTCCTAGTTTTTCGTTGAGCTCATTCACAGTGAGTTCAAAGGTTTTCTGCAGAAATTCTCTTTTATTCAGCTTTTTAAAATTTGGTCCAAAAGTGCCTCCCTCTGATTGTAACCAAGTAACTATTTTCTCCATTTGAATGGAAATTAAGGCTTCCACTTCACTCGGAATGAAGGCTGCTTCAGCTTCCTGACGGATTATGCGTTCCCACATGGCATAAATTGCCGCTTCAACCGAACTTCCATCCAAAACATAATTCCATTGTAATAGTTTATTTTTTGCCTTCTCCCCTTTCTCTGAGGTCATTTTTATTTCCTGAAGCATGGGCACTAATAACCTTCCTGGCATGGATAAATAATCTGATTGAAGCTTTTCCATGTCCCTCATAGTAAAGGTTTTGTCTTCGGATAATACTTCATCGATGCGCTTACCACGATACGAATCAGACCACACATAATTCAAAGTCTTTTGGTGTTTGTAATCTGGAGATGTTACATTTTGATTCGCTGTCGCCAAATAGCCTTTTTCTGGATTGTAACTATTCGGGCGTTCTTCGATGGGTAAGTATCCTTCCCAATCATAACTACCGTCTCCGGGGACAGGAACTATACCACTATGATTTTTGCGGATGGGAGTGATACCAACCGCCTGCCAGCCAATATTTCCCTCTTTATCGGCCCAAACCATATTCTCTGCAGGAATGTTACTATAGGTACAGGCATCTTTAAACTCTTCCCAAGTTTGTGACTGATCCATCCGAAGGGAAGCCAAATAAGGAGCTCCCCCTTTTTCAAGCCAAGCGGATTTAACGGCGTACCCTTTGTAATTTACCGAATCGATATATGTTACTGGGCCATGAACAGAATATCTCAAAGTAGTCTCCACATTTCCTTGGCCTTTTACGGCAATCTCATCTTGAATCTCCTGCATTGCTACCCACTCATCTTTGTATTTGTATTCTGATAAGTTCTCTGGATTTAGATCATACACATACAAATCTTCCCCATCAGTTCTGAAAATGGTAAGTCCCCATGCTCCATATTCGTTATGTCCTATAGAAACACCAGGAATTTCAGGTTCACCACCTCCAATAACATTCCAACCTGGGGCAACTAAGTGCACCATGTAACGCAGGGAAGGTAAAGCAACTCTGCGATGTGGATCGTTTGCTAACAGAGGAAATCCATTTTCTGCTTTCGAACCTGTTATCGCCCAATTATTGCTTCCATCATCTAAATAGTCTTTGTCGATGTCTTGTTCTTCAAACTGAACTCCACTGGCATAGGCTTTATGAAGTTCTAGTATTTTTTCGGACAGCAAACTTCCATCAATCTTAGGATCTAGAGAAATAATAGGATCATTCGGATGAAACCACATCAATTCTTTTACCTTCTCCTCCCCGATTTTGGCCACGGCCATTCCATATTGTAATTCGCGATTCACATTCCCTTTAAGGCCTTGATGCCTTGAAATCACTACATCAGGCGTCCATTTTCCTGGATATATATCAAGTATTTTAAATTCTATGGGAAGTTTTTCAGGGGTTTTAAGAATTTCTTCGATATATGCATTTACACCATCGGTATAGGCATTGATAATTTCCGAGCCCTGCGGATGGTAATGATTTAATTCCTCCTCTAAATCTCCTCGAAATTGGAACAAACGTGTACCTATATCGCGTTTCAGCTCATCAGGACCAAGAATTTCGGCAACCGTTCCTGTAGCTTGTCTACGCCATATTTCAAACTGAAAGAGCCGGTCTTTAGCGGCGGCATAACCTTGCGCAAAAAACAAATCTTTTTGATTTTTGGCGTAAATATGGTTGACACCCCACCGATCTCTCAGTATCTCAACAGGTTCGGAGAGACCCTCTGCAAAGATTTCACTTTTTTCAGGAGCCAACTTACAAGAGGACACTATAAGAAAAGCAATAGCAGACAGAGATAGTTTGGATAAGTACATTGTGGTTGGTTAAACAGTTGGATTCTTAAAAATACGAATTTCTAAGTATCCTTTTCAAAACAACTTACTTCCTGTCTTTTATACGATACATAAATTTTAAGCCACTCCAGTCTTGATCAACTGCGCATACTTTGACATCAACTAAACCATTATCTAGAAGATATTCCCGAATATAATCACGGTTAAGATCCGTTTCTATTTTTGAACTTCCTTTAGGCCAGCTTACCCAGAGCATTCCTGTCATCTTAAGGACTGGTTTTAATTCCAACGCTAGTTTTTCAAAAGCAGTTTTAGTTTTGCAGAAAAGATGAATAAAATCAAGAGATTCCTTTGATGGATTATCGACATAATCAACCTCAGGCATATCTTCAAAAAGTAAGATATAGTGACTAGGTTCATTAACTAACAAAACAGTATTACCTTCTTTAATCCCTAATTTCTTTGCTAAAGGAGTACTTGAATATCCAGAAGAATTCATACTGCTATGGTTTTCTACAAATTACTAAATTTTAAATGGGAATAGGCTATTCAAGTTCCTTTAATATATTTTCAGCAGAACTTGTAACACGATTATAAGCGCGATAGCCCCAATATGAGCAAGCAACCGCAAAGAGTACTGCAAAAACAATAGAAAAGTTTGCCCAGAAGTTTCTTTCAATCATAAAGAAATCTTTGTTAGACCATACTTTGGCAAATACTCCAGAGACCGCAAACATTAGAATAAAACTAAGAAAAATGCCCGTTTTCTGAAGTTTTAAAAGGTTCTGTTTAGCCTGTTCATAATTTAGTAGGGTTTCTTTGTAATTCTTATTAGTAATATTCAAGTTTCTTATTTTTTTCAATGCATTTAGAACCAATACTGGAAGAATGAAAAGAACTGCCAAAGTAAAAACTCCACAGGCCTGTAAATACCAGGTGTCTAGCTTTCCAAAATTCACCAAAATGTAAAGCCCTATTCCAACGCAGATCACTGCCCCAACTTTTTCATAGTTTGAAAGTGTTCTAAATTTATTTGAGTATCGTTCTTGTGTCATATCTATGATAATTTTATCTGTTAATTTCTTTTGATGTTCTAATTGGTCACTCATTTCAGACCATAGCGCTTGCATTTCTTCTATTTCCATAGTCTTAATTTTTAATAATTTGTTTTGTTAGTTTTTGTTTGACACGAGAAATTTTGGTTCCTACGTTACTAGGTGAAAGTCCAGTTATCTCGGCAATTTCATCATACTTTTTCCCTTCCAACAGTAATAGCATCAATCCTTTTTCTATAACATTCAGCTGTTTAATATGGGCATATAATACTTTTAACCTTTCCTCAAATTCAGGATCGTAGTTCTCAATCTGTTCCACAACAACTCGGTCGATAGAAACCGTATTTTCCATTCGTTTGCGTTTCTTAAGTCTTGTCAGCGCTGTGTTTAATGCAATGCGATACATCCATGTGCTGATTTTTGATTCTGCCCTGAAGGAATCAAAAGACTTCCATAATTGATAAACCACATCTTGATACAGATCTTTTTGATCATCACGATTATCAGTATACATTGTGGTTATCTTAAAGATGACGCCCTCATGCTCCTTTATGACGCGAACAAATTTTTGCTCTTTCTGCATTTATGGTGAATTGGTTTGTGGTATTAGTATACCCAAACTTGAATTTATCACAAACTTTTTTGAAAATAGATAGGAATAGAATGAATTCAGTGGCTTTACTTGCCCTTTTTAGAAAGAGCTTTATTTATAAAATCACTTACGGAAAGCGGTAAGTTATGCTCATCATAGACGGACTTTACTTCAGAATTTCCGTCAATAATTTTCACATGATAGATGAAACCATCATGGATTTCTTGAGATGGTTCTTGCTTTTGGGAAAGAATTTCAAGTAGCTTTTTCTTTTCCCTATTCGGAAGGATTATCTCTCCCTTGTACTGTTTCGGAATATTAGCAAAGCCACCATTTATGAATATCTCGTACTTCATCTTCAAATGCTTTTATACTCATGCCACAACTTTAGTAATTCCAACCGCAGAAAAGCCATTTTCTATTGCTTCTAGTGCCGTATTACAAACTTTATTCTCTTTCTGGAGATTCTCGGTAACACGAAGAATTACATCTAACATATCATCAAAATCCGCCGTACGCCAAAGTGCTTTCAAAGTCTCAAACCAGATTAAAGCACTTTCATCCAATCCGATTTCTAAGCAAGATAAATAGAAGGCCTTATTGGGAATCCCGGAATTAATATGCACACCCTGATTATCAGCATTACCCGAATAATAGTTATCCATATGATCTGGCTGAGAATCAAAATCATTTGCGGTCCCTGGGGCTTTCATAGACCGAATAGCCACTCCCGGGAATTCTTCCGTAACTACAGTGTCTCCAATTAGCCAATCCGCTTCAGAAATATCTTGTTTCAAATACTTCTGCTTAATAATGGTGCCGAATACATCGGAAAAATGCTCGTTTAGGGCTCCTGATTGACTCCGATATTCCAGATTTGCCAAAAATTGGGTGATTCCGTGTGCTAACTCATGAGCAACTACATCAATCGCACTTGCGAAATCTTTAAACTCTTTGCCATCTCCATCGCCGTAGGTCATTTCATCACCATCCCAGAAAGCATTGTTGTACTCTTTGCCATAGTGGACATTGGAAATAATATCCAAACCATTATCATCAATAGAATTTAATCCAAAGGTATCCTTGAAATAATCACGCACAAAACCTGAAGTTTCATAAGCCTTATCGACAGATTCGTCATCAGAGACATCTTCTCCTTCTTTTCGAACCAATTGCACACGTTGTTCTGTCTTATTTTGACTATCATAAATAAATCGATCTCCGTCACCTTCTTCAAAATCTCGAATTAGCAGATTATTTAGAACGGTATTCCGTTTCTGGAGAATTCTATGCGTATCGTTGAGGGTTTTTTTGCAGGAAGTATTTCCGCGTTTCGCAAGGGCCTCTAAAACATGAGGAGGAATAATAAAACAATGATGTTTATCACACATGGTTACAAGAAATTAGGGTTACCCTAAATTTCTAACCTTTTGCGGCGATTCACAAATTATGTGCGTTAAGATTTTTCTAATACTTAGAGGATTTATTCCGCTGGAAATAGACTCTTATCGAGTCCGGGAATAAGTCGTAGTGCATTTTTATAGTAGACTTTCTTTAATACTTCATCAGACAAATCTAATCCGTACATAGCCCAAAAAGCATGGTATTTTTTGTAGTACGGAAAGTACTCATCATCTGATTCTAAGACTCTGAAATAGGTTGGAAACTCCTCGGGCTTCCAGCTATCTTTTCCGAAAAGAATGCGATCTTGATATTTTTCAAAAAAGGCTTTGGCATTTCTAGGTTGTCTCCCCAACTCAGCAATAACAGCAGCTATGCCGACATTCATATTCGGAATTTCATCTAACAACTCCCCTAATTTTCCTAAATTATTCGCATACCATCCCATGTGGGCATTAACGAAGTTTGTATTCGGGTGTTTCTTAAACATGTTATGTTGCTCTTCAATAATTTGTTCCCAAGGGGCAGGATCTGTAGCGGAACGTTTTCTTCTGGGACGCGTTTTTAGTTCTAACCAACGCTCATTATCTGCATCCATCGGATCCCAAAAGGACTTCGGATCGGCAGCATGTATTAAAACCGGAACCCCTAATTCCCCACATTTTGCCCAAATCGGGTCTAATCTCGGATCATCAATTGCAACCCGATTCCCATTTGAATCCTTATAACGAAGCCCTAAGCTTTTATAGATTTTCAAGCCTTTAGCACCGGCTTTGATATCTTTTTCTAACTGGGCAGCAGCTTTGGCACCCCACCCTTCTTGTCCTACCCCATCAAAATCAACATTTGCAAAAACAACAAATCGATTTGGATAGTTTTTTTGAATGCTTTGTATTTTTGCATTTAAACTTTCACCCGAACCCCCACTAAGATTGACCATGATACCCTCATTGAGTATCTCCATATCGTTAATAAGCCCCGCTAACGCCGTTGCATCCATATTTCTTTGGTGACTATGAACATCTATAAATGGAAATTTTGCCCTAGTAATTTCTTCGCCCTCAACTACCAAAGTAGATTTCGGATTATAATTCTCAAAACTCATTTCTTGTGCCGAAACGGAACTAACAAAAAAAAGAAATAAAATTATCGGTAATTTATTGGTAAACATAAGTTTATAGGTTTTACTTGGTTTTTTGATTTAATATTTCCTGATATCCTTCCCAACTATCGATATCAATTTCTTTTCCTTCGGGATTTAACGCTAAAATAAGATCTTCTTGGGATGCTATGATGTCTTTGGCACCAAAATCTTTTTTAAGCTTTTGAAGTTTCTGAAAATGTTCTTTTCCAAAAATAGCAGGTACTCCAGACCGATGCTCATATTGTGTGGTTATAATCTTAGAAGGATTGCCTTTCCAATTCCCTATCATTTTATTCAGGTAATTGGTATCTATTCGTGGCTGGTCTGCTAGCATTATTAGCACAGCATCGTAGTCCAATGCTTTCGATGCAAAGTAATCCATTCCAGCTGCTATGGAGCTACCCATGCCATTTTGCCAATTTGGATTTTGAATAATTGAATTCGCATCGAAATCTACTTCTGCCTTAATAATTTCTTCGTAGGCACCTAAGACAGTAAAAACAGATTTCGCTATGCTACCTTTCGCTTGTTGAAGCGCATGGCCTAGTAAATTGGTGTCATTCCAGGGAAGTATTTGTTTTATTTGCTCTTCCATACGGGAAGATTCTCCTGCTGCTAATATGAGAATAGCAATATTGTTATCCATCCGAAAACCTAATTATTTCTAACTATTTTATCACGTAATTCGCGCCAAGTTACCAAAGTAATATTATTTTCTTTTAATAGCGTAGCACACTCCGGACTGCTAAAAAAGTCTACATCTGCTTGTCGCCACGGGGAATGCCAATAATCATGCTCTACGGTCATCGCTTTCATTTCAGCATCGTCATAAGCCAAGTGAATCAATATACTATTTAAACCGGGTTCAAGGTTTTGCAAAACTTTGGTATAGTAATTTGCCATGCCCGAATCATAGTCCGCGGGCCCTGCAGTAAATATGTGATCATTGATTACAACCGTATCATCTAATAGAACTTGTATTTTTTCATTTTTAAGAAATGCCATGTTTTTGTCCAGCAACACGGGGAGTTCAAACTCTTTTCCCAATTTGATATAGGCCTCTAAAAATTCCAGTGTACTGCCAGCGGTTCCCATATGGGCATCTAAGTGTGTGACATCAATACCAAATTTATAGGCTTTCTTAATTTGATTTCGGAGTTCTAGAGCAACGTGTTCGGGTTTTGCGTTTTGAACTACATCTTGAATTTGAGGGTAGAAATAACCATTTTCGTTGATTAAGGTTGAAACAGAGTCCTGAGCCGTTACTGGTCCCCATTTGTAATAAATCCATTCACTATTCAATGTCAGGTGTAAACCTAAATCGGCAGTTTGATTTTCTCTAGCATACTTTGCGATTTCAGGAAACCACGGACATGGAACCATAATACTGGCGGAGTTTACCGGAGTTTTTTCCAAGCCTTTAATACTAGCCATATTCTCAGAATGTGAAACACCCAAATCATCGGCATGAATAATCAAAAGCTTCGCATTTGAATCATAACCTAAACGCTCTGCAATGGTTTTGTTTTGTGCGTTGGCCCCGAAGTGATGCAGAAAAAACACTACTACTAAAAAACTGACTTTCATAATCGTATAATTAGGCCTTTAAATTAGTCGAACAGTTAAATTATAGAAAGAATTGCTCCCTTCTTTAACAATCTTTAACAGTATTCTTTTGAAAGCAACCATAATTTAAATGGATTTTGTCCGTTCTGAGAGGTGAACCCAAAATTTAGAAAATGAAACCATTCACCAAATTATTTGTCCTGCTTTTCACTATAGCTTTTGTTGTTTCCTGCGGAAATGCTGATGATGATGTTAACTTTAGATTGAATACAGGAGAAGGACTAGGAAAAGGAAAAGAAGTAGACGAGTGCCTTAACCTTGGAGAAAATGATTTAATACTTTCCATTCAAGAACAGTTCACCACCCTACCCGGCAAGGTATCTATACTTTTTAGAGTTTCTGATGCAGACGGAAGTCCCGTTGCGGGTCTCACCGCAGATAAATTTACCATTTATGAGCAGGGAAGGAACGATGACTGTTTTAATACCATCTCAACTTCGGAATCACAAGCCCGAATCTCTTCTAATTCTCAAGTTTTTAGTACAAATACCCTTTTAGTACTCGATTTGAGTAATAGTGTATTAAGCAGCAGTTTAGACGAACTAAAGCTTGCAAGCTCTAGTTTTGTTGATAATGTAATGCCTAGTACAGAGATAGCATCTGTTCAAATGGCGATATACTGGTTTGATGGAGAAAATGAATTGCACTTGTTAAATGATTTGTCATCTTCAAAAGATGAACTTAAAACTGCTATTGACGGAATTACTACTGATATAAGCAATGATCCTTCAACTGATTTGTACGGAGCCGTAATCAAGTCAACTGATAAGGCTACTGAGCTATTGGCAGCAAGTACTCAAGGAGATAAAATTGGAGCTGCTTCAATAGTAATTTTTACTGATGGTACCGACCAAGCATCTCGATTTACAAGGGCTGCCGCACAACAGAAAGTCGATGAAGCGGATTCGAATATTTCATTTTTTACAATTGGACTAGGGGGAGAAATAGATACGCAAGTGCTAACTGATATTGGAAAAACCTTCAGTGTTTTTGCAGCAAACAAAGAAGAACTGGAAGATACATTTAGTGATATTTCACGGCGTGTTTCAGAAAGAGCAAATAGTTTCTATCTTTTCGAGTACTGTAGCCCTAAACGCGATGGAAGTGGCGAAAATAATCTTGCCATCCAAGTTACTGACGGTAGTAAGCAAGGTGCTGTACAAACAAAATTTGATGCAACTGGGTTCACCGGAGGCTGCGAATAGACGTAAAAAAGAATCATTTCAAGGGAGAAACATACCGTTTCTCCCTTTTTTTATGCAGTTCATCCAATTGTTACAATAAATGGTCGGGTGTTTCACCTGATAATTGTTTCTTTACAGAGTCCCAACTCATTTGCCGCCTACACCTAAGACTATGAAATTGTATAATCCTGCTTGTCGTGAGACAGGCGTAAAGAACACAAATCATGGGTGTAATCAACAATCTTATTCAAAACAGTTCTCTGAACGGAATGCCAAAATGGATTCAGGCGACGGCAATTCTTTTATTTTCTACAATCGTCACTTTACTTCTTATAATGTCTGTAACGCTTATTATTTACGGACCATATGTGAATATTCGTTTCGGGTATTAAACTAAGAATACCCTGTTTTCAGGGGTAGCAATTTCACTTTTGATAGTGAGTTTTACCCTGAGTTTCTAAAGTAACTTTGTCTTGTAAACAAGTTCAACTAAAACTTTAGAAATTATGAAAACGATTAAAAACATTATTCAAGAGAGTCCAGTAGGAACTTTATCAAATACCTATAAATATGCAGTAGTATGTTTATTTTCAGGTATTGTAGTTACTGTAGCATCACTTCTAGTATTTATGTTGAATAACATAGATCACGTAAGTACAAGTTTCAACTTTTAATATATACCCCGGTAGCAATATCGGGGTATCTTTTTATGTCAAATTTTGAATAAAAATATTAGAGATGAAAAAACACTTAACTACAATACTATTGTGTGTTACGGCACTGCTTTCCGTAATCATGCTTACGAATGCCTTTAAAAATCGAAACAAATCAAACGATATGATTAATGTTACAGGTTTGGGCAAAAAAGATTTTAAATCAGACCTGGTGATTTGGTCCGGTAATTTTGAAATAAAGGGATTTACCCTTGAACAGGCTTCATTATTGCTCAATACTGAGAAAGGAATCGTTAGGAAATATCTTTTAGCAAAAGGAGTCAAAAATGAACAGATTGTTTTTACTGCTGTTGATATTCGAAAAGATTTCAACAAAACATATTTTGAAAACGGAAATCTCAAAGACGAGGTCTTTAGAGGCTATATTTTAAATCAAACCGTGAAAATAGAATCTAACGAAGTAGATAGAATTGAAGAAATATCAAGATCGATCACCGAACTAGCCAAAGATGGTATTAGTTTCTATTCTTATTCTCCCCAGTATTATTATACCAAACTTTCAGAGCTAAAAATAGAAATGGTAGCCGCAGCTACCGAAGACGCACGTATTCGAGCCGAGCAAATCGCAGTGAACGCCAATAGCGAAATTGGAGATTTACGCTACGCCAAAATGGGAATCTTTCAGATTATCGCACAAAACTCAAATGAAGATCTTTCGTGGGGTGGAACTTTCAATACCTCTTCAAAAATGAAGACCGCCACGATTACTATGAAATTACAATTCGGATTATAAAAACTATCTAAATAGCATTGCATTTTTAAAGTAACCTGAACCATTATCTAGGTCAATTAAAAAACCATTAATTACAGCATACTTCATAACTCCATCCTTTTCTAACAGAAAGGTGGGGTTTATGCCTACCTCTAAATTAAACTCTGGTGTTTCAAAAGTTTTGGAAATCAAATGTATAGGCATTTTAAAATCCAGCCATTCTATGGGTACATTATTCACTCGGACATAGGTGAAGCCAGATCGTAGGTCTTCCATAATTTGCTTTTCAGTCAATTCATGGGGTGTTGCTAAGGTTCTGGGAGAGACTTTCCCTGCTTTTATCGTATAACCAGTAGCATCGAAAGTTTCGTAGCCATAATACGTAGATAAATCCCCTTGATCGATTACGCGACTACTATACCAAAAATCTGTACTCTCTTCAATAGGAACTTCCAAGCGATTCATCCCAACATCAAGTATATAAGGCTTTCCATTAATCTCGTATGTCGCATTCGTTATTTTTAAATCGAATAGTTTGCGATCATTCTCTGGAATCTTCTCATAATCCTCTAAAGGAGTATCTACATAGTTTCCTTTAGCAATTGTATAAATTGCAGAAAGAATGGAAACATAATTTAATTTTCGGATTTCCTGTTTTTCCACATCATTTGAATATCCTCCAGATTCAATTAAAATGGTACTTGTTCCCCATTTTTGAATGTTATCACCAAACGCACGTGGCTCAAAATCATCGTTATAGCGACCTACTTGTCCGGGAGCATATTTTTGAATGATATTATTCATAAAAACAATCACTTTCATGGCATTACCGCGTTTCTCATTGATGTCCTTTTCGTAATTATAGGCAGGTGCTAAATAGGAAATCGTAGCTGGTTTTTCCGTTCTCTCTGCATTGTAATAGGTGCTTTGGTCATGAAGATTGAATCCAAAATCAGCATTCAAACTATCGCGGACACGTTTTAAAGTTTGACTTTCTGGGGATTGCAAACGCAAGGCATCCCTATTGATATCTACTCCGAGAACATTTCTTCTTTGAAAGCGTTCCGCACCATCGGGATTCAACATCGGTAGAAAATGCAAAGTGAGATTACTCAGTATTTCCTGTTTTTCCTCCTTGAAATCAGCACTTGAAAAAAAATTAAAAATATCAAAAATAGCTTGTGTCGCCGTAGGTTCATTACCGTGCATTTGAGACCATAAATAGACATTGGTCTTCCCCTGCCCTATACTTACCAGCGATAGATCACGACCTTCAATGGATTTCCCAACAACTTTTACCGTGAACAACGGATTCTCTCCGAGCTTGGCCAATAAGGGTTGCAGTTGATGATGTTTTATTCTGCGCTTGTCTAGACTAGATTCTTTGTAATTACTATAAGTCTCAAAAAGTTGCGAAGTGATATCCGCTTCTTGGGAAAAAGAGATTGAGGCTGCTAGGAGCATGAGGGTGAAAAATTTGATCTTCATAGTTTTTGTAACTGTTATTGTGTTTTAAGAAAAGAGAACATAGAGAAAAGAATAAAGAACTTCATTGTCCAATCTTTAGTCTATTTTCTCTATTCTATTTTCTCTGTTCTATTTCTGGTAAAGATTTAAAATCGTGCTCTTTTGTGGCTTCTCGGACTTTCTCCATAAAATCCACTCCTGGATCAGTCTTTTCAGTTCGATACCCATCATCTTTTTCCAACCAAAGTTCATGACCCTCGAAAAGTGTGTACTCGTAATGTCCGATGAGATAATCAATGTCATATTTGTCTGATAGATAATTCACCAACCAAATATTAGATTCCACCTGTTCTGCCGTTAGTGGCAAGTCTTCTGTACCACCTACATTTTCAACACCTATGGCGCAATGGTTTAAACCAATCACATGTCTTGCCATCGTAGTTTCCGTTAGCAAACGATAAATCGTTCCATCGCGATCAACCATAAATTGAGAACTGACATTCAAAGCGCTTGCAGCCTTAATATCTGGTCGACTTGGTAATTTAGAGGGATAAAAAGTTTCAAAAGATGCTTCAAAGGTGGGAATGACCGTCCAATGCAGCACAATCATCTTGGGAGTAATTGTCGGTTCCTCTTGTTGTAATCCGTATCTACTGGACAGATAATCTAGGGTCAGCGCTTTGCGTTCATCATCAAATAGAATAGGCTTATCTACTATTCCTTTTTTAGGGGCGCAAGCGGCCAAAACAACAATACCAAAAATTAAAATTAAATGTCTCATTGAAGAAATAGATTTCCTTGTGAAAATTACGAAATCATTTGGCTTTCTATTCAAGTTGAATACTATCTTTTGGCACTCCGTAAAGAATTGTCAACTTCTTTCTTCCCCAAGCCTTCGCCTTTTTTACGTCTTTACCCATATAAATATCAATTCTATTTCGCCAACGTCGGTGCATTTTATCTTTTACTAGAAAAATACTGTCAAAACCTTCTATTTTTACCGGTGTATTATGTTTGAGTCCTAAAGCAATTAGATTCCTTGATACGGCAATTGAAGGTATATCTGATTTTAAGGAATCGCCCCAAGCTGCAATTATAGGATTCCCCTGGGTTTGCCAAGTCACCGAATTATAAGCAGTAGCTGTTACTTCAACACTTTTCCAAACATATTTGTCCTCAATAGGAGTTTGACAAGAAGACCATAATAGGATGTAAAAACAACATCCTATAATGGTTAAACTGCGATATATGTTGTTCCATTTATCCATGGTGTCAGAAATTCGCTATTATTCTCTCAAGGCAGTGGAACATAGGTTTGATCATTTTCCATCATAGGAAATGTTTTAGCTTTCCACGCCTCTTTTGCCCTTTCTATTTTGTCTTTATCCGCAGAAACAAAATTCCAATGAATATAGCGTTCTTCTGCAAAGGGCTCTCCTCCAAAAAGTAAAATATGCGAGTTCGGTTTGAGAATGGTCTGGCAAGTATCTTCTACTTTCGAGACTAAGATATTTCCTTTTTCTACTACCTCACCACAAGCTTCGATAGCACCTTCAACAATGCAAATTCCGATTTCGCCTTTTAAATGATCTTTAGTGTTTAAATGATATTCAGCTGTGTTTTTAACCTCTATCATAAAAAGTGGGGAATGTACAGGAACTGAAGACTTTCGCCCATAGCCTTCGCCGGCAACCAGAGTGAATTCTGCCGTGCCATCCGTCCATTTGGGAAGTTCATCTGCGGCTATATGATGGAACTCTGGGTCAATTTCTTCTAATTCCTTCGGGAGGGCCACCCATATTTGATATCCATGAGCAACAAACTGTTTTCCATTTCTAAGGTCTTGAGGCGTTCTTTCGGAATGAGAAACCCCTTTTCCAGCTACCATCCAGTTAACCGAACCTGGTTGAATGCGTTGCTTTGTACCGATGCTATCCTCATGCATTATCTCACCGTCAAGCAGGTATGTCAATGTAGAGAGACCGATATGCGGGTGTTGGTCAACCTCCATATAATTAGTAGGCCCTAGGGTAGTTGGTCCCATATGATCAATAAAGATAAAAGGACCTATCATGCGTTTTTTCCGAAAAGGAATCAACCTTCCTACTAGAAAATCACCAATATCTCTACTTCGCTCTTCAATGATTAATCCAATGTTAGACATAAATCAATTAGTTATATTCGTTCTTAAATGTACTTTAATTTAAATAAAATTCCATCTTGAAAATCCTTAAACGCATACTTCTCGCCCTTCTTTTGATCATTACAATTCTCGTTGTTTATAATTATCCCAAGCTCAATATTGTCTCTGGCTATGCCTCTAAAAATCTAGCGTCCACCAATTTCATTGCAAACCGCTTGTACTCCGATATTGTTGAAAGTGATAATGCTATGGACTTGATAGAGCTGGCGGAGATGGAAAGTGCAGATGAAAAGAGTGTTATTACTTCAGTCTTCGGATTGATGGACCGAGAGACCGTTTGCCGTGAGGGCTTGGGCTGTGTATTGATCAATGATGAGTACGATAAAACTCAAAAATTACTAAAACCGAATCGCAGCCGATTGGAGAATGAGTTGCCCTTCCCCTATGGGAATAACGGAAAACTAGATACCGTTTTTGCCAACATTGATTACGAGAAATTAAATGCAGCAGTCAGCGGGGCTTTCCAGAATTATGAAGTGCAGAAAACAAGAACGGTTTTGGTAACCTATAAAGGTCATATTATTGCTGAGGACTATATAGAAGGCTTTTCAAAGGAAACTCCTATTCTTGGATGGTCGATGACTAAAAGTGTTTTGGCAACGTTATACGGAATTCTGGAATATCAAAACAAGATTAACGTCCATGAATACAAGCCTTTCAAAGAGCTTGATTTAACAGGACTTACAGGAAAAGACCCTCGTGATTTTATTCCTTTAGATTCTTTTCTTCGGATGTCTAGCGGATTGGCCTGGGATGAAGACTACGCCTCCATCTCAGATGTCACCAAAATGCTTTTCCTTGAGGAAGATATGACCAAATCGCAGGTGCAAACGGATTACAATTCAAAAGAACCGAATT
Source organism: Maribacter taeanensis (assembly GCF_047345145.1). Taxonomy (NCBI): domain Bacteria; kingdom Pseudomonadati; phylum Bacteroidota; class Flavobacteriia; order Flavobacteriales; family Flavobacteriaceae; genus Maribacter; species Maribacter taeanensis. The sequence continues at coordinate 754,842 of NZ_JBLFER010000001.1, forward strand.
TATGGAATTATTCCTCTGGAACGTCCAATCTACTATCTGGTATACTTCGGAAGCAATTCAAGACCCATCAAGAATACTTAGATTTTCCCTATACTGCTTTAATTGATAAAATCGGAATGCATTCTATGCTCATTGAAACCGATATGAGTGGTAATTACGTAGGTTCTTCCTACGGATGGGCAAATACGCGGGATTGGGCAAAATTCGGAATCCTGCACCTTAATAAAGGGAATTGGAACGGAGAACAGCTCTTTAGTCCCGAATGGATTGCTTATATCACCAAAGTAACCCCAAACTCCGAAGGAACCTATGGAGCGCACTGGTGGTTGAATGCGGAAGGTAAATATCCTGATGTGCCAAGAGATTTGTATTCTGCAAATGGTTTTCAAGGGCAGCGGGTTTTTATAATTCCCTCAAAAGACTTGGTCATTGTTAGAACCGGACTAGCCGGCGGAGATGCCTTTGACGCCAATACTTTTTTGAAAGGTGTTGTGGAGGCTATTGAATAAGAGCTTTGCTGTTTGCTTCTCGGTGCTCAATATCGAAATGAAAATTCATACGATCTGTAAAATGCTCATTTTTAGGATGTAATGCCCGCAAAGAACATCTTGAAAAACCACCTCATATCAAAAATTGGGCTTTTCACCACAAAAACACCCTCACTCACAACAATAATTTAGAAAAACACTAGAAGGACACTAAGTTTGAAGTGTAATTAAAGAGTAAAATTTTTTCATTTTCATATAGTGTTCTCGTAAAAGAGCTTAGTCCAAAAGACTAAGCTCTTTTTAGTTTACATAGGTTTTATCGTCATTCCCGCAGGCGGGAATCTGTTGGATACTTTCTTTAACTTCCTACTTCATCCAACCGCTTTAAGAAAACTCTTAGCTACCCTCCTTTTTCAAGAAGGAGAATGAATTCCATTTATGGAAGAAAGGGGTGGTAAAACCCAAGCCCTAGAATCTATCTCAGACTTGATCTTAAGATGTCAAGACATTGGTCGGCATATTTTAACATCGGGATTGTGGCTTGCCTAAAGATTTGCGCTTTACCACGCCGCCAGCCATCGGACACCCCTCCTTGAAAAAGGAGGGGAATCCCCATGTTTTTTTTAAAAATCCAGCAATCCGAAATTCTAATAATCCAAGAATCAGACAATCGTAAGAACTAACGACTATCAACTAAGCCCTAACTACTTCTCTAAGGTATCCACTTATCCTTACCAAAATCAGGCTTCCGTTTTTCTAAAAAGGCATTCCGCCCTTCTTTAGCCTCATCCGTACCATACGCCAAGCGCGTAGCTTCACCGGCAAATACTTGCTGCCCCACCATACCGTCATCGGTAAGGTTCATAGCAAATTTTAGCATTTTTATGGATGTCGGAGACTTCTCCAATACTTCTTGCGCCCATTGGTATGCTGTAGCTTCCAGCTCATCATGGGGAACAACTGCATTCACCATTCCCATTTCATAAGCTTCTTGCGCCGAATAGTTTCTACCTAAGAAAAAGATTTCGCGAGCTTTCTTTTGTCCCACCATTTTGGCTAGATAGGCTGAACCATAGCCTCCGTCAAAACTGGTAACATCAGCATCGGTTTGTTTGAAAATGGCATGTTCTTTACTTGCTAAGGTCATATCGCAGACCACATGTAAGCTATGACCACCACCAACTGCCCAACCAGGTACTACTGCGATGACCACTTTGGGCATAAAGCGTATCAGTCGCTGGACTTCTAAAATATTCAAGCGATGGTAGCCATCTTCCCCAACATAGCCTTGGTCTCCCCTAGCCTTTTGGTCGCCACCACTACAGAAAGAATAGACGCCATCTTTCGTTGATGGTCCTTCAGCAGAGAGTAGAATCACACCTATAGAAGTGTCTTCTTGTGCATCATAAAAAGCATCATACAATTCGCTTGTCGTCTTTGGCCTAAAAGCATTACGAATATTTGGGCGATTAAAAGCAATACGGGCAACCCCGTCGCTTTTGGAATAGGTGATATCTGTGTATTCTTTGGCTGTTTTCCAGTTGGATGATTTCATTTTATATGATTTTAAAGCTATAAAGATAGGGTTCTTCTTAAAGTCAAAACATATTGTTAATGAATTATGGATAAGAACTACTTGCCAGCACTTGAAATCGTAAGAATTTTCAGCTAACTTCGTTATCAACCGCTAAAGGAAATTAAAACTTCCCGTAGCTTATTGTTGTACGCAAGCTGAAAAACAGAATGGTAAAAAAAAATATTGACCAATTAATTCAAGTAATTTCATCAAAAGGGGAAATTTCTACAATTGAAATCAACTTAATTCAATCTTACTTTAAACAAGTTTCTGTTTTAAAGAATACTATATTAGAAGAGCAAGAGAAAATTCCAAAACATTTATATTTTGTTGCTTCCGGATTTATGCGACTTTTTTATTTTGACAATCAAGGAGAAGAACACACAACTTATTTAGCTACTTCAAATGGATTTATTGCATCTTTTTCATCTCTAATAAACCAAACAAAAGCTACCGAAAATGTAGAATGCGTTACGGATTGTAAATTATTTAAAATCTCGTTTAGCGATACAAAAAAGTTTATTGACAAGAGCGAAATTTTCAAACAATTTTGCTTGGTAATGTTCGAGAAGGCTATTTCATCATCGACCATTCGTGCAAATGATTTAGCTATATTAACAGCAGAACAGCGCTATCAAAAAATGATGGAGCAACAACCATACTTTATTCAAAACGTTCCCCTTCAATATATAGCATCTTTTTTAGGTATAAAGCCACAAAGCTTGAGCAGAATTCGGAAACAAGGAATTAAGTAACAATTGTTAAGTAGTATTTCTTTAATAAAAATGACCTTTGCCAATCATTTAATTAAAAGAAATGGAAGCAGTTAAAGAAACTTTAAGCCTACTGCCTCAAGTATTTGGGCAATCATTAATGAACTATGTTATAATTATTGTAGTCTATTTAGTCATTTGGAAACTATTTAAAAAACGTTTTAAAAATTGGCGAATTCAGATTAAAGAACGAGTCAATGGTAAACAGATAAAATCCGAGATAATAAATAGTCTCTTTGTTCTCTCAGTAAGCACAGTATTTGTCCTCATTATTTATTTTCTCAAATCAAAAGGTTATACAAAGATTTATACAGATATTAAGGAGTATCCAAGATTTTTTGCATACTTCGGATTTTTAGTTTTTTTATTAATAGATGATACTTGGTTTTATTGGATTCACCGTATGTTGCACCACCCAAAAATTTACAAATATGTACATAGGGTTCATCATAAAAGTATAGATGTTAATCCTTTCACTTCTTTATCCTTTCATTGGGCAGAAGCCTTTATACTTACGTTTTGGGTAATTCCAATTAGCTTGCTTTTCCCTATTTATCTGCCTGCATTAATTGCACTACAGCTTTATGGATTTTTAGACAATATAAAATCTCATCTTGGTTATGAATTTTTTCCTAGTTGGTGGAACAAAAGTTTTGGTAAAATTATGACCTCTAGTACTCATCACAATATGCACCATAGTAAGTTTAACGGAAATTATGGTGTTCATTTCCGTATTTGGGATAAACTTTTGGGAACCGAATTTAAGGACTACGAACAAGAATTTGACAAAATACAGTCAAGAAAAAAAAGCTAAAATAATTATAATTTTGCGATTTGGAATGTCTAGAAGCCGGCGTACAACAACGTATAAAATTAATTGCTAGTGCAAGCCTACTTACGAAAATCCTCGCGGATTTTCTATTCGGTTTGTATTTGCTAAATTAGTAGTTTAATATACGCAACTAATCTTATACAAACAAGATAACGAAACAATCAAAAATCGATTATTTATTTCGTTCGTATTGATAAATTCAATCCCTTATCTCAATCGCATCGCAAGTCCCAACAAAAGGCACACCTGTCTGTCCATACGCATAGGTAATCAAGCCAACATAAACTTCTTCGCCATATGCAGGAGTTGCCCCAGGTAAATCCCCGGTATCTCTGTAAAGGTTCCAAGTATCTTCTACAGTTTCATAGTCCAGATTTGGGGTTTGCCAGTATATGATTAATTCTCGTTCTTCAGTACCGACAATTCTGATATCTGCTCTTCCGGCGGGAGCCGTATTGGCTCCGATATCATTGACACTAGAAGAACCATCAACTGTGTTTTTCCCTTCAATGGTAAATTCGGCGCCTCCCCTATGCCCTACTACGACATGGGTTGAATTGATCGAATTAAAATCTTTATGATGCACCTGAACTCCCGAGAACAAATACGGGTTTCCGTTTGGTGATGGAGCTGTTTGTGAATCGGCTAGGGTTCCTATTCCGATATTACGAGCAATAAATTCAAAAGGGAAGGTGACCAGTTTCGCGTCGATTCGACCTTGGTCCTCATGAAAATGGAGGGTGATATTATTGGTATTGTCATCCAAAACCGCTTTATATCTCCCATCAACACTCGAAACATTGGGTAAGGCAGCCGCATTGTTGGTGACATAATCAATCAAATCACCCTCTGTATCGAAACTATCTGTAAAATACCCTGCTTCAGTATCGTCAACAGGGTTTTCATCTGGAGCCTTTTCCTCGTCTGGAAGTTCAATAGTGTTATCAATGGCCTCCTCGAGGGCATCAATTTTATCCGTAGAACAAGAAAACAGCATAAAAGTGCTTATACCAATAGATAGTAGCTTTTTCATATCGAAACGTTTGGATGATTAAAACGTTATATGAACCCTAGTATTGCGCTAAAGCAATTCTGTACAAGTAGTTGTACCTAATTATTAGGGTATAAAGTGGTAGTATTAACTCTGAATAGCATCGTAATCTAGTAAGCGTTCCGATAATTCAGTTGCTTTCTTCAGGAGTACAAAATCAGCATCAGCATCAGACCAATACTTCATTACGATGTCTAGATACTCTCTAGCCTTTTGCTTATTTTCTTTTTCTAAAATTATAGCCATCTTGTAATAGTAAAAAGGCTCATCTGTTTTTTGTTCTATGGCTTTTTCCAATATGTCCTTGGCCGATTGCACATCACCATTCTTGTAGTAGATATCCGCTAAGAAGTATCCAGCGGTCTCTAACAGCTTTTTAATCCTTCCGGTAGAATCATTCTCTAAAATAGAAAGACATTCCTCATACTTACCAACACGGTAAGAATTGACCAGATTATAATACTCCTCAAATCCGCCACCATAGCTTTTATAGAGATCCCCACAAGGGAGAAATTCATCATCAGGTATTTCCAATGGATATTCCCGGAATATAGCACTGGCTTGAACATTGCAACCATAAGCCAATGCAGATCCTGGCGAATACTCATTCATCTTTTCTAGCAATTTATCAACTTCTGCTACCTTACCCACAGAATTGTACAAATCGGATTTTATCATTACCGTTACTCCCAGAACTCTATTTAGAGGCATTATTTTAACACCATATTTTTCATAATCTTCGAGTACTTCAATTGATTTTGTGATTTGACCCTGCATTCGTAAGAAATAGCCTTTAATCCATAGATAATTTAAGCTATCTGTGAGCGACGAAGATTGCGCCATGGCTTTTCTTAGCCTATCGTTTGCACCAATTATATTTTGATTTTTAAAATCTAGATACGCTAATCTCGACTGTACCGTGGTATTTAGGGGGTCTATGGTCTCTTCTTCAAGCAATATTTCTTTAGCCTTATTAATTTTCCCCTGTTTTTCATAGATATCGGCGTATTTCAAACGGTCTTGTTCCCGATCAGGAAATTCCTGACTGTATCTATCCAAGGTTTTTTCTGCTTCAAGATATTCCTCATTTTCTACCTGTAAATCATACAATTCTAATAAGCCTTTTTCAATGTTGCCGTTATCTATGGCTTCTCTAATTAAGACTTTCGCACTGTCAATACCATAATTAGTTTTGTACAATACCAGAAGCTGCTGATACGGACTAAAATCGTATGGAAACATTTTACGTCGCATTTCCAAAAGTTTGATGTAGGATTCCATTTCATCGCTAATACCGTAGAGCATTCCTTTCATTCCGAATTGCATTCTATTCGGAAGTGACGCACCATATTGGATTGCTTTTTTTGCTGAAGCTATGGCCTCTTCCCGTTTTCCTTGCCCATATAAAGGGTCTGCTACATAGAAGTGACAAAGTGCACATGTATTGTCGTTTTCTACCGCTTTTTTTGCCAACTGCACAACTTCCTCTAATTCGGAAGGATTCTTACCGAATGTTATTCGCGATTTGGTATAATACTCTAAAGCCTTAACATTACCCGAAATCAATGAAGAACTGGGTAAGTTAATTTGAGAATCATCTGTAGTGTATGGGTCCGGAATTTGTTCAAAAATCTGTTTTTGGATGGCATCAATAGCGGTATACGGGTTTTTATCTTTAGCCTCAAGAGAGATGATGCTTTTACCATTTTTTGAACTGTATAAATTGCCTTTAAAGCTATATTGATCATCTACAATACTGTAGGATAATCGCGTAAAAAAATCGTTTCTAGTTTTTTGAGCAATCTTACGTTGAATGGCAACATTCGGCAATGAAAAGGCGGTAAGCCCTAATTCATCATAGTTCCTATGCAATCCGAATTGTGAATACACATAAAACTCAGGGCGTTGCTCGAGACTATGGGCCAATAATTCAGAGAAGGCTGATCCCCACCAATCGAGATCTATATCATCAGTAAGGTTCTCGAATCTGAAACTGGCTACTGTTTTTACCTTTTTCAAGTCAGGCACTGCAACTTTAACTTCTTTTCCTTCTTTGTCTACTATGCTAACTATTTCAGAATTAGAACGGTTATCATTAAAAAGAAGTCCTCCTAAGACAAAGGCCACGACTATATTACCAAGAATTAGAAATTTAGGCCATTTAACTACCCCCGATTTGGTTTTCGGATTTAGTTGATCACTAAAATAAGCTATAGTAATAACTGCGGGTATCAGCGCAAACCAAACCAATAAATACTTATCAACTAAGTTGGAACTTAAATCATACCGCTTGCTAATAAGTTCTAAAAACTGGAATAAACCAAAACCAATAGCAAAATAAGTTCCTAAATATTGTGGGACTTTTCGATCCCATAAATCTTGATACCAAGTTTTATCGCTCATATGTTTTGGTCAGTGATTAGTTTTAAGTATTTGGTTAAATAGCATTTGGTTAAAGATAATTATTTATGGTTATTCTTTACTTCAATCCATTTAGAAAGGTATTTCGAACTATTCAGGGTTTGGTGTTGCAGCATTGATCCGATAAAGTTTTGTGTGCGATGAACTGCCAAATTATTCTGTATCTCAGAGATTTTTGTTTCTAACTTCTTAATCCAAAACGTTTTATCGTAAAGGGAATTAATAATTTCAAGTCCATGGTTTCTTGATTGCTCCCAAGCTTCTTGGTTGGTGTATAAATCAATAGCAGCTTTAGCTATGCCCTCGTTGGTTTCAGCAATTTGACCGTTGAATGCCAAATCACCATGCATGCCCTCTGCTCCTATTGGCGTGGTAACGCTGGGCAATCCGTTTTGCATGGCAGAAATAAGTTTTCCTTTGAGTCCCGCACCAAATCGCAAAGGGGCTAAATTCACCTTTGTTTGTTGCATCACTTCGTTGACGTCTTTTGCCCAACCTTCAATTAAAAAGCCTTCTTTTTCATTGTGCATTTGTTGAATACGTTTTGGTAAATAAGCGCCGTAGATCTTTAAATTTGCTTGTGGTAATTGCTTACGGATCAAAGGCCAGATTTCGGTCTTTAGCCAAACGATGGCATCCACATTGGGGCCATGTTTCCCATTGCCTATGCAGATAAAATCTGTTCGGTTTTCGAAGCTATTCCAGGTTTTGATTTCTTCCTGAGAAATAGGGTCCAAAAGAAAAGGTAAATACATTAAAATAGCATTTTTTATCAGTAATATACCTTTCAATAAATACATTTCATAAGAAGATATAATCATCGAAATATCAGAACGATAGATACTAGCTACTTCTCGTTTAGTGATATCTTCTTTTAACCAAGCATCCGTAGAAAAAGGGGTCCCCTTTTTAAAGCATTTTTCACGCGTATAGCGCAAAGAATGGAGATCTTCGGTGTCTAGAATTCGTAGCGCATTGGGAGCGAATTCTGCCACGCGCCAACCGAATTGTTCTTCCGTAAGAAAACGATCAAACAAAACAATTTCAGGGTCTAGTTTCCCTATGAATTCATCAAAACTGGAATGGTTTAATTGTATGGCTACTTTTTGAATTCCTAAAGCCTTCAAATCCATTGAAAGTTCAGATTCTGCCGCTGTACTTGCTATGGTGATTTGATAATCCCTCTCTAGAAAGTAGTGAATAAGTTGTAGCATTCGGTTTCCAGCAGCTGTGGATGCTGGTTCGGGCCATACGAAGGCTATGATTAGGAGGTGGTTTTTAGTCATTTCTGTTAGATGAACCTTAAAATCTAATGTTCCTAGGATCTCGACTCCGATCGATATGACAGTTCAGTTACTTTCAAATTACTGCTTACTGCCACTGCTAACTAAATACTACATTCTAGCTGCAAACTTCTTGGAGATATTCGAACGCAATTTACGCTCGTAATCCTCTTCAAGCCATTCTTTGTAATTCTTTGTATTGTTCATGATGCAGTATGAATACTGACGCACACGGTATTGAATTTCTTCTTGGAGTTGTTTGGCTAAAATACGTGCATCAAAAACATCTTCGGCATTTTCAACACAAATCTGTGCATGTTGCTCAATGCTGTTTTCTAGTACCGTTTTGGACCTTTGACCTAAAGCAAATATGCGTTTATATTCCGCTTTAACATCGAATTCAATATTCTTTGACTTCTTAAATTTCTCTTTTAAAGAAGCTGGCATCTCATAAACAAATTCCCGTTCAATATCTTCATCATTCTTGATATTCTCCAAAAAGAAATCCGGAAAATGAAAAATCTCTTGCCAGTCGATAGGAGCTTCCCACATGCCGAAACGGGCAACATTATTTCCCATATCAACTACGGTGAACTCCTTCTTATTGGGGAGCACACGCGATCCGCGCCCAATCATTTGAAAATATAAGGTAAGCGATCGCGTAGCACGATTTAAGATAATGGTTTCTACGGTGGGTTCATCGAATCCGGTTGTTAAGATACTTACCGAAGTTAAAATCGCATCGGGAGTAGTCGAAAACCAATCCAGTATCTCTCTTCGCTCCGATGCATTGTTTTTATTATCTAAATGACGAATATTGTAACCATTCTTTTTGAAGGTTTCGTAGACATAACGTGAAGTATTGATTCCGTTATTAAAAATCAAAGTTTTGGTTCCCTTAGCAATTTCATTGTAAGCAGTCAACAGCTTACTGAGCATGTTCTGATTACCGTAGAGCTCGTCAGAAGACTTTACGGTATAATCTCCGTTAATACCTAGTTTTAGGTTCTGAAGACTTACATCATAATTGAAAACATTAGCTTTTGATAGAAAATTCTTTTTAATCAAGGCCGCAATAGATTCCCCAACAATCAACTTCTGATAGTTGTCCTTCATCGGTAACTTGATATTCGAACTCAATGGTGTCGCCGTTACTCCTAGAATAAATGAGTTTTCAAAGTATTTAAAAAGCTTACGGAAAGAATTGTAGTGCGCTTCATCAATTATTACCAGGCCGATATTATTGATCTCGACTTTTTCTTCTTGCAGACGATTATTAAGTGTTTCCACCATGGCAACAAAACAGGTGAATTCATCTTGATCTTGCAGTTCTTTGACCTCGCTATTGATAATTTTATTATTCACCCCAAAACCACTTAACATGTTTGAGGTTTGCAGACTAAGCTCAATACGGTGTGTAAGCACAACTACCTTTTTGCCTGTTTGTTCGATATATCTGCGCGCGATTTCCGAAAAAACAACCGTTTTTCCTCCTCCGGTGGGTAATTGATATAATATGTTGGAACCCGCTTCGGCTTCATCAAGTGCATTGAAAATTTTGTTTAAATCTTCAATCTGATAGTCGTATAAGGTTTTTTCTTTTGTTTCCTTTTGTACTTCCAAGTAGTTCTCTTTTCTTTTGAATTCTCGTTAAAAGTTTGATGTGGGGGGAATTTTGCAAAACTAACAGATTTTTACACTTGCACGAAATTTTGAGTTAGGAAATGTAAAATTTGGCTATTGGTTATTGGAACTTTACAATCTAAAAAAAGTGACTTTATTTTCAACCAAATAGCTAAAGGCTAAAAGCAAACAGCTATTCTTAATAGCCCTTATCTATGGAAACCAAATTCAATAAGGATTGCCCTTTCTGCATTCTACTATAGTTTTCAATAATCTGTGGAACTACGGAAGCTGTATCAGATACACTGGCATAATGTGGTGTAATATGCACTTTTTCATGTTTCCAAAAGGGATGATCTTTGGACAAAGGCTCTTGATGAAAGACATCAAGGGTGGCTCCTGACAGGTGTCCGTTATCAAGCATTTCGATTAGGTCTTCGTCTACCAGATGTCCTCCTCTGGCAGCATTTATTACAAATGCGCCTTTGGGTAATTTAGTAAAGAGTTCTTTATTTAAAATACCCGAAGTTTCATCTGTTAAGGGCAGTAAACAAACCAATATTTCTGAAGTCGCCAAGAAGTCTGGTAATTCATCAGAACCTGCAAATGCCTTTACTTTTTGAATTTTTTTACGGGAATTAGACCAACCTTGTGTTTTGAATCCGAAACGGACTAAGTCTTTTGCCAGAACTGCTCCCAGAGCACCTAAGCCTAAAATACCAACTTTAAAATCTATTATACGATTGTATTTTTTAGGTTTCCAGAGGGATTTTGTTTGGTTGATTTTATACGTATAAAAGTTTTTCAGGTGACTAAAGATGGCAGCAATAACATATTCAGACATATCGCTGGCTAACATGGTATCTACCACTCTAGTTATAGGAAGATCCTTAGGCGCGGTCTCGTCTTCAAAAATAAAGTCCACTCCGGCCCCACTAGACGCGATGTACTTGAGATTTGGGTATTGAGTCAAAGCACCTTTCGGATGCTTCCAAACCAATGCAACTTCAATTTCATTTGCAGGATGCTCTTCTAAAAAACTATATATTTTGATATCTGGAGCAGCTTCCTGCAGCGCCTTTTTCCAAAGTTCGATTTTATCATCTTGTCTTATAATAACTAGGCTCATACTAATCTATAATATCTAATGCTCTTGAAAACTCATCCTCAAAGAGCCACTCTTGCTCTTGAGTAATCGTGTATATTTTTACTATTCTTTCTTTAAAATCAGGCAGTAATCCGTTTACGGAAATGAACTGGACAGCTTCTTTGAAACTATTGGCCATACTCTTATAAAAGGCATCGGGGACATTTCGATTTATAGAAAAAGACTGCGCCACTTCTATATTATAAAGCATTACATCGGCTACCAAATGTGACTCAACACCTAGTTTATTAAAATGTTTGATGAATTTCTGCGCTACAGAACGTCGTGCTTTTGGTCGTTTTCTTTTTAAGGGAAAATACTCGTTAGAAATTCTTGTTTTTGCATCTTGAATGAGCTTGTCTTCTTTGGGATTGAATACAAAATCATAATATTCTTTCACCAACGGAAAGCGCAGATATAAATCAAGTATTTGCTCTTCAAGTTCTTTCTTTTTTAAGTCCCCCAAATATTTCTGAAGCGCTCTCTTACTCATAGGTATAGATTAGTCTTTCAAAAATAGGATTTGCTTTTGGAATAACAATTAATTGCTAAAGGCTTTGCCTTGTCCGTATTAAATACAACAAGTACAAACAGCCACTAAACCATACTGCACGGGGGCTTATAATAAATTATGTATAAGATTATCTGAATCTCTTTGGAAAAGAGGGGATAAAAATGTATTATGATGTCTTGTAGAACACCGAAACACCAAAAACATATATGAGGCAACTAAAGATTATCAAGCAGGTAACTAATAGAGAATCCAAATCATTAGACAAGTACTTGCAAGATATCAGTAAAATCGATTTAATTACAGCAAGTGAAGAAGTTGAGTTGGCGCAAAGGATAAGAGAAGGAGATCAATGGGCACTTGAAAAACTAACCACAGCAAATCTACGTTTCGTAGTATCTGTTGCAAAACAATATCAAAATCAGGGATTAAAACTTCCCGACTTAATCAATGAAGGCAATTTAGGTTTGGTAAAAGCTGCCAAACGTTTTGATGAAACGAGAGGTTTCAAATTTATTTCTTATGCAGTTTGGTGGATTCGTCAATCCATCCTTCAGGCATTAGCAGAGCAATCACGTGTTGTTCGTTTACCTTTAAATAAGATTGGTTCAATTAATAAGATTAAAAAGACCTTTTCTTATTTGGAACAAGCGAATGAACGTCCTCCTTCTGCTGAAGAAATTGCAAAAGAATTAGAAATGACTGTAAGTGAGGTAAAGCAGTCCATGAAAAATTCTGGAAGACATGTATCTATGGATGCGCCACTTCGTGAAGGAGAAGATTCCAATTTGTATGATGTTCTTCGTTCAGGAGAATCTCCTAGACCTGATAAGGATTTAATGCAACAGTCTTTGAATACAGAGATTGTTAGAGCCTTAGAGACTTTGTCACCTAGAGAGGCGGATGTTGTGAAATTATACTACGGTATCGGAGATCAACAGTCTATGACCCTAGCTGAGATCGGACAGACCTTTGACTTGACACGTGAGCGCGTGCGTCAAATTCGTGAAAAAGCAATTCGTAAGCTACGTCACAATTCTCGTAGTAAATTATTGAAGACCTATTTAGGATAATCTTCAAACTGACCATAAAAAAAAGCGCCTTAACAATTTTGTTAAGGCGCTTTTCTATAAAGGGAACTATGGTTTAAGAATAGTTCAATTTATTGATTTCGTAATCGGTTAAGATTTCATTTAAACTTTCAATGAAGTTTAAATACGCTGCGTTTTCTGAGTTTTGTGCCATGATTTGGGGTTTTTAATTTTGTGAAACAAACTACATATAGTCTAACTCCACTAATTCGTTTACGCTTAAAATTTCATTTAATTCTTGAAGGAATGTTAGGTACTCCTCACCGTAGGTATCGTAAAGCATAGTAGTTTAGTTTTTGGTTAAGTTTATTGCGTTTGGGTTTTCAATATTACTTTCTAAATATCTTTATAACGTTCTGGTAAAACAATTAATTGTGGTGAACGCATTAATTTTTGTTGCGAAACCTGTGAATTAAATAGGCAAGATTTTAAAACTCGAAAATATGAAATGTAGTTCATCGGTATTTTTGACATTTATATTTTTGACTTGGCTATTCTTTACCAAATCCCTGTGTCCTATTTTCATTTACCCAAACCCTAAAGGGATTGAAAATTGACTGTAGTTTAAAAAATCCTCCCTTTAGGGTTGGGTTAAAGATTTTTTGACAATCAATCTTTTACGATTTATAAAGTGAACAATCATTTTCTCATTATGTTTTTGACCGTTTAATTCCTGGTATTTTTTAGCAATAAGAAGCCCTTAAATACGTTGTTTACTTAATGAAGTCCTGAGAAAATTGAAACTATTTTTTCTCCCAAATTGAATTCCCCAATGAAAATAATCAAGCGCACTACGATTCAAATAATTACCAGAAGTTTTTTGTACGTTGTACTAAGTTTCGGCTTTATACAAACAACAATTGCTTATACCCCAATTGACGTACCTACCGCTATTCATTTAGAATCTCCCATTGTTGAATTGAATAGCAATAGCTTTAATGCGAAGAAGCGAAGTGGATTTACCATTGCCGGCCAAACGGAAGATGCTGGACGCGGATTGACCATCATCCATTTTAATACTTCTAAAAAGTTTGAACATAGAACTTTTGATACACACTCTAGTGAGGAGGCAGCGGAAAAACTGGTTGCCGTTCTTGTGAAAATGTTAAGTACGAATTCCAAGTTTGCCATTTTGGCTCATGATTCTGCTGCAAAGAGCTTGATACCGCAATCCGGGAAATTAGCCGAATTAGGGTTTTTAAAATTGAGTACCTTAAAAAGCAGACAGGCGTATATCATGCACAATTTCAAAAGTCAAATCTTTGAGAGTGTAGATGATATCACTGCAACCGCCAAACTGAACATTCCTGAAAATATATCAGACACTGAAATTTACTTTCCAAGAATACGCTACGAATTCGAGCCGAACAACAATCGTTATATCGCACATGCCGGTGGAGAGGTAAACGGAATCAAGTCCACCAACACCAAAGATGCTTTGGACCAGAACTACAAAAAGGGCTTTCGTCTTTTTGAATTGGATATCATAGAAACTTCGGATGGAAAATTAGTTGCTGCACACGATTGGAAAATGTGGGCCCGATTTACAGATTACTCCGGAGCACTTCCACCTAGTCATGCTGAGTTCATGAAACATAAAATTTATGGAGATTACACCACGCTTGATTTAAAAGGAATCAATGCTTGGTTTGCAGCGCACCCTGATGCTACACTTGTTACCGATAAGGTAAACGACCCGGTAGCTTTCGCCAATCAGTTTGTAGACAAGGATAGACTGGTGATGGAACTCTTTAGTCAAATGGCCATTGAAGAAGCTTCTAGAAATGGTATACAGCCTATGATTTCACAAACTCCCTTGATGAAGCTAAAAGGAGATAAAATCAATTACCTTGAAGTCAATAATGTAAAGTATGTTGCCTTATCAAGGCGAATTATTGCTAACGAAACAAAATTAATGTTGAAGCTTAAAGAAGCTGGCATTAAAGTGTATGTCTACAATGTCAATTTTGACCCTGGCAAAGATGAAATGTACGTTCAAGAAAATGAAATCGGATTGGTGTATGGAATGTATGCCGATAAGTGGGTTTTTGATGTCGTAGAGAAGACTTTGTCAAAATAGATATATTTAATTCTGACAAACAATTTGGAAATATAGTGGCGAAAAAAAAATCCAAGAAAAAGAAAAAGAAAAAGAAAAAGAAGAAATCATTTGGCTACAAATCATTTGTTGTGGTTGGAGCCTCATTTCATTTTATCACTGACCTATTTTATAATAGAACCTTATACAGCAATACGGTATTTTGGGTCAGCGCTTTCATTTCAGGCATTGTTTTCGGAATATATTTCATTCAGAAAATGAAATTGTTAAACACTCAAAACTATAAAAAGCTAGGAGGGTTCAAACTTAAAGCATATATGTATTCCATATGTCTGATTATGGTACTTGGTGGCACAATAATATTCGGAAATGTTCTTAATGGAACAATACTCGGCTTAAATTTTGTAGGAGGAAGTAAAACTGTGAGTTCGGAAGAATATGCTATAGAGAAAATTGTAGAAGATTGGAGCCTAAGCTTAGGAAGATCATCCAGAGCCCTTAGAAGTTCCTATCCAAGGGTTTATTTTAGAAAGAATGGAGAAATGTGGTCTTTTAGATTAAAGGAACGATACGATGATCAAAAAAACTATTCTTCATATCAAAAAATTAACCTCATGCTAAATAAAGGAACACTTGGTTACGACATAATACTTGATTATAAGGTCATTATCAAAGAATAAAAATACGCCAGCAACCTGATTGGCTTGAATTAAAACTTCACCTGATACGTCAATCCCGCAGAAACCCCCCAGAAATAAGTACCCGCTGCAAATGCAAATTCTTGACGCGTTACGCCCATGTTAGCACGATACGAATTGGTAGTGCTCTTGCCTGTAAATTGATATTCAAAGCTAAGGCGCTGAGATTCAACGTACAACAGTGTTTCTGCCAAAAGTTCATCACCAGAAATTAGCTGACGTAGTTCTGGAGAATAGCCCATGCCGACGTTAATTCCAAAGAAATTTTCAGCGTCTTTAAGGTATTTACGAACGAGTAGATTACCAGATACTCCGATTAAATCGTTTTCTTTTGGACGGATATAAGAACGCAGAGAGAAATAATAATTTCCTCTATAATGCCCTATGGAATTGGTGAAAACTGTTACGTTTCTAGTCGCAAAACTAATATAGCGTCCACCTGCTGAAAACTCCATAGCTCCTGGTAGGTTGACATATAGGTCCCCTCCCATTTTATGATTTGGATAAATTGAAGCATTGGAATATCCGTAGTTTAAATAGGCATAAAAACGTTTGGAAAATTTAGGATAGAAATCCAAATCGTATTGAACACCATGCTGACCATTGCGGTTGCTATAATTAATTCTAGGAATCAAGCTTCCTGCCTGAGTTTGCCGCCTTAGCGACACACTTGAATAAATCGCAGGGTCGTAGCGCTGGTCAAATACCGTAAACGCGTTTCGAATGGCAATTCGGTTGTTTAATACTTCTTTTGCTACCGGCGTTTTATCCTCATTCGCATTTTCAGGTTTTGTTTCTTTTGTTTCCGGTTTTACTTCTTTCTCCTTTGACGTATCTTTTTTCTTTGCCTTCTTTTTAGACGCTTTTGTTTTAAGAGGTGATTTTGTGTTGTGCCATCCCAATTCAGTGTATTTCTTGTTCTGAATTCGCTCTATGGCAATTTTAAGTAACCTTTCGACTTCAGTATTCTTTTTTACATAAAACAAAGCTTTGTTCGCTAATCCTAGGGCTGTGGCATTTTGGTTCGCATATAATTCATTCTTTATGGCTGAAATCCAAACGGCGCTATTTGTTCTTTCTACGGATGTTATTTTATTGAATTCATCTCTTGCTTTAGCATATTGGCCATTCCAGCTATAAGTGCTAGCTAATAGTGCACGTGCTTCTAAATCTTTTGGGTTTTTAGCAACGACCTGAAGAAGTATATCTTTTGCGTTTGTATGCTTGCCTTCATAGGCGAGATTATGAGCCTTGGCATACGGAGTATCATTCACATCGTTATAGGCGATATCTTGACCTCTACCAATAAAGCAAAGCAATCCGAAGAACAAAACGCTATGTAATTTTTTTAGGTACATTATTCTTCAAATACTAATGCTGCGGTTTCTTTTGTTTGCTCTTTCGGCGCTTTTTGAGCCAATCTTACTCCATGCTTTCTAGCTTGTTTTTTTGCTCTTGCAATTTTATCGGCAATTTCATTCACGCTTGAACTGTTTTGCTGCGCAAGTTCTACTAGCTCTAGAGCTTCAAGATGTCTATCAGACCAAAAGTATACGTCAAACAGTGCCGAATATGAATCGATGTAATTGGGATTCATTCGAATACATTCCTGTAAAATTTCTATGGAGGACTTATAATTTCCCCGCCATACATTTACTCTTCCTGTGAGTATTTTGGTGTCAATATGACTTGGTGCCATCGATAAGATATATCTGCATAACAATAGTGATTTATCAAATTCTTTATCAAAAGCAAAGTCTCTAGCAATGAAATAACCTCGGTCTGAATCTTGTCCGTCATAAACACTATTCAGCCAAATGATTTCGCTATCTGTGAATTTCTCCTCTTTTACTGCAAAAACCGCCATATCTTTTGGTATAATCTTATCATTTGCAGTTACATAGGCGTTCATCGCTTTGAAGTTCTTTAACTTCGATTCTCCTTTTGAGCCACCGAAAGAAGTACCTAAGTCCATGTTCTCATCGATGTCATAAACAGAACCATCTGAAAAGAGTTTTTCGCCATCAACGAATTCCTTCAATTCATTTTTATTCCGCATTAAGGGAATGTCTTTGATAGATCGATATCCTTCGTTCATATCAAGCGCACTTCCCATCCAAGCTACTTTTTTAGGAGTTTTGAGTTCGTACTTTGCTTCTAGTAAAGCCAATAAGGTTGGTGTCACGTCGAAATGCGAATTCAATGCACTCATCTTTCTGGTTTTCTTTAACATCGGACTGTAAATCATCAAAGGCACATGAAAACGACTCAGATTGTTTCGCTGCGGAATGGGAATCAATCTATGATCACCGGTAACAACGAAAATGGTATTATCATAGTTCGGTTGTTTCTTATACTCTTCGAAAAGATATTTTAAGGCATCATCTGTATAGAGTAAGGTTGCAAAAACATTATCGTTTTTCTCGATTACCTTTTTAATTTTCCCTTGATAGTTTCCCTTATCTACTATCTTTTCAACTTCGCTCTCGTAATAGTCTTGGTTAGGCGGCAAGAAAGGTTCATGAGTACTAATGGTCATATATACCTCCATTCTGGGCTGCGCTGCATCCCTAGGAATACTCATACTTTTCTTAAATAGTTCTTTATCAGGATATCCCCATGTAGAACCTGCTGCATCTTCTTCTTGTAAGGTGTATTGGTTTCCGAATCCGGATTTATCCAATACGTAATCCACATTCTCGCTAAGAAGGAATCTATCTACATTATCAAAGGAACTGTTGGTTCCTTGCAGAAAGGAGGTATGATATCCATTATTCTTTAAAATACTGTACAAAGTCAATTTGTTCGGATACTTTTCCAACTCCATGAATCCGCTTTTCCCGAAAGGAAGTGAGCCCATCAGGGATGGTAATACACCAAAAGTTCTTCCCGTGTTGCTCAAACAGTTTTCCCAGTACAATGATTTTGTACTTAGGTCGTCTAAAAAGGGTGTGAATCCACCATATTCTGCTCCTTCTCCAACAAAATCTCTTCCTAGGCCTTCTACCATAACGAATACGATATTGGGCTTTTCTTCTTTGAGTTCAAAATATTCCCCCAATACATTTTCAATTTGCTGGGATTTTATCAGAGGATATTCCACATCGGCTTTATACGAAGTATCCTCCGTAGACGTATCATAAAGATTCAAAGCCAAGTACTGCGTTTTGTTCTGGTTAATCGGCTTTCCTTCCATGAAAAGAGTCATTATGAACAAGCTGAATAGAATAATAGTAAACGGGTACATCTTACTGATAAAGTGATAGTATTTTGAGGTCACTTTGTACAATCCGAAGAACATACCTACGATAACCACAACTCCCACTACCAATGAAATGGACATACCACCAGAATTAGCAATTGTCATTTTGATATCTGAAAAACTGTAGCCCAATAAATCGGAACCCAACGGAACCAATGCCGTACAGTAATAACTAATCAGCATCGCCTCAATTATAAGCAGAAGAATGAGAACTACGAAAACAAGATTAAAGCCGTATCTGGGTCTTAAGTTTTCCCAAAAATTAAACGGAAATGCCAGTATAACGCCAATCAAAGAAGCATAACCAATTTGGTGCACAGCTGCATTAAAAAAGCTGGAACCAAATATAATATCTACAACTCCCTTAAAGTAAAGCGTCGTGTATTGATAGGTAGTAAGCACCAACAAAACCACAAAGAATGAGATTATCAATCTTGTGTATTGTTTTAAGGTATATCTATCTATTTTACTCGTATTCATTTTTCTACTTTAGGTTGCTTTTGCAAAGCCTTTACGTACTTGCGAACCCCAACCGGATTTCACTCGGAACAATTTTTTATAATTACCACGTACCGCTGCCCATACAACCACCGGGTGGAAAACTATGGGTTCGATAATCGCGCAAAACATGAGTGTTAGTATGTCTTTGGTTTTCTTGTATTCGTTATAAGAATAGGTATCCCAGAGAATGGCGTAGAATGAGAACATGATGGAATACAGGTAAACTGTAGCTGTAATAGCTATAAAGAAATCCCAATTCAAAATTCCCAAATACCAGAATAAAACGATGGTAATCAATCCGAAAAACTCCAATAAGGGAGCTAACCATTCATAGAAAAACCAATAGGGATAGCTCAATAAACCTAGTCTCCCATACTTAGAATTGAAGAACATGTCTTTGTGCTTGAATAACGTTTCTAGGTTACCCCGCGCCCATCGGTCTCTTTGGTTGACTAATATTTTAAGGTCTTCAGGTACTTCCGTCCAACATAATGGATCTGGAATGTATTCTATGGTATATGGAATTTTTTGGTCATGCATATGGCGTCGCATCTTGAAGATAATTTCCATATCCTCTCCTACTGTAGCCGTATCATAGCCTCCCACTTCAAGGGCGATTTCGCGGTCAAAGAATCCGAAAGCACCAGAAATAATTAATAAGCTATCAATTCTCCCCCATGCCATTCTTCCAAGAATGAATGAGCGTGTATATTCTAAGAGTTGAAATTTGGCTAACCAATTTTTTGGCAAGCGAATTTCTTCAAGCCGACCACCATCTATAACGCAAGAGTTTGCTACACGAATTACTCCTCCAACGGCAATTACTTTTTTCTCAGAACGACGGTAAAATGATTTGACGACATGCAATAAGGCATCTGGAAGCAACAAGCAATCCACATCAATACAACCGACGTATTTGCTTGACGAAAGCGCCATTCCCGTATTTAAGGCATCCGACTTCCCTCCATTTTCCTTATCAATTACTGTAAGTTTTGAAAATGCTTTATGTGGAGATTTATAGATTCCCCGTATGGGCTTGCTCTTCCAATTTGGGTCGATTTCTTGCTCCACTTTGACTAAATCATAGGCATCAATCATCTTCTGTAAAGTGTCATCTTTACTCCCATCATTTACCACCATGACCTCGTAGTTCACATATTTCAAAGACATCAAAGACCGAATGTTCTCAACAATGGTTAGTCCCTCGTTATAGGCTGGAGCAATAATCGTTATACTAGGTGCCAAGGGCGAAGCCATAACCTTTGAAAGGTCATTAAAGCTGTTCTTGTTTTTATAATGAATGGAATTTCTCGTTGAAAAATAGGCCATTGCCGTAAACATGGTAAACAGCACCAGAGTAAACAAAAAGAAGACAATGTTTATATAATCTAGAACGATATTTGAAATACCACTATCCATTCAACTTATCAATGATTTTATTGGAGAAGGCGCATATTTGGCCTAGAAATGATTCGGAGTTTCCGCTCTTTTCTTTTGAATTACTTTCCTTAGCTTTCTTCAAAGGTTCCGTAAGCTCGAAAGTCAACTCAAAAATTTCTGGGGTTTGAGGCGGTTGAATTTGTAACTCTTCCATAAGGGAATCGTATTCGGCTAGAGTTTCCTCCTCTTTTAGGGTTTCCGTTTTGGAAGTAGCCGTTTGTTCAAAACCAATTGAGGACGCTTCAGTTATGGACTTCTCAGGGGCAATAGAAAGCACAATCCTTAGTTCTTCCAGGACTTGCGCAGCTTTGTTGCTGATTTGCTTTTCTTCATGTTCTAAAAGGCCTTCTAAGAAATCTATATCAGATTCATCACCTACAGCTACTATTTCATCCATAAGTATGAGTTTGGCTTCTGTATCACATGTTCGAAATAAATCTTCGAAAACATTAAAAGGCTTCAGTAAAGTATCTGGTTCTGGCTTTTCTTCTTGCTCAGAAAATCTTTTAATCAGAATTTTTACACGATCTTTTACGGTTGTATACTTCTCATTTACTAGCAACTCATTTAAAAGTGGTAACTCGCGCTCATCACCCATTTCCGCCAAATCATCAAGCAGCTGCATACGTGATTCCTCGGTATCCTCTTTATATTCGATGATTTCATCAAAAATCTCATCACTTAGAATAGCCTTTGGAATGGTCAGCTCTACTTTAGCTGGTACTTCCATAACTTCATCTTCCGTATCTGCTTCCTGTTTTTCCGTGGTCTCTTCAGAATCGACTTCAGCAGTATTACTGGTATCCACAAATTCATCCCCAAATTCTAGTAAAGGCCAATTGTTAGCCTCTTCATCTGTTTTATTTGATGGTTCGTTAGCGTTAAAGCCGATCAGGTCCTTAATGATTTTTTTAAAATTTTGCTCCTCTTGAGATTCCATCTTGTCATAGGATTGTAATGGTTCATGATCTACATTGGATTTTGAATCCATAGTATCTTCTTGGGGACTATCAGGTGAAACTGATAGAAAATACGGGTCGATTTGGTACTCGTTCTCACTTTCTAGAATTTCTTCAAAAACAACTGTAGTGTCTAAAATTTTAGCAGTACTGTATTCTGAATAGTCCAATTGCGGACTTACGGTCAAATCTTTCTGAGTACTTGATACTTCTTCGAATGTGATTTCAATTTGGCTCACAAGGGCTATATGTTCGGATTGATCTTTAATAGCCTCAACTACATATGATTCTTCAATCATTTCAGTAACAATGGGAAGAAAAGCAATTTCTTCTGCTGTGATTTCCAAAGAAGGCTTGCCTTTTTGAATAATGACCTCCTCAAAATGTACAACCATATCATTTAAATCCGTCTTAGCGTCTTCTTCAGTGCTAATTATTTCGGTTTCTAAAACTTCTTCTACAACAAATGGTAAAAAGTCAAAAGACAGTGTTTCATTCTCTTTTGGTAAGGATTCTTCAGAAATTGGTTCGATATTTTCTTGGTTTAAAGATTCTTGATTTTCCTTCATGACATCGGTCTTAACTTCATTATCAATTATATCTTCTTTTGGGTCTGTGGTTTCATTCGGAAGGTTCAATTCTGTATTCGTAACTTCCTCTGCTTCCTCTTCTTGAGGAGCACATATCTCTTGAATTTGCTCAATGCTATGAGTTGAAAGTTCAATTTCTGCAATTGGCTCTATATTAAATTCATCGAATTCCTCCTCCTCTTCCACTTCTATTTTGATATCCTCTGGAATAGTATACTTTGCAGAGTTTACTACACCTTTCGAAGGCATGATACTACCAGGCGCTATCGCATTGATACTGCTATGTGCTTTGCTTCTAACGGAGAAATTGGCTTCCTTTTTTTCAATGAGTTGTAGAAACTCAATATCTGAATCATTACCTAATGTACCTATTGCACCTAGAATGGAAATTTTTACATCTATTGAACTTTTCCAAAAAACTAGCTTTAAAGTCGGAAGTGCTTCTTCAATTCGAAACTCCTTTATGCATGCAATGGCTTCCTCTTTAATTTGGCTATTCTTATGCTTAACTAGCTCAATTAGAGCAGAATCAGCATCATTCTGATTATAGAATTTTATTAAACGTAAGGCAAAAAGTACCACATGACGGTTGGTTGAAGTCAACCATGCTTTAAATTGCGGTGGTTGATAATCCTCCACATTCCGTAATACATCCATCAACTTTAATTGTTGCCATTCAGAAATTTTATACTTCGTCGTATCTAGAAAATAATTGATCCCCTCTGGTTTCAAAGTAACTATTGCTATTTCAGCCTGTTTACGAATGGTTACTCTTTTATCATTAATGAATTTGGTAACAAAACTATAAGCCTCAGCAACCTGCATTTGAGTAAGGTTAAGAATTGCTTTGGAAACAACTTCCCAACGCCAGCTCTTTAATTTTTTAAAATTGTCATTATGTAAGCCAAGGTCTTGATATAACTTGAAAAGTCGTTTTTGAGTTTCACCAGAAACATCTTTTCTTAAGTCATGTAATACTTCCGAAAGTACCTTACGATTAAAATCATCTTTTAGTAATTGACGTATTTCAATTTTAAGGTTTACATAATTGCTTTTCTCATCTTTAGAGGCGTCCTCTTCATAAAAGAGAAACTCGCTAATCATAGGCGAAAGCTCTCTTTTTCGTTCTTTTACTTGCCACGAACGTTTGGAAAGAAGATTGCGGTAGAAGAAAACAAAAATAAAGTATACTATAGCCAACCCAATAAACAGGAATGACAGGTCCCACAATAAATCCGTATGGATTTTTGGGGCCGTTATCATAGGAAATTGGTTATATTTTTGGCTGTATAAACTCAAATTATACTTTTTGTAACTCTCTTTCTATTCTGACTATCAGTTCCGAGGGACTAATCGGTTTTGATATAAAATCGTTTGCGCCTAATTCAAAGGCCGTTAATACATTTTCTTCATTACCTGCCGACGATATGATAATTATCGGCGTGCTGAGATTCAATTCTTTACGCACATAATCAATAAGCTCCATTCCCGAGAAATAGGGCATCATAATGTCACTAATAATCAGATCAGGCGAATACTCAGCAAGATGTTCTTTTACTTCTCTGCCGTCACAGCTTAACTTAACTTCGTATCCACCTTTTTCAAGACGGAAGTTTAGTAGCTCGGCCAGCAATTCATCATCCTCAGCAAGTAAAAGCCTCTTTTTATTCATAATACTAGTTGTTCTTCAGTGCTTTGATTTGTTCATCGATAGCTTTCTCAACCAACGGATACTCTTCAACAAAACAATTATGTAAAAAATTCAAATGTTTACGGTCACCATTGGTTTTGCATATTTTCTGAATTTGTTCCACAATAGTGTATAAGCTTTTGGACTGCATCATGGCAAGTCCTGATTTAATTTTATGCGCTGCAAAAGCTACCTCTTCTAAATCTTCATTCTCAAGATTCAGTTTTACAATACCGATAAACTCTAATGCATTTTGCTTGTATAGTATTACTAGCTCTTCTAATAGATCCATTTGCCCCAAACAATCTTCTAGGATTATAGAAAGATTGATTTTCGTAGCATCTGAATACAATTCCATTTCCGGATTAATAGTTTTCGATTCGAATGTGAGTGTTGTTTTCATACGATTTTTGTGTTTTACCAACTTGGTTAACAATTCATCGGGACTAAAAGGTTTTAGAATAAAGTCATTGATTTCATACTCCTTGCACTTTGTATGGTCTTGAGCTGTAAAGTCAGCCGAAACAGCGATTACGGGTATTTGTTTAACAGATTCAATTTTACTTTTACGAATCAGCTGGGTTACTTCAAAACCACTCATTTCAGGCATTTTTAAATCCATAAGAACCATGTCAATCTTATTGGTTTCAAGAAGATTCAAACCGTATAATGCATTATCGGTCACATAGGTTTTGCATTGCCATGACTTAAGACGCTGGGCAATCAACTTCTGATTAATTACATTATCCTCAAAAACAAGAATATGTAAGCCCTTGACAGCTTCGAACTCATTACTATTGATCCTTTTAGACGAATCTCTAGTCATGATATTTTCGATGCTTCCCTTTGTATAGGGAAGCATGAAACGAAATATCGTTCCTTCTCCAAGCCTGCTATCTACTGATATATCCCCCCCGAGATTATCAATAATTTGCTTGACTATGCTAAGGCCAAGTCCGGAACCCCCGTACTTTACCTGTGTATCATATTCAGCCTGCTTGTAAGAATCGAAAATATGTTCTAGATTATTTTTTGAAATTCCAATACCGGTATCAGCAATGGAAAACGCTAAGAATAGATGGTTTCCGCGTTGTTTTTTTAATTCAATAGTTAAGTGAATACTACCCTCTTCAACAAACTTTACGGCATTACCGACCAAGTTTAGGAGTATTTGTGATAGTTTAGATGGGTCACCGATTAATCCCTCTGGGATTTCATCATCGATAGTGGCTAGTAGTTCAATATTTTTATCGGTGATAAGTGTATCACATAAATACATAACATTGTCGACAACACTATTCAGGTTAAAATCAACCGATTCAAATTGCTCCAATCCAGCAGAAAGCTTAGAATATTCAAGTAGCTCATTGATGATTTCCATTAATGAGTAAGATGCAGTTTGAATCGCATTAACCCGTTCTAACTGAATTTTTGATAATTTATCTTCCTTTAAGAGATCGGCAAATCCTATAATTCCATTAAGAGGTGTTCTAATTTCGTGGCTAACCTTTGCTACAAGCATGTCAGCATTTGGAGATTGAATATCTTTTTTCTTTACTTCTTTGGATGATGAATCTTCCTGAATATGAATATTGGCAGTACTACCGTAGGAACTGGAGGGTGTGAATATTTTGCTTTCTAAGCTGACCCTAAAGGATTGAAAAGATTTTTTGAGACGAGATGCCTCCGCAGCTGTTAATTCTTCAAATGAAAAATCATTCAGCGTATGCTCTAAACGAGTTAGTTGGGAAAGTAGGTCTTTTGGGTTCAATTTATCTGGGGGGACGATTGGTTAAAAAATAGTTCAATACTTTTCTTACATTAATATGGCGTGTTTGTTTATAAAATTATGTTAACGGTTCTGGGTAAAAGTCTTGAAATAAAGCAGTTCGTACAATTAAATGTTACCTAGGTTTCCATTATTGTTGTCAAATGGCTTTATTTGTATGTATAAACTCTTACAAAATGAAAAATTACTTGCTAGTATTAACTTTTTTAGTAGCCTATTCGTGCGGTGAATCTCAACAAAAAACAGAGATGAGCTTAGAAGACCGTGCTAAAATGATTCACGAAAAAGTGATCACAATTGACACACATGATGATATCAATGTGAAGAATTTTACGGATAGTATTAACTATACCCAAAGATTGGATACACAAGTAAATCTTCCTAAGATGGAAGAAGGAGGTTTAGATGTCGCTTGGTTAATCGTTTACACGGGTCAAGATTCTTTGACTGACGCTGGGTATGCGAAAGCAAAGGATAATGCCATTTCGAAATTTGATGCGATTCATAAGCTCTGTGAGGACATAGCCCCTGAGAAAATAGAGATAGCACTGACCTCTGCAGATGTTAAGCGTATCGATGCTGCCGGCAAAAAAGTTGCTATGATTGGTGTTGAAAATGCCTATCCCATCGGAACCGATATGTCAAACTTTCAAAAGTACCATGAATTGGGGGCTAGATACATCTCATTAGCACATAACGGACATAGCCAATTTTCAGATTCCAATACAGGAGAAGCAGATAGTTTATGGTTACATAATGGTTTAAGTGATTTAGGCAAAGACGCTGTAAAAGAGATGAATAGACTTGGGATAATGATTGATGTGTCACACCCTTCCAAAGAAGCTTTTAATCAAATGATTGCACTTTCAAAAGCACCTCTTATTGCCTCTCATTCATCTGCCAGAGCACTTTGCAACCATAGTAGAAATTTAGATGATGACCAGTTACAAATGCTGAAAAAGAATGGTGGCGTAGTGCAAACAGTTGCTTTCAGTTCGTATTTAAATACGGAAAAGCATGAGGCACGTGCGGAGAAAATTAAAGAGATTGAAAAAGTAGTTATGGATTCAATGGGGATGGAATCAATATCTCGCAAGGAAGTTATGGCCTTGCCTACAGACAAACGCGATGCCTTTATTACAAAATATATGCAGGTAAGAGGAATTGTAGATGCAAAGACCAAAACCATGACCGGTTTGCCTCCAGCAGTTGATGTTGGTGATTTTGTAAACCACATCGATTATATGGTGAAACTTATCGGAATTGACCACGTAGGTATCAGTTCTGACTTTGATGGCGGTGGCGGAATTGAAGGTTGGTCCGATGCTTCGGAAACTTTCAATGTAACCTTAGAACTCGTAAAACGTGGGTACACTGAAGATGAAATTGCACAGCTTTGGGGAGGCAACCTGATGCGCGTTTTAGATGAAGTTCAAGCGGTTGCTGCGGAGATGCAAAAGGGTTAAAACAAAGTAGGACCTGAATCGTGAAGCGTTTTAGGTACTTTAAGTTTGCATCCTAGTTTTTTGTTTAAGTTTTCTATAAAACGAACAGATAATAAGGGAGATTCCAATTCCATATTTTGGTGAACAAAAAAATGGATGTTTTTCAATCCCTTGCTTGTCCAATCTGCTAGTTTCTCCACCCAATCATCCAATCTGGTATAGTCCGTAGGGTGATTTGCGCCTACATAGCGAATAAAAGCTTCATTGTTAGTCAAGCGCATGTGCATGATGTCGCGCCTTCCTGCAGTATCGACCAAAGTGTTTGAAATATTGTTTTCCTCCAATAGATGATATAGTTCTTGTGCTACTTTTTCGTCGTTAAACCAGTCAGTGTGACGAAATTCCATTGATAGTTGAAATTCCTTAGGCCAATATTCTACAAAGCGCACTACTCTATCCCAATTTTTAGGTCCGAAGTTTCCATGCATTTGTAGAAATATGGTTCCTAACTTATCCTTTAAGTTTGAAGTAACGTTAAGGTACTCATCCAGAACCGGATAGGCTTGGTCATTTAAACGTCTCAAATGACTCACGTTTTGAACTATTTTAGGGAAGAATTTAAAATCCTCCGGAGTTTTATCATACCACTTTTGATAGGTTTCCGCTGGGAATATCCTATAAAAAGTAGCATTCAACTCAATACAGTTAAACTGAGTGGAATAGTAAGCCAATTCGTCTTTTGTGCCTCGTGGGTAGAATTGCTTTAAATCTTGCCGATTCCATTTAGCGCATCCTACAAAAATATTAGGTGCTGCCTCACTTTTTGTACGAGCCAAAACCACCTCAGTATCCGGATGGTCTTTTGGCATTGTAAAATCAATACCCTCAGGTTGCTCTACTTTTCCGAATTTCATAATACACTAATGGAGTTAAATTTAAAAATACAGTTTAACACCTAAATAGGATGCATACTAGATGAAGAATTTAAAAAAAATAAGAATTAATGTAACAATCGCTCTATATTTGATACTAAAGAATAGAACACTTTAAAATACAAAAAATGAAAACACTAAAACTTGGAATTGTATTATTCATCATGGCCTTTGCATTGCCTACTCAAGCGCAAACTGTTGATGAAATTTTAACCACTTATTTTGAGAACGTTGGCGGTCTTGAAAACTTAAAAGCTATAAAAGGCATTAAAATGAATATAAAGATGAATCAACAGGGGATGGAATTCCCTGTAGAGGTTATTCAATTAAGTGACGGACGTCAAATGACATCAATAAGTATTCAAGGGAATGAAATGAAACAAAATGTATTTGATGGTGAAACGCTTTGGAGTACAAATTTTATGACCATGAAGGCAGAAAAAAGTGATCCAGAGGCCACGGCTAATTTTAAGTTAAATACAAATGATTTTCCTGATGCCTTTATTGACTATAAAGAAAAAGGCTATGTTGTTGAATTATTAGGCAAGGAAACCATAGATGGTGCTGAAACCTTTAAAATAAAATTGGTTAAAGAACCAATAAAGGTTGATGGAAAAGAAGAAGAAGACGTTTCTTTCTACTATTTTGATGCCGAAAACTTTGTTCCGATTGCAGTTGAATCGGAAGTAAAATCTGGACCGGGAAAAGGAATGGTTTCTTTTGTTACCATGAGTGACTATCAAGAGGTTGATGGTATGTATTTCCCATTTTCTATGAGTCAAGGCGTGAAAGGCCAACCTGGTGCACCTATGAATATTGAAAGTATTCAGTTGAATCCTGAAGTTGTTGAAGGTTCATTCGCTTTCCCCGACGTATTAGTAGAAGAAAAAAAATAATACAACTTAAATTCAAGGCCCTTTTTAAGGGCCTTTTTTTGTTTAATCCCAACCCTAACATATTATGAAAAACATTCTTAGCTTTTTGCTCATTTGTGGATTGCTTCATTTTACCACAAGTTTTGCTCAAAATAAACCGAATAGCGGTAAAGCATTATTCGGAGATATGACTGCCAGACATATAGGCCCAGCAGGTATGAGTGGCCGTATAAATGATTTAGAAATACACCCAACTAATGGTCGAATAATTTATACAGGTACGGCTGGTGGCGGAGTCTGGAGATCTAAAGACGGTGGTGCTACTTTTAGACCCATTTTCGATGAATATTGCCAATCTATAGGTGCAGTTACTTTAGACCCAAATAATCCGGACAATGTTATTTATGTGGGTACAGGTGAAACTTGGACTAGAAATAGTGTTTCTATAGGTGACGGACTATACAAATCTGTCGATAGTGGTGCGAATTGGAAAAAAATTGGATTAGAAAAATCAGAACGTATCGCCAATATTATTGTGAACCCTGAAAATTCAAATGAGATTTATGTTGCTGCTTTAGGAGCACTTTGGAGTGATAATGAAGAACGAGGTGTTTATAAATCAAATGATGCAGGTGAAACTTGGAATAAAATACTTTATGTAAACGAAAAGACGGGTGCTGCTGATTTAGCAATGGATCCTAAAAATCCTAATGTTTTATATGCTTCTATGTGGGAATTTCGTCGTACCGCATGGAGTTTTGATTCTGGTGGAAATAATAGTGCACTTTATAAATCTGTGGACGCTGGCGCAACTTGGAACAAAATTCATGATGGTTTTCCCGCTGGGAAACTGGGGCGTCTGGCAATAGCTGTTGCACCAAGTAACACCAATGTCTTATATACAGTAATTGAAGCAGAAGAAGAAAAGAAAAAAGGATTATATCGAAGTGATAATGCCGGTGATAGCTGGGAACAATTAAATAACGATTTCGAAATTACGGTTAGACCTTTCTATTTTTCTCGAATTGTTGTTGATCCACGAGATGAAAATGTTGTAGTTAAAGGTGGCTTAAGTGGTTCGATATCTAGAGATGGTGGTAAAACCTTTAAGAATCTAGGTTTTATGCATAGTGATATTCACGATGTAGCTTTCAGTATCAAAGATTCAGATATCATGTATTGTGGTACCGACGGGGGAATTTATCGTTCATGGGACGGTGGTACGACCATGGAAATAGTAGAAAACCTTCCCCTATCACAGTTTTATCATGTTAGCGTAGATGATGAAACTCCCTATAATGTTTATGGTGGATTACAAGATAACGGCTCTTGGTACGGCCCATCCTCCTCTCCTGGTGGCGTGAATGCAGGAGATTGGAACTCCGTTGGCGGTGGTGATGGTTTTAGAGTATTAAAACATCCCACAAAAAACATAATTTATTCAGAAGTTTATAATGCTGAAATTATTTGGCGTTATGATGTTGATAGACAACTAGTAAAAACTGTACAACCCTTGCAGACAAAAAATATTGACAAGCTTCGCTTTAATTGGAATCCGCCAATAGCCACAAGTCAAAACCAACCTGATCGATTTTATACAGGAAGTCAATATCTACATAAGTCCGAAGATATGGGCGATACTTGGGAAATTATCTCGCCCGATTTAACGACGAATGATCCAACAAAACAAGATCAAAAAGATTCAGGAGGCCTAAGCACTGATAATTCAGGAGCAGAGAACCATACGACTATTTTTACAATCGCAGAATCTACTTTAGATGAGAACGTAATTTGGGTAGGAACGGATGATGGAAATGTACAAGTGACTCAAGATGGCGGCAAAACATGGAACAATACCATTGCAAATGTTCCTGGTTTACCAAAAAACACATGGTGTTATCACATTGAAGCAAGCACATTCGATAAAGGTACTGCCTATGCTGTGTTCGAAGGCCATAATACTGGTGATATGAAACCTTATACCTATAAGACGACCGATTTCGGAAAAACCTGGAAAAGTATAATTACTGATGAAGTAGTCGGTTTTGTTCGGAATATTCAAGAAGATTATGTGAATCCGGACTTACTATTTTTAGGAACAGAGTTCGGATTATATATAACCACAGATGGTGGCCAAAGTTGGAAAAAGTTTACAAATAATATGCCTGCAGTTGCTGTGCACTTTATTGATTTACAAAAAGCTACCAATGATTTGGTTATGGGTACTCATGGTAGAGGAGTTATTATCATAGATGACATATCTCCCCTACGAGAAATAAACTCAGCTGTTTTAGAGGAAGATTTGCATTTCTTTGCCAATGCACCAACAGTTATCAATGAAAAAAGCGACTTCTCTGGTAATTTTGGTTCAGAAACTCAATTTGTAGGAGCTAGTAAGACTAAAGATATTGAATTCAAATACCATCTAAAAAAGCGACATACTTTTGGAAAAATGACGATGGAAGTACAAGATATGAATGGAAATATGGTAGCCGAATTAGGCCCAGGAAAGTCAAAAGGCATCAATATTGTAAGTTGGAACTTTTCTAAAAAGGTCCCCAAAATAGCCAAAGGAATTACGTTCACCCGCAGTGGGTTTGCTTCACATACTGTACCTGCGGGTAAGTATCAAGTAGTTATTACCAAAGGAAAGAATACCTATACACACCCATTTGAGTTGGTATATGATCAGAATTCGACCTTGACTGAAGCGGATAGAAAACTTAAAAATGAGACCGCCCAAAAACTATATGATATGACTCAGCAATTGGCTTATTTGGTTTATGAAGTAGATACCTATATTGCTGAAGCGGAGGCAGTAAAAAACAAGAAGCTTGCGGCTAAGCTGAACACCCTTAAGAAAACCTTAGTAGTTACTACCGGTGATGGTTATACCGCAGCTGCGCCACCTGAATTAAGAGGTAAAATGGCCGCTTTGTATAGTAAGGTAGCGGACACCTACGATAAACCATCGGCATCAGATTTGGAGAATTTGACAATTATTTCAGAAAAATTCTCAGGGGCAAAGTCCGATTTTGAGAAACTCAGAAAAAAAATGAAAAATAAAGAGGGGCTCAAAATAAAAACTTTTGAAGCTTTTTTAGGAAGCTAATAGTTAAAATTTGGAACTTTAAAGAAAGCCACTCTTCCGAGTGGCTTTCTTGTTCATAACCCGTTAAGAACTAAAAAAATGAGTTCCGATAGGGTTTGACTTTATACCTATCTTTATGTAAAACCTGACATGATGAATGAAAGATCCCATAGTCTTAAGAAGATCCGCCCCCAAATTTCATCCGCCAAGATTACTGATAATATGAGTGATGAAGAGCGTTTTCAGAACGAAACCCTGCGTCCGATTATCAAGTTGCAGAATGATTTGTTCCTATTTGCTTTTCAAAACTACATAGGCAAACGCAAAAATGCTTTCTACGAACTAACCGTTCAAAAACGGCTTGATTATATTGCCCACGCCATTCAAAAAGACCTTAAATTTCGTAACTCTTTAAAAGGAATGGTTATGGGGCAATTTACCATAGAGGAATACGAAATATATACGCATAACTCATCTGCATTGAATAAGCGTATGATGAATATGGTCATTAAAAGAATTCAAGACCAAATTCAATTTTTTGAAAAGATAGTCCTAGTCTAAAAGGGATTCCCCATTCAAATTTGTGGTCAAAACATCGCTCATTAAATCAAAATAAGGTCTAATTGCCTTAAACGAGTTACTCACTTCTTTAAGGAAATCAGGGTCCAAGACTTCTTTGTCTGTAAAGTTTCGTGTGAAAATAAACTGCTTCTTTTTAATCAAGTCAATATTTTCGTGGGACTTATCGAACCCTTTTGGCGAAGTTTTCACCTCGTCACCAACTAAATCTCCCCAAATACTTTTGAATTTTTTATTTCCAATAACTTCTCGAAACTCAGAAGCATCTAGTTCCAGTTCTTTACGAATACGGAACAAATCTTCTTTGTTGGGTTGCCAAAAGCCGGCAGCTATAAAGCTAGCATTATTGGGTTGTACATGCGTATAATATCCACCTCTAAGCTTTGCCCCTGCCCTTGACAAAGAACTTGAAAAGTTGATTTTATAGGGAGTCTTGTTTTTCGAAAAGCGGACGTCCCTATAAATTCTGAAAACCTTCACCCGCTCGATTTCATCGTGTGTTTTAACTCCCTCGCCTAAAGCATTAAAAAAGGATTTCATTTCTGCTTCTAAAGATTTGAATTTTTTTTTGTTCTCTGTAAACCAGTCTCGATTATTGTTCTTTTCCAACTTTTTTAAAAAAGAGAAAACTGCGGGCGTAATTACATTGTTCTGCATGCGACTTAATTGATATAAATTTGAGTTAAAGTTAACCATTAAAAAAAATCAATCTTGTAATATTGGTGATTATTAGAACTAACCTAGTAAGTCTATGGATAAAAAGTCAATAATTGAAAAGATAAAAGAGCACAAAAAGCAGCCAAACCTGAGATATGAGCTGAAAGAGCGCACAGAAGTATTTACAAATCTTTTATTCTATACTTTATTTGACATTGAAACTCCTGTAGCCACTAACTTAGACAAACTTGAAGCTGAATTTGATGTTTTGGTAAATCTTGCTTGTTGGGATACCGAGAAACCCTGTAAAAAAGTATGGGAAAACTATGTGGCAAAGCTACCGACCATTTTAGAACGTTTGAATTTAGATGCAGAAGCGACCGTAAACTGTGATCCTGCTTCATTGTCTATCGAAGAAGTCTATATGGCCTACCCTGGATTTTATGCTATTGCCATCTATCGTTTGGCCCACGAGCTTTATGAAGTAGGGTTTCCATTGGTTCCAAGGTTAATGACCGAATATGCGCACCGGCAAACTGGAGTGGATATTAACCCAGGTGCAGCAATTGGAAATTCGTTCCATATTGATCATGGTACTGGGGTTGTTATTGGTGAGACGGCAATTATCAAAGACCATGTAAAAATCTATCAGGGAGTTACTTTAGGAGGACTCTTCGTTGCGAAGAACCTTCAAAAAACAAAGCGCCATCCTACGATTGAAAATAATGTTACCATTTATGCAAACGCCACCATTCTAGGAGGCGAAACGGTTATTGGTGAAAATTCAGTGATTGGCGGAAATGCCTGGTTAACGGAGTCTGTTCCTGCGAATTCTACAGTTTTTCATACCCCTGAAATCAAAATCAAAACCCAAGTCAATGCCTCATAGTTTATTAGATTTAATAGGAAATACGCCTTTGGTGGAATCAAAGGTCTTGAATACCAATCCGAATGTAAGATTGCTCTTTAAGTTAGAGGGACATAATCCAGGTGGGAGCGTTAAAGATCGTGCGGCTTACAATATGATTAAAAGCGGGCTCGAACGCGGAGATATTGATAAAAGCTCGAAACTGATTGAAGCGACCAGTGGTAATACAGGTATTGCTCTTGCTATGATTGCGGGTATATACGGATTGAACATAGAACTTGTCATGCCCGAAAAGGCGACTAAGGAGCGGGTTCAAACCATGCG
This sequence comes from Maribacter taeanensis, assembly GCF_047345145.1. Taxonomy (NCBI): domain Bacteria; kingdom Pseudomonadati; phylum Bacteroidota; class Flavobacteriia; order Flavobacteriales; family Flavobacteriaceae; genus Maribacter; species Maribacter taeanensis. The sequence continues at coordinate 789,397 of NZ_JBLFER010000001.1, forward strand.
CGCTTACGGAGCTAAAGTCACTTTAATTCCCGATGGAATAGAAGGTGCACGCGATTATGCGGAAAGTAAGGTGAAAAATGAAGGACGTATAATGATGAACCAATTTGCCAACAATGACAACTGGAAAGCACATTATAAATCCACTGGGCCTGAAATTTGGAAGGACACTAAAGGTGAAATCACACATTTTGTTTCTTCCATGGGCACAACAGGAACTATAATGGGTACTTCAACCTATTTGAAAGAACAGTCCTCAAATGTTCAAATAATTGGGGTACAACCCACAGATGGTTCTCGGATTCCGGGAATTCGTAAATGGCCACAGGAATATTTGCCTAAAATTTTTGATGCGAACAAAGTAGATCAAGTACAAGAGGTGAGTGAAACAGAAGCTCGTGCTATGGCGCGAAGATTGGCTAAAGAGGAAGGCATTTTCTCAGGAATGAGCAGTGGCGGTGCTGCTACTGTGGCACTTCGACTTGCGGAAACCTTAGATAGTGGTACTATTGTATCAATTGTCTGCGACCGCGGAGATCGTTATTTATCCTCTGGCTTGTTTGATTAGGTTTTAGTTCAAAGCTTCATTCATCCCGTTTTTAAAGGCGTCATAATCTTGCAGATAATTATGTCCTCCTCCTTCAATGGTATAGAATTTTTTACCATCACCGGGAATGGATTCGTATAATTTTTGAGCGAACTTATAGGGAATTACTCTGTCCTCGGTTCCATGGAAAATATAAATAGGACATTTTACCTCCTTCATATATTCCGTTGACGGAAACCGGAACTGAGACAACCATGATACCGGTAAAATAGGAAAACGATGCTTTCCTAAATCTACAGCACTAGAAAAAGGGGATTCCAATATCAAACGACAAGGATTATTTTTTGCTGCCAATCGGGAAGCGATTCCCGTTCCAAAAGAACGTCCGTACAATACTATTTTGTTTTCATCGTATTGCTCCATTGCATAGTCATAAAACAATTGTGCATCCGCGTTCAAGGCTTCTTCGCTTAATTCTCCAGTGCTTTTGCCATAGGTCCGATAATCCACTAAGATGGCATCATATCCCTTTCTGGTCACTAGATTTGCTACGTGACCGAGATGTGATACATTTCCTGAGTTTCCGTGAAAATACAGCGCTACACCTTTGGAAGAATTATTTTGAATATGTACCGCATTGAGTTTTGCGCCATCATTTGTTTCGATAAAAAACTCTTCAAAGGGCTGGCAGAAATCATATTTATGCTGCATGGGCATTTTAGAGGGGAAAAATATGAGTCTTTCTTGAAAAAAGTAAGTTGAGACGACCAGTAACAAGTAAAGTACACCAAGTACAATACCAATTTTTTTTAATCTACGCATTAGCTGTTTTCGAAGAATGTTTTACATGAATACTTGAGCCTTCTAAGTTAACCTTTTTTGGTTTTGAGGTGATAATTTCATCGAGAACTTTATGATAGTATTCGAATGTGTTTAAGTTCTTATGGCCACCACCTATAATAGAATGTAGCGTAGTTAACTTGGGTTTAATTTTTGATAGTTTTACACTTGTTTTATAGGGAATTAACTTGTCATCCGTCCCATGAATGATATGAATCGGACATTGCACATACTTCAACCATTTATAGGTTGGCATCGGAAATTTGATGAGAATCGAAAGTGGCATAAATGGCACGTATCGCTTAGCCACTTTACTCAAACTATAGTATGGAGCATCTAGAATCAGCATTCTTGGGTTGTTCATTGAAGCTAATTTCGTTGCAAAACCAGAACCTAAAGATCTACCATAAAGAATCACATACTTTTCATCAACATTCTCCTTAATTTTATTATAGACAACCTGAAGGTCACGCTTTACAGCCTTTTGAGTACGACGCCCTGTACTCTTACCGAAACCTCTATAATCTACCATAATGACATCAAAGCCGTGTCTGGTGAAATCCACGGCGAATTTACCCCAGCCTTTCATGCTTTTAGAATTTCCTTTCAAATAAAACACAACACCTTTTGGTTCTTTTGATTTGAAATGCAGTCCATTAATAGTAGCTCCATCGCGGGTTTCTACATTGTACTCATCTACTTCTTGATTTTCATAATGAAACTGGAAATCTTTGTCTAGTTTTTCAGGTTTGAACATCAGATAATCCTGCAAGAAATACAGCAAAACACTTATGCCCACATAAATGCCAATAACAAGTAATACGATATAGAGCCAATAGGACATTGTAGCTGGTTTAACAACAATGTACAAAAATTACCAATGCCATGTAAAGCTATTGTTCAAAATGAAGTTCATTTAATAATAGTCCTGAACCTGGCGCTACAAAGCTTAGTTGCATCTTATTTCCACTTTTCAAGGACTCTTCGATATCAGAAAAACTAAGCTCTCCCCTACCTAGTTGTATTAAAGCCCCCATCATCATACGAATCTGATAGCGCATAAATCCTTTTCCTTTTACATGCAAGGCATAAGAGGTCTTAGGAAAGAAATTCGCCTCAAGTATTTCATTTCTACGGATTTCACAGCGTTCTACTCTTCGAATGGATTGCGTATTCTCTTGAATGCGAGCGGTGTAGCATGAAAAATCATGTTCCCCTTCATATAATTTAGCCGCTTGCTTCATTAAGTTAATATCAAGCTCATCAATGAGATTTGCAATAAAAGGAGCCGCAAAAGGATGATTCTTCTCTCCAAAAGAGAACAAATACACATACTCCTTTTCTTTGCTATTCTGAATGACATTAAATGTTTCATCAGTTTTTGAAATACCAATAACACGTATATCTGGTGGAAGGTTTTTATTGAAAATCGCCAGAAACAAATCAAAGTCTGAAATGGGTTCGTCAACAAAAAGCTCAAATGCCGCATCTAATGCAGATACCTTGGCATCGGTTCGTCCGGCACCAAGAATTTTATAGTTCATTTCTGGCATTATGAACTTTAAAGTTTTATGAAGCATTTGCTCTATAGTTTTCTGATTTGGCTGCTTTTGCCAACCACTATAACGAAAACCTAAGTACTGCAACTTTACCAAATAAAAAAAACGTCTTCTTTTCATTCTTAGTCCATATGTTTTGGATCTTTATCAAAACTAGATATTAAATTGGTTCAGCAGCAAAAGAAATTTTTGTAATTTAAAAAACGAATCAACTAAACCAATTTAATATGTCAACGAATATAAAAACAAAACCACCAGTTTGGTTTTGGGTTGCAAGTGTTTTGGCGCTTCTATGGAATTTAATGGGTGTAATAGCCTATCTCATGGACGCTTATATGAAAGACGAGATAATGGCCTCGTATTCAGAAGCTCAAAAAGCCATTTTTGAAAATCAACCAGCCTGGGTGACCGGCGTTTATGCAATCGCAGTATTTGCAGGGACTTTAGGATGTATTGCTCTTTTATTAAGAAAGAAATGGGCCATGCCCATATTTTGGTTGTCAATCATTGCTGTTGTATCTAGAACGATTTATTATTTCTTTATAACCAATGCCACGGAGGTCTTTGATATTATACAGGGTACAATTATGCCAATTCTTATAATTATTATTGCTGGTATTTTAGTAATATTAACTAAAATTGCCACGCAGCGTAATTGGATTTCTTAGGGTAAAGATTGTGGAATCTTAACACGCAAGAATCGTTTCACAACGTATTTTGGCCAATACCCAACATTCATTGCGCTTCATCGAATTTTTTAAATAAAACATAGTCGAGTTCCGTTCTTTACCACCGAATAGGCATAACAAGCCTTAACCCCCGAGTAATGAAAACTATTTTAAAGATATTCTCCTTAAAAAGCACCTTGATAACATCTGCTGTTGTCTTATTTCTACTTATTATCTTTAATTTTTATGGACCCTACACCAACAAATTTTATTTTTTTAAGCCGGTAAATTATATTTTCCCAATACTAAGCGTAGGCCACCTTATCTATCTTTATGTACTATGGTTTAAAGTGAAGGAGGACGAGATGACTGATCCTCAAATGCGAAATTTGGAATATGTACTTTATGTAATTTTCTTAGTTTATGTGTATAAAGCTTTTGAAAGCATGTATATATTTTCCACATATTGGGATTATGAATTTCATGTTTTACCTGGCGCATTTTTACCTCTAGGAATACTTATAATAGCTTTGTTTTTAGTTCTTATAGGTACTACCCTATTACTCTTTAAATATAGAAAAGATCGCATAGGCGATTATAAATTTGATGATATCAATCATATCGATTCTTGGGAATAATTTTTTTAGTTGCAGTCAAAATAAAATGCCCGTTGAAGAAATTCAATGGGCATTTTTAATTTGAGCAAAACAACTAATAAACTAAAACTTTAATTTGGTGTAATTGTAACCTTGATTAAATTATAACCTCCTCTTGGATCCGCATAACCTACTACACCAGCCGCAGAACTAATTAGACCTTTTCCGAATTGAACATCATCAATTTCGGAAACTCTCCGAATTGAAGTGTTCTCATCAGCCGCTCCTGAATTAGGACCTGCCTGGCGCATAGGTTGATCTGCTCCGAATCCTACAACTTGATCAACTTCGGTTCCAGCATCATATAGATAAGATTTTTCGGTGGCGCCGGTTCCACTTTGTGGAGACTCATTTTCATCAAACAAAGGGTATCCCGTATTGTTGTAAGCTAAGAACCAATCATTTGTATTTACAAGCATTGTATTAAATCCAAACTTATAACCGACTGGGACATCTTCCAAAGTAAACGTAAAACTCTGTCCGGGTGCAATTGGCATTGCCTCATTACTTTTGGCAACTGGAATCCCTAAAGTAGTATTGATATAATCAAAAATGATTTGATTATTACCATCTTCAGCACTTTCCTCAATACCACTTCCCGCAACTGCTGCTTCGCCTTGAGTAAATACAGGGTCATTTTCTGAATCAAAAGCATAAACCACAGCTGGAGCAAATACACTATACGAAGAAGATAATCGTAATGGAGCACCAGTACTTCCTGTTTCAGTAAACCATCCGTATAAATCAGAAGGATTACCCTGTACAGCAATTTTTGCTAAGCCTAATTCTCGCTCTGGCTCACCTTCAGTAAACAAGGGATTGTCTAATGCGTGAACGACAGCGATACCAGGGGCCAAAATTACTGGTTCATTGACATCCATTGCTCCTGTTAGGTTTTTAATTAACAACCTGAACGTCCTTGTGCTCTCCTCATAGTCCAACGTTACTTTTACCATTGATGTCACATCTGTTGTAACGATACGCACTGTGTTGTCATCATCAGGATCACCAGCTTCTGCACCACCAGGTACTGATGTAATGGTTGCGGGGTCTTCTTCTTCGGTACCAGAATCCCATAAATAAATTTGATTGGTTACATCACCAGTAACAGGCACTCCATTTTCAAAAAGAGTAATGCCAGCACCTGTAGGTGCATAGAACCAATCATTTGAAACTACTTGCATTGTAGCAAAACTAAGTTTTGAACCTGGGGTAGCTTGAAAATCAAACCAATAAGACCCATCTTTATTTGGTACTGGCCCAGGAGTATCAGCTCCATCGGGAGTATTGAATACTTGTACCGCCAGATAGTTGATAATGTTAGTAATAGTTACATTAAAACTACTAGCTACCAATGCAGTAATTTGGTTAACCGCGCCGAAGGTTAATGTAGTAGTTTCATTCCAATCGGTAGCAACATCTCCTTGACCATCATAGGCTATGGAACTGTTTGCACTGCCTACTGCAGGAACAAAATCACCTGCAACCCATTGACCGGCAGCAACGGCAACATCTTCTCTTGCGCTGCCCGCTGCACCCCATTGTACAAAATCAACAAGTGCACTTGAATCTGTAAATTGATTGGTGCTATAAAGACCTAATCCACCTTGATCATCGGGAATATCATAACTTAATACTAAATACTCAGCTGACGGTAAATCAATACTTCCACTGATTGGAGTTAGCGATCCTATTTGAACATACTGTCCGGGACCAAGACATAACCAATAGTCTGCCAAATCTATGCTACCAGTACCATTGTTTAAAATTTCAATGGTGTCTTCCCCTCGATATCTTACCTCATTGATAACTACGGATATTACATTGTTGGTCATAGGCTGTTCTTCGGCTTGCTCTTCTTGCTGAGCCTCGGCAATTACATCTGGCGAATCATCATTTTCACATGAGGTTAATCCAAATACTAACATTGCTGCTAGCGTACTCTTAAAAATGTTTACTTTTTTCATGGTAATTAAATTGTTTTTATTTTACATAACAAATTAACCACCGCGAAGTAACAGCTGAATCACAAGCAAATAAACTTTTGGGGATACTTGTTTATAGTTTTGTTAGAAGTATTATGATTTTATTTGGTTTTGCAAAAAGCATAAAAAAACACCTTAGTGACATACTAAGGTGTTTTTAAACACTAACCATTATCGAAAGAACTACCTAATGATCACTTTTTTGGAGACTGATTTGCCTTCTCCATTGGTTATATTCAAAATATACAATCCAGAGGGAACGGATTGAACATCTAAAGAAATTCCCTTATTGACTACTTTCTTCATATCATTCCTTATCGAATTTCCTGCTAAGTCAACCATTGTAACCCGAACATCGCTGTTTCCAAATGAGTTCAACGATACATTTAAAACATCAGTTGCAGGCAATGGGAATAAAGAAACGCTAGATTTTCCGCTTATACTGGTCTCCTCAGCGCGCACTACTTCAACTGAATTAGATAAGGCAAAGCATCCTTCTAATGCATCAAGATTTGCATCAGCTTCTAAGCCTACCAAACCATCTTCATAACGCATGTGATATATGAAGCAAGTTCCTACACCTGCGCCATTAAAATCAACACCTTTGACGGCATCAAGACTTGGAGGTGTTCCCAAAATTTTCCCCGTCTCATCTGTAATTACCCAGATGCTATTAGTACCAACTCTAGTACCCGTAAGTTCAATTTCAGTTACAAAATCAGGTTCCTCATCAACAATGAATTCATAAGGACCGCCAACTAAGGTTCCACCATCTGTTTCTGTACGAACAACACTTACAGGGTTCGATAAATCAAATGTTCCTTGTAAATCATTGGCATTTAAATCAGGGGCTAGACCAACTAGTCCTGCTTCATAGCGTAAATACCAAATCAAACATGTACCAGCACCAGCGCCATCGAAGTCTACTCCTTCTACTGCTTCAAGTGTTGGAGGTAAACCAAGAATCTTTCCTTGATCATCGGTGATTACCCAAGAACTCATACTTCCTGCTCTATCTCCGGTAAGAGAAAGACCTGAAACCATATCTGGAGAACCGTCTACGCAGAACTCAAAGGGACCACCTACTATCTCACCAGCCTGAGGTGCACCTAACCTATTTACTTCCACTCTATTTGACAAATCGAAACATCCTTCTAAATCACCAAGATTACCTTCAGCGGCAAGTCCTGTTAATCCATCTTCATATCGTAAGTGATAGATAAAGCAAGTTCCTGCGCCAGCGCCATCGAAATCTACACCTTCTACGGCAGCTAAACTCGGTGGCGTTCCTAAGATATTTCTATCCTCATCGGTAATGACCCAAATACTATTGGTTCCTGCTCTTCTACCAGTCAATTCAATTCCGGATACCATATCAGGAGTGCCATCAACCGTGAAGTAGAATGGACCACCTGTTAAAGTTCCTCCTTCGGTTTCAGTTCGTACAACACTTACAGGGTTTGATAAATCAAATGTTCCTTGTAAATCATTGGCATTTAAATCAGGGGCTAGACCAACTAGTCCTTCTTCATAACGTAAATACCAAATCAAACATGTACCAGCACCAGCGCCATCAAAGTCTACTCCTTCTACTGCTTCAAGTGTTGGAGGAAGTCCAAGAATCTTTCCTTGGTCATCGGTAATTACCCAAGAACTCATGCTTCCTGTTCTATCTCCGGTAAGAGAAAGACCTGAAACC
>NZ_JBLFER010000001.1:797447-1336333 GCF_047345145.1 Maribacter taeanensis
ACATGTACCAGCACCAGCGCCATCAAAGTCTACTCCTTCTACTGCTTCTAAAGTTGGAGGTAAACCAAGAATCTTTCCTTGGTCATCGGTGATTACCCAAGAACTCATGCTTCCTGCTCTATCGCCTGTTAGTGATAAACCTGAAACCATATCTGGAGAACCGTCTACACAGAATTCGAACGGACCACCTACTATTTCTCCAGCTTCTTGAGCAAGAAGATTTTGCGCCATAAAAAGAGTAACAAATACCATAAGAAACATGGACCACCGTAGGCGGATCACATCTCGAATTTCATTTTCACTTAAAAGTAATTTTTTTTCCATCTTTTTCATTTTTAGATTATTAAACAAACTAAGTGTAATAGATTCAATGAAAAGTCACGAAAACATATACTTTAAAATAAATGCTGTTAGGATTTTGTGATAAGTTCGACTAGTTTAAAATCATTTCTTTTACTAAGGCCAATATTTAGAGGAGTTTAGGGGATATTTTTCTGAATTCATCTATTTTGAATTCCTTGTGATATTTGTGTGATACTTTTTAACTTCTTTCGTAACCTATTAATTATGAAACAAATACTTATCATAGAAGATGATCCGGAAATCATAAAATTACTGGAGATACATCTTACCGATCTTATTTATTCTACTTCGAAAGCGATGGACGGAGAACAAGGACTCCAAATGGCTTTGGAAAATGATTATGATCTTATTTTATTAGATTTGACACTACCGACAATGGACGGAGTTACCATTTGTAAAAAGCTTCGAGAAAAGAAGAACACGCCCATTATTATGCTCACAGCAAAATCTGAAGAAATTGATCGTGTTTTAGGCTTGGAAATGGGTGCGGATGACTATATCACAAAGCCTTTTAGCATTCGAGAGTTATTGGCAAGAGTAAAGGCTGTGATGCGAAGAACGGACTCGACCAAGGTTGAAAAACAAAATTCTTCAGCGATTTCAGTTGAGGGATTACTTATTGATATTGATCGAAGAAAAGTTCTTTTAGATAATAAACGAGTGGAGTTATCCCCAAAGGAATTCGAACTTTTGGTTCTGATGGCTTCTAATCCTGGAAGGAATTATAGTAGAGCGGAATTGCTTGATATGATTTGGGGCTACAATTTTGAAGGCTATGAACATACCGTGAATTCGCATATCAATCGGTTACGAGCAAAAATAGAATCCGACATGGCGAATCCGACCTATATTTTGACTACTTGGGGCGTTGGCTACAAGTTTAACGAAGACATTGCAATATGAGCAAAACACCAAAAACACTTACACCAAAGTTAGTAAAGAAGTTATGGCTGGCCTTTATTCTATTGGTTGTTATGATGGGAGTTTCCTATATCGGAACGACCAATTACTTTGCTAATAAGCATAATCAAGAAACAACACAGCGCCTTAATGCTGACGTTGCCAATCATGTAATCGCCGAAAAGTTTCAAAATGCTTCTCCCTTTCTAGAAGATGGAAGCGTGAATAAACCGCTTTTTGGGGATTTAATGCATGATATGATGGCGGTAAATAGAGGTATCGAAGTGTATCTTTTGAATGATGGAGGTGAAATTTTATATTCAGTGGTTCTTGACCCAAATGATAAAGATGCTACTAAAAGCGTGTCCTTAGCTCCCATAAAGTCATTTATCGCCGATAAGGGTGAGAAATTCATTTTGGGTGATGACCCTAGAAATCCGGAAGAGCAAAAAATATTCTCGGCAGCTCCCTATTCTGTGGATGGTAGAAACGGATTTGTTTACATCGTTCTAGCAGGAAAAAAATTCCAAGAGGTTAGCAGTACGTTAATGGGGCAATATTTTGCTAAACTAGGTTTAGGAGCGATTTCCTTAACTACGGTTTTTGCAGCGTTAATAGGACTTTTAGCCATTTGGTTTCTTACTAAAAACCTTCGAGTAATTACTAGTACCGTGCGTCGCTTTAGTGAAGGTGATTTAACAGCTCGTATTAAGAATCCGGAATCTTCTGATATTTCAATATTTGCGAACTCTTTCAATGAAATGGCGGATACGATTACGGGAAATATTGATAAAATGAAATCTGTCGATTTATTGCGCAGAGAATTAATTGCGAATGTTTCACATGATTTACGAACACCTTTGGCCATATTAAAGGGGTATATTGAAACCCTTCAAATGAAACGTGATACGCTTTCGGAATCTGAAAAGCAAGAATATCTTCAAATTACTCATGATAATGTAGATAAACTTTCAAAGCTCATTAATCAGTTATTTGAATATTCAAAATTAGAAGCGGAACAGGTGACTCCAGTAAAAGAACCATTTTCGATTACGGAGTTATCTCATGATTTAATTGCGAAATTCAAAGTACTTGCAGAACAAAAACAGATTGAACTTCATATAGATAATCCTAAGGAAAACAATATGGTTTTTGCCGATGTAAGTCTGGTAGAAAGAGCACTTCAGAATTTGATTGAGAATGCTATAAAATATACCGAACCCAAAGGAAAAGTGACACTTTCACTTCATAAAAAAGGTAAAAATGTCGAAATAAATATAACAGATACAGGCACTGGAATTCCTGTTAATGAACAGCCCTTTATTTTCGATAGATATAAGCAAGTTGATGAAAGCGCAAAGAAACAAGGCTCTGGACTAGGCTTAGCCATTGTCAAGAAAATTATGGAACTACATGATACTACGATTACTGTACTTAGTAAACCAAAAGAAGGTAGTTCCTTTATATTCAATCTACCCGTTTACCAAGTATAAACTTTTTGCTATGAAAAAGAGAGCCCCTGTGTTGTGTTGTTAGCAGGGGCTTTTTTTATAGTCCGTTTATAAAACTTCCATAGAGATCTTTGAATTGATATCCCTCTGAAAATCGATTCTTGCTCAATTTTTTATGCGCCACTAGGCCCCAAAGGACGATTTCCTTTAAGAAATACGTGTCTTTCTTTGGAAAATCAGGTTGGTGTTCTTTTAGCAATTGATTCAATTCTGGAATACTATCTAATGTTCTTTTGTATTCTTCATCCGTGAAATCATCGAGCAGTTCGAAGCCCTCACCTTGAAAAAACCAATGTAAGAGTTCATCATAGGGTGTTTCTTCATCTTTACGTTCCAACTTATTTATTTTGGGGAAGTATTCTGGGAATAAAGATTTCACAGCATCGTCTATTAAGATAGCGGCAACACCATCAGCTCCCTCCTGCTCTCCTTCATACACCAATTCGATTTTACCTGTTATTGCGGGAATCACTCCCAAGAAATCACTCAGTCGGACCATTGTAGAATCTGCCCCTGTTAATAAAGCTCTTCTTTCAGCAGTACTCAAAAGGTTTTCAAATGCCGTTATACTGGTTCTTGCACTCACACCACTCTTAGCATCCACATATTCACTGTTTCTAGCTTCAAAACTGATTTGCTCTAATAAATCCTTTGCGATATCGGGAACGTAAATGGCATCCGTTTGTCTGGAATCAAGATTTGCTTCTTGCTCCGTAATCTTACGAGCTGTTTCGATATCATCAGGATAATGCGTTAAAATCTGGGAACCAATTCTATCCTTTAAGGGAGTAACAATACTTCCTCTATTCGTATAGTCCTCCGGATTTGCCGTAAACACAAATTGTAAATCCAACGGAAGTCGCAACTTGAATCCACGAATTTGAATATCACCTTCCTCCAAAATATTAAATAGAGAAACCTGAATACGAGCCTGTAAATCTGGGAGTTCGTTGATAACGAAAATACAGCGATTTGCTCGCGGAATCATTCCAAAATGGATGACACGATCATCCGCGTAAGATAATTTGAGATTTGCAGCTTTTATAGGGTCTACATCACCAATCAAATCTGCCACCGTAACATCGGGAGTAGCCAATTTTTCATAAAAACGATTATCGCGATGCAGCCATGAAATGGGAGTTTTATCTCCTTTTTCTTTAATCAACTCCATTGCATAACGGGACATCGGTTTTAAAGGGTCGTCATTAATTTCAGAACCATCCACAACCGGAATCCATTCATCCAAAAGACCAATCATCAGTCGTGCAAGTCTTGTTTTGGCTTGCCCCCGTAATCCTAATAAATTAATATTATGGCGGGAAAGAATCGCTCTTTCCAATTCTGGAATTACCGAATTCTCGTAGCCCCAAACTCCCGTAAAGGAATCTTCGCCGTTTTTGATACGTTCTCTAAGGTTATCCCTAAGTTCGTCTTTGATACTTTTGGTTTGGTAACCTGCTTTTTTAAGTTCTCCTAAAGTGGAGATTTTTTCTTTATTCAATTGCATATTTTTTTAAAAAGGATAGAATATAGAAAAGAGAGAAAAGACAGTTTTATGGTAATGCTTATATCTTTTTTCTCTTCTCTCTCCTCTATTCTCTATATTCTTATTTCAATCTTTTCCGTCTATTATTCTCGTAATCCTCAAAAATCATTTCGCCTAACCCCTTCAACCCTGTAAAGAAGGCTTTGCCTTTGTTGGCTTCCGTGAAATGCCGTATAAACTGCATTAAATAAGGGTCTTGGGCAATCATGAATGTTGTTATCGGAATATGTAATTTTCTAGCTTGACGGGCCATATTGTAGCACTTCTCCACAATATAATCGTCAAGACCAACGCTATTCTTATAATAATTACCGTCCGGAAGTCTTAGGCAACTAGGTTTTCCGTCGGTAATCATGAAAATCTGCTTGTTGGTGTTTCGTTTTCTACGGAGCATATCCATAGCCAATTGAAGTCCGGCAACGGTATTCGTGTGATACGGACCTACCTTTAAATAAGGCAAATCTTTGATGGGAATGGGCCACGCATCATTTCCGAAGACCAAAATATCAAGCGTATCTTTCGGATAGCGCGTCGTAATTAGTTCTGCCAAAGCCATCGCCACTTTTTTTGCTGGAGTAATTCGATCCTCCCCATACAAAATCATACTATGACTAATATCAATCATCAATACAGTACTCATCTGAGCCTTGTATTGCGTGTCTTCGACAACTAAGTCTTCTTCCGTTAGGTTAAAACTTCCTATGCCGTGATTAACTTGTGCATTTTTCAAACTTTCGGTCATGGAGATGTTCCCCAAATCGTCACCATAGCGGTATTCGCGCATATCGCCCGTATGTTCGTCTCCTTGTCCTGATTTTCCTGTTTTATGGTTTCCGGCACCACTGCGCTTTAGTTTCCCAAAGATTTGGTCCAACGCCCTTTGCCGAATGATACGTTCCATTTTTGCAGTTATGGAAATCGTACCGTTACCATTGCCGTCCTCACCATCTTCTCCTTCTTCACCCATTTCGCCTCCGCCGTCTTCGAATTCCTCGCGAATGTATCCTTTCGCCTTAAGGTCTTCTATGAAATCATCGATAGTATAATTCTCATCAGTTAGTTCGTACTCCTTGTCCAATTCTCGTAACCAATCAATAGCCTCATCAAAGTCACCCGAAGTGTGTGTGATAAGTTCTTGAAAAATGTCAAAAAGTTTTTCAAAGGGACTTTGTTCCGGAGCTTCATAAGTGGTGAAGCGGAATCCTTTTCTCATATCCATAGCCATCCTATAAAAATACGGCTTTTAACAAAAGTGGTGAGGCGTTTTAGCGAAAACTTAACGCTTAGAGGAAATTCCAAATGACAAATTCCAAATTCCAAATCGTATGGTGTAAATTCGTGCTGATATGTCACTAGCACATCTTCAAAAACAATGTATCGGATTTCTGAATACGCCTCCACTATGGCAAAACGACCAATTCGGGATTCGACAATTTGAATTTCCGGAAATCGATTTACGTACGTTCCAGCCACAGGCCATACCAGAACGCATCCGATTGGGACACCAAATGGAATATGTATTTAAGCAATTGGTAGCCCATTCGAACCGCTATGAAATTCTATTACACAACCTCCCTATTAGAGAAGGAAAGAAAACTATTGGTGAAATTGATTTTATCCTAAAGGATATACAGACGGAGGAGTTACTCCATATCGAACTTACCTATAAATTTTATATCATCAATCCCGAGATTTCAGAACCTATTCATCAATTAATGGGTCCGAATCGGCGTGATATGTTCTTTACTAAAATGGAAAAGATAAAGAATGAGCAATTCAAACTATTACATTCAAAAGAAGGCACTAAAGCATTATATAACAACAATATAGATTCTTCAAAAATTTCACATCAAACCTGTTATAAAGCACAGCTTTTTGAGCCCTATGGAAGCAATCCCGTAAATATTAGACCCTTGAATACCAATTGTTTCAAAGGCTATTGGCTTCGATTTGAAGATTTCAAATCTGCGGATTTTAAATCCTATGAATTTTATATTCCCTATAAATCACAGTGGGTAATTGCGCCGCATGAAAATGTACCATGGAAAAGTCATTTTGAAATTCTTATGGATGTTAATCTTCGTATGCTTCAAGAAAATGCACCTATGGTCTGGATGAAAAAGTCGGAAACGGAGTTTGAGAAATTCTTCGTAGTTTGGTGGTAAATGTTAATTATGCCGACGCATTGTAACTCTTTTACCAATCTGGCGTCTTATTTTCATCAATCAAATCATCAATCATGTCTTCTACTACATCATCAAGAATTGAAATTATCGATGCCCTTCGCGGTTTCGCCTTAGCAGGAATATTAATCTGCCATATGGTAGAACAATATATTGGTGCCGGTGCGCCAAGAGTGCATTATGAGGCAGTAAGTTCTGGCCTAGCAGACCAAATCATCGATGGATTTATCGGCATTCTCCTTAGAGGAAAGTTTATCGCTTTGTTTTCTTTTTTATTCGGACTCAGTTTCTTTATTCAAATGGACAATGGTGCGAAAAAAGGAATCGCCTATGGCGGACGATTTCTCTGGCGCCTAATATTACTACTTCTTATAGGCTATGTTCATAGTTTATTTTATCGCGGAGATATTCTAACGATTTATGCCATGCTGGGTATATTCCTAATTCCGTTTTATAAACTAGACAATAAATGGGTGTTGGGGTTTGCAGCACTACTATTTCTAGGACTTGGCCGATATATCATTTTTTATTTTACCAATGGAGAGCATCTGTTTTTAGAGGTAGACCCTATGGATATGGAGTCACCCCGAATAGCGGAATATTATGATATACTGAAAAATGGAAGCCTTTCGGAAGTTTTTGCTACCAATAGTTGGGAAGGTCATCTCGATAAAATGAACTTCCAATACGGCGCCTTTGGAAGAGGGTATTTTACTTTTGCTTTCTTTCTTATTGGCTTATATGTGGGTAGGTCAGGATTTTTTAAGCGTTTTAGAGAAGAACGAAAGTTCACCAAAAAGGTGTTGATCGGGTCGTTAATTTTGTTAGTCGTTTCCATTGGTATCACGGCTGGAGCATTTATCAGTATGGGGCAAGGAGGAAATATCAATAGTTGGTTGGGCATGATTGGACTGTCAGGAATGGATATGGCGAATTTAGCCATGACCCTAATCTACATTGCCCTATTTGCCATGCTCTATCGCAAGGTAAAACCTGAAAGATGGCTTAAGAAGTTGGCTCCCTATGGGCGTATGGCACTTACCAATTACGTGCTTCAAAGTGTAATAGGTACTGCACTGCTCTATGGTTGGGGACTTGGCTATCTAGGAGAACTTCAAAATATGTACACCTTTTTGCTTGCTATAGCCATAATTGTATTACAGGTTTGGGTAAGTAAATTATGGTTGCAACACTTTAACTACGGACCACTGGAATGGCTCTGGAGAAGCCTTACCTTTTTCAAGGTTTTTCCGATGCGAAAGAAGTGAAAAGTACAAGTTACGAGGTACAAGGTTTGAAGTATTAAGTCATCAATATCAATCTAACTTTTTACTTTCTACTTTCTACTTTCTACTTTCTACTTTCTACTTTTTACTTAGTACTTTGTACCTCGTACTTGTGTTTATTCAAAGGTATAACTCGTCTTATTAACCTCCGTCAATCGAAAATACCCATGCGCATAATTCTCTGGATTCGTAAGATTGATGCAATTCCCTTTGACGGATACCGGTGTAGCTTCAAAGATTCCAACACCTCCGATTTGGTCGGTTAGAATATCAATATAATTATAGAAGGCTTCCGAAACACCATACATTTCAATATCCAATACATCACCAGCTGCAAAAGGCTGTCTCACATCATTTTCATCATCAGCCTCCTCGATTTCATACCACCAATCGATTTCGTTTCCATTTACGAATTCATCATCACCTACTTCAAAATCAGGGAGTAATTCGCCTTGTCTTTGAAACTTAAAGAAGTAATAGTTTCCTTCTTCTGGCGGGTCAGTAAATATAATATGTGCTTCCAATATTTCATCGTCAAAACCGTCTTCAGTATCCTGAAACAGTTCGGTGATTTCAGGAACGGCCATCAAGGTTTCTTGTGCACTGTAGGTTTCCCCATTATGGATAATTTCCAAGGTATAGGATTGCCCAATTGCGGGAACAAAACTTGAAGTTGCATATTCCCCAGTATTCTGGTCCACAAAAACGAACTCTGCTCCACTGGAATCATTTGTCACTTTTACGGAAGCCCCAGTAACGGCTGTATTGATCGTATTATCGAAAAAAGCAGAAGAATTACTTAATTGGATTGTTTGTTCATTCCCTGCTGTGCCTTTTTCCCAATCTAAGGATGCTTCCACAACAAGTCTGGTGGGAGCTGTTTGTACTGGGACATCGATAACATCTTCACAAGAGGCTAGCGATAGGATTAGGAGTAGTATTGTTGATTTTAATATTGTTTTCATTTTAATTCTTTTTTCTTTGTCATTTCCGTGAAGACGGAAATCTGTCTTTTTTATAATTTAATATTGTGTGAAGTCCTCCCCTAACACCTCCGGAAGAGGGGGATACTTTATTAGTTCGAATCATCATATTGAACATATTTTTGTCTCTTTTCTCTTTTCTATATTCTCTTCTCTATATTCTCTTCTCCCTTTTCCCATCACCTAAAACTTAAAATTATACGTCAATGAAGGAACAATGCCAAAAATCGCAGTACGCGTAGCCTCATTGGCTCCGGTTTCAACATTTTGACCAAAGGATATCGAAGCGGCATTCTTTCTACTATAGGCATTATAGATGCCCAATACCCACTCCCCTTTTAATCTGTTGTTCGGTTTTCGATTGGGTTTGTAATTGAGCGAAAGGTCCAAACGATGATAGGCTGGCAGGCGGTCGGAGTTTCTATCGGAATAGCTTGCGACTGATATTCCCTCATACTCGTATTGTCCGTTAGGATAGGTTACTGGCCTCCCAGTCTGGAACACAAGATTCGCCCCAAAACTAAATTTGTCATTCAAACGATAGGCTCCGGAAATGGAAATATCATGGGTACGGTCATAGGGCGTATTATACCATTCCCCATTGCTGATTCCCAATCCGCCTGCCGGGCCACCGGGAGTGCGCTGTTCGGATTTGGACAAGGTATAGGCAATCCATCCGGTGAGTTTGCCTTCATTTTTTCGGAGTAGCAGTTCGAGTCCGTAGGCTCTGGATTCGCCGTTTAGAATTTCGGTCTCGATGGTATTCTGTCCGATTAAATTGGAGCCGTCGATATAGTCGATACGGTTGTCGGTGGTTTTATAGTAGACTTCGGCTTCCAAGGAATAGACCTTATCGCTAAAGTTTCGAAAATACCCTAAGGCATATTGATTGGACAATTGGGGCTTGATAAACTTGCCACTGGGCGTCCAAACATCCAAAGGCGTTGCCGAAGAGGTATTGCTCAACAAATGAATGTATTGGGCGGCTCTGGAAAAGCCTGCTTTTATCGAGGACACTTCATTCAGTTCATAGGCCAATGCAAGCCGGGGTTCGAAATTACCAAAGGTTTCAATCGCATCTCCCTTTTCGTAATTGGTTTCTCCAATGGGGGTTCCTCGTTCGTAAATGCCTAAAGCTTCATTGTACACCACCGGCTGATTATTGGCATAATCGGTCAAGGCCTGTCCTCCCAATCGGGAGAAAGCACTATAGCGCAATCCGTATTGAGCGGTTAACTTTGAGGTCAATTTGTGTTCTGCACTTGCATATATGCCACTTTCGATGGCTTTTTTTCGGTCTAGCTTTAATGGGTTTACGGGAGAAGTATCCGAAGTCGGACGAATCTGCCCAGGGTCAAAATCGTAGTAAATTCCGCTTGCTCCAAAGTCCAATTTAAACTTATCGCTGAAATAGTATTTCAGGTCATACTTGAGGTTGTAATTGTTGATGGAGGACAACCAATCAAACTGCGCCAAACTCAAATCAAGTTTGTAATCATACTTACTTACGATAGCGGACAGGTTTGAAAAGAGCTTGTCATTAAAGATATGGTTCCAGCGCAGGTTTCCAGAAGAGTTTCCATAACTAGCGCCAAAACTACCGCCGATGTCAAAATTATCGCGACCAAAATATCCCGAGAGGAAAAGTTTGTTGTTTTGATTTATGGCGTAATTGGTCTTTAGGTTCAAATCGTAGAAAGCAGCACTATTCTTTTCTCCCGCTGCTTTTAAAATCAAATCCGCATAGGAACGGCGCCCTGCAATTAAAAAGGAACCTTTGTCCTTAAATAAGGGTGCCTCTGCCGTAAGTCGACTTGAAATGATACCCAAACCACCGGTCAAAGCGAACTTTTTATTATTCCCATCTTTCTGGCGCACATCCAATACCGAAGATACCCGACCTCCAAAGCGTGCAGGAATACCCCCTTTGTACAATTTCACATCTTTGATGGCATCGGCATTAAAGACCGAAAAGAAACCGAACATATGTGAGGTATTGTAAATAATGGCCTCATCAAGCAATACCAGGTTTTGGTCTTGCGCCCCGCCACGGACATGAAAACCACCGGAACCTTCGCCATTGTTGGTAACTCCAGGTAACATTTGCAGGGACTTCAAAATATCAACCTCCCCCAAAACCACTGGCATTTGTTTTACGGTAGCAATGTTCATTTTTACCGTACTCATTTCAGGTTTTTTCAAAATCGCCCGTTCAGGTTCTTCTGCGGTAACCACTACCTCTTCTAGTTCGGTTGAGAACTCGGCAATTTCAAAATCTAGTTTTTGATTTTTGGTAAGGGCAACTTCCTGACTGATTTCTGAATAACCTAAATATGAAATCGTCAGGGTATAGTTGCCCTCGGGGGCCGTTATCGAATAGAAGCCGTATTCATTCGTAATGACCCCAATGGTCGTACCCTTTAAGAATACCGATGCTCCAAAAAGGGTTTCGCCATTGCTTTTATCGGTTATTGTACCATTTAGCGTATAGTTCTGCGCTAGTGCAGTTGAACTTATGAGCAGCAAGAAAAGCCAACAGCCAATGGCCAAAGGCTTTGTAAAGTTTGTTTTTAAAATCATTGATTGTCGTTTAGAGATTGATGTTTTTGATTTCCCTTCTAGAGACAATTGAAAAAATTAGAGGTTGCACGCTAGTGAACAATTAAGAAAATTTTGGCAATGTCTTCTAGGGACAAAGCTATGGTGACGATGCTGTATGCTTCGTTGACTTTGGTTAAGAAAGGTGAAAAACAAAATTCCGCGTAAAGCCTTTACTTGGTGAGTATCAGAATTTATAACTGTTAAAAACTATGGACAACTTGTTAACTAGTAGGTTTTTTCTGCTTAAATAAAAACGGTAAGTTTATTGGGATTTTATAGGATGGATATAGTTAACAACTATATCTAGGTGTTGCCAAACATTAAAAAAACCACTAAACTAAATGAGAGGATTTGAATCTTACAATAAGCTTAAAAACAATCTTAAAGATTCAAAACAAATTTATGATATAACCTATCATCTTTATCAATCAGAAAGAAAACGATTAGAAATTGAAATAGAAGCTGGAAAATTTAAAAATCCAACTTCTATCAAAACATCAATTGGTACAATTGAGCACAGTCCAACTTCACTTTATCAAAGGCTTGAAAACTTATATCCATATAAATTAAGGCAACTATTGCTTATTTCAACAATTACTTCATTGGAGGTATATCTAACAGATGTCATATTAGAAATCTTTGAACGAGATATCACACCATTTAAACAAGATGAACCTGTAAAATTTCAGAAAAACTATTTATTAAGTTTAAGTTCAATTCAAAAAGTACATAATGATTTAATTAAAAAAGATTTTAGAAACTTAACAAGTGGTGGACTTGTCCAAATAGAAAAATATTACAAAAAGATGTTCAATATTGACCTAAAGAATTTGGGTGTAGATTTTAACGACGTGGAGGAGATTCATATTAGAAGACATTTGTTTGTCCATCGAAATGGAATTACAGATGCTGAATACGTGAACAAATTTCCGCAATATGGATTTAGGATTTCTGAACAAATCAAAATAGAACATCAATACTTAATGGATTCATTAAATAAAATATCTGACTTTGCTGGAAGCGTAAACAAAGCTGTTTTAAAAAAATTTCCAGATAAAACTCGACAGACTAAATATCATTTGGGTAAAAAGAACTATGATAATCAACTAAAAAATTTAATGGTTGAGATTAGTATTCTCTCAAGCAAATTCGACCATATAGATTTTTTAAATAATTTAAAGGTTCGCGGAATGGACTTGTCCGAATTTATTGTTCAAATTGCAACAGTTGATAATTCGTGCTTGTTATTTGTATCAGGAAAACAATCGGACTTATCTGCGTTTTTCAAACCAATTGATGAAAATGAGTTTTTAACTATAAACAAGACCATTGAATTGAAAAAATAACGTGTGGCAACAATGTATATAAAACATAGCTGACATAGGCTTTCCGAGAAGTCTGTATCTATTTGGGAAGTCGCCAAATTTAAAAATTTGGCTATTAAAATAGAAAAGATAAAAACAAAATATAAAAATTCGGCTTGTGTATAATCCGAAAAGTTAGCGTCTATTTGCACGCTACGTTTCATATACGAGACCGTTATACGTAATATAAAACCAAGAAATTTGATAAAAGAAAAAATTAAAACAGAACATGCTATTTTAAGGATAGAAATCGCTGATGACTGGAGTAGTAATGATTTTGCTGCCTTATTTGAAAGCACATCATTACTCTATCAATTATTTATTGAAATTGATTCAATACAACATTATCCTGTAGGATTTTTCAAAGATACTCCTAAACCAAAAGACTTAGAGTCTGTAATTGAATTGAATAGTGAATTATATAAAAAAATGAGATTTTCTTCTACTTACGAAAATTCAGAAAAAGTAGAATCCCTAGGGAAACTGAAAAGATTAGACGGACCAGTAATATCAATGGACAGGAATAATCTGATAATTGGCGAAATTCAATATGCATCACCTGGTTTTTCTGATTTTATAGGTTTAGGAAAAATACTTGAACAGGTTTTTTCTCTTATTCAATATTATTTTCCTAACAAAAAAGAACGATTAGAAAATAGCATTATGGAACAAGATTTATTGTCAAAGAAAATTGAAAACCTGAAATCATTGGGATACTCAAAAAAAGAATTAAAAAACTTTATTGACGTTAGAAATAGTACCATTTTAAATTTAGCTGAATTACATCAACATCGAAAAATAACAGATTTCAAAATCAAAGAATACCTCGATTAATACTACGTACAACACCGTGTATAGTTCCTTGCTCTGAAATTCCTACTCGGAATTTACGGCGCCGTTGAACTTTGGTTCTCTCCTATTTGCTAACTTAGAGCTCATCGCAACGAAACCATACACGAACACGCTGTGCGTAAGCTGAAAACCATATGGAAAAAATTGAAATAAAATCCGTTTCCGAATATTTAGAAAAAGTTAATTCATTTGAGCAACAACATATCGCTCAATGGGTTTTTCGCGGTCATAGTGATGAAGCTTACGAACTAGTGCCTAGTCTATTTCGAATAGATATAGAAAACACGTTGACCGATTGGGACGACCTTGAAGAGTATATGCTAAAAGTGTTTCAAAGGGAGGCTCGGCCATTTAATGAATATCAGCCGGCAGATGAAATAGAACTAATTTCTCTGGCTCAACATCATGGTCTGCCAACACGTCTTTTAGACTGGTCTACAAATCCTTTAGTTGCCCTATTCTTTGCCGTAGAACAATACCAGTCTGAAATTGAAAACAGCGCAGTTTGGTGTTATGGATTTCATTCAACTCATAATTGTTTTCCTGAAAGCACAAGAATTGACAGAAGACTGACATTAGAAAAGGAAAACAACATTATCTTTCCAAACCATGTTTCACCTCGAATAACAAATCAATCAGGATGTTTTACAGCTCATGAATTACCCACGGGACGAGGGGATTTTGTTCCTTTCGACCAACAGCCAAACCATTTTGGCGTTTTTGATTTATTTGTCATAAATAAAAAATATAGAAAAGACATTCTTGACCAATTGTACGATTTAGGTTATCATCATGGCCTAATTTATCCAGGCTTGGATGGACTGTCAAAAAGAATAAGGTATGAAGCTTCAACAACCCACAAGCGTTGTTCAAATGTAAGACAGCGAAAAAAGTTTATGAACCAGTAAATAGAAAATGACAAAATCCCCGCTACCGCTAGTCTCCGCCAAAAACTGTCGAACAAGTGTGACTAGTGGCGTCTCGAGTAAGCAATTAAACCTAAAAGCTCCTAATCAGCAATAACTTTCTAGAACTTTCTTTTAGCTCCCCTGCTACCGCTATTCTCCGCCAAAAAAAGGAGGACAGGTGCAACGAGTGAATAAGTAGATTTTGTCTAGTACCATTGAAATGTTAAATTTGAATACTCATTAAAAAGGATAATTACACGGATGTGTTTATCCTATTGTTAGGCACAAGCTTAAAAAACAGAAACTTTTGTAACACTTCCTATCATTCTGTATCAAATCTAAAAACCCATTAGTATGGAATTTCCTTTTAGTAAATCATATTCGGATACAGAACAACAAAATCTTGTAAAACAGGCTATAGATGGCAACAAAGAATCTTTAAATGAAATCATACGTTTTCATCAACCATTCATTTACAACGTGGCTTGGAAAATGTGCCATAATTCTATTGATGCGCAGGATTTAACGCAAGAAGTTCTTATTAAAGTCATAACCAAATTAGGACAATTTAATTTTAAAAGTAAATTTAGAACTTGGTTATACCGCATCGTTGTGAATGAGTTTTTACAATCTAAAAGAAGAAAAGGTGAAACACAATTTTCTGACTTTGATGATTATGGAAAACGTTTAGACCAAGTTCCAAATCCGGAATTGAGCATTGAAGATGAAATAGACTATCAAGAGCTATCCAAAGAAATGCAGATTCAATGTATGAGCGGAATGATTATGTGCCTTAATAGAGAACAACGATTAATATTCATTCTTGGAGCAAGTTTTGGAATTGACCATAAACTTGGAGGGGATATTTTTAAAATAAGCCCCCAAAATTTTAGGATAAAACTTCACAGAGCACGTAAAGACTTATTTAACTATATGAATAATAAATGTGGTCTTGTAAATAAAGAAAATCCCTGTCGATGCCCAAAAAAAGCAAAAGCTTTAAAGAAAATGGGCGTTTTAGATGAGAAAAAAATGCTATTCAACATTAAAACAAAAACTAAAGTAAAAGACTTTGCTGAAGAAAACCACGAAGAAGCTTTAGATGATTTTACCACAACCTACACAAAATTATTTCAAGAACATCCCATTAAAGATGATTTTGATAAAGATACCATCATTAAAGAACTTATACATAATGATAAACTTTCAAGTTATTTTAAGTTCTAAATTCATCTAAAATTTCAATGAAATAGATGAAAAAGGTCACTTCTAAAAGAAGTGGCCTTTTTTGGTTTTGTAACACATTATGTATTCATGTATCAAAACAGTAAATCATATAAAATTTATTGATATGGAATTTAAAGAAGAAATTATCATTAACAAGCCAATAGAAGAGGTTTGGGGCGTATTGGGACATCAATTTGGTGATGCTTATAAATGGGCATCAGGTATAAATCATTCTAACGCTTTTGGTCCACCTGTAATTAATGGAGCTCCTTCAAATAATAGAGCTTGTGAATTGCCATCGGGCAAAATTAAAGAAGTCATCAGAAAATTTGATTCAAACAATCATATACTTGAATATGAAGTCATTGAGGGTTTTCCATTTTTCGTAGATACCGCAATCAATAATTGGCAACTGACCAAAATAAGTTCCGATAAGACTAAAGTGAACATGCATCTAATTGTAAAAACCAAAGGCTTGGTAGGTAGCATAATGAATCCTATGATGAAGATGCAACTAAAAAAGCAGCTTGTTCACATCCCAAATGATTTGAAACACTTTATTGAAACAGGAAATCCCAGTGAAAACAAGGCCCATGAATTGGAAAAATTGGCAAAGAAAGCTGCTTAGGTTTTGTAACACCGATTCAAATACCGTATCAAAGGAATAGCACTTAAAAATTCAAACTATGACAGTCACAATGAAATCAATATTCTCAATCGCACTAATAAGTCTAATGAGCCTTAATGCATCGGCTCAAAGTATGGAAAAGAAATTCCGTACAGTTAAAGTAGAAATGAAAATAAACGCAACTGCCGAACGTGTTTGGGAAGCAATGGTTTTAGACTATGGGGAGATATCAAACTTCTCACCATATATCTATACATCAACATACACCAATAATTCTTTAAAGGGAGAATTAGGAGCAGAACGCAAATGTAATTTTAATGCAAAAGGAACACAATGGTCTAAAGAACGTATTTCTGAAATTGATAACGAAAATATGCTAATGCGCAATGTGGTCATTGATGGTGCAAAACTTCCTTTAAACTTTGATAATTCACAAGCATTTTATAGAGTAAAAGACAATGGTGATGGTACATCAACAGCATCCTACGAGTTTCAATTTAGAACCAAACCGGCTTTTCTTGGAATGCTAGCCAAAGGAGGATTCAAAAAACAACTGTCCGGAACTCTGGTCGGACTAAAGCACTATGTAGAAACCGGTGAACGCGTTACTGGAGGTACTAATAAACACAAAGAAATCAAGAAAAAGTACCCTAAAGCAACCGTAATAAAATCATAAACTAAACAGGTCTTTATTAATATCTTAAATTTTAATACTATGAAAAAAATAGCAATTTTATGTACCGTAATTATTTCAACATTGAACATATTACAAGCTCAAACCCCTTTGGTTACTGAAATAGAAAGTTCTGCAGACGAGGTGTGGGAACAAATCCGGAAAATGGACAATATTGATGAGTTATCATCTTTTGTGTCTAAAGTACAATGGAAAGGACCAAAAAATGTTGGTGGCGAAAGAGTTTGCACTTCCGCAGATGGAAAAGGATATTTCAAAGAAAAAATTACAGGATTTAATGATGAAACCAGAACGTATTCTTACCAAGTGATTGAAGGCGTTCCTGCAAAAAATATGAATAACACGATTAAAGTAGTTGATTTGGGCTACAATAAATCAATGCTTGTTTGGACATCAAATTTTGAATTTATTGAAAACCCTAATATGACAAACGAGCAATTCAATACTTTCTTAAAAACGGCAAGAGCAGAAATGGTCGAAAACATAATTAAATTGGTGAAATAACGCCAGTGCCTAACAACGCTTATAAGTAATGGCGATTTGAGTTTTTATTCAAATCGCTATTACTTTTTACTTTATAGATTGCTTTTTTAAATGTAGTTCCCATTGGCTCATTACTATTCATACATAAGACTAGTAATACGGCTAATCCGCACTAACCACTTCTCTAATCTTAAGCATCGGTTGAATATTCCTAAAATTGACCTCTGAATCTATGCCCATTGCTCTCTAACAGGTTGTCGTATCTACAAAATATCTACTCAATACCTACGTTTGAACTATAGACAAAAGTGTGCACGCAGTAACGCTTTTAAAGCCATAGGGCTTTTCTAACCCCAAAGACAACTCCTTTGAAGATTAAAAAGTTCTGGAAACGATTTTTAGTAGCGCTATTCTTGGTGCCGATTTTGGTTGTAGGAGGTCTAATGCTCTATATTCAGGGCAACCAGTCTGAAATCATTAAAGAGGAGATTGCAACACTCAACCAAGAGCACAAAGGCC
The DNA here is from genome assembly GCF_047345145.1 of Maribacter taeanensis. NCBI lineage: Bacteria > Pseudomonadati > Bacteroidota > Flavobacteriia > Flavobacteriales > Flavobacteriaceae > Maribacter > Maribacter taeanensis. The sequence goes on from NZ_JBLFER010000001.1 coordinate 815,496, forward strand.
GTATTAGTGTTGGGGACAGTAAACTATCTATTTTTAAGAACTTTCCATACATCTCCATCAAGGTTGATGATGTCCAGATTTTTGAAACCAAAGCAGCCAATGCCCCCATCATCATGGATGTCAAAGACATCTATATCGGTTTTAACCTTTGGGATATTGTCAATCAAAACTATGATATTCAATCGCTATTGCTAGAAGACGGTGTTTTTAATATTGTTATTCATGAGAACAATACCACTAATATTCAAAACTCCCTCGCGAGTACAACCGAAACTGATACTTCTTCTACCAATATTCATCTAAAAAAGATTCGACTTAAAAATCTGGACATCCACACCTTGGATGAAGCCACAAATACCGATGTGGAAAAATTCATCTATACCGGTAATGGAGGTTTTAGCCAGAAGGACAGTATCATCGCTGGGCATGTCGATATGGATTTGGAACTGAACGTCATCAAAGAAGGCGATACCACCTTTATTCGTAAAAAGCATTTTGAAGTCCATACTGACCTCGTTTTTAATGAAAACACAGGTATACTTGACATAGAACCATCGGGCATTACCATGGAAAATGGTGATTTTGAGTTGGAAGGTTCCATAGACACCGAGAATGATGTAGACTTGAATCTGTATCTCAAAGGAACAAAGCCCAATTTTGATATGCTCATCGCTTTTGCACCAGACGATGTGATACCCATCTTGGAGAAATATAAGAATGCCGGTGAAATCTATTTTTACACCAGTATTCAAGGGCCTTCCAATAAAGGAAATACCCCTTCGGTAAATGTTGATTTTGGGGCTAGTGAAGCCTTTTTAGAAAACACAAAAAGAGGCAAAAAGATAGACAATATGGGCTTTAATGGGCATTTCACCAATGGAGACAACCGAAATGCGAGCACCATGGAATTTTCGTTGACTGATATGACGGCATCGTTGGAAAAGGGAGAATTAGAAGGTTCGGTTTTTGTAAAGAATTTCGATGCTCCCGAAGTGGATATGAAAATACGCTCCAATTTCAAACTAGATTTTATTACTGATTTTTTTGAATTGGATGATATACAAGATGCTTCTGGAGAAGTTTCGTTAAACATGAATTTTCATGATATTGTTGATATTGACAATCCTGAACTGGCATTACAACAACTCAATCAGGCCTATTTTGCAGAATTGCTCATCGAAGACCTGAGTTTAACGACCAAGGATCTCCCGGCGCCCTTACATGATATGAATGTGCATTTGGTCATGAAGGGTAAAAAAGCCAACTTGAATCAGTTTGAACTCTTTATAGGAGATTCAGATGTATCCGCAACAGGTTTTCTTTCAGATTTACCCGCGATAGTGCATCATACGAACATTCCCGTAGAAGCCCATTTAGATATTTCCTCCAAGCATTTGGATATTGCCCAATTAACCGGTTTCACGAAACAGGATACCCTACAAAAAGGTATCGATGAACAAATACAAAATTTAAGTCTGGGGCTTTCTTTCAAGACTTCTGCGAAAGACTTTACGGAGTCCAAGTATTTACCAAAAGGGGAGTTTTTTGTGGATAGCCTCTATGCGGACTTAAAGCATTATCCCCATAAGCTACATGATTTTCATGCGGATGTTTTAATCGATGACCAAGACTTGGAAATAGTAAATTTTACAGGCTATATAGATGATAGTGATTTTCATTTTGACGGACTCATACACGAGTATGCTTTTTGGATGCAACCCGAACTTAATGGAGATGTGGATTTAGATATTAATCTCACTTCCAAAAGCTTACGCTTAGAGGATGTCTTTTCGTATAAGGGCGAAAATTATGTTCCCGAAGAGTATCGTCATGAAATTTTTGACGATTTGGCCTTGCATGTTGCTTCTAGTATGCATTATAAAGATTCTGCTTTGCATTCCATCGATTTGGCTCTGGACAAGTTAGATACCAAAATGGAATTGCATCCCCTTCGCTTTCATGATTTTAGAGGGAAGATACATTATGAAGACGAGCACGTTGTTATAAAAGACTTTCACGGCGAAATAGGAAGCACCAATTTTAATTTCGATTTGAATTATTACTTGGGAGAAAATGAGCAAATAAAGAAACGGGATAATTACCTAGTATTAAAAGCAAATTATATCGACTTTGATGCCTTGTTTAAGTTTAATCCGAATCCTCCGAAACCAACAGCAGCGGTAGCTTCAAAAACTGCGGATGTCAAAGAACATGCCGAAGCCTTTAATATCTATGAGTTGCCCTTTACGGATATGCAGTTTAAAGCAGATGTCGCGCACTTTATATATCATAGAATAGACCTTCAAAATATTAAAGCAGACATACGCACCACACCTGACCATTACATACACATAGATACCTTACATATGGATGCCGCTGGCGGGGATATTCAATTAAGTGGCTATTTTAACGGTAGTGACCCAAAACACATCTATATGCAGCCAGACTTGGTGATGAACAATGTGGATTTGGATAAGTTGTTGTTCAAATTTGAAAATTTTGGGCAAGACCATCTTATTTCAGAAAATTTACAAGGAAAGCTTACTTCGCGAATTAAGGGCAAGATCAGAGTATACCCCGATATGGTTCCCGATTTAGACCAATCTACCTTAGAAATGGATGTCAAAGTATTGAACGGGAAGCTAAAGAATTACGACCCTATGCTGGCACTTTCCGACTATATGGGCGATAAAAACCTGCAAAGTATTCGCTTTGATACCTTACAAAACAATTTGGATATCAATAAGGGGAAGATTACGATTCCCGCTATGAATATCGAATCCACTTTAGGCCATATGGAACTATCCGGCACGCATGATAACAATCAAAATATCGATTATTATGTGCGCATTCCTTGGAAAACGGTACGGAAAGCTTCCATGCAAAAATTATTCGGAAAGAAGACGGACTCCGTTATTAGCAAAGAACAAGAAGATGAAATCGTAGAAGTAGACCCTAACAAAAAAACGAAGTACCTGAATCTAAAGATCAAAGGGAATATTGATGATTATAAGGTCTCTTTGGGTAAGAAAAAGGGGAAATAGCTTTTAGCTGTTGGCCTCTAGTGCTCGTATTCGACTAGTAGTCGCAAGTATCATATTTCTACCTTCACGATTGAAAATATTTTTTAAGAACTGAAATACAAGATACTATCTTTTCAAGAATCGAGTTCTAAAAGTAAGACCACACATCTCACATACAGAACACATGAAAAAAATAGTAAAAACTACCGGCTGGATATTTTTAATACTTCTACTTCTGGCTATTGGTTACAGCATTTATGTTTATCAATCCAGTCCATGGATAAAAGCTTTGGCCAATAACGATGAATCTCAACTTTTCTATCGACCTAGCACAACTATGGAAGACATGGGCGGCCTAGCATATGATGAACATATTTTAAAAGTAGAAGATTCTTTAAAAATTCACAGTTATACGTTTAAACCTACAGCAACATCAAAGGCGAATATTTTTCTGATTCGAGGCAATAGTGGCAATGTAAGCACGGGCATAGAACCCATACAAGCTTTGGTAAATAATGGTTTTAGCGTTTATACGGTTGATTGGAGAGGTTATGGTAAATCAACTGGAGCACCCAATTATAATGGTATACTAGCAGATACGCAAGCAGCGTTTGAAGATTTTCAAAACACCATGGTCAATGACAGCACTAAAACCATAGTTTATGGCATGTCATTAGGTGGGCAATTAGCCGTTAAGATTGCAAAGGACAATCCTGCGAAAGTAGATGCACTCGTCCTCGATGGCAGTTTAGCTTCCGCACATAACTTTATCAAAGACAATGTGGAAGGATCTGTATTGTCGTTGCTGATGAAAAAGCCTGAAGACTATAATCAAGAGTATATTGCCTTAAGGGATATTGCAGACATTGAAAACATGCCCAAATTAATTATTCATAGTAAGTCGGATAGGGCTGTTCCTTTTAAGCGCGGCCAAAGTATTTTTGATGCCGCCCAAGAACCGAAAGAATTCTGGGAAACTGATACCGAACATATTCGAACTTTGCAAGATTTGACTAAGGAAGCAATTGAGAAGATGGAGGCTTTAATTCAATAACGCTTCTTTATACTTCGAACCTCGTACTTATTACTATTAATCCGCACTAACCACTTCACTAATCTGAAGCACCGGTTGAATATTCGTATAGTTGGACACATCAGCTCTGAGTGCCTCTGAATGCGTACCCATTTGACTTTGGCAAGTGGCTAGGTCCGCAAAATAAAAGTAACCGACGGCTACATAGGGCGCGGCAGAATCAGGTGCGCCACCGCCTAGTCCCTTATCGATTACCATAGCCTTTAATTTATCACCAAACAAACCTGCTGCCATGGGCATGTGCTTATTGGTATAATAGTCCATATCGAAGGTATTGCCTTCCCCATTCTGGTAAAAGATGGCTACTTTGACCATACCTTCTTTGATTTTAGATTCTCCCGAAGATTCATATTTCGTAAAACCGAATAGCAATCCGGCGACTACAACTAAGAGCGTGATTTTTGTTTTCATTTCAATTCTATTTTTATTGTCATTTCCGCGTAGGCGGAAATCTTTTGAATTATAGTTTAAATACTAAAGATAAAATAAAAACCATACTACACTACCATCATTGATTTATCCCTCTAATTATTGTAGTTTTAGAATCCATCATCAAAAGATTTTTATCATGAAAAAATTAAACTCTTTTATTTTCAGCTTGGTCTTCTTCCTTTCGATTTCGGCCTTTGGTCAAGATGATAAAGCAGCCGTGCAATCTGCTCTAGAAGATTATGTCAATGCGCTGTATGAGGTCAAACCTGAATTAATCGAACGAAGTGTCGATACCACTTTGCGTAAAATCGGATATTGGTACGATGACAAGTCCAGTGCATATCGAGACAACTTGCCCATGACCTACCAACAGCTCTATGATTTGGCAGGCACATGGAATAAAGATGGTGATCGCACCTCTAAAGACTCTCCTAAGAAAATTGAAGTCCATGAAGTCAATGACAAAACTGCTACAGGCAAACTAACCGCCGAATGGGGCATTGATTTATTTCATCTCGCCAAAGTCAATGGCCAATGGAAGATTATGAATATTATTTGGCAGAGCGCTCCAAAGTAAGAAGTACGAAATACGAGGTACGAAGTCGGAAGTATAAGGTGGTAATAACAAATCTAAACCTCCATGACCAGCTTATAGCCGACACCGCGAATATTGGCGATTTTTACGCTGGAATCCGCTTCGAGTTTCTTGCGCAATTTTGAGATAAAAACATCCAAGGTCCTACCTACATAATCACCTTGATCTCCCCAAACCTTGTTTAGAATAACTTCTCGCTCAACGGTGGTGTTGACCATGTTGTATAGTAAAAGAAGTAAATCTGCTTCTTTACTAGTCAATTCTATTTTCTGGTGATTAATTAAAAGTTCTGTATTCCGCTTGTCAAAATGATATTCGCCCAAGGCGATTAAATTTGGGTTTTTATTAGCTGATTTTCTGCGTTTCCAAAGAAAAAAGAAAAGTCCTGCGCCTAGAAGGAGGGCCCCTGCAATCAAACCATAATTCATGGGACTTATAACGGGAGTCACAGAAAGTGAAGCTATGTCGGAGTCATTTGTCATAAAAGTGAATACGAGACTATAACAGGCTTTGGGTTGCATTCTAACTCCACAGGGAATGATGTCCGATTGCTCTAAATCATCCATTTTAAAGCTATAGACTACCTCACCAGTTTCACATTCACCCACTTCGACAATATATTCACTTGGGATATCTGCTTCTGTAATTACACTATCAATTATAGCGACCAGTTCCACCGGTTTGAATTCAAACTCCGATTCGAATTGAATCCTATAGGTATTATTTTCCCTGCTAATAGGCAACACACGAGAAGTACTGTCATTTGAACTGAGCAGTAATTGATGACCAATCATCCGCAAGGCCACATCAATACTTTTTTCTTCATAGGAATCTTGGGCATTCCCGTTGGAGATAAGCAACAAAAGACAAATAAAAATGGGAAATGTGAACTTATGAAGTTTATGACGCATGTTACAAAGCTATTTGAATATCGGACAATTTGAAATGATTTACACAAAATTTACATCAATTTACACTTCATAAACACAGTATAGCGGCTATGCACGTTAGATTTGAGTGAAATTAATCAATGAACCCGTTTTTGGGTTCTTTAAAACAAACAGATATGAAACAGCGTATTTTAATTTTTTGCATGGCATTTACTGCTTTAGGACTAACCGCATTTGGTGTTATAAATTGGAGTGACTCAGAAACAGATCATTTAGAAGCGACCGTAAGTACAGATGTTGCTATGAATATGCCAATTGAGGGACCAGAGAGCAAGGAGCCTCTTCCTGATTTTTCATACGATGTGGGTACAAGGTTTAGGCCTATGAAAAAAGAAAAACTCCACAATGCCACTTCAATTCATGATTTTTTCTATGCTGAGGAGATACAAGAGATGGTCGTGCTGGAATCGGTAGATATTAATATGATCAAAAATGAAAGACCATCCCATATTCATGAAATCGGATATACCAAGGAGCTAAATGAAGCCCAACTGAAACTCATTCAAACCTTTGATTATTCTTCGAATTTTGCGATTCGAGCCGAGTTTAAAAAAGTTAATACCTATACAGGAATGTTGGTAGACGAGTATTCTAACCCTCACATTACTATTGTTCCAGAAAAGCAGGCTGAATATGTACCCGGTAAGAATGCACTAATTACATATTTACGAGAAAACAGCAAAGAAGCTATTATCGATGTACAAAAGGACAAGCTACGACCGGCAAAACTATACTTTACGGTGACAAAAAATGGGGGCATAGAAAATGTTAGACTGGATAATCATTCAGGGTATCCTGAGGTGGATAAAAAAATGATGGAACTGATTTCCAATGTACCTGGCTCATGGGAACCAGCTGAAAATATCAATGGGGAAAAAGTAAATCAAGAATTGGTGATTTCTTATGGACTGATGGGTTGTTAGACTGACGAACTGTTTTTATTTTAAGGCTTCTTCGCATTGGTGAGGAAGCCTTTTTTATTGATCTACTCTAGTAATCATACGTCGTGTGTGTATGTAATCAGTAAGCCAACTTTGTGAAGCGATAGTGTTTCTGTTGAACTTTCTGCTAGCTTCAACACCCCCCCCTATTCAGCTTCGCTCGCAACCTTCGAACAAAATACATTTTGCTACTATCCTGCCCTCAAGGGGATAATGATAATTCCAATTTTCGACTTTGTACTTATTACTTTGTACTTTTTTCCTTCTTCGTGCAACTATCCTAACTTCGTATTGTCTTTAGTAGAGAAGTTAAATTGTTGAGAAGCTTAGAATCCAACTGAAACCTTTGGAAACCGATATCCGTTTTACGCATCAGGCACTTGTAGAAAAGTGCAAAACTGGCCATAGTAGCTCGCAATATGAGCTATATGAGCTGTACGTGGATGCGATGTACAATATTGGTAGGCGCATGCTCAACTCGAAGGAAGATGCTGAAGATATCGTGCAAGAGAGTTTTGTTTCCGCCTTTAAAAATCTCAACAGTTTTAATTATGAAAGTACGTTCGGAGCTTGGCTCAAACGTATCGTTATCAACAAAAGCATCAACTATTTGAAGAAGAAAGAGCTTCCGGTGGTTCCGATGGAGGTGCATGAGTTTCATTTATCAGAGAATAGTCCGGAGGAAAAAGTAGATGCCATTGACATCAAAAAAGTTAAAGTGGGCATAGGGCTACTCCCCGCAGGGTATAAACAAATTATCAACCTATACCTGATTGAAGGGTATGACCATATTGAGATTGGAGAAGTATTGGGCATTAGCACATCAACCTCCAAATCGCAATACCATAGAGCAAAGAAAAAACTAGTTGAAATTATAAACGCATTGTAATGGACAATTTTGAAAAACACATACGTGAGAACGCTGCCGAGTTCGATGAGCATAGAGCGGACCGTTCGAAAATGTGGGCGAAGATTTCCCAAGAATTGGAAGTTGAAGAACCGAAAGTGATTCCCCTTTGGAAATCCCCCATGCTGCGCATTGTCGCTACCCTACTTATTTTATTAGGTTTGGCTGGTTTTATCGGGAAGCAGATTTATGGAAGTTCCGTAGAAACACAATATGCCTCCAAAGAACTCATGGATATCGATATGCACTATAAAGGACTGGTTTCGTATCAAGTGCAGTTGGTACAAAATAATCCGAACCTATCCGAAGTTGATAAAGCTGAGTTTTTATCCTTTATGGATGAGCTCGATGCCGAATATGAACAGTTGCGTATAGAGATGCAAAGCAACTTAGACAATGCACGTGTACTGGAAGCTATTGTTTCCAACTACAAACAACGTATTGAACTGATTGAAAAGCTACTGAAACAGATAAACGACTCTAAATTAAATGATGATGATTATGGATACACTTTGTAAAAAGCTGCTCTGGGTAGCGTTGGTGTTGGTTCTCGGCCAGTCCGTCACCGCACAGGAAAAAGTATCTAAGAAGATAACGAAGACCTACACCATGACCGATGCCGGCAAGCTGCATTTGGAAAACAAATATGGAAATATCAGTCTAAATGGATGGGATAAAGATGAAGTTTCTGTGGAAATTTCTATTGCGGTAAACCATCGAAAAAAAGAAAGTGCTGAAGCCCTATTGAAACGTATTCAGCCTATAACAAGGGATAGTGAGGAATATGTATCCCTAAGTTATGAGATTCTGGAAAAGAAATCGGGATGGTTTGCTCGACTTATTGACGAAGCAAATCCTTTTGATTACGACCGTAGTAATATTCAAATCGATTATACCATATATATGCCCGCAAAGGCGGAATTAAAAGTAACCAATACTTTCGGGGATGTTCTTATCGAAGATTGGTCAGGGAAACTAAAAGCTATAGTCGAGCACGGCGATGTATGGATCAATGAAAACATGAACAAAGCTGATTTCATTATGCGCTACGGAAAACTTCGAGCCAAAAACATCAGCTACGGCAGTGTGGATATTAAGAATGGAGACCTCGATATGGGCGATTCCAAAAGTCTACGCTTAACTAGTAGTGGTAGCGATATTGCCTTGGATGCGATTACCTCACTCGAAATTTATTCAAATAAAGATGAAATAAGCATTGAAGAAGCGAGTACCATGTTCGGTACGCTCAAATTCTCCACGCTAGAATTGGATCGTTTAACCAAAGAAGCTGATATGACCTTAAAAATAGCTGATTTCAGAGTGGCAGCCATTACGAATTCTGGTGCGGATATTGCCATTAGTCAAGAATCTTCAGAAATCAGTTTGAACGTCACGGATTTTCCACACCAATTCGATGCCACTTTAGAACAAGGCTTAGTACGCATGCCGAAGTCTTTTAATAACATAGATTCCGAGATGTTGGATAAGGGTAAAAAACTGCGAAAAATAAAAGCTACATACGGAAAAAGTGCCCAAGGCCGCATTTCAATTAAAGGAAAAAAAGGAGTAGTACTGTTGAAAGAATTGTAGCATTCTTATCATAAGTCAATTTAAAAATCCCCCAGAAAATCGAATTTAGCGCAAGCTTTTAAAATTTAACACGGGAATATGCAACTTTTCAGAAAATCAATTGTCTATCTAAGTAGTCAATCAAAATACAATACTATGAACAATCAAAAATCAATTTTTACACTTTTATTCTTCTGCTTAGCCCTATCAGGTTTTGCACAAGATGATGGTGATTATGTAGAATTCAATGATCGCAATAATGTCGTACACGGAGTCTATTTAGGCTTTTCCATGCGATATGGTGAAATTGATGACCAAGAAACCTATACAGGTGGATTCAAGGTTGCCTACGTTGCCAATCAGCAATTTGAAATCGGTTTCTCTGGTAATTTCATCTATTCAGATCAGGACTATTTCAATACTGCGGCTGGCCGAAGAGAGGACCTCATTGGAGGTTATGGGGGTCTACATTTAGAACCGATTTTCTTTAGCAAATCTCGTGTAAACCTCTCTTTCCCGCTTTTGATTGGTGCCGGCGCTATTGGGCAAATCGGCAATAATTTCAATAATGAAGATTTTGAAGAAGAATTCAATGAAGAGGATTTCGATGCCGTTTTTGTCGCCGAGCCTGGGGTAAGTGCCCTTTTTAACATTAATCGTTATTTACAAATAGAAGCCGGTGTCAAATATCGCTTATCAAGCAAAATTGATTTGGAAAATAGTCCAGTTACACGCATTAATGGATTCTCGGGAGGTATTGGAGTTAAAGTGGGTGTTTTCAACCTGGGAAGAAACCGTTATAAAAAGAAGCTACAAGATGAAGAATAAAAACAATATTGCTAAAAGATTTCACGCTGCCATCAGAACCAAGCATGTTTTTATCGAAGACGAGCAGGTCTTTCTTAAAAAAGAGACTCAAGAAACATTCTTAGAAGATACTAATGTTGCCGAATGGTTTCCAACGGATTTCAAATGGGAGCCTGTTAGATTATAAATAATAGGGTCCTACCCTGTCAAGGGGAGGTGGCGACAGCCGGAGGGGTTTTGGTGACGCTATCTAGAAAGCTCATCATTCGTGTTCCTCAGCTAACCACACCGCCCTGCGGGCACCCCTCCTTGAAAAAAGAGGAGAGTCGACAAAGCAAATTTTAAACATCAATCAAAAAATAGAATTAACAGATTTCCGCCTTCGCGGAAATGAAAATAAAATTGTACTAAAATGAAAACAAAATCAATAGTAATCGTACTTGCCCTGACTTTAGGTCTTTTTACGTCTTGTGATCATGAAACAATCCGAGCTTCAGATGAAGTTAGTTCTTTAAACTACTCAATCCCTGATTATTCTGCCTTAGATGTATCAAACGCGTTCAATGTTTATGTTACTTTTTCGAGTGATGAAGAAGATATTCGAATTGAAGCAAACGAAAATCTACATGGTCGTATCATAGTAAAGCGTGATGGAAATGCCTTGGTTATAAAGCTCAAAAAATTTACTCAAGTACGGGGAAATGCGACCTTGAATGCATATATAACGACAAACCAGCTTTCAGAAATTGATTTATCGGGAGCTTCAACTTTAAGATTGGAAAATCTATGGGATATTGAAGATGGTAGCATCGATATTTCTGGGTCATCTGAATTTACGGGTGAAGTTAACACCAAGCGCCTAGATATTGATTCGAGTGGAGATTCGCAAACTGATATTTTTGGAAATATAGAAGTACTGAACGCGGACTTATCTGGAAGTAGTGAAATTCGTGATTTTGATTTAACAGCAGAGCGGTTACGAATTGATCTGTCAGGGGCCAGCAAAGCCTATCTTAGGGTTAACGAAACTATTGAAGTAGAAGCATCCGGAGCAAGTAAACTGAGTTATAAAGGTGAAGCAAGAATTACTCAAAAAGACCTTTCTGGCGCCTCAGAAATTGTAAAAATTGATGGATGATGATTGGTTAGATCATGGTTAGAAAATGCCGCTGTCTATTGATAGCGGTATTTTTGTTTTTAAACTATTTGTGTCTTTTCTTCAATTCGGATTCTATATCCTTCAAGGTAAATCCCTTAGCCTGTAAAAGAATTAAATAGTGGAAAAGTAAATCTGCGCTCTCATATAAAAAGAGTTCATCGTTATCATCTTTTGCTTCGATAACTGTTTCCACGGCTTCTTCACCTACTTTTTGGGCTATTTTATTGATTCCCTTCTCAAAAAGTGAAGCAACGTATGATTCGCTTCCGTCTGAAGAAGTTCTTCGTTGCTCAATAACCGCTTCCAATTGCGATAAGAATCCGAAGTTAGAAGTATTCTTCTCATTCCAGCACGTATCTGAACCCGTATGACAAGTAGCTCCCGTAGGACTGACAGCAATTAGAAGTGTGTCGTTGTCACAATCATTTTTGATGTCTACCAGATTAAGAAAATTTCCACTCTCTTCCCCCTTTGTCCATAAACGTTGTTTAGAACGACTATAGAAGGTAACCTTCTTCGTCTCTCGGGTTTTATCAAAAGCTTCCTGATTCATGTAGCCCAGCATCAAAACGTTTTTGGTCTGTGCGTCTTGAATGATTGCTGGGACGAGTCCGTCTGGATTTTTATTGAAATCTATTTCCATAGTATTACTTTGTTTGTGTCATTTCTTCCAAGGCAAACGATACTGCTGCTTGGGCATGAATCTTAGTCGTATCAAAAACGGGAATATCGCAATCTTCTGGTTGAATCAATAGAGGTATTTCAGTACAGCCTAATATTACCCCTTCCGCTCCTTCGCTTTCTGATTTTTCAATGATTTCTAGATACTGCTTTTTGGAATCTTCTGAAATGATTCCCTTAGCGAGTTCTGTATAAATAACTTGATGCACAACTTCTCTATCTTCTTTAGAGGGTATGATTACCTCAATTCCAAATTGATTTTTAATGGTGTCTTTGTAAAAATCAAGTTCCATGGTATATTTTGTACCCAGAAGCAAGACCTTTTGACAGCCTTTCTCTTGAAGCGCTTTACCCGTAACTTCCGCTATATGTAGCAGAGGAATATTTATCTTTTCTTTAATGGAATCTGCACTAAGGTGCATGGTATTGGCACATACCAAGATAATTTCAGCACCAGCGTTTTCCAAGCGAACCGCAATTTCCGTCATTTGTTGGTGTAAGGCATTCCATTCTCCTTTGCCCTGTTTTGCTGAGATTTCAGCAAAATTGACGGACTCAAGAATACACTCACAGGAATGCTTATCTCCTAAAAGCTCCGCTACTATAGTATTTAGATACTGATAGTATAACTGGGTTGATTGCCAGGTAATTCCACCTATAAGTCCGATTTTTTTCATGTGTTTTTATTCATTTTACTTAGTCCTCCCCTTTTTTCAAGGGGAGGTGCCGATAGGCGGAGGGGTTTGGTGAAGCCATCAAGAAAGTTTAAACATTTGTGTCCCTAAGTTAACCCCTCCGCCCTGCGGGCACCTCCCCTTCGCAGGGGAGAACGTTTGTTACAACCTTACTGGTATATTGTTATTTTTTAATTGTTCTTTTAAATCTTTAATTTTTATTTCCTTAAAGTGAAAAACACTTGCGGCTAAAGCTGCATCCGCTTTTCCTTGGATAAAGGTATCTGTAAAATGCTGCATATTTCCCGCTCCACCGGAAGCGATTATGGGAATATTTAACTCCGTTGACAATCTTGCCAAAGCCTTATTGGCAAATCCGTCTTTGGTGCCATCATTATCCATTGAGGTAAATAAAATTTCTCCTGCGCCTCTTTCTTCAACTTCTTTGGCCCATTCAAATAAATCCAATTCCGTTGGGACTTTACCACCCACCAAATGTACCACCCATTTTCCGTCAATCTGTTTTGCATCAATAGCAACAACGATGCATTGAGAACCAAACTTAGCTACCAAGTCATTAATCAATTGTGGATTCTTTACAGCAGAGGAATTAATGGAAACCTTATCTGCACCGTTTTGCAATAAAATATCAACATCTTCTACGGAAGAAATTCCACCTCCTACGGTAAATGGAATATTAACCTTCTCAGCCACATGATATACTAGGTCAGCCAAGGTCTTACGTTTTTGTTCGGTTGCTGAAATATCTAAGAAAACTAGCTCGTCGGCACCTTCTCTGCTATATATTTCTGCTAATTCCACCGGGTCTCCTGCATCACGTAAATTAACGAAGTTTACACCTTTCACAGTGCGGCCATCTTTAATATCTAAACAGGGTATGATTCTTTTTGCAAGCATTTTCAGTACTAAGTCTTAAGTAAGAAGTACAAAGTCTTTGTACTTTCTAGTTTATAATCTTTATCTCAAATTTTTCGCTTCACCTATTTACTCGAGTACTTATTACTTTATACTCAATACTTTTTACTCATTTTTAATTTTTAAATCAATACCGTCATAAAATCCAAGGTCTTTGTTTTTAAGTTGTTTTACCCAGAAAGCAATTTGTCCTGTATGATATGAATAATGCTCCACCGCATGAAGTATAACACCAACACCAGAAAACGAAAAGCCCTGTACCGACCTAATTTTCAATAGTTGATCTAAACTGGAATCAAAAATGACACGCTTTGCGGTATCAACTGTATCCTCAAGTTTATCCAGTATTTCGGACTTAGTACCACTTTTGTTTGCCGCAAATTCCGAGTCTCGTTTTCGAATGTCTTCGGTTTCTCCAAGTGATGAAATGATGTATTGCGTGATATTTCCACATAAGTGCAACATCAAATTGGCAATACTATTTAGAGACTCATTTGGTTTTTGCCAGAATTCTTCTTCTGAAACTTCTACTAAGCTCTTTCGTATCATACGCGTACTTTCGTCCATACGATACAAAGCATTTTTTACCAATTCCTCTGCTAGTTTGTCTTCTTTGGTCATATTGATAGAATATAGTTTTCTAACTGTTTTAGACTGATTCTGTTTTCGTAAATCGCCTTACCAATAATTGTTCCTTCACAGCCTATTTCAGCTAATTTTGGCAGTTCATCAAAGGTTGATATGCCACCTGAGGCTATTAGTTTTAGTCCCTTTTCAGCGCCGTTCTCGACGTAGCTTGTCCCGAGCGCAGTCGCGGGGCTCGAAGTGACAGATGCGATAATTTTTTTATATAATTCGAATGAAGGCCCCTCGAGCATTCCATCTTTGCTAATATCGGTACAAATTACATACTGAATTCCCTTGTTCTGATACGATTGAATAAAAGGAATCAATTCCTCTTTCGATTCCTCCTGCCAACCAGAAACAGCTACTTTCTCATCCAAAGCATCCGCGCCTAAAATGATTTTATTTGCGCCGTAGTTTTCAATCCAACCGATAAAGGTTTCTTTATCTTTTACGGCAATGCTTCCCCCCGTGATTTGATTCGCCCCACTTTCAAAAGCGATACGTAAATCGTCATCGGTTTTCAATCCACCTCCAAAGTCTATTTTCAAATTCGTTTTCAAGGCAATTTGTTCTAAAACCTTATGGTTTACAATATGCTTAGATTTAGCGCCATCCAGATCCACCAAATGCAAATACCGGATTCCACTTGCTTCAAATTCTTTAGCAACTTCTAATGGACTCTCATTGTAAATCTTCTTGGTGTCATAATCTCCTTTCGAAAGACGTACACACTTACCATCTATAATATCTATTGCTGGAATTATCCGCATACTAATTTAATTTCTGTTTATCTCGGGACATCCACAAAGGGGATTCTCCGATTTTTTTGAACCCGTATTTACTATAAAGGCTATGCGCATCTTTTGTTTTTAAGGAAAGGGTTTGTAAGCTTTGAATAGTTTCATGGTTCAGCATAAATTCTATCAATGTTGTCCCCAAACCTTGACCCTGATATTCCGGACTGATAATTACATCCATCATGTTCCCAAAAAAAGTATAATCGGTTACAACTCGAGCAAAGCCAATTTGTTTATTGGAAGAGGTATACATTCCGAAACAGAAAGAATTTTCAATCGTTCCTTTTGTTTGTTCAAAGGTTCTACCTTTTCCCCAATAAGAGGTATTCGTCATATAACCATGAATAAAATCAAAGTCTAATAAGTCTTTATCAATTGATATATAGAAATCCTCCTTCATTACAATTCTAAGAAATTCTTTAAAATCTGCTCTCCTACCTCGCTGCTTTTTTCCGGGTGAAACTGGGTTCCATAAAAATTATCCTTTTGCAAGGCTGCACTATAATTCAATTCATAAAAAGACTCCGCTATGGTATCTGCACATAATGGGGCATAAAAACTATGAACCAAATAGATATGATCCTTTTCTGCAACTCCTTGAAATAAATCTGATTTCAGATTACTAATCTGATTCCAACCAATTTGTGGGACTTTCACTTTCTTAGAAAACTTGATTACATCTATATCAAATATTCCCAACCCTTGTGTACTGCCTTCTTCCGAGGAATTACACATCAACTGCATCCCAAGACAAATTCCAAGAACAGGTTGTTTTAATTCGGAAATGATTTTATTCAATCCACTTGTTTTGAGCTTATTCATAGCACTACTCGCCTCTCCCACTCCTGGGAAAATTACTTTATCGGCAGCTCTTATTTCTTCGGCATCATCACTTAAAATAGCCTCATACCCCAAGCGCTGAATGGCAAACTTGATACTTTGAATGTTACCGGCTCCGTAATTTATGATTACAATCTTCATTTTTTAAAGTATTAAGTAATGAGTAATAAGTACAAAGTCAGTTCCTACGAACTTATTACTTTTTACTTTTAGAGTACTCCCTTTGTACTAGGTAAAACCATTTTTTCAACATCCCGCTTTACTGACATCTTTATTGACTTTGCAAAAGCCTTAAAAATTGCTTCTATTTTGTGATGTTCGTTTTTTCCTTCCGCTTTGATATTCAAGTTTGCTTTTGCACCATCAGTAAAGGACTTGAAGAAATGGTGAAACATTTCAGTTGGCATATCACCTACCATTTCACGCTTGAAATCCGCATCCCAAACGAGCCAGTTTCTCCCTCCGAAGTCAATAGCGGCTTGCGCCAGGCAATCATCCATAGGTAAACAGAAACCATAGCGTTCAATTCCCAATTTGTTTCCGAGTGCCGTATGGAAAACTTCTCCTAAGGCAATGGCCGTATCTTCTATGGTATGGTGTTCGTCAACTTCTAAATCTCCATCTACATGAATATCCAAATCCATTTGTCCGTGGCGAGCCAGTTGGTCCAGCATATGATCGAAAAAAGCTAATCCAGTTTTAATATTACTCTTTCCTGTCCCATCTAAATTGAGCTGAATTTTAATATCCGTTTCATTTGTTTTTCTGTGGATTTCAGCTGTTCTATCGTTCAATTTTAGAAATTCGTAAATCTTTTCCCAGTCGTTATTCTCCAATGCAATTATGGGGTCAAGCTCATCTCTTTTTACGGTGATTTCTCCTGTTCCCAGATTTGTATTGTCGTTGATGAAAATTCCCCTAGAACCAAGATTCTTTGCCAATTCCATATCAGTAAGACGGTCACCAATTACATAGGAATTTGCTAAATCATATTCCTCTGAAAAATATTCAGTTAATAAGCCTGTAGCTGGTTTTCTGGTGTCCGCATTATCTTTTGGGAATGTGCGGTCTAAAAAGACTTTATTGAAAACAACTCCTTCATTTTCAAAGGATTTGAGGATAAAGTTATGCACAGGCCAAAAGGTTTCTTCTGGAAATATTTCTGTCCCCAACCCATCTTGGTTGGTAATCATCACCAATTCATAATCTAGCTCTTTTGCGATCTTACCTAAAAATGTAAATGCCTTCGGATAGAATATCATCTTTTCAAACGCATCGATTTGCTCATCAGCGGTTTCTTTGATGATTGTCCCGTCACGGTCTATAAATAGTACTTTTTTCTTATTCATCTGCTATTTCTTTTAAAGCTCCAACTAGTTTTTTGTTTTCATCAGTTGTCCCCACAGTAAACCGTAAAGTATTTTCGCATAAGGGCTGAGTACTTCGATTTCTTATCACAATACCTTTATCTAGTAACTGTTTATACCTCTTATTGGCATCATCAACTTTCACCAAAACAAAATTGGCATCAGATTCATAAATGGTTTGCACAAAGGAAACTTCTTTCAAAGTATCAATTAATCGCTCTCGTTCATTCAAAATTTTATTTACTTCGGATGCAACCAGATTAGTAGCAAGTACCCGTTCCAAAGCCTTTAATTGTGTTAGTCCATTGACATTGTAAGGTGGCTTAATTTTATTCAAAACGGCAATGATTTCTTCAGACGTAATACAAATTCCTAAGCGTATACCAGCCATTCCGTATGCTTTGGATAAGGTCTGTGTCACAACCAAATTGGGAAAATTCGACAAGCGTGACACCCAGCTCTCATTGGGAGAAAAATCGATATAAGCTTCGTCAATAACTACCAATCCGTTGAAGCTACCAAGCAATTTTGTTATACTCGCTTCTGAAATACTGTTTCCCGTTGGATTATTAGGAGAGCAAATAAATAGCAGTTTCGAACTAGCATCGATAGTGTTTAGAATCCCTTCCACATTTGGTTGGAATCTTTCATTCAACAAAACCTCTCGGTTTTCGATTGCATTCGTGCCCGATAGGACCTTATACATGCCATATGTCGGAGGAAGTGAAATAATATTATCTTCTTTTGGTTCGCAGAAGGCTCTAAATAAAAGGTCTAAAACTTCATCGCTACCATTCCCTAAAAGAATATTTTCCGGACTCACCCCTTTTTGGTCGGCCAAAACAGCTTTCAAACTTCGCTGTTGCGGATCTGGATACCGATTTACACCATTCTCAAAGGGATTCTCATTAGCATCCAAGAACACCATTTCAGAACCATCGGATACATACTCATCGCGTGCTGAGGAATAAGGCTTTAAGCCTTTGACGTTTTCTCGGGTTATGTTATTTAAATTGAAACTCATTTCTAAATTTTAAGTCTCGACTGCGCTCGACCAGACACTTTGTTTTACTTTAAACTATTCAATCTTAAGGTTACAGCATTTTTATGTGCCTGTAAACCTTCGGCTTCGGCCATGATTTCAATTGCATTTCCTATTTCTTGTATTCCCTCTTTTGAAATTTTCTGAAAGGTCATACTCTTCATAAAACTATCCAAGTTTACGCCACTATACTGTTTGGCATATCCATTGGTGGGTAATGTATGATTCGTGCCTGAAGCATAATCACCAGCACTTTCTGGAGTATAATTCCCGATAAAAACGGAACCCGCATTGAAGGTATTGTCGATATAAAAATCTTCATTCTTCACACATACGATATAGTGTTCCGGACCGTATTCGTTTATTAAATCAATGGCCACTTGGTTGTTTTCTACATAAATCAATTTGCTATTTGCTATAGCCTTTTGAGCAATTTCTTTCCTGGGAAGTTCTTCAAGTTGTCTTTCCACCTCATTCTCAACAGCATCAATCATTGCTTTTGAGGTTGAAACTAAAATCACTTGACTATCTACACCGTGTTCGGCCTGACTCAATAAATCGGAGGCTACAAATGCAGCATCTGCAGTGTCGTCGGCAACTACCAACAACTCACTCGGACCTGCCGGCATATCAATCGCTACACCATACTTTGTGGCAATTTGTTTAGCCACGGTAACATATTGATTACCGGGCCCGAATATTTTATAGACTTGCGGAATACTTTCCGTTCCAAAGGTCATTCCGGCAATAGCTTGAATGCCTCCAACTTTGAAGATTTTAGTCACTCCACATAAAGCAGCGGTATATAAAATGGCTGGATTGATTTTTCCCTCAGAGTTGGGTGGTGAACATAAAACGATTTCTTTGCACCCGGCGATATTTGCAGGAACCGCCAACATCAGAATAGTAGAAAATAAAGGTGCTGTGCCTCCGGGAATGTACAATCCAACTTTTTGAATCGGACGTTTTTCTTGCCAGCATTTTACACCTTTTGAAGTTTCTACTTCCACTCTATCTGTTACCTGAGCCTTGTGGAAACTTTCAATGTTTCCTTTTGCCAATTGAATAGCTGCTTTTAGTTCTTCTGAAACCAAATTTTTAGCTTCTTCTATTTCTGAGGAATTAACCAAAAGAGAATCCAAAGTTACGCCATCAAACTTTTGGGTGTATGTATTTAAAACGACATCTCCACCTTCTTGCGTCTCTTTGAAAATAGCATTTACGGTATCCTCAATGTCCGCAACAGTTTGGGTAGGCCGTTTTAAAACGGACTTCCAATCTTCCCTCTTCGGATTGTATATTTTATTCATTGCTTAAATCATAAAAATTCATGAAATAGTGGAACGCCTTCGGTTTATAACCTTGCCGTTCCCAAAATTTCTGGCCCTTTTCATTTTTCTTATAACAGTTCACTTCCGAACCTACGCAACCTATGTCTTTGGCATACTGGAACATATAATCCATCATCAGTTGTCCTACTCCTCTACTCCGGTATTCTTCTTTTATAAAAACATTGTCAGGTTCGACATGTTTGCCTACATAGAGTTTATTTAAAACCCAAAGTCCACAAATACCAATCAATTTTTCGGAATCATAGACGCCGATACATTCATAACCTCCCATCGCTAACATGTCCTCAAGCCTTTCCTTAAGAATAGCATACTTAATTTTCTTATTATTGAGTAAAAACACAAGTGGTAAAATAGATTCCATCTTGTCATACGGAATCAGCTCTATTTTAAAATCGGAATTCATATTCATTTAATAGATTCCTGACTTCTCAGGAATGAAAATAAAATATTATTAAAGTACCATTTTTTCAATTGGACATACTAGAATTCCTTCTGCACCTGCTTGTTTTAGCTCATCAATGACCTCCCAAAACTTGTCCTTATTGATTACGGTATGAACAGAGCTCCAGCCTTCTTCCGCCAAGGGCAATACCGTTGGACTGCGCATTCCAGGAAGCAAAGCAACAACCTTATTTAGCTTGTCATTCGGAGCATTCAGCAATACATACTTTGACTGTCTTGCTCGTAAAACAGATTGAATACGGAATTGAAGTTTTTGCAGCAACACTTTTCGCTCTTCAGAGATTTTGGGTGAAACCGCCAAAACTGCTTCACTTTTCAACATGACTTCAACTTCTTTTAAGTTGTTTTTGAATAAGGTGCTTCCACTTGAAACAATATCACAAATTGCATCTGCAAGTCCTATATTAGGTGCAATCTCAACAGAGCCACTAATGATATGTAGATCCGCATTTACGCCTTTCCCTTTTAAATAATTTTTAACCGTATTCGGATAGGAAGTTGCAATACGTTTCCCTTCAAAATCTTTGACAGAGCTGTATTCAATAGCTTTAGGAATCGCCAAAGAAACCTTGCATTTTGAAAAACCAAGTTTTTCCGTAACAGCAATATCCACCCCTTTTTCAATCAATACGTTTTCTCCGATAATTGCAATGTCTACTACGCCATCTCTCAAGTACTGGGGAATATCTCCATTTCTAAGGTAAAACACCTCCATTGGAAAGTTACGCGAAGAAGCCTTCAATTGGTCTTTGCCATTATCAATGGATATTCCACAATCTTTTAAGATTTTTAAAGAATCCTCATTGAGCCTCCCGGATTTTTGAATAGCAATTCTAATTTTCATATTCAATCTCTTTATTTTTATTTCCCTGAAGAGGGAAATATTTTTCATTTCATTTTTAAAGCTCCTTTGAGCACTATTTAAATTACTAGAAGCTTCAAAAGATTCCCGTCTTCACGGGAATGACAATAAATGTACTCAACTAAAAAACCCGCTTGATTGCTCAAACGGGTTCAAATATTTTGTAATACTACAACACACCTTTACCTCGCCTGACAGCCAGTTACAAGATGATGATGTGTATTAATGTTTCTCATTACTCGGTAAAAGTAAAATTTAATTTCTTTCTACGAAAGCGAATTTAAAAAAATCACAAATTGTGGTTTTTAGTTATTTCCCAGAATAAGTGGTAATCCAGCTTCACCTCCACCAACGATCACTACTTTAGAATTTGGAGATTTCGAAAGTTCCAAGGTTGCGTCAATACCCTTATCCTGTAAGATCTTATCTGTTAAAGATGCACTTAATATTCTATTTGCATCTGCTTTACCTTGTGCCTCAATGGTCACTTTTTCAGCTTCTTTTTTCGCCGTTACTAAACGGAATTCGTATTCCAAAGATTCTTGCTCTTGTTTTAACTTACGTTCAATAGCATCTTTAATAGTGTTGGGTAAGGTTACATCACGCACAAGAACCTCGTTTAATTGTACATTCTGCTTATCCAAAATCTTTTTGGTTTCTTCGAATATTTCATCTTGAATGGCATCACGTTTACTAGAGTACAATTGCTCAGGGGTATAGCGACCAACAACACTTCTGGCGGCACTTCGAATGGCTGGTTTAATTACACGGTCTAAATAGCCTTCACCTAAATTCTGATGTAAATTCCCTAGTTCCGCGGCAATTGGTTGATACCAAGCTGAAGCATCAATTTGAATTTCAAGTCCGTTTGACGATAATACCTTCATTTTTTCAAACAATTCTTGCTGACGTACTTCATAAATGAAAACATCATTCCAAGGAGCTACAATGTGAAATCCTTCACCCATCGGCGGCTCATCAGTAACAACACCTCCTCCGAAAGTTTTATACAAAACTCCCGCCTCACCTGATCCGATAGTGACGGCGGATTTTGAAATTAAAATAACTAATGCAATCAGTATGAATACAACTGGTAATGCAACTTTTGGTAATTTGTCCATAGTGTTCTGTTTTTATGTTAGTCCGTTATATTTTCTAATAAACCATTCTCCTGCAAGAGCAGCAATAATGATTGCTAAAAGTACGCGAAAATCTATTAAAGACACTATATTTTTAGTGGCTTTTTGAGTAGGAACAAAACGATTGTCATTCACTAAATGCTGCAGTAAGTTTTCCGTTTTATTTGGAAAATACATTTCTCCATTAGTGGCTGAGGCCAATTGCCCCAAGCTTCTATAATTAGTGGATAAAAATTGTTGTTCCACATCAAAATCAAGAATTGTAAAGCTTCCTGCTTTTGATCGATTTTCATCTTTTACACTTACAGTAAAGCTATATTGACCAGCGAGAATATCTGACAAATCGGCCTCATAAATATTGTTTTTTAACAACATAGGAATCTCTTTCAAATGATTGCTGTCAGCATTTTTAATGTTTAAAACCAAAGATGCATTTGAATTAAAAACAAATGCTTCATCATAGTAAGAAGCTTGTATTTTCGCATTTGTACTTCCTTCATAAACTGATTTATAATCAATTTCTAATCTGCTTTTTCCTTTAGAAGATGAAAGGTAAAGCATTAGCTTTCCGATGAAATCATCAAAGTTTTGAAAATTTTGAGTATTCCGATAACTCTGCATGCGCCACTTCCAAATATTTTCACCAAATAGTACCAGCTCCTTTCCATTTTCATTATCCAAAGCAAAAAGTAGGGGTGAATTTATGGTTCTTCCCTGAATTTGCATTTGAATAAGAGTTTCTCCATCACTAATACCCAATGGTCCTGCATCACTACTTAAGGGTGGAAAACCTTCCATATCGAAATTTGAAATATCAAATTTTGAAAAGGACGGATTCAAAACTCCAAAAATATCCTGGGTGGGATAACCTGGTTCTATTCTATATTTACGCAACGACTCATTGATTGAAGTCCAATTTGTATTTGCTCCTGTAATTGTAAAAACGCTCGCTTTCTTCTGCTTCAGGTAATTGTATATAGATTTAAAAGTAGGGCCTGGTTGATACAAAATAAATACATCCTTATCATCTAACTCCTTAACATTGATATTTGGTTTTTGAATACTTACCGAACGCTGTTCATTGCTTTCAATAGCTTTTCTTAACGCTCCAATATCTGGGTGCATGACATCTGAAATGATGGCGATATTAGTTTTTTCATCAATTACTTCAACAACCGTATTTCTGCTATTGTTTTGTATATTCTTCTCATTTTCTAGAGCACTAACTGATACATTTATATTTTTATTTCCCACTGAACTCGCAGCTATATTGGTACTTATGATTCTTGAATTATCAGCGCTAGAGAATTTGATGTTTTCACGATACACACTTTTGCTATTAACAGAGATATTTATTGAAGCAGTAATGTCTTGATCTCCATCATAAGATACATATACTTCCAATGGATATTTGTTGTTTAGGAAGGCATATTTATTGGTATTCACCTGATCAATTCGGATATCTTCATACTGGGTAGTATCTCCGAGAGCTATTGGATATACTGTCGATTTTAAATTATCTCCCCTAAAAACATAATCCCCTCCGATTGTGCTATTTCCATCTGATAATAAGATTACGGCAGAATTGGTATTGGAATAGATTTTTTGGAGTTCGGATAAGGCTTTAGAAATATTAGTATTCTTCTTAGTAAATGATACACTATCGATTTGTTCTATTGAATTTCCAAATGCATAATTTCTAACACTGAAGCGATCTAAAAGTGTAGAGTTAGCACGAATTTGTTCGAGCACGGCCAAAGCTTCGTTTTCCGATTTTTTTATAGATGAAGAGTTATCCGTAAGTACGACTAAATTCGTTTTCTCAATAGTGTACTCATTCTTTGAAAATTTAGGATTTATGAGTAGAACAAAAAGCCCGAACAAACCGATAAAACGTAAAAAGGAGAGAAAAACATTGAGTTTTCCGCTCCTTTTTGAATTATAAAAATATTGGAATAGCACCAGTCCTAATGCTACTATTGCAGCTAAAATAATAAGGAGAACAGTGCTCGTTTGCATATCTTAATTATCCCTTTTTTCAAAATTTTCTTTCTTCTTAGCCTCCACTCGCTGGATAACTAAATAGATTAGCAAGCAAAAAAGCCCACCGTAAAAAATTATCATGAACAATAAAGGGAGGAATTTCGATAACATTATTTAAGTTTCACAGCGGTTCCATAAGCTAACATCTCTGCGGCACCTTGCATGACTTGTGAAGTGTTGAATCTTACATTGACCACAGCATCTGCACCAAGTTTTTGTGCATCTTGAAGCATTCGCTGGATTGCCTGTTCTCTTGCCTGAGCAAGTAATTCGGTATATTCCGATATTTCGCCTCCCACAATATTTTTTAAGCCTGCAAAAATATCCCGCCCAATGTTTCGGGCTCTGACCGTACTTCCCCTAACTGTTCCCAAGACTTCTAAAATCTCTTTTCCTTGGATTCTTTCTGTAGTTACAAATATCATATCCATTCTTTTAAGTGAGCATTCCTCCGTCTACGTTCAAAACCTGTCCCGTTACATATCCAGATAAATCGGATGCAAAAAACAAACATGCATTGGCAATGTCTTCGGGCGCTCCTCCTCTTTTCAACGGAATTCCGTCTCGCCAACCTTGAACAACTTTCTCATCTAATTTTGCTGTCATTTCGGTTTCAATAAATCCAGGAGCAATAGCGTTACAGCGAATATTTCTCGAACCTAATTCCAACGCTATAGACTTTGTAAAGCCTATCATACCAGCTTTAGATGCAGCATAATTTGCTTGTCCGGCATTTCCTTTGACACCAACCACGCTACTCATATTGATGATAGAACCTTTACGCTGCTTTAACATCGTTCGCTGAACAGCCTTGGTCATATTAAAAACGGACTTTAGATTTATTTCAATGACCTTATCGAAATCTTCTTCAGCCATACGCATTAATAAGTTGTCTTTAGTTATTCCGGCATTATTGATAAGGACATCGATGCCACCAAAATCTTCTAAAACATGAGCGATCAAAGCTTCTGATTCGGTGAAACTAGCTGCATTGCTTTTGTACGCTTTTGCCTTAACTCCTTTTGCACTAAGTTCTTTTTCAAGTGCTAAAGCCGGAGCCTCGCTTGAACTATATGTGAAAGCAACATTTGCTCCATGATCAGCAAAAACTTGTGCAATTCCGGTACCAATTCCTCTACTCGCTCCTGTGATGATTACGTTTTTTCCCTCTAATAATTTCATTTAACTGTTGTTAGAAAGTTCTTTTCCAAAGATAACTTCAATTTTTACTTGAACGAAAAAAATCCCAAATATTCCATGGTTCGAAATAGATGGGATTTTAATTATATCCGAAGAAATAGTAATTCAATTACTATCCCATAACTTCTTTTACTTTTTTACCGATCTCCGCAGGAGAATCCACTACATGAATTCCATGCTCACGCATAATTTTCTTTTTGGCCTGCGCGGTATCATCACTTCCTCCAACGATAGCTCCCGCATGCCCCATTGTTCTTCCTGCAGGTGCAGTTTCACCAGCAATAAAACCAACAACGGGCTTTTTACTACCACTTTCTTTATACCACTTGGCTGCATCAGCTTCTAATTGACCACCAATTTCACCAATCATAACTACACATTCGGTTTCTGGGTCATTGATCAATAGTTCAACAGCTTCTTTCGTTGTTGTGCCAATAATTGGATCACCCCCAATTCCAATAGCAGTTGTAATACCCAATCCTTGACGTACCACTTGATCAGCGGCTTCGTAGGTAAGGGTTCCTGATTTAGATACGATACCTACATTTCCTTTTTTAAAGACAAATCCGGGCATAATACCAACTTTAGCTTCTTCTGGAGTAATAACTCCTGGGCAGTTAGGACCAACCAATCGACAATTTCTGTCTTTTATATAGTTCGAAGCCTTTACCATATCAGCAACTGGAATACCTTCGGTAATAGTAATGATAACTTTAATTCCTGCATCAGCAGCTTCCATAATCGCATCGGCAGCAAAAGCAGGAGGAACAAAAATAATGGTAGTGTCTGCACCTACTTCCACGACAGCTTCACTAACAGTATTAAAAACAGGTCTTCCTAAGTGTTCTTGTCCGCCTTTACCGGGCGTAACACCACCAACAACGTTAGTACCATATTCAATCATTTGCTCAGCATGGAAGGTACCTTCACTACCAGTAAAACCTTGAACTATTATTTTTGAATCTTTATTAACTAAAACGCTCATGTGTTAATCAGTTTATTTTTTGCTGCACAAAAATATAGGTTTGCAAACTAAAAGGAAAGCAATACCATGCATATTATTTTATTCTTCTAATTTCTTTAGGATAGACGGGATTCTCTTCACGTATGCCAACTGCTTCAGCTTTTCTCGGGACTCTTCTATCGGCGTACCAAAGTAGCTTTTTCCGCCTGCTACCGATTTTGTAACTCCCGTTTGCCCCATAATTACTGCTTTTTTGCCAATCGTTATTCCAGAATTAGTACCTACCTGTCCCCAAAGTGTTACTTCATCCTCAATAACAACACAACCAGCAATGCCAGTCTGAGAAGCAATTAAGCATTTTTTTCCGATAACCGTATCATGACCGACATGCACTTGATTATCTAACTTTGTTCCTTCTCGTATTGTAGTATCTCCAGTGACACCCTTATCAATAGTGCATAAAGCTCCTAACTCAACATTGTCTTCTAAGACAACACGTCCGCCAGAAATTAATCTATCAAAGCCTTCAGGCCTGTTTTTGTAATAAAAAGCGTCGGCACCTAAGACGCAGCCAGCATGAATGATAACATTGTTACCAATAATACAATTATCATAAATAGATACATTGGCATGTATGAGACAGTTTTCGCCAATCACCACATTGTTACCAATAAAAGTATTGGGCTGAACTATTGAATTTTTTCCAATTTTAGCTGAATCTGCAATGGCCTTGTTTCCCTTTTCAAAAGGTTTAAAGAAATTGGTGAGTTTATTAAAATCACGAAACGGATCATCAGAAATAAGCAATGCTTTTCCTTCAGGACAGTCTACTTTTTTATTTATCAATACTACAGAGGCCTTACAATTTAAAGCCTTGTCATAGTACTTTGGATGATCTACAAAAACAATCTCGCCCTCTTCAACAACATGAATTTCGTTCATACCAAAAACAGAAAAATCATCAGACCCAATATATTCAGAGTCAATGATTTCTGCTATTTGTTTTAAAGTATACGTTATAGGGAATCTCACTTTATATAAATCTTTAATTTACGAGATAATAGAGACCCGTCCGTCGGACGGACAGGTTTAAAATGCTCAGAGGTTTGCATCGTCTTTGTATGGTCTTTTCTTTACGAATATCTCTTAGGCCTGAGCTGAGCTTGTTTATTCTTTTACACGTTCCATATAGGCACCTTTTTCGGTGTCAACCTTAATCTTGTCTCCCTCATTAATAAAGAGTGGCACATTTACTTCTGCTCCTGTTTCGACTTTCGCAGGTTTGGTTGCATTTGTAGCTGTATTCCCTTTTACTCCGGGTTCAGTGTAAGTAACTTCCAAAATTACGCTAGCCGGCATTTCGACAGACAAGGGCATGCTATCTTCTGTGTTGAAAAGAACTTTAACAATTTCTCCTTCTTTTAAAAGTCCAGGAGCATCTAAGCTACTTTCTTCAAGTGTTATCTGATTGTAATCATCGGTATTCATAAAGTGATAGGTTTCCCCCTCCGCATATAAATACTGATAGTTTCGTGTTTCGACACGCACATCATCAATCTTATGACCTGCTGAGAACGTATTATCAATTACTTTTCCAGTTGTAACACTTTTCAATTTGGTACGCACAAAAGCTGGCCCTTTCCCCGGTTTTACATGTAAAAATTCAATAATCTTGAAAATATCGTGATTGTATCGAATGCACAATCCTTTTCTAATATCTGATGTTGACGCCATAGTTGGTTTTAATTATTGCTAAAATAGCCTTTCATAATTCCCCTTTGGGAATCTCTTATAAATTGTAAAATCTCATCTCTCTCTGGAGTTGCCTCCATTTCAGCTTCTATAATCTGTACTGCCTGAGAGTTATTATAATTTTTCTGGTAAAGAATGCGATAGATATTTTGTATCTCACGGATTTTTACCGATTCAAATCCTCTTCTTCTTAGTCCAACGGAATTGATTCCTACATAAGACAATGGTTCTCTAGCAGCTTTTACGAATGGCGGAACATCTTTTCTCACCAAAGAACCTCCTGTTACAAAAGCATGTTGTCCTACCGACACGAATTGGTGTACCGCAACTAATCCCGCAAGAATAACATTATCGCCTATGGTTACATGACCCGCAAGGGTAGAATTGTTAGAAAAAATACAATTGTTACCTACCAAACAATCATGAGCTACATGACAATAGGCCATGATTAGGCAATTCTTGCCAATCACGGTTTTATTTCTATCAGAAGTACCTTTATGAATAGTAGCACATTCACGAATGGTTGTACCATTGCCTATAGTTACCGTAGTATCTTCACCATCGTATTTCAAATCTTGTGGAGGTGCTGAAATCACTGCTCCTGGAAAAATATTACAGTTTTTACCAATTCGCGCGCCCTCCATAATAGTAACATTAGAGCCGATCCATGTTCCGTCACCAATAGTAACATTATTATGAATAGTTGTAAAGGGCTCAACTACTACATTTTTAGCAATCTTAGCACCAGGGTGAATGTAAGCTAGGGGTTGATTCATTTTAATCTCCTTTTACTTTAGCAATTTGAGCCATTATTTCTGCTTCAGAAACCAATTTTCCATTTGCATAGGCCTTTGCATGCATCTGACAAATTCCACGGCGAATTGGTGACATTAAATCTAATTTAAAAATAAGTGTATCACCAGGAACCACTTGTTGTTTGTATCGCACATTATCAATCTTCAACAAATAAGTCAAATAGTTTTCTGGATCAGGAACAGTGCTCAACACTAAAATACCACCAGTTTGTGCCATTGCCTCCAACTGCAAAACACCAGGCATAACCGGTGCACCAGGAAAGTGACCAACAAAAAAGGGTTCATTCATGGTTACATTCTTCATCCCTATAACATGCGTCTCAGATAATTCAAGGATTTTATCGACCAACAAAAACGGCGGTCTATGTGGAAGCATATCCATGATTTGGGTAACATCCATCAAAGGAGGTTGGTGTAAATCGACTAGGGGAACATTATTTCTTTTCTCGGTCTTTATAATCTTGGAAAGCTTTTTCGCAAACTGAGTGTTTACAAAATGTCCTGGTTTGTTGGCGATTACTTTTCCTCGGATTCTAGTTCCTGCTAGAGCTAAATCACCTACAACATCTAGTAACTTGTGTCTTGCAGCTTCGTTGGGTTGATGCAAGGTCAGGTTATCAAGTATTCCGTTAGGTTTCACCGAAAGCTTTTCTTTATCAAAAGCCTTTTCCAGCTTCTTCATAGTTTCGGCAGATATTTCTTTATCTACATAAACAATAGCGTTGTTTAAATCCCCTCCCTTAATTAGACCGTGTTCTAATAATGCTTCAAGTTCGTGTAAGAAACTAAACGTACGAGCGTCTGCTATTTCTGTTTTAAAATCGGACAATCTTTCTAGAGTCGCGTTTTGTGTTCCTAAAACTTTGGTCCCAAAATCAACCATTGTTGTCACTTGATAGGTATCCGAAGGAATAACAGTAATTTCGCTACCTGTAGAATCATCCTTATAAGATATCACATCTTTGACTACATATTCTTGACGATCAGCTTCTTGATCAACTGCACCAACTATTTCTAGAGCTTCTACAAAATATTTTGAGGAACCATCCATGATAGGTGGTTCTGGAGCATCGAGCTCAATCAATATATTATCTATTTCCATACCAACCAAGGCAGCTAAAACATGCTCTGAGGTTTGGATTTTTACACCGTGCTTTTCAAGATTGGTTCCTCTCTGGGTATTTACCACATAGTTTGCATCAGCCTCAATAATGGGCTCTCCTTCTAAATCGACCCTCTTAAATTTATAACCATGATTTTCGGGCGCTGGCACAAATTTCATAGTAACGTTTTCCCCAGTGTGAAGTCCGACACCTTTTAGAATTACTTCTTTGGCTATCGTTCTTTGTTTATTGTTAGTTGTTATCACTATCAATCTTTTTTTCTAGTTCGTTAATTTGGTTTACAATTTTGGGCAAATTTTTAAAATGCACGTATGATTTATTAAAATCTCCATAATTCCATCCCGGAGTACCTTGTAAAATCTCGTTATCTTTTACATTTCTGCTGATACCAGACTGGGCCTGTATTCGAACATTATCGCCAATGGTGATATGACCTACAATACCTACCTGACCACCAATCATACAACGTTTTCCAATTTTGGTTGAACCGGCAACGCCTGTTTGCGCAGCAATTACTGTATG
Organism: Maribacter taeanensis; assembly: GCF_047345145.1. Lineage (NCBI taxonomy): Bacteria > Pseudomonadati > Bacteroidota > Flavobacteriia > Flavobacteriales > Flavobacteriaceae > Maribacter > Maribacter taeanensis. The sequence continues at coordinate 846,171 of NZ_JBLFER010000001.1, forward strand.
CTCACCAATCTCAACATTATGCGCAATTTGTATTTGGTTATCAAGCTTCACCCCTTTTCTTAGAATTGTTGACCCCATTGTGGCCCTATCAATAGTTGTTCCTGCCCCAACATCAACATCATCTTCAAGAATTACATTACCCGTTTGCGGAATTTTGCTAAATGTTCCATTTTTAGTTGGTGCAAATCCAAAGCCATCTGAACCTACAATGGCCCCACTTTGGATAACACAATTATTTCCAATAATTGTTTCAGAGTATACTTTGGCACCAGCAAATATGATGACATTATCGCCAAAAGTTACGTTGTCATCGACATAGGCATTGGGATATATCTTCACATTTTTTCCCATCTTCACATTCTCGCCTACATATGAAAAAGCGCCCATGTACAAGCCTTCTCCATAAGAAGCGCTTTCAGCAATATGAACAGGATTTTCAATACCGGTCTTCGTATTTTTAACTTGATCGTAGTATTCTAACAACTTGGAAAACGACTCATAGGCATCTTCTACTTTTATTAGGGTTGTTGCCAAGTTTTGATCTGGCGTAAAATCTTTATTTACAATGGTTATTGAAGCTTTTGTCGTGTAGATATATGGCGTATATTTTGGATTCGCTAAAAAGGTCAGCGAACCCTTCTCGCCTTCTTCGATTTTGGCGAGCTTATGTACGGCTATCTCAGGATTTCCTTCCACTTCCCCCTCTAAGATACCCGCAATTTGACTTGCTGTAAACACCATGAACGCAAAAGTAAGAAAAATAGTTAAACAGAATCTTTAGGGAAACACATATAATACTTAGTAACCGTTTTGGAAAGTGCTTTTAAATTGAGATGATCTGAAGCCTTAGCTACATCAATAACCTTTCCATTTTTACGTAAAATATTGATATTCTGTTTCTCTGTATGATAGGCACGGTTTTCTATTTTACCAGAAAAAACAAAATAGTCCACTTCTACATCAGACAAATTGTATTCAGATTTAATTCGGTTAAAATGTTTTAGTATAACAGCATCTTCAATCGGTTTATTTTTTAGCTTAATTTTTAGTAATCGTCTATTGATTACCATTTGACAAAGCTTTGAAAGCACGAAATCATCATTCGTTTGCCACAACTTAATTGCCGATAAAATATCGACGTCATCAAGTTGCGAGAATTCATCGAGCACGGATGTCTTGAAATTTTCTTTACCAATTTTATTCGTCATAAAAAATAACAAAGCTTCACTGCATTTGATCTCAACCCCTAATTTTAATAGCTCTTTAGCTCTTTTTAAAATTCGAATTAAGAGTTGTTCTGCTACGATTCCTGTTTTGTGTAGGTATACTTGCCAGTACATAAAACGTCTTGCCATCAAGAATTTTTCAACCGAATAGGTTCCCTTTTCTTCAACCATTAGCGATCCATCAACAACGGTGAGCATTGTCAGGAGGCGCTCAGAATTGATATTACCCTCGGCAACTCCTGTATAAAAGCTATCGCGTTTTAGATAATCCATTCTATCCATATCTAGCTGGCTAGAAACTAGTTGATTTAAGAACTTCTTTGGGTGTCTTCCTTGAAAAATTTCTATTGCTACCGTTAAACTTCCGTTAAACCTTTTATTGAGTTCTTCCATAAAAAGCAATGAAATATGTTCGTGATGCACACCTTCTACTATACTATTTTCCATTGCATGTGAAAACGGGCCATGACCAATATCATGAAGTAGTATTGCGCAAAGCAAACCTTGTTCTTCCTCATCTGTTATTTCAACAGCCTTAAAACGAAGTACTTGTATTGCCTGCTGCATTAAATACATACTGCCTAAAGCATGATGAAAACGTGTATGATGTGCACCCGGATAAACCAAATAAGAAAGGCCCATTTGAGATATTCTTCGTAACCGCTGAAAGTACGGATGCGCAATAAGGTCAAAAATCAAGGTGTTGGGAATTCGAATAAATCCGTAAATTGGATCATTGAAAATTTTAAGCTTGTTTGATACTTTCAAAATAAGTCTATTAACACATCAAAGTTATGCAATTGAAACGATATTTTGGCATGCTTCATGCTCTGCAAAAGGTATTATTTTAATAGGTTTCGCTGATTTCAAACACTAATTCCATTACATGAACAAAATAACAATTCTTTGGGCCGATGACGAGATCGACCTCTTAAAGCCTCATATTATTTTTCTTGAAGGCAAAAACTATAATGTTATTACCTGCAGAAGTGGCCAAGAAGCTATTGAAGCGATTGCCGAATCTCAAGTTGATATTGTTTTTCTGGATGAGAATATGCCCGGTATTTCAGGTCTCGAAACCTTAAACGAAATTAAGGTTATGAATTCTTCCCTTCCCGTGGTTATGATTACCAAAAGTGAAGAAGAGTTCATAATGGAAGAAGCTATTGGCTCTCAGATTGCAGATTATTTAATAAAACCTGTCAATCCGAATCAAATATTACTATCCCTCAAAAAAAGCCTTGATCACTCCCGTTTAGTTTCTGAAAAAACGACTTCTAATTATCAACAGGAATTTCGGAAAATAGCCATGGATCTATCCATGGTCAACACATACGAGGAGTGGGTTGATTTGTATAAAAAATTAATCTATTGGGAAATGCGTCTCGAAGATATTGAAGACACCGGTATGTTTGAAATATTAGAATCACAAAAAACAGAGGCTAATAACCAATTCGGAAAGTTTGTTGAAAATAATTATGAAGACTGGTTTAGTGATCCGTCTGGTCCGATAATGTCCCATACCCTATTTAAAGAATGGGTGCATCCGGAGATAACAAACAATACTCCAACACTTCTAGTTGTAGTTGATAATTTACGTTATGACCAGTGGTTCGCCTTTGAAGATACCGTTAATAGTTTTTACAAAAAGACCAAAGAAGAATCTTATTTAAGTATTCTACCCACAGCAACTCAGTATGCGCGAAATGCCATTTTTTCAGGATTAACTCCGTTAGATATGGAAAAAAAATATCCAGACTGGTGGAAAAATGATACCGATGAAGGCGGAAAGAATATGTTTGAGGATAAGTTTCTAGGAGCGCAAATCAAACGACTTGGATTGGATATTAAATGGGAATATCATAAAATCACGAGCCTTAAACAAGGGAAGAGTTTGTCTCAGAATTTTCGTTCACAGAAAGATAACGACTTAACGGTTCTGGTTTATAATTTTGTGGATATGCTTTCGCATTCCAAAACGGAAATGGAAGTTATTAAAGAGCTAGCTTCCAATGACAAGGCATATCGATCTTTAACTCAAAGTTGGTTTAAAAATTCTCCTCTCTTAGAAATTATTCAACAAGCACAGGCGATGGGAATGAAATTAATCATTACCACTGATCATGGCACAATTAACGTAAAACAACCCTCAAAATTAATAGGTGATAGAGATACCAGTTTAAACCTGCGTTATAAAACTGGCAGAAGTCTTACCTATGAGGAGAAAGATGTTGTTGCAGCGGAAGATCCTAGGAGAATTCATTTGCCCAGTATTAATATGAGTAGTTCTTTTGTATTCGCAAAAAATGACTTGTTTTTTGCATACCCAAATAACTATAATCATTATGTAAGTTACTACCGAAATACGTATCAACATGGTGGAGTCTCATTAGAGGAGATGATTATTCCATTTGTCGTTTTAGAACCAAAATAATCGCAATACAAATGAAAATAAAATTGTTCTTACTATTTAGTCTATTTGTGTCTTTTGGATCTGCTCAAACCACTGAAGTCACAGGTGGATCGCAAGAAATTGCCGTATTTAATCCCGCATATGAAAAAAATAGTAAAGCACAGGGCACACCATATTTAACTGAAGAATTTCTTCCAGCGAAACTGGACTATATGGATAAAACACAGCTTATAAGATTTAATGTAGTAGATAATATCATAGAACTTAAATCAAATAAAGGTGGAAATTTGATGCTAGATCTAAGAAAAGACTTTACTATTGAACTCTTAGATGAATCGCAAAAACTATATAGAACTGGCACATACCTAGAAAAAGGTTCAAAAATCAGATCCTTTTTTGAAATTTTAAATCAAACTAAAGATTATACGCTCTATAGAAAAGAGCGCAAGAAATTTATAAAGCAAGAAAAAGTTGAAGCTTATAAGGAGGAGAAAGCTGCTCGTTTTGCTGTTCAAAATCCAAAATTTTATATAGTCGATTTTAAATCTGGTGGATCGGTACTATTAGAACTTCCTTCAAAAAAGAAAAAGTTTCTCTCGTTTTTCGGCAATAAAGAAAAGGAGGTTGGACAATTCGTTAAACAAGAAAAACTGGATTTCAGAAACAGTAATGACCTTCTTCAAATAATTGAATTTTTCTTTGAAAAATAATAAGTAGATGCACCTTTCAAGTCAAAGTAACCCTATAATTTACAAACAAACAGATCTTCCAAAAATTGCTTCAGAACTGATTAGCAGGGCTACTTCTAAAATACTATGTTTCACTGGCCAGATGGGTGCAGGAAAAACAACACTTATCAAAGCCATTGTAAAAGAACTTGGAGGAGGCAATAGTGCAAACAGCCCAACTTTTGGTATCGTTAATGAATATCATAACACAAATGGCAATTTATTAGGGTATCATTTTGATTTCTATCGTCTAGAAGACGAAACTGAAGTCTTAGATTTAGGTTTTGAGGATTATTTAAATCAAGATACTTGGGTTTTCATAGAATGGCCTGAAAAAATTTCTTCATTTCTTCCCGATGATGTATTTGAGATCGACATAGACATTGTTGATTCAAATACCAGAAAAATTTCGATTTAATCTTATTTTCTTCTTGCTTAAATAGGAATATTTTTCGATTGATTCTTACTATTCCAGCTCTTCTTTTTAAGCCCCAGATTTTTTGATATCGTTTTTTGTCAATATTTATTGTGTTATTTTCTTGAAATCCGTCAAAAAATCGACCAAAATGTCTTTTTAAACGTTAAAATACATGATTTTAACATTTTATGTTAAAATATTTAACACAAAATTCCTACTTTTGGTGTAATTATTAGTCCTATTCTAACTAAAAACTTAATTAAAATGAAAGCAAAAAGATTTATTTTTGGCCTTTTGGCATGTGTAACATTATTAGCTGTTTCTTGTGAACCGAACAACACTTCTGAAGAAGATGATTTGTATGAAATTGGTGTTGATAAAACTAAAATCACCAAGCCAAAACACGGTTAATTGAACTGATTAAAAAAAATTAACAAAAAGGGCAATCATAAATTGCCCTTTTTTTCGTTGGAAGTGTACCCTATCTTCATCCAGAACCATGAACGAGAAACCCTATAAGGAAAATAAAGCGCAGGCAAAGAGAAAGATTATAGTCGATACCTTGATGGTCTTTTTCGTAGCAATCTCCCCTTTCATTTTTAAACTTCATGAATATCTTCCAAGTGACCCTGAGGCAACACTTTCAATATTTGGTTTTGAAATCGATAAAAATGGTTTTCAGGATATTAGCATCTATATATGGTTTTTATTAGGAAAAATTGTTCCATTGTACTTATTAATAATTTGGTTTTTTACTTGTAAGCATTGGTGGTATCATATTATTCTAATTCCAACAACGATGTACGCATTTCAGATTTTCGAGGGCGTTTTTTCAGAGGACAAATATATTGATACAGATAATATATTTTGGCTACTCCCATTTTGTATGGTACTAATTCCTTTTGTATACTTAATAAGGATCAAGTTATACGACCGATACGTACACGGTATTGATTTGGAAGCCATGGAAGCGGAGCTTCATTCACTCAAACAAAAAAGTTTAAAAGAAAAAAAGCATAATATAAAAGTTAATAAAGCCGAACTACCAAAAGTGGAATATCGCTCCTTATCTGAATGGCTCAATCAAGAACTTTCTACTGAAAAGTTAGGACAACGTTTCAAAAAGTTAAAACACAGTATCACGAGTATGTCCCTTTTTAAGTTTTAGTTTGCCCAAAGCTATAATTTAAGTTTCACTTAAAAATTGTAATTTTGATTAAGACGGTCAATTCTTAGATCACAATTACATTCCATGAGTCAACCAACCTCACCATTTAGCAAACAACAATTACTTCCCCAAGAAGAAACCTTAGAAGTCCTTAAACAAAAGGGTGAACTTTTTATAGGCATTCCTAAGGAGAATCAATATAAAGAAAAACGTGTATGTCTGACACCTGATGCTGTAAATGCTATTACGGCAAATGGACATCGAGTACTTATTGAAGCTGGTGCCGGTGAAGGTGCATTTTATACCGATTTAGAATATACTGAAGCGGGTGCAGAAGTAACAAAAGATACTAAAAAGGTTTTTGGTTGCCCTTTGGTTCTGAAGGTGGAACCCCCTACTCTTTCAGAAATTGGATTATTGAATCCGCAGAGTGTGGTCATATCAGCTTTACAGATTAAAACCGCTACCAAAAAATATTTTGAAGCTTTGGCCAAGAAAAGGATTACTGCCGTCGCCTTTGAATATATTCGTGATGAAGATGGCAAATATCCTGTAGTTCGGTCACTTAGCGAAATTGCTGGGATATCCTCAGTACTTATTGCCTCCGAAATTTTAGCGGCAACCAATGATGGTAACGGACTCATGTTCGGAAACATCAGCGGTGTTCCGCCAATTGAAGTTGTTATTATTGGAGCAGGAACCGTTGGGCAATTCGCAGCACGTTCTGCATTAGGGCTCGGAGCAAACATTCGCTTATTTGACAATTCAATTACGAAATTGCGTAATATACAGACCAACCTTAATCAGACTATTTATACATCAACCATTCAGCCAAAAAATTTAAAAAAAGCATTGCGAAGATGTGATGTCGCCATTGGTGCCACTCGTGGCAAGGACCGATCTCCCGTGGTTGTTTCAAGTGGTATGGTAGAAACTATGAAAAAAGGTGCGGTTATTATTGATGTAAGCATTGATATGGGTGGTTGTTTTGAGACTAGTGAAATTACAACACACGAAAAACCAACCACAGAAAAATTTGGTGTTATTCACTATGCAGTACCCAATATTCCATCACGTTACCCAAAAACAGCTACGATTTCTATTAGCAATATTTTCACGCCTTACTTATTAAAATTGGGTGAAGACGGTGGACTTGAAAATTCTCTCCGTTTTGACAAAGGCCTTCGAAATGGACTCTATATGTATCACGGAATACTAACTAGTAAATCAGTCGGTGAATGGTTTGATTTACAGTATAGTGATATCAACTTTCTTATTTTTTAATTTATGTTTATTAAACGCTTGGGCTATTTCATGGTGGGACTTTCCATCGGAATTGTTTTTCTGACCTTTTTCCTCAAAAAGAAATCTGATGAAACTGGGGTGTCGTTTTGTTACTTTCCCAATTGTAGAGTACTGAAAGATCTGCGTTCAAAACCTATTGCATATTCTGATGGAATATCAGAGATGCTAAAGAATAAAGAGCTAGATACCTTGGTCATCAATTCTTTTTTTAGTGAAGGTGAAATTAACTTTAGTGATAGCGATACCAAATCGAAACCTTGTAAAACCTACCTTATAGAAGGAGAAATAGATCAAAAAACCGCTACGATGGAAGTTAAAAACTGCCCAAATAAAGTAACCGTGCTTAGCTTAAAGTAGAAACACGGCCAACCGCAACTGCGCATTCTGAACTAAATCTTCCGTCTTTTCTTTTCTTTTTTCAATAATCCGAGTTCTCTTGTAGTCTGACCTGCTACGGATGTATTCTCCTCAGCTCTTCGGATAAGATAGGGCATCACATCACGCACGGGACCAAAAGGTAAATACTTGGCAACATTGTACCCTTTATCTGCAAGGTTAAAAGAAATATGATCGCTCATTCCAAACAATTGCCCAAACCAAACCCTTGGGTCTTCATTTGCGACGGAAGCATCTTGCATCAACTCCATGAGATGATAGGAACTACTTTCATTATGTGTCCCCGCAAAAAGAGAAATCGAATCCAGATTTTCAAGCATGTAACGAACCGCTGTATCAAAATTCTCATCTGTAGCTTTTTTAGAAGCACAAATGGGAGTTGGATAACCAAGTTCTTCCGCTCTATCATTTTCTTTTTCCATATAAGCACCGCGAACTACTTTCATTCCAATTCTAAATCCTTCTGCTTTCGCTTTTTGATGTAGTTCTTTAAGGTAATCCATTCTATCCCAACGGTACATCTGTAAAGTATTGAAAACAATGGCTTTTTCCTTGTTGTATTTTCGCATCAAATCTTCGACAATTTGATCTGCCGCATCTTGCATCCAACTTTCTTCTCCATCTATTAATAAGGATACATCTAAGTCATAAGCTTTTTGACAAACTTTATCAAATCTACCGACTACTCTTTGCCATTCTTGAGATTCAGTGTCAGTAAGCTTTGCCCCCTCTCCTACTTTTTGATACAGCGCGAAACGACCAAATCCTGTAGGTTTAAAAACTGCAAATGGAATTGCATCTCTTTCCTTTACAAAATCTAAAATTTTAAGAATAGTCTCAAGTGCACTATCGAAAGGATCATCACCTTCCTGACCTTCTACCGAATAATCAAGTACAGAACAAACCCCTTTTTCATACATTTTGTCAACTACGGGTAAACAGTCTTCTTCGTTTACTCCACCACAAAAATGATCAAAAACCGTTGCTCGAATAAGTCCTTCAACGGGAAGGTGCGCTTTAATCGCAAAATTGGTCATGGCTGTTCCTATCCTTACGAGAGGTTCATTTGCTATCATCTTAAATAAAAAGTAAGCTCTCTCTAGTTCGGAATCCGTTTTCAGTGCAAAAGCGGTTGCTGTATTCTCAAAAATTTGATCCATTTTTTGCAATTCTAATTTGATATCAAATATAAAAACAGCATTTCTATTCTTTTGAAAAAAAAGAGTTTATTTTGCGCTTAGATTTCCACCTTTACTGAAACAAGTTCAGCACAGGCTCAGGAATGAAAATAAAATTAGTAGTTAGTGGAATCGATTGTTACATCATCGTACGCAGTTCATTTTAATCAAAAGGCCTATGAGGCTTTGAATGCACATTTAGCTGCAAACTCTTACTCTTCCTTATTTATTATTGTTGATGAAAACACCTATGAACATTGCCTTCCGGATTTTATGGCGGCTATTGAGGGTGATTATTACTTTGAAGTTTTAGAAATAGAATCTGGTGAGATCAATAAGAATATAAGTACGTGTACAAACTTATGGGAAGCGCTTTCAGAACTTGATGCAGATCGAAAAAGCCTTGTTATAAATTTAGGTGGTGGTGTGGTTACAGACCTCGGTGGGTTTGTGGCATCAACTTTTAAAAGAGGAATTGATTTTATAAATGTGCCTACCAGCCTACTTGCCATGGTTGATGCTTCTGTTGGTGGAAAAACGGGAGTAGATCTAGGTTCTTTAAAAAATCAAATAGGAGTTATCAATCAACCGGAAATGGTATTGATAGACCCGCGTTTTTTAAAGACCTTAGAAGAACGTCAATTACAAAGTGGCTTTGCTGAAATGCTTAAGCATGGACTTATAAAAAATGATGCCTACTGGGAAAAATTAAAACTAGTAACGACATTTGATGATATAGATAGTACTATTTATGATTCTGTCGAGATTAAAAATGAAGTTGTTCTTAGAGACCCGACGGAACAAAACGTAAGGAAAATTTTAAACTTTGGCCATACGCTTGGTCATGCTGTGGAATCATACTTTTTGAAAAGTGAAGATCATGAAACTTTGCTTCACGGAGAAGCCATAGCCATAGGAATGATTCTTGAAGCCTATCTTTCTTATAAAACCACAGGACTTCCGGAAACGCAGTTAGCAGATATCAAAACAGCTTTTTTAAATCGTTATAAAAAGGTAAGTTTTACTCAAGAGGATATTATTGGGATATTGAGTTTGCTGAAATTTGACAAAAAGAATTCCCATGGAAACATAAATTTTGTCTTGCTCAACAGAATCGGTTCTCCGATAATTGATCAGCAAATCCCCATTAATTTATATGCGGAAGCTTTTGCATACTACAAAGATTAAGGGGTACATATACTAGAAAGTGCTGTTTGACAACTCTTTAAAAAATCCATAGAAAAAAAAGCATAGTTTAGGTAGAGTAAAACGGATCAATCTCTGTTCCTAAAAATCTTGAGATTGCCCAAAACCAAAAACCTACTACTATGATACGCAAACTTGTGGATTATAAAAAGCTTGACCATGAACTGGCAGCTTTACTAATCGAAAGCTACCCGTATGGGTATGGCGACGAAGACATTATCATGTTTAAAAACGCACACGGTGAAATCATCGAAGCTGTTGAAATTCAAACTCCAGACACCCTTTACTTGGTAAAAATCAGTAAAAGTTTGGCGAACTTTATCTCTAACTTTGAAGATAATATCGAAAAAGGCCTTGAAGGCAAAGCACAACCAATTTTGGAAGAGGCTGCTGCCCAAGAAGCTCAAAAGGAATTCGAATCAGAAAGTAAAGACGAAGAAGAGAAAGAAAACGAGTAGTTGTTACAAGTAACGTTCTCGAATAATATCTCTATGGTGCCTTTGATGTCCGCAAGTAATAAATCCTATTGCCGCAACACTCATTGGTGAGTTACTGGCAGTACCGACTAGTCTCAAAACATCATCATCAAAAGAAGAGAACAAACTTAGCGTTGAAGCTCTTACAGCTTTGTATTCTTCAATGATACTCGCAATACTTTTGTTATTTGCACCAGATTCTGGAACAAAAACATCTTGATCAAATCCTGGTAATGGTGTTGGGTCTTTGCGTGAAAACCGCAAAGCACGATACTGAAAAACTCTTTCTGTATCAATAATATGCTGCAAAGCTTCTAAAATGGTCCACTTTCCTTCTGCGTAAGCATACTGTAATTTATCCTGAGGAATGCTATTCATAAAATTCGGAAAATTATTCATCTGCTTTTCCAAAGTAGACAGTAATTCTGAATCCCCAATTTTATCAATATAAGTTTTGTAGTACGGGTTGTAATCTCCTGCTATAAGTTCTGATGCTTTCATAGCATAAAAATAAAAAATCCCAAGCGTATATGTGCATGGGATTCTTCTTTTATTATTTGAACGTTATTTAAAGCTCATTAAAGATCATATGCATCAAACGTTTTTTATCGTTGATACTTTCTTCTAGCGAAATCATGGTCTCAGTTCTGCTAATACCTTCAATATCATCAACCTTAAAAATTATATTTTTTGCATGATTGGTATCTTTCGCTCTTATCTTGCAAAAGATATTAAATTTTCCGGTTGTAATATGAGCCACCGTAACATTTGGAATTTGCTCCAAACGCTCTAAAACAAATTTGGTTTGGTGTGTTTTTTCAAGAAAAATTCCAACATAAGCTATAAACGAATAGCCTAATTTCTGATAATCTAAGGTTAATGAAGACCCTCTGATAATTCCAGCTTCTTCCATCTTTTTAACACGCACATGAACCGTTCCAGCTGAAATTAAAAGTTTCTTTGCTATATCGGTAAACGGAGTTCTAGTATTGTCAATTAACATGTCTAGAATCTGGTGGTCAATTTCGTCGAGTTTTACTTTTGCCATTGCAGTTGATTTTGGTCAAAAATAAAAAATTAAGAAATAAAATGCAGCAAAAGCTCGATTTTTTTAACAAAAATGTAAAGAATATTTAGTTTTTAAAGAATTTATTCAATTTTCAGGGTTTTAACAGATTCCAGAGACCTTGCTTTTTCAGTGTTTCTAAATCATCGCTATTCATACAATCGTAGGTCTGATGACCAAAATTGTGTTCAAGGCACCCAACCTTATCAATTTTTGCTTCAAAAAAAATCTTTCCTTCTTTTAAAATTTCAGTATACAAAACACCAATATCCTTGGTATAAGAGGCATCAATGAGTTTTGCATTTTTAATAACAATATCCAAGAATAATTTCTGGTTTTCAGGAATTTCAAAATAAGCCTTTTGGGAATAGGTCTGAACTGTGTTTTCACTTATGCTATCAAGTGCGGCTAACAGCGCATAAAAAATATAGGCCCTTGTTTTTTCACGTTGATAATCTTCAGGATAATGCCCAGCTTCAAATAAAACAGTTGGGGTATTTAACATCTGAAATGTGTCGCCAACGCAATTTGCATTAAAGCCATCATCATATCGCCCCACCTGTCCAGGAATCCATTCTTGAAGCTCTGAGTTCATCGCAGCAATCAATTGCATGCTTATATTTCGTGTCTTAGAAATTGACCGTTCCACGTCATGCGAAGGCGCTAAAAAAGAAACGGTAGCCGGCTTACCTGTATTTCCTACATTGTATATGGTACGTTGATCATGAAGGTTAAAGCAGAAATCTGGTTGAAAACTCTCATAAACTTCGCGCAGTATTTTGCTTTCAGGCTGACTCTGATCTTGAGCATCTCTATTTAAATCAATACCATTAGCATTAACTCGAGTGTAAACTTCTGCCCCATCAGGATTAAGTATGGGAATAATTCCCAGCGTACACTTTTCAACTATCTTAGCAGCGATTGCATTTTCGGAGGCCAAAAAATTTAATAAATCTAAAACTGCCTTTGTTGTTGTAGACTCGTTTCCATGCATTTGAGACCACATCAAAATTTTGTGAGGTCCCTTTCCTACTTGAATACTCTGAATGGGTCGTTCTTGAACGGAATGTCCAACAATTTTAACTTGAGCATCAAGATTTAGGTTTTGAAGAAATTCGATAATTTGAACATTGGTAACATATCTACCTTCTACCTTATTTGCTTTAAAACCTAAATATGTTTGGTAATCTACAATCATAATACGCAACAAAGATACCCACAAATTAAAAACTAATTTATACTTAAAATGTGATATGATTTTCTGATAACAATTGATAGATTAGCATGGCAACTAAGCCATATTTTAGTATTTTGTACTCCCTATGAAAAAAGCTTATTTCGCACTAATCGTATCTGTTCTGATTATAAGTTGTTCTCAACCAGAACGCAATTGTCAAGATTATAAAACAGGAACTTTTAGTTTTAAATATATAGTTGATGGAGAAGAAAAGACAGGTAAGTTTACTAGGGATGATCAGTATAGCGTAGAGTACTATGATAATAAAATTGACAGCGCTACTGTGAAATGGCTCAACGATTGTGAGTTTGTATTACAAGATGTAAAAATGAAGTCATCAGTGCATATGAAGATATTGTCTACTACGGATAATTCTTATACATTTGAGTATAGCCTTGTTGGAGATGCAAAAAAATTGCAAGGAACAGCCATAAAAACTAACTAAACACTACACCTATGTTCGAAATTTTCGCAAGTCCGGATGCTTGGATAGCTCTTTTAACCCTTACATTTTTAGAAATCGTACTAGGAATAGATAATATCATTTTTATCTCTATCGCTGCAGGAAAACTTGAACCAAGTCAAAGAAAGAAAGCTACTAATATCGGATTGGTTCTAGCTATGGCGATGCGTATCATTTTACTTTTCGGAATTACCTGGTTAGTTGCCGCTAAGAAACCCTTTTGGGTATTTGATTCTGACTGGATATCTGGTGGTGTCAGTTGGCAATCGCTCATTCTCTTTGCCGGAGGTTTATTTCTTCTGTACAAAAGTACGCGCGAGATTCATGAAAAGGTAGAAGATCGTGGACATGACGAACGTGAAGTAACAAATGCCCGAGGAAATACATTGACAAAGGCAATTCTTCAAATAACGGTTATTAATATTGTTTTCTCTTTTGATTCTATACTAACCGCGATTGGTATGACCAATGGCATCTCCCCAAACCCTAATGACGCTTTAATCTTAATGATTGTTGCGGTTGTGATTTCGGTTATAATCATGATGTTATTTGCTAATCCTGTCGGGGAATTTGTCAACAAACACCCATCAATTCAAATTTTAGGACTTTCGTTCTTAATTCTAATTGGTTTTATGCTCATCGCAGAAGCTGCTCATTTAGGCCACCTTGTTGTTTTTGATCAAGAAGTAGGCACCGTTCCAAAAGGGTATCTATACTTTGCAATTGCTTTCTCTTTATTGGTGGAGTTTTTTAATATGCGAATGGAGAAGAATAGAAAGGCTAAGGCGTAGTTGATAAACTCACTTTTTCCAATCCTAAATAAGTCTAAGGTTGAATTACAAAATCATAACCAAAGTTCTATCAATTTTAATTGCAAGTGTTTGGTTTATCAATGGATTGTATTGCAAAATTTTAAATTTCGTACCTCGACATCAAGATATTGTTGCTAGAATTCTCGGGGAAGATTATGCAGAAGCGATTACTAAAACAATAGGTGTTTTAGAGCTTATAATGGTTGTTTGGATTTTAATTGATTACAAATCTAAACTAAATGCGATTGCTCAAATAACCATTATTATTTTAATGAATATAATTGAGTTTGTTTTAGCAAAAGACTTGTTACTATTTGGTTATGTAAACATCGTAATTGCATTACTCTTTTCAGCAATAATATATTTTAATGAGTTTCACCTAAAAGAAAAAATTGTTCAATCTTAAAAACCATCCATTTGCAGTTGAAACACACTTCGAAGATTCGATTGTGCTGACATATGCCATTGCTAAAGAAGAGTTACAAGACTTAGTTCCAGAATGTTTAGAGCTTGATACTTTTGACAACAAATGGGCTTTTATAGCCTTAGCAATGGTCAATACAAAAGATTTACGACCTAAAGGGTTGCCTAAATTCATTGGCAATGATTTCTTTTTAATTGGTTATCGTGTGTTTGTCCGTTACACGGATAAAAGAGGGAAGCGATTGCGAGGATTATATATTTTGAAGTCTGAAACCAACAAAAGTAAAATGTCTTTCTTCGGAAATATTTTCACTCATTACAATTATACAACTACAGATATCAGCATTAAAAAAGAGAATGAAAATCTTAATATTCGTTCAGAAAAATCTGGTTTGGATGTCATTGTAAATTCAAGTAAGACTGATATTCATTTACCAAAACAATCACCATTTAGCGATTGGAAAGAAGCTAGGCGCTTTGCCGGTCCGTTACCGTTTACCTTTACGTATAATGAAGAAAGTAAGGAGGTTTTAATTATTGAAGGGGTTCGACAAAATTGGAAACCAAAACCACTTCATGTGGAAAAAGCGATGGTGAAGTTTATAAAGGAAAAAGACTTTAAAAACATACACCTAGCAAATGCTTTTGTAGTTAGCAATATTCCGTATTGTTGGAAAAAGGGAAAAAAAGAGCAATGGAAATAAAGAGGAGAAAATTTCAAGGTGTTTTAAATATTTTAAGCTTTAATAGGCATTTTTACGTTATAGGGCTTATCGTTCTAGCCATAATTAGTATTGGCTTAATGCTGTTGAAAGTACCGACCTTCTTCACATGGATAATTGTAGGCGCTTTTCTTTATGGTCTCATTGCACCATTAATTGTTTCAGCATACGTTTATGATTTCTCTGGATATTATGATTTTAATTGGTTAAAAACACTCAAATTAAAGGACTCGGAACCCAAGCAATTAATAAATATCAATGCGGGTTTTGATGAAACTAGTTTTATACTAGATTCTAATTTTCCAAATTCAGATTTAAAAGTTTTTGATTTTTATGATGCAAAACGACATACAGAGCCGGCAATAATTAGAGCACGAAAGGTTAGTTTAGTGTATCCAAATACAACTCAAATAAAGGCCGACGAAATCCCCCTAAGTGATACCTCAGTTGATCTTATTTTTCTGCTTTCAGCTGTTCACGAGATACGATCTCATAAAGAGAAGGTAGCATTTTTAAAAGAGTGCCACAGAATTTGTAAGCCTAATGGAAAAGTTATCACCGTTGAACATTTAAGAGACATTCCTAATTTTTTCGCATTTTCAATTGGGTTTACTCACTTTTTTTCTAGAAAAGCTTGGAAAAAGGCCTTTAAAGAAGCGGGGTTCTCTTCATTTGAAGAAACTAAATTCACCGCTTTTATGTCTATTTTTAATTGCGCCCCTTAATTCTTAAATATGCAGATTCATTTTAAGGGAATTGGAATTTTGTTGATGACCTTAGCATGCATTCACGCTATTTTTCCAAAATACTTTAATTGGAAAGAAGAGCTTAAATCATTGAGTTTAATAAACAAACAAATGATGATAGTGCACACTTTTTTTATTGCTCTTGTCGTTTTTCTCATTGGTCTACTGTGCTTTACATCATCAAAAGAACTTATAGACACGAAATTGGGTAAGTTAATTTCCCTGGGCCTCGCAATATTCTGGACATTTCGGCTTTATTTTCAATTTTTCGTCTATTCCTCAAAGCTTTGGAAAGGAAAAAAGAAGGAAACCCTAATTCATATAAAATTTAGTATACTCTGGGCATATCTAAGTGTGATATTTTGGTTGAATTATTTAAATTAAAGCACTTCAGCAACTGCAACTGCAACTGCAACTGCAACTGCAAAATAAAATATTACTAAATAGTGGGCACTAAAAGTATAGGGCTGGAAACCAGATATAAAAAGTACTAATACGTTCTTCCAAATACCTAAATCGTTAATTAGGGCGACTAAACGCAACCTCAGGATTCTCCGCTTTCTGCTTCTTAAAGAGTCGTTGTTGCTGTTTTACAGTCATTGTACTGCCATCATGACTCCAGCCTGGAGGACCGAAAACATACATGAATTTATGCCACAGGTTAGTTGACTTTTTCATGTCGTTCCAAATATCTTTATACTCATGGGTTAAGATAACCAAAGGGTTATAAGATTGAGGGGCGTGAATAACACCAAATTTCACATCTACATCGTCATCAAGTTCTTTCCATGTACCGAATATCTTATCGAAAATGTTCAAGAAACCACCATGATTCTTGTCTAGATATTCCACATTTTGTGCATGGTGTACTTGGTGCATCGTATGTGTATTGAAAATTTTCTCAATCCACCCCATCTTGGGAATATACTGGGTATGTAACTGAAATTGCCAGAACGATTCAATTGCTAACGCAAAAATCACCACCTCTACTGGAAATCCAATGGCAGGCATCCACATGTAAAAGAAAGGCTTGTATAAAAGGGTAAACCATCCATTACGGATTGCGGTTCCTAAGTTGAAATGATCTGAAGAATGATGCACAATATGGGCCGCCCATAAGACCCTAATTTCATGATTTGCTCTGTGAAACCAATAATAAGTGAAATCATCTGCCAATTGGGCTAGTAAAAAGATATACCATTCGAATCCGAACGTATTATACCCTAATATATTTCTTCGAGCACCTGTAGCAATATCAACAACGGGATTGAACAATTCAAAAGCCCAATTAAAAACGACAATTAAAAGTGTTACTTTAAGCAAAGGACCAATAATTGCGGAGCCAATACCCATAGCGCCACTTGCCATAAAGTCTTTCCAAACATAAAGTTCTTTATTATCGTGTGAATGACTGTACGCTATTTCGGCTAAAATGAAGGCAATAAAGGCGGGTGCTCCGTAAACTAGGGGGTTTGTTAAATCCATTAAAATTCAAATTTTGCTAAAGATAGGTATTATCAGTTCTTCTGAACAAGTTGTTAAACGTTTTGGCGCATCTAGGTATAAGCTATAGCTATTGCTTAAACAAAATCAGTCTTTTTGCTTTTCTAAAAGTCGATTTTGTTCTTCTAATAACTTTTCAATTTTCGAAAGAAGTTCTATATTCTTGGGAGTTTCTACTTTCTTGTTGGTTACATCTTCTGCTTGGTCTCGAAAACGATTCATGCCTTTGATAACGATGAAAATGGTGAGCGCAACAATTAAGAAATCTATCAATACATTAAAAAGATCTCCATATTCAATGGCCACTTCTTCGACATAATCGGTGCCTTCTCTCAACACAAATTTCATATTGGAAAAATCAGTACCTCCCGTCAGTATAGACAGCGGCGGCATGATTATCTTTTTAACCAAAGTATTTACCACGGCATTAAAAGAGGCGCCAATAATAATACCTATGGCCATATCGACCATATTTCCCTTTATGGCAAAATTCTTAAACTCGGTGAAAAAGTTTTTCATTACTAAAACAGGGTTATTTGTCCTTCGTCATCATCTTCTTCACTTCGTTTCTCTTTTAAACTATTTTTGGGCTTTTGCGTACGTAATTTTTCAATTTTCACTGGTTCAACAACTCCTTCTTGCGTTACCACATTTTCTTCATCTACAACTTCAATCTCGGCAGTAGCTATAGGTTCTGGTTTATCATACGGAAGCGGCTCAATCGCATTAATTTCGAGAACCTTGTCTTTTGTGAGCTGGTTGCCCATTGCAGAAATTCCTTTTACAGAAATAAACTGCTCTAAATCAAGCTCTAAATTATCTTGGCGATCTTTACCACGCTGCTTGGCAAAAGTTACTTCTGCTCGCGGACGATAATCAGTAAACACCTTCTCTAAATACGATTTGGGATGATCACTTATTATCGATTCTACCTTATCAGGATTATCGATTAAAAACCGCTTCACATAAAATAACTCCTTGTCTCCTTCCCAATAGATAGCAGAAATCGGTTTTTCCGGCTCCCACTTTTCGAGAACAATCATATCATCCTCAAAACGAAGTGTCAATTCCGGAATTACCGTTTTGATAACACCTTTTTGATTTACAATTAGTAATCTATCTTCGCTTGTAAATTCTCCCAAGAAGTCACCTCGATCATCAATATTCAGCCGTTGTACCGTGTCGTCGAACCATAATTTACGGGGCTTTAAAGTTGAAAGACCTTTTTCTTTCAACTCGATTCTTTTCACCGAATACTTGGTAACCAAGTTCCCTTTAGAAGCACGCCCTTTGATCAATGAATCTGAAAAATCAAGATCCCACTTTAATTTTTTAATGCTTCCTACTTGTCGAAGCAATACTGTAACTACTTCTGCTTCGCCGTTGGGGTTGGCCGAGAAGTAAAGTACATCGGTACCTGCTTTTCCAGTCCCTAACGGATATAATTTATCTCTCGTAATACTGGTGACATTAAAGCGCTTGATATAACTTGGACCACCTTTGCCATCCTTATAAATCATATTATAAGTAGTGCGCTTATCTTTTTTCTTGAAAACGGCAACATGAATGATATTTTTGGCGACAAAAGTTTTGGAATCTACCTTAGTTACCATCATATTCCCATCTTTGGTGAATACAATAACGTCATCAATATCAGCACAATCTGTTACGTATTCATCTCTACGAAGTGATGTGCCCACAAAACCTTCTTCACGGTTTACATAGAGTTTTGTATTTCGAATAACTACTTTCGTTGCCTCAATATCGTCAAAAATTCGAATCTCTGACTTGCGTTCACGGCCTTTGCCATAGGTGCTTTTCAGACGCTTGAAATAATCAATGGCAAAATCTATGATATTGGCCAAGTTGTTTTTAACCTCTGCAATCTTTTCTTCAAGATTATCAAGGTGCTGTTGTGCCTTGTCTAAATCAAACTTGGAGATTTTCTTGATTTTGATTTCCGTTAGACGCAGTATATCTTCTTCAGTAACCGCTCGTTTTAAGTGTTTCGTGTGTGGCTTGAGCCCTTTATCAATAGCTTTGATGACACCTTCCCAAGTTTCCTCCTCTTCAATATCACGGTAGATACGGTTCTCAATAAAGATTCTTTCTAAGGATGCCGCATGCCATTGCGCTTCGAGTTCTCCTAACTGAATTTCCAACTCTTGACGGAGCAATTCCACAGTAGCATCTGTAGAACGCTTTAGCATTTCCACCACTCCGATAAATAGCGGTTTGTTATCTTCAATAATACAACCTAAGGGAGAAATTGAAGTTTCACAATTGGTAAAAGCATATAAGGCATCAATAGTTTTATCTGGAGATATTCCCGAAGGGAGATGCACTAGAATCTCAACATCCGCAGCGGTATTATCTTCGATTTTCTTAACCTTAATCTTCCCTTTGTCGTTTGCTTTTAGGATGGAATCAATAAGACTGGAAGTATTCGTTCCATAAGGTATCTCATTGATAACCAATGTATTTTTATTTAAGGGAGCTATTTTCGCACGTACACGAATCTTACCCCCACGCATACCATCGTTGTAATTCGTTACGTCAATAATTCCGGAAGTTGGAAAATCTGGAAAAAGTTTAAAACGCTTTCCTTGTAAATGCTTGATAGAAGCATCAATAAGTTCATTAAAATTGTGAGGTAGCACTTTGGTGGAGAGTCCCACTGCGATACCCTCTGCCCCTTGCGCCAGTAACAACGGAAACATCACCGGAAGATTTACTGGTTCCTTTTTTCGGCCATCATAGGATTGTTGCCATTCTGTGATTTTGGGACTAAAAACAACATCTAAAGCAAATTTGGAAAGTCTGGCTTCAATATATCTTGATGCTGCCGCTCTATCGCCTGTTAGAATATTTCCCCAGTTACCTTGGGTATCAATCAACAAATCTTTCTGACCCATTTGCACCATGGCATCTGCAATACTCGCGTCACCATGCGGGTGATACTGCATGGTGTGTCCAACAACATTGGCAACTTTGTTGTAACGCCCGTCGTCTAATTCTTTAAGGGCATGCATGATACGGCGTTGTACGGGTTTGAATCCGTCTTCAATGGCCGGCACAGCACGTTCTAAAATCACATAAGAAGCGTAATCTAGAAACCATTCCTTATACATTCCTGTTACCTTGGTCAAGGCATCGTCTTCTTCGTCGGAAAGCTCGTTTATGGCATCAGAAGGTAGTCGCTCTGTTTCAGCGGGCAAGTTTTCATCAGCATTAGAAGACCCCTCATCTTCTGTGGGTAGACCCTCCTGGTCGGCGGGTAAATTCAAATCATCATCGTTCTCTTCCATAAAGGATTACAACTAGTTTTGGTTTGGTACTTATTGATTCTCTTCTACTAAATCAATCTCAACCTTAAGGTTTTCAATAATAAACTTCTGTCGATCTGGTGTATTCTTACCCATATAGAAGCTCAATAATTCTTCAATAGACATTGCCTTATCAAGCATCACAGGTTCTAATCGAATATCATCACCAATAAAATGCACAAACTCATCAGGTGATATTTCTCCCAAGCCTTTGAATCGAGTTATTTCTGGTTTTCCTGTTAGTTTCTCAATGGCATTTCTGCGTTCTTCGTCACTGTAGCAATAAATCGTTTCCTTCTTGTTGCGCACACGGAATAAAGGTGTTTGCAAAATATAAAGATGATTCTCTTTTATAAGCTCTGGAAAGAACTGTAAAAAGAAGGTAATCAATAACAATCGAATGTGCATTCCATCGACATCGGCATCAGTGGCAATTACGATATTGTTATACCGCAAGTCTTCCATCGATTCCTCAATATTCAATGCCGCTTGTAGAAGATTGAATTCTTCATTCTCATAGACGATCTTTTTAGATAATCCGTAAGAGTTTAAAGGCTTTCCTTTTAAACTAAAAACCGCTTGTGTATTTACGTCTCGAGACTTTGTAATAGAACCAGAGGCAGAATCACCCTCAGTAATAAACAAAGTACTTTCTAGATTTCTATCTTTTTTGGTATCTCCTAAGTGTATGCGACAATCTCGTAATTTTTTGTTGTGCAAGTTTGCCTTTTTAGCTCGATCCTTAGCCAGCTTACGAATTCCAGAGAGTTCCTTTCGTTCACGTTCAGCTTGCAATATTTTGCGCTGCAAAGCTTCCCTTGCATCTTGATTCTTATGTAAATAATTATCCAAATATTTCCCTACGAAATCATTTATGTAGGTACGTACGGTAGGAAGTCCACCACCCATATCTGTTGAACCTAATTTCGTCTTGGTTTGACTTTCAAAGACGGGCTCCATAACTTTAATAGCAATAGCAGAAATAATAGATTTTCTGATATCAGAGGGATCATAGTTCTTTCCGTAAAACTCACGAATTGTCTTCACCAAAGCTTCTCTAAATGCGGTTTGGTGCGTTCCTCCTTGAGTTGTGTTTTGTCCATTTACAAAAGAATGATACTCCTCGCTATACTGCGTTTTACTGTGCGTTATAGCAATTTCAATATCGTCTCCCTTTAAATGAATCACAGGATATAAAAAATCTTCTGTGTTATTATTATCTTCTAATAAATCTTTTAATCCATTTTCGGAATGGTACTTCTCTCCATTAAAGTCAATCGTTAATCCCGGATTTAAATACACGTAATTCTTTAGCATGCGCTCAACATACTCTGCACGGAATTTGTATTTTTTAAAAATAGCTTCATCAGGTCGAAAAGTAACTCGAGTACCTTTTCGTTGTGAAGATGCTTCAGGGCCTTCTTCTTTGATTAGATTTCCTTGGCTGAATTCAGCTGTTTTAATTTTATTATCTCGGGAAGATTGTACTTCGAAGAAACTAGAAAGCGCATTGACCGCTTTTGTACCTACTCCGTTTAATCCCACTGATTTCTTAAAAGCGCGCGAGTCGTATTTACCACCCGTATTCATTTTAGAAACCACATCTACCACTTTTCCTAAAGGAATACCACGACCATAGTCACGGACTTTAACCAAACCATCTTTAATGCGAATTTCAATGGTCTTCCCCGCCCCCATTACGAATTCATCGATACAGTTATCGAGAACCTCTTTGAGCAGAATATAGACACCGTCATCGGCTGAAGAACCATCACCTAGCTTACCAATATACATACCAGGTCGCATACGAATATGTTCCTTCCAGTCTAACGAACGGATATTATCTTCGGTATATTGGGTATTTTCAGCCATCTATAGGGGTTTAATCTGAGCGTGGCTAATATAAGACTAGTTCAAAAAAAATGAAACCCCTATGTTATAAAGTAATTAACAAAGAAAATATGGTTTTGTTGATAGAAATCATCTAGTCACATAAGTTCAACATGGCCCTCGCATCACCTTCGGGATTGTTCTCAGTTCCGTTAAAAAATCCTTCTACATAAAATCTGGATGAGTTATTGTCATATACATTCTTTAACCCACAAACATCATTTAGATTACTATTATTTTCTATTATAGCTCCGTTGACTCTTGTATCTTGGGGAAACCTGTATATATTCACTAAATTCCTTAACCCATCTAAATTTACTAGTTTTTCATTGTAGCTAATTTTGATGTTTCCATACCAATTTGACGTAAGATTTTCTAAAGCATCAATATTCAAAAGGTTTTCATTGGACTCTATTCTAATTCTTCCAAAGCAAATAGTACAAGCCTCTCCAAAACCAGTACTATTGAGACTTTCCAAACCGGTTAAATTTTCTAGTGAATCATTTCTCCATATTTCAAGGCCCTGGTCTATTGTCTTTAAATTGTTGAGTCCATTAAGGCTGGTTAGACTCATATTTTGATTAATGTCAACTCCCCCATTTAAAACTTTCTCCAACCCTTCCAAACCTTGAAGATTCTCAAGATTTCTGTTAATTGTAATTACTAAGTTTCCATATATTGATCTAATATTTTCAAGGCCATTTAAGGAAGTTAAAGAATTATTTAAAAGTAAAGAAAGTCCGTTCAAGCCAGTCAGTTTTTCAAATCCGTTAAATGATTCTAATACTGGATTAGCGGTTACATTTACTCTGCCCCCAATATTCGTAAGTGATTCAAAAAAAGTAAAATCTTCAATAGTCGATAGGCCTTGAATCGTCAATTTAGCACCAATAGAATTCAACTTATTAAGTCCTACTAAATTGCCATTAATTCGATTAATTGAAAGATCAGTTCCTATTGTTTCTAAGTTGTTAAAGGCATTTAATTCACTTACCGCACCTTGGGAATTATTTATTAAATAAAGCCCACCTGCAATGGTCAATAGATTATTAAAACCAGAAATACTATAAACTGCTTCTTCAGCGAAGAATATTATGTCACCTCCAACTTCCTCTAATTTCTCAAATGTGTTTATTGACTGTAAAGCCTTATTTCTTATAATGGAAATATCTGCTCCAACATTTTTTAATTCAATAAAGCCGTTTAGTTCGTTTAAGATTAAATTTTCTTCAATTATCAAGGAATCACTAATTGTAGAAATCGTATTTAGAGGATTCAAATTAACAATTGTTGATGGAACATTGGAGTCTTTAATCTTTAGACTACCAGAAATAGCGGTAAAACCTTCTGCTCCGAAGTCATCAACTTCTTGCTGAGTAGTTAAAACTAAATCTCCCTCGTAAACCTTTGCAATAGGTTCTGGTTCCAAAGTCGTAAAACTGATCTCATTACCATAAGCCGTTCCCTCATTATTGGTTGCATATGCTCTTAAAAAATAAGCGGTGTTAGCATCTAAACCTTCCAAAGAGCTACTAAACACTCCGATACCGGTTGCATTTGTTGTTTTGTTATCAGAAACAGTTGGCTCTGTTGATGTGCTCCAGCAAACACCCCTTTCGGTGATAGTGGCTCCACCATCATCAGTTACATTTCCACCAGATATAGCAGTACTTTCAGTAATCTCAGAAATGGCAGCAGTAGTTACTTTTGGGATACTTAGTGATGGCGTATTTTCTGGTTCTGGTTCATTAGAATCAGACTTTGAGCAACTATAAATCAGTAAAAAAACAAATAAATAGGTTAATACATTTTTGGTTCTTAGCATCTGGCAAATTTTATTTTTTGAAACAATCACATTTCAAAGAAAACAAATTACCACAAAGAAAAATGCAGATCATATTAAAAAACCAAATTAACCGTTGAAATGCATTTTATTGATTTCCAAAATTTTAAGAATTTAAAATCTCAAAAGCAGGCTAAACATTAAATCTAAAATGCATAACATCACCATCTTTGATGATGTACTCTTTACCCTCCACTCGCATCTTGCCAGCTTCTTTTACTTTGGCTTCACTACCAAAAGTAACATAGTCATCATAGGCGATAACTTCTGCACGAATAAAGCCTTTCTCAAAATCGGTATGTATAACTCCTGCTGCTTGGGGAGCAGTAGCACCAACGGGAATCGTCCAAGCTCGGACTTCTTTCTCCCCTGCTGTAAAATAAGTTTCAAGGTTTAATAATTTGTAAGCACCTCGTATCAATTTTGCCGAACCTGGTTCTGAGAGACCTAAATCTTCTAAGAACATTTGACGCTCGTCATAAGTCTCCAATTCGGTAATGTCTGCTTCAGTACCAACCGCTAAAACCACAACTTCTGCATTTTCGTTGGCTACTGCGGCCTTAACTTTGTCCACGTAAGCATTACCAGAAACGGCTGCATCTTCATCTACATTACAAACATACATTACTGGTTTATCTGTAATGAATTGTAACGGGTTCACATACTCCGCTCTATCTTCTTTTAAAAGTTCAACGGCACGTACTGAAGTTCCTGCTTCTAGACCATTTTTGATAGCTAACAAAACAGCTTCTTCTTTTTGTGCTTCTTTGTTTCCTGTTTTTGCAGCTCGCTTTACTTTATCCAACTTCTTTTCTACAGTCTCCAAGTCTTTAAGCTGGAGTTCCATATCAATGGTCTCTTTATCGCGAATAGGATCTACAGAACCATCTACATGAACAATATTATCGTTATCAAAGCATCTTAAAACATGTAGAATCGCATCTGTTTCACGAATGTTTCCTAAGAACTGATTTCCAAGGCCTTCACCTTTGCTCGCACCTTTTACTAATCCTGCGATATCAACAATTTCTACAGTAGCTGGAATCACTTTTTCGGGATTGACTAGTTCCTCCAACTTTTCCAAACGCGTATCAGGAACGTTTACTACCCCAATATTCGGTTCAATAGTACAAAAAGGAAAGTTTGCACTTTGCGCTTTGGCATTTGACAAACAATTAAAAAGAGTAGATTTTCCAACATTGGGTAATCCTACAATACCTGCTTTCATCTTTATTATATTAAGTGCAACCGTAGTCGCTATCTTTTATTCGGGTGCAAATATAGTTTTTACCCATGAGAACTTCGAGGCTGGCAAACTTAGATTTTTATTATAAAAAACATTAAAAAATTACAATGCATGCATATGATTTTTATTCAAAGAAAATATTAAATTCCTTAAATATTTTTACCTAAAACACCAAATACCTAACATATCTTTAGTTTTTAACAATTATTTAATATATTTTAAATATATTGTGCCAATCCCATAAATCTGTTCATGAACAATTTTTCTGAAAAATCATTATGGCATTCATTTGTTGAAGGTGATGTTAACGCTTTTTCTACCCTTTTTAAGACCTATTACTCCTATCTTCACAATTATGGAGTGAAAATTTCTGGGAATCCGGCTCTAACGGAAGACTGTCTTCAAAGTTTTTTTGTCTATTTATATGACAATCGTAAAAACCTTGACTCGGTCTCTCAAATTAAATCATACCTCTTTGTTGCCTTTCGAAGATCACTCTTCAAATATTTAAAAAAAGAGCGTAAACTCATTACATATGAAACGGTTTTTGAAAACTCTACTAATTTTGAGTTCTCGCCTGAGGAACTAATGATTGATCAAGAATTTACCAAAACTAGAATACAAACCTTAACAAAACTACTCAATGGACTTTCTACTCGCCAACGAGAAGTTATCTATCTAAAGTATTATAGCGATCTATCAACCCAAGAAATTTCCGAGGTAATGTCTATCTCTTACCAAAGTGTTCTAAACACCCTTCAAAAGGCTTTTACAAGCCTAAGAACGCATATCGAATCTCAGGAGATAAAGCAAGTTTTTCAAATAAATTGAAATTTCTTCAAAAAATAGGGTATAACTTCAAAAGAGAGGTCTCTATATTTATAACTACGATTACATTATGAGTGAAACCGACCAATCTCTTCTAGAGATTCTTTTAAATGATTCTTCCTTTCAAAACTGGGCTAGCCGCAGTAACCAAAATGATATGGACTATTGGGAATCATGGGTTAGTAAAAATCCTGATAAGATAGAAACAGCTTATACGGCCAAGTCGATCATAACTGGTATTGCTTTTAATAAAGTTTCTCTACCGGAAGGTAAAGTTACTATGGAATTAGATGCTGTTTTAGATCAGATTAAATCAAAGACGGATAAGAAAGTAATTCCATTAAAAAAGAAATTAAATGCTCGCCTCAAAAAATACACGGCTATTGCAGCGGTTTGCATACTTTTTCTAACCCTAGGAAATGTTTTCTTTAATGGTTCTTCTGAGGTAGTTCATAAAACTGGTTTTGGTGAGATTATCGATTTAAAACTACCCGATGGAACTTCGGTTGTTTTAAATGGTAATTCAGAAATCAAATACGAAAAAGATAATTCGCGAAATATTGAATTAACAGGGGAAGCCTACTTTAAGGTAAA
This sequence comes from Maribacter taeanensis, assembly GCF_047345145.1. Taxonomy (NCBI): domain Bacteria; kingdom Pseudomonadati; phylum Bacteroidota; class Flavobacteriia; order Flavobacteriales; family Flavobacteriaceae; genus Maribacter; species Maribacter taeanensis. The sequence goes on from NZ_JBLFER010000001.1 coordinate 873,384, forward strand.
GTCCATTCCATCAACGAATGCAAAATTCTGGGTCAATACAAAAGACTTAAAAGTTGAAGTATATGGAACTCAATTTCATGTAAATACGCGAGAAGAAAAAACAGATGTTTTGCTAGATGAAGGTTCTATTCATTTGGTTTTACAGAATGGTACCACGAAAAAAATGGTTCCAGGTGAACTGGTTTCTTTTTCCAAAGGAAATAACGAGGTAACACACCAGAAAGTAACTACTGAAATTCCCTACTCGCTTTGGCGAGAAGGCACCTATGTCTTCAATAACATCACGCTGCAAGAAGTAATGAATAACATAGAACATGCTTACGGATTGGAAGTAGAATTCATTGATGAAGAACTTAAACAACAATTATTAACCGGGGGTATACCCAATCAAAACCTGAAAATTTGCTTGTCAGCAATTGAAAAATCGACAGGAACTCGAATTGTCCAAAAAGACAATAGCCTTATACTATTTAAAAACTCAATAAACTAAAACTGAACATTATGAATGGAAAAAGAATTATGAACACGCTGTTCTTGGCATTCCTTTTATTAGGTATTACTGTCAATGCAGCCGAAAAGAAAGATGCTCTTGTCGCAGACAAAACTGTTGCATTAGCTGATTTTCTAAATGACATTAGTGAAGCTCACGAAGTGTTCTTCACCTACAACCCTATGGTGATTTCTGGGGCAAATTTAAACCCAGAGGAATATCGTTATAATTCCTTAGGAAAAATCATTAACAAATTAGAAGTTAAAACTAATTTTGACTTTGAATATTTAGGAAACAAGTACTATGTAGTACACCCTAAAAAAGTAAAAAGAGCTGTAGTAGAAAAGATAAGTACTACTAAAGGACTTGGCTTTGCAACGGTTAAAGACTTATCAATACTTCAAAATTCAGTGTCTGGTAAAGTCACTGATCAAGATGGTATTGCTTTAGCAGGTGTAAACATTGTTGAAAAAGGTTCTTCAAACGGAACTACGACAGATTTTGATGGTAATTATACCATCACGGTAGGTTCAGATGCCACACTAGTATTTAGCTACATAGGATTTGGTTCTGTGGAACAAAAAGTAGGAGGCCGTTCTTCGGTTAATGTGCAGCTTTCTGAAGGTGTGCAACTTGAAGAGTTTATCGTGGTAGGTTCTAGAACAGCCCCTCGTAGTAATACAGATACACCGTTACCTGTAGATGTTGTTGGCGTAAAGGAACTAACCTCTACAGGGCAAGCAACTTTCGATAAAGCCTTGCAGTATAGAATTCCTTCCTTTAATACAGTTCAAACTCCTGTAAATGATGCGACTTCTTTATTAGATCCTTACGAAATTCGTAACATGGGGCCAAGTAGAACTTTGATCTTGATAAACGGAAAACGTAAGAACTTAAGTGCACTATTGTATACACAAACCTCTCCTGGTCGTGGTGAAACGGGTGCAGATATTTCTGCAATTCCCACAGATGCGATTAAAAAGGTTGAAATCTTACGTGATGGTGCATCTGCGCAATATGGTTCTGATGCGATTGCAGGTGTAATGAACATTATTTTAAAAGATTCTCCAAATGAAGGTTCTGGTACTGTACGATTAGGCATAACTTCTGAAGGTGATGGCGAAATGTTCGGTGTTGCCGTGAATAATGGTTCAAAAATCGGAGATGACAAAGGTTTCGTAAACTACACTATAGATTTATCTAAAGTGAACTTAGCAAACCGACCCGGTACAGTTGATGCCGCTGGTGAAGCAGGTGATTTCGGTGCAGATATCGCGGATGTTCAAGAATTTTTATCAAGAAGACCTGATGCCGGTAACATAAATGGTTCCCCCGAAACCGCAGCAGCAAAATTCTCAGTTAATATGGGATTTGATTTAAGTGAAAACACACAACTTTATGGTAATGCTGCGTATGTATACAAGGCGGTGAATAGTTTTGCAAATTATAGAACTCCGTACTGGAGAACTGAAGCTGACTTTCCATATTTAGCTGATTTCTTTCCTAATGGACCTGGAGGCAGCTATGATGGTTATGTACCTACCTTTGAAGGTTTATTAAGCGATTACAACGGTACAGTTGGTTTCCGCTCAAAGATAAATGATTGGAACATTGACGCAAGTTTTACCACGGGTGGCAACTTACAGACTTACAAGGTAAATCAGTCACATAACCGTAATGTTGTTTTCTCGCCTTCAACATGGGTAGATGCAAATGGCAATGGCACTATTGATGATGGTGAAGTAACGGAAGGTTCAGAATTATATAGAGCAAATAGCCAGCAATCTTTCGATCCAGGTGGAACGAAATTCACACACAATGTTGGTAATATCGATATTTCAAAATTGCTTTCAGACAAAGTAAGCATTGGTATTGGGGCTGAGTTTAGAACTGAAACGTTTGAGGTTATCGAGGGTGAGCTAGCATCTTATGATGGTGGTGGAGCAGATTCATTTGCAGGTGCTTCTCCTCAAAACTCAGGAAAGTTCAACCGTTATAACATTGGTGGATATTTCAGTTTAGACTACGATGTAACAGATGCTTTCTTATTAAGTGGTACCGTAAGAACTGAAAACTATTCTGATTTTGGGAATGCCTTTGTTTACAAGTTTAGCTCACGCTATAAAGTAAGCGATGCATTTAACTTAAGAGGTTCTATCTCTTCTGGTTTCAGAGCTCCAACACTACACCAAATTTTCACTCAAAAAGCGCAGTATAGTTTTATTCCTGGTCAAGGAATTCAGGTTGGTGGTTTAATAAATAACGTTTCAACACAAGCAAAATTATTAGGTATTCCTCAATTAGATGCTGAAACTTCAAACAACTTTACCGTTGGTGTTGCTGGTAAGATTTCGAATAACTTCAGCTATACTTTAGATTACTATAACATCGCTGTTAAAGACCGCGTGGTTCTAAGTACTGAAATAGGTCCAACTGCTGCTGGAAATACGGCCTTGGATGATATCTTAAATAGCAATAACCTTTCTGATGTAAGTTTCTTTGTAAACGGAATTGATACAAAAACATCAGGTATAGATGTAGTTCTTAGCTATAAAGACATTGCTATTGGAGCCGGTAATCTTGATTTAAACTTATCAGGGAACTATACGATTCAAAATGAGCGTGATGGAGATGTAAAGAATCCAGATTTGGTGGAACAAGCTGGTCAGTCTGTTGTTAATCAAACACAGGAAGCTTTATTCTTTACTTCGAGACCCGTAACAAAATGGATCTTAGGCGCAAACTATGATATCAATAAATTTGGTTTCTCTTTAAACAACACCTATTTCGGAAAAACAAGCTTTTTCCAGCAAGGTTTGAGTACTGATGCAAACGGACTATTCAATATTGGAACGGAGTTTACACCGAAAATAGTAACTGATTTAGCTATCAATTTCAATGCAACTGAAAAATTTACAATTGCTTTGAATGTAAACAACCTTTTAAATGTATTACCAGAATGGAATTTTGTTTCTCAAAATGCCGCGGGAGATGCAATTTTAGCCGACCCCGCTCAAGTTCAAAACCAATCGAATCTGATTACATTTAACCAAAGATATTCTCAAATGACCTATGATGGGTATCACTTTAGCCAATTGGGTACAATGTTTAATCTTTCATTGAACTATAAGTTTTAAGTCTGAGTTAGTTTATTTTTTAAAAAGCCGTTCAGAAATGGGCGGCTTTTTTTATACTTTCGATTTATGCCAAAACAAATCACTTTACAAGGAATTCTATTTGATGAAAAATCGTCTTATTTAAGAGGCCCTGCCCTAGCACCGCCATTAATTAGAAAAGCTTATCATAGCGAATCTGCAAACTATTTCGCTGAAAATGGCATGGAAATACTACCAGAAATATGGGATGATAAAGGAGATTTTGAAATTCAAGACTATTTCGATATAGAGAAAATTACCTCTCAAAATCTAGCAGCTGAAGCACCATTGATTACCTTAGGTGGAGATCATTCGATTACTTATCAGCTTCTAAAAGCACATTATAAAAAATACGGAGCAGTTGATATTCTTCATATAGATGCACATGCAGATTTATACGATAATTTTGAAGGAGATAAATATTCACACGCTTGTCCGTTTGCACGTATTATGGAAGATGGTTTGGCCAATAGATTGGTGCAAATCGGAATTCGAACACTTTCAAAACATCAACAAGAACAAGCAGATAAATTTGGAGTAGAAATCATTCAAATGAAAGATTTTGATTTGAAGCAGCTACCTACATTCGAGAATCCAATTTATCTTTCCTTGGATATTGATGGACTCGACCCTGCTTTTGCTCCAGGAGTCTCACATCATGAACCAGGAGGATTAAGTACTAGAGAAGTTTTGAATATCATTCAGAATATCAATGTTCCAATTCTTGGAGCAGATATTGTCGAATATAATCCGACGAGAGATATTAATAATATGACAGCCATGGTGAGTGCTAAGATGCTAAGGGAAATAGCTGTTAAGATACTAGAAGCTTAGTCCGATTTATTTAAACGCAAAGATCGCAAGGGTTAACGCAAGGTTCACAAAGAGATTGGTCTCCTTCAATTAAATATGTTTTGCTCCGTTTTTTAAAACAAGAAACCCAAGCCAAAGCTCAGGTTTTATTCATTTTTTCGCTAATGAGACTATCGTCTATAGACTACGAACTAAAAATTATCCCTCAGGGTGCATAAAAGCCTGTTTCCCTAAAAGCACTTCTTCAGTTTCGACGTTGTCTTCATCAGGCACGCAGCAATCTACAGGACAAACCGCAGCGCATTGTGGTTCTTCATGAAAGCCCATACATTCCGTACATTTATCTGGAGAAATATAATAGATTTCGTCACTTATCGGCTCTTGAACTTCATCGGCATTTACTGCTTTTCCATCAGGTAGAACGACATCTCCATTTAACGAAGTTCCGTCACTATAACGCCACTCGTCCGCTCCTTCGTAGATTGCAGTGTTCGGGCATTCAGGCTCACAAGCACCGCAATTGATACATTCATCCGTTATTATAATTGCCATAATTTTCTCTTTATGCTGAACTAGTTTCAGTATCTGCCTTATCTATCTGCATTACAATTGACAGTTCGAAATCAATTCAGTATCACTATTTTTGCGCAAAGGTAATCCCTAACACAATTTTGCACAAATATATGAACGACCAACGGAAAACATTTATTGCTTTCGTTAAACTTGGCACATTTTTTCGAGAATTTTGCAATGGTAATGTCTCAGAAAGTGAGTGGCATAAAACCTTTACCGAAGTAATCGCTCTTGCAAAACATCATAATGGGTGGTTTACTGAAGAAAATATTCATTTTGCCCTAAAGGGATGGGGCGATCTGTTGACGGAAGAAAAACTATCCGCATGGCTTTCAAACTATTCCGTTGAAGTCAATCAGGCGAAAACTGTCGCTATTATTATGGCGGGGAATATACCCTTAGTTGGCTTTCATGATTTCTTATCCGTTTTAATTACAGGAAATAGGGTACTGGTAAAATTATCTAGCAATGATAAAGGCCTGCTTCCTCTAATTGCTAAATATCTAATCGAGATTGAACCTTCTCTAAAAGACCAAATTATTTTTACAGAAGAAAAGCTTAAAAATTTTGATGCTGTAATAGCCACCGGAAGCAATAATACAGCACGTTATTTTGAACATTACTTTTCAAAAGTACCTAATATCATTCGAAAAAATCGAAACTCTGTTGCTGTTCTGACTGGAAATGAAACCACTAATGAACTAGCAGCCTTGGGTGAAGACATTTTCCGATATTACGGGCTTGGGTGTAGAAGTGTATCCAAAATATTTGTTCCACAGGAATATGATTTTGATGCCTTTTTCAAATCCATTTATGATTTCAATCCCATTATTCAACAAGCCAAATACGCGAACAATTACGATTACAATAAGGCTGTGTATTTGATGAGTGAGTTTAAAATTCTTGAAAACGGATTCTTGATGTTAAAGGAAGACGAGAGTTATGCATCCCCTATTGCTTCTGTTTTTTATGAAACCTATGATTCATCCGAAGAACTAAATGAGAAATTGAAAAATGAAGCTGAAAAAATTCAATGTATTGTGGCAAAAGGCTTCATAGAAGGAGAAATTCCCTTTGGAAAAACACAACAACCTGAATTAAATGATTATGCAGACGGAGTCGACACTGTTGACTTCTTGTTAAAAACATCACAGATTTAATGGCTTTTGTATGGCAATGATTCTCTAGATTTTTAAGACCTTTACCCGCTTAATTTAAACCTGTTTCCAGACCTAAAAACAAATTCATGAAAAAACATAATTTTAGTGCAGGACCCTGTATTTTACCTCAAGAAGTATTAAAGAAAGCATCTGAATCTGTATTAGATTTTAATGGTTCGGGATTATCATTAATCGAAATTTCGCATCGTAGTAAAGACTTTGTAGAAGTTATGGAAACCGCACGTTCTTTGGCTCTAGAACTTTTAGGTCTTGAAGGAAAAGGGTACAAAGCCCTATTCTTGCAAGGTGGGGCCAGTATGGAATTCTTAATGGTTGCTTATAATCTATTGGAAACCAAAGCAGGTTATCTGAACACGGGTACTTGGAGTGACAAGTCTATTAAAGAAGCAAAACTTTTTGGTGAAGTAATCGAAGTAGGTTCTTCTAAAGATGAAAATTTCAAATACATTCCTAAAGGATATACCATTCCGTCAGGACTTGATTATTTACACCTCACATCTAACAACACCATTTTTGGAACGCAGATGAAGAAATTCCCTACTACGGATGCTCCTCTAGTTTGTGACATGAGTTCAGATATCTTTTCAAGACAAATGGATTTCTCGCAATTTGATTTGATTTATGCTGGAGCGCAGAAAAACATGGGGCCAGCAGGAACTACTTTGGTAGTGGTTAAAGAAGATATCTTAGGAAAGGTTTCACGCCAAATCCCATCAATGCTTGACTATAAGGTTCACATCGGAAAGGACAGTATGTTTAATACCCCAGCGGTTTTTCCCGTATACGTTTCGATGTTAACGATGCAGTGGCTGAAAGATATGGGTGGTATAGCTGCTATTGAAGAAATCAATGAAAAGAAATCAAGATTGCTGTATTCTGAAATTGATTTGAGTCCTGCTTTTCAAGGCTATGCCAACAAAGAGGATCGTTCAAACATGAACGCAACATTCAATATCACTGATGAAAAACTAAAAGAAGAATTTGATTCTATGCTTAAAGAAGCCGGTATTAACGGACTCAACGGTCACCGTTCGGTAGGCGGATATCGGGCATCTATGTACAATGCCCTTTCTTTGGAAAGTGTGGGTGTGTTAGTTGATGTTATGAGTGAAATGGAAAGAAAAGGGTAATCATGAAAATACTAGCAAACGACGGGGTATCACAATCGGGTATCGATGCTTTGGAAAAAGCGGGTTTTGAAGTTCTAACAACAACAGTTGCTCAGGAACAGCTGATAAACTTCATTAATGAAAATGAAATCGTTGGACTATTGGTGCGAAGCGCTACCAAGGTACGTACAGATGTAATCGATAATTGCTCGAGCCTCAAACTTATAGGACGCGGTGGTGTTGGTATGGACAATATAGACGTAGCCTACGCCAAGGAAAAAGGATTACATGTCATCAATACTCCTGCAGCTTCATCAGAATCGGTGGCGGAATTGGTATTTGCACATTTATATGGTGGTGTACGATTCTTATATGATGCCAACCGTAATATGCCGTTAGACGGCGACAGTAAGTTTAAAGATTTAAAGAAGGCTTACGCAAAAGGCACTGAGCTTAGAGGGAAAACCTTGGGTGTAATTGGTTTTGGCAGAATTGGACAATCAACGGCTAAAATAGCCTTAGGAGTGGGTATGAAAGTCATTTACTCTGACCCTTATATGGATGCTGCTTCAGTAAGTATTCCTTTTTTTGATGGACAATCCATTTCTTTTAATTTTAAAAGTATCTCGAAAGAAGCTTTATTAAAGGAAGCTGATTTTGTAACGGTTCATGTTCCTGCCCAAAAAGAATATGTTATCGGAAAGACTGAAATCGCTTTAATGAAAGATGGCGCTGGAATTGTCAATGCCGCAAGAGGTGGTGTTATTGATGAAGTGGCTTTGGTAGAAGCTTTAGACAGCAAAAAATTGTCATTTGCCGGTTTGGATGTTTTTGAATCAGAACCAACTCCTGAGATTAAAATATTGATGAATCCCAATATTTCTCTCACACCACACATTGGCGCCGCTACAGGTGAAGCTCAAAATCGCATTGGTTTGGAGCTAGCAAACCAAATTATTTCCTTATTAAAATAGAAACAGCGAAAACCCTTAAGTACAACGCAATAGTTTCCAACTCTTTTTGTACATTACGCTTCAATTTTTAAAACACTAAATACAATGTCAGGATTATTAGATTTACTAAACAGCCCAATGGGTAAACAATTAATAAGTGGTGTAGCCGGACAAACCGGTCAACCAGAAAATAAAACCGGAGATGTTCTTAGCATGGCGATGCCTTTATTGTTAGGTGCAATGAAGAAAAATGTTGCAACACCGCAAGGAGCGCAAGGTTTAATGGGTGCCTTGTCTGGAAAACATGATGGTGGTATTCTTGATGATTTAGGTGGTTTATTCGGGGGTGGTGTAGATGAAGCTGTCACCAATGATGGTGCTGGCATATTAGGACACCTTTTTGGAGGAAAGCAAGGTAATGTCGAGAATGCGTTAAGCCAAAAATCAGGAATGGACACAGGCTCTATTGCAAACATTCTTAAGATTGCCGCCCCAATCGTTATGGGTTTCATAGGAAAGCAAACAAAACAGAATAACGTTCAAGATGCTGGTGGTATGAATAATTTGCTTGGTAGTATGCTAGGGGGGCAACCACAGCAAAACCAAAGCTTAATTACAACTTTGCTTGACGCTGATGGTGATGGTAGCATTTTAGATGATGTTGCTGGTATGGTAATGGGCGGAGGCCAAAAGAAAAGTGGCGGCCTTGGTGGACTTCTTGGCGGTCTATTTGGAAAATAGAAATCAGTAAAACATATTTAACAGAACCGCTCACATCAACAAGAGCGGTTTTTTTGTACCTTAAACCTATGAAAAAGATTATATCAGTTCTCTTCATTCTAGCCATTATTATTTTGGTTGCTAGTTGTGGAAGTACCAAAGAAACTGTCGATATTCCTGATGTCACCGATGCGGAAAAGGAAGCTTTCAGTCAAACTGAAGGCGACACCATTAATATTTCAAGCGATGAAACGGAATACGAAATCATTATCATAGAACCTGGCTTCAATATTTGGCTACGAAGTATAGCTAGACCTGAAGGGTATTATTCACAATCCTTTTTAGAAACAAGGAACCAAATAATGGTCACAAACTGGAATCAAAGGGTTTTACAACCTTCTCGGTACAATCCTAATCTGTACGAAATGCAAATTGATTATCAACAAAACATTGATTACGGCTACGAAGTAAATTACAAGCTCTACAATTACTTCATTTATTTTCAAAGAAAATACCGGCAACGACTTGGTCCATTTATAGCAAGAATTTAAAGTTGCACCGTATATTTGCATCGCAAAACTTGATTCATGCAGAAGTTCAAAGAACGCTGGGAAATACAACAGAATTGGCAGCTTATATTTCCTCTTCTAGGCATTATAGGAACTGTATATAGTTCTTTCAAATTAGCCAAAATTATAACCAAAGACATCAATTTCTTTTTAAGTGTAAGCCTTTCATTAGTATTGTCTTATCTATTAATTAAGCTCTGTCTATTCATTTTTAAAAAATTAGAAAACAAGTGGATTGTAAATTACCGCTGGGAAATGATTCGCATCTTCATCGTTTTCGCCATTACGGGCAGTTCAAGTGTTGTTATTGGAAGACCTATTATCAAGTTATTAGGAATAAGCAAGGAAAATCTTAATGTCTTTGTCTACTGGATTCTATTTATGGTCATAAGCCTGATATTCTATCAAATACTATTGGTGCTTTTCGGATGGCTTTTCGGGCAGTTTCAATTTTTCTGGACCTTCGAAAAGAAAATGCTCAGCCGTTTCGGATTGGGTTTCATTTTTAAAGAAGAAAATAATTAGACTTTCCTTAACTATCTTCATCCATAAATTCTTTACATTTAACGCGTGAAAGTTTTTTTGAAACAATTTTGCAAAAATATCTTAGCAATTCTTTTGGTATCGGCGATTTTCGCCCCTAATGCTGTTAAGACGGCTCATGCACTTTTCGAGCATCAAGAATTGCTTTGTATTGATGATAGTACTACTCACGTTCACGAGATAGAATTTGATTGTGACTTTCAGAAATTCAAACTCTCTCCGCAGCAATATCCCGTTTTTGTAAAGGTTCAAAAACTAACTACTAATTTTACAAAAGAAAAAGATAAAAATCATTATACTTTTTTAAGTAAATACCAAAAACTACCTTTTGCCCTTCGGGGTCCTCCATCTGCTTCCTAGTTCTCAGAAGCCGTAAATACTTTTAATTTTATTCGAACAAGACACGATGAAGAAATTTGCGTTCATGCTATTTCTTTTAAGTATTGTTGGCCAAGGATTCGCTCAAAATTGTGAATCCATACTTCTAGGGCAAGTTGTTGACTTTCATGACAACACGCCTTTAGATGGGGCCACCATACTCATAACAGGAACACCGTTAACAACCATGACCAAATCTGATGGAAAATTCAGGTTTGAAGGGATTTGTGATGGTGTTTTGGAATTGGAAATCTTTCATCCGGATTGCAAATCACAGTTCATAACGATTACTATGGAGGGTGATACCTATAAAGAAATTAGTTTAGAACACCACTTAGAAGAACTACAGGAAGTAAAAGTAGTTGGTGATTTGGTTAAAAAGGAAACCAATTCCGCATCAGAACAAACCTTAAGCCTCAATACCATTGAGCGTTTTAGTGGAAAGAGTATTGGAGATGCATTGCGAGAAATCGCAGGGGTATCGTCCTTAAATACGGGTTCGAATATCGTTAAACCCAGTATTCATGGTTTGAATGGTAGCCGTGTTCTTATTTTGAACGATGGCGTACGCATGCAAGATATGGAGTGGGGTGAAGAACATGCTCCCAATATAGATATCAATGGGTCAGGTTCAATTTCTGTTATAAAAGGAGCTGCAGCTTTGCAATACGGTGGCGATGCCATTGGGGGAGTAATCGTGGTTTCTCCGCAAAAGACAATCAAAAAAGATTCACTTTTTGGTAAAACTTTGTTGAATGCAATGACCAATGGTCGTGGTGGAAACATAAGCTCTGAATTGAGCAAAACCTATGAAAGTGGATGGTTTGCCAACGGTCAAGCTTCTTTTAAAAGATTGGGCGACCGTGAAGCGCCAGGTTATGTTTTGTCCAATACAGGAGTACAGGAAATAGGAGTCAAACTTAACGTTGGAAAGCAAATGTTTGATTGGGGCTGGAAGGCGAACTATAGTTTCTTCGATGCAGAATTGGCTATTCTTCGCGCTTCACATATCGGAAATGTTGATGATTTAATTCGAAGTATTAACGGAGGACAACCAGAGGTAATCGACCCGTTTACCTATGAGATCGTGGCACCACGCCAAGAAGTCACACATCACATTGCTAGTTTAAATGTGTACAAAAGATTTCAAGGTTTGGGAAAATGGAATTTTCAGTACGATTTTCAAAACAATCGTAGGTTTGAATATGATGTCCGTGTGGGGGATGATCGAAATACAGCATCCATTGACTTAGAGCTCACCACGCACACCTTCGCAACAGATTTCAAATGGGATGCAAATTCCAAGTACACCTTGACTACTGGATTAATGGCCCGCTTTCAAGATAATTTTGCCAATCCAGCGACTGGAGTGCGTCGTTTGATTCCCGATTACGAAAAATTCGATTTTGGAGGATTTTTAATTGCAGAATTTAATTTGAATGAAAGTTTTACATTAGATGCAGGGGTTAGATATGATTTCAACAGGATTAATGCCCAAAAGTTCTATCTAACATCGCGATGGGAAGAACGTGGATATGATACCGAGTTTGAAAGTTTGGTTATAGACGATTTGGGAACACAGTTATTGACAAATCCCAAATTTGATTACCACAATTTCTCAGGTACTGCTGGGTTTCAATACGAACCTGACAACAGCACCAATTTTCGGTTTAATTATGCCTTGGCGCAGCGAGCACCAAATCCTTCTGAGCTATTTAGTGATGGTTTACATCATTCCGCAGCAAGGATAGAATTGGGCGATTTACGCATTTCTAGTGAGACTTCTCATAAGGTCTCGCTATCACAAAGCAAAGATTTCGAGAGCTGGGGGTATTCCGTAGAGCCGTATGCAAATTTCATTTCAAATTTTATCCTTTTGGAGCCAACGGGTGTTGAATTTACCATACGGGGAGCTTTTCCTGTTTGGTCGTATCGTCAAACAAATGCAAGGCTTATCGGAGTGGATTTTACCGCGTATACCGAGTTTCATACCAATTGGAAAACCAATCACAGTTTTTCTTTGGTAAAAGGAAAGGACATGTCTAAAGGTGGAGCTTTGATTCAAATTCCGCCAGTGAGTTTTAGAAATATACTAACCTATCTGAGACCGCAATGGAATGATTTTGAGATCGGACTTGAAAGTAGATACGCTTTTCGTCAAAACGAGTTTCCACCTAACTTGGTTGTTCTATCACCAGAACAACAACAAGAGGTGGTTTTGGCAATTAACACCCCACCAAAGGCCTATCACCTTTTAGCCTTACACGCTAAGATGGCTTTTACGGTTTTTGGGAACAGTATGCTTACAACATCGGTAAGTGCTGAAAACCTTTTGAATACAAATTACAGAGCCTATTTAAACAGACAACGTTACTTCGCCGACGATTTGGGAAGAAACTTAAGTCTACAATTAAAATTAAACTATTAACTATTAAAATTAGAAAAATGAAAAATTATAAAAACACTATGCAGAAATCAGTTTTAGCTTTATTCGTCTTAATCAGTGCAAGTCTTTTTGTCGGATGTTCAGATGATGATGACCCACCAACACCTGTAAATGAGGAAGAAGTTATCACTACCATGAATGTTACGCTTACGGCAGCAGGAGCAACAACCGTTACTTTGCAATCTCAAGATTTGGATGGTGATGGACCAAATGCCCCAACCATTTCAGTTTCGGGTGATTTAACAGCAAATACCACTTATGCCGGGACCATAGAACTCTTGAATGAGACAGAATCTCCTGCAGAAGATATTACTGAAGAAGTAAAAAGTGAAGATGATGAACACCAATTTATATTCGTCAGTGGTGGTACAATTAGTGGTATTACATACAGTGATGAAGATGGTGATGGTAATCCTGTAGGAATTGAGTTTGACTTAACTACAGGTGATGCAGGAAGTGGATCTTTGCAAATTACATTACGACATGAACCAAAGAAGCCTAACGATGGAACTTTGGCAGATGCCGGTGGAGAAACTGATATTACACAGACTTTCAATCTTACTGTGCAATAAGAAAATTATAATTCAATTATGCCTTTGGTCTTGACTTTCCAAGACCAAAGGTTATTTGTTTAAAGAAGTTTTTAGGGAATTCTTCATCTCCAACAAAACCCAATTCGATTTTTCCTCCATCTTCGGGAATGTAGTTTGTTTTAAAAATATAATCCCAGAGACTAAGGCTGATTCCGAAATTAACTCCTCTACTCCTATCTTCAGGAAGTGTATAAGCATGATGATACAAATGCATCACGGGATTGTTTAAAATATATTTTAAAGGGCCCCAAGTGAGCTTAATATTTGCATGATTGAAGTGTCCGATGGCTATTGCAGCAAAATGGACAATATAGGCTTGCTCAGGTTCAAAACCACCTAGAATCATTACACCGAAAGTCTTTAAAGGTTTGTAAAGAATATTCTCCATCCAATGGTATCTTAAATGTGCTGCAAAGCCCATTTCCTTTACTGAATGGTGTACTTTATGGAACTTCCAAAGAAACTCAAAACGATGTAAAAGTGTATGTGTAAACCACTGTACAAAGTCTAAAACAATAAAGAAAACAACTAGTTGTAACCATGCCGGCCATGCGGTAATATCAATTAATGCTAAGGACTTGGAGGTTATTCCCATATCTACAAACAACAATCCTAAAAGTTTATAAACACCGCTTATAACAATCGCAAAAATGAAGAAATTGAAGAACATGTAAAAGGCATCTAGCCAAAAGTCTTTTCGAAAGATGGATTGTTCTTTTCGCCACGGAAACAAAATCTCAAATCCCCAAACGATGAGGGAAATCAGAATCAATCCCCAGAAATAATTGTTGTACCAAGGTACTTCGAAGAGAATAGATTTCCACGTCCAACTTACTGTTCCTAAAAATGAATTTACAAAGGCATCTATATATCTTTCCATAGCTTAACAATAGTCGTATTCCTAATTCAATACTGACGTTACACTATCTTTTTCAATAGGCAAATCATCAAAATAACTCCATTCAGACCATGAGCCGTCGTAGTTTTTTACATTGGTGTAACCAAGCAACTCGGTTAATACAAATGTCATATGCGCAGATCGAACTCCGGTATGACAATAGGTAATAATAGGTTTGTCCTTCGCCACTCCAACTTGCGAATATATTTTTTCAAGCTCTCCTCTAGCTTTAAACTTTTGATTATCGCTTCTTATTGCTTCCATCCAATCGATATTCAAACTACCAGGAATTCTACCTCCTCGCTTCGCTCCCGACTTCTGTCGTTTCCCACTAAACTCATCGGCCGTTCTACTATCAATCAAAATTAAATCCTTTGTCTCCAATACTGCGCTAAGACCATCTTTACCAACCAAATAATCTTTGGCTTCGGCAGCATTAAACTTAAACTTTGAAGGGGAGGTTTCAGGAACATCCGTTGAAATTGCACCTTGGTTATTCTTCCAATCCGTCCAACCACCATTCAATAATTTCACCTTATTAAAATTATGGATTTTTAGCACCCACCACAAGCGGGCGGCATCACATAAACCTTTATCATCATAGATAATAATGATATCGTCAGGTCGAATTCCCAAATCGGAAATCACATTTTCAAGGGTCTCCTTGGTACCAGCCATACCCTTGTAAGGGTACGTTTTGTCCTCAATATCAGATCTCCAAAGATGCAAGGCACTGGGAATATGACCTGCCTTATATTCCTCTAATTTTCGAAAATCAATGATTTTGATATGCTCCTCTTCTAGAACAGTTTTCAATTTTTTTGCCTCTATTAAATGCCTCGTACTATGATAACCTAAAGTTTCTATTGGAAGTGGAATCGTTTTTACTGCCTCTTTTTCCTTGCAAGAGGAAAACAAAAGGAATGCAAAAAGAATGCTACTAATCCTCCAGATCATACCATTGAATATCGGTTAGTACTGAACGTCTTCCCTTAGCCATCACGGGGTAATTTGTAACCAAATAATTAACAATTATCTCCTCGTTACCCCCTAAATCCCATAGATTCTGGGTTTCTTGCATCCAACGTATGGTTGCTACCCAACGCTCTTTAGACATTCTGTTTTGGAGCACAAGTTCAGAGGAATGGCAATTTGTGCAATTATTAACGGTTTCCATCAATCCCTTAGCTTCTACAAAACCTGTCCGCACATGAATTCCATTTTCAATCTTATCAAAATCATCATCTTCAGGTAGGGTAACATACTCTAAATCAGCCTCGGTAGATTTCGAATCGCCACGAAACAAATCCGGGTTTTTGATATAAGCAATCAAACCCACCGCGATAATGACAAAAGCAATCAAAAAGGTAAATAAGCTTCTATAAACTGCTTTTATCAGTTCTGGTAAATTGGTATTCTCATCCATCGTTTATACTACTTTTATGGCTATGCGGTGACACGCATTATTCAAATATCCTTTCGGATTCCATCCTGGTAAAAGCATCGGTTGAGCCTTATTTTGTGAATCTGTAGCTCTAGCCCAAACCTCATAGTATCCCTTTTTTGGAAAAGAAACAGTAGCCCCAAAATGCTGCCAAGCCAAACGGTTCGCTGGTTTTTCTAAGGAACAATTTTGCCACGTAGCTCCAAAATCAATAGAATATTCCATTTTTGAAACTTCTAACTCCCCTGCCCAAGCATGACCTCGAATATTTAATTTTTTTCCTTCGGATATCTTAGCCCCGGTTTTCGGATAGGTAATCAAAGATTTCACGGGCATGGATTCAATGATGCACATATCTTCATCTTTCACCTTCTCTCCCGGTCCAACCGGATTACAAGGAACCCGATACGCTGTACCTGTCATTTTAGTTCCGTCATGTACTTTATTACGAATACTGATGCGATTAATCCATTTACCAGAAACGGAAGCGGGCCATCCTCCAGCGACTAAACGCAAGGGATATCCATTTGCAAGTGGAATGTCTTCACCATTCATTGCAAAGGCTAACAAGGTTTCATCTTGCAATGCCTTGGCCATTGGTGCTCCACGAGAAATAGGTTCTTTTTCAGGGTCTCTACTTAGGTGTGAATCAGCAGCATGATATCCAATATAAACCGCGTCATCTTTTATCCCGGCATCTGCTAAAACATCTCTTAAGCGAACTCCTGTCCATACTGCACTTGAAACAGCACCGATAGTCCATTGATTTCCTTTTGCAGGCGGGTCAAATTCACTTCGGCCATTTCCACCGCATTCTAATGTTAGTTGATAACTATAGTGTTTGAACTTTGACTTCAGTTCCGACAAAGAATAGGTTTTCTCCCCTTGTACGGACTCTCCGTCTATGGTCAAAGTCCATTTATCGATATCTACGTTTTCAGGAATAAGTCCATTATTTCGAATAAACATGAATTTAGCCGGCGTTATTTTATCATCAAGTAAATGGGCCTGGGCTTCCATATTCCATGGTTTGCTATTCAAAACTACCATTTGAGGATCTTTACCAAACATCTTAAAGGGATCGGGGTCTTGCAGTGCCAATGGTGTGTATCCTTTGGGCATAGAAGCCCCGAGAACAATTTCAGTTCCTAGAATTGCAGTCATTGATGCCAAAGCGGTTTTTTCTATAAAGAAGCGTCTTTTCATATTTCTAAATATCCGGTTGGTTAACTAAAATTACAATCAAATACGAATCATGTCCGTAACTAATGTTACAATACCTGAAAAATACAATTTTTACATTTGAATTATGAAGACCAAACTATTTAAACTGCTTTTGGTTTGTATCCTATGTGCAGCAATAGTGACAGCTATAGTTTTGGCTATTGAATATTTAAATTAAAAATTATGAAGAAAAATATGGGCGGTGCAGACCGCATTATCCGTTTTATTGTAGCCGCTGTAGTTGGCGTTTTATTTTACATGAATATTCTTGAAGGAACACTAGCTTACGTATTACTGGCGCTCGCTGGGGTATTCGTGTTGACAAGCTTCATTAGTTTCTGTCCCCTATATGCATTAGTAGGTTTAAATACCTGCAAAGTAAAAGAGTAAGTTCTTAGTCTACATCTATAATGGTCTCCTTTTTTCCACCTTTAAATATATAGGTGTAAACCCACATGATAGTAAACATTGGAATGATATCTAAACCGGGCACAATTTCCTCAATAAACGTTATTGCTCCAGCTGCCTGACCGGCCTTTCCTTTGTACATTCTTGTCATCAGCCATGCTGCAATTGGTGCCCAAATGATATCAGAAAAGTCACCAATAAATGGAACTACGAAAGAAAGCATCCCGATAGCATCAAATAATAAACCGAGAAAGAGATTTTTGTATTTAGAGTCTTTGGTTTTTGACATATTGAAAATTATGAATTCTAACCAAAGAAAACAATAAAGGTGCCAAAGTTCTGTAAAGTTAAAATGTCCTTCTGAGCACGGCGGACGACTACAAATGATTGCTAGTCATTCTACCGTGCCTCAGGTGGCATAAAATTATGTCAAGTCTGAACTAATCAATTTCAAAAATTCATTTCGGGTTTCGATTTTCTCGAATTGACCTCGGAAACCTGAAGTCGTGGTAACCGAATTTTGTTTCTGAACACCGCGCATCATCATACACATGTGTGAAGCTTCAATAACTACAGCAACTCCTTTCGGTTTTAAAGTGTCATTGATACATTCCAAAATGTCATGCGTTAAGCGTTCTTGTACCTGCAGGCGTCGTGCAAAAACATCAACGATACGGGGAATTTTACTTAGCCCTACAATATGTCCATTAGGGATATAAGCTATATGTGCTTTCCCAAAGAACGGAAGCATATGATGCTCACACAGCGAATACAATTCAATGCCCTTGACAATGACCATATCGTCATAATCTTCTTTGAACATGGCACCCTTTAAGATTTCCGCAGCATCTTGTTGATATCCTTGGGTTAAGAATAACATTGCTTTGGCAGCACGTTCTGGAGTCTTAACCAAACCTTCACGTTTAACATCCTCTCCTATCTCATCAATAATAGATGAGTAGCGCTCTTTTACTTCGTCGGTAATTTCTAAATTGTATTCTTCTAGGTTTTTATATGGAGACATTCAAAAATATTTTGTTTATTCTTTTTCTATAATAGCTAAACAAATTTAATCATTATTCTTGTTACAAAATAAAATTATGATATAATTAGCATTTCAAAGGTACATTCATATTTCCATAATATCTTGGTTCTCTAAGACCATAAAACTATCTCCATAACTTTAAAATCAATTGAGCTAAGCTATTTTGCCATGTCCACCCTAATGTTTACTTTCATCTTATAAAAATTGTAGTATGATTAAAGCCTCAAATATTGAGAAATTCTATGGAGAACTCCAAGTCTTAAAAGGAGTTTATTTGCATATCAAAAAAGGTGAGGTAGTATCAATCGTGGGAGCTTCAGGAGCTGGAAAAACAACCTTATTACAAATTTTAGGCACGTTAGATGTTCCATCCAATAAAGGAAATAGTCAATTAACCATAAATAATACTGAAGTTACACAACTATCAGATAAGGCTTTGGCTAAATTCCGAAATGAACATATCGGATTTATTTTTCAATTCCATCAATTACTTCCAGAATTTACCGCCTTAGAGAATGTTTGTATTCCCGCGTTTATCAAAAAAACGGCACGAGATGAAGCTGAGCATAGAGCAAAGGAGTTGTTAGATTTTCTAGGACTTTCTCATAGATATAATCATAAACCTAACGAGTTATCAGGAGGAGAACAGCAACGCGTTGCTGTAGCCAGAGCATTAGTAAATAGCCCCTCAATTATTTTTGCGGATGAACCCAGCGGAAATTTAGATTCTGAAAGTGCAGATAACTTACATAAGTTGTTTTTCGAGTTACGAGATAAATTTGGACAAACCTTCGTAATTGTAACACATAATGAGCTCTTAGCAGATATGGCTGACCGAAAATTAGTTATGGTCGACGGATTGATTACCAATCAGGCCCAAACGGTCGAAAATGCTTAATAGTTTTCCGTTACTGTTTGAGCTTTGGAACTTTATCAAGAACCCTGTTTATATAGAAGATCAAAATACAGATACCAGCTATAGAGTCAAAATTTTGATGGGTCTAGTTGGAATTGGACTCGCCATTAGTATCGCATTGGGTTTAGTCGGGGGTGTTGTTGAAACAATATTTAGTCTTGATTTGGGTGAACATGCCGTTCAGGCTGCCCTAGAAAAAAATTCGCCATGGTATTTATTTCTCTTAGCTGTCATTATTGCCCCAATTTTTGAAGAATTATTCTTCAGAGGGCCAATGGTGTTTTTTCGTGAGAAAACGTATTTCAAGTATATTTTCTACACATTGACAATTCTATTTGGATTTATTCATATTTCAA
This sequence comes from Maribacter taeanensis, assembly GCF_047345145.1. NCBI lineage: Bacteria > Pseudomonadati > Bacteroidota > Flavobacteriia > Flavobacteriales > Flavobacteriaceae > Maribacter > Maribacter taeanensis. The sequence goes on from NZ_JBLFER010000001.1 coordinate 893,198, forward strand.
ATTTTGAAATTTCCAACACTGTTATCTTACTATCCCCAATATTGGTAGCTCCACAAATAGGTGTAGGCGTCATTTTTGGTTTTATACGTATTCGCTTTGGCTTGTTTTGGACCATTTTATGTCACGCACTTTTTAATTTGATTCTGATGGGGCCAGTTCTCATTCTAAGACTCTTAGACCTCCCTTTGGAATGAATAAAATAGAACTCAAAGAATTTCTAGATGCTAAGGTAGTGCAGTACAATCACCCCAAATTTTTGGAAAGTGATCCTATTCAAATTCCACACCGATTTTCTAAAAAAGAAGATATCGAGATAAGTGCATTTCTTACGGCTACTATCGCTTGGGGAAACCGAAAAAGCATTATCAACAATGCTAATCGCATGATGGAGTTGTTAGACAATTCTCCGTACGATTTTGTACTAAACCATCAAGAATCGGACTTAGACAAACTAGCGGGTTTTGTGCATCGCACCTTTAATGCGATCGATTTCAGTTGTTTCATCCAAAGCTTAAAAAACATTTACGTACATCATGACGGGTTGGAAAAGGTATTTGCCAAACAAATAACTACTGATTCAATGCAACCAGCAATATCGGGTTTTAAAGAAGTTTTCTTTGAACTGCCGCATCAAAGCAGAACTACCAAACATGTTAGTGATCCACTAAAAGGTTCTGCCGCAAAGCGTATCAATATGTTTTTACGATGGATGGTTCGCGATAATTCTACCGGAGTTGATTTCGGGCTATGGAATACCATTAGTCCAGCACTACTCTCCTGCCCTTTAGATGTTCATTCAGGAAATGTAGCTCGAAAATTAAAACTACTCAAACGAAAACAAAATGATGCAAAGGCTTTAGCAGAACTTGACAAAAGTTTACGCAAATTAGACCCTAAAGATCCAGTAAAATATGACTTTGCACTTTTCGGATTAGGCGTTTTTGAAAAGTTTTAGTCCAAAAAAAAATGCAAATCCAAATCAGGAAACAATTCCCATATCACCTAAATCCAAAGGTATGGTCTTGCCCCCTTCTTTGATTGATTGGTAAATCGCTTCGCAAATAATCATATCGCGTTTACCCATTTCGCCAGGTGCAAAATTTGTGCTTCCCGTTTTTATATGTTTTGCAAAATCATCCATCTGCAGCATTTGTTGTGATCTATGCGGAAATTTGATTTGCTTACCATCTGAAGTACGACCCGCCAAAGGGCCATAGCTGTGACATGGGTTTAATTCTGCCCAACCCTTTTCAAAACTTACAAAAAGTCGATTTGCATTGGCATTATGACTTGTAAACAAATGCCCTGCCGCTCCATTCGGGAATTGCATTTGGGCAGTAATACTCTCATCGGTATCCTTAAAATATTCGGGGCGAGTACTGAATTCTTGAGCTGAAACTGAAATAGGATTCTTACCAACTCCATATATATTACTTTGTATCGAATAGACTCCCATATTCAGAAGTGCCCCTCCACCCGAAAGTGCTTTGTTTAAGCGCCACTGATCTGGATTACTTCTTGAAATATAACCTGCATCTGATGATACATACTGCACATTTCCAAATGATTTTTCACGAACCATTCGCTTGATCTCATCCGTGTACGGATCAGATTGCATGCGGTAACCTACACTTAATTTAACCCCGGCAGTATTGCACGCCTCTATTATTGCATCACATTCTAAAACGCTTACCGCCATGGGCTTTTCACAGATTACATGTTTGCCAGCCTTAGCTGCACGAATACAGAATTCCGCATGCATGCTATTGGGTAAAACAACGTAAACAATATCAATAGTATCGTTCTTTGCTATATCATCGAAGTTCTCATAGTTATAAACACTTTCTTTAGGAATATCGTACTGCTCCATCCACTGTTTTTCTTTTAGAGGAGTACCTGTTACAATCCCTGCTAAATAACAATGTTCCGCACTTACAAGGGCTGGCGCGAGTTGTCCGGCGCTATAACTTCCTAATCCTACTAGAGCAACGCCTAGTTTCCTTTCTTGCTGTCCTGCGCCCATTCCACAAGCTATAGGCATTCCTGTAAACAAAGCGGTACCGGCAATCCCTTGGGTTAGTCTTTTATTAAAAGTTCTTCGGCTGATATTTGACATAATCTTAGTTTCTTTTCGATTGCTATTTAAAGCTACGAATATTTTTATTGGATACCTCAAACAGCAGGTTTGATATGAACCTCCTTTTCCCTATTTTTAATCCTGACTAATTCAATCAAAAAAATGAAACGACTCATACTCTTTTTTGCATTTTCAGTTTTTACTTTTCAATTTTCAATTTCACAAGAACGGAAGCTTCCTTTAGACACCGTAGTAACTACCCAGCATAGCGTGACCATTAATGGAACACCAATAAACTATACCGCTAAAACAGGAACACAACCTGTTTGGGATGAGATGGGAAAACCTATTGCTGCATTGCATTATACCTATTATACAAGAAACAATATTAAAGATCGTGCTTCACGCCCTCTCTTAATTTCATTTAATGGTGGACCAGGTTCAGGTTCTGTTTGGATGCATTTAGCGTATACCGGTCCTCGAATTTTAAAGATTGATGATGAAGGTTATCCTGTTCAACCTTATGGAGTAAAGCAAAACCCATATTCTGTTTTAGACGTGACCGATATCGTTTATGTGAATCCTGCAAATACAGGTTATAGTCGTACAATACCCGAATCAGGAAAAGAAGTAGATCGCGAAAAATTCTTCGGAATTAATGCAGATATCAAATACCTAGCTGAGTGGTTGAACACCTTTGTTACGAGAAATAATCGCTGGCGCTCACCGAAATATATTATAGGTGAAAGTTATGGTGGCACCAGAGTAATGGGGCTTTCCCTTGCCCTGCAAAATCAGCAATGGATGTATCTCAACGGAGTTATTATGGTATCTCCTGCTGATTACAAATTATACAATACTGGCGGTGCTGTGGAAAATGCGATTAGCCTACCCTATTTTACAGCTGCGGCTTGGCATCATAAAGTTTTACCTCCAGAATTACAGAATAAAGATTTGTTAGAAATACTGCCGGAGTCCGAAGCCTATGCCGTAAATACTCTTATTCCGGCATTAGCCAAGGGTGGTTTCATTGGAGATACTGAAAAGAATGCAGCCGCTGAAAAAATTGCCTATTACTCCGGCCTTCCGAAGCAAGATATTTTGGATCAAAACTTGGTGGTGCCCGTACAGTATTTCTGGAAAAATCTTTTAAAAAAACATGGAAATACTATAGGTCGTCTCGATTCGCGCTACTTAGGTGTTGATCGTCAATTGACTGGAATCAAGCCTGATTACAGTGCAGAACTCACCTCTTGGCTGCATAGCTTTACTCCTGCGATCAACTATTATCTACAGGAGGAACTGAAATTCAAAACAGATATCAAATACAATATGTTCGGTCCGGTTCGCCCATGGAATAATGAAAAAGACAATACCCGTGATAATCTGCGTCAGGCTATGGCACAAAACCCTTATTTAAATGTATTAGTGCAATCGGGGTATTACGATGGTGCAACTACTTATTTTCAAGCAAAATATACCATGTGGCAGACAGACCCCAGTGGAAAAATGAAAGACCGTTTTGATTTTAAAGGCTATCGTTCGGGACACATGATGTACTTGCGCCGTGAAGATTTACAAAATGCCAATAATGATATCCGAGATTTTATTAAAAGAACTGTTGCTAATGGAAAAAGTGCGAAGTATTAGTATTTGTGCTTAGTTAGGAGTAAGACCTAAGATTTCATTGCGAACACAGTCGAGAACCTAGAAACATCTTAAGGTTATTGTAACTGACTTAAGGTGTTTTTTATTTAATTATGCTTGAATTTCATTACATATAAATATATTTCTTGTAACAAAACCACAATTTACGCTACCCATAATTAAAAGATGAAGTTATGGGATATGCAGGACAACCAATGAAAGTAGTAAAAGCTAATCGGGCTTTACTACAAAAAAGAAATACCTTCAAGAAGGTCAAGGAGATGTTTTTAAAATCCGCCAATAGCACAGCGTTGGAGTTTAAAAAAGTATCACCTGAAAAGTTAACTCAAATCAAAGCTGAGATTCGAAGAAAAGCAAAAGTTGATGCTTGGAAAGAAGCTGGCATATATCTTCTATGCACTGCTGTAGTATTTTTGGGATTGTACTGGTTAATTTATATCTAAAATATGAGTTCAGCAGGAACCATAGCAGCAGCAATTACTAGTTTACGTGAAAACAGAGCACTTCTGAAAAAACGAAAATTCAAAGACTTGAAAACTTTACTTTACGAGACTTCTGAAAAAACCGAACTAGAATTTAAAGAAGTATCAGCTCAAGAACTTTTCCGAATTAAAATGGAAATTCGAAGAAAAGCAAAGAGAGCGGCAAGAATTGAAACTGCTATCTATATTGTTTGTACAATTCTAACGCTAAGTTTTTTCTATTGGTTGTTTTATTTATAACAGAAATGGGTTACGGACAAGATGCTATCACTGTAATTAGAAATAACCGCTCTCTATTGAAGCGCGCAAAATTCAAAGAAACCAAAAGTCTATTTATAGAGATCTCAGGTAAAACTGAGTTAGAATTTAAAGAAGTTTCAAAAAAAGAATTGAATACCATTAAGTTAAAAATAAGAAAACAGGCGAAAATACAAGCGCTGATTGAAATAGTGATATACGGTAGTTTGGCTCTTATTCTGCTGGGGTTGTTTGCTTATTTTACCTTTTTAGTAGTTAGCTCCTAAAAAGTTACCTTAGAACTATGAAAGTAAAAGTTGGCGTCGTACAAGAAAGTCCCATTTTTTTTGATAAAGAAAAGACTTTACAAAAGTTAGAAGTTCTAGTAAAAACCTATTCAGACCAAGGCTGTGAATTATTGGTTTTTCCTGAGTCATTTATACCTGGTTATCCCAGAGGATTTGATTTTGGAGCAAAAATAGGAAGTCGCTCAGACGAGGGGAGACAACTCTATGCAGAATATACCGCCAATAGTATTGATTTAGAGGGTGATGATCGCATCCGTTTGGAAAGAATTTCCAAGGAACAAAATACCTACTTAGTTATAGGAGTAACTGAGAAACAGAATACGAATGGTAGTTTGTACTGCTCCATGCTTTATATTTCACCAACACAAGGTTTGTTGGGAGTACACCGAAAAATAAAACCTACAGGAACCGAACGACTTATTTGGGCTGAAGCGGCAGGAGAATCCTTAGTTAGCTTCCAAACGCCAATCGGTAAACTCGGCGGACTTATTTGTTGGGAAAACTATATGCCCATGGCAAGAATGAGCATGTACCAAAAAGGTGTGGAAATCTACATAGCCCCAACAGCCGACTCAAGAGAAGAATGGATCTCCACAATGAAACATATTGCCCTTGAAGGTCGATGTTTTGTTCTAGGGTGTAATCAGTATTATACAAAATCAATGTATCCTGAGAGGTATATGAAGAGTGTTGAAGGTGAACCTGAAAACATTTGTCCGGGGGGAAGCGTAATCGTTTCCCCCTTGGGAAAACTTATTGCGGGTCCCTTATTTGACGAGGCTGGAGTTCTTATCGCGGATCTAGATCTGGAAGACGTCTCTAAGAGTAAACTCGACTTTGATGTTATCGGGCATTACGCACGGAATGATATTTTTGAACTAAAAGTGAATGGGCAGCCGGATATAAAAAAAACATAGAATTAAAAATATTCACAAAACCTGAGTTGTAACAAAAATAGAAAACCTACTACCAATAGATAAATCTAATATCTAAAAATGAGTACTTCATTAGTCACAACACTTTCTGAAGAAGATTTGCTAGCACTACAAGCTGCCAAAAAGAAGATGGAGGAAATCGGTTGGGCAATGAAAGGCTTAAATCGCATTGGTGGTGTTTTAGAAACCGGAATAGATAAACTCCCGCAGAAACAACAAAAATGGCTACAGCAGGTAGCACACAAAGTACTTCATACTGTTGTAAAGGCAAATCTGAAGACTATGCAAAAGGGAAAACAGAATTCTACTCCTTCCAACAAAACTTATAAAGCTTTAGTAACTTCTTCAGGAATTATAGGAGGTGCCTTCGGAGCGACAGCTTTCGCAGTAGATCTAACCGTTGCTACTAAATTTATGATGCGATCAATTATGGATATTGCACGTAGCGAAGGAGAAGATTTAAATTCTTATGATACCCAACTCGCTTGTTTGCAAGTTCTTGCCTTAGGCGGAAAATCAAAACATGACGACAACCTCGATACCGGATATTATGCAACCCGAGTTGCATTGAGTTCTGCCGTAAAAAATGCTACTTCTTATGCAACCAAACATGGAATGGGCGCCGTTTTACAAGGTAGCAACAACACGCTTTTGAAATTGATCGGAGCGGTAGCTTCACGTTTTAGTATTCAGGTATCTGAAAAATTTGTTGCACAGGCGATTCCCGTGATCGGCGCTGCTGGTGGTGGCTCAATTAATTTGGCATTCATTAATCATTTCCAGAATATGGCCAAAGCCCACTTTACAGTACGAAGGTTAGAGAGAAAATACGGTGAAGAATTGGTTCGTGGGGTTTATGAAGAAATACAACTCTCTAAATAGATTATTTGGCTTTTAAAAAATATTTGATTCTAATTATTCAAGAATCCATTATCTAATAATTTCCCTACTTTTAAAGCTCACATAAAAAACATTTATGAAAAAGAGCTCTATTATACTTTCGTTAATTGCTTTCCTAGTTTTTACTCTTCGCACTAATGCACAAGAGTTTTTGTATGGTGACCCTTTACCCGATGCTCCTGAATTATCCATTCGAGGAGCATATTCGGTAGGAGTGCGAACCCTCAATTTAGTGAACAAAAATCAAATAGACATCTTAAATTCTAAAGAAGGTGAAGACCCTTTATACGATCGACCATTAACTGCTGAAGTATGGTATCCGGCTACTTTACCAAATGATGTCAATGCCACCGTTAATTATCAAGAAGTTATGGGTACTCGCGGTGATTCCCTTCGCCCATTAATTCCTTTTACCTTCAAAGGTCGCGCTTTGCGTGATGCTGTTCCTGAGAATAAAGATGGTGCTTTTCCATTGGTTATTGTGTCACACGGTTATGTAGGTTCTCGTTACTTAATGACCTACTTGACTGAAAATTTAGCTTCTAAAGGTTATATAGTTGTGGCGATCGATCATACCGATTCTACATTTAAAGATGCCAATGCATTTCAAAGTACTTTATTGAATCGTGCGTTAGACGTTCGCTTCCTACTTAATGAAATGGAAGCACTAGGGAGTTCTGGAAGTTCCGACTCCTTAAAAGGGCTCGTAGATGCAAACAATACGGCTATTTTGGGATATTCTATGGGAGGCTTTGGTGTTCTAAATGTTGCTGGTGCGGGTTATAGTGATGCTTTCGCAGGATTTACGGTGGGAATGACAGGAGGCAGTAGAGCCATGGGTATTCATTCTGCTAGTAATCCTGAATATCAAAAAATGATAGATCCTCGAATCAAAGCTGTTGTCGCATTTGCCCCTTGGGGAATGGAACGCGGAGTTTGGGATGCAGAAGGATTAAAAGGCTTGAAAACACCAACTTTGTTCATTGCAGGAAGTGAAGATGATATTTCTGGTTATGAAAAGGGAATCAAAGCAATTTATGAAGGAGCAATCAATGCAGACCGATATTTATTGACTTATATTGGCGCAAGACACAATGTCGCTGCGAATCCTCCTCCTGCTGAATCTTTAAAACCAGGATTGCATATTGATGAATACTATCGCTACGCCGATTCAACCTGGGATCAGCGAAAGATTAACAACGTGAATCAACATTTTGTAACCGCTTTTATTGGCATCCATTTGAAGCAAAAGGAATATGCAAAGTATCTTGATATTCAAGCAGATTCCAATGAAAAAGATTGGGAAGGATTCAAGCCTAGATCCTCAACCGGAATGGAATTGTTACATGCCTCTCCGATAGAATAACAGAAAGATAAAATTCCAAAGACTAAAAAATGCAACCCAATTCTTTTATAAAAACATTGAGCTTAATCCATCTTTCTTTGTGTGCAAGTATTGGTTTTTTTGCGGGTTTTGCTTTTGTTCAAAATGGAAGTTTCTCAACCAGCAATAATCAAAATAGCATATTCATTTACTTGATACCTATAGTGGCCATGGCAGGCTATTTTGCCAGTAAGTTTGTATACCAAAATTTGATCAAAAACTTTCCAAAAGAGGAACCGTTATCTAAAAAATTACAACGCTATCAGATCGCAAACATTTTTAAATATGCCCTTTTAGAAGGTCCTGCAATTTTGGCTCTAGTTATATATTATAACGAAGGAAATGCCTTGTATTTAGTGATAGCCATATGTCTCCTTGCCTATCTACTATTTCAAAAACCAAAGTTGGAGAAACTAAAAAGTGAACTGCCCTTGAGTTTGGAAGAAGAGAAAGAATTTGATACTTTAAACTAGTAGAAAACAAAGTCAATTTATGAAAAAAATAAAAGTACTTATGATCGGAATGCTTACTGCTCTAGGGCTTACAAATGGTCTAAAAGCCCAAGATTGGCCTAATCTCGCACAATTTCAAAAAGCAAATGCTGCATTAGAGGCCCCTAAAGAGGGAGAAGATCGAGTAGTATTTATGGGGAATTCTATTACGATAGGATGGTTAAACGCTCGCCCTGAGTTCTTTGAGGGCAAACCATGGGTGAATCGAGGTATTAGCGGACAAACTACACCTCAGATGCTTGTTCGTTTTCGACAAGATGTGATTGCTTTACAACCAAAAGTGGTCGTCATTTTAGCCGGAACAAACGATATTGCTGGTAATACAGGTCCCTCTACCTTAGAAATGATTGCAGATAATATAAAAGGAATGGCCGAACTAGCACATGCCAACGGAATAAAAGTAATACTCTCCTCTACCCTACCTGCTTACGATTACCCTTGGAAACCTGGATTAGAACCAGCACTAAAAATTATAGCATTAAATAAAATGATGAAGGACTATTGTAATGAAAAAGGACACATCTACTTAGATTATTTCTCTGCAATGGTCGATGATCGAAATGGACTTCCAAAGAAATATGCTTCTGATGAAGTCCATCCAACAAAAGAAGGTTACGCCGTTATGGAACCTTTAGTTGAAGCGGCAATAGCTCAGGCTTTATCAGAAATGTAATATAAAAAAGCTAAGCATTTTCTTTTTATCTTCGATATTGAAAAAGAAAATGTATGCCCCAAGTTGATTCCCTAAAAACATACGATACTATTATTGTCGGTTCAGGTGCAGGTGGCCTTGCCGCTGCTATTTGTTTGTCTAGAGCAGGTCAAAAAGTAGTAGTATTAGAGCAGCATGATGTGCCTGGCGGATGGTGTCATAGTTTTTATCTTAACGGACATCGTTTTACCCCTGGAGTTCACTACGTAGGTTTATGTGGTGAGGGAGAAGCAACCAACGACCTTTATCGTGGACTAGGAATTGCCAATGATTTAGCTTTTTTTAGAATGAATCCTGATGCTTATGAACATGTGCATATTGGAGAACATCGTTTTGATTTTCCCGCCGATCCGGAACGGCTAATTTCCCGTTTATCGGAGCGTTTTCCGAAGGAAGAAAAAAGAATTAAAAAATACCTCGGACTCATTCGAAAAGTAAGTGAAGAATTATATTCACTTCCCTATTTCAAGGGTTTTTGGCAGAAATTGAGCATTCCTTATAAAACCAGACATTTTGGAAAATACGGGTTATTCAATCTACGTCGGGTAATCAATTGGCATATCAAAGATCCTTTACTTAAAAACATCTTGAATATTCAATGTGGAGATCATGGGGTTCAACCTCGAAAGGCCGCCTTTGTTCTTCATTCTGCTTTGATGTTTCACTATTTTTACGGAGGTTACTATCCTATGGGAGGTGGTGGAGCATTAATAAAGGCTATGACCAATGCTATAAAAAAACATCATGGAGAAGTATGGACAAGCAAAGGTGTTAAAAGAATACTGGTTGAGGGTGACACTTCGAAAAAAGCTGTTGGGGTTGAACTAGAAAATGGGGAGCAACTTTTTGCCAATCAAATCATATCCAATGCGGATGTTGGAATCACCTACAATGACCTTATTGGCAAAGGACATCTCAGCAAAAAATTACAGAAAAAATTAGAAAAGACGATTTACTCCTGTACTTCATTGATGTTATTCTTAACTGTGGACATGGATGTTGTGGCTGCAGGAATAGACTCCGGAAATATCTGGATGATGCCAGACAAAGATCAAGACGATTACTACGATGCGTCAATGAGTTCTGATTTAACTTCGGATATTCCTTTCGATGGAATGTTTATTAGTTGCACCACCTTAAAAGATCCTATCAGTTTTGATGGGAAGCATCATACTTTAGAAGTGATTACATTTATCGGCTATGAGGCCTTTGAAAAATATAAAGATGAGGATGCTCAACGTTCTGCAGAATACTTAGCTTTTAAAGAACACCTTACCAAAAAAATGATAAACGGACTCGAAAAAGCAGTTCCAAATATCAGTAAACATATTGTACATCAAGAATTGGGAACGCCAATTACCAATGAATACTATATAAACACTACAGCAGGCAATGTCTATGGAACTGAAAAAAGTTTGAAACATATTGGTCCGTTTGCATTTAAAAGCAAAAGTGAAATTGAAAATCTCTATCTCTGTGGTGCAAGTATACTTTCACATGGCGTTGCCGGAGCTAGTCACTCTGGTGTCGCTACTGCAGCTCAGATTTTAGGTTGTCACCCAGACGAATTGAAACAACCACAAGAAGATCAATATTTACGTATTTATGAGGCTGAAGATCCGTCTGACTATCCAGACTGGCTTTTAAAGAAAATAGAAGTTAGAAAAGCGCGATTGGTTTCTAAAGAAAAAGCTGAGGCATAGTTTTTAGCAATACTCTTGATTTTCCAAAAATTGGGTCATACAAACCGGTTCTAAAATATCTTTTAAATTTAAAATTAAATCGAATCAAAAAAACCAAACTTATGAAAACCATACTTCCTATTCTTCTTTTGTTTGTATTCGCTTGTAAAACAACCCAACCAGTAGCTGCAGATGATATTACTGCTATTCGATCAATTCTCACCCAACAACAAAAAGCTTGGTCTGAAAATGATTTAGAAGGATTTATGTCAGGTTACTGGCAATCAGAAGAACTTACCTATTTTAGTAGAGGGAAGATCACAAAAGGATGGCAAACAACTTTAGCCAACTACAAAAGGAATTATCCCTCTAAAAAAGAAACAGGGGAATTAAATTTTGAAATTGCTAACATTACCAAAATTAATAATGACGCTTATTGGGTAATGGGAAGCTATTTTCTAACGCGAGAGGTTGGTGACGCCAACGGTACGTTTATGATTATTTTCAAGCGCATAAATGGAGAATGGAAGATTATTGGAGATTCTTCATGTTAAGCTAAAACTTGCGTTGAGGATTGAAAGCAACAATATTCATTGAAGTTTTCGTATCATCAATAATTTCTGCTATCAACTTACCTGTTGCAGGGCCTAAGCTCCAACCCATCATGGCGTGACCTGTTGCAAAGGTTAAGTTTTCCACATCCTTGGATTTACCAATATATGGCAATCCATCTGGACTTACAGGGCGCATTCCTGTTTTGGCATCTGCAATTTCTTCATTTGTTATTTCTAATTCGGTGTAAAACTTTTTTGCTCCTGCAGCAATTGCAGCAACACGTTCTTTTCGAATATAAGTATTGATGCCAGAAAATTCCATAGTACCGGCAAAACGTGTAAAACCGTTCATTGGAGTTACCGCTATACTTGACTCCATTAAAACAGCGGGCATCGATATTCCGGTAGGTCTAGAAACGTTGATGCGATACCCTTTTCCCGCTTGCAATGGAAGTTTAATGTTTAATTTTTTTGAAAGCTGACCACTCCAAGAACCTGCGGCTAAAACAATTTCATCTGGCGAATAAACCTGTTTTGAGGTTCGAACCTCATTAATTTTATTGGCTTTAATAACAACATCAAGTACCTCTTCATTGGTCTTAATCGTTACTCCTGCATTTTTTAAATATTGAAGCATTTTAGGCATGAATTCCGTGGGAGTAGTATGCCCGTCGCATTCATAGTGAATTGCCCCCTTAGCATCTATTGCAATATTTGGCTCCATTTCAGCTAATTGCGATTGGTTCAATTCTCGAACTTCAAGGCCTAGAAAACTAGCTTTCTCAGCAACTTCCATTTCATGATCATACGACTTTTGCGTTTGGTATAGCATAAGCAAACCTTTTCGCTCCAGCTGAAAATCTCCGAGGTCACCAGAAGCTTTTATTCCTTCAAATAAATCCCTGCTAAGAATATTAATGTCTTTGATTACTGGAATTGCCTTTTCCACTTTGGCATTTGTAGAAGATTTATGAAAATACCAAGACCATTTAAAGAAATCGGTGTCCCACCGAGGTTTCATATAGAAGGGACTCGATGAATTAAACATCCATTTGATTCCTTGGGTGATTTTTCCAGGAGAAGCCATCGGAATAATATGGCTAGGCGTTAAATAGCCTGCATTTACAAATGAGGCACCAGAGCTAATATCTGATTTATCAATTACGGTAACTTGATGTCCTTCTTTTTGCAAGAAATAAGCAGAACTTAGCCCAACTATTCCACCACCAATAATTACTATGTTTTTACTCATTGTACTTTCAGATAATTTTCAAAAAGATGCTGAACTGAGCTAGGCATGATTTGATTTAAAAAAATCAAATCACTTGAAATCCATGTGCGTATGGGTCATCATCATCTATGCTAATCGTATTATGTCCATATATTTTCGCCCAACCTTGAATGCTTGGCACGATAGCTTTTATGCCTTCTAAAGTGGTCTCCTCTTCTACGCGACCGATAAATTTTGATCCAATATAACTTTCATGAATAAACGCTTCGTTTACTTTCAATTTTCCTTTTGCAAACCATTGCGCCATTCTCGCTGAGGTACCAGTTCCACAAGGGGAGCGATCAATCGCTTTATCGCCATAAAACACTGCATTTCGTGCTGTAGCGTCTTTAGAAATAGTATTTCCTGTCCATAGTAAATGGCTTACATCTTTTATCGTATCGTCCTCGGGATGAATAAATTTATCAGCATATTTGAGGTTTATCTTCTCTCTTATTTCCTGACTGTATTGAATCAATTTGCTTGCAGAAAAATCTTGTATACCAGAGAAATTTTCTTGAGGATCAATAATTGCATAGTAATTCCCTCCGTAGGAAACATCAAAAACCAACTCTCCCAATTCGTCACAATCCACGCTTAGATCTGTAGCTGCCAAATATGCTTTCACATTAGTAAGTTTTACCCAATCCACTTTATTCCCTGTCTGTTGGTAGTCTATATAAACAAGACCTGCGGGAGTTTCCATGCGAACTTTACCTGCTGTTTTAGGGTGAATCAGACCTTCTTCAATACCAATGGTAATTGCACCAATTGTTCCATGTCCGCACATGGGTAGGCAACCACTAGTTTCTATAAAAAGAATTCCGAAATCATTTTCAGGATTTGTTGGAGGATAAAAAATACTCCCACTCATCATATCATGACCTCGGGGTTCGAACATCAAACCTTTGCGAATCCAATCAAATTCCTTGAGAAAATGCTGTCGTTTCTCGCTCATGGTAGCCCCATGTAATTCAGGACCTCCGGCCTTCACAACGCGAACAGGGTTGCCACAGGTATGCGCGTCAATGCATGTAAAAGTATTACGACCCATTCTTTGCCTTTGCAATATAATTGTTAATACGATGCTCTAAAATAGCTAAGGTAACAGTTCCTTGACCGAGAATGACTTCATGAAAATCACGTATATCAAAATCGCTACCCAGTTCTAACTCTGCTTTTTTACGGAGCTCTCGAATTTTTAGTTCTCCAATTTTATAGGATAAGGCCTGACCTGGCCAAGAAATATAGCGATCTGTCTCTGTATTTACTTCATGAAGAGAAAGTGCAGTATTAGAAGCCATGAAATCAACGACTTGCTCTCGCGTCCAGCCCTTGGCATGTATTCCTGTATCTACAACTAATCGGCAAGCACGCCACATTTCATAGGTCAACTTACCAAAGTGTTCATAGGGCGTAGTGTACATTCCCATTTCTTCCGCCAGAAATTCAGTGTAAAGTCCCCAGCCTTCTCCATATGCCGATAAATACAGGTCTTTTCTAAACTGTGGAATACTATCACCAAGTTCAGCATTTAAAGCTCCTTGTAAGTGGTGACCCGGCACAGCTTCATGAACTGTTAATGAAGGCAAAGTATATAATGTTCTACTCGGTAAATCATAGGTATTAACCCAATAATAACCAGGATCTGTACTATTCTTTTCGGTGCCAACATACCGCCCTCCGGTGTATTTTGGTGCGATAGCATCCGGAACAGGCGCTACTCCATAAGGTTTTCGTGGAAGCGTTTTAAAAAAACGAGGTAACTGCTCATCAGCACGTTTTGCCATATCTCGAGCTATCATCAAAAGTTCTTTGGGTGACTTTGCATAGAACTGTTCATCTGTTCTGAGGAACTTTAGAAATTCTGGGAAAGTTCCTTTGAAGTCTAACTCCTTGATTATCTGATTCATTTTGGACTTTATTCGCGCTACTTCTTTAAGTCCGATTTGATGAATATCATCAGCTGTGTAATCTGTGCTTGTTGTGTAAAAGTTGATCCGATTTTGGTAATAAGCAGCGCCATTTGGAGTTTCAGAAACTCCTAGAGTTGTTCTTGTTTTTGGAAGGTATTCTTCTTCAAAAAAGGTTTTTATTCTTTTAAACTCGGGTGTTACTTTAGTTGCAACAGCTTTTTCAGCTGCTGCTTTTACGGAATCAATTTGAGTCTCAGTTAGCCCTTCTGGTAATTTTTTAAAAGGAGAATAAAAATAACTATCCTCGAAATTCTCTACTATGTGATCATTGTAGGTACTCTCATATCCATTAAAAATAACTCTAGGTTGTGAAACTCCTTTTTTAAGACCTTCGCGAAGGTTTACAAAATGCTGATCAACGAACTCCGGAATTGCATTTAACTTGCCCAAGTACTTTTTGACTTGATCATAATTCGTGAGCGGTCGCACCATGTAATTCAAACTACTATGAAAACCAGAGTCAGATAATAACGGATTTAAATAACGCTCAAAAGAGTAAAAATCAATTTTATCTTGTAGTTTAAAACTAAGAAGTTCTAGTGAGATTTTATCGGATTCTTCGAGGGTTTGGGTTTCAATTTTTCCCAAATCTTCTAACATAGATTGAGCAAAATCTGCTTCCGACTTATAATGCTCTTTCGTGTATAAGCCTAGTGGATATTTATCCTCATCATGACTTTCGTGATTCTCATACGAAGTAATAATTCCTTGTAAAGTATCCGTTGAATTGTTAGACACCTCCGTTTTGCATCCGAAGAGCAAGAAAAGAATTCCCATAAAACCAATTCTAGAAAGTTGCATACGCTTTGATTTAGATAGCTGCTGTGGTTTGCTTATTATTTATAGATCTTGAAATACCTAAAGGATTAGCATTTTTCAATTCATTCGGAAGTAAGTCATTTGGCCAATCTTGATAGCTAAAAGGTCGAACCCATCTTTTGATTGATTGCGTACCTACGGCAGTAAAACGACTATCGGTAGATGCCGGATATGGACCACCATGTTGCATTGACGGACAAACCTCTACACCTGTCGGGACCCCATTAAAAATGATTCGTCCCACCCTATTTTGTAAAGCTGCTATAATATGTGGATACTGACTTATTTCATTATTGTCAGAAATAATGGTTCCTGTGAGTTGTCCTTCTAAATTTGAAACGATTGCTTTAAGTTCCGCTGCGTCTTTGCATTTCACTACCATCGAAAACGGACCAAAGACTTCGTTGTGCAATTTGGTATTCTCTAAAAATGTTTTTCCTTCCACAGTTACAATAGCCTGTCGAGCATAATTAACGGCAACCTCAGATCCGTAATCAGCAGCTACTACCAAACCTTCTTGCTCAATAGCACTTTTTTTGTTCTTCTCATAGGTTCCAATAATATTAGGATGCAACATACATGAAGGCTCTATTTTTACAATTTCTTCAGACAGGTTCTGAATAAAATTATCAAGTCCGCCACTTTCAATCCCTAGTAGCAAGCCAGGATTCGTGCAAAACTGTCCAGAACCAACTGTTATGGAACCTGCATAGGTATTTGCTAATTCAGAAGCTCTATTTTTAAGAGCCTCTGGAAGCATAATAACTGGATTGATGCTTCCCATTTCGGCAAAAACAGGAATAGGTTCATCACGTTGTGCAGCTAAATCGAATAAAGCACGTCCACCACGAATACTTCCTGTAAAACCGACCGCTTTTACTTGCGGATGTTTTACTAACTGCACCCCCACTTCAATACCACTACTATTTAAATTCGAGAAAACACCGTTTGGTATTCCAGTCGCTTCAGCTGCCTTAATAATAGCAGAAGCCACTAATTCTCCTGTTCCAGCATGCATCGGATGCGATTTGACTATAACTGGGCAACCAGCAGCAAGAGCTGCCGCAGTATCACCTCCTGCTGTAGAAAAAGCAAATGGAAAATTACTTGCTCCGAAAACCACAACTGGCCCTAGAGGAACCAACATTTTTCTTAAATCCGGCTTGGGGGCTGGTATTCTATCGGGAATTGCGGTATCTATTGTTGCATCTACCCAGGAACCCTCTTCCAAAAGCGCAGCGAAAGCTCTCAGTTGACCAATGGTTCGTCCTCGCTCTCCTTTAGCTCTGCCTTCAGGTAATCCCGATTCTGAGCAGTAGGTTTGTATTAAGACTTCATCCATGGCTAGAATTTCATCAGCAATTCTATTCAAAAAAACCGCTTTTTCTACACCCGATCGCTGATTGTATGTGATATATGCGTCGGAAGCCAAAAATACTGCCTCGTTGATTTCTTCAATACTTGCCTCCACAAATTCATTCTCATTTTCAATATTCAATAGCGGATTGAAAGTTTTATACGTTTTTGCGCCATTACCAGATAATCTTTTTCCGATATAGTTTTTCCCTGTAATCATATATTTTGAATTCGTTTTAAATGTGCTTCTAAATCTACTGGTTTATGGACTATTTTTTCTGAAACTGGATACTTTTCCAATAAAGAGCTCGGGCGAATTGGTCTTTTCGAGAAATCACCCCCACAATTTGGACAAACCTTATGCAATACTTCTTCAACACAAGCTTTACAAAAAGTACATTCAAAAGTACAAATCATAGCCTCTTCAGAATCATACGGCAAGGATTTGTTACAATTTTCACAAGTCGGTCTAATTTCTAACATGACTACAATGATTTGTAGTTGGGTAAAGAAGGTCGCGTTTTTAATCCCTCATCTATGATGCTTTGTACGCGAAGACGTTCAGAGCCTTGTAAAGGCAGACGTGGTTCACGAACATATTCGGTACCTAAACCTGTTCCTACTTCAGCCAGCTTTATATTTTGAACTAATTGCGGACTTATATCTAACTCTAACAAAGGCATAAACCATCTGTAGATTTCTAGGGCTTCATTCATTCTGCCTGCTTTAACTAGGTTACAGATTGCTACCGTCTCTTCGGGAAAGGCGCATACCAGCCCGGCTACCCAGCCGTCAGCACCAGCAGCAATACTTTCCAAAGCCAAGGTATCAACCCCACAAAGAATGTTTAAACGATTACCGAACCTATTTCTAATTCGTGTAACATTTGATATGTCACGTGTGGATTCCTTAACTGCTTCAATATTATCATGCACCAACATTTCCTCAAACATGTCTAGCGTAACCTCAATTTTATAATCTACAGGATTATTGTAAATCATTATCGGCAAGTCAGTATTCTTTGCAATGGTTTTAAAATATTGCACCGTCTCAAAATCAGTCGACTTATAGCGCATTGGTGGTAGCATCATAAGTCCGTGTGCGCCATATTTTTCTGCTTTATGAGCAGCCTCTACAGCACCTTTGGTCGTTTGTTCTGCAATATTAATCACTACCGGTACTTTACCTTGAACAATTTGTACAGTCTCTTCAATTAGAACGCGTTTTTCATCATCATTGAGTGTGCTTGCTTCTCCTAAAGTGCCCCCCAAGACAATTCCATTTACGCCAGCTTCGACTTGTGCATCAATATTCACCTTGAACATTTTCATATCCAATTTATCATCGTCCGTAAACTTTGTAGTTACTGCCGGCATTACACCTGACCAATTTACTTTCATCGTATTGTGTTTATAATTCAACACAAAAATAAAATGAAAAACCCTAGTTAGTTACTTCCATTTTATCCAACATTAAGACTATATTATCCAAATTATTAATATAATTGTATCATTAAGTATAATATTTGCGCATTAATGAAAGTACGTCCGTTTCAAATTGTTAAACCTCTAAACGAGAACCTAATTGTTCAGATTGACCGTTCAAAAGGGTTTTACAACCATCTTCATCAACACAATGAAATCCAACTAAGCCTTATCGTAAAAGGATTTGGCAAACTAATAGTAGGTGATAGCGTACATCAATTTAGAGATGGTGATTTTTTTGCTATTGGATCGAATTTTCCGCATCTTTTCAAAACAGAGAAAGATCAAGGAATCGTAGAAATGGTCTCTCTATTTTTTACAAGAAATACTTTTGGAGAAGAGTTCTTTGGACTTGCAGATCTTTCTGAAATAAAACCTTTCTTTGATTTTGTAAGAGACGGATTCCAATTAGAATCCAATTTACAAGATATCGCCGATCAAGTAATACAATTTCCTAAAGCTTCTAAAACAACCCGAGTTGTTCTATTTATACAGCTTTTGCAAAAATTAGTTAATGCGGAAAAAAAATCATTAACCAGTTTTAAATATCCTAAAGAAATTGGGGATTTGGCGGGAGAAAGAATGCAAATAGTCTTCGATTATGTACTTCATAACTTTCAAAAAGAAATACAATTGAACACCATATCAGGACTCGTTCATATGACACCCAACTCATTTTGTAAATTCTTTAAGCAACGAACAAACAAGACTTTTTTTCAGTTCTTAATTGAAATAAGAATAGAGCACGCAAGTCAGCTTTTACGAAATAATAAAGATCTGGCTATTGCTGAAATAGCAGAACTTTCTGGTTTTAAATCGATATCTAACTTTAATCGAAAATTCAAGTTTTTCAAAAATATGATACCATCAAATTATCGGACGGATTTTTAAAGATAAACAGCTTTAAACTGTGTAACTAGATTTATGAAAGGTTAGAATTTATTAGGGAGCCATTGTTCCTCAAGTTTTCACTATTTTTGAGAAATTTTTTAACTCAAGAAAACCTTCAAATGAAAAATCTTCTTCTTTGCAGCATTGCCTTGGTGATGTCTTGTAATACATCCCAAAAAACTATTTCGGAAACTTCGAAAGCTACGGAGGTGAAAATAGTTGACCCAAGTGCATATGCAGCTTCAATTACTGAGGAAGAATTAAAAGAGCATCTTTATATATATGCTTCAGATGAGTATGAAGGAAGAGAAACAGGTACTCCAGGTCAAAAAAAGGCAATTGCATATTTAAAAACGGCCTATGAAAAACTCGGTCTTCCTGCAGCTAAAAGTGATGGAAACTATTTTCAAAATGTTCCTTTAGAAGTGACTAAACTGCCAACAGGCTCAATGACTGTCGGGGAGCAAGAATATGTTATAGGAACCGATTTTGTAAGTTTTGGAGAATCACAAGCTTCTTTTAACGAAATTATTTATGTGGGTTATGGAATTGAGGAAGGTGAGTATTCAGATTATAAAGATTTGGATGTTTCTGGTAAATTGGTAATTTATAAATCAGGAGAGCCAATGAATGAAGATGGCACCTATGCCCTATCAGGAACTTCAGAGGCTTCTTCATGGGGAAGTGATAATGCAGTGCTTGAAACTAAAGTAAAATTAGCAGAAGAAAAAGGGGCAGGTGGAATATTAACGTATGCTCCAAAACTATACCCAAGAATTGCCGCTTATTACAATAGATCTGTCAACTCAGAGAGTGATCGTATGAGTATAAAAAGTGATGACAAGAGACTTTTTAGTGGCCTTATAAGTGAGAAAATGGCAAAATCAATAATAACTGATATTGACACCAATGCAATTCCGAAAGCGCAGTCAGTTGTATCTAAAGTAATGGCCGTAGGGAATTCAAAAACCATTAACTCCGAAAATGTAGTTGCCATTTTGAAGGGTTCCGAAAAACCAAATGAATATGTGGTAATATCATCACATCTAGATCATATTGGAGTTAATGCTGATGGAGAAATCAACAATGGCGCAGATGATGATGGCTCTGGTACGGTAGCATTATTAGAAATTGCTCAAGCTTTTAAAAAAGCAGCTGATGAAGGGAATGGTCCCAAACGCTCCATTGTATTCTTGCATGTTACAGGTGAAGAAAAAGGACTTTTAGGAAGTCAGTATTATACCGATTTTGACCCCATAGTTCCCTTATCCCAAACTGTTGCCAATTTAAATATTGATATGATTGGGCGCATCGATCCGAAAAGAGAGGGAAAGCGAAACTATATTTATTTAATTGGGTCTGATAAGCTTAGTACTGATTTGCATAGCCTTTCTGAAGAGGTAAATGCTAAATATGCAAATATTGAATTAGACTATACCTACAATGATGAAAATGATCCAAACCGTTTTTATTATAGAAGTGACCATTACAATTTTGCAAAGAACAATATTCCTATCATCTTTTATTTCAACGGTACTCATGATGATTATCATAGACCAACCGATACTCCTGATAAAATAAATTATGATTTACTTCAAAATAGAACAAGACTTATTTTTCATACTGCATGGGAGGTTGCCAATCGAGATCAACGGGTAATTGTTGATAAAGCTTCCAAATAAAATTATTAAAAAAACGAAGAGTAAAAAAAGCCTTATCTCAGGAGATAAGGCTTAAACTTTGGGTGGAAGACCGGGTTTACCTCGACTGAGCTCGGCACAGGCTTCTCACCCTTTCCTTTTAGTATAAAAACAAAGTCCCTACATTTTACTGCAAGGACTTTTACCAATTTCAGGGTGGAAGACCGGGTTCGAACCGGCGACTTCTGGTACCACAAACCAGCGCTCTAACCAGCTGAGCTACAACCACCATTTGTTAGCGGTTGCAAATGTAATTTTTTTTAATTGATCTTTCAAAAGAAACGCTTTAAAAAGAATAATGAAATAATCTAAATTTCTGATTAAGATTGCTCAGAATAGGCCTAAGGAAGGGAATTTTGAAAAAATTTCAATCAACAATTCCAGGTTCTTTTACTTCTTGCGAATTTAGTAAGTCATATGATAATCACCATCTTACATCTTATTTCAACCTTTTCACAACATAAATTGTTAGACCACACTCCTTTGAGCTACATTTATTTACCTAATGTACCCAAATCGGATGTATTTGACCAAAAGCAACGGAACGGCAGTATATTTTTCCAAACTAGTATTCTTTATACTTTTTTTGAGTTCCTTATTGTATCCTAATCTTTCGCGTGCCCAGCAGAATTCGAGGGATAGTTTAATCCGTTTGATTCAGAAAACTGAAGCCGAAAAAAGTTTCAGTAAAAAAGACTCTACGCATATAAATCTCTTAAATGATCTTGGGCAAAATCTACGTTTTTACAAAGCAGACAGCCTTTTAAGAGTAGCAGAACAAGCATTGAATCATAGTAAGTCAATTCAATATACCAAGGGGCATATCGAAGCCCTAGTTAATATTGGCCACTATTACTCAGACAAAGGAAATCATGACAAAGCAATAAAAAACTATCAAAATGCCTCTAAAATAGCGAATGAGTTGGGTGTTCTTGAGCTAATTCTCTCAACCCAAAATCAATTAGCAAATCAGTATACTTTTCATGGAGATTTTGAAAAAGCCTTAGAAGAGTATTTGACAGGTATTGAAATCGCGACCTCAGCAGATCATAAACCTATGATGGCAATTATCAATGAGAATATTGCTCTTCTATATGCTGATCAAAATGACTTCGATCAAGCCTTGGTTTACTTTAAAATTGTAAAAAAGCTAAACGAGGAAATCGGAGATGAAATTTCCACGGCATTTACTATCAGTAATATGGCCGATACGTATGCGGATATGGGTAATCTAGAATATGCCATGTTCCATATAACAAAGAGTATTACTGTCTTTGAAAAATATGAACTCATGGATTGGCTTGCATACGCTTTTGAGGTAAAGGGGAAAACGTATTTGAAGCAAGGCAAATACAAGTGGGCGATTTTTTGGTATAATCAAAGCCAATCGTTGCATAATAAAAGTGTAGAGGACGAGAGAAGTGAGATCAACCTTCTAAATGGAATCGCAGAAGCAAACATTGGCCTTGAAAAAGACAGTATATCTGAAAAGTATGCTCAAAATGCTTTGGAAATTTCTACTCGACTACAGGAAAGTAAGGGTATTCAAAAAAGTGCAGAAATACTATATAAAATCAGTAAGAAGAGAAATGATTATGTGAGTGCACTTAACTATCACGAGCTTTTTCAGAGGTTATCTGATACAATTTCGAAGAATGGCAGTAAGAAGAATCTTTTGATGTTGAAGACGAAAATGAATCACGAACAGCAGAAGAGAACTCTTATTGAAGAGAATGAAAAAGCACTCGCAAAGCAAAAAAACTATGTTTACGCCTCTGTTGCGATACTTTTGATTCTCATGGTTATTACTTTATTGGTTCGCAGAAACGAAAAAATTCAAAAGAACCTTAATAAAGAACTACACTCAAAAACCTCTGATCTTGAAAAAAATGAGGTAGAACTAAGGGCTATCAATGAAACGAAAGATAAAATGTTCTCTATTATTGGACATGATCTGAGAGGCCCTATAGGAGCATTTCAAGGACTTCTACAACTATTAAAAAATGGTGAAATTGATCAAAATGAATTTATACAGTTTATTCCAAAACTAAGAACTGATATTGATAATATTTCATTTACCCTAAACAATTTACTGTCCTGGGGACAAACACAGATGAACGGTACAATTACACAACCTACTGTAGTTTCTTTAGAACATTTGGTAAAAGATAACATCAATCTTTTGTCTGAAATTGCAGGAAACAAATCTATTAAAATGATCAGCCAGTTAAGCGAAAATACTTTGGCTTGGTCTGACGCCGATCAAATTGACATTGTGATTCGAAATCTGATGAGTAATGCTTTAAAGTTTACCCCTAAGAATGGAATGGTAACTATCAATGCAAAAGAAAAGAATAATTTCTGGGAAGTTTCGGTAAGGGATACAGGTGTTGGTATCGACAAAGAGGCTAAAGAGAAAATCTTCGCTAAAAACTCAAATGTGACTACTTACGGAACCGAAAATGAAAAAGGAACAGGACTTGGTCTATCTCTATGCAAAGAAATGGTAGAAAACAACAATGGTACTATTTGGGTTGAAAGTGTTCCTCGCAAAGGAACTTGCTTTTACTTTACCGTTCCTAAGGTAAAAAAGTCGTTTCAAAAAGCTAGCTAGATCAAATCACTCAGACTGTTGACAGCCGTATAGCGTTCCACATTAAAACCTTCAGCATGATCAACATTGATATACCTGCCTAAATCTCTTGCTCTGTACGTTACACTATCAATAAAATTTTTATTGCTGATTGGAGTTTCGGGCTCATCACTTTTCGGATCATAAAACTGAGAACTATAGGCTAAAATTGCTTCGTTCTTTTTTTCAATAAAACCAGAAACATCAACAATAAAATCTGGTTCTAAATTCTTCCATTGTATATAATGATACACCTGTTTTGGTCTCCAAGGTTCTTGCCACTGGTCATCACCTTCGAGTTTTGTATCTATTTTAACTAAACCACTTAAGAAACAAGCATCACTTACCAGTTTGCTTCCCTTTCCATGATCAATATGTCGATCTTCAATCGCATTACATAGCACAATTTCTGGGCGATACTTTCTTATCATTTTAATAACCGCTAATTGGTGTTCTTTATCATTAATAAAGAACCCGTCAGCAAACTCCAAATTTTCTCGAACTGATATACCTAAAATCTCTGCAGCGGCGGCAGCCTCTTTATCTCGTAGTTCAGCAGAACCTCTAGTACCCAATTCTCCTCTAGTTAAATCAACAGCCCCAACTTTCTTTCCTAAGGAAATCTCTTTGGCAATAGTGGCCCCTGCTCCTAATTCAATATCATCCGGGTGCGCGCCAAAAGCTAGTATATCTAATTTCATAATACTTGGTTTGATTAGTTCTACGGACTACTCTGTCGTAGTAACAACTTGACGCCTTACTTTTTGAAGCGCTTGTTCTATATCCGCAATAAGATCTTCTGACTCTTCGATTCCTACAGAAAAACGAATTAGTCCATCTTTAATTCCTTGTTCTGCTCTAACTTCAGCACTCATAAGGGCGTGGGAAGTATCAGCAGGTGAAATGAGCGTGCTTTCAACTCCTGCTAAACTCATTGATGATTTTATTAATTGTAAAGATTTTCGAAACTGCTTGGCATCATATGTTTCTTTCAATTCAAATGAGAGCATCCCACCAAAACCACGCATCTGCGATTTTGCCAATTCATGTTCAGGATGCGAGGGTAACCCAGGATAATATACAGCTTCAATATCCTCATTGTTATATAAATATTCCGCCATTCGCTGCGCATTAGCATTTTGTGCCTTAACTCGCAATCCCATAGTCTTAATACTGCGTTCTAAAAGCCAAACCGTATAATCGCTTAGACTTCCTCCAAAGTTCTTTGCCAATTGAAATATCTGCTCCATATGTTCTTCAGAAGCAGCAACTGCTCCTGCACAAATATCAGAATGTCCGCCCATATACTTTGTAGCACTATGAATTACCACGTCAATTCCAAAATCAATAGGGTTCTGATTTACCGGACTGGCAAACGTATTATCTATCATTGAAACAATACCATGCCTTTTGGTAATCTTCCCTATGGCATCTAAATCTGTTATCGTCAACAGTGGATTCGAGGGAGTTTCAATATATATCACTTTCGTGTTCCCTTGAATCTTGGCTTCAAAATCCTCTGGTTTCCATCCCTCCGTAAAAGAATAGGAAATTCCATATTTATCAAATTCCTCAGTTACTAAATTATATGTACCTCCGTATAGAGTCTGTTGAAGAACAATATGATCCCCAGCATGAAGGAAAGCCATCAATGATGTACTTACAGCAGCCATTCCACTTCCAAATATCAATGCGGACTCTGCATGCTCTAAAGCAGCGATTTTTTTAGCAAGTCCCTCTTGGTTTGGTGTGTTGAAATATCTCGGATAACGCTTCACATCAACATCTTCAAATGCATAGGAACTGCTCATATACAAAGGAGAAATAGCGCCTTTGAACTGCTCATCAACTATCTCTCCCACATGAGTACATATGGTATTCAGACCTTTTTTAGTATTACCCATCGTCACTAATTTATTGATTGTTAAAGTTACTAAAATCGATTAGACTTGAACCTTTTTCCATTTTCCTTTTTTAAACCAAATTATAGATACAATAGCCAAGAGAACTTCGGCAGCTGTTATAGCAATGAACACCCCCATGGCACCAAGTTCAAAAGTTATAGCCGCCAAATAAGCAAATGGTAATTGAAACATCCAGAAGGCAACCAGATTTATCTTAGTTGGCGTTCCGGTATCCCCTGCCCCGTTAAAAGCTTGAGTAACTACCATACCATAGGCGTAAAAGATATATCCGATGGCAATTATTTGAAGACAAAGTCCTCCATTTTCGATTACAACTGGATTATCATTAAACCAACCCACTAGGTCATGTGCGAAAAAGAGATAAATGATAGAAACTATTCCCATAAAATAGGCATTGTACTTTCCAGTTTTCCAAACGGATGTTTCTGCACGCTCTGGTTTTTTTGCCCCAAGGTTCTGCCCCACCAAGGTTGCCGCGGCATTACTCATCCCCCAAGAAGGCATTAGAGTAAAGAGCATGATTCTGATGGCAATCGTATAGCCAGCAAGCACTTCGCTTCCAAATTCTGCCATCATACGCATTAAGAATACCCAGCTGGAAGTACCAATTAAGAATTGGGCGATTCCACCCAGAGAAACTTTGATTAGGTTCATCATCACTTTCAAGCGAAGGACCATATCTTTGAACTTGATTTGAATCGTGCTCCATCCGAAGAACAAAATTGCCAACTGAAAAAGTACGGCACTTCCCCTGCCAATATTAGTTGCAATGGCAGCTCCCATTACTCCATATTCGGGAACTGGCCCCCATCCGAAGATAAAAATCGGATCTAGGATAATGTTTAATCCATTGGACAATACTAAAGTCCACATGGCGACAGAAGCATTTCCTGCCCCACGGAAAATCGCATTAATTAAGAATAGCAGAAGAATAGTAATATTACCCCCAATCAGGAGCTGTGTATATCCATAGCCCTCTGTAATAAGTTCTGGCTCAGCACCCATGAGTGCCAAAATTTCCTTGGCAAACAAGAATCCGAAAATGCCAACTACCAGCGATACTAGAACACCAAGTGCAATTGCCTGAACCGCAGCCTCTTTGGCGCCCTGTACGTCTTTTTCGCCAATTCTGCGTGCCACAACTGCAGTTGCTGCCATACTTAAGCCTATAGCAATGGCATAAACTAGCGTAATCACAGATTCAGTAAGGCCAATTGTAGCTACAGCATTAACACTGACTTGAGATACGTAGGCAATATCAACAATGGCGAAAATCGACTCCATCATCATTTCTAGAATCATGGGAATGGAAAGCATAAAAATTGCCTTGCGAATGCTTCCCGTGGTAAATTCATTTTCTTTACCCGTAATTGCTTGAATAAAATACTGGTATAATTTTTTAAATGTAAGTGTACTTGATGGTTTCATTGTAAAAAGAATTATGTGAGAAAAAGAGAAAGTATAGCGTCAGAGAGTACGACTGAAAGTCGACTAATTATTGGGCGAGAGCCCTATGACATCTATAAAAAACATAATTCTTATAACTTCATGATGAAACAAAGATGAATATTTTATTTTAGAATAAAAAATATATTGATTCAAGGGGTAAAGAATCAAGAACAAAAGAGCAAAGATAAAAGTCTCGTTTCATTATTCTTGTGGCCTAACAGTCTTGACTCTTTTAATATCACATCTTTGGGAGTTCTTTTTTTTGGATTTTCAATGAGATAATTAAACCCAATTTTGTCATACTCCCCATCATTCAAAAAATGTGGAAATCGATAAAACCTACCAAACTTTGCCCGTAAAAAATGAAGCTACTTACTTGATAATTATCTATTCAAAAACAAAATTATAGCTGTTCCCGAATTGGACGGCGATGGTGGTCCGTCCCCATTCTCAAGGCTCAATACGAGCGTATAGGTTTCGGTAGTGTCCTCTGGTATAATATAGGTCCCTGGCAATAGGTTGCCCGCACCATCAAAAAGTTCAATTTTCAATTTCACAGTTATAAACTGCACCCCCTTGCCTATGGTGGCCTCATCGAATTTAAATGTATATCTTATTTTCCGATCAGGTTCTCCTACCGGACCTCTGAGTGTTATGGATTCTCCAGTTGGTAACACGCCCAAATCGGTATCAGTATAGTCGGGTTGACGCAACATCAAGCTAAAATCAACCCTTGATAGAGCTGGACTCAAAAACCTTCCTTTATATGCTATGTAATAATCTCCAGGGGGAATGGACTCCTGGAAAACGGGCGAGATAAGTGTTCCGTCCGCATGGTATAACCCATAATTAATATATCCGCCACCTACATCTAATCTGCCCGGAAAATAGAGATAAGATCCTGTAGATCGATTAATTGTAAAATAATATCGGGCTTCCATATCAGGATCCAAACCGCTCTCATACTGCAAATTAAGTTGTATAGGATCCTCCAAGACACCTAAGTACTGATCTGAGGCTTTAAAATCGCCTACTTTAAGTTCAAATTCTTCTGGTACTTCTGTAAGTATACTTGGGTATACCTTTACTTCTATACGGTACCTTCCCTGCGCCAGATCTTCCCAGTAGACTGTACCGTAGTTGGCTTCGAGCGGCGGTATAGAAATCTCCATACCATCCCCATCATAAAAGGTATATGAATAGTCTGAGGGTCTATTGCTCATCTGCAATATGTGCAAAGCAAAATCTGCCGACTCGGCGAGTTCAAAAGAAATACTCTGTGTATCATTGGGTAAGGTCTCCGCAGTTGTAAACGCCCGGTCAAAGGGCAAGTTCAATGTCCCCAAATTCACATTGTTTTCAAGGGGTGTCATCAAGGTCAAAACCACGTTGCCATTTACCACTTCTGTAGTTTGGTTCTTTATCTCAATCTTATATGAACCAGGAGATAGCATACCCTCTTGGTTGTTACCCTCATAGACCGATTCCCCTTGGCTATTCAGCAAAACCAACGTTTCTGTGCCATTCGCGCTTAAGGAATATTCAAGGGTATCTAGAATAGAGAAGGCAAAATTAATTCTACTATCGGGTTCATCTGTCGTAATTTGATATTCCAAGGTTTCCGAATAAGGAGCTTCAAGTAATCCCAAGGTATTATCGGTTGCACCAAAATCAAATGTCCGGCTTATTTCTATCGGCTCAGTGCCTCCATCTGTTACCACAACACGAATCGTAATTGGATCTGAAACCAATGCTGAAAAATCTTCTTCATAGTTCACCGTACCTATTGATTGGCCATCAGGAATGGTACTATTCTCAGCAAGAACGATCTCATTTAGGTATACATTATAAAAGAGTTCATCGCCATCTGGATCACTGGCCGCTTTCCAACTTACCACCAGCGAACTGTAGGTGTCTGCGTTAAAGACAATTTCATCAAAATCAAAGTTGCTTGGGGATCTGTCTACAGTTACTGTTTTGCTAAATTTTCCCGTAGAATAAGCCCCTTCGGAATCATAGGCCTTTATCTCAATATCTAAAACTACCGTAATTCCTTTTGAGGTTTTATTAAAACCATCTAAATCAATTTCCAGTGATGTCTGTTTCCATGCCTTTTGTAGTACTTCATCATTAATGCTTATTTCATAAAGCACTTCTTGGTCATCTGGGTCAGTCGATGCCTCCCATGAAATAATAGCAGTTGCCGAATTGGGAAGTACAGTTACTATAATCTGTTCAGGTTCAGATGGTGAAAAGTTTTCCTGTTCGTCCGAATTGTTGTTACATGATAAAAGTGTCAATATTAGGAACCCGAGTACTAAAAAATGGAATTTCTTTTTCATTTTTAAACCGTTAGACAATTAAATATACCAAAAAAGTGTAAAAATTAAGGCGTGGATTTTCCATTTACCTATAACCAAGCCTAATTATTCGGCGTTTCTGACCCTTCATCGATTGCCAAGTGCCATTAGTACTGACGCCCTGAAAACTTTGTTTTATCTCAATTTCAATTCACCAAGCAATTCGATAGGGCCGCAAGTAGTCTTGTGTATGATTGTCATTCGACATCCTTTTCGGATGCTTATTTGTCACTACACTTTCAAGACTAATTAAATGGATCAAATAAGAAGAACGAAAGCTACTTTACTTTGGAATAATTGGCCTTATATCGCCAAAAGCTGACTCCACCTAAAACCAAGGCGGCTAAGACAATGTACCATACATAATCAGGCGTAATAGCTGCTGCCCCACTTTGTCCATAACTATGCAAACCGACCAAGTAATAATTTACACCAAAGTAGGTCATCATAATGCTGAAGTAGGCAATTACACTTAAAAAATTAAACGTCCATTTGCCACGTAAACCTGGAACTAATCTTGTGTGAATTACAAAAGCGTATACCATTATGGAAATCAAGGCCCAAGTTTCTTTTGGATCCCAACCCCAATAGCGACCCCAACTTTCATTTGCCCATTGGCCTCCTAAGAAATTACCAATGGTGAGCATAATTAATCCTACCGTCAAAACAATTTCGTTGATTATAGTCAGTTCTTTTATGTTTAATTCCATTCGCTTTCTATTGTTTTTAGTTGTCAAAATCATTAGCAATAAGCAGACAACACCTAAAATCATACCTACACTTAGTGGACCATAACTTCCAACAATAACCGAAGTATGAATCATCAACCAATAACTGTCTAACACGGGAACAAGTGTTCCAATTGTCGGATCCACCCAATTACGATGAGCAAAGAACAGCAACATTGAACACACAAAAGCTGCTGCGGATAAGGTCATTACATTTTTTCTTATAAAAATCATCCCAATGCCCATGGTAGCCCACGCTACAAACAACATGCTTTCGTAAGCGTCACTCCATGGGGCATGCCCTGAAACGTACCAACGTAGAATCAAACCAGCAGTATGCCAAAGAAATAAAATGATAATGGTTCCCTTTAGGACATATGAGGCGGCTTTCCATATTTCACGATCTTTAAAAATTTGTGAAATCAAAACAAAAAATAATATTACACCTACTAACGCATATAGTTGGTACAACAAATTGAATATGTTTAATTTATTGTAAATAACTTCAGTATTGATTTTGTTCTCTGAAGGTAACACCTCACTGCCGTGGTTTTCTTGGTTCTTTTTAAATGCCGCCAAAAGTTTATTTGCCTCAGCGTAATCGTCTGTTTTAATTGCTTTCCTCAAGGATATCAGGTAATACGGCACTGCATTTTTGATGAAATTACTGTAAAGCGAATCTGCTACAGGGTACTGTCCGCCACGGAATTCAATCGCCGATATCCATTTGTTATTCTCATCGTTAAGAAGTGGGAAAATTTTAATGATTTTTCCACTTAATGCTTGATCTAAAAGATTAAGTCGAATATTCGCATCTTTTAAATCTTGTTGAAATTTATTTGGAGCAAGTGCGGTAGTAGCGTCATCTAAGAATGGTGCCAATTTGTATTCCCCTTTTTCGTTGAAAAAATCAGTTGCTTTTATAAACTCTTGCCCTTTCGGAATGCCTAGGACGTTACGAATACTATCGTTTTTACCCTTTTTATCTACTGCAATGAACTCTGCGTTATACCATGCGGGAGGATTCAACATCATTGATAAAAAGACTTGGTCAGAATTCATATCACCAAACCTGTTTTTCAAACTTAATTTTCTGAGTAACTCAGAAGAAAAAGTATTAATAGGTTTCATACGACCAGCCTCGTCTTGAATCACCAACCTTCCAAAAGCTTCGGCATGTGCTTTAGAAACTATTGTAGTTTGTAAAATGGAATCAATTTGCGCCTGAGTTGGCGTTAAAGTATTATGGTCGTGGCCATCATCAGCAGTATGCTCTTGAGCTGATGCGGAAATTAAACTTCCAAAAACTACTGCAATTGTAAGTGCTGCCTTTTTGGCTTTTAATTTATCTAAAGACTTCGTTAGGTCTTTAAAGCGTGTTTTTCCAAAGAACATTATTCCCATCAAACCAATGTATAAAAGAAAATACCCTAAGTAGGTAATCCATGTCCCCCATTGGTCATGATTAACGGAGAGCACAGTACCTTTTTCATCAGGAGAAAAACTAGCTTGAAAGAAGCGATATCCTTTATGATCAAGAATATTGTTCATAAAAATATCGTAATCAAAAGGTCGTTCGTCTTCTACTGTGACCTTACTCATATATGATTTGTAACCCGCCTCTGTACCAGGGTACTTTTCGGCTATAAAATCGTTGAGTTTAACTTTAAAAGGCAGCTCATAAACTTTTGAACCATAAGCCAATGAAAAATCTAAACCTCCAACTGACAATTTCTCTGAAAAATTAGAAGTCCCTTTTCCACCTAACAACTTTTTTTGAACCGTTTCCCCATTTGAGGATATATCCACAACCAAGGCAGAAAGGCTATTTTTTGTAATTTCTTCCTCAGGAATTTCCACTACTCCATAAGAGCCTTTGGTTATAGGCTCGGGAATCACAAATTGCATTCCTGCCATGCTGTAAAGAGACCGCAATTGAAATTCTTGCAAGCTATCTTTTGTTAACTGACCTCGAAATTGATCAGCCATTCGCATGAAACTCCCTTCGAAAGTGGATTTTATCTGATATGTAGAATCAGTTGTGAATATATTGATTGCCCCGTCAGTGGGTTTATTTAGAGCGAAAAGAACATTGTGGACATTATTCACCTTATTATTTTCTAGATAATGTTCTTCACGCTGCCCTGTGCCCGCTTCAACAATTTTCAAAAATTCTTTTCCGTTCTCATCTAGAATCAGGCCTTCCTTTGCTCCTTTAATGAAATCAACATAAGAAATTGTGAACTCTTGTCCGTTATAATCAGATTTCCATGGTAGGTTAGATTTTAGAGCTTCCGGGGTTACAATTAAATCATCTTCTAAGACTTTTCTTTTGGGTTGTCCATCTATTTCACCGTCTACAAAAGCCGTTAAATATGTTTTATCAGAATAAAAAACCTTTTCTGAACTGCCCTCACGAATAGGCATCATTCCTTCGAAACTAATATATCGCGTCACAAAGGCGCCAATTATAATCAGAATCCACGACAAGTGTAATGTAAGTACTGGCCACTTTTTCCATGTAAATAATTTATATCGAAACATATTTCCAAGGAAATTGATGACAAAAAACACCATTATTGCTTCGAACCACCACGCATTATAAATCCAAATTCTAGCAGTTTCTGTACTGTATTTACTTTCGACGAAAGTCCCGATACCCATGGCGACACCAAAAACGATAAATAAGACAGCCATTAAACGGGTAGAGAAGAAAAATTTCTTAAGCAATTCTGTCATCAGAAGAAGCGTTGGTTTTCAGGATGCAAAAATACCAACTTTTTATGGTTTTCATTGCTGTAGCACCTTTTAAAAAGTTAAACAGATTTGTTAATCCTTTGTGAAAAATATAAACATGCCAAATATCCTAGAATTGTAGCACCACTGTTTTCGTAATTGGTAAATTATATACCTAAATTTACGATATGATAAAAGTCACCCTTATAGGAACGGGAACTGTCTCAACGCATTTGAAAGAAGTGTTCACAAAGACAGATAGTGTTGAGGTGATTCAAATCATTCCAAGTCGCGGAGACGCTTTGTCAAAAGCTCTAAAAATGTCACCAAGACATGACAAAGGTGAGCATAAAATTGAACAGTCAGACATTTATATTATTGCTGTAAGTGATGATGCCATAAAATCTGTTTCAGAGCAACTTAACAAATCAAATGTACTTATGGTTCATACTTCAGGGAGTGTTTCCATAGACGCATTACCCAGTGCCGTGAGAAAGGGAGTTTTTTATCCTTTACAGACGTTTTCAAAGGGAAGAAAAGTGGATTTTAAAACGATTCCTATTTGCATTGAAGCGGAAAAAAAAGGAGATTTGGAATTGCTTCTAAAATTGGCAGAATCCATTTCGGAATCGGTTTATGAGATTTCATCCGAACAACGGAAATCACTCCATTTGGCTGCTGTTTTCGTTAATAATTTCACCAATCACATCTATCAAATCGGAAATGAGATTTGCAAAGAAAACGATGTTCCTTTTGATATTCTAAAACCGCTTATAATGGAAACACTGCAAAAACTAGATACACTCTCCCCTCTTGATGCGCAGACAGGTCCAGCAAAACGAAGTGACCAACAAACCATTCAGCGGCATTTGGAGCAATTAAAGAACAAAACACACAAGGAAGTCTACCAGATACTAACCAAATCAATCAAAGAGACATATGCAGAAAAGCTATAAAGAATACCTGAAGAACATCACCACTTTTGTTTTTGACGTAGACGGAGTTTTTACTGATGGAACACTGCTAATTACGCCTGAAGGGGAAATGCTTCGTAAAATGAGCGTCAAAGATGGCTACGCACTGAAAACAGCTCTCCAAAAAGGATATAACGTCTGTATAATCACAGGCGGAACCAACGAAGGCGTGCGATTGCGATTAGCGGGATTGGGAGTAACAGACATCTATCTAGGAGCACATCATAAAGAAGAACCTCTAAATGAATATTTATCCAAACATGGAATAACTCCTGAAAATGTGCTTTATATGGGCGATGACATGCCTGACATTCCTCCAATGAAAATAGTCGGATTGCCTACCTGTCCGCAAGATGCCATTCCAGAAGTAAAGGAGGTTGTCAAATATATATCTCATAGAAACGGTGGCGATGCTTGTGTCCGCGATGTTATTGAGCAAGTTTTGAAGGTTCGTGGTGATTGGCATAGCAACTTTAGTGCTGCAAATGATTAGAAGATAGACCGTAGACCGTAGACCGTAGACCGTAGACCGTAGACCGTAGACCGTAGACGAAAAAATATAAAATGCTTCAAGACAAGTTAACCAATTATAAAATCATACTTGCCTCTGGTTCGCCTAGAAGGCAGCAGTTTTTCAAGGAATTGCAATTGGATGTGGAGGTGCGCTTAAAATCAGTTGATGAAGTATATCCTCCAGAACTTAAAGGAAGTGAAATCTCTGATTACTTGGCCCAATTAAAAGCATCTGCTTTTGAAGGTTCTTTGCTTCCAAACGAAATACTGATTACTTCTGATACCGTTGTTTGGCATAAGGGTGCTTCTCTGGCAAAAGCATCCGATGAAAACGAGGCTTTTCAAATGCTAAAAACCCTTTCTGGAGATTGGCATGAGGTGATTACCTCAGTTTCTTTTACCACTTCCGAAGAACAAAAAACAGTTCATCAAATCACTAAGGTGAAGCTAGCAGATTTATCAGATGACGAAATTTGGTTTTATATCAATACTTGCAAACCCTTTGATAAAGCAGGAGCATACGGCATTCAAGAATGGATTGGCCTCATTGCCATTGAAGAAATACAAGGCTCCTACACCAATGTGGTCGGATTACCCACGCATTTGGTTTACAAAACGTTAATTGAGATGGCGAGCTAGTTGGTTTTAAGTAACTTTATACTAAGAAAATCATATTATGAAAACATTTATAAAATCCGGACTTAGCCTTGTAGCAGCAATGGTTTTAGTTGCATTTACACAATCATGCAAAGAACAGACGACCAGCCAAAAGAAGGATTTAGCAATTAACACCGAGGTTGCACCTATGGTTGTTAAAAAGCCAATATCCGAGGAATTCAAAAAGTATTGGTATGCCGGAGAAGCTGAAATTACATCATACAAACTTGAGCAAGCGCGTTATGGTGAAATACGCGAAGGAAATTCCGTCTTGATATATGTTACTGAACCTTTCCACAACCAAAAACAGGTCAAAGCGGATAGAAGTAACACAGATAATATACCCGTTTTAAAACTGAATAGCACCAAGAATTACTTAACAGGCATTTATCCCTACTCAATTATGAGCAGTAGTTTTTATCCGGTTCATGACAATAGTCACGCAATAAAAGTTTCCTTTTCTTCGCAGGAATGGTGTGGACATGTTTATGCCCAATTAAATAACCGGGATGATTTCGAAATTATGTCACATTCTTATTTTGAATCCGAAAGTGATGTTAGTCGTACAATGGAGAAAACAATACTTGAAAATGAGCTTTGGAATAAGATTCGAATCAATCCTGAAGGTTTGCCAACGGGCAATTTAAAGATTATTCCTTCTTTGGAATATATAAGACTGACTCACAAAGAATTAAAATCGTATGATGCAATAGTTAGTTTAAGTACAAAAAACAAAATTACAACGTACAAAATCGAGTATAAAGAACTAAATCGAACACTTGAAATCAACTTTACTTCTGCATTTCCACATACTATAGAAAGTTGGTCAGATAGCTTTAAAGATGGCTACGGAGCAAATGCAAAAATGCTTACTTCTACGGGAACCAAATTAAAGTCAATCAAGAGTCCGTACTGGCGAAAAAACAGTAATGAATTTCTACCTTTGCGCGATAGTTTAGGACTTTAATTTTATGGAGGAATTTTTAATAGAGAATCAAAAGGAGCTAATCTGGACATTAGCCACATTACTTATTGTAATCATCTTTCGTTTCATTGGAAAAACAACGGTTCAACGTATTGGCCGTATGAGCGGCATTGCCGAAGCCCGAACCCTCTTAATCACCAAATATGTTTATGCAGTATTAAATTTTTTAGCCATCGGCGCTGTTACCTTTATTTGGGGTGTTAATTTTCAAGATTTAGGCCTACTATTTTCTTCTGTTTTTGCGGTAATTGGTGTTGCTCTTTTTGCACAATGGTCCATTTTGAGCAATGTAACTGCGGGAGTTATACTTTTCTTCTCTTTCCCCTTTAAAATAGGTGACTACATTCGAATTTTAGATAAAGAAATTATGGATGAGCAAGACGAAAATGAAAATATTTTTATCATTGAAGACATAAAGGCTTTTCATGTACATTTAAGAAGACATAGTGGCGAACTAATTACCTACCCAAATAATATGATGCTTCAAAAGGCTATTGCTTTAATCGAAACGCCCATTAAATCTGATGATGGCTCAGATGCTATTTGATTTGTTAAAGAAGTTCTAAAATAACATTTCTTCCCTCTTTATCTCTTTATCTTTGAGAGCCAACTTACAACAATAATGATGCGTCAATACCTAGTAGTATTTGTTTCCTTCCTATTCTCTATACAAATCGTTTTTGCTCAAGCCCCCAAAAAAGGGACTTCAGCTGAAATATATCATTCCGTTCAAAAACTGAATTTCTTAGGAAAAGCGCTATATGTAGCTGCGCACCCTGATGATGAGAATACCCGTTTGATATCCTATTTATCGAACAATGTTAAAGCAAAAACCGCTTATTTATCACTAACTCGTGGTGACGGAGGTCAAAATCTAATTGGTCCTGAATTACGAGAGTTGCTAGGGGTTCTTCGGACACAAGAACTTTTGGCCGCACGAAGAGTGGATGGTGGTCAACAATTTTTCAGCAGAGCAAATGACTTTGGCTACTCAAAACATCCTGATGAAACCCTTAAAATCTGGAATAAAGAAGAAGTGCTAGGGGATGTTGTGCAGATTATCAGAACCTTTAAACCAGACGTCATTATCAATCGTTTTGACCATAGGTCTCCCGGTTCTACACATGGGCACCACACTTCATCTGCTATGTTGAGTTTTGAAGCTTTTGATTTGGTAAATGACCCTAATGCCTATCCTAGTCAATTAGCGGCAACAGAGATTTGGCAACCAAAACGCTTATTTTTTAATACGTCTTGGTGGTTTTACGGAAGTAGGGAAAAGTTTGAAAAAGCGGACAAATCCAAATTAATGAATATGGATGTAGGCGTCTTCTATCCTACCCTTGGTGTTTCCAATAACGAAATTGCATCTTGGGCAAGCAGCCAACATTTATGTCAAGGTTTTGGAAGAATTACTTCTCGAGGAAGCGAAAACGAATACATCGAATTTTTAAAAGGTGATTTTCCTAAGGACAAATCAAACATTTTTGATGGAATCAATACAACTTGGTCAAGAGTTGTAGGCGGAGAAGCTATCGGAACCATACTTACCAAAGTTGAAGCAGATTTTGATTTTACAAACCCTGTGAAGCACCTTCCTCAACTTTTGGAAGCACATAAATTTATAAGTTCGTTAAGCGATGTCCATTGGAAAACCATCAAACTTGTAGAAATAGAGGCTATTATTCAATCCGTTGCAGGACTGTATTTGGAAGCCTCTGCTGATGCTGCAATAGCCAATCCTGGTAATGCTGTCAAGTTAAATCTTGACGTCTTAAATCGCAGTGATGCCAGAATTACCTTAAAATCGATAGGTATTTCCGACGTTGATGAAGGTCTTGAACCTCTTACTATTTTAGAAAACAACAAAAAGAACAACTTCGAGCTAAATCTCGATATTCCTAAAGAAACGAATTTCACGAGTCCGTATTGGCTTAATGAAAAAGGTAGCCTAGGCATGTATAAAGTGACCGACAAAAGTTTAATCGGCAAGCCCGAAACTCCAAGAGCTTTCCAAGCTAATTTTGTCTTAGACTTTGACGGTTATGAAATTACATTTCAGAAACCTGTGGTGTACAAATACGCTCGAAACGATAAAGGGGAATTGTACCAACCATTTGAAGTGCTTCCTGAGGCTACTGCACGTTTTGATGATAAGGTGGTCATTTTTGCAGATGGAAAGCCCAAGCAAATTGCAATAACTGTCAAAGCTCACAAAGATAATATCAAAGGAGATGTTCAATTTTGCTACTCCAAAGGATGGACGGTTGACCAAGAAATTAAACCCTTTGAAATTGCTAAAAAAGGTGATGAACAAATATTACAATTTACCTTGACTCCACCCACAAACGAGGATGAGAGTTACATTGCCCCTATTATCAAAATAGATGGAAATCAAATCACTAAGGAGTTAGTCACTATTGCCTATGATCATATTCCGACACAGTCGGTTTTACTTCCGGCAGAAGCCAAAGTAGTTCGTTTGAACATACAACGCTTGGGCGAAAACATTGGCTATATCATGGGTGCTGGTGACGATGTACCAACGAGTCTAAGACAAATTGGATATAATGTCGTAACCGTTGACCCGAACTCTATACAAGCGGGAAGTTTGGATAAATTCGATGCTGTAGTAGTTGGTATTCGTGGCTATAATGTTGTTAAAGAACTTCAATTCAAACAACGTTTTATATTGGACTATGTAAAGGATGGGGGAAACCTTATTGTACAATACAATACAGCTGGCAGATGGGACAAACAATTTAACAACATCGCACCCTACGAATTAAAATTATCTCGAGACCGAGTAACCGATGAGAATTCTAGTGTGAAAATTGTTGCTAAAGACCACGCGCTTGTCAATTTCCCAAATCCTATAAATGAAAAAGATTTTGAGGGATGGGTTCAAGAAAGAGGTTTGTATTTTCCAAACGAATGGAGTGATGAATTCTCCCCAATTCTTTCCATGAAAGATAACGGAGAATCGGCCAAAAAAGGAAGTCTTTTGGTTGCTCCCTACGGAAAAGGAAACTATATCTACACTGGACTAAGCTTTTTTAGAGAATTGCCTGCCGGAGTTTCTGGAGCCTACAAACTCTTTGCAAATATGCTGTCTATTGGAAAAGAAAACGTAGAAAAAAAACCAGCAGTTAAAGGATAAATATGCAAGATAAATTCATTTGGAAAAAAGAATATACTATGGTGCTTATCTTGAATGTGCTCTACATTTTAATCTTCTCCTATATAATGACTTCTTTTACTTGATATGGAAACAATAGACTGGATTGTACTGGCCGGAACTCTTTTATTTATTGTAGTCTATGGTGTTTGGAAAACCAAAGGAAGAAATAATGTCGAGGATTATGTTGGCGGTGGTAGAGATTCTAAATGGTGGACCATAGGCTTATCTGTAATGGCCACCCAAGCAAGTGCCATTACTTTTTTATCCACCCCTGGGCAAGCCTTTCACGACGGAATGGGCTTTGTACAGTTTTACTTCGGATTGCCTCTGGCTATGATTATTATATGTTTGGTATTCGTTCCCATATACCACAGACTTAAAGTGTATACGGCTTACGAGTTTCTTGAAGATCGTTTTGATCTAAAAACAAGGTCTCTTGCTGCTATTTTATTTTTGATTCAAAGAGGTTTAGCGGCAGGTATCACGATTTTTGCACCCTCAATTATCTTATCCGCGGTTTTAGGCTGGGATTTAAGAACCCTGAACGTAATCATCGGTGTTTTAGTAATTGCATATACTGTTTCAGGAGGTACAAAGGCAGTAAGTGTTACTCAGAAACAGCAAATGTTTATCATAATGACGGGAATGTTTATCGCATTCTTTTTTATACTTGGCTACCTTCCAGCCGACGTTACATTCTCTAAAGCACTTAAAATAGCGGGGGCAAGTGAGAAGCTTAATATTCTCGACTTCTCATTTGATACCAAAAGCAGATACACTTTTTGGAGCGGAATTACGGGTGGACTCTTCTTAGCCCTTGCATATTTTGGTACAGACCAAAGTCAGGTTCAACGCTATCTTTCAGGAAAGTCGGTCAGAGAAAGCCAGTTAGGCCTTATTTTCAATGGAATGCTTAAAATTCCAATGCAATTTTTCATTCTTCTTGTTGGTGTAATGGTCTTTGTTTTTTACCAATACAACCCTGCTCCTTTGAACTTTAATCCATCAGCAACTAAAATTGTTATGGAATCTGAGTATGCTGAGGATTACAAATTATTACAAGACGAACAAATAGAGTTAGAAGTTGAAAAGAAAATGGCTCAAAATAAATTTTCTGCGGCTTTAGAACTTAAAGAATATATTGCCATAGATGAGGCGAAGCAACAGATTATTACAATAAACAAAAGAGATAGCACAAACCGGGTAGCTGCAAAAGCACTTATTAGTCAAGCCGATAAAAATACTGAGACCAACGACAAAGATTATGTATTCATTCACTTCATCCTAAACAATCTGCCTAAGGGCCTTATTGGATTGTTGTTGGCTGTAATACTTTCTGCTGCAATGTCATCTACAGCATCAGAATTAAATGCTTTGGGTACCATTACCGCACTCGATTTATATAAGAGAAACAAAAAAGAAGAGGCCTCTGAAAAACACTACGTACAAGCGTCAAAATTTTTCACGCTAGTTTGGGGAATCATTGCAATTCTAATTGCCAATGTGGCTAACCTATTTGACAATTTAATTCAATTAGTCAATATAATTGGGTCTATATTTTATGGGAATGTCTTGGGAATTTTTCTTTTAGCCTTCTTCATCAAATATGTAAAAGGAAATTCCGTTTTTATGGCTGCTATTATAACCCAGATAATAGTGTTTATAGGTTTTTATTTCGACTGGATGTCATATCTATGGCTTAATGCTTTTGGTTGCGCTTTAGTAATGCTAATAGCAATTCTCTTAGAAGGTTTTGATCGTATGTTGAAGACCTCAAATATAGACTCGTAGTTCTGCAAACCTAAAGATCCTTGTTCATTTTAATTTAGTCCGATATATTCTTGATCCTATGTTAAACACAGAATGTTCTTAACAAATATTTAAGAATTATCTATATTTACAAAGCTTCTTGATAAGACATCCCCTTTTTACAGGCAAGATTAAAGTAATTAATGGATAAAAAATACACAATAAAAGATATTGCTGAGTTAGCAGGCGTTTCAAAAGGAACGGTAGACAGAGTTCTTCACCAACGGGGCAAAGTATCGTCAAAATCATTAGAGCAGGTTCAGAAAGTCCTTAAGGAAATAGATTACCAACCCAATCCGATCGCTCGCAATCTCAAGAATAATAAGGTTTATAAAATATGTATTTTGATGCCCGACCCTGAACAAGATGCCTATTGGTATCCAGCTGTTCAAGGAATTCGAAATGCAACAAATGAGTTCAAACCTTTTGGCTTGTCGGTAAGTAAGTTTTATTATGACCCTTATAATCGAGATTCATTCATTGAAAAATCTCAGAAAGCATTAAAGTCACCTTTAGATGCACTTCTAATAGTACCGCTTTTTCAAAAAGAAGCCCAAGATATTTATAAACAATGCCAAGAGAAAAAGGTATTGGTAGCTTCATTTAATAATACTATTGATACTTTTAATCCTGGAAATTTTATTGGTCAAGATTTGTATCAAAGTGGTCGAGTTGCAGCTAGTCTTATTGAAAAATTAGTAGATGAAAAGGCTATTATTGGTATTCTACATTTGGATGAAGAGGCGAATATGAAGCTAAGGGAAAAAGGGTTTAAAAGCTATTTTGAAAAGAAAACAAATCCTCCTAAAATTAGCACCTTCAGCCTAAGAACTTCGGATAGAGAAGCCTTTAAAAAAGAAGCTGTGGCCTTAGTAGAATCGAACTCTAAAATTTCCGCAATTTTCGTAACAAACTCGAAAGCTTATCATTTTATTCAGGCAATCGACCACTTATGCAAAGACATTACAATTGTTGGTTACGACCTTCTGGATGAAAACATCAATTTTCTTAAAACAGGTTGTATTGATTTTTTGATACATCAAAAGCCAAAACGTCAGGCCTATTTAGGTGTAGGTTATCTTGCAGAACATTTCCTTTTTGGAAAACCAATACCATCGGAAAATTTACTCCCAATTGATATCATAACTTCTGAAAATGTAGCATATTATTTGGATTGATTTTGAAGCTATCCTTATGGCGTATTTTGCATTGATAGAGCTGTAGAACATTTCACGAGGACAAACCATATTAACAAAAAAGCCCCAATCAAAAGGTTGAGGCTTTTTAATTTCATTAAATAAACAATTACATACCTCCCCACTCTTTCAAAGAGTCAGTATTCATTTTAACATAGTCCATATTACCTGCTTCTTTAGAAGCTGCCAAAGATTTCTTTGCAGTGGCAATAGCGCCTTTCTTATCCCCAGCTTTTGCCTGAATAAGTGACTGTTGACGTAACTGCCAAAAAGCCGGCTTTTCAGTCATTGCCATCGCTTTATCCATCCACTCTTTTGCTTTATTGATATCCTTTCCTTCGCTTGAGTAATATGTAGCTGCTGCATAATAGTCTCCAGCAGATGGCCCACCTAATGCTCTTGCAATGTCTTTCTCAACTGCCGCATCTGTTGGCACTTCAAAGTTCACAGCCACATAGATATCTGACCACATCATACCAAGATTGGCAGAGTTTGAAGTTAGATCATCAATTGTGATTGTGAAAGTTTCTATTACAACTCCCTCTGGCATCTTAATAGCAGGCACGTTTGCCTTAGCTACTACTTTACTGTCATCCCAGTCTCTTGGAGTTCCTCCCCCTTGAGTGTCCGTGTAGAAAAATACTTCCCATGAACTAGCTCCTGGTTTTGTAAAAACAGAGTAAGTACCTGCCTTTACATCTTGACCTCCAA
This sequence comes from Maribacter taeanensis, assembly GCF_047345145.1. Lineage (NCBI taxonomy): Bacteria > Pseudomonadati > Bacteroidota > Flavobacteriia > Flavobacteriales > Flavobacteriaceae > Maribacter > Maribacter taeanensis. Next base: position 936,001 of record NZ_JBLFER010000001.1, read on the forward strand.
TTTTTATATCAGTACTGAAGGTGACAAGAGTATATCCATTAGCGCCTGTACGCCATAATTTATCATAAGGTACTAAATCGCCAAAGATTGTTCTTCCTCTCATAGATGGTCTAGAATAATCTATGGTAACGTCAGTAAGCCCGACCGTCTGCATCAATTTAGAAGCAGGACTAGGGGCTGGTGTGTTGATTTGAGCTTCTAAAGAAAAAGAAGCTAGAGCAACAAATAAGAATAAGGTAATTTTTTTCATTTCAAATAATTTTAATGTCATTCCCACAACGGTGGGAATTTGGTTTTTTGTGTATGACAAAGCTATACATAAACCATAGTCAGTATTGTTAAGAAAGTCTTAAATAAAGTATAACTAACCCTAGTCCTTGTAGAATGGTATGGATTTCTTACTATCTGAAAAATAGAAGGTTAAATAATAAATTCCATTTTGTAAGGTGGATAAATCCACACGATTATTTTCAATATCACTTCCCAAAACAAATTGTATTTCACGACCTAGAGGGTCGAAAATAGATCGCTTAAGGATGGTCTCTTCAAATCCAGATTGGTATTCTAAAAAATCAAACAATCTACCCTTATATAAGATAATCTCATCATTTCCCAATTCAGGTTCTGGTTCAGGCTCTGGTTCTGGTTCAGGTTCTGGTTCAGGTTCTGGTTCAGGTTCTGGTTCTGGTTCGGTTACATCAGTAATCTCAAACTTAAACAAGGTTGATTCTAAAGTAATTGATGGAGTTGTTCTAGAGAATGATTCCGAGGAAAAAAAATAGGTATCTTCATCTGAATATGTAATAGCCTCTACTTGTGCCAAACCAATATTCAAATTAGCTCGAACCGCTTCATTCGTAAATACTGATGTATTCGTAGTGGAAATTTCAAAGCTAGCGGTAAAAGGTCCTAATGTAGATGAATATCCGATTAGAAAAAGCACATTTGAAAGCGGATTATAAGTAGCTCCTGTCACTAAACCGTCAATGGCGTAACTATCAATCTTTCTGGCATTATGTTGGCCTGGAGTTTTGGGGATAGTGTAAGCATCGGTTCCGTTACTTTTCCATTGCTTCGTTAACACGATTAATTGATCATTCCAAATGAAAAATGCCTCAGCATCCCAATCACTATTTCCGGTATTCGTGAAATCAGTTTGATCTTCATAGCTGAAGTTGATTTGCTCCGCGGATACGGAATCACTTTGATCATAGTCTTGTTTGCTGATACGATGAATTCGAAGGTCGGTTCGGGTGCCAACATTATTCCCAAAATCGCCGATGTAGATATATTGATCATCCTGTGTTATATCCTCCCAATCGATATTTTCAACATCCATTATCGTCACGGTCCTTGTGATTTGATAAGATACCGTATCTATTTCAAAGAGTTGAGGGGTATTACCCGAGTCGTTGTGGGTTATAAGTTTTCCTCTATAAAATATCAAACCCGAGGTTTCAGAAACTTCACTAGGCAAAATACTCAGTACTTCTGCATTTTCTTGAGAAAATAAAGAAGCACTCCATAAAATTGCTAAAGAAAAAAGAAATCTTAGATTCATTGTCTAGGTTCTTGTCGAAAAATACAAAATTGTGGCCTTATGCTATAAAATATAAGCCCAACGGTACTCTTTTATCTAACGCTGGCAGAATTTCTAAAGTATTTAAAAATGAATCTCTTATATGTTGTTTAACAATATATATTTTTTGTTAAACAAAAAGATTCTATCTTTGATAAAATTGAATGAATGAAACTCTATCAACTCCACTCTAAACAAGCTATGCCTATTTCGCAAAAAGAAGCTTGGGATTTCCTTTCAAGTCCTTCGAACTTAAAAGTCATTACTCCTGATCATATGGGTTTCAATATCCTTGATGGAGCAGACAGACCTATGTTTCCCGGACAAATAATTCAATATAAAGTTTCCCCGTTTCCGGGATATTCTACCAAATGGGTAACGGAAATCACACATGTAAAAGAGGGAGAATATTTTGTTGATGAACAGCGCTTCGGCCCATATGCGCTATGGCATCATAAACATTTTATAAAACCAATTGAAGGTGGAGTTGAAATGGAAGATGTTATTGATTACAAGATTCCTTTCGGAATTTTAGGCCAGTTAGCACATCCTTTAATAGTAAAAAAACAATTGAAACAGATTTTTAAATATCGAGAAGAAAAATTACTCGAGCTTTTCGGTAAAATTGACGGAAGACCCAATGAACTTTATTTAAAATCCATATAAATGAAAAAAAATATACTTCTTATTGGAGGTTCTCAAGGCATTGGTTTCTCAATGGCTCAGAAACTTCATCAAGATCACAACCTTTATGTAGCATCTCGAACAAAGGAAGGACTAGAAGGGCTTCAAGCCAAACATATTCCTTTTGATGTCCTTACCGATAGCTTAGATGTCACTTTATTACCAGAAGAATTACACGGTTTTGCCTACTGCCCAGGCAGCATAAATCTCAAGCCGTTTAAGATGATGAGTTTGGAAACTTTTGAAGAAGATATGCAATTGAACTTTTTTAGTTTGGTAAAGGTTATTAAAACAGTTATTCCAATAATGAGCGAAGGTTCGAGCATGGTATTCTTTAGCACTGTGGCTGTAGGCACAGGAATGCCATTTCACACCAGTGTTGCCGCCGCAAAAGGTGCTATTGAAGGTTTCGCAAAATCAATGGCAGCTGAATACGCTCCGAAAATCAGAGTAAATGTGGTGGCACCTTCTCTTGTTGACACTCCCCTTGCAGGACGATTACTTAGTAATGATAGAAAACGTGAAATGATGTCTGAGCGGCATCCTCTAAAACGTGTTGGTGAAGCTGACGACATTGCCAACATTGCTGTATTTTTATTAAGTCAAAATAGCACTTGGATGACAGGACAAATTATTGGTGTTGATGGGGGAATGTCTACTTTGAATGTTAGCTAATATGAAGGAAAAAGTATCTATTTTCTGGTTTCGACGCGATCTAAGATTGCAGGATAATGTTGGGTTTTTAGCCGCCTTAAAAGGAGGATACCCAGTTCTTCCCATTTTTATCTTCGATAAACTAATTCTAGATAAACTTCCGAAATATGATGCTAGAGTAAGTTTCATTTTTGAGAATTTACAAAAAATGCGAACCCAACTGGCAGAATCTCACGCGAGTTCAATAGCTTTTTTTTATGGAAACCCAAAGAATGTCTTTAAAGCACTTACACAAGGTTATGACGTTCAATCTGTTTACACTAACAGCGACTATGAACCTTATGCCAATGAGCGAGATACCGCAATTGAGCAATTTTTAAAAACCAAAGAAATTTCATTTTCAAGATCAAAAGATCAGGTCATTTTTGAAAAAGATGATATTGTCAAAGGTGATGGCACTCCGTATGTGGTTTATACACCCTTCAAAAATAAGTGGAAAGAAACATTCAATGCTGATTATCTTGAGCCAAGTGACACGTATCCTTATTTCTCAAATCTTATTCAAAATACTAGTCTTCCAAACCTTACTTTGAGTGACATGGGCTTTACAAATTCTGATATCAGGGTACCGGATTACAATGCAAGTCCTGATGTAATCAATAACTACGAAGCAACCCGAAACTTTCCTGCAATACAAAACGGAACCTCTCGACTTGGTCCTCATTTGCGTTTTGGCACAGTATCCATTCGACAAATGATGACAAAGGCCATTGCAGAGGAGAATGAAGTTTTCTGGAATGAATTGATCTGGAGGGAATTCTTTATGCAAATATTATGGCATTTTCCGCATACCGTAAATAAATCCTTCAGAACAAAGTATGATCGCATTGAATGGAGAAACAACGAAGCAGAGTTCGAAAAATGGACAAACGGACAAACGGGTTATCCCCTGGTAGATGCAGGTATGAGAGAACTAAATGCTACTGGTTATATGCATAATCGTGTTCGTATGCTGGTAGCGAGTTTTTTGTGTAAACATCTATTAATCGATTGGCGATGGGGAGAAACCTATTTTGCTCAAAAATTGTTAGATTATGACCTAAGTGCAAACGTTGGTAATTGGCAATGGGCTGCTGGAAGCGGAGTTGATGCAGCACCTTATTTTCGAATTTTCAACCCTACCACCCAAATTGAAAAATTTGATAAGCAAAAAGAATATATCAATACATGGGTTCCTGATTTACAAGAGCTGACCTACCCTACTCCTATGGTTGATCATAAAATGGCACGCGAACGATGTTTAAAAGTCTATAAAGAAGCGGTCGCATAATCTCTTTTTACTATATTTAGGGACCTTGTAATTTGACCAACAATGTCCGAGAACAAAACCATAGCTACAACGGCTTCCGTACAGGCATTCTTAGATGCCGTCGAGAACGATACCCGGCGAAATGACAGCTATGCCTTACTAGAACTAATGCAAGAAATTACTGGATATCCTCCTGTCTTATGGGGCAATAGTCTCATCGGTTTTGGCAGTTATCATTACAAATATGATACAGGTCGCGAAGGTGATATGCTTATCGCAGGCTTTTCCCCTCGTAAGCAAAATCTTGCCGTTTACAATACGGGATTTGTACGATATCCTAAGATAATGGAAAGATTAGGAAAGTACAAAGCTGGCAAATCTTGCCTTTACATCAATAAGTTATCAGATGTGAATCTAGATGTGCTTTCTGAACTTATCAAAACCTCCTTTGAACATATGAATACAAAATATAATAGCTAACTCAAATAAATACAGATTCCTTGTTAAGCGGGAATTAAACTAAATCACTTAAGAATGAAAAAATGTACACTCCTGGGCTTACTACTGCTAACATTTTCTGCAGTATCGGCTCAAAAAATGACCAAAAACAAAAAAGCTGTTCAAGTATCTGTAGAAAAACACAAGGCCGAATTGATCAAAATTAGTGATTCGATTTGGGCAGCGGCTGAAACCGCATTTGAGGAATTAAAATCTTCAGAGATATTAGCCAGCTATGCAGAGAAAAACGGAATGACGGTAACAAGAGGTGTAGCCGATATACCAACAGCGTTTACAGCCACTTATGGCTCAGGCAAACCCATTATTAGTATTTTGGGAGAATTTGATGCCCTACCGGGGATATCTCAAAAGGCACAACCTGAAAAGGAACCTTACAAAGAAGGCGCAGCAGGTCATGGTTGCGGTCATAATATGTTCGGCACTTCAAGTTTAGGTGCGGCAATTGCCATTAAAGAGTTAATGGAAGCTGGAAAACTGACAGGTACAATCAAATTTTTAGGGACTCCGGCAGAAGAAAAATTTTTTGCTAAAGTATGGATGGTCGAAGCAGGTTTATGGAATGATGTTGATGTAAATCTTAGCTGGCACCCTGGGCCTCAAATTGAAGCTGATGTACAAAGTGGACTTTCCTTAATAGACTTTATTGTAGAATTTGAAGGACAGGCAGCACATGCTTCTGCTGATCCATGGAATGGGCGTTCTGCTTCCGATGCACTTGAATTGTACACTACAGGAATCAACTATTACAGAGAACATATTCTTCCTTCCTCACGTATTCATTATCATATTCAAGATGGCGGACAGGTAGTAAATGTAGTCCCTGATTATGCCAAATTATGGGTGCGTGTTCGCGATCCGAAACGTTCCAAAATGTTACCCACTTATGAGCGTGTAAAAGCAATGGCCGAAGGTGCAGCGATAATGGCTGATGTAGATTACAAGATTTCTTTGGTTTCAGGAATTTACGAAGTTTTGGTAAATCGTTCTGGAGGAGCCATTATGCAGAAGAACTTAGAGTTATTGGGACCTATCACGTACACGCCAGAAGAAGAAGCTTTCGGAAAAGCGATTCAAAAAGCTACGAAAAAACCGGAAGTCGGTATGGATGCTTCCATAAATCCTTTGCGAGAAACTCTTGAAACTCCTGGTGGTGGTTCTACCGATGTTGGTGATGTCAGCTGGAATGTGCCAAATATCAATTTAAGTGTTACTGTAGCTCCTAAGGATACGCCTTGGCACTCTTGGGCTGTTGTAGCCTGCGGAGGAATGTCTATAGGTCATAAAGGAATGGTTTACGCATCAAAAGCATTGGGAATGACAGCTGTCGATTTATTCGAAAATCCGAAACTAGTTAATGAAGTGAAAGCAGAATTTAAGCAGCGTAAAGGCGATGAAGTGTACAAGCCTATGATTGATGGGCCACCACCAATTCCTGCAAACTAAATTCTAGTTCAATAAATGCGGCTAAAAGAGAACTCATTTTTATGGGGCTATGTTCTATTGGTTCTTTTTGATTTAGCCTGCGGTTTCGAGGCAACTTCAAGTTTGCGGGTAATCAGTAAACCCTTGTTGTTACTCTCGCTTTTATTCTATTTTCTGAATAAGGCGAAAAGCAATCGAAACAGAACATTTTATCTCATGACGGGAGCATTATTTTGCTCCCTTCTAGGAGATGTCTTTTTGTTATTTGAAGACCGCTCAAGTATATTCTTCCCGCTAGGTCTCGCAGCATTTCTTATCGCACACCTCCTATTTGCATTGACTTTTACTAAAAAATGGAATAGAAAAGCATCTAAAAAAATTTGGTGGATTATACTATTGCTTTTTTCTTACGGAGGATTCCTATTCTATATTCTAAAGGATAATCTCGGCGCACTACAAATACCTGTGATATTATATATTTTGGGAATATTGACGATGGTCATTACCGCATATCGCAGAAAAGAAAACGTACCAAAATCTAGTTTTAATCTGGTCTTTATAGGTGCTCTTTTCTTTGTTTTATCCGATAGCGTTTTAGCTGTCAATAAATTTCTATTTACAATTCCCCTATCTCATATCATCATCATGGGAACCTATGCAACCGCTCAATATCTCATTACCATGGGAGTCTTAAAACAAGGAGATTTTGGAAATTAAACCTATATCCGCCAAAGAGACTTGGCCTTTGCGCCATGAGGTGATGTGGCCAAATATGCCCCTTGATTTTATAAAACTTCCTGAGGATTCAAATGGGAATCATTTTGGACTCTTCTTGTCTAATGAATTGGTAAGCATTGTGTCCCTTTTCGAAACGGGAAATCGTATCGCCCAATTTCGAAAATTCGCCACAAAAACTGAACTACAAGGAAAAGGGCATGGTTCAAAATTACTTTTGTACTTGATGGCCTTTGCTAAAGAAAATGACTTTCATACCCTATGGTGCAATGCAAGGGTTAATAAAACTCACTTCTACAAAAAATTCGGAATGGTCGAAACTGAAGAAACCTATGTAAAACAAAATATAAAGTTTGTGATACTAAGAAAGGTTCTTTAGCTTGTATCTCTAAATCATTAGAATGAAAAATGCTATCAAATCGGTTTTTCCCTTAGGATTTCCTTGGCAAACGCAAGACCCATTTTTATTTTGTGTCTATCATTTAGACCATTACCCAAAAGGAAATGAAGATATGACGCCAGCAGCCTCACTAGAAGGCCGCAACTTAGGCAACGATTTTGTTATCAAAGACGGATGGCGCATGTATCACGGACAAACCATTCCCGGTTTTCCTTCACACCCGCATCGCGGATTTGAAACCATAACCATTGTAAACAAAGGCTTCTGCGATCATTCAGATTCTTTAGGCGCTGCCGGAAGATTCGGTGAAGGAGATGTACAATGGATGACCGCAGGTCGAGGAGTTCAGCATTCAGAAATGTTTCCATTACTGAAAACAGAAGAAGAAAACCCTCTGGAATTGTTTCAAATATGGCTCAATCTTCCAAGCAAGAGCAAGTTCGTAGACCCGCATTTTGCCATGCTTTGGCATGAGGATATTCCAGTGATAAAAACAGAAAACGCGAGTGTAAAAATAGTTGCAGGAAACTATCAAAATACGAATGCTCCAAAACCTGCTCCCGATTCTTGGGCGGCAGATGCGGCAAATGAAGTAGCAATTTGGAATATTCATGTAGATGCAAATTCAAGCTATACCCTACCCAAAGCCGATTCGGAAGTGAGTAGAACCCTTTATTTTTATGATGGTTCAACCATTGAAATCGAAGAAAAAATCATTCAACCAAATCATGGTATTGAGCTCCACCCTTCAGAAGATGTAGAGATTAAAGTCAAAGGAGGAAAGGCACATTTTTTAATGCTTCAAGGAAAACCTATTGCTGAACCTGTTGTACAACATGGTCCCTTTGTAATGAACACTCAAGAAGAAATAAGAGCAACCATGAAAGATTATGGATTGACACAATTTGGCGGTTGGCCCTGGCAACATGCTGATAATGTGCACGATAAAGAAAAAGGTAGGTTTGCTAAGTATCCTGATGGAACTGTCGTTGAAAAAGAATAAATACTAGTTAACTTTATAGGAGGTATAATGAACATATGTTTATTATACTTACGTTGCCAAACATTTGAAAAAAACCAATGTATAGACATTCAAATCATTCAAAAATTTTTGGGACAGGTAGAATTGATGAAAGATTCCGCGCGATTTTCCAACGATTAAAACAAACAATTGAAGGAGAAACTGAAGATTATATTTTGAATGTAAATCCCACTGAATACTTAGAACATTTGACTGATTCAAATCAAATGGAAATTCCAGCAATTCACTACGAAGATGTTTATGCGGACAGCTATGAAGATGATATCCCAATGGAATATTTTTCGGCCAGATATGATAGATTTGGAGTTGATAAGGTTAGAAAAGAAATAATTCAATTTTTTATTCCAGTTAGTGGGAACGTTGATTTACTAAATTATAGTCCTGCTTCAACATTCTATCTTGGAGGTGGTGGAGATTTCAAAGTTAATAGCGATTCAATTTCTACAGAGTTCATAAATTTCGATAATGATGGACCAGCATTAAAAAAGCGTTTTGATAGCGAAGTAAGAGGTATTAGAAGTAATTACGACAGTTTGATAAGCGATATTGAAAAATTTAATAACTCTTTAAAATCTAACTTACATAGCGTTTTTAGTAAAAGAAAGAATGCACTACTAAATAAAAACAGTTTAATGTCTTCTTTAGGTGTGCCTTTAAAAAGAAAAAGCTCTACTACAAATACATTTTCAGTACCTAAACCACAACTGAAAGAAAAAATAAAAATCAGCAAACCAATAGTAACAGAAAAAGGATTTAAACCTGAACCAACTTTAAATGAAGAAAGCTACCGACACATTCTAAAACTTATAAATGATGTTGGAAAGAATTTTGAAAGAATGCCAAGTGTCTATAAAGGAAAAGGCGAAGAAGATTTGCGAGACCATATTCTAATGACTTTAGACCCTAATTTTGAACTCGGTAGCGCGAGTGGAGAAACATTTAATAAATCAGGTAAAACTGACATTCAGTTGCGTTACGATAGTTCTGTTATTTTCATTGCAGAATGTAAATTTTGGAGCGGAGAAAAAGGGTACTTAGGAACAATTTCACAACTATTGAACTACTTGACTTGGAGAGATACAAAAGCATCTGTAATAATGTTTGTTAGACAACAGGATTTTAGTTCTATTTTGGAAAAAGTTAAAACAAGTACAGAAAAACACGAGAATTATTTAAGTTATGTAAATAATACTGATGAAAATTGGTTTAATTATCGCTTTCACATTAACGGAGATAAAAATCGAGAATTAAAATTAGCAATACAGTTATACCACTTACCGAAATAAAAACGTGTGGCCACAATGTATATAAAAAATAGCGCAAGTCATTGCTAAAACTAAGGCTTGGGCGTTTTTGGAAAGTCGCCAAATTTTTAAATTTGACGATTTCCAATAAAAAAGATAAATAGTAAAATTTAAAAATTCGGCTTGTGTTTAATCCGAAAAGTAACGGCTTATTTTCAGCGCTACTTTTCATATACGGAGCCGTTAGCTATACCCGCTCAATCTTCGCCCCAATAGCTCTTAATCGCTCATCAATATTCTCATACCCACGATCAATCTGTTCGATATTATGAATAGTGGAAGTTCCTTTTGCAGATAATGCTGCAATTAAAAGAGAAACCCCTGCACGAATATCAGGCGAGGTCATTGTTGTAGCTTTCAATGTAGATTTAAAATCATGACCGATTACGGTAGCACGGTGTGGGTCGCACAAAATAATTTTTGCGCCCATATCTAACAGTTTATCTACAAAAAACAAACGGCTTTCAAACATTTTCTGATGAATCACCACTTCTCCCCTAGCCTGCGTAACCATTACCAAAATGATACTTAACAAATCAGGAGTCATTCCAGGCCAAGGTGCATCGGCAACAGTTAGAATTGAACCATCTATATAATTCTGAATCTCATAGCCATCTTTGTGAGCAGGAATGTAGATATCATCTCCTCTTCTTTCTAGTTGAATTCCCAGTTTGCGAAAAACTGATGGTATTTGCCCTAAATCATCCCAACTAACATCTTTGATAGTCAACTCACTTTTTGTCATCGCAGCAAGACCAATCCAACTTCCGATTTCAATCATATCAGGAAGCATACGATGTTCTGTTCCACCCAAAGCATCAACACCTTGTATAATCAACATATTAGAACCGACTCCAGAGATCTTCGCCCCCATTCGGTTCAACATCTTACACAACTGTTGTAAATAGGGTTCGCAAGCGGCGTTGTATATCGTGGTCTCACCTTCTGCAAGTACTGCTGCCATTACGATATTAGCCGTCCCTGTTACCGAAGCTTCATCAAGCAACATATAAGTTCCATTCAGTTTATCAGCTTCAACGCCGTAGAAAGATTCCTCTTTATTATATCTGAATGTAGCACCTAAATTGATGAAACCTTCGAAGTGTGTATCTAAACGACGTCTTCCAATTTTATCACCCCCAGGTTTTGGAATGTATCCTTTTCCAAAGCGTGCTAACAAAGGTCCAACCAACATGATAGAACCTCTAAGCCCTCTACCATCTCTTTTAAAATCGTCAGATTGTAAATAATCAAGATTGATATCATCAGCTTTAAAAGTATAAGAGCCTTTTCCTTTTTTCTCAACTTTAACACCCAAGTCTTTCAACAGGGCTATAAGTTTATTGATATCAATAATATCAGGAATGTTGGTAATCGCAACTTCTTCAGGGGTCAGTAGTACAGCGCATAGAATTTGTAACGCTTCGTTTTTTGCTCCTTGGGGCGTAATCTCACCTGAGAGTTGGTGACCGCCTTCAATTTTAAATGTTCCCATGTAAGATGGAGAATATTAGTATCGCTTCTTTCCGCGATTGTTATTATTTCTTTGGTTTTTCTTGTTCGAGCTCTTACGCACGGTTTTGGCTACTCTATTTTTCAAGAACTGCCCACTATCGGTCAAAACAGTTTCAGCGGTAAGATTGATTTGGCCATCAGATAACTCTACCAAATGCTTGAAAATTGCACTATCGTCAACTACATCTTTATTCCAGTTGAGATAGCACTTTTTCATGTGATTCGCAATGGCATACTCGAGTCCATCACGCATATCTCCTTTATCCCAACCAACAGCAACATCAATCATACGTTTGATATTATTACCGTAAAAACGATATTTCGGGTGGTTCTGTGGATATTCTAAAGGTTCTGGACGCTCTTGCAACGCTTCTTTCGAAGTAATTGGAAAAGGAGAATCAACATCTAATTTAAAATCAGACATAATGAACAATTGATCCCAAAGTTTGTGTTGAAAATCAGGCACATCACGCAAATGCGGTTGCAGATTTCCCATTACGTCAATAATTGACTTTGCAATCTTATTGCGTTCTTCTCTATCTGCAATAGATACCGCATGATCAACCATCTTTTGAAAATGACGACCGTATTCTGGTATAATGAGCTGTGAGCGCTCAGTATTATATTCTAAGTTTTCTACTAAATCCAAATTGAAATGTTTTTGTGTAAGAAGTAATAAGGAAGTGTTCTTATAACGCCTGCAAATTAGCAAAATTATAGTACAAATGCTATTTTAGAGTGATATTACCCCTTCTACCTTGCCGACCTCTTTATATTTCGCAATAACAGCATCAGGACTATCTAGGTTTACAGTCACTGAAATACTAGTGTAGGTTCCTTTCTTGGATTGCTTTGATTCGATGACAGCCCCTGTATTATCGAAGATATCTTGAATTTGCTTTATTTTATTTTCATCCGTGGGGACTATAAATTTATACAAGTAATTTGAAGGCCAAGAAGAAGTATCTGCCAATTGTCCTTTCAACTTTTTATAGAACTCGTCTGATTTGGTATTGTCCATACGTATTATTTTCTGCAAAGATAGTTCTTCAAAGTGTATTTTCTAATACTAATGGTTTCCGTACTTTTGTGCGTATATATAACACATTTGAATACCAAAAGAATAGTTGTCACTGGAGGTCCTAGCACAGGAAAAACAGCAGTCATAGAAGCTTTAGAGCAAAAGGGATATCATTGTCTAGAAGAAGTGATACGAGCTATGACCTTGGCAAAAAAAGCAGAAGAAAGCGAGGTTGTTTTTGAGTCCAATCCTATTGTGTCCGTGACTGACCCCATGGCCTTCAATCAAATGATTTTAAATGCTCGTGTTTCTCAATATGAATCTACATTAGAATCTACAGAAAAGTTTGTTTTCTTTGATAGAGGAATTCCTGATGTTTTGGCTTACATGGATTGTTTCAACCAAGAATATGACGAATCATTTACCAATGCCTGTAGTTTAAATAGATATGATTTAATTTTTCTAATGCCTCCTTGGAAGGAAATACATGTAGTTGACAATGAGCGTTTTGAAAGTTATGAGGAATCTCTTCGAATTAATGAATGCTTAGAGAGATCTTATACCGATTTGGGGTATAATGTTCAAATCGTTCCAAAGGATACGATTACAAATAGAGTTGATTTTATATTGGATAGCGTAAAGAATCTAACGTGAGTAAAAGTCCGAAGGAAGTTTTACAAGAATATTGGGGCTATTCGGAATTCAGAGGCTCACAAGAAAAAATCATTTCTGCCCTTTTACAAGAAGACGATGTTCTTGCCTTGCTTCCGACAGGAGGTGGAAAGTCAGTTTGCTTTCAAGTACCTGCACTAGTTAAAGAGGGAATTTGCATTGTTATTTCTCCATTAATTGCTCTTATACAAAACCAAGTTGATAGTCTAAAAGAAAAAGGTATGAAGGCTATTGCTTTGACCGGGGGAATTCCCTTCGATGAAGTCAGCAATTTGTTAGACAATTGTATTTTCGGAGGCTATAAGTTCTTATATCTGTCCCCGGAACGTCTTCAGCAAGAAATGGTTCAAGAACGGATTCAAAAAATGAATGTGAATCTAATTGCGATAGACGAAGCACATTGTATATCACAATGGGGACATGACTTCAGACCTGCCTATTTAGAATGTTCAAAACTACGAGGTTTACTTCCTGAAACTCCAATGATTGCATTAACAGCAACTGCTACAAAACAAGTTGCTTTAGATATTACGGATAATTTAAAGTTTCTCGACCCAGTTGTTTTCAAAGATTCCTTCTCAAGAAAGAACATTGCTTTTAAAATATATCATGAAGAAGATAAACGATATCGACTCAAACAACTCTGTTCAAAGTTAGAAAAGAGTGCCATCGTTTATGCTAGAACTAGGAGGTTGACGCAAGAAGTAGCCCAATATTTAATTTCAAACGGAATTAGTGCGTCCTATTTTCATGGAGGAATTCCGAAGGAAGAAAAAAAATCAAAACTCAACAAATGGCTTAACAATGAAATAAAAGTCATTGTGGCGACAAATGCTTTCGGAATGGGCATTGACAAACCCGATGTGCAGCTGGTTGTTCATTATCAGATTCCTGATTGTATCGAAAACTACTACCAAGAAGCAGGTAGAGCAGGTCGCGATGGAAAAGCAGCAGAAGCCGTTCTCATTACAAATAAAACGGATGAGGAATTGGTAAAGAAGCAATTTCTTGGTGTTTTACCAGATACTGCTTTTTTAAAACTAGTATACAACAAACTGAACAACTATTTTCAAATTGCCTACGGAGAAGGCAAGGATGAAAAGTTTCAATTAAACTTTAATGAATTTTGTTCTACATATAGTTTGAATACCTTATTGACGTATAATGCTATTCAAATACTTGATCAAAATTCTGTGATTGCCCGCAGTGAATCTTTTTCAAAAAGATCTAGCGTGCAATTTATCGCATCAAAAGATGTAGTTTTTGATTATTTCGAAAACAATAATTCCTTAGTGACAGTGGCACAAACGATATTACGCACCTACGGTGGAATTTTTGATTATGACACTAAGATCAATATTGATCTCATAGCCAAGAAAGTGAATACCAGTGAACGCAGGGTAACTGCGGTTTTAGAACAATTACAGAAAGATGAAATCATCAGCTATACGGCATCGCATAGCGATTTAGACCTTACTTTTCTTGTTCCTAGAGAAGATGATATTACCATAAATGTATTTGCAAGCAAGGTGAAAGAGCGGCAGCGCATAAAGACAGACAACCTAGAGCAAATGTTGAATTATATTAGTACTAATACTATATGTAGGAGCAAACAACTACTTTCTTATTTTGGTGAAACAGCACAAAATGATTGTGGAATTTGTGATGTATGTTCAAGTAAGGGAAGTTTAGATGATCAAACAACGACATCTCTTAGCAATCAATTACTTTTACTTTTAAGAGATGGAGCCAAAACATCTAGGGAATTAATTGAATTGAATGCTTCGGATAAAAAACACACCTTGTCTACTATTCAATTCATGTTAGAGGATGGTATCATAAAGATTAATACGAAAAATCAATACGAACTTGAGTAAGCAGGAAAAATTAAGAATTGTATTTATGGGTACTCCGGATTTTGCCGTGGGCACCTTGAAAGCATTGGTTGAAAATAAATATGAAATTGTCGGAGTAATAACTGCTCCAGATAGACCAGCAGGAAGAGGAAGAAAGTTACAAGAATCAGCAGTGAAAAAATATGCGGTTGAGAAGGACTTGAAAATACTACAACCTACCAATTTGAAAAATGAAGAATTTCTTGCTGAATTAGAAGCGCTCAAAGCTAACCTTCAAATTGTAGTAGCTTTTCGCATGCTTCCAAAACTGGTTTGGCAGATGCCAAAGTTTGGTACATTTAACCTTCATGCTTCCCTACTGCCTCAATATCGCGGCGCTGCACCAATTAACTGGGCAATCATTAATGGAGAAACTGAAACGGGAGTTACAACCTTCTTTATTGATGATAAGATAGATACTGGCGAAATTATCCTTCAGGAAAAAATTAAAATCGCTAAAGATGATACGGCAGGTTCACTTCATGATAAACTAATGCATCTTGGATCAGGTTTAGTCATTGAAACTGCGGCACAAATTGAAAAGGGTACAGTAAGTACTCAGAAACAAAGTGATGCTGAAGATTTAAAATCAGCGTATAAAATTTTTAAAGATACTTGTGAAATTGATTGGAATAAACCAATACATGAAATTTATAACCATATAAGAGGGCTTAGTCCATACCCCGCCGCTTGGACCACTCTTATAAATGGAGATGACTCTTTATTTCTAAAAATTTACCAAGTATCTGTAGTAATAGAAAAACACGACTTAAAAATAGGCGCGGCTATTTTCGATAAAAAAGAACTTAAAATTGCTGTAAATGGGGGGTATATAAAATTGAGTGAAATTCAACTACCTGGAAAGCGAAAAATGAAAACCTCAGATGTCTTAAACGGACTAAATTTAGCAAAATCAGCCTATGTCTCGTGAAGACCGATAGCCATTGGGCTGCGAGAAATGGCTAAAAACAGCCCACTTTATCAACAAACACCCTGAGTTATCAACAAAAACAGGGATTTCGCCCCTATTTACTTGCGTTCAACGCAAATCCGTATAAATTTGTTACAGGTTTAAAATTATTTTAACAACAATTAATTTAATCACATTATGAACAAAACAGAATTAATCGATGCAATGGCAGCTGATGCTGGCATCACAAAAGCAGCAGCTAAGAAATCTTTAGAGTCTTTCTTAGGAAACGTAGAAGGATCTTTGAAAAAAGGTGGACGTGTATCTTTAGTAGGTTTCGGATCTTGGTCTGTATCTAGAAGAAATGCAAGAGAAGGTAGAAACCCATCAACTGGAAAAACTATCCAAATTGCAGCTAAAAATGTTGTTAAGTTTAAAGCAGGTGCTGATTTAGGCAAAGCAGTAAACTAGTTCATACGAACACAATACTTAAAAAGCATCGGTCTTCTGACTGATGCTTTTTTTGTTATCTACCTTTTTGGTATTTGGAGGAAATATCCTATTTTAGAGTAAACTACTTATATACTAATGGTTCAGCTAAAGCCCAAAAAAGGAAAACTTCTCATTGCAGAACCCGCATTAACGGGAGATGTATCTTTCAATAGGTCGGTTGTTCTTTTGGCCGAGCATAATGAAGAAGGTTCGGTAGGTTTCATTTTAAACAAGCCTTTAGAGTATAACATTAGTGATTTGGTGACTGAAATTGTTTTACCCTTTCAAGTATACAATGGCGGACCAGTTGAACAAGACAATTTATATTTCATTCACAAAGTGCCACATCTTATTGGCAATAGTATCGAGATATCAAACGGAATTTATTGGGGGGGGGATTTTGAAAAGACCATACAGCTCATAAATGAAAAAACCATTTCAGAAGAAGATATTCGCTTCTTCTTAGGGTATTCAGGTTGGTCTTCTCTGCAATTAGACGAAGAACTCACTTCAAAGTCTTGGATTGTCGTTAAGAATGAATACGCAACTGAAATTATCAGAAAATCTTCAGATGCCTTCTGGAAAGAAAAAATGCTTGAATTGGGAGGCGATTATTTAATATGGTCTAATGCCCCGGAAAATCCTAGTTTGAACTAAGACAATCTTGCTACGGCGTTTAATTTGCCAATCAAATCTTTAGCTACCACATTGGTAAATTCTTTTTTTCTATATTTTGTTATGGAACGAATCCCGATAATGCTATTTGTCAAAAAAAGTTCATCCGCCTTTTGAAGATCGAATGGAGAAATGGAAGTTTCCTCAAGATTGTAATCTTCTAACTTACCCAGCAGACCAATTAGTTTTTTGCGTAGTATTCCATTAAGACATCCATCTCTTAAAGGAGGGGTTACGATGGTGTTTCCTTTTACCAGGAAAATATTCCCATTCAAAAACTCTACTACCTGCTTATTATGATTTAGAAGGATACAATTATCATAATCATTTTCCTTGGCAAACACACTTCCAACTACATTTATGATTTTATTATTCGTCTTTAGGTTGGACATCAGATCAGCATTCACATAGAAATCTTTGAACAATTCCACCTCATATCTTTCTTCTTCCAGAGCATAAAAATCTGAAGACAAGACGTTTGCCTCAATACAGTATGTAACTTCATTAGTTTCCGGAAGGTACAAGCCTCCATTATTTCTAAAAACAGTCAACCGAATTCTCGCCGTGGATTTTGACAGTCCATTTGAGGCAACAGTTTTTAGTATTTCTGCTTCAAGAAATTCCATTGTGAAATTCATGGGAATTTCCATCCGCAGAATTCGCATAGATGCCATTAGTCTCAGATAATGCTCTTCCCAAAAGAAAATTTTATCAGAAGAAACGCGTATGGCCTCAAACAAAGAATCTCCATAACGCAAACCTCGATTCTGATGGTTGAGGTAGTTCTCACTTTCAGGGAGTAGCTGCCCATTAAAATTGACACTTTTAATCATACACAGTCATAAAAAAAGCCTCGAAAAAATCAAGACTTAAATATATAGTATTTGGAATATTAAATTTATTTGGACCCCAATTGTTGTTTTAGGTCACCAACTTGATTCGTCCAAAGCATTTTTGCCTCTTCAACTTCATCTTCTTCGGCGAAATCAGTAATAAAAAGAGAAACATCTTTTGTTATTTCATCAACGATAATTTTCATTTCGAAATAGCTGTCATCTTCGCTTTCTTCCCATGCAAATTTTACAAAATCATCACTCTTCTTTTTGAGGAGCTTTGCTTCTTCCTCAGCACCATCCCAGATGAACGTAAACTTCTCTCCCCGGGAATTCACATCGTCAGCAAACCACTCTGAAAGTCCTGATGGGGTTGCCAAATACTGATATAGCATTTGGGGAGAAGACTGTATAACAAACTCTATTTGAAATTTAATTTTTTCGCTCATTCTAGTTAATGTATGTAGTGGCAATATATATATTTATAAATGATAAAAGAAATCAATCAAGAAGAATATTTTTAGCGAACTAAAGTTGATGAAGAAATAATTAAACTTTATATTTGCAGCCGTTAAAAAACCATGCCTAGAGCAGGCAGGTACCTTTGGCGAGGTAGCTCAGCTGGTTAGAGCGTCGGATTCATAACCCGGAGGCCGTGAGTTCAAGTCTCACTCTCGCTACTATAAAAACCCTTTCAAAAAATTGAAAGGGTTTTTTGTTTTCTTCAATGGTCAATCACTCCTAGTGTGAATCAAATTAAAAAGAGATTCGGATACCTTTTAGATTTGTTATCTTTCATTACTCTTTAAACCAACATCAAAAATGAAAAAGATACTACTACCGCTTTCAATATATCTATTGTTTTTCACCCTATCTGTAAAAGCGCAAAATGAATCTAATAACAAGTATCAAGATTTAGTAAGGCTTTTTAAGGAATGGCGTTCTTTCGAAACACCTCCAATAAAAGATGGAACTCCTGATTATACGGCAGAAACATTTGAACAGCGTTGGCCAAAATTTAAAGCATTACAGAAACAGTTAAAGGCGATTGATACGACGAATTGGGCAATTGAGAATCAGGTAGATTGGATGGTTGTCTGGGCTGAGATGAATGGTTATGATTTCAACCATCGAATTCTAAAACCCTGGACGCGCGATCCTGCATATTACAAAAGTGTTTGGACAAGTAGAAGCGATGTTCCAGCACATGAGGGGCCTACCAATCATGCAACGACGGAATTATGGACCTATTCCTTCCCATTGTCGAAAGAGGAAAAGAAAAGACTGTTGGCGGACTTAGCAGTTATTCCTTCTTTAACGACTCAGGCAAAGTTAAACCTGACCGGTAATGCCAGGGAATTATGGATAGCGGGAATCCGTGATATCGAAAGACAAAGCACTGTGCTGAGGAATTTCAAGGAAAAAGAAGAAATCAAAAATGATAAGAAAATTATCACTGCGATCAATATAGCAATGGAAGCGACTGATAATTTGGTGTCTTGGTTAAAGACAGAAGGAAAAAATAAGACGGGTCCTTCTGGAATCGGTAAGGAAAACTATACTTGGTATTTGCAAAATGTACATCTAGTTCCTTTGACTTGGGATGATGAGGTATTGCTTTTAAAAAGAGAGCTCTCCCGTGCTTGGACTGCCTTAAAATTGGAAGAGCATCGAAATCGAAAACTCCCTGAACTGCTTGACGCCGATTCACCTGAAGCCTATGATAAGATGGCTGACAATGCTGCAAAAAGTCTCATGGATTTCTTGGACCAACAGGAAATCGTGACCGTAAAACCCTATTTTGAACCTGCGCTACGGGAGCATTTAGGAGAATACATTCCCAGAGAAAAACGCAACTTCTTTTACATAGGAGAGCATTATGACCCTAGACCTTTGTACTCTCATTTTTATCATTGGTTCGAATTGGCTCGAATGGATCTTGAACCTCACAAAAGTGAAATAAGAAGGGGACCACTACTCTATAATATTTTTGATTCACGAAATGAAGGAACGGCAACCGCAGTTGAAGAGATGTTTTTGCAAGCAGGTTTATACGATGACAGTCCCAGAAGCAAAGAAATCGTCTATATCATGATTGCACAGCGAGCGGCCAGGGGGTTAGGTTCACTCTATGCGCATGCCAACGAAATGACTATGGAAGAAGCAGGAAGTATCCACTCGGAATATACTCCGCGCGGCTGGATGAAAACTGAAAAGGAACTATTGATTTTTGAACAGCATCTCTACTTGCGTCAACCCGGTTATGGCACTAGTTACATCACAGGGAAATATTTATTGGAAAATGCAATGGCGGAATACGCTAAAATGAAAGAGTCTCAAGATAAAGATTTTGCTTCACGAGAGTTTTTTGACACCTTAAATAGCATCGGGAATATTCCAATTTCTTTAGGGCATTGGCAAATGACCGGAAGCAATGCTCATCTTGCGTATCTTAAAAACTAAAAGCTTGATATAATGATAGGTACAATCTTAAAATATTGCTAAGAATTGGTTTGGAAACAAAAACCGATGTAAATATTTAGTATTTTTAATTCAAAGACCAACATCATGAAAAAGACTATTTTTATATTGTTACTCGTTTCTGGCTCATTGACCTTTGCTCAGCAATCACCAAATGAATCGAAGCTGAGTTTGAATATGCATCCTTTTGAACTAGAAGACTTTAAGTCAATTACTAATCCACTGAGCGAATTCCAAATAAAGCCAAACAAGGGGTTTCTAAAACCGTCAGACAACATGCCGATTTTTGAACCTAAAGGAAAGTTCTTTTTAGAAATTTATAAAGTAGAGGAGAATATCGACCATAAAATCAAAATTTTTGAGTTTGAGCAGTCAAAGTACAACTCGAGAAATCTTGGTTAACGCTTAAACCATCTCTAAAAAATCGTCTTCAGAAATAATCTGCACTCCTAAGGTCTCCGCTTTAGTCCGTTTGCTTGGACCCATGTTATCTCCCGCTACTAAAAACGATGTCTTTGAAGATACCGAAGAACCTACTTTGCCCCCATTATCTTCAATCAACTTTTTCAATTCATTTCGACTCACTTTCTCAAACACACCGGATACCACAAAAGTCTGTCCTTTCAGTTTCTCAGTCTGATTCTCTAGTTTCTCTGCGGATAATTCAAATTGTACTCCATAACTTTTTAATCGGGATATAATCTCCTTATTATTTTCGTTCTGAAAAAACTCAACAACACTTTGCGCAATACGTTCCCCAATTTCATCAACTGCTACAAGCTCTTCCTCTGACGCATCCATAAGAGTATCAATATTCTTGTAGGCTTTGGCTAATTTCTTAGCAACAGTTTCTCCCACAAAGCGAATTCCTAAAGCAAACATCACCCGCTCAAAGGGAATCTTCACAGATTCCGCAACGCCATTCACTAAATTTTCTGCTGACTTCTCAGCCATCCGCTCCAAAGGCATTACTTGCTCTTTTGTTAAGTTATAAAGGTCAGCGTAGTTTGTAATCAATCCTTCCTGAAAAAGAAGCGTTACGGTTTCACTCCCCATACCTTCAATATCCATAGCCTTACGGGAAATATAATGCTGAATTCGTCCTGTGATTTGAACTGGACAACCATAGTAATTTGTGCAATAGTGTTTTGCATCACCTTCTGTGCGAACTAGCTCGGTATGGCATTCGGGACAATGGTCAATATACTTTGTTGGCTCAGAATTTTGTGGACGTTTACTAAAATCTACACCGATAATCTTTGGAATAATCTCTCCTCCTTTTTCAACAAAAACAGTATCTCCTTCCCGAATATCGAATTTGGCGATTTGGTCAGCATTATGTAATGAAGCTCTTTTTACCGTTGTGCCAGCTAAAAGAACAGGTTCTAAATTGGCAACTGGAGTAATCGCACCTGTTCGCCCAACTTGATAGATAATCTCATTCAAAACCGTAGAAACCTGCTCCGCTTTGAATTTATAAGCCATTGCCCAACGAGGTGATTTTGAAGTATGCCCCAATTCATCTTGTTGTTGTAAACTATTCACTTTTATTACTACCCCATCCGTTTCGTAAGGAAGGTCATGTCGGTGCACATCCCAGTATTCAACAAACTCCATGACTTCCTCAGTTGTATTACAAAGCTTTGCTACAGTTGGGACTTTAAATCCCCAATCACGGGCTTTATCAAGCATTTGCCATTGCGATGTGATTCCCGTATTCTCACCAACAATTCCGTATAACAAACAATCTAAAGGACGTTTGGCAACTGCAGCGCTGTCCTGTAATTTCAGACTTCCTGAAGCCGTATTCCTTGGATTCATATACGGCTCTTCTCCGTTTGCAACTCGTTCCGCATTCATTTTGGCAAACCCCTCAAAAGGCAAAACAATCTCTCCCCGGATATCAAATTTTGGAGGGTAATCTCCTTTTAACTGCAAGGGGACAGAATTGATAGTTTTGATATTCGTGGTAACATTATCTCCCTGAAATCCATCACCTCTTGTAACCGCTCTCACTAACTGACCTCCTTCATAGGTAAGACTAATAGAAGCACCATCGTACTTTAACTCACAAGTAAATTCCACTTCAACATCGCCTAAACCTCTTTGAATTCGTTTTTCCCAATCTTCTAAATCTTCTTTGGAATACGAATTATCTAAGGAATACATTCGTTGGTCATGGGCAACCGTCTCGAAATTTTTGGTCACCATGCCCCCTACTCGTAAAGTTGGGGAAGTCGGGTCATGAAACTCGGGATGTTTTTCTTCCAAATTTTGTAACTCCTTTAGCTTCATATCAAAATCGTAATCTGATATAGTGGGCTTATCTAGAACATAATAGTTATGATTATGCTCACGGAGTTCTGTTCTTAGGGATTCAATTTGTTGTTTTATTTCCATTTAAATCTGTTCTTCTTTATAAACTAGGAGGAGTTTTGAAATAACCATTCTGCATGACCCACCCCGCCTTCGGCACCCCTCCTAGGAGGGGATACTAAACCTGTTCTTTTTTAATCCATTTGGGAACGGGCAATGGTTTGTAATTTTCCATTTGAGTCAATAAACCATCTATGGTATCGTCTACCAAAATCATATCGTAATTTTCTTTTTTCACAAAACCTTGGTCAACCATTTTGGCTAACATATTCATCAGCTCTGTGTAAAATCCGTTTGTATTTAATATTCCGATAGGGTATTGATGTAATCCCAATTGTGCCCAAGTCAGCATTTCGAAAAATTCTTCTAAAGTCCCGTAACCTCCAGCAAACATAATAATACCATCAGAAAGGTCATGCATTTTCAACTTGCGCTCATGCATGTCTTGGGTTACAATTAACTCGGTTAATCCCATATGAAACACCTCTCGGATTTTTAGAAAATCAGGAATTACTCCGATTACTTTTCCATCAGCTTCTAAAGCTCCTTGGGCGATTGAACCCATGACACCGATTTTGGCTCCCCCGTAAACCAACGTGATTTCTTGTTCGGCTAGGGTTTTGCCTAGGCTATATCCTTGCCGAATATATTCAGGGTTCGTTCCTTCACTGCTTCCGCAGAATACTACAATGCTATTCATAAGTTATTCGGTTATGATATCTTTTACGGCTGTCCCCGTTATTTTAATTTTTCCACCAAAGGGAAGTGCCTCTGCTTGGTATATGGTACGAGCAGGTCTTTTGCCTTCTGCAAAAAGCTGCATAAAAATCGTGTTTACTGTCGGCAAATCTTTTAAATCGTCGAATGCGATGTCAACAAAAACAACATCATCCTTTTCAAAACCAGCATTTGCCAAAGCAGCAAAAAAATTAGCGAAAGCGAGTTTGGTCTCCCTATGAACGGGACCTTCAACATAATTTCCGCTTGAGTTGACCGCTAGTTGTCCACTAACGAAACACATATTGTTGACCACCACGGCATGACTTATCGGATTGCTCCAGTTGGGCAAACCTTCCCCTTCAACAATATATTTTTTAGCTGACATTACTTTCTATTTAATCTTAGCAATTCTTAAAACCTAAACCTACTTCAACTCACCTACTACTATGCAGCATCGCCTTCAGCATTCGGTCATTGCCAAACATATCTTTTCGGAGTTCAATTTCAGAAAAATTATGGTTTTTAAGAAGCTGTTCGGTTTCTTTTCCAAAATATTGATTGATTTCAAAAAAGAGCAAACCATTTTCTTTCAGATTTTTGACCGCAAACGCTGTAATTCCCTTATAAAACACCAAAGGGTTTTCATCGGAAACAAACAAGGCCAAATCAGGCTCGTGTTCCAAAACATTAGTCTGCATTTCTTTCTTCTCCAATTCTCTCACATATGGCGGATTGGAAACGATAATATCAAAGTTCGTGTCCATTGATTCCAACGCTAAAATATCATCTTTTAAAAAGTCAATATCAACATTATTCAACTTAGCATTTTTTTGCGCTACTTCTAAGGCTTCCGCCGAAACATCCAAGGCATACACTTTTGCCTTAGGAAGGTTCTTCGCCAATGAAATGGCAATACAGCCGCTTCCCGTACCAACATCAAGTATTTTTAGCGTATTTCTACTTCGTACCTCGTACTTTGTACTATGTACTTCTTCAATTATCCAATGTACTAACTCTTCAGTTTCAGGTCTTGGTATTAGCACATTCGAAGTAACCTCAAAATCCATATCCATGAAATGAGTTGTTCCGATGATATGCTGAATGGGCTCTTGCAATTTTAACCTACTGAGGGCTTCAAAAAGCGGTGTTTCTTCTTCCTTAGAAATTATCAAATTCGGTTCCATAGCCAATACAAAACGTTCTAGTTCTAATTGATCTTCAATCAACATATAAAAGAAACTATCCACTTCTTCCTTGGGATAAAGTGTATCGAGTTCTGTATGGAATATATTTTTTATTTCCCGAAGAAGCATTCTTTAAATAGTAATCAGTCTGATGTAAAAGTTCGCAGAAAAAAGTCGATTTTTGTGAGGTGAAGATACACCAAAAATACATGTTGCGCTGTATTGAAATCGCTCAAAACGGATTGGGAAGCACGGCTCCAAATCCGATGGTGGGAGCGGTTATCGTTAACAATGGAATCATTATTGGTGAAGGTTTTACGAGTCCGTATGGTGGACCTCATGCTGAAGTCAATGCAATTCAATCTGTTCTAGATACTTCCCTTTTAAAAGAAGCTACTTTGTATGTTACCCTAGAACCTTGTTCACATTTTGGCAAAACACCACCTTGTGCCGATTTAATCATCAAACATAAAATTCAGAGCGTAGTAATTGGTATTCTCGACCCCCATGATAAAGTGGCCGGAAAAGGAATTCAAAAATTAAAAGATGCGGGCTGCAATGTTACCACGGGAGTTTTAGAGCAAGAATGTCGCAAACATCACAAACGCTTTTTGACTTTTCATAAGAAAAAACGCCCCTATATCATATTAAAGTGGGCTGAGACCTTAGATGGCTTCATCGCCCCGGAAAAAGAAAAACGAAATGACAAACTCCAGCCCTATTGGATTACAAGCCCCAACTCACTCCAAATGGTGCATCAATGGCGTGCTGAAGAACAAACCATTTTAGTGGGAACAAATACGGTTCTAGAAGACAACCCTAAGTTAGATGTGCGTCATTGGGAAGGTGAAAGTCCGTCTCGGATAGTTCTAGACCGTAATTTAAAAATCAGAGGGGATTATCATGTTTTAGACGGAAGTATTCCTACCGTAATTCTAACCGAGGTGACCGACACGTCTAAGCACCTCGAAGGCATTACATATAAATTAATAGATTTCAAAAAAGATATAGGACTGCAAATCGCTACTACCTTATGGGAAGAGAATTTCAATAGTGTTTTAATTGAAGGTGGCTCAAAAACACTACAAACCTTTATTGATGCAGGTCTATGGGATGAAGCAAGGGTTTTTACAGGGAATACAAACTTCAAAAAAGGAATAAAAGCTCCAGAATTTTCAGGAAAACTTATCAGCTCTAGAAAAATAGAACGTGACCATCTAAAAATCTACCGAAATGATTAAAAACATCATCTTCGACTTCGGGGATATTTTTATCAATCTGGATAAGGAAATTATTTTTCGAGAGATTGAACGCTTTGGAGGAAATCCTATTTTGAGTCCTGAAATGTATCAACTCAATGCACTTTACGAAACCGGACAAATATCTTCAGAGAAATTCATTTTAGATTTGGCTCAAGTTTACCCCAAGGCAACACCTGATGAAATCATAAAAATTTGGAATGATATGCTCTTAGATTTTCCTGATAAAAGGTTAGAATTTTTAGAGGAGTTTGCGCAAAAAAACACCCATTACCTATTTCTTCTCAGCAATACCAATGCCTTACATATTGAAGAAGTAAAGAAAAAAATGGGAGCCGAAAAGTTTAATAGGTTTCGAAACTCCTTTGAAAAATTCTATTTATCGCATGAGATTCATTTGAGAAAGCCGAATGCTGATATCTACAATTTTGTACTTCAAGAAAATAAATTGCAAGCAGAAGAAACTCTCTTTATAGATGACACCAAAGAAAATACAGATGCTGCTGAAAAGCTTGGTATCAAATGCTGGAATCTTCAAGTAGGCAAGGAAGATATCATCAATTTAAAAACTAGATTATAGTATGCTCGACCTCGCCTTAAGTGTTCTTTTTTCGAGTTTAATCTTTGTGATTTTCAAGCTTTTTGCCGTTTATAAAATTGAAACCCTTTACGCCATAATAACAAACTATGTGGTGGCCTGTACCGTTGGCCTACTTTTTTATGAAGGAGCTTCTAGCATAGTTGAAATTCCAGAAAAACCATGGTTCTGGGGAACCTTTGCTTTAGGTCTCCTTTTTATTATTGTTTTCAATCTAATGGCTGCGACCTCCCAGCGTTTAGGAGTTTCTGTCGCTTCGGTAGCAACAAAAATGTCTTTGGTGATTCCTGTTTTAGTTGGCGTCTTTCTTTATAAAGAAGAACTAGACACTATTAAAATATTAGGAATTCTTCTGGCCTTGGCCGCCGTTTACTTTGCATCGGTTAAAGAGAAGTCGGTCGCTTTTAAAAGTACTTCCCTCCTATTGCCATTTTTGACTTTTATGGGTTCTGGACTAATTGATGCATCGCTTGGCTATTTTCAAAAGGAATTTATTGCTCCCTCAGAATTACCCTTATTTTCAGCTACTGTTTTTGCTTGTGCTGCTTTCATTGGAATCCTATTTATTGTGTTTAAATCCTTTAAAGCATCATTAAAAATTAATCTCCGAAATGTTTTAGGAGGAATTTGTCTAGGCATTCCGAATTACTTTTCGATTTTCTTTTTACTCCGAGCGCTTCAAAATGATGATTTAAATAGTGCCTCCATATTTACGATTAACAATGTTGCCATTGTGATGTTTTCAACCTTGCTCGGTATCCTATTGTTCAAGGAAAAAATTAGCCTTAAGAATTGGGGAGGCATCGGGTTGGCAATTCTAAGTATAATTTTAGTTGCGCTATTTTGATGGACAAGTTTTCAGATACATATCGCACACTTTCAAAACCTTCAGAAGAAATCCTGTTTAAGGAAAAGAAAAGTAAATTCTTCGGATATGCTTTTCCTATTCAAAACGAGGATGAAGTAAAACCGATTATTGATTCCCTCAGAAAAAAACACCACACCGCAGGGCATGTGTGTTATGCCTGGCAACTAGGAACCGAGCAGATACGGTACCGCGCAAATGACGATGGAGAACCGAACAACTCCGCAGGGCTTCCTATTTACGGACAAATACAAGCTTTTAATGTGACCAATGTTCTAGTTGCGGTAGCTCGAATTTTTGGAGGAACCAAGCTAGGCGTAGGTGGGCTAATAAGTGCATACCGGACAGGAGCACAACTGGCTTTGGAACACTCAGAGATCATTGAAAAGACACTTGAAAAGCAATTTGAACTCTCCTTTGGGTATGATAACATGGACAAAGTTATGCGAGTTATAAAACAAAAAAGATTTACTATCTCATCTCAGCAATTAGAAATGCATTGCATATTAATCGTATCCGTTAGAAAAAATGAAGCAAATAGCTTTCCGAATTTCTTTGAAGGATTGCACAAGGTAAAAGTTAAAGAAATCGATTAAGACTGATTTTCAGCAATTGTGTCTAGCAAATATTGTGGACATCTTACTGGTCGATTTCGCTTCATATCCATAAAAGCCAGAACTACCGTTGCATCCGCTAAAATTTCGTGTGCCTCGTTATAAATTTCAAAGTCAAATTCTATTTTTACAGAGGGTGTTTTTTTAAGAATCGTTTTAACGGTAATCAGGTCATCGTAAACCGCTGGTTTTTTATAATTTACATGAAGTGAAATGACTGGCAACATAATACCGTTTTCTTCCATGGTTTTGTAGGAAATTCCCATTTCTCGTAGCCATTCTACCCTGCCCATCTCCATATATTGTGCGTAGTTGCCGTGATAGACAACTCCCATTTGGTCGGTTTCGCCATATCTGACTCGAAAAGAAATTTCGTTAAAATTCATGCTTTATCTGATAAAAAATGATACATTTAAAGAGGTCGTGAAATGGGCTCGTGAACATGAGAAAAAAAAAGCGAAAATTCAATACCATTTCATTTTTTTTTTAGCTTTTTTGTTCACATATTTGCTCAACCAGAAAATGAGGTTCGCTCCAACCAACTTTTCAACCTACTAGACGAATCACTAACCAACAAATAAGAGAAGTTTTAGAATGAGTGTAACTGCTAATTCCGTTTGGAACAATTGTTTGGCGTTTATCAAAGATAACATCCAACCGCAGGCATTCAAAACATGGTTTGAACCTATAAAGCCAATTAAACTCTCAGAGAATGCGTTGAGCATTCAGGTACCTAGCAAATTTTTTTATGAGTGGCTTGAAGAGCATTATGTGAAATTGCTTAAAGTTGCCCTTACCAAAGAGTTGGGTGAAACGGCTAAATTGGTCTACATCATTCGTATGGAGAACACCTATGGTAACAAAGAACCTTTTACCGAAAAGATTCCGAGTTCCAATAGAGGCAACTTGTTTCCTCAAGAAATGGATGTACCTATTAAATCTAAGAATCCAGAATTGCGTAATCCTTTTGTGATTCCAGGTATTCGAAATATTAAGATTGAATCTCAGTTAAATCCGAATTACAATTTTGATAATTTCCTAGAAGGAGATTCCAACCGCTTGGCACGTTCTGCTGGAATGGCGGTTGCCAACAAACCTGGAGGTACTTCTTTCAACCCACTTCTAGTATTCGGTGGTGTTGGTTTGGGAAAAACACATTTGGCCCACGCTATCGGTGTTGAGATAAAAGATAAATATCCTGAAAGAACTGTTCTTTATATTTCTGCGGAAAAGTTTACGCAGCAGTATATTGAATCTGTAAAGAAAAATACGCGGAACGATTTTATTCATTTCTATCAGTTGATTGATGTTTTGATTATTGATGATGTTCAATTTCTTTCAGGAAAATCAGGAACTCAAGACGTATTCTTCCATATTTTCAATCATTTGCACCAAAACGGAAAGCAAGTTATCCTGACTTCCGATAAGGCTCCGGTTGATATGCAAGATATTGAGCAACGTCTATTGTCTCGTTTCAAATGGGGATTATCCGCAGAATTGCAAAACCCTGATTACGAAACAAGAATTTCCATTTTAAAGAACAAACTGTATCGTGACGGTGTTGAGATGCCTGAGGATATAATTGAATATGTTGCCAAACACATTAAGACAAATATTCGTGAGTTAGAAGGTGCAATTATTTCCTTAATTGCTCAGTCTTCTTTCAATAAGAAGGAAGTTACTCTGGAATTAGCCCAACAAGTAGTTGAGAAATTTGTCAAGAATACCAAACGTGAAGTTTCTATCGATTACATTCAAAAAGTAGTTTCAGACTATTTCGAAATGGATGTAGCTACATTACAATCAAAGACGAGAAAAAGACATATCGTTCAGGCCCGCCAATTGGCAATGTTCTTCGCGAAGAAATTTACGAAAGCATCTTTGGCGAGTATTGGCTCTCAAATTGGAAAAAGAGATCATGCTACGGTATTACACGCTTGTAAGACCGTTGATAATCTTGCGGAAACTGATAAGCAGTTCCGTAAGTACATTGAAGATCTTACCAAAAAATTCTCCTAATCAAATATGATTACTAAGGTTTTAATGGTTTGCCTCGGAAATATCTGTAGGTCACCATTGGCCGAAGGTATTTTACAAAGTAAAGTTGACCCTGAAAAAGTTTTTGTCGATTCCGCAGGAACTACAGGTTATCATATTGGTAATGAACCTGATAGAAGAAGTATTGCAGTAGCCAGAAAATACGACCTTGATATTTCAAAGCAATGCTGTCGTAAATTCGGAGCCCAAGATTTTACAGACTTTGATAGGATTTATGTTATGGACCAAAGCAATTATGAAAATGTAATAGCCCAATCAAAGAACGAACTAGAAAAAACGAAAGTAAAACTCTTATTAAGCGAGGGCGATTCTGATATAGTAGAAGTACCAGACCCATATTATGGCGGAGAAGATGGATTTGAATCTGTTTTTCAAATGATTGACCATGCCTGTGAGGCAATTGCAGCGGAATTGAATACAAAATAGATGTATGGCAAACGAAACAAAGCAAAAAGGCAAACTGTATTTAATTCCAACTACTTTGGGTGACACAGCTCCTTTGGAAGTGCTACCTATTTCCATAAAAAGAGCTATCGAAAATATTGATTACTACATCGTAGAAAACGAAAAGACAGCTCGAAAGTCTATAAAAAAAATCAGTTCGGGTAAATCGCAGCCAAGTCTACATATTGAAATACTCAACAAATACACCGAACCACAATCTATTCCTGGTTTTTTACAACCTTGCTTAGACGGTCATGATATTGGTATTCTTTCAGAAGCAGGTTGTCCGGGTATTGCTGACCCAGGGGCTGATGTTGTGAAAATTGCGCACGAAAAAGATATTCAAGTAGTTCCTTTGGTAGGTCCCTCGTCTATTTTTCTGGCCTTAATGGCAAGTGGAATGAATGGTCAGAGTTTTTCTTTTAAAGGCTACTTACCAATTGATTCTAATGACCGAAAGAAAGCCATCAAACAAATGGAAAGAATTTCCATAGATCAAAAACAGACCCAAATATGTATTGAGACTCCATATCGAAATGACAAATTATTGGCAGAAATGCTAAAAACTCTTTCAAATCAAACCTTGCTTTGCGTGGCTTGTGATATCACGCTTCCCACTGAATACATTGCAACAAAAACAGTTTCAGACTGGAAAAAAACTCCTCTAGATCTACACAAAAGACCAGCTATATTTATTGTACAAGGATAAAGGTATTGCCTGGAATCTAAAGGCTGACTTTGTTTGAATGAATTTTTAATATCTTCAGCGATAGGGAAAATAAAAATTCACACCGTGTTGGTATAAAAAATAAGCCCCAACGTTTCCGCTGAGGCCTACCATCTTCATATATACATAGTATTTTAAATCTTTGAAACTTTCGGATTTCGCTTGGCTAAAACATCAGAAACATCATAACCTGAAAATTTCTTGATATACTTGGCAATACTAGTTCCGTAAGCATCTTTTACATCATATCTTCCATAAGAACGCAGGTACTTTTTCACATTACCAGCTCCTGCCAAATGTGCCGCAGCCAACATACCAGATTCAGTAACTTTAGTACCTTTAATTCGTTTTCCATCAAAACGTTTAATGTCTCTTCTTAGAATCCATTTGTTTCGCGCGATGTTTGTCTTAAAAACCTCTTCTTGTAAGGCAGGGTCATTTAAGAAACTAGTCGCATCATAAACTCCCATCAATTGAAGGGTACCGATTCCGAATTGATATTTCCCTAAATACCCTAGAGTATTTATCGAAAAGTAATCTCCGCTAGATTCTTTAAAAGCTAACGCTTCTTTAAAACCAATATAAGAGCTTCCTAAAAAAGGAGGAGCGACAATAGCGGTACTAAAAACAGCTTCGTTTTTGGGAAACAAAACTTCAGTAGGTTCAGTTACTTTAAGAGCTTCAGGGACTTTTACTTCTTTAGGCATAAAAGCCAAACTCACTAAAATACTGGTAATAATTAGGGGACTCGTAAAACGCATCCACTTATTCATCACATATGGTTTCTTAAGACTTACAGCAGATATGGGGCTTGCTTAAATTTCTCTTGACAAAGGTATTACGGTATGAAGCTATCTTTTGACAAGGCTTTGTTAAAAAAGCTTAAATTTAGTTGAGAGGTCTTAAAATTCAGATAAGTTGCTTATCTATTGATATTTTGAGAATTTATCCATCGGATGTATTGCACCTTATTTTGGTTATGTTGCGCCCCAGTTTTTGCGAATTTGTGGTATCCGAAATTCTCGACATTGGCCACCATATAGATATAATCGTGCTTTTCGGCATTCAACACTGCGTCCACCGCAGAAATATCGGGCATCGTTATGGGCCCAGGAGGAACTCCTCTATACTTATAGGTATTATAAGGAGAATCAAGCTCCAAGTCAGCGTACAAAACTCTTTTGATAACAAGATCAAAGTTATTTTGATGTTTTTTCATGGCGTAAATTACTGTAGGATCCGCTTGAAGTAGCATTCCCTTTCTTATTCTATTGAGATATAAACCAGCCACCCGTGGTCGTTCGTCAATTTTCGCTGTTTCTTTGTGAACTATTGCAGCTAATGACACAACTTCAGCCGGATCTAGATTTAAGGCTTTGGCCTTGCCCCTGCGATCATCGTTCCAAAATCGATGATACTCTTTGAGCATTCGATCTCTGAACTTTGTAGCTGAGGTATTCCAAAAAAATTCGTAGCTATTGGGAATATACATCGTCATTTGCGTTTCCGAATTAAATCCATTTTCCCTTAAAAATTCTTCATCTTGAAATGCATTTAGCAAAGTCAAACTATCTGGTTCGATTTGGCTAGCAATTCTTCCGGCTAAATTTGCTAACCTTTCTTGATTGTTAAAAGCAACTTTTACTGGAATATTCTTACTTCGAAGAGAATTCACAATATCATTATTGTTCATTCCTTTTCTGATGCTATATTTACCTGCTTTGATATTGCTCGAATACCCTTTTTTATTAGCAATTTGAACAAAAGTATCCATATCTTCCAATAAGGGCTCTAAAGAATTTTTCACATCTTCAAAAGTATCTTCAGAACCAATATAAATAGAGGCTTCATCATTATTAAAAACCGTATTCGGATTAAAAATGGCTCCATATACATTGTAAGCAAAAATTCCACCGGCAACGAGACCAGCCAAAACTATTATCAGTAAAATTCTTTTGATATACATTACTTCTTTATTTTTTGGAATAAAATCTCATTTTTATAAACACCCTCAGTAAAAATCCAGTCTTTTTTGACTCCGACGCGTTCAAAACCTAATTTTTCAAAAACATGAATGCTAATGTCATTACTTTCAGAAACGTTAACAAATAGCTGTCTTAAATTTAAGACAGAAAAAGCGTAATCACATAAAAGATCTATAGCCTCGACACCTACACCCTTATTCCTATTGCTTGAATCTTGGATTACGATTCCCAATCCCGCACGATTATTTTTAGGGTCAAAATCGAACAAATCGATAAGTCCCAATACAGAATCCTTGAGATCACAGATACATAACCTCAGTTGCTTAACATCGTAAATATCACGATGTGCATTATCTAGGTACAATTGTAAAACGTTTTTAGAATACGGAGTTGTGGTTCCGCTTATTTCCCAAATAGATGTGTTATTCTCCAATTCATAAAGAAAGTCCAAATCCTTAGGTTCTAAAGCTCTCAAATAGATTTGCTCTCCTCTAAGTTTCAACATTCTATTTCTCCTTTAAATACTTGTTCTGCAGGGCCAACTAAGTGTACTTCTGTATATCCGTTCGTGGTATCAAAATGAACTGAAAGTGATCCACCTTCAGTCTCAATTTCGATCTGGTTTTGTTGTGTTTTTCCAGCATTATGCATGGCAATAGCTACCGCCGTAACTCCCGTTCCACAAGACAATGTTTCTCCTTCCACTCCCCTTTCATAAGTTCTTACAGAAAATGTGGTTGCTGTTTGTTGTTCTACAAAATTGATATTACTCCCACTTTGTCCATAAACACCATATCTCAATTTGGCACCTTCCTTTTGAACATCAAAATCTTTCAAATTCTTCACCAATTGCACATGATGAGGAGAACCGGTATCTAAAAAATAAGAATTCGGTTTCTCAATGATTTCAGTGACATCCATCATTTGGAGACTTACAATTCCATTTTCAATTGATGCTGAATGCTTTCCATCAACTGCATTAAAGTAACAGGTATCTTCAATTAATCCTAAGAATTTAGCATATGCAACCAAGCACCTTCCCCCATTGCCACACATTGTACTAGGGTTTCCATCTGAATTATAATAGACCATTTTAAAATCAAGTTCAGTATCATTTTCTAACAAAATCAATCCGTCAGCACCTACTCCAAACTTTCGGTCACATATTGAAGCTACGAGCTCTGTATTTTCCTTTGGAAAAATCAAGCTCCGATTATCAATCATAACAAAGTCATTACCTGTACCTTGATATTTAAAAAATGTAATTTGCATAAGCTATAAATCGCTGGTAAAGATATAATTTTATTAAGGTTTTTTTGGCAGTTAAAAAGTCGTTAAAGACAAGAACATAAAAATCTCTTTTTTATATTTTTGAGTTGTAACCATAAACAGTACAAATTAAATATGAAGAAAATCGGAAGTTTATTATTAGTCTCCATTTTTGCAGGTGCAATAACTTTGGGAGCCTACAAATTATTTTTTGAAAACTCAAAATATGCCATCATTGACTCAAATGCCGATGGAATGGTTTTCAATACAAGTACCACCCCAACTTCTCCTAAAGGCTCGGGAATTAATGAAATAGATTTTACTGTAGCTGCGGAAAACACGGTAAATGCAGTAGTTCACGTTAAAAATGTAACCAAAGGGCTTAGCTCCAGTAGTCCCTGGGATTTCTTCTACGGATCGGATGAGTCAAGACAAAGAGCTCAAGTAGGGTCTGGGTCTGGCGTGATTATTTCTTCTGACGGATATATTGTTACCAATAATCATGTCATTGAAAAAGCAGATCAACTTCAAGTTACTTTGAACAATAATAAAACTTATGATGCGGAGCTTGTTGGTTCTGACCCAAATACAGATATCGCACTTTTAAAAATTGAAACAGAAGGAAAGCTCCCTTATTTAGCTTTTGGAGATTCTGATAATACTAAAATTGGAGAATGGGTTCTTGCCGTTGGCAATCCTTTTAATCTTACATCTACCGTAACGGCTGGAATTGTGAGTGCCAAAGCACGTTCTTTAAATAGAATTAATCAATCTTTCATTCAAACAGATGCTGCGGTAAACCCCGGAAATAGTGGTGGTGCCTTAGTAAATACCAATGGTGATTTAGTAGGTATTAATACAGCTATTAGTTCTCAAACGGGATCTTATGTAGGCTATTCTTTTGCAGTGCCTAGTAATATTGCTAGAAAGATTGTTGAAGATATCATGGAATATGGTTCTATTCAAAAAGGTATTATGGGGATAAGACCGGCGAATGTTAATTCGCCATACGCAATTGAACAAGGCATACATGAAATTGAAGGTGTATATATTTCAATTGTAGAAGAAGACTCTGGTGCGGCTGATGCAGACTTGCATGAAGGTGATGTTATTAAAATGCTAGACAACATTAAAGTTCGAAAGTTTTCAGATTTAACTGGATATCTATCAGCAAAAAGACCCAATGATGTAGTCAAAGTAACAGTAGAAAGGGATGGAGATCAGTTTGTTGTTCCAGTAACCCTAAAGGAAAGACAGACGCTTGTTGTTCCCATAATGGGATTAGAAGTTAAAAACCTATCCAAAGAAGACCGAAAGAAATTTGACACAAAAAATGGTGTGAAAATTATTGGGGTGCCCGAAACATACAGAGGTTATGGTTTAGAAGGTAAAGTTTTACTATCAGTTGACGATGAAGAAATAGAAAACATCGACAATGCGCGAACCCTATTTAGCGGTATTTCTAGATACGGAAAAACGGTAATAACTATGATCGACGAAAACGGCGAGCGTGAGCGGCTTATCTTCCAGTAGCATAATATAGCATTCTTAAAAAACACCTCAATTGAGGTGTTTTTTTTGCGAATAACTTAATCAAACACATATAAAAAATTTATTTTTGCAAAAAAATAAACAACACCATCCTGCATGCCTAATTCAAAATCATACGAGAAAGAGTTAGCTTTTCAAGCTGACCGAAGAAAAGCAACAACGGAGTTCATCAAGTTAACGAGCGATCTTTGGTACGATAAAGCCATCGAAATTGTACTCTTCAAAAATCAAATTATTGACAAAAATGTAAGCGATATTATTCACTTACATGAATACGCAGGTGAATTTGTTCAGAAGCCGATTTCGATATTTGATTCTGTTGAAATTTTAAGGGCAATTAGTGATATCAAATTGCCACCGTCAAAATTAGATATTGGTAAACTTACCTACGAATATCACTCCGATGACAATAGTTCTAATAATGTAAAAGCTTTTGTTATTTCAAAACTTAAGGAAGCCACAAAATCTGAAGAAATCAAACCTAAAGATGTTGTCCTATATGGTTTTGGTAGAATTGGTAGGTTACTTGCTAGAGAGCTTATGGCGAAAACTGGCAAAGGAAATCAATTGAGATTACGTGCTATTGTAACACGTGG
Source organism: Maribacter taeanensis (assembly GCF_047345145.1). NCBI lineage: Bacteria > Pseudomonadati > Bacteroidota > Flavobacteriia > Flavobacteriales > Flavobacteriaceae > Maribacter > Maribacter taeanensis. The sequence goes on from NZ_JBLFER010000001.1 coordinate 972,389, forward strand.
TAAGATTGATGCAGCAATCCTTGAAAAAAGGGCCAACCTTTTAAGAACAGACTCTGTACATGGCAAATTTATGGGTACTGTTGATATCAATGCTGCGAAGAATGCCTTGATTATCAATGGCACGACTGTACATGTAATAAATGCGGCAAAGCCTGAAGATATTGACTATACAAAATATGGCATTTCTGATGCTTTAGTTATTGATAATACTGGTGCATTTAGAGACAAAAAAGAACTCAGCAGACATTTGAAATCTAAAGGTGCATCTAGAGTATTATTAACTGCCCCTGGAAAAGAAGTGCCAAATATTGTTCATGGTGTAAACCATACGGAATACGACCCAGATACGGTTACTATTTTTTCTGCTGCTTCTTGTACAACAAATGCCATCACCCCTGTTTTAAAGGTTGTTGAAGATTCCTTGGGAATTAAAAAAGGACACTTAGAAACCATCCATGCCTATACTAACGACCAAAATTTGGTCGATAACATGCACGGAAAATACAGGCGTGGTAGAGCCGCCGCTCTAAATATGGTAATTACAGAAACTGGCGCTGGTCAAGCTGTTGCAAAAGCACTACCTACTTTGAAAGGTAAACTTACCTCAAATGCAATTCGGGTTCCGGTTCCAAATGGATCACTTGCCATTTTAAATTTAGAAATAGAAAGTAAAACATCTCTTGATGGCATCAACACCATTCTTAAAAAATATGCACTAGAAGGTGATTTGGTAGAACAGATTAGATATTCGCTAAGCAAAGAAATGGTTTCTTCAGACATCGTCGGTATTTCAGCACCAGCTATTTATGACAGTAAAGCAACAATTGTAGACAAAGGTGGTAAAAATATCATTCTATATATCTGGTATGATAATGAGTATGGGTATTCGCATCAAGTAATTCGTCTGGCAAAATACATAGCCAAGGTGCGAAGATTTACGTATTACTAAAATTTAAAAGAAAAGAGCGTATACGGTAGTCCCTATATAATGGTTCTACCGTATATGTTTTAACAATTTTTTTTCTTTATTAATAATATTGAATTACTTTTGGATTCCCCTAAAAGAGTTTTAACCTCAAGACTTACATACATGAAAAGTTTTAGAACACTAATCATAATTTTATTTGCTTTCGCCCTAGGATCAGTATCTGCCCAAGAAACGGCAGTACAACCTGAATTATCTTTGGACAAAGGACCAATAACTAGTCAATTTGACTTTATTTATAAAAAATCAGGAAATTACCGAGCCGATGGCAAAAAGTATGAAGTCGTTCGCACCATTTCTTTGGATAAACTTCGTCAAAATGTGTTGGACAGCTTAAAAGGTTTCAACCAAAAAATTGATGAGCTAAATACAACCATCTCAGGTCATGAGTCTACGATTGCATCGCTCAATGGAAAGCTGGAGGAGACAACTAACAATCTAGTAGGCGTAACTGAAGAAAAAGATAGCATGTCTTTCTTAGGTATTCTAGTTTCGAAAGCAACCTATAATACCATATTATGGTCGGTCATTTTTGGTCTTTTAGGTTTGATGCTCTTCTTCATGTATAAATTCAGAAGAAGTAACATCTTAACGCAAGAAGCAAAAACATCACTTTCCGAAGTTGAAGAAGAATATGAAGATCATCGCCGCAGAGCTCTTGAAAGAGAACAAAAGATAAGCAGGCAATTGCAAGATGAGATAAACAAGTATAAAAAATCAAAATAATTTAAAAAGCTCCTTCTGGAGCTTTTTTTAGCACTAGGTATTCATGATAAAGATAGTTGAAGCTAATATTGATCATTTAGAAGATCTAACTCCCCTTTTTGATCAGTACCGAATATTTTATAAACAAGATTCAAACCAAAAGGCTGCCCGAAAATTCCTTAAAGAAAGAATCAATAATAAAGAAGCTGTCATATTTTTAGCTTCCGTCGATAACCAGCCTATTGGTTTCACGCAATTGTATACTTCCTTTTCATCAGTTTCACTTCAACCCGTATTTATTTTAAATGATCTTTATGTTTCGAAAGACGCTAGAGGAAAAGGAATTGGAGAAGCCCTTTTAAATCGAGCAAAAGAACTTTGTAGAGAAAAGAAATACAAAGGATTAGCACTAGAAACAGGAGTTGAAAACCCAGCACAGCAACTCTACGAAAAACTAGGTTGGAAAAAAGATACAGACTGTTTTCATTACTTTTGGACTTCAAAATAACTTCAAACCGATGCCTTCATGAGAATTGATATAATCACTGTTTTACCCGAATTGCTTAAAAGTCCGTTTGAGGCTTCTATCTTAAAAAGAGCAATCGAAAAAGGCTTGGTGGAAGTACATTTTCATAATATTAGAGATTACACCGATAAAAGTTATAATCAAGTCGATGATTATCAATTTGGCGGCGGAGCTGGAATGGTTTTAATGATCGAACCGATAGACAAATGCATCTCTAAGCTGAAAGAAGATCGCGATTATGATGAGGTAATATATATGACTCCAGATGGGGAAACTTTGAATCAGAAAATGGCCAATAGTATTTCTCTGCAAAAGAATCTGATTTTACTTTGCGGTCATTATAAGGGTGTTGACCAAAGAGTCCGAGATTTATTTATCACACGGGAAATTTCTGTAGGTGATTATGTACTCTCTGGCGGCGAGTTGGGTGCAGCCATATTATGTGATGCAGTTATTCGATTGATACCAGGAGTTTTAAACAATGAAACATCAGCACTTACTGATACTTTTCAAGATAATCTTTTAGCTCCTCCCGTATATACAAGGCCAGCGGAATATAAAGGAATGAAAGTTCCCGAAGTACTTTTGAGTGGGAACTTTCCCAAAATTGAAGAATGGCGTGAAAATGAAGCTCAGAAGAGAACGGAAAAGCTTCGTCCCGATTTATTGGAATAGATTTCAATTGGTAAATCCTACTAAAAAATCATCAAAATTCTCTTGTCCATTATAATTTATACACTATTTTTGCACTCGATTTGCTCAACCTCTGACGAGAATCGTGAATGTTGATTAAACTTTTATAGATAAATCAAAACCATGGAATCATTAATCCAATTTGTAGAAAGCGAGTTTGTTGCTAAAAAAGAATTTCCAAAATTTTCTGCTGGAGATACAATTACCGTTTACTACGAAATTAAAGAAGGTGAAAAAACACGTACTCAGTTTTTCAAAGGTGTAGTAATACAAAGAAGAGGTAGCGGTGCGACAGAAACTTTTACTATTCGTAAAATGTCAGGTACCGTAGGTGTTGAGCGTATATTTCCAATCAATATGCCTGCTCTTCAGAAAGTTGAAGTAAATAAAAAAGGTAAAGTTCGTAGATCACGTATTTATTACTTTAGAGGACTTACTGGTAAGAAGGCAAGAATCAAAGAAGTTCGTAAATAAACGAATACTGATACAATTTTTTTTAAAACCATCTGCTAGCGCGCAGATGGTTTTTTTGTGAACAATTGTTTATAACCTATGTTCATATTATGTTGATTATTAGAGTGTTAAAATTTACAGATCAATTAATTTAATTCTTATCTTTAAGTGTAGTTAGAAGGTAAAATCTGGATAGATTTTATTGAAAAGCTATTATAGAGTTTACGTTCTTTATATTATTGTTTAGTTATTTAAAATACAGTTGTAACCTAGTTACTTTTGAGATTTTAAAAAAACGAGCATAAAACCAGAAGGCTGTCGCTTTTTGATTGTTTTATGTGGATGCGCTTAATTCTAATAGCAAAACTTCGGTAACGCTATTAAAAGAAAACATTAAGACGATAGGAAGAAATATAAAACTGTTACTTGGTTTGATAATTAAGAACAGTTGATTATTTCAAACGTTGAAAAAGTGACGCAAATGCAATCAATGGTTGCGGTTTTGTCGCAAGACAAAACAAAATGTTTGTAAACTTTTTCTAGAAACCCATATCAATGTACTTGTACAATGATATGGGTTTTGTCATATATGGCATTCTCACCTTAAAAGATTCATGATTTACCACTTTCAATAGCCCGCAGAAATTGTATCTTTGCCACGCTTAAATTTAAACCTCAATTACAAATGCCTAAGATTTTATATACCAAGACCGATGAAGCTCCTGCCCTAGCAACGCAATCGTTCTTGCCTATCGTTAAAGCTTTTACCAAAACTTCAGGAATCAGTATTGAAACAAAAGATATTTCTTTAGCGACACGAATTATTTCTACTTTTCCAGATTTTCTAAAGGAAGAACAACGAGCTACGAATGATTTAATGGAATTGGGCGAGATGGCAAAAAATCCAGACGCTAATATCATCAAACTTCCAAACATAAGTGCTTCTATTCCGCAATTAAAAGAAGCGATTGAAGAGTTACAAGGCAAAGGTTATGCTTTACCTAATTATCCTGATGAGCCTGTTAACGATACTGAGAAGGAAATTAAATCTCGGTACGATAAAATTAAAGGTAGTGCTGTAAACCCTGTCCTAAGAGAAGGAAATTCTGATAGACGAGCCCCACGAGCTATAAAAAATTATGCTAAGAAGAATCCGCATTCAATGGGTGCTTGGAGTTCTGATTCTAATACGCATGTTGCCACAATGAGTTCAGGAGATTTTCGTTCTAACGAAAAATCAGTTACCCTTTCTAATGCAACTGATGTACATATTGAACTAGTTCAATCTAACGGTGGGACAACGGTATTAAAAGAAAATATTTCCCTTTTGCAAGGCGAAATTATCGATGCAACAGTATTAAGTAAAAGGGCACTTGTAGCATTTTTGAAAGAGCAAGTAGCAGATGCCAAAAACAGCGGAGTTTTGTTTTCATTGCATATGAAAGCGACCATGATGAAGGTTTCTGATCCTATCATTTTCGGTCACGCGATGGAAGCATATTTTGAAGACGTTTTCGCAAGGCATGGAGCGACTTTGGAGGCAGCAGGCATCAATCCGAATAACGGACTGGAAAATTTGTTAAACAAGTTGAATGAGCTTCCAGCAGACAAAAAGTCTGAAGTCGAAGCCGATATTAAAAATACAATTGCTAACGGTCCTGCATTGGCCATGGTGAATTCCGACAAGGGTATTACCAATTTACACGTGCCAAGCGATATTATCATTGATGCCTCTATGCCCGCTATGATCCGTAATTCGGGTCAAATGTGGAATGCAGATGGAAAGTCACAGGACACCAAAGCAGTTATTCCTGATAGTAGCTATGCAGGTATTTATACAGCTACTATAGATTTCTGTAAAAAGCATGGCGCTTTTGACCCTACAACAATGGGAACTGTTCCTAATGTAGGTTTGATGGCCCAAAAAGCAGAAGAGTATGGTTCACATGATAAAACTTTTGAAATAAGCACTGATGGTATTGTAAAAGTCATAGACGCTTCAGGAAACACACTTATTGAACATACTGTTGAGAAAGGTGATATCTGGAGAATGTGCCAAGTAAAAGATGCCCCAATACAGGACTGGGTCAAGCTGGCCGTATCAAGAGCGAGAGCATCTCAAACTCCCGCTGTTTTCTGGTTGGACGAAGATAGAGCCCATGATGCTGAATTGATTAAGAAAGTGAATGCTTACCTTCCTGAACATGATACATCAGGATTGGACATTCGTATCTTATCTCCTATCAAAGCAACAGAATTTACTTTGGAACGAATCAAAGACGGAAAAGATACCATCTCTGTTTCTGGAAATGTTTTGCGTGATTACCTAACGGATTTATTCCCAATCTTAGAAGTTGGAACGAGCGCAAAGATGTTATCAATTGTTCCTTTAATGAATGGCGGTGGATTATTTGAAACCGGAGCAGGTGGTTCAGCTCCCAAACATGTTGAACAGTTTACCGAAGAAGGTCATCTAAGATGGGATTCCCTTGGTGAATTTCTAGCCCTTGGAGTTTCTTTAGAGTTTTTTGGAGAAAAATATAACAATCAAAAAGCGAAAGTTTTAGGTGATGCCCTTGATGGTGCAACAGAGAAGTTCTTGCTAAATGATAAATCTCCCTCTAGAAAAGTTAAAGAACTAGATACACGAGGCAGCCATTTTTATTTAGCCATGTATTGGGCTGAAGCATTGGCCTCCCAAGATATCGATTTAGAACTAAAAGAGATTTTTAGCAAAGTTTCTGAGGATATCAAACAAAATGAAGATCAAATAACTGGTGAATTAATAAATGTACAAGGTGAAAGTCAAAACATAGGCGGCTATTACAAACCCGATACAAATTTAGTTTCAGTTGCCATGCGACCTAGCATTACTTTTAATAGTATTTTAGAAAAAATGTAAGTGTCTTAGCTAAAATTAACAAAAAGACCTTTGATTTAGTGATCAAAGGTCTTTTTGGTTTAAATAAATGTTAATGCCTTCTTATAGCCGTGTTTTCTGCCTATTTTTAACAAAAAATTGCTTGAATGATCCAACGCACCATAATTCTTCTTCTTTTTCTTAGTTTATCTTTTTCCAGTTTTGCCCAACAAAAGTTTACACTTAGCGGAACCATTTCTGAAGCGTCTAGTAACGAAACCCTTATTGGAGTAACCATAGCAGTTCCTGAATTACAAACGGGTGTTACAACGAACGAATATGGATTTTACTCTATAACTCTACCCGAAGGTGAGTATCAAATATTGGTAAACTACCTTGGATTTAAAGATGTTATTCAGACCATTTCTCTAACTCAAAATCAAAAAATTAATTTCCAACTAGTAGAAGCCGCAGAACAATTAGACGAAGTAATAGTTACGGAAGATGTGGAAAAAATGGATATTCGTACACCCCAAATGAGCGTCAATACCTTGTCCGTTGAGACCATAAAAAAAATACCTGTAATTCTTGGTGAAGCCGATGTTATTAAATCCATTTTGTTACTTCCGGGAGTAACAAACGCTGGCGAAGGAGCTTCGGGCTTCAATGTTCGAGGTGGTGCTGTAGATCAGAATTTGATTCTTTTAGATGAAGCTATCATTTTTAATTCTTCACACCTTTTTGGGTTCTTCTCTGTCTTTAATCCAGATGCGATAAAAGATATAAAACTTTACAAGGGTGGTATTCCGGCAAGATACGGAGGTCGGGTATCGTCGGTATTAGATATTTTTCAAAAAGAAGGTAATAGTAAAGAGCTTAAATTCAATGGCGGTATTGGTGCTGTCGCAAGTAGATTGCTAGTCGAAGGGCCTATTATAAAGGACAAAGCGGCATTTTTAGTTGGTGGAAGAGGTTCTTATGCGCATCTATTTCTTCCACTTTTCAATCAAGATAACACTGCATACTTCTACGATCTAAACACCAAACTGAGTTACAACATTAACGACAAGAATAGTATTTATTTATCTGGATACTTTGGCAGAGATGTTTTCGGAATTAATGACAGTTTTGTAAATACCTATGGAAACTCAGTTGGTAATTTCCGTTGGAATCATTTGTTTTCAGACAAACTGTTTTCTAATCTCTCTTTAATTTATTCAGATTACTATTACGGGCTCAAGTTAGACTTCGTCGGATTTGATTGGAACTCGGGAATTCAGAACTTTAATGTGAAGTATGATTTGAAGCATTATTTAAATGACAAACTTCAAGTCAATTACGGAATTAATAATATTTACTATAGTTTTAATCCAGGGAAAATTGCACCTAGTAATTCTGAATCAGGTATAATTGAAGATCAACTTACAAAAAAGTACGCCAATGAATTTGCAGCATATGTTGATGTTGAACATGATGTTACCAAAAATCTAAGCTTGGGATATGGGGTTCGATTCAGTAACTTCATACGTTTAGGGCAAGAGGAACTGAATGTCTATGAAAATGACAATCCCGTTCTTTTTGACCCTTTTCTTTTAGTTTATCAAGAAGCGGAACCAATAGAAACAGTAAATACAAGAGGAGGTGGAAACTTGGCGACATTTAATAATTTTGAGCCAAGAGCATCCCTTTCCTATACTTTTAACAACAATAGTTCGATAAAGGCAAGCTATACAAGACTGGCCCAATACCTCCATTTACTCTCGAACACTAGCTCCCCGACTCCTCTTGATGTTTGGACACCGAGTGGACCCTTTACCAAACCACAACTTCTAGATCAATATGCTTTAGGATTTTTTAAGAATATAAAAGATGGGGACTATTCCCTTGAGACAGAAGTGTTTTATAAGGACATTCAAAATAGAATCGATTATATCGATGGTGCGAATTTAATTGCTAATGATGCTATCGAAACCGTAATACTAAATGGAGAAGCAAGAGCTTATGGGTTAGAAATTTTACTTCGAAAAAACGAAGGGAAATTTCAAGGATGGCTAGCCTATACCCTATCAAAATCGGAACAGCGTACACCCGGAAGAGTCTCAAATGTGGACAACGGTAGGTCTAATTTGGAAACAGGTATCAATTTTGGCGAATGGTACAATACACCTTATGATAAAACACACGATATTTCTGTATATGCGAATTATGATTTGAACGACAAATGGAGCTTTAATACCAATTTTGTTTATCAAACTGGCCAGCCTACCAACTACCCTGTTGGTCAATTCGAATTTCAAGGCTTAGCAGTTCCGTACTACGGATTTCGTAATACAGAACGTTTACCCGATTATCATCGTGTTGATATTTCAGCTACCCTTACCCCAAAAAAGAACAAAAACCGAATGTTTAAGGGAGAATGGGTTTTTAGTGTTTACAATTTATATTCCCGAAAAAACGCAGCTTCTATAAACTTTAGAAGAAATGTTGATACTGGAGTCAATGAGGCAGTTCGGACTTCAATTTTTGGAATAGTGCCAGCGGTTACTTATAATTTTAAATTTTAGCAATATGAAGAGGATTTTTGGCATATTACTCATAATAATATACATTACAGGGTGCGAAGATGTAGTAGATATAGATACTCCAGTAACACCGCCAAGGCTATATATTGATGCAGTTGTTCGTTTAGATGAGACTTCAGCTGTGACGACCATTCAGGTTAAGGCAGGTACCACAAGCTCTTTTTTTAATGAAGTTGAGCCCGCAGAATTGACAAATGTCTCTTTAATAGGTGTTGGTTACGAGCCTACATCTGCATTAGATTTGAACATTGTAGTCTTCTCTGAAGTTTCGGCAGGAGTTTACGAAGGGAGTAAGTCTACAAATTTCTTTATATCATCAAGCGAGTTACAACTATTTATAGAACATGAAGGGCAGCGCTACTTGGCACGCACTCAATATGTGCCTTCTTCGCCGATAACTAATCTAGAACAAGGTAATGAGACTTTGTTCTCAGGCAATGAGACCGAAGTTAAGGTAGCATTTGTAGATAATGGTGATAGTAATGATTTTTACTTGTTTGATCTCGATTTTGGTGATTATTTGGTTACCGAAGATGAGTTTTATCAAGGACAAACCTTCGAATTTTCTTACTTCTATGATGACAAAGTCAAAGTAGGTAGTGAAATAAACATTAGTCTTTTGGGGGTAGACGAGCAATTTTACAACTATATGAATCAATTGATCGTTCAAGCTGGAGGAGATCAAGGTCCTTTTCAGACTCCCTCGGCTACGGTACGTGGAAATATTATTAATATTACCAATATTGATAACATAAATTCATTCGACAATGTCGAAGATTCAGACAATTTTGCTTTGGGTTACTTTGCGGTTTGTCAAACATTTACAGAGACCATTATCATAGAATAGTAATGCGAACAGATAAAGAATTACTAATAAAAGGACTCAAATATATCGCTTACACTGTAGCGCTTATGTTTGGAGCCCCTGTAGTCCTTTATCAAGCCTTTAAAAATGAAGGCCATCCTTTTTTTTTGCCAGTATTAGTGGTAGGATTTGTTTTAGCCATTCTAGCAATAGGAATGGGATTTTATAGTATCAAAATTATAATGGATTCCCTCTTCCAGAAAGAAAAAAAGTAATTTGACTATTTGTTTTTCTTTTCACCCACATTGCCCCACTTGTCATTAAGCGTAGCATAATCATAATCTAAGACCGATTTTTGACGTTCTAATTTTTCTGCTGTAAAGGCTCGTTGTAATATATCTTCAATAATGTAATCTTCATGCACATTTTCAGGATCATACTCTTCCTTTAAACTTATCTTAAACATCTTCGCTGTAGTACTGTACCAGAAAGCACGCCATCCACTTCGTAATTCTTTGACCAAGTTAAATGCGGTACTTCCCGTTTGCCGATAGATTAATTTAACCAAAATTTGACCCTCAGTACGAGTTAGCTTCTTAAGTTCTTCGGAAAACTCATCTTCAATATATTTCTGGATTTTCTTTGTATACCTCTTCCGCTTCGACTTCTTTTTGATTTTAACGATACTATCATTAAGCTCAACTAACCGTTCTGCCGCCAATTTCGCATATGGATAAACCTTTAAAGTTTTACGTCTTAAAATGTAATAGCGGAGTTTCGTTTTGTAGTCCGGAAACTTCAATTTTCCAAAAAGATATACTTCATCAAGGTCAATAGAGCTTCTAAAAATAGAATCCCCTTCAACAATAATCATCTTTTCAGCGATAGAATCCAAAGGCTTCTCCTCCACTTGACTCCATCCGTAGAAAGTGGACAATAAAAATATACTAAAAAGTATTTCTTTTCTCATGTTCGGTATTAAGAGCAAAAGCCCTGCCAAAATTAACGATAAATACAAAGGCTTATTATTAAATAACTGTGAATATTAGTAACTTAGTCTACTAAACCTTTATAAATGGCAAGCAAAAAGATTCTTACCAAAAAGTCGCTTGATTTTTTTGAAAAATACCTAAATAATGCAGCCCCAACGGGCTATGAATGGGAAGGACAGAAATTATGGATGGACTATCTGAAACCTTACGTAGATACCTTTATCACAGACACGTATGGTTCTGCAGTTGGAGTAATAAATCCAGAAGCGAAATATAAAGTCGTTATCGAAGGGCACTCAGATGAAATTTCGTGGTATGTAAATTATATTACTGACAATGGACTACTTTATGTAATTCGAAATGGAGGTAGTGACCATCAAATTGCGCCTTCGAAATGGGTAAACATTCACACAAAGAAAGGTTTCGTGAAAGGTGTATTTGGTTGGCCAGCCATCCACACCAGAAAAGGAGCAAGTGAAAAACCGCCTAAACTAGATAATATCTTTGTAGATATTGGTGCAAAAGACAAGGAAGAGGTAGAAAAAATGGGGGTTCATGTTGGTTGTGTAATTACATATCCCGATGAGTTTCAAATATTAAACAAAGATAAGTTCGTTTGTCGTGCAATTGATAATAGAGCCGGTGGATTCATGATTGCTGAAGTAGCTCGACTTTTGCATGAAAATAAAAAGAAATTGCCTTTCGGACTGTACATCACCAATGCCGTTCAAGAAGAAATCGGACTTCGTGGCGCTGAGATGATTACACAAACCATTAAACCCGATGTAGCCATCGTAACTGATGTATGTCACGATACTACGACACCAATGATTGAAAAGAAAACTCAAGGTCATACCGAAATCGGTGCCGGTCCAGTTATTTCTTATGCACCTGCGGTTCAAAATAAACTTAGAGAGCGAATTATTGAAACGGCTGAGGCTAAGAAAATTCCGTTCCAACGTATGGCGGCGTCTCGTTCTACGGGAACAGACACTGATGCCTTTGCCTATAGTAATGGAGGTGTCGCATCCGCTTTGATTTCTTTGCCGCTGCGCTATATGCATACCACCGTAGAAACTGTTCACAGAGATGACGTGGAAAATGTGATTCGTTTGATTTACGAAACGCTTTTGAATATAAAGGATGGTGAAACATTCAGTTATTTCGACTAGGCAATGCCTAGAGATAAGTATTAAATTATTTTATCTAACCTAATGGACGAACTAATTGAAATTTTAGATTCTGACGGAAAATTTACTGGAAAAACAGAATTAAAGTCCTATACACATCGCATGGGACTTTTTCATGCTACAGTTCATATTTGGCTCTATACTTCGGATGGAAGGGTATTACTTCAACAAAGAGGAAAAGAAAAAGACACTCATCCTTTACTTTGGGATGTCTCAGTTGCAGGCCATATCGGAGCTGGAGAAACAATTGAACTTTCTGCGCTGCGGGAAGTTGAGGAAGAAATTGGATTATCTATTTCTGAAAAGGAACTTGAGAAAATCGGAGTTTATAAATCCGTACAAAAGCATCGAGAAGATTTAGTAGATTGTGAGTTCCATCATACTTTTTTATGTGAATTAAAAGTTCCTTTAGAACATCTTAGAAAACAGGAAAGCGAAGTTGAGGCTTTGAAATTAATTTCGTTACTTCAATTTTCTGAGGAAACATGGGGAATGGCGAATCTTAAAAAATATGTGCCACACGACGTTTCCTATTACACCACAATCATCAAAGCGATAAAGGAAAGATTATAATTTGGCTATAAAATCATCTATGGCATCGAAATTATAAGTCTCTTGTTCTCCATTTGACATATTTTTAACCACAAAGGTTTTATCTTTTAACTCCTGAGCACCCAGTAAGATTACATAGGGCACATTTCGACTATTAGCAAACTTCATTTGCTTTTGCATTTTGGAGTCTGAGGGATAAATATCAGCTCGCACTCCAGCCGCTCGCATTTGCGTTGTCAAACGAAAAGCCGCCAAAGCTTCTTGCTCCCCAAAGTTTACGCAAAGAACATCTAAGGATTGTTCAATTGTTTTAGGAAACAAACCAAGTTCCTCCAATACCAAATAAATACGGTCGAGTCCGAATGAAATACCAACTCCACTTACATTTTTCAAACCAAAAATTCCCGTAAGGTCATCATAACGACCACCTCCGCCAATAGAACCCATTTGCACACCTTCTGGTGCAGATACTTCGAAAATAGCACCTGTGTAGTAATTTAAACCTCTCGCAAGGGTAACATCAATGGAAAGATTTGCCGATTGCAGTCCGACTTCTTCAATAAATTCAAGGATAAATCGTAGTTCTTCGACCCCTTTGGTTCCTATATCAGAAGAGGATAACAAATATTGAAGTTTGTCAAGCTGCTCTGTATTGCTTCCGTTTAAAGAAAACAAAGGACTTGCTTTTTCAATAGCCGCTTCAGAAATGCCTTTTGCAAGCATTTCATTTTTGACGCCTTCTTCGCCTATCTTATCAAGTTTGTCAAGTGCAACCGTGAAATTGATTAGGTTATTTCCTGCACCAATTACTTCAGCTATTCCAGCTAGTATCTTTCGGTTATTGAGTTTGATATTAACGCCCTCTAACTTTAAATCCGTAAAAACAGCATCGTACAATTGTACCAATTCAACTTCTTGCAATAAGGAGTCTGAACCTACAACATCTGCATCACATTGGTAAAACTCTCTGAAACGACCTTTTTGAGGGCGGTCAGCACGCCAAACCGGTTGAATTTGATATCGTTTGAAAGGAAAATCAATTTCATTCTGATGTTGTACAACATAACGAGCAAAGGGCACAGTTAAATCGTAGCGTAGTGCTTTTTCTGAAATTTTGGGAGTAAGTGAGCTTGAATTTTTAGAACTATAAGTTACATCATCGACCTTACTGATAAAGTCACCAGAATTCAATATTTTAAAAATCAAACGATCACCTTCATCACCGTATTTCCCCATTAAGGTGTCTGAGTTCTCAAAAGATGGAGTTTCAATAGGTTGAAATCCGAAGGTTTGAAAATGTTTTTTGACGATATCAAAAATGTAGTTTCGCTTACTAACTTCTGAAGGAGAAAAATCCCTAGTCCCTTTGGGAATGGATGGTTTTTGTGCCATTTGGTGTTTTAGTTCTTCCTTCGACTATGCTCAGGAACCTGTTTTTAGTATCAGAAACAAATATAATTCTTTAGGAGGGCATGACAATGCAAGCGGATGCAAAGTGTAAAATGATTATTTTACTTCAATCATGGTTTCAAACCATTTGTACAAATCTCCTTTCGTAATTAAAGCACCTTGTTCTATTAATTTGAACTTATCTAAATTCTCATCGATATAGGCTTTAGAAGCCGTAAGGTATTCCACAAAATCAGATTGCCAGTTTTTCTTGAACCAATTGAAACCAACTATAGTGGTTAAATCAATTTCAGGATTCATCACTTTGACCGAAATTAGTTTCATTTCCTTTTCTGCACAATGAAACAGATGCATATGCTGGGCAGAAACATTTTCGAGATAATCGACCTTAGTCAATACACCTTCCCATATCAAATCGCTAAAAACATCAACTTCATCTTCGGCAACCTCGGGTTTATCATCTTTAAGTTTTTTCCATTCATCACCTGTGATGGATTGGGTTGCTAAAAAATTGACAAACTCAGGTTGCAATTCTTCTAACTGTTGTTTTGTAAGTCGTCTGTATTTCAAAACTATACTTTATTAAATCTTATAAATAAAAAAACCGTTCCCTTTGATTAGCTCAGAGAACGGTAATTTCTTTATACTATTAAATCTACTTTTTCTCAGCAACAACCTCAAAAGGAAGTTCAACGATAACATCTCTGTGCAAACGAATTTGCGCGTTAGCCGTTCCAGTTCTTTTCACAGTTCCACCGTTAATACTGATATATTTCTTATCGATCTCATGACCATCTTTTGCCAAGGCAGCAGCCAAATCAATAGTAGTAACAGATCCGAATAATTTATCTCCAGCTCCAGTTTTTGCAGCTATCTTAACCTCTAAGCCTTTCAAAGCTTCAGCAGTTTTATTTGCAGCGTCCACAATCTTCTTCTCTTTATGAGCTTTTTGCTTCAAATTTTCTGCTAAAACTTTCTTCGCAGAAGGCGTTGCCATAGCGGCAAGACCTTGAGGAATTAAAAAGTTTCTTCCGTAGCCGTTCTTAACGTTCACCAAATCGTCTTTAAACCCTAGGTTTTCAACGTCCGCTTTTAATATAAGTTCCATGGTTTCGTCTCTTTTATTTTAATAAATCACCTACGTAAGGCATTAATGCAATATGACGTGCACGCTTAACAGCCTGAGCCACTTTTCTTTGGTATTTCAAAGATGTACCAGTAAGTCTTCTTGGAAGTAATTTACCTTGATCGTTTACCAACATCATCAAAAAATCAGCATCTTTATAATCAATATACTTGATACCGTTCTTTTTGAAACGGCAATACTTCTTTTTTGTATTGGTTTCGATGTTTAACGGAGTTAAATATCTGATTTCTCCGTCTTTCTTACCTTTTGCTTGTTGTTCTATTGATGCCATAGTACTTACGCTTTAGCTGTTTTTAACCTTGTTCTTCTCACTTCTGCCCACGCTACAGCGTGTTTATCTAATTTTACCGTAAGAAAACGCATGATGCGTTCATCCCTGCTAAACTCTTGCTCGTAAGGAGTAAGAATTTCACCTGGTGCGGTAAATTCGAACAAGTGGTAAAAACCACTCTTTTTGTGCTGAATGGCATAGGCTAATTTTTTTAGCCCCCAATTTTCTTTGGCTACCATTTTGGCACCATTCTTAATTAAGAAATCTTCAAATTTCTTAACTGTTTCCGCAATCTGAGTATCAGAAAGCACGGGATTCAAAATGAAAACAGTTTCGTAATGATTCATATTATATTTGTTTTAAGGAGTGCAAAAATAAGAATATTTACTACATGCCACAAGAAAACGTAAAAATCTTCGTTATAACAAGGTAACAGTAAAATCAAACTTAACCCAAATCTTAACCTATGGTCATTTACAACCTACACAGAAAACCACGTATTGTGAACAACTTTTGTTGCGCTTCATCGTGTTTTTTTAGTAATTTGTTGATGATTTAACCCCACAAATCAACCCATTTATGAAATTACGAAGTATTATCGTAGACGATTCATCTATGCAGCGGATGGCGGTGGCCAAATTGGTCAACAATCACCCGAATTTAGCTATGGTGGCCGAATACAGCAACGCGATCGAGGCGAAAAATGGTATCAAAAACAACGAAATCGATTTAATCTTTTTAGATGTTGAAATGCCTATTATCAACGGATTTGACCTACTCGAATCCTTAGAAAACAGTCCTCAGGTAATTTTGATTACCGGAAAACCTGATTACGCTCTTAAGGCTTTTGATTATGACGTAACTGATTATTTACACAAGCCAATAACAATGGCTCGTTTTGATGCCTCAGTACGCCGTGCAGTAGCCAAATATGAGCAAATGCACAGAGTGCATGAAGACGAAGAGCATATCTTTGTAAAGAGTAACCTCAAGAAAAGAAAGGTTATTTTAAACGATATTAAATGGATAGAAGCTCTTGGTGATTACATCAAATTAGTCACTGATGAAGCTAATATCGTAATTTTATCAACAATGAAATCTTTCGAAAAGCAATTGCCGGAAGATAAGTTTTTAAGAATTCACAAATCCTACATTGTGAACCTTGAAAAAGTTGAGAAATTCAATAGTAAAAACGTTGAAGTTAGTGGAAGATCAATTCCATTAAGTAGAAACAAAAAGACCGAATTGGCGGAAGCGCTAAGTAACGTCTAGTTTCAAACAACATAATTTCATAAAGAAAACCGATCGTCGAAAGATTATCGGTTTCTTTGCTTTTAGATGTGATCTACATTATAAATTACTCTTACACTTCTATAAAATGCAATCGCATTAAATGATTTCTCAATCCGTTTTATATTAAGTTTTACCTGACTTACAGATTGTTTTGAATCGATTTTTATCAAAACATGTTTCAAATATTGGTTTCGAATTCGCGCCACCGGCGGGAACTCAGGACCTAGAACATTCCCACTAAAAGCATTCCGTAATCCTTTTGAAAACCACTCCGCTGCTTCATTCAGTTTATTATACTCCTTGTGCTTAAAGGTTATTTTGATAATGCGATTTGCCGGTGGATATTTATACTGCTCCCGTTCATAAAGCTGTTCTTTGAACATTTCATCATAATCGTTAGTAGAAACCTGTTTTAAAATCTGATGATACGGGTTATAACTTTGGATGATTACCTTCCCCCTTTTCTTGGTCCGGCCTGCTCTACCTGCTACTTGCGTCAATAATTGAAAACTCCGTTCATGTGCTCTATAATCAGGAAAGTTTAGTAGGGAATCCGCATTCATAATGCCAACTAGATTCACATTTCTAAAATCCAACCCCTTGGTCAGCATTTGAGTTCCCACTAAAATATCGAGTTCTTGTTGTTCGAAGGCTGTAATGATTCGTTCGTAGCCATATTTCCCGCGTGTTGTATCTAAATCCATGCGCCCAACTTTGGCTTTTGGGAATAACTCATGAAGTTCTTGCTCTACTTGTTCGGTTCCAAATCCTTTAGTATCCAAAGTACTACTGCCACAAGCTTGACAACTCTCTTGCAAAGCCATAAGGTGACTACAGTAATGACAGCGCAATTGCTTTTTATACTGATGATAGGTCAAACTCACATCACAATTGGGACATTGTGGTGAATGTCCGCAGGTCGTGCATTCCACTATTGGCGCATAGCCCCTTCGATTTTGAAATAAAATTACTTGTTCTCCCGCTTCAAGAGTTTCTGTGATTTCTTCTAACAAACGTTCCGAAAAATGCCCTTTCATACGTCGTTTTCTTGATTGCTCTTTGATATCGACAATTTCCATTTTAGGCATTAAAACATTCCCATAACGTCGAGTAATTTTTGCATACCCGTATTTTCCAGTTCTCGCATTGTTAAAAGTTTCTATACTCGGTGTAGCCGAACCTAAGAGGATATTTGATTTGTGAAGTTTTGCCAAAACAATTGCTGCATCTCGTGCATGATATCTCGGAGCCGGGTCAAACTGTTTGAAAGACCCTTCATGTTCCTCATCCACGATGATTAATCCTAAATTCGAAAAGGGCAAGAACAACGATGAACGTGCTCCAATTACAATCTGTGCTTTTGGTTTTTGCACTACGATGTTATTCCAGACTTCTACACGTTCTTGAACACTATATTTGGAATGATATACAGAAACTTTTTCTCCGAAGTACTCTTGCAACCTTCCAATGAGTTGTGTCGTAAGTGCAATTTCTGGAAGCAAATACAAAGCCTGACTTCCCGTCTGAATACAATCTTCAATGAGCTTTACGTATACTTCTGTTTTACCTGAAGATGTTACCCCTTGTAAAAGCGTGGTTTTATTTTCTTTAAAGGCCGCTTGAATATCAACTAAAGCAATTTCTTGATATTCATTTAAGGATTTCAGATCAGCACTATCAATATTCCCATCATATTCAACGCGATCTCGTCGGATATGATATTCTTCAAGTATATCCTTATCAATCAAGGTTTTAATTACAGCTCTTGAACCACCGCTAGCTACCTCTAAATCAGAAACTTTAATCGGTTTCTTCACAGTGGCTTGCAGTTGGAATAAGGATAAAATCACTTGACTTTGTTTGGGTGCACGTGTCAGAGATTCTAATAAAAGTTCTAAGTTTTCTTCGGATTGATAATTAGTTCCCAATTTGACATAACGTACCAATTTAGGTTTATACTGCTCATATATTTCTTCCTTTAGAAGGATGACATTCTTTTCGATTAATCGATTTAAAATTGGTAGCACATTTTTTCTATCAACAATAGCGGCCACTTCATGAACCTTCAGGATAGATTGATGTTGCAAGGCTTCAAAAATCAAGAATTCGTCATCTTTCAAAGCACCTTCGTCAACTTCAGCTTTTTCGTTCTTTAGAATCAAAGTTTCACTTTCCAATAAGAAAGCACTTGGCAGGGCACTTCTGAAAACCTCTCCAACCGTGCACATGTAGTAATCGGCAATCCACTGCCAGTGTTGCAACTGGATTTCATTTACAATAGGCCTTTCATCTAAAATTTGATGAATTTCCTTGGCTTCATAAACTTCAGGAGCCATATTGTGTAAACTATGAACGAGTGCCGTGTAAATCTTTGATTTCCCAAAAGGGACCGCAACCCGCATTCCAGGTTGTAAAAAAGTCGCTTGTTCTGGAGTTACCTTATAGGTGAATAACTTCTCTAAAGGAATCGGTAAAATTACATTGATGAAGTTTTGCATAGTTACTCACCTCCTATCCTTCTGCTCTAACCCAAGTTTGGGTTCTATAAATAAAGGCCAAATAGCCTCGCACTTTCAACTCATCTGAATTTTCAGGATTCAGCCAAATTTTAAAACGAAAAGTCATCGCTTGCTCAGGGTCAAAAAGATACTTCCCTTTCCACTCGTCATCATCGTTCTTTTCGCCTTTTTTGATGATATGCATTCCTACCACCGGCTTATCTTTCATATCTCCATCGCATTTAACACAAAGTACATCTTCTCTACCTTCCTCAAGAACTTTTAAAATTTTACCAAACATCATTCCATCCTTCTCATAAATCTCAATTAGACCTTTCGGCTTGCCGGTTCGGTCATCAATGGTTTTCCATGTTCCGAACACACTTTGCGCATTCATGAACCCAACCGAGAGAAACAATAGTATTAATGTAATTTTTTGGGACAACTTTTTCATCTATTTCTGATATTTTTTCTTAGTTGGTTCAAGGTCGCGTTCAATTCAAAACCAAGGAGCAATATATTCGAATTTAACCAGATATAGACCATTAAAATTAATAATCCCCCTAAAGCCCCATATAATTCGTTGTAGCGGGCAAACTTTTCAACATAAACTCCAAAAAGATAAGAAGTCAATAAAAACAATAAGGCTGTCATCAATGCGCCGGCAGAGAAAAATTTTGCCTGTTTTCCTTCACGTGTCCCAAAGTAATATAAAATAGCAGTTGTAAAATAAGACAGAATCATAAAAAAGAGAATCTTCCCTATTTGCACGCCCAATATTTCACCTTCCTCGAGAACATAACCTCCTGTATTAGCTGCAAATTCTGTCAAATAACCCAACACATAGACTTGAAAATAAATAAAGGCTACAAAACCAACGATTATCAAAATAGAAAGAATCAAACCAACCATTAATGCATAACCGTACTGCTTGAAAAAATTACGTGTCAATTTCACGTGATACGAAGTCTCGAAACCTCCAAAAATTGCATTAACTCCGTTTGCCATCAAAAAAATCGAGAGTACAAAAGATGATGATAACAAACCACCGCGCTTTTGGTCTTTAATTTGTTGGTAAATCCCTTCAAAATAATCTCCTGTTGCAGAAGGTAAAAAGGACTCTAGGAATAATGGGAATTCAGTTTCAAAATTTGTACTCTCTATATTGAATGTATCTAAAATAAAAGGTACCAAAGTGACCATAAAAATCAAAAGCGGAAATAAGGCCAGAAATAAACTAAACGCAATTGAACTTGCTCGAGTAGATAATGCCCCTTCAACAATTCCCAAAATATACATCTCAATAAGGTCATACGCTGAAAGTCCTTCAAACGCTGGCAGTTTAATCTTTTTTAGCAAAGCAGCCAGCCAATTAATGACAGGAATTTTAGCGATGCGTTCCTCAATCTCTGCGGACATCTAAACTGCTTTAAGGCTAAGGTCCATATTGTAAACGGAATGTGTTAATGCTCCTGAAGAAATATAATCTACACCACATTCAGCATACTTACGGATGGTTTTTTCGTTGATGCCACCAGAGGACTCTGTCAAGCATTTATCACCAATCAACTCCACTGCTGTTCTCGTATCTGCATAGTTGAAGTTATCAATCAGAATCCGATAAACACCATCGGACTTCAGAATTTCTTTAATCTCCTCTAAACTTCTAGCTTCCACGATAATTTTTAAGTCTCGACCGGTTTCTTTCAAATAAGACTTGGTTTTGTCAATGGCTTTTGTAATTCCACCCGCGAAATCAATATGATTGTCTTTCAGCATAATCATATCATATAGGGCAAAGCGATGGTTTTCGCCTCCTCCAATTTTAACAGCCCATTTTTCTAAAGCTCGCAAACCTGGAGTGGTCTTTCTTGTATCTAGAATTTTAGTGTTTGTTCCTTCCAGTAATTCAACAAACGATTTTGTTTTGGTAGCAATAGCACTCATTCGTTGCATTGCATTTAATACTAATCGCTCTGCTTTTAGAATACTTTGAGAGCTTCCAGTAACATAAAAAGCGATATCGCCGTATTTTACGGGCGCCCCATCTGCAATTAAAATTTCAATCTCCATCTTCGAGTCTACATAGGCAAATACTTGTTTTGCAAAATCAATTCCAGCGATAATTCCATCATCTTTTACCAAAAGTTTTGCTTTGCCAGAAGCTGCCTCAGGAATACATGATAAAGAACTATGGTCTCCATCACCGACATCTTCACGAATGGCATTGGCAATAATTAAATCAACTTCTTTTTGGAATTGTTCTTCTGTAATCATGTATTAGTCTTGCTTTCGGCTAATTTAAGAAAAACAAAAGTCAATTAAGAAATTCAACTAACTTTGATAAATGACAATTCGACTTCTAGCTATTGGCAAAACGGATAATAAAGAACTTCAGCAACTGATATCACTATATCAAGACAGACTAAAGCATTACATAAAGTTTGAATTGGAAATCATTCCTGATATAAAAAATGCGAAGAACCTTTCGGAAGCCCAACAAAAAGAAAAGGAGGGTGAACTAATTCTTAAAAAGTTAAATGCAACCGATGTGCTGGTTATATTGGATGAGAATGGAAAACAATATTCCTCAGTAGATTTTTCAAACTATCTCCAAAAGAAAATGAATTCCGGAATTAAGCAATTGGTTTTTGCAATCGGCGGCCCTTACGGATTCAGCGATTTTGTATATCAAAAAGCTCAAGGAAAAATCAGCCTTTCAAAAATGACATTTTCACATCAAATGGTACGCTTGTTTATTGTGGAGCAGATATACAGAGGTTTTACGATTTTACGGAATGAGCCTTATCATCATAGATAAAGACAAACGCATATTCAAAAATCAAATTCAAAAGATTCCCGCCTTTACTGAAACGAGTTCAGCACAGGCGCGGGAATGACAATAGATCATTTTCTAATACAGCACTCTAAACTTAATCGTGTTTTCAATCTTCTTAAGCGCTTTGATAACGTCTTTGTTGTATTCCTTGTCCAAATCGGTAATCACATAACCGACTTCATTATCCGTAGAAAGATATTGTCCGGAAATGTTCATTTCGTATTTGGCTAACACCTCATTTATTTTTGCCATAATCCCCGGGACGTTCTTATGGATATGCAGAAAACGATGCGCTTTGTTTTGTTTTGGAAGTCGAATATTTGGGAAGTTAACCGCATCAACTGTGCTACCCGAATTCACATAATCCATGATTTTATTGGGAACGAAATCCGCAATATTACGTTGCGCTTCCTCCGTACTTCCACCTACATGCGGCGTTAATATTACATTGTTCAGGCCTTGCAATTCGGTATAAAACTCTCCATTACTTCTTGGTTCTTCAGGATACACGTCAATAGCAGCACCAGATAATTTACCAGATTTTAAAGCAGAAGCCAAAGCTTGAATATCAACAACGAAACCTCTGGCTAGGTTAACGAAAATGGCACCATCTCTCATCTGATTGATTTCACGTTCGCCAATAAAGTTTTTGTTTGCCTTATTATCGTCAATATGTAGTGTTACCACATCAGAAACGTTTAACAAATCTTCAAGTGTATTGCATTTTATAGCATTTCCTAAAGCTAATTTGTCATCAATATCATAATAATAAACACGCATTCCTATGGCTTCAGCCAAAACGGAAAGCTGTTTGCCAATATTTCCATATCCAACAATACCCAAATTTTTTCCGCGAACTTCTCGCGAACCTGCAGCCGTTTTTTGCCATTGCCCATTATGAATCTCCGTACTTCTCGGAAAAACACTTCGCATCAACATAATAATCTCACCGATAGCCAACTCAACCACCGAGCGTGTGTTACTATATGGCGCATTGAAAACAGCAACACCTTTTCTTTTACAGTTATCTAGATCTATCTGAGTGGTACCAATACAAAAAGCTCCGACAACCAATAATTTATTTGCTGCTTCAAGTACTTTTTTAGTGACTTGTGTTTTTGAACGGATTCCTAAAACATGAACTCCTTTTATTTTTTTAATCAATTCTTCTTCAGAGAGACTGTGTTTCACAAGTTCTACGGAAAAACCATCTTCTGAAAGATTATCGAAAGCATCAGGATGCACATTTTCCAATAACAAAATCTTAATTCTGTTTTTTGGATAGGAAATGTTACGAGGCAAATCATTTACGAACAAAAACTCATCTAAATTAGGAGTTACATGATCAGCATTGTTAGCCGCCTTATCTCGATGTACATTCTCAGTGTAAGCGAAAAATTTATCTGCTATACCTGCTTCTCGCATCACATAATCACTGTATCCGTCGCCAATCACCTGGACTTCTCCATCCAAATCCATTTGCTTTAGGCATTCTATTTTTCCGTTGTGTTGTGAAAGTGGGTTTTCTTCATCAAATCCGACTATATTTCCGTCTTCATCGAATTCAAACGTATTGGCATAAACGCGGTCTGAAGGGATATTATACTCTTCTACTATAGGGTCTATAAACTCTTTGAATCCGCAGGAAATTACATAAATATCATCTGAGAATTTTTCAAAGAATTCTTTATTTGATTCTATGGATTTTGAAATTTTCTGACGTAGTTCAGCAACTAAACCATCTAAATCGCTTTTGTTAGCGTTCAACAATTTGATACGTCTTTCTAAAGATTCTGTAAAGGAAATATCCCCATCAATTCCTAGATTGGTGATCTTCTGTATCTCTTCAATTATTTCTTCACGATTCGATTTTCCTTGCAGCGTCATTTCGGCCAAGACATCTAATGCCTCTACCCTAGTTAATGTGCTATCAAAATCGAAAACGTACTTTCTCGCCACGTCAATCATTTATTTAAAATACTTTGCTTAAACAAAGGCCTAAAAGTAAAAATTTATTCCGATGGATTTCGAGGAATGTTATTAAAAGTTATCCGAGTAACCAATTGACTTCTTGTTATTGTAGATTCCGTTTTTTTAGATATGAAAATTTATCAATTTCGCAATTGAAAATGTATAGAATCTGCTTGGAAGATTATTACAAAAATGAAATAATAGCCTTAGAAAAAGCTTCAGTTTTATAAGTACCATTATGGTCTCCAGGAATGATCTTAAGTTTACTCTTTGGAATAGCCCTAGAAAGCGCAGCCGGATCGCCATTGTCTTTATCTTCATCACCTGCTACAACTAAAACTTTTGCCTTAATGACTTGAAGTTGTCGCTTGGTAGTAACTGATTGATGTTTTTGTTGCAAATGCAAACATTTTAAATCAGCTCCTATGGATTTGGCATATTCCACAGCTCCTTTGGTTTTTTCGGTCATTTTTCCGTCGAAAGCATCTCTAAAAATGGCCCTTCTATGCCAATTCGGATTCGTGAAATCAACACCCATTCCTCCTAAAACCGCTTTTTTTACACGGCGATCTTTAGTCAATAACTTTGCTAAGAGAATACTTCCTCTGGAATAACCAATCGCCCAATATTTGCTAATT
Organism: Maribacter taeanensis; assembly: GCF_047345145.1. NCBI lineage: Bacteria > Pseudomonadati > Bacteroidota > Flavobacteriia > Flavobacteriales > Flavobacteriaceae > Maribacter > Maribacter taeanensis. The sequence continues at coordinate 996,799 of NZ_JBLFER010000001.1, forward strand.
TTTAATTCAACCATAAGAAACATCAAATCAATTACTTCTGCGTCTTGAGAGTATGCGTCGTCTTCATGAGGCTTGTCAGAATCGCCATTTCCACGAAGATCGGGCACAATAACCCGATATCCTTTATCTAATAAATCTTTTTTTAGAACAGTATTATCCCAAGATTTTCGGGTGTTGATAAAGCCGTGAATTAGCAATATGGGTTTTCCTTCCCCTTCGTCGGTATAGGCAATTTTAGTATCATCAAAAGAGTTGAAGTATTTGGTTTGGGCAGAACTTGAAAAAATGTAAAAAAATAAAAAAATTGCTATCAACTTAATTTTCATAGGGTATTTGGGGTTTATAAGGAAGTATAAATAATTCCAGTAATTATAGCGATTCCAAAACTAATTAAGGTACCAATCAAAATATATTCCGTTAACTTTCGACTATTACTTTCCTTTAAATCATTAAAACGGAAAACAGACTTTGCAGTAATCAAAAGACCGATAGCGCCCCACTGATCGAGAATTATAAATGCCAATACAAATAGGCGCTCAATAATGCCAATATACTTCCCTGCGTTTGGCAGAGACTCATGATCCATTTCTAGTTGATCAGACATCTTTTCCAATAGCTTACTCATGATAATCGCAGCAGGAAAGGTTACAAATACAACTGCGGTTACCAAGTTCCAATCTAATAACGTTAATAATTCTTGTGTATGTACCCATAAATTATCAAAGTAGGCGCAGCAATACAAAACTATGATATGAAGTACCTGATCTATAAAAAAAGGAATGCTCTTATTCTCGAAGAATCGGTTTACATGGAGTTTGAGCAAATCAATGATATAATGAGATACTAAAATAACTAATACGATTTTCCAGTAGCTGAAATCCCAAAGCAATAGTAAGGTGGCCGCTGCATGAATCAATACATGAAAATAGAGGTACTTTGATTTCGCCTTTTTTTCTTCTTTATGAAGTACCCATTTATTGGGTTGCAATAAGAAATCACCAATTAAGTGTGCTAAAAACAGTTTTGTGAACAAGATCATGGTTTCATTCTTTTAACAGTTTGGGGATAATATTCTAATAATTTTAATACCAAATCTAAATTTGCTCTTTTCTGCCTTTGGCTTATCGCCGATTGTTGAACATGCAATTGTTTTGCAATTTCTTGTTGTGACAATTTTGGATTTGCCAGTGCTATAGCAATGATTTCTGCAGAAACAGACGTCCATTCATCCATAAAATCTAAAGCAAGCCTTATCATTAAGTTGAGACTTTGATCTTCCTTCCTATTTCCGGTAGCGATAGCAAGGTTCAATTTTTCTTCTTTCAAAGTCTCAAAAGTGCGTCCTGAACGTTGGTATGCTGTACCATTAGATTCGCTTACGCTGGAGCTCTGAAAATTCTCGGAACCTACACCAATTGCCATTCGAACATCTAAATCTTTAACGGACTTGATCGCTGCTTTTATTTGTAAAGCCGCCCATAATGCTTTCTTAGGAGCTACTTTGAGTTGAAATTCATCACCTCTATAAATTTCCCATTTTACGGGAGTTTCACCCCATTTTGAGAGTTGTTTTTTAAGTATATCAATCCATTCAGAAGCCTTATGTTCTTCTGAATTAATAATATCTCCTGTAATAATTGCTATCATAAAATATAAGCTAAAACGCTAATATATGAATATATTAGCTAATTCGATAATAATTAATAAATATAAGCTAATTAACTTATAAATAGATATTATAAGCGAATTCGCTTATATTTTAAAACCATCTACGAACTAAAGTGCAGTATTGTTTGTATTCTTTGCCAAATAATTTTGATAACATATCCTCTTCTGGAGCTATTTGAAAAGTATTCATATAAGCAACAAAACCAGCTGCTAGCAGTACATTGAAAGCATTGCCTAGCCACAATCCCCAAGCGAGAAGCATTAATAAAAGTCCCAAATACATAGGGTTTCTAGAGAATTGATAAATTCCCGAAGTGACTAATTTTGAAGCTTTTGAAGGCCTAGTTGGATCAACTGTAGTTTTAGATTTAAAAAACTGAAGCAGTGAAATAATACCAATTGTTCCAGCAATCACAAATAAAACGTACATCAGATACCTTCTTCCAAAGAAATCAAAATAACCTACTGGAAGAAATCGTGCTAATACATACATCAACCCTCCAAAGACAATAAAAACTAGAACAGGCGGTACTTTCAGTTGCATAGAAAATATTTATAGCTCCTAAAATTACTACTTTTGAACTCAGTTTTACACTCTGAACTTAAAATACATGAAACTAGTTTTTGCAACTCACAACCAAAATAAGTTTAATGAAGTAAAAGTACTGCTTCCCCCTTCTATAAAGCTAGTATCACTTACTGATATTGGTTGTCATGATGAAATACCAGAAACTGCCGAAACTTTAGAAGGCAATGCTCAAATCAAAGCAGATTTTGTGACAAAAAACTACAGTCTGCCCTGTTTTGCAGATGATACCGGGTTGCTTGTAGATGTCTTAAACGGAGCTCCTGGAGTCTATTCTGCACGTTATGCCGGTGAACAGAAAAACGCCAATGACAATATGAATAAACTGCTATCTGAATTAGAAGGCAAAAACTCACGTTCAGCTCGTTTTGAAACGGTCATTGCTTTAAATTTAAAAGATCTCCACATCTGCTTCACTGGTATTGCAAAAGGAGAAATTATTGAGACCAAAAGTGGACAAAAGGGATTTGGTTATGATCCTATATTTCAACCTGAGGGCTACAATAAAACCTTTGCAGAACTTCCTTTAGAGATAAAGAATAAAATCAGTCACAGAGGCAAAGCCATCCGACAATTAGTGACATTTCTAAAAGAACATCCATATAAATAAAATTAAAGTATCTTTGCCGCTTCAATTAATGCCGCTAGTATAGCATGTGTTGCGCCGAGTCTAATAGGTTATATCGATAATCGCTCTATGCAACAGACATATTTGCGATTAACGTAAAACATATTATGACAAAATTTGAAGCACTAGGGCTTGATAAGTCCCTATTAGATGCTATTGCCGATTTGGGATTTGAAAATCCCTCGGAAGTACAAGAAAAAGCAATTCCAATTTTATTAGAAACTGAAACCGATTTGGTCGCACTCGCCCAAACTGGCACCGGAAAGACGGCAGCTTTTGGTTTTCCAATAATTCAAAAAATAGACAGTAATAGTAGAACTACACAAGGATTGATCCTCTCTCCTACTCGTGAGCTTTGTCTGCAGATTACCAATGAACTCAAACTGTATTCCAAGTATGAGAAAAATATAAGTACTGTAGCCATCTATGGTGGTGCTAGTATTACTGACCAAGCACGTCAAATCAAGCGAGGTGCACAGATTATTGTTGCTACCCCCGGTCGTATGAAAGATATGATCAATCGTCGTTTGGTTGATATTTCAAAAATCGATTATTGTGTCTTAGACGAGGCTGATGAAATGTTGAACATGGGCTTTTTCGAGGATATTAAAGATATTTTATCCAACACTCCTGAAGATAAATCTACATGGTTATTTTCTGCAACCATGCCCAAAGAGGTTTCTCAAATCGCCAAAAAGTTCATGCATAGTCCGCAAGAAATTACTGTTGGAACTAAGAATGCAGGCACTTCAAACGTTCAACATGAGTTTTATGTAGTTGGTGGTAGAGATCGTTACCCTGCATTGAAGCGATTAGCAGATACAAATCCTGATATATTTTCAGTAATCTTTTGCAGAACAAAACGTGACACCCAAAAAGTAGCCGAAAAGCTAATTGAAGACGGATATAGCGCTGGAGCACTACACGGAGATTTAAGTCAAAACCAAAGAGATTTGGTAATGAACTCTTTCCGCAAGAAGCAGATTCAAATGCTAGTTGCTACCGATGTAGCAGCTCGTGGAATTGATGTAGATGATATTACGCATGTAATAAACTATCAACTTCCTGATGAGATTGAAACCTATACGCACCGAAGTGGTCGTACAGGAAGAGCGGGTAAATCAGGTATTTCTATGGTTATCGTTACACGCAGTGAAATGCGTAAAATAAAATCAATAGAAAATAAGATTCAACAGAAGTTCATTTCCAAAAAGATTCCAACAGGAATGGAAATATGCGAGATTCAGTTGTATCACTTAGCCAATAAGATTAAGGATACAGAAATTAATGATGATGTTGAAAATTATCTACCAGCTATCAATGATGTCTTAAAGGATGTTGATCGCGAAGAATTGATTAAAAAAATAGTTTCTGTAGAGTTTTCTCGTTTTTATAACTATTACAACAAAACTAGAGATTTAAACTCCCCCGATTCAGGAGATCGTGGAAGAGATAGAGATCGCCGAGGAGGTGATGCACCGAGTTCAGGCTCCGTTCGTTACTTTATAAATGTCGGAGAAAAAGACGGTTATGATTGGATGTCTTTGAAGGATTTTCTGAGAGAAACAGTTGGTTTAGGTAAAGATGATGTCTTTAAGGTTGATGTAAAGGATAGTTTTTCTTTCTTTAATACAGATGCTGAAGTTACTGAGAAGATTTTAGCCACTTTCACAGATCTTAAAGTTGAAGGAAGGTTCGTTAATGTTGAAGTTTCAAAAAACCCAGGTGGCGGCGGTGGTCGAAGAGATCGCAATAGAGGGAGCCGAAGCGGCGGCGGTCGCAGAGATCGTAATAGCAGTGGAAGCGGCCGAGACAGAAGCAAGAAAAGAGACCGTAGCTACGGTAAGAGTGAAAATTCTGGAAACAGAAGAAGTAAGCGCAAAAAAAATGACTTCTTTTAGTTAATTGTATATTAAAAAATACGCTTCGGCGTATTTTTTTGTTTTGTTTAGTATCTTTAAAATTGGATTTTAGATTAATGCAGAAAAACCTACTCCTTCTTATTTTATTTTTTGGTTTCTTCGGATTCTCGCAAGAGGATGAGAAAAATAACGAAACCCGTGAGTTCAAAGCCGTGGTCGTCAATGCGCAAACGGATGATGCTATGGAAAGTGTGCACGTGGTAAACTTAAATCAAGTAATAGGAACTATTACTAACAAAAAAGGAGAATTTTCAATTACTGCGACGGTTAACGATACCCTCTATTTTTCTTTCTTAGGTTATAAATCGCAAAAGATTCGAGTTACAAATGACATGTTCAAGTTTGAAGATACCAAAGTGGCACTAACTGAACTAGCATATGCCCTTGAAGAAGTTATAGTAAGACCCTATCAATTAACAGGCTATCTTGAGATTGATGTTAAAAATTTACCCATTAATAGTGGATATCAATATAGCATTTCTGGACTTTCAGTCGGATATGAAGCAGGTAATAAAAACCCAAGCGCTGTGACCAAAGTACTTGGGGCAATTCTTAATCCTGCAGATTTATTACGGAATCTCTTTGGAAAGAAACCTGCGCAAATGCGCAAGTTAAGACAAGTAAAAGAGGATGATGAGATTCGAAACCTTTTGGCATCTAAATTTGATCGAGAAACACTCACAGAATTATTGCAACTGGAAAAAATGGATATTGACGATATTCTAACCAATTGTAGTTATTCAAAATCGTTCATCAAAACCGCAAATGACCTTCAAATTCTTGATGCAATAAGTGGCTGTTACGAAGACTACAAAGTCTTAAATAGAAACAAAAAGAGCAAATAAAATTCTTAATAGAATACCCATCTTGTTGTTGTTTTTGTCAATTACTCTGATTATCAGCACTTCGGAACTAACAAACTTCTTCAGAAATAAATTTCCAAATTACGACTTCATTTTATAGCTTTAAAGAAAATAGATTCAAATGAAGAAAGGGCTGTTAGTCATTACCGTTTTATCACTTCTACTTTCCTGTAAGGAACAACAAAAAGCCCCAATAAAAGAGGATATCGCAAAGAAGGAAATCATCAAAGAACCCAAGAAACAAGTGCCTTTTGTTTGGGAGGGAGCCAATATTTACTTTTTACTGACAGATAGATTTCACAATGGTAATATAAAGAATGATACCACTTTAAATCGAACTAATCCAACAGGAGTCTTACGCGGTTTTATGGGCGGAGATATTGCCGGAATCACAGAAAAGATCAATGAGGGTTATTTTACCGAACTCGGCGTAAATGCCATATGGTTTACTCCTGTAGTAGAACAAATTCATGGTGACACTGATGAAAGCACAGGAAATACTTATGGGTATCATGGGTATTGGGCAAAAGATTGGACGGCCTTAGATCCTAATTTTGGAACTAAAGAAGATCTAGAAACTATGGTAAAGACTGCGCATTCAAAGGGCATTCGTGTTCTGATGGACGTCGTCTTAAACCATACGGGGCCAGTTACAGATGAAGACCCAGTTTGGCCAACTGAATGGGTTCGAACTGACCCCACTTGTCAATTTAGCACTTACGAAAACACAACAAGCTGCACGCTTGTAGATAATTTACCTGATATTCTAACCGAATCAGATGATGCTGTGGAGCTCCCAGATGCTTTATTAGCAAAATGGAAAGCTGAAGGAAGATTAAGCAATGAATTGGATGAATTAGCCGTCTTCTTTGAACGCACAGGATATTCAAGAAGTCCAAGGGCGTACATCATAAAGTGGCTCACAGATTATGTAAAAGATTTAGGTATTGATGGTTATCGCGTAGATACGGTGAAACATGCTGATGAAAAAGCTTGGGCAGAATTATATAAAGAGGCTTCATATGCTTTTGAGACATGGAAAAAGAAAAATTCAGACAAAGTTTTAGATGACACTCCTTTTTATATGGTGGGAGAGGTTTACAACTACGGAATCTCTAGTGGAAGGGAATTTGATTTTGGTGATAAGAAAGTAGATTACTTTGATTATGGATTTAATGGTTTGATCAATTTCGAATTAAAATATGATGCTAAAAACGATTATGAAACTATTTTTAAAAAATACAATTCGCTATTAAACAGTGAATTTAAGGGAAAAGGTTTTGTTAACTATCTAACATCTCATGATGATGGGCAACCTTTTGACAAGGACAGGACAAAATCTATTAAAACTGCCAATGTACTGTTATTAACACCTGGAACATCACAAATTTATTACGGTGATGAAAGTGCCCGTGATTTGACTATAGAAGGTACAGAAGGTGATGCCACCCTACGTTCGTATATGAATTGGGATGATATTGAAAATATAGATAGCACTAAAACTATTCTAACCCACTGGCGAAAGTTGGGTAAGTTCAGAAATAATCATCCCGCTATAGGTGCTGGAAAGCATAAGCAATTAGGCAAAAAGCCTTATGTATTCAGTAGAACTTATGCTAAGGATGACTTCAAAGATAAAGTTGTGGTGGGATTAGATTTACCAAAAGGAAAAAAGTCACTTTGGGTAAAAGGATTTTTTGGAGATGGAACCAAACTCTATGACACTTATTCTGAAACAGAAGTGATCGTTAAAAAAGGAAAAGTCATTCTTGAAAACGATTATAACATTGCGCTCCTAGAACTGGTTGAATAGTTCATTGATTTATGCTTGAGAGTGCAAGGCTATTCGATTGCCTTCCGTATCTTTTATTAAGGCCATAAAACCGTGTCCTTCCCCAATTTGGGTTTTGGGTTGTATGACTTCCCCACTGGCTCCTGCTACCCTACTCAATTCCGTATCTACATCTTTGCATGAAAAATAAAGCAACGGACCATCAGTCAAACTTGGTTTGTACATTTCATGTCGTACCAAAGAACCTGTGGCACCTGATTTTTCGGGGTCGTTGGGAAACCATCCCATTTGTAAAGCGCCAAATTCATGAACGCTAATAGTTATATTAAAAACCGATTCGTAAAAAGCTTTTGCCCGATTCATATCATTTACCGGAATCTCAAACCATCCTACCATAAATATTATTTTTCTAAAACTTCTTTAAGGCTAGCCATTCCTTCTTCAAAATCAGGCCCTACCATCGCATCCATACTTTTAAATAAAGAAATTATGTTCATGGGAAATTTATTATTCCCAGAAAAACCCCAAGTCACTTTAGTGCTGCTAACTCCAGTATCTTCAACTTTCATGTAGCAATCTGACGTTGATTTAAACGGTTTTAAAAAGCGTAATTCTGAATCTATACGCTCACCATCTAAAATTTTTTTGATTTCCTGTTCACCTTCCCCAACATCTTTATTACCATTCCAATAGCTAACGCAACCCACTTCACCATCGGTTCCGGTAAATTTCTTTTCCATGTTAGGGTCTTTTTTGGCCCAAGGTGACCATTCATCCATGTTTTTTAAGGACCGTAAGTAATTAAAAACTTCCCTTTTGGGTTTAGCTATCTCAACAGACCGCGAAACATTATACGTTTTAGGAGCAATGAGGGATAAAATAAGTACAAGAAAAACTATCCCCGCTAGGATGTAAAGTAGTGTATACATTTGTTTATCAATTGATTGGTTGTCCTTAAATGTAGTAAAAAAAATTATTCAGATGCTTTGTACCGTGTTAAAATATCATCGATGCTTTTGATACTTTTTTTGGTCCAATCCAAACGCTTTTCCAGTTTTTCATCAGAAGTCAAACCCCAGTCTAGATTGGTATTTCTCAACTTCGTAACTAAATCTTGTAATATGATGGCAGCCGAAACAGAAATATTCAAACTCTCTGTAAAACCATGCATTCCAATTTTAAGATAACCATCTGCTTCATTCAAAACGGTTTCACTGAGTCCATCTTTTTCTGTACCGAAAAACAAGGCAGTCTTTCCATCAATTTCAAAATCAGGTAATAGACAATCTTTAGTATGCGGTGTAGTCGCTATTATTTTATAACCCTGTTTTCGTAGTTTTTCGATGCACTTATCAGAATCGGGATAACTGTACACATCAACCCATTTTTCGGCACCCATGGCAATTTCCTTATCCAATACTTTTGCATTTTTGTTTTCAATTACATGGGCTTCCTGAATTCCGAAAACTTCACAACTTCGTATGACCGCACTAGTATTATGCTTTTGATATACATCTTCGATAGCAACGGTAATATATTTTGTACGCTCCTCAAGAACCTCTAAAAATCGCTCTTTGCGCTCCTCAGAAATAAAATCCTCTAGGTAGATCAAAAGTTGCTGGTCAATCATCTTTCGAATATAATCAAAATGGCTATTTTTAAACAAATGAAGAAAAAAATAGTAGTACTTACTGGTGCAGGAGTTAGTGCGGAAAGTGGTATCAACACCTTTCGTGATGCAGGTGGGTTATGGGAAGGACACGATGTTATGGAGGTAGCTTCCCCGCAAGGCTTTGCAAAGAATCCAGAACTAGTATTGGATTTTTATAACCAGAGGCGAAAACAGCTATTCGAAGTAGACCCAAATCCCGGACATCAATCTCTAGTAAAACTTGAAGAACATTTTGATGTTCGTATTGTTACTCAGAATGTAGATGATTTACATGAACGCGCCGGAAGCTCACAAGTACTTCATTTGCATGGAGAACTTCTAAAAGTGCGAAGTACAAAAAATGAAAATGAAGTGTTGAGATGGAAAAAAGACTTAAACCTAGGTGATACTTGTTCGAATGGCCATCAGTTGCGACCACATATCGTTTGGTTTGGAGAGCAAGTTCCTTTACTTGATGAAGCTATCAAGATTACTGAGACAGCAGATATTCTAATAATAATCGGAACCTCAATGCAAGTATATCCAGCGGCAAGCCTTATCAATTTTGTTTCCCCAAAAACTCCTATTTATTTCGTTGACCCAAAACCAAGTGTAAATACCTTGCAGTACAAGAACCTAAGTATTCTCGAAGAAACTGCGGTAAAGGGAGTGCCTACTTTGGTTGCTGATTTAATTGATACAAAGCCCTAGTTTGTTGAACCCATGCGACTATTGCCTTTCGCTGCTCATCAGTCAATTTGGCCTCTTGATGAGTCCAAGTATATTCTTTTAATGGCATTTCTCTTCCTTCCACTTCTTCAGCGAGTTCCTCAAGTTTATGGTCTTTTTTCTTTATATTATAGGTCTCCCAATCCGAAAAATTAAGATGTTTTTTACCATCCTTGATATGGTCTGATAACCAATATGAAATTGGTGCTACATTGTTATACCACGGATATTCTGTATTGTTGCTATGACAATCATAACAGGTCTGTTTTAAAATGGCTCTGATATCAGAAGGAGGGTTAGTTTCGGTTAAGAATTTTGCAGTATGTTCACCTTGAGCTTGATTTTTTTCGGGTCTATAAAATTGCATCGCAATAAAGACAAGCAAAAGAGCAAGCGCTACTTTTTTTACTATTTTCATATTCAAAATTTGAGGGATGTCTAAAGTACAATTTTTATGAATAAAGCACAATTGCTTGAAGCATTGAACTGTGTTAATCATTCGCGAGAAAAGCGAATGGAAATGGCTATGCTCATATCTAAAAATACACATTTGGTGAAACCTCTGCTCGAAATAGCCTTTGAAGATAAAAACCCTATCTCATCAAAAGCATGTTGGGTAATGGAATTTACAGCTAAGGAGAACCTTCCTTATTTATTTCCCCACATGAATCAATTTACAAAAGCAATCAGTTTACTTAGGTTAGATTCATCTGTACGACCTATGGCTAAAATATGCGAGTATTTAATAACTGGCTATTTTCAAAAAAAAGATGATAAAGTTAGAAAAGCCCTAAAGGAAGTACATCTCGAAGAAATCACAAGCGCTTGTTTTGATTGGCTCATCGGAGATCACAAAGTCGCTACGCAGGCTTATTCTATGACTTGTTTATTGCTGCTAGGCAGAAAATTTGATTGGATTCACCCTGAACTCAAAATGATTCTAGAGCAGAATTATGCCTTTGGCAGTGCAGCATATAAAGCAAGAGCGAGAATAACCTTGAAAAAGATAAAGGTTTAATTAGCAGTTAGGACAAAATATTTTTATAAGGTTAAACTGGGTTTTTGAATCTTAGCTTTTTTTAATCCTTATCTTTGCATCTTTCAAAAAATAACCAATTCCGCATAAGATGTCACTAGACCCATTGAACGCTATTTCTCCTATTGATGGACGTTACCGAAGCAAAGTAGAAAATTTAGCTCCCTTCTTTTCAGAGGAAGCTTTAATCAAATATCGGGTCAGGGTAGAGATTGAATATTTTATCGCTCTTTGTGAGATTCCCTTGCCTCAACTTGAGGCTTTTGATGTTTCTAAATTTGAATCACTTCGCGAAATCTATCAGAGTTTTGATTCTGCAGATGCACAGGTAATAAAAGACATTGAAAAAGTCACGAATCATGATGTAAAAGCAGTAGAATATTTTATCAAAGAAAAATTTAACGCTTTAGGATTAGCTTCTTTCAAGGAATTCATTCATTTCGGATTGACTTCTCAAGACATTAACAATACGGCCATTCCCCTTTCTTTAAAGGAAGCAATGAACGAAGTTTATGTTCCCGCATATTTTCAAATGCTAGAAAAATTAAAAGAATTAGTTTCGGAATGGGCGGACATTTCCATGCTGGCTAGAACTCATGGGCAACCGGCTTCCCCTACCCGCTTGGGAAAGGAAATTGATGTTTATGTGCAACGTTTAAAAGAACAGTTCAATTTACTAAATGATATTCCTAGTGCAGCTAAATTTGGTGGTGCTACCGGAAATTATAACGCCCATAAAGTTGCCTATCCTACTATAGATTGGAAAGCTTTCGGGCAACAATTTGTGCAAGAAAAACTGGGATTGCATCACTCCTTCCCTACAACGCAAATTGAGCATTACGATCACATGGCAGCTCTTTTTGATACGTTGAAGCGCATCAATACGATAATTCTAGATTTAGACCGTGATTTCTGGACCTATGTCTCAATGGATTATTTCAAGCAAAAAATTAAAAAAGGTGAAGTTGGGTCTTCTGCGATGCCCCACAAAGTAAATCCGATTGATTTTGAAAACTCAGAGGGAAACCTTGGGCTTGCAAATGCTATTTTTGAGCATTTATCTGCAAAGCTTCCCGTTTCTAGATTGCAACGTGATTTGACTGATAGCACTGTTCTACGAAATGTAGGCGTACCTTTTGCGCATACCATGATTGCTTTTCAATCCACTTTAAAAGGATTGAACAAACTCCTTTTAAACAAAGAAAAGTTCGAGCAAGACTTAGAAAACAACTGGGCTGTTGTTGCCGAGGCTATCCAAACTATCCTAAGAAGAGAAGGGTATCCGAATCCGTATGAAGCTTTGAAAGGTTTGACACGTACTAATGCAAAAATTAATCAAGCCTCCATTGCGGACTTTATAGATACTCTTGAGATATCCGAAGAAATTAAAGCAGAGCTTAAAGTAATAACGCCGAGTAATTACACCGGTATTTAGCAAAGACTTACTTATGAAAAGGGCGTCTCAAGTTAAACTGAGATGCCCTTTTGTATGATATATACTTATATCTACTTATTAATCTGTACTTCGTGTGGATATGGAATTTCGATTCCTGCCTTATCTAAAGCTATTTTACAGCCTTCCAGAGTTCCGAAATACACATCCCAATAATCTTCTGGTTTACAAAAAGGACGCACGGCGAAGTTTACCGAACTATCTGCCAACTCAGAAACATTTACAGATGGTGCAGGGTCATTCAACACTTTAGGATTAGATGTTAAAACTTCTAACAAAACTTCCTTGGTCTTCTTAATGTCTTCATCATAACCCACGCCAATAGTGGTATCCACTCGCATTTTACCTTCAGCGGTATAATTGATAATATTTCCGTTGGCCATTGCTCCGTTTGGAATAATTGCCAATTTGCTATCTGGAGTAGTCAGTTGCGTAGTGAAAATTTCAATCTCCTTAACTACACCCAAAACTCCTTGCGCTTCAACTAAATCTCCAATTTTGTAGGGTTTAAATATAATTAGTAACACACCTCCAGCGAAGTTAGCTAGAGAACCTTGTAGTGCCAGACCAACGGCTAAACCTGCAGCAGCAATTAGCGCCGCTAAACTCGTTGTCTCAACTCCTAAGGTTGAAATAACAGTGATAATTAAGAAAATCTTTAGCGCCCAAGAAACTAGATTCACTAAAAATTTTTGCAAAGAAATATCATAATCTTTAGCGGTCATTACTTTGCTCAAGACCTTCATTAATTTGCTAATGAGCCATGAACCAATCACAAAAATTGCAATCGCTTTTATTAGGGGTAAGCCATAAGTTTCAACATACCCGATGATAGTTTCCATTGATAAATTTTCCATAGTTAATTTCCTTTTTGGTTAATGAACAGTGTTTTTAAGACAAGTCCGAATATAAGGAATGATTAAAGAGTATAGAAACAAAAAACCGCTAAAGAAAATTCCTTAGCGGTTGATATAATTTGGATTGTGAGATTTATCCTTTGAGAAGCCCTTCTAACTTTTCGAGTCCTTCGCCCTTATAATCTGATTTTTGAATAGCTTGAAGCAATTGCATCATATTCGCAGGGTTCATCTCATTACCTAACACGCGAATTAGAGCAAATCCCTTCTCCTTACTATCTCCATAGATAATAACCTCGTCTATTGCATCTTCATCTCCTAGGTACTTTACAGTAGCCTTTCCATAAGGCGTGTTCATTTTCATAAGCTCCGTAAAGTCAGGGTTTTTCAATATTGCCTTTACGTTTGTTTTCTCAGCGGTATATTCTAAAGCATTCTCAGTGGTCTTCTTAAACGCTAGAATATCTAGTTTTTTTAAAGAGGATATCGCTTCTTTTTCCATAGCAGATAATTCCACCTCTTCAAGGTTCAGCAAACTAACTGGCACATCAAATGACAAAAAATTCGGATTCTCCGAATTGTCAACATAATATTCTTGAAGGCTTTGCGTAGAAGAACAACTAACCATTGTTACTACTAAGCTCAAAACTAATAATCGGATACTATTTTTCATCTTAATTCTACATTTAATTAGTAAGCAGTTGCAAAGTTGCAGTAAGCAGATTAAAAACTGCCAACTGCAACTTCCCACTGCAAACCTATTTTAGTTTCTACTATTTCTTTCAGCTTTCTTCAAATCGTCGGGCAAGTTCATTTTGTTTGTAATTGCACCGATTTTGTTCAGGTCAATATCTCCGGTCATCGAAACTAAAACAGTTTCAAATTTTCTACCGTTTACATCGACATCCATATTTTTCATGCCGGATACAAACATCAACAATTCTCTTACATGATCTTCATCCTTACCACTTTTGATGTAAAACTTTACGTTGACGTCTTTGTCTTTAACCCGCATCAGCTCTTCCATCGAAGATGATTTCAAGTATTTTTTGACTGTGGATGCCATACTTGAAGAAACACCTTTATCTTCTGTTATAAAGACTTTGATTCCATTAATACCTTTGGCCACCTCGGCAAATTCTCGCGCCTCTTCATCATCTGTCATACTTCCGATTTTGCTGACCAAGTCTATCATTCCTTTGTTGACTACTACGGTACCTACATTATCCATATCCTCATACTTATCGAAGATAGACTGTGAAAATCCGAATAAAGGTAAAATTGCAATTGCTACTACTAAACTAAGTTTTCTCATGACTGTTTTGTTTTTGTCCTGCCCCGATGCTTCGGGGGTTTCAGGGTCTGATTAAGATTTAATTAGATACCGAAATGAGTTCGGCATACATTGATTGATGATAATTATATACTGCTAACTGCAGCTGTTCACTGATTACTAATTTTTCTTCCCAGCTTTATTCAATTCTTCTGGAAGGTTCATTTTCTTGGTAAGAGCACCGATTTTATTCAAATCGATATCTCCCGTTAAGGATAATAAAACGGTTTCGAACTTTCTACCATTCACCTCAACATCTACATTCTTCATACCTGTAACGAACATTAACAATTCACTTACATGGTCTTCATCTTTACCATTTCTGATATAGAACTTGACATTGGCATCTTTATCTTTTACACGCATTAACTCTTCCATCTTAGAAGATTTTAGATACTTCGTGACCTCGCCTTTCATATCTGCCGAAATCTTTGGATTTTCGGTAATGAAAACTTTAAGACCACTTAGGCTCTGAGCCATATCCATATAATCTTGCGCTTCCGGATCATCAATATCGACATCCATCTTCGCTAAAAGATTAAACATGCTTTTGTTTACTACTACGGCACTCACATCATCTAAATCTTCGTACTTGTCGAAAATACTCTGTGAAAATCCTGTAAATGGCAATAAAGCCAATACTGTTATTACTAAATACTTTTTCATTTTGTTGTTTTTAATTATTTGAGGGATTTTACTTTTCATTATAAATTTTTTGTTTTGTTTCTTCAAATTGATTCAGGTAAGCAACTTTTTCGGTGCCGCGATTAAAATTCTCTGCTAAAAGATTTAATGCCTTCTTTGTTTCGTGATAAGCCATCTCTGCTTGTCTTTGCTGTTCACGTTGATTTTCGAAGTAACCATTACCAAAATAGATGCCAAACATGAGAAGTCCTACTGCTGCGACGGATAGCCATTTAAAATTGAATCGTTTTTTAGTAACGTTAGCGATAGTATCTAAAGGGACTTGTTTGGTGAATTTTTCTTCTTTAGCATTAGAAAAATATTGAAACATGGGTACATACTGCTCTAACTCAGGAGTAACACTTCCTTTTGAGAAATAAGCTCGAAGCGTTTCTTCTTCGACAACCGTGGTAGTTGCTTCAAAATACTTTTCTACTAATTCTTTGATGTTATCCGATTCCATAACTATGTTTTTGTGTCAATTTTTCTCTTACTGTTTTTCTTGCTCTTGATAATGCTACCCGAACTGCGGTAGGTTGCATATCTAACATTTCTGCAATCTCATCAAAATCATACTCTTCTACATCTCGTAATTGCAAAACCATTTTTTGTTGTTCAGGCAACTCTTCCATTATCCGTTCTACCCAACTGACGCTGTCTTTTGCTTCAATCTGTTTTTGTAAAAGGCTTCCCTTTTCTTGGTAGTTGCTGTGCACTAACTTTAGATTTCCAGCTTGTTTAGATTTCAATCTATCTAAACAGAAATTTTTTGTCATCGTCATTGCAAAAGCCTCAACACTTTTATACTTCTCGAATGAGGTATTCTTATTCCAAAGTTTGATTAAAATTTCTTGCGTAGCATCCTCAGCTTCCTCCGTTGAGACCAGCAAGCGTTTTGCTAGTCTAAAGAGCTTATCCTTAAAAGGCATTACTACATTTAAAAATTCTGACTGCTGCATTTTAGTTGGTATTGCTTTGCAAGCTGTTTTATCTGTTTATATAAGCAAGACGAAGTATAACGATTTTTGTTACAATTAATTTTTTATTCTTCGCAATGTCCCTATTTTAGGGCACAATAATTAAATGCCAATTATTGAACTTAAAGAAGTTATTATTAAAACTGACTCATATTCAGATATGGTAGGGTTTTTGCCGAATGAATTGTTAATCGAGTAGATTAATATTGCTACACTTTATATTTTTATTACCCTATTGATTTAAATAAGAAAACTACTAAAAAAAAGAAAATGAAAAAGTATCTCCTCCTATTGTTAGCCTTTGGGTTAATTGTTACTAGCTGTAAAAAAAATGATAATGATGTTCCTACTGAAATTGCAGAGGAGGAACAGGAAGAAACCCCTGTAGTAAAAACACGTGCTGATTATCGTACTCAAGATTTTATATGGCAAATTATGAACATCAACTACTTTTGGCAAGAAGATGTAGCTGACTTAGCGGATGACAAATTTACATCATTAGATGAAGACCCATCCTATGTAGAATTTTTAGCTCAAGGGGCTGATGACCCAGCTGATTTCTTTTATAACCTATGCTTTGAACATAAAAATATAGTAGGTGATGAAGCAGCTACCGATAGATTTAGTCGGCTAACTGATGATTACAATACGCTTTTGCAGAATCTTCAAGGAGTTTCAAAAAGTAATGGTCTTAAATTTGGCTTAGGTACGATTACAGGCACGAACAACTTATTTGGTCTTGTTCGATATGTCTTACCTGATTCAGATGCCGCTGGTAAAGATATTAAAAGAGGTGATTTTTTTACTGGAGTGAATGGGGTTGATCTTACCCAAGATAATTATAGAGAGCTTTTGTTTGGTGATGCTGACACCTACATTTTGAATTTGGCTAGACTAGATAATGGTTTTATTGAAAATACGGGTCAAGAGGTATCTTTGACCAAAGAAGAAAATTTTGGAGAAAACCCAATTCAACTTAATCAAGTAATTGAACGGGGTGGAAACAAAATTGGTTATTTAATGTACAACTCCTTTGCGGCTGCTTATGATGAAGATTTGAATAATGCTATTGGAGAATTGAAAACTGCTGGAATAAATGAACTTATTTTAGATTTAAGGTATAATGGTGGAGGCCGACTGACTTCTGCACTTCAGCTAGCAAGTTCAATCTATGGCACAAAAACGGATGAGTTGTTTGTGAGAAATAGATGGAACAGCAAAATTCAGCCACTAGTAAGTACGGAAAATTTAGAAACTAATTTCACCGACAAAACTATTGATGGTTCGGTAATAAATGAGCTTAATCTAACACAACTTTATGTAATAACAAGTGGTTCTACTGCATCGGCTAGCGAATTAATCATTAATGGGTTAGAACCCTATGTTAAAATTATTCAGGTAGGTGACAAAACTGTAGGCAAAAACGAATTTTCACTTACTTTTATTGATGATTTAGACGGAAATATTGTTTTAACAAACACTAGCACACCTAATGTTAACCCAGAAAATCAATGGGCACTTACACCCTTATGTGGCAGGGTTGAAAACGCTGATGGGTTTTCTGATTATACTTCGGGGTTTACACCTGAGCACCAATTGCGTGAAGATTTAGGTAATTTGGGAATTTTAGGTGATTTAAGAGAACCTTTATTAGCATTGACCCTTGCTGTGATTGATGGAACCGTCTCAAAAAGCAATTTTGAACCCATCTATCCCATTGAAACTTTTTCTAGTTCGGAAGAATTTAACCCTTTAAATAACGCTATACTCATGAATGATTTGGCTGACCCTGTTTTCATGCCAAATAGAAAATAGACCAAGTTAAATTTAATTTGTTGTGACCAATTAGTTTGCACTTTAGTTACAGTGATTCAATTTTTGATAATATGATGAAGAGTTTAAGTAGAGTACTATTAGCAGCATGTTTTTTACTAATCGCGTGTAGCAAAAATTCGGACGATTTTGCCATTCCACCTACCGTAGATGCAGAACCAAATGCTGGGGTTGATGTAGAAGATTTCATGTGGAAGGTCATGAATTACTGGTATTTCTGGCAAGAAGAAGTTCCTGATTTGGCAGATAGTCGGTTTCCAATTTCTGAACAAGGCACCCTAGATTATACCGAGTTTTTACTTTCCGAAGCTGACCCTGCGGATTTTTTTAATAATAAGCTAAAGTTTACTGAAGATCGCTTTAGCTTCTTTTCAGACGATTACACTACGCTTACAAATTCCTTATCAGGTATTTCCAATAGTAACGGTCTAAAATTTGGACTGATACGTTTCACGGGTAGCGACGATGTTTTTGGTGTCGTACGATATATCGTTGCAGGTTCCGATGCCGCAACAAAAGACATTAATAGAGGTGATTTATTTACGGGTGTCAATGGTGAAACACTTACCACCAGTAATTTTAGAGATTTACTTTTTGGAGAAGCTACAACGTACACCTTAAATATGGCCACCATTGAGGGTGACGAGGTTACGCCAAATGATGAAGAAGTTAGCTTAACTAAAACACAAGGGTTAACAGAGAACCCTATTTTCCTAGACAAAATATTTGAGATTGACGGTAAAAAGATTGGGTATCTGGTCTATAATGGTTTTGTAAATGAATTTGACGAACAACTTAATGAAGTATTTAATAGCTTCAAATCTGGTGGAGTTGATAATTTAGTGTTAGACATGCGGTATAATCCAGGTGGGAGTGTAAACACAGCTACTATGCTCTCAAGCATGATCTACGGTACAAATACCAATGATGTTTTTATTAGGGCTAGATACAATAATAAGTACCAGTCTGTATTGGAAAGAAACAATGTAGAGGTACGTAGTTTTTTTCTTGATAAAACCACAAAAGGGACAGGCATAAATACCCTAAATTTATCTAAAGTTTATATTCTTACCACTAGCGGAACGGCTTCTGCAAGTGAATTGGTAATAAACGGTCTTACTCCCTATATGGAGGTCGTTCAAATAGGTGATGTTACAAGAGGAAAGAACGAATTCTCAATAACTATGGTTGATGATAGAGAGAATAGATACGTATGGAACCCAGAACGCAGAAATCAAATTAAAAGGGGCAACAATTGGGCGATACAACCTTTAGTAGGAAGAAACGAAAACTCAGCTGGATTCTCTGACTATACATCTGGATTGGCCCCTAACTTTGAACTAAAAGAAGATTTGTCAAACATGGGAGTTTTAGGAGATCAAAACGAACCCTTATTAGCAAAGGCTATTGAACTTATCACAGGTGCTACATCAGGAAAAAGAGACTTTACAGTAAAAATGCCCGCTGAAATATTTATGGGATCAGAAATGTTTACACCTTTGAAAGATAATATGTATGTTACGGAAGTTCCTTTTATAGAAATGGAGCAGTAGGAACATACTTAATATGAATTAAAAAAGGCTTGAGAATTTTCTCAAGCCTTTTTTAGTGCTACAAGTTTAATGAAAAACCAACTCGAATATTTCTACCTCTGGCAGTAAAACCAATGATCTCGGTAAAGCTTTCATTCAAAAGGTTATTCACATTTAAAAAGACACGAAGTTTACTTGGTATTACTTCATGTGAAAAATAGATATCTATTAAGGAGAAAGCATCCAATGGGATATCCATTGCAGGAAAAGTCGAAAAATCGGAATCAAAACGTTGTCCAGTTAAGGCATAAGTTAAAGAAGCATTTGTTCGATCAGAAAATTGATAACCCAACATAGCATTTAACTTGTGCTTTGGAATGCGAATAGCATTATCCCCTTTTCTCTCTGTAAAGGTATAATTGAAATCAAATTGAAGACTTTCTAACGGGTTCCATCCTAACTCTACCTCTACTCCCTGGGCATCAATAGTATTCTCGGCATTTATGCTTCCAAAAGTTACCGGGTCAAAGGTGATGAAATTTTCTTCCTTTCGATTAAAGTAAAGTGCACTTAAGCGTAACTTTTTACTCGTATAATATTCAATACCTCCTTCAATGGTACGATCTTCTTCAGGCTCTAAATCAGGGTTCGCCCCAAAAGCCCCAAACAATTGGGTAAGGTTGGGTGTAATATACGCAGTAGCATAAGAAGCAAATACCTTCACATACCCTTCATCAGCTTTTAAAACAAAAGAAGGGTTGAAGTTGAAAACAAAGTTGCTTCCGTATTCTGAGTGATTGTTAAAGCGAGCTCCAGCGTTTAAATTAAGTCCGAAATCAGAAACGTACACCACATTTGCATATGGGTCCATGATTGTGAAGTTCTCGTCATTTTCTAAATCAGCTTTGTCATCAATGTAATTCAATCCGATAACCGTATAAAACTTGTCATTAAAATTGTACTTATTAAAAGCATCAACAACTAAATTTCGAGCCGTAAAAGTACTTGGAAAAGCACTTTTACTATCCGAATTATAGTCACTATATGCAGCATTTATGGTAAAAGAACCTTTGTTATAATCATAGACCGAAGCTATGCCAATTCTTTCTTGTTTTGCGGTAAAAGAATACGGAGCATCCGATAGACCAAAAGATTCATCAAAATCATTTTTAACTTTAGTTTGATTTGCATAAAGGTTCAAATGAAAACGATCTGAAAATCGATATCCTAGTTTAGCGTCTACACTTATTTTTGAAAATGGATCCTCTTCATCACCAGAAGTTACCAGAGCTGATAAGCCTTCAGCATAGGTGTTTGATCCACCGATGGAATATGAAAATTTATCTAAGGTTCCACTTACAACAGCACTGTTTGAAGAACGAGAAAGATTGTAATTTTGATTTTCTGCGGTTTGATTAGTTCCCGCACTAGAAGTAACATTTAAGGCTATTTTTTGATCTGAAGATTTCTTTGTTGTAATACTAATAACTGCAGTTGCAGCATTCGGGCCATAAAGCGTACTAGAGGCACCTTTAATGATTTCTATAGATTCTACATTCGCTGCGGAAAGCAGCCTCATATCGTATTCCGAAGAAAACGAAGACGGGTCTGATACACGAACACCATCAATAATAATCAAAACTTGTCTGCCTCTACCTCCTCTTGCAAAAACTCCTAAAATCGCTCCATCTCTTCCTCTATTTCCTGCAATCTCAAAACCACTTTTAGTGTTGATAATTTCTGGAATCGACTTTCCTTGATTCCGTTTCAGTTCTTCCGAAGAAATCTTAATCACAGTTTTTCCAGAATTTTCTCTCTTTAATTTAAACCGAGAATCACTTACTACTACTTCATCTAATTCTTGAATAGCAACAGAATCACTCTGTTGTTCTTGCGCATAACTACCTATGCATAACGATGTAGTTACACAAAGGCTCATAAAACATTTGTTCATTTCATTTAATTCGTAAACGGGTATACGGTATGTCTGTCACCATACGTTAACTTTTATCCCGAAAGTTTAACAATAGTTGTTTGAATAAGGCAGGTCTCCTGACTTGCAATTTGTTATTTTACCTTCCCATCAGCCAACCGGCGGACAGTGGTACTGCAGTAAATAACAGCTTTCCGTTTTCTTTGGAAAGATGCTGAAAATTAATCCAACACATGCTTACAGTTGCGGGAACAGTTCTGGATTCACACCAGATTCCCTTTTAATTAATGAGGTCAACCCTGAATTTGTTTCAGTATATATTCATTAAACCAAAATTCAGGGCGAAATTAAACATTTTGTTTAATCTTTAAACCCAAAGATTAAATAATACTACTTTTGAAGGCAACAAAATTTAAGAACTTGAAAAAACTAGTCCTTGTCTTAATTACAATTATTTTTCTTGCATGTAAACAAGAAAGAAAAGAACAACAGCCAGCATTAATAGCAATAGAAAACGCTCAAATCAATTACGCGAAGGGCTTTACCATTGAAAAATTGAATTCAGGAATTACGGTTATAAAAATCACCTCTCCTTGGCCCAACGCGGAATCCGCTTTTACGTACGCATTAATTCCCAAGAAAAAAATGGCATCTATAACCTTAAACAAAGAGGAGTATGATGCTATTGTTACCATACCTGTTGAACGAATTGTAGTCACTTCTACAACGCATATACCAGCTTTAGAAGCCTTGAATGTCGAAAATAAGCTTGTCGGATTTCCTGACACAAAATATATTTCCTCAGAGAAAACCAGAAAACGAATTGACGAGGGATTCATAAAGGAACTCGGTAACAACGAATCTCTGAATACAGAAATGGTTTTAGAGATGAACCCTGATGTGGTAGTTGGTTTTAGTATTAACAGCCAAAATAAAACCTATGAAACCATACAGCGGTCAAATATTCCGGTAGCATATAATGGGGATTGGACAGAAGAAACTCCTTTAGGTAAAGCAGAATGGATCAAATTTTTCGCTCCTTTTTTCGAAAAAGAAATTCTAGCAGATAGTATTTTTAAAAAAATCGAAACCAATTATATAAAGGCGAAAGACTTGGCAAAAACTGCAAAAAATCATCCATCAGTAATAAGCGGTGCAATGTATAAAGATGTGTGGTATCTTCCAGGGGGTAAAAGTTGGGCTGCCCAATTTGTAAAAGATGCAAACGCCAACTACCTGTGGAAAGAAACAATGGAAACAGGAAGCTTATCGCTAAGCTGGGAAAATGTTCTAGAAAAAGGTAAAAAAGCAGACTTTTGGATTGGCCCCTCGCAATTCACTAGTTATCTAAATATGTCTGATGCCAGCCCACATTACCAACAATTCGAAGCCTTTCAAAATAAAAAAGTATTTACATTTTCAAGTACCAAAGGGGCAACTGGGGGGCTATTATATTATGAACTTGCACCACAGCGACCAGATTTGGTATTGAAAGACCTTATCTATATTTTACATCCAGAACTTCTACCCAAATATCAATCTACTTTTTTTAAGCCTTTGGACTAGTTGAATACTACATCGAAATATCGCCTTTCCTTTTTACTATTGCTTTTAGCTTTGGTTATTTCATTTCTTCTAAATATAAGTTTAGGGTCCGTTTCCATTCCTTTTCAAAGCACCTTAAACTCAATATTCGAAAGTCAAATTGAAAATGAATCATGGAAGTATATTATATGGAACTATCGTATACCAAAAGCTTTTACTGCAGTTTTGGCGGGAAGCGCTTTAGCCCTTAGCGGATTATTAATGCAAACACTTTTTAGAAATCCTTTAGCTGGTCCTTTTGTCTTAGGCATAAGCTCTGGGGCAAGCCTTGGAGCAGCACTATTTATTATGGGCACCTCACTATTTTCAGGATTTATTGCCTTCGAATTCATAGGAAACCTATCTCTAGCTATAGCTTCAAGTTTAGGGAGTTTTTTAGTGCTTTTTTTAGTACTAACCGTTGCCGCTAGAGTAAAAGATACCATGGCTTTACTGATTATTGGTTTGATGTTTGGAAGTGTTACAGCCGCAATCGTTAGTGTGCTTTCCTATTTCACGACCTCTGAAAAATTACAGCAGTACATCTATTGGTCCTTTGGTAGTTTGGGAGATTTAACATGGACGCAGCTCTTTTTATTAGGAGGGATAGTTTTATTAGGAATAATACTAAGTATAGCATCTATCAAAACACTTAATGCATTGCTGCTTGGCGAAAACTATGCACAGAGTTTGGGAGTCCGCCTTAAAAAATCTAGATACATCATAATCATAGCAACCGCCCTACTGGCCGGTAGTGTAACGGCCTTTGCAGGACCAATTGCTTTTGTGGGACTTGCCGTGCCTCATCTAACGCGTCAAATCTTCAATACTACTGATCATAAAGTTTTAGTGCCTGCAGTTTTACTATATGGCGCCATTTTGATGCTACTTTGTGATGTCATAGCACAACTTCCAAGTTCAGCCAGTGTACTGCCGATAAATGCGATTACAAGTATTGTCGGAGCGCCGGTGGTTATTTGGTTACTAACTCGAAAAAGAAGAATGTTATTTTGAGTTCTAATAAGCAACATATGGCCATTTCTGTCAAGGATCTTTCCATTGGATATACAGATATTACGGTCGCTAGTGAAATTAACTTTGATTCCCTTACTGGGGAATTAATAGGAATTGTTGGCATTAACGGAATCGGGAAATCAACATTGCTACGAACATTAGCCAAAATTCAGCCTTCGCTGTCAGGAAGCATTTCAATCGAGGGCAAATCTTTAGAAACCCTTGATACATCAGTATTAGCCTCAGAAATCAGTATCGTCTTGACCGAGCCAATAGCTTCAAAAAATTTAACCGTTCAAGAACTTATTACTCTCGGAAGACAACCCTACACCAATTGGATAGGTAAACTCTCTGAGCTAGATAAATCAAAAATCATTGAAGCTATTCAAACGCTTCAGCTTGCTGATTTGAAACATAAAAAGTGCTATGAACTAAGTGACGGACAGTTGCAACGCGTTATGATTGCTCGGGCGTTAGCCCAAGACACGTCTATCATTTTGTTGGATGAACCGACGACCCATTTAGACTTATATCACAAAATTCAGATTTTAAAGCTTCTGAAATCTATTACGGTAGAAACAAAAAAGACAATTCTTTTTACCAGTCATGAAATAGAGATGGTAATACAGCTTTGCGATAAAATGTTATTATTAAATGAAGCCAATAATCCCTTTGGAAAGCCCAGTGAGCTTATTAAAAAAGGGGCTTTCGATAATTTATTTCCTTCAGACACAGTTGCTTTTGATGCTGATACGGGCACATTTCGCATAAAAAAGTAAAGGCAATACTTGTTTTATTTGGCAGGTCAATCTCGTATATTTACTAGCTCACTTTGAACACAAATGAACGAATACCTGATATATCTTTTAGTTGGATTAGTTTGCCTCGCAGTAGGCTATTTTCTTGGAAATTACATCCAAAGCCTAAAAACCAAATCGAGTCAAAGCGCTCTTACTGAACGGCAACAACAGCTTACCAATAACCTTTCTGTATTGGAGCAACGTCTTATTGATACCGAAGAAAGTAAAGCGCATCTACAAACTGAAAAAGAACAACTAGGCAACCAAATTGTCCGTTATGAAGCGGATATGGAGAACCTCCATCTAAAAAATAGAGAACAAAAAGAAGAGGTTGAAAAGCTACAAGAAAAATTCACCAAAGAGTTCGAGAATCTTGCCAATAAAATTTTAGAAGAGAAAAGTCTAAAGTTTACTGAGCGTAATGAAAAGAATATAAAAGACATTCTAACTCCTCTAAATGAAAAAATACAACTCTTTGAAAAGAAAGTAGAAGAAAGTCAAAAAGAAAATATAAGTATCCATTCCGCCTTAAAAGAACAATTACTAAATCTTCAAACTCAAAATCTAAAAATCACCCAAGAAGCTGAGAATCTTACGAAAGCCTTAAAAGGTGATAGTAAAATGCAAGGAAACTGGGGCGAATTAGTTCTAGAACGCGTGTTAGAAAAATCTGGGCTAGAAAAGGACCGAGAATATCATGTTCAACAAAGTTTTACCCTTGAAGATGGTTCAAGAGTACTCCCTGATGTCATTATCAATCTTCCTGATGGCAAGAAGATGATTGTCGATTCTAAAGTATCCCTAACGGATTATGAGCGTTTTGTAAATGCAGAAGATGACGATGAACAAGCAAAATTTTTAAAAGATCATATCAATTCCCTCCGAAGGCATGTCGATCAATTATCCGCCAAAAAATATGAAGATTTATACGAGATGGAGAGTCCAGATTTCGTATTGTTGTTCGTTCCTATAGAACCAGCATTCGCAATTGCAATAAATAACGATAACTCGTTGTATAACAAGGCTTTTGAACAAAATATTGTAATCGTTACTCCATCTACTTTATTAGCTACATTACGTACAATAGACTCTATGTGGAATAATGAAAAACAGCAACGTAATGCTATTGAAATTGCCAGGCAAGCGGGTGCGCTTTATGACAAATTTGAAGGCTTTGTAGGTGACCTAATGAAAGTGGGTAAAAAGATGGACGACGCCAAAGATGAGTATAAAGGTGCCATGAATAAATTAGTTGAAGGACGTGGTAATATCATTACCAGTATAGAAAAATTAAAGAAAATGGGTGCGAAAGCCAAAAAATCAATCCCCGAACCGATTTTAAAGAGAGCCCAAGAAGATGACCTGTTAGGCGACGAGGCAGGCTTTAAAGAATCAAAATTAGAATTATGAAACGTATACTAGTAGGAACACTTCTTATTGTTGGAACTCTTTTTATTGGAATTTATTCCTTTGTTTATTTTGTTCCGTATAGCACGGGGATGCGTTCGGGAGAATTAATAAAGTTCAGCAACAAGGGGGTTGTATTCAATACTTGGGAAGGTGAAATAAGTCAAGGTGTATCTGGAGCTCAAATATTTCAGTTTTCCGTGCTTCAAAAAGATCAGGAAGTTATCAAGCAGTTGCAAGATTATCAAGGTCAATATGTCAAACTCGATTATATAGAACGATATGCTACCTTTTTCTGGTTAGGTGATACAAAATACTATATCACTAAGGTTACGGAATCAAAATCACCACATTTAAGAAATTAGATATGGAAAAATTCAAGACTGCCCGCGAATCAAGACTCTCCATAACTGAGTTAATGCTTCCCTCCCATTCGAACTTTGGAGGAAAAATTCATGGTGGACATATTTTGAGTTTAATGGATCAAATTGCATTTGCTTGTGCGTCAAAACACTCACAGAAATATTGCGTTACCGCATCTGTAAACCGAGTCGATTTTCGAAGTCCCGTAGAGGTTGGTGAACTGCTTACTTTAAAAGCTTCAATTAATTATACAGGTAGATCATCAATGGTAGTAGGTGTTCGTGTGGAATCACAAAATGTTACATCTGGTAAAAAAAGACATTGTAATTCCTCTTACTTTACAATGGTTGCGAAAGATGATGATGGGAAAAGTGTTGAAGTCCCAGGACTTCTCATTCAAGACGAACAAGGAGTACGCCGATTTGCACGTAGTAAATTTAGGAAAGAAGCTGCCTTTCTTAGAGATACTAAATTTGATGAAAACAATTTTAAGGTAGCTGATTATTTAGAATCTTTATTTGATGATAACATCAAGATTGAACTCAAGTAAGACCGGCGGCAGCTTCATCTAAAAACCACAATACTCTTTTTGAAGTAGGCTTTACTAAACTAGCAGGGTATTTTCTAAAGTCACCGGTTTCGTTTTTGATTTCTGTATATTTTTCTGCTTTATTATCCCCGGTAACCAAAAACACTACGGTTTCAGCATTATTGATAACTTGTCCTGTAATCGTAATTCGTTTCTGTCCAGAATCAGGGTGCTCGGCAACTTCACATGATTTATCAGAATTCCATAGTTCAATTTCATGAGGAAAAATAGAAGCCGTATGTCCATCATCGCCCATTCCCAATATGACTAAATCAAACTGAGGAAGGTCTCCAGATTTAGGAAGATTTTCATCCAACACATCTGAATATCGCTTCGCCTCATATTCGGGTTCGTTTTCACCTTTAATACGATGAATATTATCTTGTGGAATATCAATTTTAGAAATTAAATGTTCAACCGTCATTTTGTAATTACTCTGATTATCGGTGGGTTCAACGCACCTCTCATCTCCCCAATACAGGTGAACATGCGTCCAATCAATGTCCTCTTGAAAATTAGCCGCTAATTCGTCAAATACAATTTTAGGCGTACTTCCACCAGAAAGTGCAATATGAACTTCTTCCCTATTTGCAATTAGAATAGCCAAATAACGGGAGAAGTTTAAAGCTACTTCTTGCTTAGTTTTTGATATTTTAAATTTCATTATTAGCCGAATTTATTTCAGTATCTATTTTCATTTAGCAAATCGCTTTTTTTAATTCCATAAGCCTCCACCTAGCGTCTAGCAAATAACACAAAATCCTGGATCATCCGCCAAATTCTGACCAGGATTACGCCACATACCAAAGCCTTCAATAAGTTCATCAGCATTTTCGGGACCCCAAACTCCAGCAGAATATCCATATACTTTTGCGTCAGATTTTTTCCAGTAGTCAAGAATTGGATCAACAAATTCCCATGCGGCTTCTACTTCATCAGCTCTAGCGTACAAGGTGGCATCGCCCTGCATAGCATCTAATAACAAACGCTCATAGGCTTGCATGACATGATTTTCTACCAAGCTAGAGTAATAAAAATCGAGATTCGCACGCTCTACTTTAAAACCTTGACCTGGTACTTTTACTCCGAATTTGATCAAAATCCCTTCATCCGGTTGAATACGAATAACAAGCTTATTATCCTTATTGAACATTCCAGAATCCTGAAAAATTTGATGGTGAGGTGATTTAAAATGAATCACGACTTCGGTAACTTTGGTCGGCATCCGTTTTGCAGTCCGAACATAAAAGGGAACGTCTTTCCAGCGCCAATTATCAACAAAAAACTTAATTGCAGCATAGGTTTCGGTGGTCGATTCCGGGTTAACCCCCTCCTCTTCACGATAGCCTTTTACTTTTTCACCCTCTATGCTAGAACTTACATATTGCGCTCTAATAGTATTCTTGTGAAGGGTATCGACATCCGTCATTATCCTTAAAGATTTTAAAGCTTTTACCTTCTCATTTCTAATATCCTCGGCTTTAGCGCTAATAGGCGGTTCCATTACAATTAGAGAAACAATTTGCAATAAATGATTCTGAAACATATCACGCAAAGCACCTGATTTATCATAGTATCCGCCTCGCTTTTCTACTCCTACACTTTCTGCATTTGTAATTTCCACATGATGAATGTAATTACGATTCCACAGAGGTTCAAATATGCTATTTGCAAAACGAGTAACTAGAAGGTTTTGCACTGTTTCTTTACCTAAATAATGATCGATACGATAAATCTGAGATTCCTTAAAATAGCGCTGAAGTCCGCTATTCAATTGTTTTGCACTTTCCAAATCATAACCAAAAGGCTTCTCGACAATCAATCTCTTAAAACCCCCACCTCTAGATCGATTGAGTTGTTGCCCGTATAAATTTTTGGCAATTGCTTCATATAAACTTGGTGGAGTAGATAAATAGAAAATGTAGTTGCCATCAGTACCATGTTTTGCATTCAGTGTAGTAATTCGTTCTTCAAGGTGTTTGTAATCTGTGTCGTACTGTGTACCAACATCTTCGTAGAAAAACTTTTTTGAAAAATCATTTATTAAATCTGAATCCGTATCTATCGAATCCTTTAGATAACTACTTTCACTGACCACTTTTTTTCGAAAATCTTCATCACTCATATAGCTACGACTGACCCCTAACACAACAAATTTCTCGGGTAGTTGGTTTTCCTTAAAAAGTCTAAACAATGCTGGCACTAGTTTTCGAGCCGTTAAATCTCCCGATGCTCCGAAAATAATGAGCATTTGGCTTTCTGTTTTCGTCATATACTTCTTCAAGATTTTCTAATGTTTTAAATATAACTATCTCATCGGAGTTTACAAGCCCAAACACAATCAAAACCGAATAATTTAATTTATTTTTGAAAGTGTCAGATTTGAACAGGTTTTTATTCAAATTTTATGAAACAAAACAGAGATTCCCGTCTTGACGGGAATGGCCGCAAATGAATTTATATATGAAGGATACTTACGATTTCGGATTGGTTGGTTTAGGGGTAATGGGACGCAATTTTATTTTAAATGTTGCCGATAAGGGATTCTCCGCTTTTGGCAATGATCTTGATTCAGAAAAAGTAAATGCACTTATAGAAGAAGGTGGAGACCTGCAAAAGGTAAATGCTTCCACCGATGCTAAAACCTTTATTGAAGCCCTGTCCACACCACGAAAAATTATGTTGCTGGTGCCTGCCGGAAAAATTGTAGATGCCGTAATTGAGAGTTTACTTCCTCTTTTAGATAAAGATGATATTATCATCGATGGAGGTAATTCGTTTTTTACGGATACCGATAGACGGGATGCTTATCTAGCGGAAAAAGGAATTCATTTCTTCGGCGCCGGAGTCTCAGGGGGCGCCAAAGGTGCACGCCTCGGACCAAGTATTATGCCTGGAGGAAATAGGGAAGCTTATCAACATGTAAAACCGATTTTCGAAGCTGTTTCTGCCAAATATAAAGGAGAGCCCTGTGTGGCCTATCTAGGACCAAAATCCGCTGGAAATTATGTGAAGATGGTTCACAATGGCATTGAATACGGACTCATGCAATTGACCTCAGAAATCTATGATTTGCTTAAAAAGGGCGGAGACTTCAATAATGACGAACTCCATCAAACCTATTCCCAATGGAACTCAGGAAGATTGCAGTCCTTCTTAGTACAAATCACGTCTGAAATTTTTGCACAAGATGATGATTTAGGCGATGGGAAATTGGTCGATAAAATATTAGACAAAGCCAAGCAAAAAGGAACTGGAAAATGGACGAGCCAAAACGCAATGGATTTAGGCATTCCCGTCCCTTCAATTGATATTGCGGTGAGTATGCGTGAGATATCCGCTTTAAAAGACGAACGTATTGCGGCTGACAAATTATATGATCGCCCTTCTATCCAACACATAGATAAGGCTCAATTGGAAAAGCTAGCCGAGGAGGCTTTGTATTTCTCTTTTATAATTACCTATGCCCAAGGCTTACATCAATTGGCAGATGCTTCTAATGAATATGGTTATGAATTGGAGATTGCGGAAATTGCTAAAATATGGCGTGCTGGTTGTATAATCAGAGCAGGACTCTTAGCAGATATTACCGAAGCTTTTAATGCGGACAAAAAACTTCCGAACTTGTTGCTATCGCCTTCTTTTATTGAGAAAATACAAGGTACAGTTGATTCCGCTAGGGCCTTGGTCGCTTATGCTGCCAAAAATGGAATTCCCGCACCCGGACTTTCAAATTCATTAACCTATTTTGACGCCTATACTTCCTCAAGATTACCGTTGAATCTAATTCAAGCGCAACGTGATTATTTTGGGTCGCATACGTATGAGCGTTTGGACCGTGATGGGGTTTTTCATACGGAATGGGATTCATAAAAACTCAAAGCAAATTCATTTAAATAATGAAATACTTACTGACATCATTTTTTGCAGTTCTTCTTTTCGCGCCCATTAGCGCCCAAGAGGATTTAAACAAGGATTTAAAAAAAACCTTGGATTCAATTCTTTATAAAGATCAAAAACTTCGTGAAGTTTTGATGGGAGACATTTCAGGAAATGAAAAAGTACAGGTCTTAAAAGAATTTGGCCTCACCATTGAGGAATTTGAAAATCAGACTTGGCCTATTATTGCTAGACAAGATAGCTTGAACCTAGTAGAAGTTGAAAAAGTTATACGAGAATATGGGTACCCAGGAAAAAGCTTAGTTGGCGAACCTACAAACAAAGCGGCATGGTATGTAATTCAACACTCAGACAAGATTGAAGAATACTTCCCGATAATTGAAACAGCAGGAAAGGTAGACGAACTTCCGATGCGTTTAGTTGCAATGATGCAAGACCGTATGCTCATGAATCAAAATAAACCACAGATTTATGGCACTCAAGTAGCTGGAAGAAAATTGGGAGCAAGCGATGAATGGTTCAATTTTGTCTGGCCCATTGAAGATGCAAAAAATGTGAATAAAAGACGGAAAAATGCTGGTTTTATCAATTCTGTCGAAGAAAATGCCAAAAGAATGGAGGTAGAATATCAAGTCTACACGATAAAACAAATTGATTCAATTTTGAATCAAAACAATTAAAGTATTTTGCCCAAAACCCAATACCGCATATACGTCATAGAACTCTCCAAAAAAGTATATACAGAGAACCGAAAGTTTCGTGAAGCCAATCCGCAATTCAATGGGGTTTTACAATGTTTGTATGTGGGTATGACAAGCAAAACACCCAAAGAACGTTTTGAGCAACATAAAACAGGTTACATCAATAAAAAAGGGCATAAGCTTTCTGCAAATATTGCGGAGAAATATGGTTTGTATTTACGGGGAAGTCTTTTCCAATATATCGACCCTGTTACCAGCAGAACTGAAGCACTAAAACTGGAAGAAAATTTAGCTTTGGAATTACGAAGACAAGGTTATGCAGTTTGGTTTAATTAGGTATTTTAGTTTTTATGTCTGAAGGTCAAAAACTCAAAGAAATCGCGGTACTATTTTTTAAGTTAGGAAGCATTGCCTTTGGTGGGCCAGCTGCTCATATTGCCATGATGGAAGATGAAGTCGTTCGCAAAAGAAAGTGGATGACTCAAGAACATTTCCTCGATTTAATGGGTGCCACGAATTTAATACCAGGCCCCAACTCCACCGAAATGACTATGCATTGCGGACACGAACGTGCTGGTTGGAAGGGCTTGTTTGTAGCGGGTTTCTGTTTTATATTTCCTGCTGTGGTCATTACTGGAATTTTTGCTTGGCTCTATAAAAAATATGGGCAACTACCAGAAGTTGAACCTTTTATTTACGGAATCAAACCTGCCGTAATTGCCATAATAATTATGGCAGCCTATAAGCTTGGTAAAAAGGCTGTAAAAAATACCAAACTAGCCATTCTTGGTATTGCAGCGATAGTTGTTTGTCTTTTGGGAGTCAATGAAATAATAGTGCTTTTCGGCTGTGGATTGATTGGCTTGCTTATTTATTTAATTACCAATAGAAACAATACGCTAAATAGCTTTATTCCATTTTTGATTTTTCAGGGAGCTTCTGAAACTTCCATAAGCAACATTAAAATACTTCTGACATTTCTGAAAATTGGAGCAATTCTCTATGGAAGTGGTTATGTGCTTTTTGCATTTCTAGACGCAGAATTAGTAGCCAATGGATGGCTTACACGTCAAGAATTGATTGATGCCGTGGCAGTAGGGCAAATAACCCCAGGCCCTGTATTATCGACAGCGACCTTTATCGGTTGGCAATTGAATGGAATATCTGGAGCACTGCTTGCAACTTTGGGTATTTTCCTTCCCTCCTTTTTGTTTGTGTTACTGCTTAATCCTTTGATTCCTAAAATGCGAAAATCGAAGATTATGCGCTCTATTTTGGATGCCGTAAACGTTGCCGCGGTTGCTTTGATTGTGGTCGTTTGTATTCAAATGTCGAAAGATACCCTTACGGATTGGCGTACGATTTTGATAGCGATTATCAGTATCGCAACGGTTTTCATATTCAAAAAAGCAAACAGTGCCTACATAGTTTTAGGGGGAGCACTACTAGGGTATCTGCTCAACTTTTTTTAGCAAACATATCCCAAAAAAAAATACGTCAAACTCCAATGTGGAATTTGACGTATTTCTTTATAGTTCGAAAAGCCTATTTCGATAAGTACATCTTTCTACGAGCATACAGATTGTAAAACTCATCATCCTTCAGACTATCAATAAATAGAATACTTTCTCCTGTACTCTTCATTTCAGGACCTAAGTTTTTATTCACATTAGGGAATTTATTGAAAGAGAACACAGGCTGTTTGATAGCAAAACCTTCCAGTTCTGGTTTGAAATCAAAATCCTTCACCTTCTTTTCGCCCAACATCACTTTAGTCGCATAGTTTACATAAGGTTCTTTATAAGCCTTCGCAATAAAAGGAACGGTACGAGAAGCTCTAGGGTTTGCTTCGATGATGTATACTTTATCATCTTTAATCGCAAACTGAATATTGATTAACCCAACTGTATTGAGGGCTAAGGCAATTTTCTTGGTGTGATCTTTTATCTGTTGCATTACAAATTCTCCTAAGTTAAAAGGAGGAAGTGTCGCATTGGAATCTCCAGAGTGAATACCACAAGGTTCGATGTGCTCCATGATTCCGATGATATAAACATCTTTTCCATCGCAGATTGCATCTGCTTCTGCTTCAATGGCACCATCTAAATAATGATCTAAAAGGAGTTTATTGTTCGGTATCTTACGAAGTAAATCTACCACATGCTCTTCAAGCTCTTCTTTGTTGATCACAATTTTCATTCCCTGACCTCCTAAAACGTAAGATGGGCGAACTAACAATGGAAAATCTAATTTATCCGCAAGAACTAAAGCTTCCTCTGCAGTTTCGGCAACTCCAAATTCTGGGAAAGGAATGTCATTCTGTTTCAACATTTCGGAGAAACTACCCCGATCTTCAGCTAAATCTAAAGCTTCAAAGCTAGTCCCGATAATTTTAATTCCGTATTTAGACAGTTTCTCAGCCAATTTCAAAGCGGTCTGTCCTCCCAGCTGCACAATAACTCCTTCTGGTTTTTCGTGTCTGATAATGTCATAAATATGTTCCCAGAAAATAGGTTCAAAGTACAATTTGTCAGCTGTATCAAAATCAGTAGAAACTGTTTCAGGATTACAGTTAATCATGATGGTTTCATAACCGCACTCAGCAGCAGCCAATACTCCATGAACACAGCAATAATCAAATTCTATCCCCTGTCCTATTCGGTTCGGACCTGAACCTAACACTACAATCTTTTTCTTATCAGTTACAATGCTATCATTCGCCACATAACGTTCTCCTTCAGGAGTTTCAATTTCCGCTTCGAATGTAGAATAATAGTAAGGAGTCATCGCCTTAAATTCCGCTGCACAAGTATCAACCAATTTATATACACGATTAATATTCAGTTCAGTACGCTTGCTATAAACTTCGCTTTCATAACAATCTAGCATATGAGCAATCTGTCTATCAGCAAAGCCTTTTTGTTTGGCCTCAAGTAACAACTCTTTCGAAAGGCTTGCGATTGTGTATTGTGAAATTTCTTTTTCTAACTGGTGCAATTCTTCATATTGTTTCAAGAACCACATATCGATTTTAGTGATCTCATGAATTCGACTCAGAGGAATCCCCATCTGAATAGCATCATAAATCACAAAAACACGATCCCAACTAGGAATTGTAAGTTTGCTAATTATCTGGTCATAATTTTTGTATCCTTTTCCATCCGCTCCCAATCCGTTTCTTTTAATTTCTAGAGATTGTGTTGCTTTATGAAGCGCCTCCTGAAACGAACGTCCTATTCCCATTACCTCTCCAACAGACTTCATTTGCAATCCTAAAGTTCTATCTGAACCTTCAAACTTGTCAAAATTCCATCGAGGAATCTTTACAATTACATAATCTAAAGTTGGCTCAAAGAGTGCTGAAGTCGATTTTGTAATTTGATTATCCAACTCATCTAAAGAATACCCGATAGCTAATTTCGTAGCAATTTTTGCAATAGGATATCCTGTCGCTTTTGAAGCCAATGCAGATGAACGAGATACACGCGGGTTGATTTCAATCGCTATAATTTCTTCATGCTCATCAGGACTAACTGCAAATTGTACATTACAACCACCTTCAAAATCACCTATACTTCGCATCATATGAATCGCCATATCACGCATTTTTTGATAGGTTTTATCAGAAAGCGTCATAGCTGGTGCTACTGTGATTGAGTCTCCTGTATGAATTCCCATAGGATCCATATTTTCAATAGCACAGATAATTACCACATTATCATTCTTATCTCGTAGAAGCTCCAACTCATATTCCTTCCATCCCATCATCGCTTTATCAATCATCACTTCATGAATTGGGGAAATTTCTAACCCACGACTTAAGAGTTCATCGAAATCTTCAGGGTCATAAACAATCGAAGCTCCTGCTCCACCTAAAGTATAAGAGGCCCTAATTACCAGAGGAAACCCAAACTCTTGAGCAATCTCTTTTCCTTTCAAAAATGAAGTCGCTGTTGCTTGTGGCGCCATGCCGACACCAATTTTCAACATTAACTCTCTAAACTTTTCGCGATCCTCTGTAATATTAATTGCAGCAATATCGACACCTATCATTGCTACTCCAAAATCTTCCCAAATACCTTTTTCGTCAGCTTCAATACATAAATTCAAAGCGGTTTGCCCACCCATTGTCGGCAATACTGCATCAATCTGCGGATGTTCTTTTAAAATCTCAACAATTGATTTGGTAGTCAAGGGCTTTAAATAAACATGATCAGCCATAGACGGATCAGTCATAATCGTTGCAGGATTACTATTAATTAGAATTGTCTCAATTCCATCTTCACGCAGTGAACGTAATGATTGAGATCCGGCATAATCAAATTCACAGGCTTGACCAATAACAATTGGACCCGAACCAATAATTAAAATGGATTTTAAATCTTCTCTTTTTGGCATGTTCTCAAATGTGCTTAAATAATTATATAATAAAGTGTTAGGTGTAATTAAGGCATAAAAAAAAGGTGCTACTTTCGAAAAAGTAACACCTTCAATATTTTAAAAATATCAATCATTTATTTCTTGTGTCTTGGCTCTGAGGATACACTAAGTTTTTTTCTTCCTTTAGCTCTTCTTCTGGCTAGAACTTTTCTACCATTTACTGAAGCCATTCGCTCTCTGAAACCATGTTTGTTTCTTCTCTTTCTCCTTGATGGCTGATATGTTCTCTTTTGACCTGGCATTGTTGAATTCTTTTCTAAATTGTTTGCTTCACAGAACCATCTGTAAAACTGGGCGCAAATATACGAAGAGTTTTTGCTTTGCCAAATACAAAATTAAAAAATATTTTTCCAAGCTTGCCTACTTCCCTCATCAAGCTTTTTATTACTTTTGCCACAGCCTATTTTCGGCAACTAGAACACTTATGAAACAAGCTATTACATTCCTTCTTATTGTATTGTGCTGTGGGACTTTAAGCGCACAAACAACGCTTGAATACAATCTCAAAATAGGAGATGTATTTGTAATTCAGCAAAATGCACATCAATCTATCATACAAGAACTTGATGGCGCAACTCATGAACTTACGAATGATTTGAATGGAATTCTAGAATTTGAAGTAACCAATATACTTGAGAATAGTTATGAAGTTGCCTTTTATTTTAGAGATCTAAACTTAGCAATGAATTCAAGTATTCAAGGAGAGCTAATGAATGTAAAAGCAAAAGAAGTCTCTGAGGAAGATATGCAGTCTCAGATTTTCAATAGCTTACTAAATACTCCAATAAAACTTATTCTTTCTAAAAATGGAGATATCCTAGAAGTAATTGGGGGCGATAGTTTGATTACTAAAATGGCAAATGCATCAGGATTAGAGGATGAGTTTTCAAAAAACATGATGAAAAAGGGTTTGGAAAAAGAATTTGGGTCAGAAGCACTTTCAAATAGCTATAAACAGCTTACCTATATTTATAGCGATAGCTTGGTCGCCAAAGACGCTACATGGCAAAATGAATATTTTGGCAAACTCAATGCTAAGAATACTTGGACACTAAAGGAAATAAGTGATACAAGTGCCACGATATCTGGTGTTGCAGAAGTTCTCATGGAAACAAATGAATCTGGCACCGTTATGAACTTGGCCGGTTCACAAACCACTTTAATTCAAACGGATTTAACAACTGGCTTTATTTTCAAAATGACTGTCGAAGGTCAATATGAAGGTGTTTCGAAAATGACGCAATTGGGCGATCAAGAAATACCAACAACCATTAGCTCAACAATAACCTACAAACAAATCAAAGACTAAATTTATGTTCAATAAAATATTTAAATTAATCATTGCAGGACTCATCATAGCGTATGCTATTTATCAATTTTGGGATGGTGAAATTGGCAATGGTATTTTTCTCATCTTACTTTCGTTAATATTTATTTTCCTTTATTTCAGAAATGAAATGATTTTACTCGCTTTTCTTCGAATGCGCAAACAAGATTTAATTGGCACCCAGAAATGGTTGAATAAAATCAGTAATCCTGAAACAGCACTAACTACGAAGCAACAGGGTTATTATAATTATCTACATGGAATAATATTTTCTCAAACAAATCTCACACAAGCGGAAAAGTATTTCAAAAAAGCATTGAAACTAGGTTTAACCATGGATTATGATGTAGCTATGGCTAAACTTAGCCTTGCCGGTATCGCCATGCAAAAGCGCCGTAAACGCGAAGCAACTATGCTACTCCAAGAGGCTAAAAAACTTGATAAGAATAATATGCTGACAGAACAGATTAAAATGATGCAGCAACAGATGAAGAAGATATAGTGGCAGTTGGTAAAAATCACTAAATTTTATAAAACAAAAAGCACTTCTCAAATAGAAGTGCTTTTTGTTTTACTGGTATTCAACTGATCAACGCAACCAATGAATACTTATTTAGAATCTTTATAGTATCCTTTGTTGGGAATCTCAATCGTATATTTTTTTCCGGAGGCGTTATTCAAGTGAGGTTCACGCAACCAAGGATTGTGTCTCTTTAAAACTTTATAGTTGATTCCATACTCTTTAGCGAAGTCCGCGAAATTGGCTACCGGTTTATCTACTTCCACGGTGAAAGTTGGTACCGCAGAGTATAGATCTTCTTTATCAATATCAAAACCATATTTCTCAGGATTACTTAGGATTTCTTTTATTGCCATAATTCTAAAAACGTAGCGACCTGTCTCCTGTCCAAGCAAAAGGTCATAATAGCTGTTTACCTTTTGTATTCTTAAGTATTTATCAACGGAACCTGTACCCGTATTGTATGCGGCCGCTGCTAAAGTCCAGGAACCATATTTCTTCTTGTATTTATTCAAATATCTACAAGCAACCTCGGTTGATTTTTCCAAATGATAACGTTCATCAACATTAGTATTGATTTCCAATCCGTATTCTTTACCTGTAGCTTTCATTATTTGCCAAAAACCAGTTGCTCTGGCACTAGAAACCACGTTCTGCAAACCACTTTCCGCAACTGCTAAATATTTAAAGTCTTCAGGTATGCCATTCTTGGCCAAGATTGGCTCAATAACAGGAAAGTACTTGTGTGCGCGTTTCATTAATAACAATGCGTTGGATTGCCAATACGTATTTACTAGAAACTCACGATCAACACGCTCCATGATTTCAGGATCATCTTGAGGAACAGGTTCACCTGCAAAATTTAAATCTTCAGGAATGTCAATGGCAGATATTCTATATCCCTCCGAAACATTTTTCTCAACTTCATTCTCTGCTACATCGTTGGCATCATCAGTCTTTGATTGCACCGCAAAAATTAGAGTGCTAACCACAAAAAGGACGCCTAGTCCCATCAAAATATTCTTTAAAATCTTCATTTCTATCGATTTAATCTGTTATTCAAAGGTATAGAACGAATTCTAAATCCAACTTATATACAACTCATTTAATCTAAAATAATTGTGGGTAAATGCTCATTAAACCACTTTGCGCGATGAATAATCATAGTATGTGTACCGTTTGGTACCGAAATACAATTCTCTATATTACCAATAGGAAAAACATTATCCTTCTCACCGTGTATATGTACTAGACAATCAGGGCAATAACTTTGTTTCCAATTAACAATTTGATCAATAGACCAATCTATATAATATTTGTCCTTTACAGAAAGATACTCTTCGTAAAGCTCTAATCGTTTATTCACAGTTTCACCAAAGGCATATTTTGCCAATAGTTCAACGTTATTCACTAAACCTGTAGGAAGTAATTTATGCACTTTTGTATATTTTGCAAAAAGCATGCGCTTAGGTAGTTCTGACTCGTGTTTCACGCTTGACACGACGATCACTTTACTCGCTGTAATATGTTTAGCCATTTCTTGCACCAGCATACCTCCAAAAGAAACCCCTACTAAAACAATGTTTTTATGAGCTATGTTCTTGGTCATTTTTAAAGCATAGGCTTCAAGGGTCATATTTTTATCAGGAATAAACCATGATAACAAATGCTGCTCAAACTGGTCTTTGGGCAATTGAATATGTTTAAAAATTGATGGATTCGCAGCCATTCCAGGCATGAAGTAAACATGAATCTTATTATTAATCATATAGGATAATACAGGCTTTAACTAGGAAATTCGTAATTTTTTCAGTACTTTTGTATGCTGCTTTTAAAAAAGCCCCTAGAGTTAACTTTTGTAAAAGTATATAAAATTACGGTTCGAGAACCCCGTAATTTTTTTGTCTTAAACCAACTTTAAAATCAGACTATATGAATGAAGTAGAAATTAAAGACAACAGTTTCTTGCGTCAATTCGAAACTAGCGTGGAAGGACACCTAGCTAAAATCGAATATTCATCTCAAGAGCGTAAAGTCTTTCTAACCAAACTGGTAATTCCTGAGGCAATTACCAAAGATGAATTTAAAGAGGATTTCATAAAATCCGTTTTACATCACATTCAAGAGAAAAACCTTAGAGTTGTACCTACCAGCCCGCAGATTGCAGGTTTTTTAAGAAAAAACAGACAGTACAAAGAAATGTTACCTGTTGGAATACGTATCTAACATTTCATATCTTTAAAAATTAAAGCTCAACTATCTACTTAAATAGTTGAGCTTTTTTAGTTGTAACTTTCATATATTTATCATTCTACTTTTAAAAAATTCATCAAACCATTAATGAACAGCTCAATGAGAACTACTTTTTTACTTTTCAGATTAATCAGTATTACGTGCATTTTTATTTTAGTAAGCAATCCGTTAAATGCTCAAAAAAAGAAGAAAAAAAACAAGAAGGCTTCAACCGAAATGGTTGATTCTGCTAAGAAAGATAAAAAAAAGACTATCGCAGAACTGGTTAAATCAAGTAAAAAGTCGGAAGGCCTTTTTACTATTTACCGAGACACAATTTCTGGTTCACTACAAATGCTTATCGATAAAAATCAACTTAATCAAGAACTTCTCTATTTCAATCAAATTTCTGATGGGGTTACTGACGCTTTCAGTTTTAGAGGTGCTTATGACAGATCACGCATTTTCAAAATCACGAAGTTTTACAATAGAATTGAATTTACATTTCAAAATACCTCCTATTTTTTTGATGAGAACAACGCCTTATCTAAGTCAAGCAAGGCCAATATAAGTGAAGCCCCACTTGCGAGTTTTAAAATAGAGGCAGAAGATACTAGTAAAGGACATTATTTAATTAAAGTTGACGACCTTTTTAAGCAAGAAAAACTCACCCAGGTTAAACCTCCAAAATTTCCGAATGCGAAGCCAACAGATTTCGCCTTAGGTAACCTCGATAAGAATGCCACAAAGGTTAAGGAAATCCGTAATTACGAAGAAAATACTGATTTTTTAGTATCCTACATTTATAACGCACCTTCAATTTTAAATGGTGGAAGCAATGCTGTAACCGATGGTCGAAATGTTAGCATAAACATTCATCACAGCTTCATTAAACTAAATGAAAGCAATTATGAACCGCGACTAGATGATCCTCGTGTTGGTTATTTCTTAACGCAGACCAATGACATGACTTCAGTAAAAGCCACAAATTACAGAGACAAAATTCACCGATGGCACTTAGAGAAAAAAGATCCATCATTGGCTATTTCTGAACCAATTAAACCGATTACTTGGTGGATTGAAAACTCTACCCCTAAGGAGTTTAGAGAAACTATCAAAGAGGGCGTTGAGCGATGGAATATAGCGTTTGAAAAAGCAGGCTTCAAAAATGCAATAGTAGTTAAAATACAACCTGACGATGCTACGTGGGATGCGGGTGATATTCGTTACAATGTTTTACGTTGGGCCTCCTCTCCTAACCCACCTTTTGGGGGCTACGGTCCTAGTTTTGTAAATCCGAAAACTGGTGAGATAATCGGGGCAGATATCATGTTAGAATTTGTTTATCACACCAATAGAGTAAGGGTTGAAAGACTATTTGATGATATCACTGGAGAAAATCAAAATACGAATTTAAACTGGCAGAATTCAAAATATAATATGACCTGTTCTTTTGGACATATGATGCAATTCAACACCTTGTTTGGAAAAACAGCTTTGACAATCGCAAATGCAGATGATTTAGCTATGGAAGGTTTGAGAAAAGAGGCCATGTTAGAGCTCATAATGCATGAAGTAGGTCACACATTGGGTTTAAATCACAATATGAAAGCAAGTCAATTGTTTAGTCCTGAAGAGTTAAGAAATCCAGAATTTTTAAAGGGAAAAGCTCTTGTAGGTTCTGTAATGGATTATACGACGATAAATGTTTCGAACGATCCTAGCAAACAAGGACCTTACTATTCAACAACTGTTGGACCTTATGATATCTGGGCAATTCAATTCGGATATCAAAATTTTGATTCAGAAAAGGATATGCAAGACCTACTCAACCAATCTACTAAGCCTGAATTACAGTTTGGCAATGACGCAGATGATATGCGATCTCCAGGCAAGGGTATTGACCCTCGTGTTAACACGGGTGATTTGTCAAATGACCAAATTGCTTATTCCATTGAACGTATTGCTTTAGTCAATCAGATGTTTGGAAAGTTGAAAGATAGATACACTATAGAAGGTGATACTTATAACGACCTGCGCATAGCCCATAGCATTCTTTTAGGACAGTATGCTCAGGCTGGTAATGTAATGTCAAGATTCATTGGCGGCGTTTATGTTGATCGGGCCATGGCAGGTCAAGAAGGAGCTACCAAACCTTTTACCCCTGTTAGCTATGAAGATCAAAAAAGAGCAATGAAAGCTATCAATACTCATATTTTTGGAAAAAATGCTTTTAATTCGCCAAAAGAGTTGTACAACTATTTAGCAAGACAACGTCGGGGATTTAATTTCTTCGGGGGTCCGGAAGATCCAAAGATTCATGAGACAATTCTACGTTTTCAAAAAAATGTATTGAGACATATTCTTCATCCAAACACCTTACAGCGTATTTCAGATTCGGAACAATATGGCAA
The DNA here is from genome assembly GCF_047345145.1 of Maribacter taeanensis. Taxonomy (NCBI): domain Bacteria; kingdom Pseudomonadati; phylum Bacteroidota; class Flavobacteriia; order Flavobacteriales; family Flavobacteriaceae; genus Maribacter; species Maribacter taeanensis. The sequence goes on from NZ_JBLFER010000001.1 coordinate 1,039,567, forward strand.
TTCTTATGATTTGGGAGAGTTTATGACGGATTTAAATAAGGGTGTTTTTGCTGCCGACATTTATGGAAATGTAAATTCGATGAGGCAAAACTTACAACAAGAATATGTTAAAATGTTAATCGAAGTTGTTTCAGGAAATTCAAAAACTAGTTATTCGAACAATGCTGTTACTATGGCCTTGTATAATTTGAAGGCAATTAACAAAATGGTCTCCAATTCAACAGGAAACACTTCAACAAAAGCGCATAAATATCATTTAAAAACTTTGATTAACAATACAATCAAAGAAGTGAAATAAAAGGTAAGTGTTGAAGAAAACTCTCAAGGGTAACTTCTTTTGAGAGTTTTTTTATGCCTTTACCGCACTTGAAACGAATTCAAATCGCACCGCACCATCTTCATCAATATATGTTAACTCCACCTCATGAAGTGTATTTACCAATTCAGGATTCCATGGTGCTTTGACTTTTACATAGTTCTCGGTAAATCCGTGGATGTACCCTTCTTTATTCTCTCCTTCGAACAAAACCGTTCTTTTAGTACTCAACTGAGTCTCGTAAAAGGCTCTTCTTTTCTTAACAGAAAGTCCCCGTAACATTTTACTACGTTTGCTACGGACATTTTTAGGTACTACGCCTCCCATTTCAGCTGCAGCCGTATTATCACGCTCAGAATACGTAAACACATGCAAATACGAAATACCTAGTTCATTCAAGAAATGGTAGGTTTCTAGGAAATGCTCATCAGTTTCTCCTGGGAATCCAACAATCACGTCCACGCCAATACATGCATGTGGCATCACTTCTTTGATTCGTTTAACTCTGTCAACATACAAATTGCTTAAATAGCGTCGACGCATTAACTTAAGAATAGCATCGCTTCCACTTTGTAAAGGAATATGAAAGTGCGGCACAAATGAATTACTGTTTGCCACAAAATCAATCGTCTCATTTTTCAAAAGATTGGGTTCTATTGACGATATTCGTAATCGATGTATCCCTTTTACATCATCCAAAGCCCTGACCAAATCTAAAAAAGTATGCTCGTGTTTTTTGTTTCCGAATTCGCCTTTTCCGTAATCTCCGATATTAACTCCTGTGAGTACAATTTCTTTAATTCCCTTAGATGATATCTCGGCAGCATTCTTCAAAACATTTTCTACCGTATCACTTCTTGATATTCCTCTAGCTAATGGAATCGTACAATAGGTGCACTTATAATCACAACCATCTTGAACTTTCAAAAAAGCTCTCGTTCTGTCCCCTATAGCATAACTCCCTACATAAAAATCGGCATCTTCTATTTCACAAGAATGCACTTCGCCCATGTCATTTTTAGACAGGTCGTTGATATAATCGGTAATCTTAAATTTTTCGGTAGCTCCTAAAACCAAATCCACTCCATCAACAGCAGCTAACTGTTCTGGTTTCAGCTGTGCGTAACAACCAATGGCCGCCACAAAAGCATCAGGATTCACCTTTTGCGCTTGTTTTACAATGGTTTTAAATCGCTTGTCTGCATTCTCGGTAACTGAACAGGTATTGATAACATACATATCGGCATTTTCAGAAAAGTCTACACGGTCAAAGCCCTCTTCTTGAAAACCTCTTGCAATGGTTGACGTCTCAGAGAAGTTAAGCTTACAGCCTAATGTATAAAATGCGACTTTCTTTTTCTCCAATTAATTACTTCTTTAATAGTTTCGCCATTTTTTAGTCAACTCAAATACATGTTCTAAGATTCTAGCCTCCACATCATCAAATTCAACGCCACGTCTAGCCATCATCACCTTAGCTACATCAAATGCTTTTCTAGGCAAGTAACTTGAAAAACCCGAAGCGCCACCCCAGCTAAAACTAGGGACAAAGTTCCTTGGAAACCCTGGTACATAAATATTACAATTTACACCGATTACAGTGCCTGTATTGAACATCGTATTGATTGCAGTTTTACTATGGTCGCCCATCATAAGTCCGCAGAACTGCAATCCGGTTTGGTCAAACTTTTCAGTAGCGTAGTTCCATATGCGCACTTTTGCATAATTATTCTTCAGGTTGGAATTATTCGAATCTGCCCCAATATTACACCATTCCCCTAAAACCGCATTACCCAAATACCCTTCATGCCCTTTACTTGAATATCCAAAAATAACCGTATTGCTTACTTCTCCACATACTTTCGAATACGGTCCTATGGTAGTAGCGCCATACATTTTACCACCCATTTTGACTGTGGCATTATTACAAAGTGCAAAAGAACCTCGAATAAGGCTGCCTTCCCAAACTTGGGCATCTTTCCCTATATAAATAGGTCCGTCGGTAGCATTCAAAATACTGAACTCTACACTTGCACCTTCTTCCAAAAAGATATTCTCCGGATTAATTAAATTATTGGTACTAGAAATGGGTTGGCTTTTTCTTCCCTCAGTGATAAAATCAAAATCCGCTTGTATTGCTGCTTCATTTTTTGAAAAGATATCCCAGGTATATTCAATCCGAAGAACATCTCCTTCATATTCAATCTGATTAAATGAACTAAAGTCGATATCATCTTGCGCCTCCTTGGCGTAAAAAGCAACAACATCATCTTCATAAAAAACAGCTTCGTTCTCGCCTAGCGCTTTTACCATTTCTACAAGTTCTGAATTCGGTAAAAAAGAGGCATTAATCAAAACATTCTGCTCCATTTCTACCATAGGATACTTTTCAGACAAGTATTCCTCAGTAATCGTTGTGGTTGTATTTCCTAAGTATTTTTCCCATTTCTCTCGTATGGTTAAGATACCAACGCGAATATCAGCAACTGGTCTTGTAAATGTAAAGGGAAGCAATGCTTCTCGAACAGGACCATCAAAAAGAATGTAATTCATGTATAAGATTTATAAGTCGCTACAAAAATAGGTAATCTAACTATTCTAATTATTGGATTGAAATTCCCCTCCTTGAGGAGTGGTTGGGGGAGGACAAAAAAACGCCTCCGATACTAGGTATCAGAGGCGTAAGGTATATTTTATCTGTAAAATACGGTCTATTCTTCTTCTTTACTCGCAGCAGCCTCAACTTTTGGGGCCTCTTCTGCCTTTGGAGCTGCTTTCTTTTTGAACTTATCGTATTTGCTTTTGAACTTGTCAATTCGACCAGCAGTATCCAAAAATTTGGCTTTACCAGTATAGAAAGGATGTGAAGTTCTTGAAATTTCTAATTTTACCAAAGGATATTCAACACCATCAACTTCTAGTGTTTCCTTTGTATCAGCTGTAGATTTTGTCAAAAACACTTCGTCGTTTGACATGTCTTTGAAAGCTACTAATCTGTAATTCTCTGGGTGAATCCCTTTTTTCATTGTAATACACTTTAACGCACCCATTCCGACAGGCACTAAATTCAGGCTGCAAATTTAATTCTTTTTATTTAATCCGCAATTTTAAATTCTAAAAAAGAAAGTTGAAAAATTGTAACTTTAGATTGTAACAAAACTAACAATTAGACAACTAACCAAAGTAATAACCTAAAAACAACTAAAAATGGAAGAAAATCAACCTAAAATTGGAAAATTCTCATGGACTTACGGCCTTTTATTGGGAGGTGTCAGTGTTATTTTTAGCCTTATGTTATATAGCATGGACTTGCACTATGAACAAGGCTGGGATATTAGATCTATTGGAATAGCTTTAACAATTGCAGCAATTGTTTTCGGAATGATACAATTCAAAAAAGCCAATGGCGGCTATTTGACAATTGTGCAAGGCCTAAAGTTAGGAGCTGGTATAGCATTGATTTCAGGAATTTTAGGGCTTATTTGGTATGCTCTTCTTTCGAATGTAATTGAGCCTGACTTTTTTGATAAATCTATGGAAATCGCCAAGGTAAAAGTTCTAGAGGAAAACCCTAAAATGACTGATGAACAATGGAATCAAGGTGTTGAAATGCAGAAAAAATTTGCATGGATGGCCTACCCCATCATTCTTATTATAAATATCATTACAGGTTTGGTCATCGGTTTAATCGCAAGTCTGTTCTTAAAAAAACAAAATCCACAAGATTAAGGTCAAAATCGTACTTTTGAAAAGACAATCAGAAGTAACCAATGAATTTATCCGTAGTAATTCCTTTACTTAACGAAGAAGAATCACTAAAAGAACTTCATGATTGGATTGCAGATGTTATGCAATCCAATCATTTTTTATATGAGATTCTTTTTATTGATGATGGCAGTACAGATGATTCATGGAATATCATTTCAAAATTAGCAAAGGAGAATCCCTCAGTTAAAGGAATTCGGTTTCAGCGTAATTTTGGCAAGTCACAGGCTCTTCATGCTGGTTTCAAAGCGGTAAAAGGAGATGTGGTTATTACTATGGATGCCGATTTACAGGATAATCCTGAAGAGATTCCTGAGCTTTACAAAATGATTCAAGAAGAAGGCTATGAATTGGTATCTGGCTGGAAGAAAAAGCGCTACGATTCCGTATTGTTTAAAAACATGCCTTCAAAACTCTTCAATTGGGCAGCACGACGAACTTCAGGGGTGAGATTGCATGATTTTAATTGCGGACTCAAGGCCTATGACAAAAAAGTGGTCAAAAATATTGAGGTTTCTGGAGAGATGCACCGCTACATTCCGGTATTGGCAAAAAATGCGGGCTTCTCAAACATTGGAGAAAAAATAGTGCAACATCAGGCTCGTAAATACGGCAAAACAAAATTTGGAATGGAACGATTTATAAATGGATTTTTAGATTTAATAACTATTTGGTTCGTATCTAAATTCGGGAAACAACCCATGCACCTTTTTGGCGCTTGGGGCGTACTCATGTTTATTATCGGTTTTGGGTTTGCCATTTATTTAGGCATTGACAAGCTATTCATCAATCCTACCGGAAGACTGATTACTTCACGTCCGCAATTTTATATCGCACTGACGTCAATGCTGATTGGTTCGCAATTGTTTTTGGCCGGTTTTTTAGGAGAAATGATTATCCGTTCCAAAAAGAATGAAGCGCGTTATTCGGTTTCTGAGGAAATCAATCTCACAGTCAAAGAAGAGCAATATTCTTCTTAAATTTGTACCCTTAAACACAATACATTTATATGGATTCCATTCTAGAAACCGCCAAAAGTTGGTTGACTGATTTTTTTGACGATGCCACCAAAAAAGAAGTCCAAAACCTTATTGACACAAATACCGAAGAATTAAAAGACCGTTTCTACAAGAATATGGAATTCGGCACCGGTGGAATGCGCGGAATGATGGGTGCAGGAACCAATAGAATCAACAAATACACTTTAGGAAAAAGCACACAAGGTTTAAGCAACTACCTGAGAAAATCCTATACTGAAGAAGAAATAAAAGTTGTAATTGCCTACGATTGCCGTCACAATAGTGATACCCTGGCAAGAACCGTTGCAGAGGTATTTTCAGCAAACGGAATCAAAGTCTTTCTCTTTTCAGAATTACGAACTACTCCCGAATTGTCCTTCGCAGTTCGTCATTTGAATTGCCACGCAGGAATCGTTTTAACGGCATCTCATAACCCGCCTGAATACAATGGTTATAAGGTATATTGGACAGATGGCGGACAAATCGTACCACCTCAAGACGGAGAAATCATTTCAGAAATCAATTCACTTTCTTTTGAGGATATTAATTTTTCTTCGGATGATAGCCTTATTGAACTCATTGACAAAGATGTGGATGAAGCTTTCATTTCACAGTCCGTTGAAAAGGGAAGCTTTGGAGCGGCAGGAAAGGATGATTTTAAAATTGTTTTCACCTCTTTACACGGAACTTCGATTACGGCTATTCCGGAAGTTTTAAAACGCGCCGGATACAACAATGTTACTGTAATTGAAGAACAGGCAAAACCTGATGGAGATTTTCCCACGGTGAAATCTCCAAACCCTGAAGAGCCAGAAGCTCTGTCAATCGCTGTTGCAAAAGCAGAGGAGATTGGTGCTGATATGGTGGTTGGTACAGACCCAGATAGTGACCGATTGGGAATCGCAGTTCGTAACTTAGAAGGTAAGATGGAAATCGTAAACGGAAATCAAGCAATGGTCTTAATGACCAAATTCCTTTTAGAACAACAAAAAGAAAAAGGCTTTCAAGGCAATGAATTTATTGCTACAACCATAGTTTCCACACCTATGATGGAAGCGATGGCAAAAGCCTACGGTGTAGAATTCAAAACCGCTTTGACTGGGTTCAAATGGATTGGTAAAATGATTAAAGACTTTCCACAATCGAAATTTGTTGGTGGTGGAGAAGAAAGTTTCGGGTATATGGTTGGTGATTTTGTTCGTGATAAAGATGCGGTTACCTCTACTCTACTCGCTTGTGAAATTGCTTCTCAGGCCAAAGCAAACGGAAGTTCTTTCTACAAAGATTTGATTGATTGTTATGTCGATTACGGATTTTACAAAGAACATCTTGTTGCTTTAACAAAAAAAGGTATGAGTGGCGCCGAAGAAATTAAGCAGATGTTGAAAGATTTTAAAGAAAACCCTGTTGAATCTGTTGCCGGTTCAAAAGTAAAATGGATTGAAGATTACAATACTTCGATTGCTACTAATGTGATATCCGGAGAAGAAAAGACAATCGATTTACCAAAATCAAATGTGCTGATTTATGAAACCGAAGACGGAACCCGGGTTGCTGCAAGGCCTAGTGGTACTGAACCTAAGGTGAAATTTTATATCAGTACCAACACAACTTTAGAAAACGCTTCAGATTTCAAAAGTGTAAGCGCAGCTCTTGACATCAAGATTCAAACCATCCTTTCGGAACTCCAACTGAGTTAATGAATTTATTCTTGATACTTTTATTCAAGCGAAAAAGCATGCTTTTGTGCTGTAATGAAACCTTTTTTGAGTTTCATAGCACCGCTACGAAAGGAAAAAAAGGTGAAATTAGAGTGCAAAATGATGTTTTTGTAGGTAATAAAAAGTTTCAAGTATAAATTCAATGGACTATTTTAAAAAAATTCTTCGCTTTGCGAAACCATATTCCAAATATGGTTATCTGAATATCTTTTTTAATATTCTGTATGCCCTTTTCAGTGCCTTGTCCTTTGCTGCTTTGATTCCGATGCTAAACGTTCTATTTGGAAAAGACAAACCCATCACCAAACTTCCTGAGTTTACGAGCATAGGCGGAACCAAGGACTATATTATGGACTATCTCGGCTACCACGTAACCCAATATGCAGGCGATGACAAAATGAAAGGTTTGGTTTTGGTTATTGGGCTAATTTTGATTCTATTTCTACTCAAAAATCTTTTTAATTATCTAGCAATGTATTTTATCACCTTTCTACGGAATGGAGTTTTAAAAGACATTCGTAATCAGATGTATGAAAAGATAACAGAACTTCCCATATCCTACTACTCTGAGAAGCGAAAAGGGGATGTAATTGCCCGAATTACCTCAGATGTACTTGAAATTCAACATTCTTTTCTATCTGTACTAGAACTAATCGTGCGTGAACCGCTAACCATTCTTTTTACCATTCTCATCATGTTTGGCATTAGTGGTAAGTTGACACTTTTCGTTTTCATTTTTATTCCAATTGCGGGCAGTATTATTTCATGGATTGGAAAATCTCTAAAAAAACAATCCGATAACGTACAAAAAGAGCAAGGCCAGTTTCTGTCTATTGTAGAAGAAACGCTGGGAGGTTTGCGAGTAGTGAAAGCCTTTAATGCCGAATCAAAATTCTATAAGACATTTTCAAATTCAACAAAACGGTTTTTCGATTTTAGCAACTCCCTATTAAATCGTCAAAACCTAGCTTCGCCAACGGGCGAGTTCTTAGGAATTCTGGTTATTGGAGTACTTCTCTGGTTTGGGGGAAAAATGGTTATTGTTGATGAAACATTAGATGCTGCTGACTTTATTGCATACATGGGCTTGGCGTATAATATCCTAACTCCTGCAAAATCTATTAGCAAAGCGTCCTACGGAGTTAAAAAAGGAAATGCTGCGGCAGAACGTGTGTTAGAAATTCTAGAAACTAAAAATCCGATTTCGGAAATTGAGAATGCCATCGACAAATCCGATTTTGATTCACAAATAGAATTAAAGAACATCTCCTTCAAATATGAAGACGATTATGTTCTAAAGGATTTTAATTTGAAAGTTCCGAAAGGTCATGCAGTGGCACTGGTTGGACAGTCCGGCAGTGGCAAAAGTACCATCGCAAATCTTGCCACCCGATTTTACGATGTAAATGACGGAACAATCGAGATTGATGGTATCAACATAAAGGACATGACTAAAAAATCCCTTAGATACTTAATGGGGTTGGTTACGCAAGACTCCATCCTCTTCAATGACAGCGTTAAAAACAATATCGGTTTAGGAAAAGAAAACGCATCCGAAGAAGAGATTATAGAAGCAGCAAAAATTGCAAATGCTCATGAATTTATTACTGAATTACCGGAAGGCTATAACACCAATATTGGTGATAGCGGAAACAAGTTAAGCGGCGGACAAAAACAACGACTATCGATTGCTAGAGCCGTTTTGAAAAATCCACCGATAATGATTTTAGATGAGGCAACTTCAGCCTTAGACACAGAAAGCGAACGTTTGGTTCAAGATGCCTTGGAGAAGATGATGCGCAACCGGACTTCCATCGTAATTGCCCATCGCCTATCTACTATCCAAAATGCAAACACTATTGTTGTCCTTCAAAAAGGAGAGATTGTAGAACAAGGTTCTCATGAAGAATTACTTGCCAAGAATGGCACCTATAAGAAGTTGGTTGATATGCAGTCGCTGGGGTAAAATTTCAGATTTAATATAGAAAAAGTGAAAAAGCTCCCCTCCTAATTCTAGGAGGGGAATGAATTCCCTGCCAACCTGCAGGGAAGAAAGGGGTGGTTACTTCGTGAGTTGAGAAGATCCATTTTACCTAAAAAACTTGTAAGCGGGTTCTGCGTTTAGAAAGTAAGTTGGCACCTTAGGGAAAGGCTTGGGCTTAACCACCCCGTCCACTAAAGTGGACACCCCTCCTAGAATTAGGAGGGGAGCCTGTAAAATTTCAATAACACACTAAACCTTTCCTTAACTTTAGAGTCCAATAAAGGAATTCAAACAAATACCTATTGCTCGCTGAAGCCGATTTAGTAGAAGAATTAAGGAATCCGAAAACCCAATCGAGGGCCTTTGAGGTGTTGGTAAACACCTATAAAGAAAGGCTCTATTGGCATATCCGTAGGATTGTATTGAACCATGACGATGCTGATGATGTTTTACAGAATACCTTTATAAAAGTGTATCGGAATATTGAAGGGTTCAAAGGAGATAGCAGATTATATTCTTGGATGTATCGCATTGCGACCAATGAAGCGCTGAGTTTTTTAAAGACTAAATCGAAAAAGCAAGGCATCGGAAATGAAGAATTGCAAAACCAGTTGTTAGATAACTTGCAAGCAGATGTCTATTTTGAAGGAGATGAAATTCAATTAAAATTGCAAAAAGCAATTGCAACATTACCGGAGAAGCAAAAGTTGGTTTTTAATATGAAATATTTTCAGGAATTGAAATATGAAGAAATCTCAGAAATTTTAGAGACCTCTGTTGGAGGATTGAAAGCTTCATATCATTTAGCAGTAAAGAAAGTAGAGGCATATTTAAAAAAATAGACATAACATCATCATAAACTCATAAACTCATAAACTCATAAACTCATAAACTCATAAACTCAAATTAAACCTTTTAAAGTATTGACAGTCAAATACAAGTAATGGAAGCGTCAAATAAAAATAATCCGTTTAAAACACCCGAAGGTTACTTTGAGAACTTTACGGATGGGCTCATGGATAAATTGAACGACGAAAAGAGCGATTTACCCAAGGAGGATGGTTTTGCTATTCCTGAGAATTATTTTGATGGACTGCATAAAAACATTCAGGAAAAGTTAAATCTGGAGGAAACTAAGGTCATTCAGTTAAACCCATGGAAGAAATATTACATCGCCGCGGCTTCTGCAGCTGCAATTGTTTTGATTTTCTTAGGATTCAATTGGAACGCAAACGAAAAAATTACCTTTGAAGACCTAGCAAGTACAGATATTGAAAATTATTTTGAATACAATGAATTGGGATTGACCACCTATGAGATTTCGGAAGTGCTCCCACTTGATGAATTGGAAATCAACGATATACTAGAAAATCAATTCGAAGAAGAAAACGTCATCGACTATTTAAATGATAATGTTGACGCTATCGAAGACCTAAACCTTGAAGATTATGAATAACATAAAAAATATAGCACTTGTACTTTTCTTTTGCGCCACTACTCTTGGTTTTGGTCAGAGAAGCGAAGAACACAGAGATAAAATAAAGTCATTGAAAGTAGGATATCTTACTGAAAGACTCGATTTATCAAGCACTGAGGCACAAGCCTTTTGGCCCGTTTATAATGCCTATGAAGTGGAACGAGAAAAGCTTAGAAGACAAGAAAGAGCAGAAATAAAGCTCAAAATACGAAAAACAGCTACTCTTACTGATGCGGAATCAGAAGGTTTACTCACCCAATACGTGGAATTGAAAAAGAAACGTGAAGAATTAGATGCTGATTTCTTAACTGAAATTAGAGGAGTGATTTCAGCAAAAAAAACCTTGTTACTTATTCGTGCAGAAGAAAGTTTTAAAAAACGCTTATTAGAACAATACAGAAAAAAGCGAAGCGGCGGCGGAGGATATCGGTAAAATCAAAAATTCGATAAAATGCATAAAAAAGGGGCCTTTCAGCCCCTTTTTCTATTAAACCCTATTCTAAATTGAGAGTCAAAAAAGTATAACCCATAAATTTTATACCTATGAAAAATTTAAAATTAGTATTCGTTCTTCTGTTTCTATTCGGAATAGTATCATCAATAACTGCACAAAGAGAAGTGGTTCAAGTGTATCCCAAACATGGAACTGTCGTTACCAAGGTTCATAAACCAAAAGTCGTTGTACATAATAAAGTCAATTTTCGTTTCGCTGATGGAGTGTGGTACAAGCCAAGAGGCAGCAAATTTGTTGTTTGTGCTGCCCCCGTGGGAATCCAAATAAGACATTTACCAAGAGGAAACAAAGTGGTAAAACTTAGAAACGGAAGAAAAGTGTACAAATACAAAGGTATTTGGTATAAAAAACAAGGGCGAGGTTATGTCGTCGTAAATGTTTAAGCCGGATCCAAAATATCAAAAAGGGAAGCGTAATTGCTTCCTTTTTTACTTAAAGACAAGTTTCGCTATTCTGTTTTTTCCAGCAGCATAAGCAATAGAATCATTTAAAAATCGGATGGTGTAGAATGATTCATCTGAAAGTTGTTTCCAAGAATTTCCTTGGTCACTTGAATAGGAAATTCCCGTAAAACCTAAAGCTACAATTTCTTTACCGCTAGTATTAGGAACGAACTGCACACAGCTTTTATACTGCGGGTTTTTTCCGTCGGCAATAAGTTCCCATGTTTTTCCACCATCGAAAGTCATTGCCTTGTTTGCACTATTCCCATCCGGATTGGTATAATCGCCCCCGACGGCGATTCCTAGATATTCTGTCCAGAAATCGATTGAATAAATGCCTTCCGCTTCTCCTTTATTTAAAATTGGTGTTTCAAAGGCTTCCCATGTTTTTCCTTTATCCGGAGAAAACAAAATGCGTTTGGTTGTGGCAACCCAGGTTTTGTTTCCAATAGTTTTGATATTGGTATCGCTGGCGGCAAACGCTCCTTCTCCTTCTATAGCTTCAGGAAGTACGTTGCAGGACAACTTATTCCAAGAATTCCCTCCATCCCTAGTAATAATTATTGAAAAACAGCCATCAACAGTATCTCCTATTGCTATTCCTTCTTGGTCATCCCAAAAGGTCATGGAATCATAGAAAACGCCATCACCTTCTTCCATATAAACCAACTTCATTTTCCCTTCTTCTCCCGTTTTATAAAGTAAAGCAGGATTTCCCACGGAAAGCATAAAAAAGTCCGTTGAAGAATGCGTCATGGCCCTAAACTCCGGAATACTGGTATGATACTTTTGAATGCCCTCCATAATCTTTCCAGTTCGCAAATCTATATTTCCAAAAGTTCCTTTATTCGCAGCATACCGCAAGGTGTTTCCAACGATATCAATTGCTCGAATACTTAGCGTATCTACATAAATGGGTTCAATTTCTACGGATGTAAACGGAAGTCTATTTTCTTCTTCAACACAAGAAAACACAGAGGCAACAATAAAAAGTAATAGGAATTTGCGCATACTCAAAAGTAGCATAAAAATCAGAGCTCTTTTTTCAATGCTTTGACATCGGTTATCAATTGCGCAATAGATGCCCTATTCAAACCATTATAGATGCCGCGAATATGCTTGTTATTATCTACGAGTAAGAAATTCTCGGTGTGTAAAAAATCATTAATATCTTTCGGAATTCCTAAATCGTTCTCTACAAAATATTGGTTTCTTCCCAAATTGTAAATCTCCGTTTTATCACCTGTAACCAAGTGCCATTTATTAGCAATGATTGCGTTTTTATCCGCATAATTTTTAAGAACGGACACCGAATCTATGGAGGGAGTAACCGAATGGGACAAGAATAGGATTTCATCATCATTCTTGAATTCTTCTTGTAATTTCAGCATATTCCCCGTCATTTTTAAACAAATACCCGGGCAGCTGGTAAAAAAGAAATCGGTAATATAAATTTTGTTTTCAAAAGTCTTTTGGGTGATAGTATCTCCCAACTGATTCACCAGTTCGAAATCGGGAATCTTATGAAACTGTTTCTCGGCTTCACTATTGGGAGTGAGCCAATTAGGTGTAAAAGAGGCATCACCATAGTAAGGAAGATGTTCTACCCTACTCGTTTCAACCACCTCAGCCTTTTCTTTCTTTATTTCTTGTTTGCAACTTGCAAAAAGTGTAAAGCAAAAAATCAGAAATATGCCTAAGCTATTTACTTTGAACAACTGTTTCATCTTCTAATTGATAACATGAATTTGCTCTTCGCATACCAAAAATACGTCCGTTTTTTGCCTCGTAATTCACATAGAGCGTTCCGTTTTTTAGCCAGGCTTTCTGGAGTCCTTCTTCCTTTCCATTTACCAACTGCCGCTCCTTAGAGAGCTGACCTGTTGGATACCACTTCTTCTCAAATCCACTAAGTTTTCCGTCACGATACGTTGTTTCAGAAGCTAGAGCTCCGTTTTCCCACCAGCTTTTATAGCTTCCGTTTAAACGGTTCTGTTTATAGTGTGATTCAACTTGAAGTTCGCCATTTTGGTGCCAGCGCTTGGCAATTCCCTCCCGCTTTCCTTTATAAAAACCGAGTTTTTCCGCTAAAGTATCGTTGGAATGGTATTTTAAGGAATATCCATTAAATGGCTGTCCTTTATAATACCATTTGCCCTCATTTTGATTGAGTAACAGTTCCTTTTTCAATACGGCAATACTGTCGATGATAATTTGTGTATCGACAACACTTTTGGCATCGAGAGTTTCCTTGCAACTAATGCTGGTGCAAGCAAACAATACTAAAACTACGAGATGAATTGTTTTCATTGATTGTATTAATAGCCTTGAAAGGGGCCTGCGAAAGCAATATAGGAACCTGTTGTGGAATAAATTTCATTGATAATATGGTAATGGTATTCTTCTTCGCCATCCGAATATTGTGTAGAGCTTGTGTGACCTCCTGAAGAATCTAAATCCGTAGGATAGTCTGCTATAGCGTTACATTTTCTACCGTAAAGAAAAACACCGTCTAACAAAATACCAGCCAATTCATCATCATCATTGGTAAATGCTTTTGGTTCTAAATGGTAGTGGTAAACACTTGGTCCGATATGAGCTCCTGTCCAGTCCAAACTCCCCGCAGCTTGGTCTAAAGTTCCATTTCCTTCTTGATCATTAAAAATATACGAGCCACTTACTGCGACCCCAATAATACCTAATTCTGTGGCGACTGTACTTCCTGTTAAGTTGGGACTGGCATCAACCGTAATTGTCGCCGATTGATCACGGTCAGGGATTCTGGTAGGCGTAAGACGTACATCTGGTTCCTCCCGATAAAGGTCATTATCCTCACCCCAATAAACGGTTTCATGGTTTGGTAATCCCGTTGTTTCTATAACCACCTCTGAACCATCTAAAAATATGGTTGTGGCTTCTTCGTTGAATACAGCAAAAGCAGCGTGAAGTTCTGTAACTACTTCGTCATCATCGGTTCCTTCCTCATCGAGAGGGATGTCGGTAACACTATCACTACTGCAAGCAACAAAGCCGATTAAAGCAAAAAAAATTGCTGGAAGTAGTACGGGTAAACTTTTAAATCTCTTTATCATGATAGTATATTTTATTTTTAGATGTATTATTTCTTAAAAACTTGTGCCTAACTTCTTTAATTTCTTCTTTCCCTTCTTTTAGGTCTTGGAGCCTTTTCAAATTCTTCAGCTGTTATAAATCCATCCTCATCTAAATCTACTTTATCAAAATTGTCCTTGAGGGGACCTTTTAGTTCTTCCTTAGAAAGTTTACCGTCTTCATTGGCATCCATCTGTTCAATCATTTCTTCGAAGGTGGGTGGCTTTCTTCTTTCCTGTCTATTTTGAGATTGTCCAAAAGAGCTATTGAAAAAAAGTAATGCGAAGCCAAAAACCAATACTACTGTTTTAAATGTGTTGTTTTTCATACTATGGAATTTTATGTATTTGACAGTTTAGATGTAATCGATTTTACAAACTTGTGCCCTCCTATGTTAAAAAAAGCACAAAAAAACCCTAACATAAATAACCTCCGGGCAAGCCCGCGAGACATTAAAAGGAAAATTAACTTTGATTTCGACGCAAGCGTCAGAGCATTTTAAATCTCGATTATCGAGTAAAATCAGGGTCTAATCCTATAGTAATGAAATTTCAGTGTCTTGGTGGAGGTGGCCTACCTTCCTCACCTGGTCCTCTTCGTGGAGGTCCATTTCGACCTGGAGGCCCTTGACGATGTAAAGCATCTTTTATGATGGACTTCAGTAATTCCTTTTGATTATCATTACATAACGCACCTACGGCTTTGAAAAATCGAAAGGTTTCCAATTCCTTTATTTTCTCCTTAGCAGCAATCTGAGTAGCTATTGCATCAACTTCCGAATCGTCAACCGTCTCATCCGATAATCTATCAAATAAGGAATCCTTTAATTCACGAATATCAGCTAGAAGTCCTTTTATATTTTCTCGATGCTCCATTTCTAAATCTTCGAACTTTTGTGTTTGTGATTCATCAAATTCCAACTGTTTGGCAATAAAGTTACCTGGACCTGGACCTCTTGGTCCATTCTTATCTGTGGTACTAAAGTGTTTGAACAAGAAGAAAGCGTTCATTAGCACAAGTAAACCCAATAAGATATATAAGAGTAAATTTTTCTTCATATCGTCTAGTTTTGGTACAGGTATGAATCGGTAGTTGTTTCCGACAATCCGTAGACTTCGGCAAAATTTTCCACATTCTCGCCATAGTCACTATCTGAGTTATACGATAACAAAGCGAATGCATTTAAAATTACAAAACACAAGAGAGCAGCAGCTTGATATCTTGGGGTAAACCAATTTAAATAACGCACTCCTTCTGCCTTTTCAACATCTTGCTGTGCCATTCTATTGAGCACTTTTTCTTTGAAGAAAGGTGGTGTTTTAGCGGTATCAATATTTGAAACACTATCTAGTGCGTCTTCTACTAACTGGTCGATATTTGGTCTATTTTTCATGTGTCTAGGCCTTTGGTCTTCTCTTTAGATGCATAATTTTCAAAAAACTTGCGTCAGTATCCTTCTTTTTTATAATAGTCATATAGCAAGGTCTTCAAATTTTTTTTCGCTCGGAACAACAATGATTCAATGGATGAGATACTCTTCTCCGTTATCTCACTAACTTCTTGATAACTCAAATCATCAATCTTATTTAAAGTATAAACTATTCTTTGGGATTCGGGCAATTTGTTTATTGCTGCGAATAGGATTTCACTTTTCTCCTTGTTCTCCAATTGTATACCGGGGTGATTAAACTCTGTGAAATACGAACTCCGGTCTATTGGGGTATCGTTTCCTAACAGGGACTGCATAAATCCGAAGCGTTTTTTGGTGTTTTTCTTACGGATGAATTCCAAACATTTATTCGTTGTGATTCTATATATCCAAGTGGATAGTTTTGAATCGCCCTTAAATTTTTCAATGGAATTAAAAACCTCGACAAAAACCTCCTGTGCAATATCCTCAGCATCTTCTTGGTTGGGCACAAAAGAAATGCAAGTACCAAAAACCTTTTGCTGGTATTCATCCAGTAGCTGACCATAGGCCTGATTCGTTCCTTCTTGTAAAGCCGCAATGAACTTTTCTTCTTCCAATAGCAAGATTTGAAGTCCAAATTACATAAATTAAACGATTTCAAAACCCTACCTTTGCAGCCTTAATTTTTCAGAATGAAATTGCATAGAAACTTAGTATTTGCCGTGATAGACGGACTCGATTTAATCTTCAATGAAGGAGAATATGCCGATAAGGTGGTACAAAAAGTTTTGAAAATTGATAAACGCTGGGGCAAGCGCGACCGCGGATTTATCGCTGAAACCATTTATGAAATGGTACGATATAAAAGGCTCTATACGGAAATTGCAGATGTAAAAGCACCGTATCGTAGAACGGATTTATTCCGTATGTGGGCCGTTTGGGCCGTTTTAAAAGGATACCAACTACCAGATTGGAAACAAATCGAACCCACCCCAGAACGTCGTATCAAAGGAAAGTTTGATGAGCTTTCAAAAATCAGAAAGTTTCGTGAATCCGTTCCGGATTGGATTGATGAATTGGGCGAGAAAGCCCTAGGCGATAAACGATGGACCGAAGAATTAGCAGCCTTGAATAAAAAGGCAGAAGTCATTCTAAGAACAAACACCTTAAAAACGACGAAAGAAAAATTGCGCAAGGCCTTGTTGGAAGAAGGAATCGATGTGGAACCTATAAAAGGCTACGCATCTGCATTAAGACTGCCAGAACGTGCTAATGTCTTTCAAACGGAATCTTTTCAAAAAGGTTATTTCGAAGTCCAAGACGCTTCTTCTCAATTGGTAGCAGAAATGCTTGATATCAAACCTGGTCAGCGCGTGGTAGATACTTGTGCTGGAGCTGGAGGAAAATCGCTTCACCTAGCAGCCTTGATGGAAAATAAAGGTCAACTGATTGCCATGGATATCTATGGTAGCAAACTCAAAGAACTTAAACGTCGTGCCAGAAGAAATGGAGCCCATAATATTGAACCACGCGAAATTACCTCAACAAAGGTTTTCAAAAAACTCTACGGAAGCGCAGACCGCGTCCTCATCGATGCCCCATGTACAGGATTGGGCGTGCTAAGAAGAAACCCAGATTCCAAATGGAAAATGCAACCGGAGTTCTTAGAGAAAATCATCAAAGTACAGCACGAAATTATTCGTTCTTATAGTAAGATTGTAAAATCAGGTGGCAAGATGGTTTATGCTACTTGTTCTATTCTTCCGCAAGAGAATAACGACCAGGTAATTTCATTTTTAGCTTCTGAAGAAGGTAAAGATTTCACTTTGGTAAAAGAGAAGAAGATTTATGCTTCTAAAAGCGGGTATGATGGGTTTTATATGGCGTTGTTGGAGAGGGCTTAGGAATTAAGGGGCAGCTCTTCGAACCAACACCTCCCTTAATCCCTCCTTGTTAGGAGGGAAACTCAAACGCAAACATATACAGTTTCCCCTCTAATAAGAGGGGATTAAGGGGTGTGTGAACACCAAGTAAATTTCTATTCCTCCCCTTTCAAAGTAGGATACTCCACACCTAACTGCTCCAAATACGAATCATACTTCGTTTCATCATAATAGAATTTTTCCAATTCAGTACGGAACTGCCCTTGTTTGTCGGTGTTCAAGTAAACAGGTGGTAAGTCATCCGCGGAAATCATGGGCTCGTATTTGTCTTCCTTGCTCTGTACATCATTAAAATAGGTCCAAGCGTCTTTTAGCAGTTGTGGTTTTAGTAGGAAATCCAGAATGGTCATGGCTTCTGCTTTTGCTCCTGCAGTGACACCTTTATGGGCAATCGGAGTAGCCATGGCGATGGCATTGCTCCAGTGATGTCCTTGGAGTCCTGGGATGTTAGAAGGATAACGCATCGTAACCGTCGGAATCTTCCAAGAAATATCTCCGATATCATCAGAACCACCACTAATAGGCTCAACTTGTGGCAAGCCTAACTCCATTAGCTCCGTTGCCAAGCCTTCAATTTTATTTGAATTCACTTCGGTCTGAACCGCTTTTGCCAAAGCTTGATCTTCTGATGACCATTGCGGCAGTCCCACTTTTTTGATGTTATCATACATTGTTTCCGCAATGACTTTGTTGAAATGTCTTGGCCATGCAGCTCCTAAAATACGTGAGGTCATTTTAGTTCCGGTCATCAAAGCGGCACCTTTTGCCATATCATTCGCCTCGGCATACATTTCCATAATACCTTTGTATTTGATATCTCTAAAGTAGAACCAAATTGCTGCTTTTGAGGGAACGACATTAGGTTGGTCTCCCGCGTCTGTGAAGATGGAATGGGAACGTTTTAAGGGGTGTAAATGTTCTCTTTTATAGTTCCAACCAATATTCATAAGCTCAGCCGCATCGAGGGCACTTCTCCCCCTCCATGGTGCTCCTGCAGAATGCGCGGCTTCTCCCTCAAACATATACTCTACGGATATCAATCCCGTACCTCTTGTTGGTCCGTAGGATACTCCTAGGTTACTGCTCACATGGGTAAAGATGCACATATCGATTTTATCGAAAAGTCCATCACGTACATACCAAGCTTTAGAACCTAACAATTCCTCCGCAATTCCTGGCCATACCAAAAGTGTCCCTCCGATATTCTCACGTTCCATGATTTGCTTTACGGCCAACACCGCTGTGATATTCATGGGGATTCCGGAATTATGTCCTTCTCCATGCCCAGGTGCTCCTTCGACCATTGGTTTGTGGTATGCCACTCCTGGATATTGCGATGCCTTCGGAATACAATCCACATCACTACCAATAGCGATTACAGGACCTTCCCCATTACTCCATTTGGCAAACCATGCGGTGGGAATGCCAGAAATGGAATTCTCAATGGCGAATCCGTTTTCTTCTAAGATTCCCGTTAGGTATTTCGAAGATTCGAATTCTTGAAAACCGAGTTCCGCAAAACTGAAGATTTTATCCACCATCACCTGCGATTGCTTATGGTTCGCCTGAACGATAGCAGCCACTTCAGTCTTTAATTTTTCAATTTGTTTGTTAGATTTTTTCTTTTGGGCAAATACGCTTGCAGTGAAAAAGAGCATACAGCTCCCAAGCACTAAAATTTTGGACATTTTCATACGGTTGGTTTTTAAAATTCCCTATCTCTTAAAAGTATGAAAAGTATTGGAAAGTTGTTAACCTGAATTCCCTAACTTAGTGAGTAAAAATACCCCTTTTATGAAGAAGCTTTTAGTTCGCATTGCCTCAACGCTATTTCCCGCTGCAATTACTTCCTATGCCTACCAACAGTTAACCAATCCACAAGTTCGAAAATTACGCGAAAGTGAATTGGGTATTTTGGATAAAGCAGACAAAGAAAAGTTGCGATTCAAAAATTTTGACATCCAGCTGTACACTTGGCCGGGTGGTACTAAAAAGATTCTTCTTATCCACGGATGGGAAGGCCAAGCAGGTAATTTTACTGATTTGATTACACCCCTTCTAAATGCCGGATACACGGTATATTCTTTTGACGCTCCGTCGCATGGCTTTAGTAGTAAAGGAGAAACCAGTCTTTTCGAGTTTACGGAATTGGTCGGTCTCTTAATCCGTAAATATGAGCTTAACACTTTAATAAGCCATTCGTTCGGTGGCGTGGCAACAACCTACGCACTTTTTGAAAACCAAGATTTACAAATTGAAAAGTACGTACTACTTACCACTCCCGATAAGTTTAGTGAACGTATTGATGACGTTGCCGATATGGTGGGGATTACCGAAAAAGTAAAAAGTAGATTAATCAGTCGCCTAGAAAAAGAAACAGGAATGGACCTTAAAATACTGAATGTCAGTAAATTTGTGCAGTCAATTCATGTGAAAAGCGCCTTGATAATTCACGATACTAACGACAAGGTCATTCCGATTGCGCGTTCAAAAAATGTCCATAAAAATTGGCCTGAAGCTAGGTTTAAAGAAATTGAAGGCACGGGACATTTTCGTATTTTAAGAACCAAATCAGTAATTGATGCTATTGTAGATTTTTTAAATTAACTAGGAGCTTCACTTTCGAATGTAGAAAAGCCTCCTTCATCACAATTCAATACTAAAAATATGAAAAAGCAAGTGCTGATTTTCGCTTCACTACTGATTACAGTTTCCATAGTCTCCTGCAACGGGCAACAAAAAAAAGCTCCCGAAAAAGTCACCGCACCTATACCAAAAGAAGCAGAAGCTGACACTCTAGATTTCGACCCTTATTTCACAGAAAGCAAATCCATCACTTCTGATTATGGTCCAAACAGTATTACTCGAAACATCCTTCAAGACAGAAACGGAAACATTTGGTTCGCCACATGGGAGGGAATTATTAAATATGACGGCAAAACCTTTACCAATTTCACCAATAAAGAAAATCTCAGACGCTTTCATGTTTTTAGCCTTCTGGAAGATTCTAAAGGAAATATTTGGTTCGGCACCATAGGCGCTGGCGTATACCGCTACGATGGAACATCATTTACCAATTTCACTACCAAAAACGGATTAGCTAATGACAGCATCGGCTGTTTTATGGAAGATAAAAATGGCCTTCTATGGATTGGCACCATGAATGGCATAAGCACCTACGATGGCACGAATTTTAGCAATTTCACTATAGCAGGAGGTCAACTGAATAACGATATTAATTCCATAATTGAGGACAAAACTGGAAAATTATGGATTGGGGCTAGAGGCGAGACTTCTGTTTATGATGGAAAAATAGTTGCAAAATTCACCAAACCAGATGGGCAAGCTTTTCAAAACGTAAGGTCAATCATAGAAGACAAAGAAGGAAACATTTGGTTAGGTGGTAATAACGGACTTTGGTCCTATGATGGTAGCGATTTCACCCATTACACCAAAAATTTTGTTGGGTACATCTACCAAGACAGCAAAGAGCAAATATGGACCAGTTCCGCTGAAGATGGCAATCCCCAAAATTGGGAACTCACCAAATATGATAAACTGGCGCAGGGAAACAAGGGAGCCACAGCACAACTAATGTTGAATGAACAAAATATGTTTTTTGGCATTGTCGAAGATAAAGATCGCGGCATTTGGCTTGGTACTTTAAATGGCGTGTACCGTTATGATGGTTTACTTTTTAATGCTTTTAAAGACAACAATTAATCTATTGTAAATGAAACCTAGCATTGCAATCAAAATGGTACTGGGCATTATTATAGCCGTGATCCTATTTCATCTCTGTATTCTTCTAAAAGTCATTCCCTATGAAATCACTTGGGGCGGACGCTTGACCAACGATACAGAAATGTATATTTTCGAGACCTTCTCTATAGGACTAAATTTGATTCTGGGGCTAGCAGTGCTCATTAAAGGAAAACTAATCAAACCATTTCTGTCAATAAAAGTGGTTAATGTTGTTCTATGGATATTCCTTGTACTTTTTGTCCTTAATACCGTCGGAAATTTATTTGCCAAAACGAACTTTGAAAAAGCATTTTCAATCCTTACGCTTGCTTTGTCGGTTTTTCTTTGGATGATTTTAAAAAAAAAGACCTCCTAGAAATCAACTTATAAACCTGCTGCTAGCTAGACTTTTTTTTAATTATATTGTCCATGGTGCAATCAATCAGAAATATTCATTACCCTACCTAATCTTTTAATGTTACTAGAATCATAAAATATTAATCCCTGAGCCAAGTTATAGTACTATACACTATTTTGTTGCGGTAATTAAACTAGAAAGCATGAAAGTCCCCTTTAAAACAAATTTCAATAGCCAATCAAACCATCTTAATTCAGCTACTTTCCTCTGCTTTTTAGTTGGGTCGTTTTTCATTTTAAATGCCTGTAGTAGCGATGATGAACCAAAAGTTGTTACGCCAGAACCCATAGTAGCAGACATTTCGGTGAGTGCAGCTACTAATAACATCACCTGGACCGAGGCCAACGAACTAACACAGAAAATAAATGATGCCTTAACTTACAACTATAGTAGTGCCACCGAAATAAAAACTCAAAAGACATTAACTTTTGCCACGGATTCTACCTCTGTAACGGCTACCATTCAATTTAAAACAGCATTTCAAGACTATTATAACGACCCAAATGCTTCGAATAATTCCGTAACCATCACCTTGGAAAAACAGGTTGTTACAGGTAATGCAGTAATACTGAGTGCTGATGGCCCCGGTGACACCTATGAATTGATTACCTCGGTATTGGCGCCGAATCAAAATCCGGTTGAAGTGCCTGACTGCAATCACATGGACTTTGGTCGACACATAGATGAAATATTCGATACTGATTTGGATGCCAATGTGTTTCGTTTTTTCATTCACACGGACCCCGACAACGACCGTTGCATCAATTTTGACCGTCAGCGGAACGAGATAAAAACCTACGACCAATCCCCAGATAATTTATTGGGCGTTGAAAGTGAAACGGTCATCTACAAATGGAAATTTAAACTCCAAGACGGCTTCCAATCTTCGCCAAATTTTACACACATTCATCAGTTAAAATCGGTTGGAGGGGATTTAGATGCCATGCCCATGTATACCTTGACCACGAGAAAAAGTAGTCCCGACCGTTTGGAGTTGCGCTATGCTGAAACCAATAGCCAAGTCACCCTAAAACAAACCGATTTGGCACCCCTTATTGGTAAATGGTTAGAAGTTACCGAAACAATAACCTACGGATTTTCAGGAACATACAGTATTTTAATCCAACAAATAAGTGATGCTGCTGTTTTGTTCGAATATGCGAATGACAACATCATCAACTGGAGAGACGGTGGCACCTTCGTACGTCCAAAATGGGGCATCTACCGCAGCCTTATCAATGCACAAGACCTCAGAGATGAAGAGGTTTTATATGCCGATTTTAGCATCGAAGAAATAGACTAGTGGTAAAGGCTTTTCAAATATACTAGCTACTATTAAAACAATGGCAGACTGAGTAATCGCAACAAATTCAATCCCGATTCTTTTGGGTAGAGCCAAAGCGTTGGAGTTTATTGTATAGACGAAATGTTTATATTTGATTGTATTCGTCACTCATGAAAATCAAATACAATCCTAAACTAAAAGAGCTTGCCAGACAACTTCGAAACAACTCGACAAAATCTGAAATTCGTTTGTGGCAGAAGCTAAAGCGGAGTCAGATGTATGGTTATGACTTTCATAGACAGAAACCCATTGATGATTATATCGTGGATTTCTTTTGCAACAAGTTGCAACTAGCCATTGAATGCGATGGGTATTCTCATGAAATCTTGGAAGTCTGGAAAAAAGATGTCAAGAAAACAAAACGATTGAACGAATTAGGTGTTCGAGTGCTTCGTTTCTCTGACCATCAAATCATGAATGATATTGAAAATGTGCTAAGACATATTGAGGATTATATATTGACTTTTGAAAAGAATGGCTTTACTCCGCCGCCGATTGAAGATTTGGAATAGATTTACATTTTAGACATGTTCACCGACACCTCCCTTAATCCCTCCTTTCTAGGAGGGAAAGTCAAACACAGCAGTTTTCCACAACAGTTTCCCCTCTATCAAGAGGGGATTAAGGGGTGTGTAGAAACCAAGCCCATCATCATGAAACACATCAGTTTATTTGGCGTATCAGGCTCCTAACAGAGTTTAAAAGCTACTATAAAGATGATATCTTTGTAGAAAGCGGTGAACCTACGCGAGACCAAAAAGTAAGAAAAGAGTAAAAGTGCAAAGACCAAAATTTGAACATATTAAATCGGGTGCAGAGTTCAATCGCTGGTATTGGCTTAAGGAAGAACTCGTAGAAATCTGCAAACGCGCCAATTTACCAGCCACGGGACGAAAGTTCGACCTTCGCGACCGCATCATGTATGCGCTCGACAACCATGGAAAAGTAAAACCACAGCCCAAAAAGAAGAAAGCGAGCTCGAAATTCAATTGGGCGAAAGCAGATTTACAGCTTGATACCGTAATTACCGATAATGTCTCTTTCGGACCAAACTTTCGAAAATTTATGACGAGTGAAATCGGCCCTTCATTCTCCTGTAATAGTGATTTTATGGCTTGGGTAAAAGCGAATACCGGAAAGACCTTGGCCGATGCCGTTGCCCAATGGCACACCCTAGAAAAGCGAAAAGAAAATCCCGAATTTCGACGTGACATTGCCGCCAACAATATGTACAATCAATATACGCGGGACTTTCTAGACGACAACCCCAATAAAACTATCAAAGATGCCAAAAGCTATTGGCTTTTAAAAAAACAATTACCTACCGCAGACGGATTCATAAGATATGAGTCATCAGATTTAAAATTGGGAAAAGTATAAATAAAACACCTCCCAAGTTTTGTCACACTTTCAAACTTCTCTTGTTTCATTATAAACACCTCCAAAGAGAGCGTGCTGAAAAATGAAACCCTATGAATAAGTTTATCAAAGGAATTACCTATTCCTATAATAGAAACATCGGTTGGCAAGACCGAACCATACGAACAGTTGTAGGCATACTCGCCACAGCGGGAGCAATTTATTTTCTCAAAACCAATATGACAGCCTCCGTATTACTAGGTATTTTTGCAATTGCCCAATTCGGAACCGTGCTATCCGCTCGTTGTATCATGTGCTATTTTGCGGGACAATGCACTATCGGCAAACAAGAGAAAAATTCCCTTGAAGCAAAAGCTATTCCCTACGAAAACCCTAAAAAATAAAGAGATGCATAAAAAAACGGTTCAGACTTCCCATATACTTAGCGCAAAAACAGAAAAGGTATGGGCAACTATTTCTAAGGCTTCGGGAGTGAATGAGTGGCTTCCTATAATCACCGCTTGCCGCTTAGAAGGCAAGGGAGAAGGAAGCAAACGCATTTGTACGACAGCGCAAGGTGATATGAAAGAGACGATTCTAAAAATTGATGAAGAGCACAAAGTTTTCCAGTATGCAATTGATGAACAACCACTGCTGCCCATTGGTAATATCGTGGGAACAATGAAAGTGAATTCAAAAGATGAACGAACAGAATTGTTATGGGATTTGGATTTTGAAATCTCCGATGAAAGTCAATTTCCCATGGTAAAGCAGGCCGTAGAAGAAATGTATCGAGCAGGTGCTACCGGACTTGAAACCATATCACAATGAAAAAAGCATCCATAGTACTTGTATTCTTAAGCATCTTCCTTCATAGTTGTAACACCAAAGCTCAAAATACAATGAAACAATCCGAATTTGCGGAAACCTTTATTACGGACTTCAAAGCATATGAAATGGATATTCAAGCGGCCGGAATAGCAAGTATTCCTGTCGCTAGATTATCCGAAGGAAAAACACTTTATATTGAATATGTTTACGCATCGGGTGGAGAAAATAGGAACGGAAAAATGACACTCATGCTAAACCCTAAAAGCAAACGGTTTGAAGGCGGCTGGAAAACGCTTGCGGATAATGGGAATAGTTATGAAGGCGATATGTACTTTGTTTTTACCGCGGATGGCCAAGCAAGTGGGTTCTATACATTTGGTGGCGCCGATTATAAAATCACGATATTTAAGAAATGAAAAAAGACCATCCTTTTCGCCTAGCAGACTATTCAGACCAAAAAGATTTGGAATTGATTCAGTTGGCCGTAAACGGAAATCGGAATAGTCTGAGTCAACTCATCGAAAGGCATCAGCAGTATATCTACAATATCGCCTTGAAAATGATTAATAATGTTGCTGATGCTGAAGATATTACACAAGAAATATTGATAAAACTAGTTACCAATCTTTCAAAGTATGATAGCACAAAAGGAAAATTCAGAACTTGGCTCTACCGCATCACTTTCAACCACTTTTTAAACACCAAGCAACAGAAATATGAAAAACTGGTAACTGGTTTTGATGTGTTCTTCAATTATATAGAAGAAACGCCTGAGATACCATTGACCGCTATTGAGGAGGCCGAATTACAGCTCGAAATTGAGGAAAGTAAGGTTTCCTGTATGGCGGGTATGTTGATGTGTCTGAACAGAGAACAACGCCTTATTTATATTGTGGGCGAACTTTTTGAAATCGACCATACTTTAGGAAGTGAAATTTTCGAAATCAGTCCCGCTAATTTTAGGCAAAAATTAGCGCGGGCACGAAAAGACCTCTACCAATGGATGCACAATAAATGTGGATTGGTCAACAAGGAAAACCCCTGCCGTTGCCCAAAAAAGACCAAGGGCTTTATTGCCAATGGATGGATAAATCCAAAAGATTTGAAATGGCATAGTGACTATCAAGAACGCATCAAAGATTTCTCAAAAGAGAAATTACCAGCTACCCTCTTGACCGTTGATAGTATCTACACCAGCCTTTACAAAGAACACCCGTTTAAAATTTCGCGAAATACAGAAAATATCATTGAGAAGATTATCAATAATGATACGCTGAACTCCACTTTTGATTTGGGTAATTAACGCGTAGCACTCAAAACTTCAAAACAAACCCCACTCCCGACTCCTGACTTCCGACTTCCGACTTCTAACTTCCGACTTCTAACTTATCAAACCCCAACACCTCCCCCAACCCTGCTTTCTATTAAGCTTAAAACTAGGTACCTTATAACCCCTACAAAACTGTTAATAAATAAAGCCATTATGTGAGACTTTCTGTTTTTTAATTATTCATCAAATTCCTACATTTAGCTCTCTATGAGATATAAGCTTTTATCACAAAAAGAAGGTATTTGTAATCATAGTATTCAGTTATGAACCTACCTCAAAAACACTTCAGAGAAACTAAAAAGCTAGTTTCAGCTATATCCAAGAGGAAAATAGCGAATTGGTTATTACGGGAAGGTTTCTTTCCAGAGCAATATGTTTTACCACCTTGTTTTACGGTTGAAAAGTTTACATACAAGAAAAATCCTTACTTCGATTTTACAAAAAAAAGCAGCGTACCAATTTCAGAAATTTGTGAAATAACTTTTCCAAAATCTCAGTTGACTGAAAGAGCATTTGGAATAATTAACCATAAGATTTATCACGATTTAGTTTGGCACTTAATGGACAAATGGGCTGATGTCAAACCCCTCTTGTTCAATTCAAAAAATAAAATTTACTCTTATTCGTTTCCCATTCCTTTAAACAAACAAAGTATCGGGGTCTTAGGGGCGTTACGCTCTGGAAGAATGATTTATGAGTTCATTGAAATGTCCGAAAGTGACATAGTATCCGAAGGGCATAAATATAATTTGGTAGTAAAATCAGATATCAAAAACTTTTACCCTTCAATTTACACTCACAGTATTGCCTGGGCAATAAATGGAAAAGTTGATGCACGAAAAGACAG
Source organism: Maribacter taeanensis (assembly GCF_047345145.1). Classification (NCBI taxonomy): domain Bacteria; kingdom Pseudomonadati; phylum Bacteroidota; class Flavobacteriia; order Flavobacteriales; family Flavobacteriaceae; genus Maribacter; species Maribacter taeanensis. The sequence continues at coordinate 1,067,145 of NZ_JBLFER010000001.1, forward strand.
ATTTAAATTTAAACTTTTAGGAAACAAACTCGATAAACTATTTCAAAATTCAAATGATGGTTGTACCAACGGAATTGCAATCGGACCTGCAATCTCGGATTTAGTAACTGAAATTATGCTTTCAGTTATTGATGCGGAAATATCAAAGCAGTTAAAAAAAGAAAATGTAGACTTTATTGGCGTCCGTTTTAAAGACGATTACAGATTTCTTTGTCAAACGGAATCTGATGCACACGAAATTTTGAGTATAGTACAAAGAAATCTAAAGGGTTTCAATCTTTCAATTAGTGAGGAAAAATCAACAGTTTCAAAACTGCCAGAAGGGCTGTTTAGGGAATGGACAAGTGAATATCATACCTACTCATTAAGGCATCACTACCCTATAAATTATAAAGTGTTTGAAAACACTTTTAGAAAAGTACTTCTCATTGATAAAAATTATCCCAATACAGGCGTAATAGATAAATTTTTGAGTGAACTTATTTCAAAGAATTATAATCTTAAATTAAAATTAACCTCAAAAGAAATATATAAGGTTTTTAGTTTGCTTTTAATGTTAAAAGAGAAACGTTCAAAATCTTTACCACAAATATTGGCGATAACCGAGCTTTTGATTTCAAAATACAAAAAAGAAAAGGTAGTAACTAAGCGAATTTTTAAATCTCTAAATGAGTTAACCGAAAGAAAATTTAGAAAGGAAAGTTCCAATGTTTATGACTTAATATGGCTCACGTATTTCTTGAAGTCACATCGCGAATTGTCCTTAAAATGGCCGAGAAAAGTAAATTCAGACTTATTACAATCAATAAAATCAAACAAACAGAAGTTTGATACTGAAACTACTTTTTGTAAACTTTTTAAAAAAATTAAAGCCCCTAGCATGAATATACTATTAGCCAAGCATTTGGCGATATTTCCAAAAGAATAAGAATATGAAGAGCACTGTGTGCAAGTGCCATAGGTAATTACTTTTTCCAATCTAATGGAAATAAGAACTAAACAAGCAAACTATTGGTATTGAAGTGAAGGTTAGGCGTAAATTGTTGAAAAAGATTGTTAAATATGAGTTTTATTCAAGAATACTGGGAAGGCTTAGTAGCATTGTTAGCATTAATTGTTTCCATTTCAAGTACTGCAATTGCATACTATACTTTTAAACTCCAAAGGACACATAATATTAAATCCGTAAAGCCAATTTTACATATTGGTCAGTGGGATTATGAGAACAGAATATACGTCACTCTAAAAAATGTTGGTTATGGCATAGCAGTGATTAAGAAAATGAACATTTACGACGTAAAAGGTGAAAGTAAAACCTGCATTTATGATTGGTTACCAAATAGTTTGCCTGGGGACATGAACTATAAAGAATATTGGACGCCTTATGCTGAATTCGTGGTGCAAGCAGGTGAAACAATTAAACTTATTGAAATACCTATTGACACATCCAAATCTAAACAAATTAAGACAAGAGAAAAGCTTCGTAAAATGTTAGGGCAGCTTACAGTAGAAGTTACCTGCAAAGATGTTTATGAAAATGAAATGCCGATTAAAAGATTACAGCTAACCCACTTCCTTAGACTTGATAACGAAAATTAATCTGCAACAAACAATTCATGCGAAAGATTTTCTTATCGGAAATGAATATATCTGAATCATTGTTTCAATTTTATCAACATCCCCCGTTCAAAACTGTTTCAAATTGATTCAAAAAAAGGATTAAAAAAAGCTAAATTTGTGCCTTTATTAATCTACACAAGGTACACGGTCAATGATTCACTTTTTCGGAGAGCAAACCACTAAAGTTTTTGCAGTACAAACCAGCCAAGAACTTTCTCAAGAAGACACAAAAAAACTTACATGGTTGTTCGGCAACCTACCACAAATAAACGCGGCGTCTCTTGACGCCTTTTTTATTGGCCCACGCGCTGCCATGATTACGCCTTGGAGCACCAATGCCACGGAGATTACCCAGAACATGGGCATTTCAGGCATTGTACGTATTGAGGAGTTTAAAGCGGTCGACGAAGCCTTTAGCGATTTCGACCCGATGATTTCGCAAAAATATGCGGCACTCACACAAGACATTTACACGATTGATGTTAAGCCTGAGTCAATTTTGGAGATTGATGATGTTGCCTCCTATAACCAACAAGAAGGTTTGGCGCTTAACGAAGAGGAAGTGGCCTATTTGAATCAACTCTCCACCAAAATGGGTCGCAAACTGACCGATTCTGAAGTCTTTGGTTTTAGTCAGGTGAATTCCGAGCACTGCCGTCATAAAATATTCAATGGCACCTTTGTCATTGACGGCAAAGAAAAACCAACTTCGCTTTTTAAATTAATCAAAGAGACTTCAAAGCAAAACCCGAACGACATTGTTTCTGCCTATAAAGATAATGTGGCTTTTGTAAAAGGTCCGACCGTGGTGCAATTTGCACCCAAAACCGCAGACAAACCAGACTTTTATCAAGAAGAGGAATTTGATTCTGTAATTTCCTTAAAAGCAGAAACGCATAACTTCCCCACCACCGTGGAGCCTTTCAATGGCGCTGCAACCGGTTCAGGAGGTGAAATACGAGATAGATTAGCAGGTGGTAAAGGTTCCTTGCCCTTGGCAGGTACCGCGGTGTATATGACTGCCTATTCCAGATTAGAGCAAGAGCGTCCATGGGAAAACGGAATGCCAGCCAGAGAATGGCTCTACCAAACCCCAATGGACATTTTGATAAAAGCATCCAACGGAGCATCCGATTTTGGAAATAAGTTTGGGCAGCCTTTAATTACGGGGTCTGTTTTGACTTTTGAGCATGCCGAAGACGACAGACGTGTTGCTTACGACAAGGTTATTATGCAAGCCGGTGGAATCGGCTACGGCAAAGCAGACCAAGCACTAAAAGACAAACCTGAAACCGGAGATAAAATCGTCATTTTAGGTGGTGACAACTACCGTATTGGAATGGGCGGCGCAGCCGTTTCCAGTGCTGATACGGGCGAATTTAGTTCGGCTATCGAATTGAATGCGGTACAACGTTCGAATCCTGAAATGCAGAAAAGAGCCGCCAATGCCATTCGTGGTATGGTGGAGAGTGATGTGAATTCAATAGTATCCATTCATGACCATGGTGCGGGGGGGCACCTCAACTGTCTTTCCGAATTGGTTGAAGAAACCGGTGGAAAAATCGATTTGGATAAACTCCCCGTCGGAGACCCTACCCTATCCGCCAAGGAAATTATCGGAAACGAATCTCAAGAACGTATGGGCTTGGTCATCGGTAAAGACGATGCCGCCTTACTCGGTAGAATCGCCGAGAGAGAGCGTTCTCCAATCTATGAAGTCGGCGATGTAACTGGTGACGACCGTTTTACCTTCGAATCAAAAACTACAGGTGAAAAACCGATGGATGTCCATTTGACAGACATTTTCGGAAGTTCTCCAAAAACCATCATGACCGACACCACAGTCGAAAGAAGCTATGCAGACGCGGAATATTCTTTGGAATTCTTCCATGACTATTTAGAGCAAGTATTGCAATTGGAAGCTGTTGCCTGTAAAGATTGGCTTACCAACAAAGTCGATAGATGTGTGGGCGGCCGTGTTGCCAAACAACAATGTGCTGGTCCCTTACAATTGCCTTTAAACAATGTAGGCGTCATGGCTTTGGATTTTAAAGGAAAAGAGGGCATCGCCACGAGTATCGGCCACTCCCCCATTTCAGGACTCATTAATCCATCCGCAGGAAGTAAAAATAGTATTGCCGAAGCCTTGACCAATATCATCTGGGCACCACTGAAAGACGGATTGAAATCCGTTTCCCTTTCCGCCAACTGGATGTGGCCTTGCAAAAATGAAGGTGAAGATGCCAGACTCTATGAAGCGGTACAGGCTATTTCTGAATTTTCGATTGCTTTGGGCATCAATGTCCCTACCGGAAAGGATTCCCTTTCCATGAAACAGAAATACAAAGATGGCGATGTGATTAGTCCGGGTACGGTGATAATTTCCGCCGCAGGAAACTGTGATGACATCACCAAAGTAGTAGAACCCGTACTTCAAAAAGACGGTGGAAGTATCTATTATATCAACCTATCTAAAGACAATTATAAACTCGGGGGTTCTTCCTTCGGACAAGTATTAAATGCTGTTGGAAGTGAAGCTCCGACTATCGAAGATGCTGCTTATTTCAAGACGGTTTTTAATTTAATTCAAACTTCAATTAAAAAGGGTCAAATCATTGCAGGTCATGATGTTGCATCAGGAGGATTAATTACAACGCTTCTAGAATTGTGTTTTGCAGATAAAGACTTAGGAGCGGAATTAGACCTATCAAGTTTAGGTGAATCCGATACTATTAAAGTCCTATTTTCAGAGAATGCAGGCATTGTTTTTCAGTCCAAAGATGACAGCATAGAACAAATCCTAAACACAGCTCAAGTCGGATTCAAAAAAATCGGAGAAGTTCTTCCAGGAAATGAATTAATCATCCGAAATGGCGGTATGGAAATGGGCTTGAATATTTCTTCATTGAGAGATACTTGGTTTAAGACTTCCTATTTGTTGGATGACAAGCAAACCGCAAACGGTTTGGCAAAAGATAGATTTGATAATTATAAGGAGCAGGCTCTACAATACAACTTCCCAAGCCAATTCACGGGTATGAATGTCACCCTGAGCTCGTCGAAGGGCAAGCCTAAGGCCGCCATATTAAGAGAAAAAGGCAGCAACTCCGAACGTGAAATGGCAAATGCGATGTATTTAGCAGGATTTGATGTAAAAGACGTCCACATGACGGATTTAATATCCGGTAGGGAAACTTTGGAAGACATTCAATTCTTAGGTGCCGTTGGCGGATTCTCCAACTCAGATGTACTTGGAAGTGCCAAAGGATGGGCGGGTGCTATCAAATACAATGAAAAAGCAAACAAAGTCATCAATGATTTTTTTGCGCGACCTGATACCTTATCCATAGGCATCTGTAACGGTTGTCAATTATTCATGGAATTAGACCTCATCAATCCCGATCACGAAACCCATGGGAAGATGACTTATAATGATTCCGTAAAGCATGAGAGTAATTTTACATCTGTGAAGGTGCAAGAGAACAATTCCGTAATGCTATCGAGCTTAGCAGGAACAACCTTAGGGGTTTGGATATCCCACGGGGAAGGGAAGTTCAGTCTCCCACATTCCGAGGAAAACTATGATATTGTAGCTAAATATGGTTATGAAGGCTATCCTGCAAATCCGAATGGAAGTGATTTCAACACCGCCATGCTTTGCGATTCCACCGGAAGACATTTGGTCACCATGCCACATATCGAACGCTCCACTTTCCCTTGGAACTGGGCGTACTACCCTGCGGATAGGAATGATGAAGTTTCGCCTTGGTTAGAGGCTTTTGTGAATGCTAAAAATTGGGTTCTGGAAAATAAATAAGTACCTTAAGGTCTAATTTTTAACTCTTAGAAAATGGACCATCAGTCAAACCAAGTCAACAGAAGAAATTTTATTAAAAAATCCTCTTTACTAACCCTTGGCACCTTAGGCACAGCAAGTGCTTTCGCCGCACCTCATGAGGCACCGTTAAACTTTACACAAGACAGTGATGTAAATATTGTCGGCCCTAAAGAAGGTTATACCCCGCAAATAGGCACATTAGTCTCTATGCTGAACTGGATGCGCATGGTCATCTTAGCGCCCGTAAGGAATATGAGTGTTTCTGATTTGGATTATTTGGTAGATGAAAATGCCAATAGTATTGGCGCCATGTTAATGCATTTGGCCGCTACTGAACGTTTTTATCAAATACATACGTTTGAAAATAAGAAATGGGGCGATTGGTCAAAAGAAGATAAAGACAAATGGTCAATACCTTCTGGTCTTGGAGAAAAGGCTAGAAAGGTTGTTAAAGGAAATAATTACGATTATTACCTCAACGAATTGTCTCAGATACGAGAAAACACTTTAAAGGAATTGGCCAATCGCGATGATGAATGGCTAATGAGTGTTGATAAAGACTTTCCGTGGGGACCAACTAACAACTATTGTAAATGGTTTCATGTTTGCGAGCATGAATCTAATCATAACGGGCAATTCAAATTTATCAAAAGTCGTATCGTTTAGTAAAATGATCAGACCTGGTGCTAGAACTGGACGCACTACCCTTCCGCTCGTAACGATGAAGTTTCGACTTGATTGGTGGCTTTTATGAATGCAGAATATGGGTTGAGGAGAATAGTTAAAAGTAGGCTTAAAACAAAAAAAGAGGGCTTTCGCCCCCTTGGTTTACTATACTGATTTGTTAAGCAAATCGAATTAATTTTAATCCCGTATGCCTTCGGTGATTTTTCCAACTTGCGTGACGGGTTAACGCTCTATCTACACTTGCGCTGTTTTCTTTATGTTGTCTCTTTGTATCTTTCATTATAACTTCTTTAATTCTTTGTTGTGATGGATGCAATAAGCATCCTTATGTACACATCCTATTAGACGTAACAAAAGCCCAAATGTTACAAAATTGTGAGGAGTTTAACACTTCGAAAAGCCCCATAAATAAAGACATAAGAGCTATTTTGCCTACTTAATTTTCAATTCCGCTTTTCTACCGATAGTAGCACTCTAAAGCTTGATATCACCATAGCCGTATTTCCTGCTCTTAGAGTGACTCTTTGTTGCTTAAAAAGCCTATTCAATTTAAAAATAGGACTCCAAAAAGGACGGAAGCTAATTTGAACAGAAGTCTCATATTACTTCCAAAATGTGCTGTTATTTCTTTACTCCATTTTACAAATCTTAGCTATTTATGGCCAATCATTAAGGCTCGAAATATCAGCTCGAACAAATCAGAAAACATTGGACTTATGATTAAGCAAGTAATTTTCGAATTGGGAATTGATTTCTTCGGAATTTTATTATCCCATTCCCTTTTCCTATTTTGCGATTACTTAACAGAAACCTAGTATTGTGTTTAGTCTGTTGTGTTGGTTAAGCAGCGGTTATTTTTTGTCAGATCAAGGCAGAAAATTATTGCATAGCCATAGCTACGGAATCATTTTTTTAACGCAGGACTGGTAAAAAAGAACAAAGCTTGGGCCAGCAAGACAAGCTTAACACAATACAATTATGCAAAATATTACCAGACTCTTTGACTTTCCCTATTACCAATTAGAAAAATATAATCTACCTAACTGTTTTTTAGACAAAAGAAATGGTGAATGGGTACCAATGTCAACACAAGAATATGTAGACAAAGCAAATGCAATTAGCCGTGGACTGCTCAGACTTGGAGTTCAGGCAAATGATAAGGTCGCCCTTATTTCAATGACCAATCGTTCGGAGTGGAATGTTATGGATACTGGCGTTTTGCAACTGGGCGCTCAAAATGTACCTATTTATCCAACGATTTCAGAAGAAGACTACGCGTATGTATTGAATCATTCCGAATCAAAATATTGTTTTGTATCCTGTTCAGAGGTATACACCAAGGTAAAGTCAGTTCAAGACCAAGTGCCTAGTTTGAAGGAAGTTTACTCATTTGATGAATTGGACAATTGCAAAAACTGGAGCGAAGTTCTCGAACTAGGAGCTGATACGTCAAATCAAGATGTTGTGGAAGATAGAAAGGCCGGTGTAAAACCCGAAACCCTTGCTACCTTAATATATACCTCAGGAACTACCGGACGCCCAAAAGGTGTAATGCTCTCGCATGAGAATGTGGTTTTTAATGCCTTGACAAGTTCAGAGCGTTTACCAATTGAAAAAGGGAACTCCCGTTGTTTGAGCTTTTTACCTGTATGCCATATTTATGAGCGTATGATGGTGTATTTATATATGTATAACGGAGTAAGTATCTATTATGCGGAGTCTATGGAGAAAATCACGGACAATCTTAAAGAGTCCTCTCCACATGTGATGACCGCCGTGCCCCGTCTATTGGAAAAAGTGTATGACAGCATTTTGACCAAAGGAAGCGACCTTACCGGACTCAAAAAGAAAATCTTCTTTTGGGCTGTTGACTTAGGATTGAAATATGAGCCTTACGGACAGAATGGCTGGTGGTATGAGAAGAAATTAGGAATCGCTAAAAAATTGATTTTCAGTAAATGGAAAGAGGCTTTAGGAGGCGAACTTCAAGTTATCTCCTCAGGTAGTGCCGCACTTCAACCAAGACTTGCACGCATCTTCAATGCGGCTGGACTTGGAGTAATGGAAGGCTACGGATTAACGGAAACCTCTCCTGTAGTTTCCGTAAACGATATGCGCAATAAAGGTTTTAAAATAGGAACCGTTGGAAAGTTGCTCCCGGGTGTCGAAGTAAAAATTGCCGATGATGGTGAGATTTGTGTCAAGGCCCCAAGTGTGATGCAAGGGTATTATAAGGATACGGAAAAAACCGCTGAAGTAATGAAAGATGGCTACTTCCTTACAGGAGATATTGGTGAGATAGATGCGGATGGATTCTTAAAGATTACCGACCGTAAAAAAGAAATGTTCAAAACTTCGGGTGGTAAATATGTTGCTCCGCAGTTACTTGAAAATAGATTTAAACAATCCAGATTTATTGAACAATTAATGGTTGTTGGTGAAGGAGAAAAGATGCCTGCTGCCCTAATCCAACCAGATTTCCCATACTTATTTGATTGGGCCAAGGAAAACGGAATTACGATAAGTGAGAATTCTGATATTGTTACGAATGAAAGGGTTTTGGCCAAATACCAAGAAGAGGTAGATATGGCCAATGAAGCTTTCGCAAAATGGGAAAAAGTGAAGCAATTTCGTTTGACTCCCGATGTATGGAGTATCAATGAAGGACACCTCACACCAACTATGAAACTACGCCGTAAAATCATTAAAGAAAAGTACATGGATTTGTACAATGATATTTATGGGCACTAAGTTGATTACTGCTGAAGCTGCCTTAAACTTAAAGAGATAGATATGGCATTCGAAAAATGTTCCACGGAACAACTAACAAAATATAAAAAAATCCTTCTCATCTCAAGTATCGTTGCATTAGTAATAATGTGTTTTGCCCTTGGATTTGGTGTTTATCAAAGTTCTAAATACGATAATAATACATTAGTGTTTTTAGTTCCAACGGTATTTGGTCCCTTAGCGATGATACCTTCTCTATTTTCAGCAGGCATTGAGAAGGAAATGAAAAAAAGACAAAAAGAAAACGGGTAGAATTCCCTAGTAACAGCACTCCAACTTTCCCCTTTTTCAGGGATATCCTCTGATGTCCCTTTAGATAAGTTTGTACCATAATAACAAACAAAATCTAAAATCATGAAAAAAGTATTTTTAACCTGTGCTGTAATAGCAGCACTTGTAATCTTGTCTTGCAAAGACAAGTCAACAACAAGTTCTGATACTGAAACCAGAACAGAAATAGCTACAGAAGAAACTACAACTGAAACATCTAGCTCGGAAACTGGGGTTCCCAGTTTTGGGGATGCGGATGTACAGGCTTACGTAGAAAGCTATGAGTCTTATTTAGAGGACTATAAAAAAGCAGTTGACAGTAAAGACATGACCGCTTTTGCCAATCTAGCAACTAAGGGACAAGATCTAGCTACAAAAGCACAAGAAGTTAGCGGTAAAGTTTCTGGTGCAGATGCTGAGAAACTTACGGCTTATATGACAAAGAAAGCTGAAGAGCTTCAAGAATTATCAAAGAAGATGATGCAGTAGTACTAGCTCTTAACGATTTCAAAACCGTCTTGGCGTCATTGCTTTGACGGTTTTTTATTTTCCTTTTATCCCGATGATATCAATTCATCGAATATATTACATGAGCCGTCTTTTTTATTAAAATTTATTATGCATGCATAATAAATTTCTTTATATTTGACTTCCCACAACCAGATTTATGAAAGATGTTACGATAGATTATATCCTCCGCGCTACATGGCAAGCAGTTGCCAGAATGTACAATGAAGAGGCTAAAGAATTTGATTCGACGATGGCAGTTGGGTTTACCTTATTAAGTATTGACCCTAAAACCGGAACACCATCAACGGCCTTAGGTCCCAAAATGGGAATGGAAGCAACGAGTCTATCACGCATACTGAAAAGTATGGAAGAAAAAGGTTTGATTGAACGCAAGCCCAATCCGAATGATGGTAGAGGTGTCTTAATTCATTTAACCGACTTCGGTCTAGAAAAAAGAAATTATTCAAAGGATGTAGTAATTCGATTTGATGATGTGGTAAAAGAAAATGTTTCCGAAGAAAAACTGAAACACTTTTTTGAAGTAATGAATACCATCAACAGCTTAATCGCTGAAAAGAAGATATACACTAAAGAAACAACTAATTAACAGGAATCCCATACATGAACAAGCACATTAAAAAAGTAGCGGTAGTCGGTTCGGGTATTATGGGAAGCGGCATAGCCTGCCACTTCGCAAATATCGGAGTTGAAGTCTTACTCTTAGATATCGTTCCAAGAGAACTGAATGCTAAAGAAAAGGCGAAAGGACTTACTCTAGAAGACAAAGTAGTTCGTAATCGATTGGTCAATGACTCATTAAAGGCAGCTTTAAAATCAAAACCCTCTCCTATTTACAATCAAAAATTCGCAAATCGAATTTCTACAGGAAACTTGGAAGATGATATTTCTAAGATTTCTAAAGTAGATTGGATTATCGAAGTGGTAGTTGAGCGATTGGATATCAAAAAAATCGTTTTTGAGAATATAGAAAAGCACAGAACGCCTGGTACTTTGATTACGTCGAATACTTCTGGTATTCCGATTAAATTTATGAGCGAAGGAAGAAGCGATGATTTCCAGAAGCATTTCTGTGGAACACACTTCTTCAATCCTGCTCGTTACTTAAAGTTGTTCGAAATTATTCCTGGTCCGAAAACTTCTCCTGAAGTATTGGATTTCTTAAACGGATACGGGGAGAAATTCTTAGGAAAAACATCTGTTGTTGCCAAAGATACTCCCGCGTTTATCGGAAACCGTATCGGTATCTTTAGTATTCAAAGTCTCTTTCATGCTGTGAAGGACATGGGAATGACCGTTGAAGAAGTTGATAAACTAACAGGTCCGTTAATCGGGCGACCAAAATCTGCAACCTTTAGAACGGTTGATGTAGTTGGTCTAGATACTTTAGTTCATACTGCAAACGGAGTGCACGACAATTGTCCTGACGACGAGAAGCGCGATGTGTTCCAATTGCCAGATTTCATCAATACAATGATGGAAAACAAATGGTTGGGAAGTAAAACCGGACAAGGCTTTTACAAGAAAACAACAGGTGAAGGCGGAAAGAAAGAAATCTTGACTTTGGATTTAGATACGATGGAATATCGTTCTAAAAAAAGTGCCAAGTTCGCTACGCTGGAATTAACAAAGCCTATAGATAAGGTTGTAGATCGTTTTCCTGTATTAATTGACGGAAAAGATAAAGCAGGTGAATTCTTTAGAAAGAGTTTTGCAGCTTTGTTCGCCTATGTATCGCATCGTATTCCTGAAATTACAGATGATATTTATAAGATTGATGATGCCACAAAAGCCGGTTTCGGCTGGGAACACGGACCTTTCCAAATCTGGGATGCCATCGGTTTAGAAAAAGGCTTGGAAATCATGAAGGCTGAAGGTGAAGTTGCTGCCCCTTGGGTTGATGAGATGTTGGCTTCGGGTCAAAAATCTTTCTATGCGGTAAAGGATGGAGCAACGTATTGCTATGTTATTCCTAAGAAATCCGTAGAGAAAATTCCTGGACAAGATTCCTTTATCATTCTAGATAACATCCGCAAATCGAAAGAAGTATTTAAAAATGCTGGAGTTGTAGTTGAAGATTTAGGCGATGGTATTTTAAATGTGGAATTCCAGTCTAAAATGAACACCATTGGCGGTGATGTTTTAGCGGGATTAAACAAAGCCATTGATATGGCTGAAAAAGATTTCCAAGGTTTAGTTGTTGGTAATCAAGCAGCCAACTTCTCCGTTGGTGCAAACATCGGAATGATTTTCATGATGGCTGTTGAGCAAGAATATGATGAGTTGAACATGGCTATCAAGATGTTCCAAGATACCATGATGCGCATGCGTTATTCATCAATCCCAACAGTGGCCGCCCCGCACGGAATGTCCCTAGGTGGTGGTTGTGAAATATCACTGCATGCGGATAAGGTAGTTGCCGCGGCAGAAACTTATATGGGACTTGTTGAGTTCGGTGTTGGTGTGATTCCTGGTGGCGGTGGTTCCAAAGAAATGGCACTACGTGCTCAAGATACTTTCCTTAAAGGTGATGTTGAGTTAAATGTTCTTCAGGAATATTTCTTGACTATCGGAATGGCAAAAGTATCCACTTCAGCTTATGAAGCCTTCGATTTGGGATTGCTTCAGAAAGGAAAAGATATTGTTGTCGTTAATAAGGACAGACAAATTGCAACTGCAAAAGCACATGCAAAACTAATGGCAGAAGCGGGTTACACGCAACCTCCAATGCGAAAAGACATCAAAGTTTTAGGTAAGCAAGCTTTAGGAATGTTTGTCGTAGGAACTGATTCTATGGAAGCCAGTCACTATATCAGCGAGCACGATAAGAAAATCGCTAATAAACTAGCCTATGTAATGGCTGGTGGTGATTTATCGGAACCAACGCGCGTATCTGAGCAATATCTACTGGATATCGAACGTGAAGCTTTCCTTTCGTTATGTACCGAGAAAAAGTCATTGGAAAGAATTCAGCACATGCTTAAAACAGGTAAACCATTGCGCAATTAGACTTTAGATTTGAGATGTTAGATTTTAGACTATAAATATGCACGACTTTCAAAAATTGATTATTTGGCAAAAATCCATGAATATCACTGAAGATGTGTATCGTCTTTCAGCGGAATTTCCAAAGGAGGAAAAATATGGATTAACAAGCCAAATTAGAAGAAGTGCCGTTTCAGTTCCTTCAAACATTGCAGAAGGAGCTGGAAGAAATAGTGATAAAGAGTTTAGACAATTTTTGGGAATATCAAGTGGCTCATCCAATGAATTGCTTACCCAGTTACTATTATCCAGTAGACTAAATCTAGTTTCAGAAGAAAAAGTTTTACCCATTATCGACCAATTGGTTGAAGTGCAAAAAATAAATTATTCATTAATTAAAAAATTCTCAAAGTGAGAAGTCTAAAATCTCACTTCTAAAATCTAAAATCTAGTTATGAAAACTGCATATATAGTTAAAGGATATAGAACTGCTGTTGGAAAAGCGCCAAAAGGTGTTTTCCGTTTTAAGCGAACAGATGAATTGGCCGCGGAGACCATCGAACATATGATGAAGGAGCTGCCTAATTTCGATAAGAAACGTATTGACGACGTTATTGTCGGAAACGCGATGCCAGAAGGTGCTCAAGGTTTAAACATGGCGCGTTTAATTTCATTGATGGGATTGGACATTGTTGATGTACCAGGAGTAACCGTAAATCGTTTTTGTGCCTCAGGTTTGGAAACCATAGGTATTGCAGCTGCAAAAGTGCAAGCTGGAATGGCAGATTGTATCATCGCAGGTGGTGCAGAAAGCATGAGTGCTGTTCCCATGACAGGAAACAAACCAGAGTTGAATTACGATTTAGCAAAGCAAGGCCACGAAGACTATTATTGGGGAATGGGTAATACTGCCGAAGCAGTAGCAAACGAGTACAAAGTATCTCGTGAGGACCAAGATGAGTTTGCCTATAATTCACATATGAAAGCTTTGAAAGCGCAGGCAGAAGACCGTTTTCAAAGTCAAATCGCTCCCATTGAAGTGGAACAAACCTATTTGGATGCGAATGGCAAAAGAGCAGAAAATAAATATACGGTTACGAAAGATGAAGGTCCAAGAAAAGGAACTTCGGTTGAAGTTCTGAATAAACTAAGACCAGTATTCGCTGCTGGCGGAAGTGTTACCGCAGGTAACTCCTCTCAAATGAGTGACGGCGCGGCTTTTGTTTTGATTATGAGCGAAGAGATGGTGAAAGAATTGAATCTTGAGCCTATCGCACGTTTGGTGAATTATGCCGCTGCGGGTGTGCCACCCAGAATTATGGGTATCGGTCCGGTTGCTGCTATTCCGAAAGCCTTAAAACAAGCAGGTTTAAAACAAGACGACATTGAATTGATTGAATTAAACGAAGCTTTTGCATCACAGTCTTTGGCCGTAATGCGCGAGTTGAACTTGAATCAAGATATCGTTAATGTAAATGGCGGTGCAATTGCACTCGGACATCCATTAGGATGTACAGGCGCTAAATTGTCCGTACAGTTATTTGACGAAATGAGAAAAAGAGAGATGCAAGGAAAATACGGTATGGTTACCATGTGTGTGGGAACTGGACAAGGAGCCGCTGGTATTTTTGAGTTTTTGAATTAAAAAAGAGAAAAAAAATAGTTATGAGTACAGAAGTAGCAAGCAAAGAAATATTAAGAGGCGGTCAATTTCTTGTCAAAGAAACGAGCTGTGATGATGTTTTTACCTTAGAAGACCTTTCTGAGGAGCAAAAAATGATGCGTGATAGTACCAAAGAATTCGTGGACAGAGAGATTTGGGCACATTGGGAACGCTTTGAAGGCAAAGATTATGCATTCACTGCGGAGACCATGCGTAAAGCAGGTGAACTAGGACTTCTAGGTATTGCCGTACCAGAAGAATACGGAGGAATGGGAATGGGCTTTGTGTCTACCATGTTAGTATGTGATTATATTTCTGGAGCTACCGGCTCTTTTAGTACTTCTTTCGGAGCACACACAGGAATTGGTACAATGCCAATAACCCTTTACGGAAACGAAGAGCAAAAGAAAAAATACGTTCCTAAACTTGCCTCTGGTGAGTGGTTAGGTTCCTATTGCTTAACGGAACCTGGAGCAGGTTCTGATGCAAATTCTGGAAAAACAAAGGCTGTTTTATCGGATGACGGTAAATACTACAGTATTACTGGTCAGAAAATGTGGATTTCAAACGCAGGCTTCTGTAATCTTCTAATCGTTTTTGCTAGAATTGAAGATGATAAGAATATCACCGGATTCATTGTAGAGAATGACCCTGAGAACGGAATCACCATGGGCGATGAAGAGAAGAAATTAGGAATTCACTCTTCTTCTACACGTCAGGTTTTCTTTAATGAAACCAAAGTCCCTGTTGAAGACATGCTTTCTGAAAGAGGAAACGGATTCAAAATTGCAATGAACGCCTTGAACGTTGGTCGTATCAAACTAGCTGCTGCTTGTTTAGATGCGCAAAGAAGAGTAATTGGCGAAGCTGTAAATTATGCGAATGAGCGAATTCAGTTTAAAACTCCTATCATAAATTTTGGAGCAATTAAAGCAAAAATTGCTGAGATGGCTACAAACACCTATGTTGGAGAATCAGGAAGTTATAGAGCTGCTAAAAATATAGAAGATAGAATTTCAATTCGTGTAGCGGAAGGTAACTCGCATCAAGAAGCCGAATTGAAAGGTGTTGAAGAGTATGCCATTGAATGTTCGATATTGAAAGTAGCTGTCTCTGAACATGTACAGTTCACTTCCGATGAAGGTCTGCAAATTTATGGTGGTATGGGCTATAGCGCTGAAGCACCTATGGAATCTGCTTGGAGAGATTCGCGTATCGGTCGTATTTATGAAGGTACAAATGAAATCAATCGAATGCTAGCAGTTGGTATGTTGGTGAAGAAAGCCATGAAGGGTCATGTGGATTTATTAGGTCCCGCAACTGCAGTTGGTGAAGAATTGATGGGAATTCCATCTTTCGACGCTCCTGATTTTTCTGAGTTGTTTGCTGAGGAAAAAGACTTGGTAGCACGCTTGAAAAAAGTATTCTTGATGGTTGCCGGTTCTGCGGTTCAAAAATTTGGTCCGGAATTAGAAAAGCACCAGCAATTGATGATGGCCGCTTCGAACATTCTGATTGAAGTCTATATGGCGGAAAGTACCATCTTAAGAACAGAGAAAAACGCAAAACGTTTTGGTGAGGAATCACAAGCTACGCAAATAGCAATGGCTAAATTAAACTTGTACAATGCGGTTGATGTTATCCTTAAAAGTGGAAAAGAAGCCATTGTTTCTTTCGCAGAAGGTGACGAGCAGCGTATGATGCTTATGGGTCTTAAACGTTTTACAAAATATACCAATAACCCTAACGTAGTAGCTTTACGCACACAAATTGCCGATAAAGTAGCTGCGGATAACGGGTATACCTTTGACTAATTCAGATTGAAACTTTTGTTGAGACAGAAGTGAAAACCGCTCGCCTTATGGTGGGCGGTTTTTTTATAACTTGAAACCTACTGATACTGTAAATCTTTCCAAATTATTAGACTCTGCTGCGTCGGTATTTACACTGGCACCTAAAAAATACTTGCCGGTAACATAAATACTTTGGTTGAAACTATAACCTCCACCTATAAATGCTCCAAAATTTACTTTCGTTATATCTGTTAATGGAGTTATAAAAGATTGTGCTTCTTTAAATTCTGCATTTAAGTTGAAATCGAAAACAATTCCCCCTGCGATATGAATACTATTCTTTTCATTTAGGAACATATAGTGTCTACCTCCTAAATTAAAAATCAATTGATTCAAGTCTATAGACGCAATATCTTGGGAATTTAAAATTCCAACTGCACTATACTTCGCAAATTGTGCAGAAACAAAAGTTGACCACTTGCCGTTATTAAATGGGAAGATGGATTCTAATTCAACTCCTAGGGATGGGCTTATTTTACTTTCGAAAGCTGGTTCTATAGGAACAAAAATTGCATCAAAACCTGAGCCGACTATCCTTTGCAGCGTTGTGTTAAATTTATAACTCACTAATCCACCAAAAACAATTACTCTTAATTCCGCTTTTTGTTTTTCGCTTTTATTCAAAATGCTTTTTCCTTCAAATGCTCTTCTCGAGCAAATGTTATAACCAGTTAGGTAATCAATCAAGGAACTTTTGGTATAAAGAACTTCTTGAATTGACAAAGTATTGTTACAATTAAAAAATTTGAACAATTGTCTCCTAAAAATCGGGTTCTCAGCATTCTCGTTAGAAGGAGGCTTGGAATATTGTTTGTATTCCAAGGGTTCCATTTTACCTAAGCCTTTTGAAACAAAAAACACTAAATCATTATCCGCCCTGTACTCATATAATGATCCTTCTCCTTCAAGTATTTGTTTTACAAATCCTTTTTTGAAAACTTTTCTAGGATACTTCTCAATAGTTTTATTCTCAACAAACTGTTGAGTTACTGGCAAACTATCACTAAAGGCTAAATATAAAGGTCCATTGACTACTTGGAATTTTTGAATAAAATCAACACCAAGCTTTTGCTCATCAGCATTTAGATCAGACTTAAACTGGATCGTTTTGGGTGCTGACAACCATTTTAAGTTCTTAATATATCCTGAAATACTATCACCCCTTTTGTTAATTACATACCCTCGTTCAAATTTTGTTTGAGCAGTAAGAAAACAAGAAACAGAAAAAAATAATACTACAAATGAGACTTTGTAATTCATAAATCACAAGAATTAAATTATCAAATATAGTTTTAACGACTTTAGAAATAACTTGTTGCATTTGACTAGAAATTTGCTCTTTTCAATGAAAACAATAAGCAGCGCCAGAAAGTAGATAAAGGTGAGACTTGTATATTTCTGTTTTGAATCATTCAGTTTGAAACTTTTGTTGAGACAGAAGTGACAACCGTCCTCCGTTTGTTGGGCCCTTTTTTATATCCTTTTCACTGTAAACAGGGATTCCCCTTAACAAACATCATAGTATCTTCAAAGTATTATGAAACAACAACTAAAGGAAAAACGAAAGCCCTATATCTTTATATTAACGCTACTCTTTTTAGGTAGTCTTTTATACGCGGTTTATAATACTTTCGGGTCTTTTGAATTGAAAAAAGAAGCTGGAACACCCAAAGAAATTGTTCCTGAATATTTTGATTATGGTGTGATTACCAATAGTACTTATTGCAATGATTTTTTTAGATTTAGAGTGCCAGTTCAAGCTAAGCACAAAGGCAATTATAAAGTTTACGACTATATCGAAAAAAGTATTTACGAAAGAGATTCCGTTCTTGCCAAGCCAAAACTATCCTCCAAAGTAAAGAATCAGTCCCTACTCATAATTGAGCCTGAGTTGGTAAAAATTGATTGGATGCAAAACATTAAGGAAACCAAAAACCTTGATGCATGGAACGATTACCTTTCCAAAAAATCAAGAAGAGAACGTTTTGGAGCCGATTATCAAATGATTATTCAAACCCATAACCTTTCCGGAAAACCCTTGGGTTCCTATATCCGTTTATTCGAAAACCTACATCATCCGAATTATACAGAACCGAGAACTAAGGTAATTTCAAATGTAACATTCCAAGAGTACGTAGGTGTAGAAACTCAAACCACTTCAATGGAAAGCGTTACGTTTCGTCTTCTGGGAGGAGAAAATAGAAATATTTGCTCTTATATAACAGAAATCAATGGTTTTGCCCTATCTATTGATTTATTCTACAAAACCGAAGAGCAAAAGTGTATTCTTATGGGTATGATAGAAGAAATCACATTCCATTAAAATTTAAAAAGTGACGATGTCGATTCCTCCTAAAATCAATAACTTTATCCTATGGATAAATCGTTGCTTCAAAAGGCCTATTCTCCTCAAGATTTTAGAAAGCGAGGGCATATATTAATTGATCAACTCGCTGACCATTTGGATGCTCAAATTAACGAGGAGAGCACTGCAACATTAGACTGGCATATTCCTGAAGACGAGCGTGCATTCTGGAATGATTTTCTTGAAAATGGAGATGAAAACGAACTCTTCGCACAGATTCTAAAACGTACAACTTCAGTCCACAACCCCAAATGCATTGGACATCAGGTCACCCCCACTGCCCCTATTACGGCGCTTACTGCTATGATGAGCGGTTTTTTAAACAATGGAATGGCCATCTACGAAATGGGTATGGCTCCGTCCGCCATGGAGCGTATCATCACCGATTTAGTTTGCAAAAAAATAGGATACAATTCTGATTCAAGAGGTTTTCTAACCTCAGGTGGAACCTTAGCAAATTTGACGGCTATACTGTCCGCGAGAAAAGCAAAAGTCCAAAATGACATTTGGAACGAAGGACATGAACAGTCCTTAGGAATTATGGTCTCCGAAGAAGCGCATTATTGTGTGGATAGGGCTGCAAAGATTATGGGCTTGGGCGAGAAGGGAATTATCAAAATTCCGGCAACGGAGGACTTTAAAATGAACACTTCCACGCTAGAAAGCGAACTTGAAAAAGCAAGTGCTAATAACATAGAAGTTTTTGCGATAGTCGGAAGTGCTCCCTCAACTGCAACAGGCGTTTACGATGATTTAACAGCTATTGCGAACTTTGCCCAAAAACACGATTTATGGTTTCATGTAGACGGTGCCCATGGAGGCGCTGCAATCTTCTCTGAAAAATATAAATATACCGTAGCGGGAATTGACCAAGCAGATTCCGTGGCAATAGATGGACATAAAATGATGATGTTACCCACCATCACTACTGCCCTACTCTTTAAAGATGGGAATCATTCGCATGCCACTTTCAGTCAAAAAGCGGATTATCTTTTGGTACAATCCGATGATGAGGATTGGTATAACAAGGCCAAACGGACTTTTGAGTGCACCAAAACGATGATGAGCATTCATTGGTATACGATGCTAAAGACCTACGGAGAAGGTATTTTCGATGAATATGTTACCCAATTATACGATTTGGGAAAGGCCTTTGGAAATCTTGTTCAAAATGAACCCAACTTCGAATTGGCCATTGAACCGAATTCAAATATCATTTGTTTTCGATATGTTGATGCTAATTTAAATTTGAATACCTTAAATGACTTAAATGCAAACATCCGTCAGCAATTGCTGGAAGAAGGAGAATTTTATATTGTACAAACCAAATTGAGAGGAGTACATTATTTACGATGTACGGTGATGAATCCTTTTACTACTGAAGAACATTTTAGAGTTTTGCTAAAAAAAGTGAAAGAAAAACTAGAAGCTATTTTATCTCCAAACAATTAAGAACCTATGAAAAATATACTATTTCTTGTCCTATTACTCACATGCATTCAACTTTTTGCTCAGCCCGATACTGAGGTCCATTTAGTTGATATTGAGACCATTGATGGAAAAATACAACTATCAAACCCTAGAAATATTTCAAATAATCCGGGGTATGACAATCAGCCTTCCTTTTATGACCCAAACTCCATTTTGTTTGCCTCAACCAGAGATGGGCAAACTGATGTTTTAAAGTTCAATATTGCAGAAGGAAGCACATCAAAATGGCTTACCGACACTCCGACCGGCGGTGAATATTCACCGTTAAGAATTCCAGAGAAAAATTCGGTTTCTGCCATCCGCTTAGATATGGATGGCTTGCAACGCCTATATGAGTATAATCCTGAGGATGGTTCATCAAAGGTTATAATCGAAGGAGCAAAAATCGGCTACCACGTCTGGTATACTCCAGAGATATTGGTGGCAACACTATTGGTTGAAAACCGAATGAATTTAATTCTTTGCCATCTTGACGAAAATGGAAAGTATAGAACCATACAGAAAAATGTAGGGAGGTCACTGCAAAATATTCCTAATACGGAATTGGTAAGTTATATCAGTAAAGAAAATTCGGAAAGCTCAGAATTAAAATCTCTAGACCCAATAACTGGCGCGACTAAAAAAATACTAGATATTGGTAAAACTGAGGATGTTTGCTGGCTCCCAGATGGCACTTTGGTGGCAGGAATGGGTAATGCGCTTTATAAATTCCATCCAAAAAATGATGAAAACTGGAGTCTTCTGCAAAGCTTTCCAGATAAAAATATTACTAATATTAGCCGTCTTGCCGTGAATGTAGACGCCACAAGACTGGCTTTTGTAGCGGAACCCTCACCGGCAAACATCGTTCAAAAACAGGTTGATTCGTATAATGCCGGCGACCTCGACGCCTTTGTCAACTGTTACGCAGAAGATGTGCTTGTGAGTAATTTTCCAATGGATATTCGTTATAGGGGACATGAAAAAATGCGGGAGAATTATAGTAGTTTATCTCCTGAGAATAAAGTCTACGATGTGGAAGTAGTGAAGCGCATAACTATTGGTAATAAAGTAATTGACCAAGAAAAGGTAACCGGAAATGGAAAAATTCAGATGCAAGTCGCACTATATGAGGTTGAAAACGGAAAGATTTCAAGCATGAGGTTCATTTTTGATGATAGTACCGTTTCAAATCCTGAACCTATAGTTCAGACCCAAATGGACGCATATAATGCCCGAGACATTGATGCATTTTTAGAAACATACACTACGAATGTAGAAGTTTATAATTTTCCCCATGAAGCCCAATACACCGGAAAGGGAAAAATGAGAGAAGGCTATTCGAAATTTTTTGAGTCCACTCCAGACCTCAATTACATTGTCAAAAATCGAATTAGTATCGCCGACTATGTAATTGATGAAGAGTATATTACGGCAAATGGAGGTAATTTTAGCGCTGTAGCTATCTACAAGGTAGAAGACGGTAAGATTGCAAAAGTTACTTTTATACAGTAGGTGCTTTTGAAACCCAAAGCACATATTCTTCCGATAATCATTCTTTCACAGTTTGCCTGTACCTCTTTATGGTTTGCCGGCAACGCTATTGTAGACGAACTAACCATTAAGACAGGACTTGGCTCTGAAATCATTGGTTATGTCTTGTCCTCAGTACAATTTGGTTTTATCACAGGAACTTTAGTTTTTGCTGTCCTGATGATTGCAGATCGATTTTCTCCATCTCGAGTTTTTATGGTTTGCGCCTTGCTTGCTGCAGCTTGCAATTTGATTTTATTATCCGAAGAAATCTCAAAATGGACTTTACTCTCCGCGCGTTTTGGCACTGGTTTTTTCTTGGCAGGGATTTATCCCGTAGGAATGAAAATCGCAGCCGATTACTATGAGAAAGGATTAGGAAAAGCACTTGGGTTTTTAGTTGGGGCTTTAGTTTTCGGAACCGCACTACCCTACTTGGTTAGTGATACAGACTTTGGAAGCAATCCGGATGCAGTTGTAAAAACGGTATCGCTACTATCCGTTTTAGGGGGAGTTTTACTTTGGATGTTCGTCCCCAATGGTCCTTTCCGGAAACCGAGTACCAAACTACAGTTAAACGCTGGTTCCAAACTTTTCAAAATCTCAGGATATAGAAAAGCTGCTTTCGGATATTTCGGTCATATGTGGGAACTCTATGCCTTTTGGGCATTTACACCATTGGCAATTCAAACCTTTAATCTCCTGAATTCAGAAACACTTTCAATCCCCTTGTGGACGGGCATAATCATTTTCTTAGGGGGATTATCATGCAGTATTGGAGGACTTATCGCTCAAAAAACAGGAAGTCACAAAGTTGCCTCCAGAGCCCTTGCCTTGTCAGGATTATTATGTCTTCTTTCACCCCTACTTTTCCAAATACCAACCCCACTATTTTTATTGGGATGGTGCTTGTGGGGAATGGCCGTTACAGCAGATTCGCCTCAGTTTTCTAATTTGGTAGCAAGCTCAATTCCGACTGAATTAAAAGGAACTGGTTTGACATTGGTCAATTGTATCGGTTTTGCGATAAGCATTGTTAGTATTCAATTGCTGTCTTATCTATCAGAAAGTATCAATCCGAAACACTTGTTTTTAATCCTCGCAATAGGACCTTTACTTGGCTTAGTCAGTCTTGGAAGGAAATCTTCTTAGAAACCGTTTTAATGGTTAAACTCAAAGAATTACCGTATTTTAGAACGGACAAAATATGTATCATGAAAAAAATTCTTTTACTATCAATTTTACTGGTTTCGACCTATTCATTTTCTCAAACCGACCAACGTATTTATGACATTATCGATGCGATTTCCGCAGAGCGTATTGAAAAGGATGTCACTACCCTTGCGAACTTTGGCACCAGACACACTTTAAGTGATACGGTCTCGACCACACGCGGTATAGGCGCTGCAAGACGATGGATTAAAAGTGAATTCGATAAAATTTCATCAGATTGCAATAATTGCTTAGATGTTTCCTTCCAAAGAGACTTGGTGGAAAAGGGAAGAAATAATCGCATCGTCAATGATGTGTATATCGTAAATGTGGTAGCGGTTCAAAGGGGAACAAAATATCCAAATCGATACATTATTATGAGTGGGGATATTGATTCTCGCGTAAGTGACCCGACCAATTTTACAGATGATTCACCAGGCGCAAATGATAATGCCAGTGGAATGGCAGGAACCATTGAAGCAGCCAGAGTACTATCCAAATACAAATTTGAAAGCAGCATCATTTATTTGGGACTTTCTGGGGAGGAGCAAGGTTTATTCGGTGGACAAGGATTGGTAAAACAAATGAAAGCAAACGGTTGGGAAATCACCGGAATTTTTAATAATGACATGATAGGAAACATCACAGGTGTAGATGGCGTTATTAGCAATCGCGATTTTAGAATTTTCTCAGAACCGGTTCCCGCCACAGAAACAGAAAAACAAAGAAGAGCAAGACGTTTTTATGGTGGAGAAGTTGATGGCGTTTCGCGTCAACTCGCCCGTTACGTGCATAAAACAACCAAAACCTATATGCCCGAAATGAACCCCATGATGATTTATCGTTTGGATAGATTTGGTCGTGGTGGTCACCACCGTCCGTTTAATGATGCAGGCTACGCAGGTATTCGTATTATGGAGGCTCACGAAAACTATACCCAACAACACCAGGATATTCGCACCGAAAACGGAATCAATTACGGCGATGTTTTGGAGCATGTAAACTTTGATTACGCGAAAAAGTTGACTGCTGTTAATGCAATAAATATGGCATCACTAGCTTGGGCTCCAGCCGCTCCAGCAAAAGTTGAAATCGGAGGAATAGTCGAACCATCAGCTAAGTTTAAATGGAGCAAAGTAGATGGCGCTGTAGGGTATAAAATCTATTGGAGAGATACCACTTCGCCAACTTGGGACAATAGCCGATTTGTTGGTGATGTATCTGAATACGCCTTAGATGGAATCGTTATTGATAATTTCTTTTTCGGAGTTTCAGCTGTGGGGAAAGATGGATTTGAAAGTCCTGTAGTTTTTCCAAATGCTGTTTTTCGATGAAAAACAAATACCAACTCTTAAAGTCCAAATTCCAAAATCCTATATTGGAATTTGGTGCTTGCTATTTGGAATTTTAAATTTTTGACTTACTTGAAATTATTATCATGAAGAACACATTATTAATTCTATTACTAACATTTACCACTACAATATTCAGTCAAAAATTTACGGAACAAGACACCCTGCGGGGAAGCATCACTCCCGAACGTGCTTGGTGGGATTTGAACTATTATCATCTCGATATCGAGGTAAAACCTGATGAGAAATATATTTCGGGAAGCAATACCATTCGTTACAAGGTTTTAGAGAAACAAGATGTCTTACAAGTTGATTTGCAACCACCGTTGAAAATTAAAAAAGTTACACAAGACGGAAAAGAGTTGGAAGTCAAGTCTAATGGAAATGCACATTTCATCCATCTAAAAAAAGAGCAAAGAAAAGGAGACTTCAATGAGGTCATAGTTCATTATTCAGGGAAACCAAAAGAAGCTGTTCGTGCCCCTTGGGACGGCGGTTTTTCATGGAAGAAAGATAGCAATGGGAAACATTTTGTGGCAACCTCTTGTCAAGGTTTAGGTGCAAGTGTCTGGTGGCCCAACAAGGACCACATGTACGACGAAGTAGACAGCATGGCTATAAGTGTGAAAGTCCCGAAAGGTTTAATGAATGTTTCAAACGGTAGGTTGCGAAAAGTTGATGAAGCCACAAATACCTACCACTGGTTCGTGAAAAACCCTATAAATAATTACGGGGTTAATGTCAATATAGGCGATTATGTGTATTTCGGGGAAAAATTTGAAGGTGAAAAAGGAACCTTAGATATGGATTATTATGTGCTCCGTGATGATTTGGAAAAAGCAAAAGAACAGTTCAAAGATGCGCCTAAGATGATGAAAGCTTTTGAGCACTGGTTTGGACCTTATCCTTTTTATGAGGATAGCTTTAAGTTAGTTCAAGTGCCTTATTTAGGAATGGAACACCAAAGTTCAGTGACTTATGGAAACCAATGGCAACAAGGCTATTTAGGTCGAGACTTATCTAGCACCGGTTGGGGATTAAAATTTGATTTTATCATCATACATGAAGCGGGTCATGAATGGTTCGCCAATAACATCACTTATAAAGATGCTGCAGATATGTGGGTACATGAAGGGTTTACCTCCTATTCTGAAAACATCTTCTTGGACTATCATTATGGAAAAGAGGCTGCTGAAGATTATGTAATTGGACTACGCCAAAACATCGTTAATGATAAACCTGTTATTGGTCCTTACGGAGTCAATCAAGAAGGTAGCAAGGACATGTATTACAAGGGTTCAAACCTGTTACATACCATCCGTCAATTGATAAACGATGATGAAAAATGGCGGCAAATCCTTCGGGGATTAAATAAAGATTTCTACCATCAAACGGTGACAACACAAGAAATTGAAAACTATATTTCGGAGAAAGCAGGAATGGATTTTTCCAAGGTCTTTGACCAATACTTACGGACCGCTGATATTCCCGTTTTGGAATACGAATTGAGTGAGAATGTTTTAAAATATAGATATACAAATGTTATCGATGGTTTTGATATGCCATTACAGGTATTTTTAGGAGACCAAGCACATGCTCTTATTCCAAGTACGGAATGGAATACAAATAAAATAGAAGGATTACCAGAATTTAAGGTAGACCGTAACTATTACGTAAATAGCAAAAAGTTAAATTAATTCTCTAATATTTTTTCTATTTCATAAATCGTTGTAGCACCTAACAATGAAGGACTTCCAAAAGTATATTGATGAAATCAGTCCCCTTGAAAAGAAAACTTTTGCAGTGCTTCAAGAATGCTTTAGACCTGAACAACTTTATAAAAATGACTTTTTTGTAAAAGAAGGTGAACGCGCGCATCAAATCGGATTTCTTAAAAAGGGTATTTTACGAGCCTATTTTCTAAATCCTGAAGGTAAAGAGTATAATAAACAATTCTTTATTGGTCCCGCGATAATTGGGGCGTACTCCTCCCTACTAACCAAGGAACCAAATAAAATAGCCCAGCAAGCCTTATCCGATAGCGAAATTCTTGTGGCTGATTTTCAAGAGTTGGAAAAACTCTATGATAAATTTCATGACTTGGAAAGATTGGGAAGAAAGATTGCCGAGTTTTATTTCTTAGAGAAGGAGCAAAAGGAAATTGAAATGGCTCTGCTAGATGCCGATAAACGGTACTTGAATATGAGAGAACGTTTTCCAACAATAGAATCTATTGTTCCACAATATCATATAGCTTCTTATTTAGGTATATCTCCAACCCAATTAAGTAGGATTAGAAGAAAGTTGAGTACTTCCTAATTTTCTTTACATATGTAAATGTGAGCATAAAAGGAAATCTTGAAATTTGGAATCTATTTAAATTGATTTCAAATACAACATCAAATGCATCATATTTTAAGATATGCTATAATTGCAGTTTACTCTATTTTTTTGGGAAGCCAGATTACCGAGGGATGTTTATTAGTTCCGTATTGGAAAACCTTATCTGCTATGAAATTTTACGAGTACTATTCCATTTTTGGCTTGAAGATTGGAAGATTTTACACAATCCTAACAGTTATTTCGGTTGTGTTAACCACGTTTATTAGTGTTTATTGTTTTTTGAAAAAGTCTCGAGCACTAAATTATTCTCTTTTATCCATGTTTTTTAGTTTTTTGGTTATTGCTCTATTCTACGCTTATTTTAAAGATGCAAATCAACTGTTCTACGATGCAAATTTAAGTGCTACACAACTCCAATCTGAATTAGTAACCTGGGAATATCTGCATTGGACCAGAGTATTATTCGAATTCTTATCTTTAAGCTTCTTAAGCATAACTTTTAATAATTTAAATAGCAATAGCACTAATTCACATATTCACAAAACAGTTTAAAAATTATTGAACAATGAAATATCTCTATATAATTTTCATCGCAACTTTAAGTCTTACAACCAATGGTCAAGGTATTTTAGGGCAATGGGAAACCTATGACGATGAAACCAACCAGAAGAAAGCACTAATAGAAATCTATCAAACCAATGATAAATACTTCGCTAAAATTGTGGAGAGCTATGTTAAAGGTACAAGTGGTATCTGCGAAAAGTGTGAGGGAGCGAAAAAAGACCAACCCATAAGCGGATTGGTTATTATAGAAGACTTGCAAAAGGACGATGATGAATTTAATGGAGGTACTATTCTAGACCCCGAAAATGGAAAAACCTACAAGTGCTATTTACAGCTTGAAGAAACCAATAAATTGAAAGTAAGAGGGTATTTAGGGTTTTCACTTCTTGGGCGTACGCAATATTGGCGTAGAAAAGAGTAAATTTTTAAAACCCACCCCTAGGCCCTCCAAGGAGGGGAAATAAAAGGTTACTTTAAATACTCCAAAACGTTATTCTCAATACGCTCTTGAATATTAGAGATATCAGCTTTTATAAAGGTTTCTCCAGTAATATTCTCATACAATTCAATATAACGTTCCGAAACGGTCTCGATATATTCATCGGACATATGAGGCACAGTCTGACCTTCTAATCCCTGAAAATTATTTGAGATAAGCCATTGTCTAACAAACTCTTTCGAAAGTTGTTTTTGAGCTTCTCCCCTATCTTGGCGCTCTTGATAGCCATCCGTATAGAAATAACGGGAAGAGTCTGGCGTGTGAATTTCATCTATTAGAACAATCTTACCTTCTTTAGTTTTTCCAAACTCGTATTTGGTGTCTACCAAAATCAATCCGCGTTCTGCGGCGATTTCTTTCCCACGTTGGAACAAGGCTTTGGTATACTTTTCTAGAACTTCATAATCTTCAGCGGATACAATACCTCTTTTTAAAATATCTTCTTTAGAAATATCTTCATCGTGGTCTCCCTGCTCTGCTTTGGTTGCGGGAGTAATAATAGGTTCAGGAAATTTGTCATTCTCCTGCATTCCGTCTGGCATCGGCACACCACATAACATTCGTCTTCCCGCCTTATACTCACGTGCGGCATGTCCGGACATATAACCGCGGATTACCAT
This sequence comes from Maribacter taeanensis, assembly GCF_047345145.1. NCBI lineage: Bacteria > Pseudomonadati > Bacteroidota > Flavobacteriia > Flavobacteriales > Flavobacteriaceae > Maribacter > Maribacter taeanensis. Next base: position 1,095,337 of record NZ_JBLFER010000001.1, read on the forward strand.
TTCCACCATAAAGGGTTCACAAGCAGCTCCTACCGCCACATTTGGGTCCGGAGTAGCACTTAACCAGTTTGGTACAATATCTTCTGTAGCCGCCATCATTTTGGTTGCTATCTGATTCAAAATCTGACCTTTGTACGGAATCCCTTTAGGCATAACCACATCAAAAGCTGAAAGCCTGTCTGTAGCTATCATCACGAGGACATCATCTTCTAAAGCATATACTTCTCTGACCTTTCCTTTGTAGACACTTTTTTGATTTGGGAAATTAAAATTGGTATCGATAATCGTATTACTCATGTACTTAATTTTGATGCTCTATGCTTTTATAGGCCGAAATAACTTTTTTGACTAGTTTATGACGGATAACGTCTTTGTCATCCAAATGAATCACTGAAATACCTTCTACATTTTGCAATACGAGAATGGCTTCCTTTAAACCTGAGGTTACTCTTCGTGGTAAATCTATTTGTCCCGGGTCACCAGTGATTAAGAACTTGGCATTCTTTCCCATCCGTGTTAAGAACATTTTCATTTGAGCATGAGTGGTATTCTGTGCTTCATCCAAAATAACAAAAGCATTGTCTAAAGTACGCCCTCTCATAAATGCCATAGGTGCAATTTGAATGGTTCCGTTTTCGATATAATGGGTTAGCTTTTCCGGAGAAATCATATCCCGTAAGGCATCGTATAAAGGCTGCATATACGGGTCTAGCTTTTCCTTTAAATCCCCAGGTAGAAATCCTAAATTTTCACCCGCCTCTACTGCAGGTCTAGTTAAGATAATTCGTTTTACCTGTTTCTCTTTCAGTGCTTTAACTGCCAAAGCAACTCCCGTATACGTTTTGCCAGTTCCCGCAGGACCAATGGCAAAAACCATATCGTTTTTCTTAGAGGCATCGACCAATTTCCGCTGGTTGGCCGTTTGTGCTTTTATTAACCTACCAGCAACACCATGCACCAAAGTTTCTCCCGCTTTTTCAGAGGATTTATTATCGTCAGAATCATTTGCAGTAAGCACTCGTTCTATAGCATTTTCATCAAGTTTATTGTACTTAATGTAGTAATTCGCTAGCATCTCAAAACGCTTGTCAAACTCCTCAAGCAACTCTTCATCGCCATAGGCTTTTATTTTACTACCGCGGGCGACAATCTTAAGTTTTGGGAAATATTTCTTTATTAAATTGATATTCTCGTTCCCTTGTCCAAAAAATTCTCTGGGACTGATATCGGTAAGTTCTAGTATAAGTTCGTTCAAAAAGTGAGGTGTTTGCGTTATGCCTTGAAATATAATTTCGCTAGGCTGTTTTTTTGATTAATTTTACAATACGAACTAATTCGTACTGCCCGTATTCGCTAAAAAATTGCTCTTTTACGCCCATTTTTCCTCTTTTTATCCTTCCGTAGCCCAGCTATGCAAATCTAAAAAGACTTCAAATGGTCAAAAAATATCTAATTTTCGCTTGAATACAAACACCACAAATTAGTTCGATAAAAGTAATCAAATTATACCTTTTATTAACCAAAAACATATCAACATTGCTGCATGGCAATCATCACCCTCACTACTGATTTCGGACTTAAAGACCACTTTGTAGGCGCCCTAAAAGGCAGTATCTACAAAGAACTGCCCGACGCCAAAATTGTTGATATTTCGCATGGTATTAGTCCGTTCAACATTCAAGAATGCGCTTATATTTTAGAGAACTCGTATAAAAGCTTTCCTGATGGTACTATTCATATTATCGGAGTAGATTCAGAACCCACTCAGGAAAACCAGCATATCGCGGTATTTCTTGATGGCCATTATTTTATCACATCCAATAATGGCGTAATTGGTTTGCTGACTTCGGAAATCAATCCAGAGAAAGTTGTGGAGATTAATATTCCCAATCCACTTCATGGTTCTTTCCCGGTAATGGATGTTTTTATTCAAGTCGCCTGTCATATTGCCCGTGGTGGGACCTTAGAGGTTGTGGGTAAAGCCTTTGACCAACTAAAAGACCTTACTGGATTTCAGCCCATTGTAACCGATAGCGGAAACAAAATCATTGGGAGTGTGATTTATATCGATAATTACGGCAATGTGGTTACCAATATTCGAAAGAAGTTCTTTGACGCTTACCGCAAAGGCAGGGACTTCGAGCTGAATGCACGAACTACCAAAATCAAACAGATTCATAACAAATACAGCGATATTATCAATTTTAGCCTTGAAAAAGAAAAACGCAAAGGAGCTGGTGATTTGTTGGCACTTTTTAACTCTTCGGAATATATCGAGCTTGCTATCTATAAAAGTGATTTGAATACTGTGGGAGGAGCCTCTTCCCTACTCGGACTCGACTACAGAGATACCATAACCATCAACTTCCTATAAATGTTTGTTCGCATTGTAAAAATGAAGTTTGAAAAGGAAAATATTCCTTTGTTTAAAGCTGTTTTTGAGGAGAGCAAGGAAACCATTCGAAGTTCTGAGGGATGCACTTTTCTCGAGCTATATCAGGACAAAAAAGACGAAACCATATTTTTCACCTATAGCTATTGGGAAGAAGAAGCGAATCTGGATGCGTATAGAAATTCAGACTTCTTCAAATCCGTTTGGGCTCGTACCAAAGTTCTATTTTCTGCTAAGCCAGAAGCTTGGAGTGTAAACAAGATTGAAAGTTTGCCTTGAGGACTTTCTACGAAGGGAATAATCCACAGTTATAAACATTTCAGTTTTGAAATAAAACCTCGTTTCTATTGCGATTCATTGTCTTGACAAATATTCTCATTGGAAATCCTAGTATTTCAAAGCATTACCTTCTATTTACATATTAAGATTCCGTATTTTTAAGTTTTCGAAATGAGCCCAGAAGTGTTAATAAGTTTGTTTCGATAAAAACCCGAATTCAAATATCTTTGTTTGCCTAGGAGACGTAGTAAATTGCATCTCTTTTGTATCAAAAAAACGAACTCAACTAAAGAAAGCGCACATGAAATTTATAGTATCCAGCACTTATTTACTGAAACAACTACAAGTTTTGGGCGGTGTTATCAATAATAGTAACACATTGCCTATTTTGGATAATTTCTTGTTCGATTTAAAGCAAAACAAATTGACTGTTTCCGCGTCGGATTTAGAAACTACGATGAGTTCTGTTCTGAACGTAGATTCTGATAATGAAGGAGTTATCGCAGTTCCTGCACGTTTGTTATTGGAAACATTAAAGACTTTTCCTGAGCAACCTTTGACTTTTGTTGTTGAGGATAATAATACGGTTGAAATAAGTTCTAACCATGGTAAATATGCTTTGGCCTATGCGGATGGAGCAGAATTCCCAAAAGCTGTGGAATTGGCAAACCCGAGTTCAACAACCATTTTAGGGGATATTCTTGCTACGGCTATAAACAAGACGATTTTTGCCGCTGGCAACGATGATTTACGCCCTGTAATGAGCGGTGTGTTCTTCCAGTTTTCTCCAGAAAACTTGACTTTCGTTGCAACTGATGCCCATAAATTGGTAAAGTACCAACGCGAAGATGTTTCTGCATCTCAGGTTGCTGAGTTTATTATGCCCAAGAAACCTTTAAATCTTTTGAAAGGTATTTTAGCGGGAAGCGAATCAGATGTAGTAATCGAATACAATGATAGTAATGCCAAATTCAGTTTTGATGATACGGAATTGATTTGTCGTTTGATTGATGGGAAATATCCGAACTATGAAGCGGTAATTCCGAAGGAAAATCCAAATATGCTTACGATTTCAAGAAACCAGTTTTTGAGTTCTGTACGCAGGGTTTCTATTTTCTCTAATAAAACCACGCATCAAATCCGTTTGAAGATTGCCGGGGCGGAATTAAATATATCTGCAGAAGATATCGATTACAGCAACAAAGCGGAAGAACGTCTGACTTGCGCCTATCAAGGTGACGATATGCAAATCGGATTCAACTCACGCTTCTTAACTGAAATGTTGAACAACCTCACTTCCGATGAAGTTTCGTTAGAAATGAGTTTGCCAAATAGAGCGGGAATCTTAACGCCCTCAGATGGTTTAGACGAAGGCGAACATGTAACTATGCTAGTGATGCCAGTGATGCTGAATAGCTAGAAACACTTTAAAATATAGAAAAACCCTGAAGCAAATGCTTCAGGGTTTTTTATTTGAAATACTATTGTACTCTAGATAAACTTGATTGTTGAGAAGTAACTAGGAGCTTCTCCGTTTGCAGCTCTTACGGCATTTACTATCGGAAGTATAAATCCGATTATACCAACGTAAATAAAGCCTAGAATTCCGAGTCCGAATAATAATATAGCCGGAAAGCTTAATACGAACAATAAAATCATGGTCAACTGAAAGTTGATGATTGACCTACCGTGTTCGTCCATTCCATGAACGGAATCCTTTGAGCTTAACCATATTACTAGTGGTACTATTAGTCCACCAAAACCGGTAAGGTATGTTAGTAATTGAGATGCGTGTGTCAAGGCTAACAATTGATTGTCAGTCCTTTGAATTGATTTTTGATTGATGATTTCCATAATATCTATTTTAGGGGTTCTTACCTATAAGACAGATTTTAGGGGAATTTGTTACAGTTTTCTTTAATTATTGTTTTTGTTGAAGTTTGGTAAGCTTCTCTTTGTCTTTGGCAATCGATAGTTCTAGCTTCTTAACCTTTTGATTAATTTTCGATTCATCTGCGGGAGACATCTTTCCTTTGGTTCTTCCTTTAGCTAATTTACTTTGCAATTTTCGGATTTTCATCTCGCTTTTCTCAATTCCTTTTTTCTTAGCGCTTATTGCAGCAAGCAGTTTTTCTTGCTTTTTTACAGCCTTTTCGGCTTTTTTTTGAGCCTTTTCAGCTTTCTTTTGGGCTTTTTCTGCTTTATCGATTTCCTTTTGCTTTTGCTTAGCTTCCTTCAACTCTTGTTTTTGCTTTTCAATTTCTTGCTGTGCAACTAACACGGAGTCAGAAGCTTGTTCAGTTTCTTGAGCGTTTCCAAAATGAACAAAAGCGAATAATGTCGTTAGTATTAAGAGGGATTTTATCATGATATCAACCTTAGTTAGTGAACCCCTAAGATATAAAATAATCAAACCTATTTTAGCTATTTTTGCCTATGCTTTTAAAAGACACTATTATCGCCTTGGCCACTCCCTCAGGAGCTGGGGCAATCGCAATTATTCGTGTTTCAGGTGTAGATGCCATATCTACAGTTGGGGATTTCTTTAAATCCATCCATGGAAAAAATCTAACCAAGCAAAAAAGCCATACCATATTATTGGGTCATATCGTGGAAGGGAATAAAACCTATGACCAAGTTTTAGTTTCAATTTTCAAGAATCCACATTCCTATACGGGAGAAGATGTTGTCGAGATATCCTGTCATGGTTCACAATACATACAACAACAAATCATTCAACTATTCCTTCGGAATGGTTGCCGAATGGCAGATGCAGGTGAATTTACCCTTCGTGCTTTCTTAAACGGAAAACTAGATCTAAGTCAAGCAGAAGCAGTGGCGGATTTAATTGCATCCGATAATGAAGCAAGTCACCAAATCGCTATTCAGCAAATGCGAGGTGGTTTTAGCAATGAGATTAAGGCTTTGCGAGATGAACTTTTGAACTTTGCATCACTTATTGAGTTAGAGCTTGATTTCGCAGAAGAAGATGTTGAATTTGCAAACCGTGACCAATTCAAAGATTTGTTGCATCGGATTCAAAGCGTACTCCGAAGATTGATTGATTCTTTTGCTGTCGGAAATGTTATTAAAAACGGAATTCCCGTAGCCATTGTCGGAGAACCCAATGTTGGGAAATCCACCTTACTCAATGCTCTTCTGAATGAAGAAAGAGCCATAGTTTCGGAAATTGCTGGTACCACGCGGGATACTATTGAAGATGAAATTTCGATTGGTGGTTTAGGTTTTCGTTTTATAGATACTGCGGGAATTCGAGAAACCGAGGATGTTGTGGAAGGCATAGGTATTCGAAAGACCTTTGAAAAAATCGAACAAGCCCAGGTTATATTGTATTTGATTAATGCAGAAGAAGTTCAGGCCAAAGGAAATCCACTGGAAAATTTAAGTATTGAATTACGAAAACTTAAAAACAAGTATCCACAAAAACCCATTATTGCTCTAGTCAATAAGAATGATCTCATCAACGCTAAGACAAAAAGCAATCTAAATGTCATCCTGAGCGAAGTCGAAGGACTTACAGTACAGTTTTTATCAGCAAAAACAGGTGAGGGTATCGAAGAATTAAAAAATCAACTACTCAATTTCGTTAATACCGGATCACTAAGAAATAACGAAACTATTGTCACTAATACCAGACACTATGATTCTCTAATCAAGGCCTTAGAAGCCGTTGAAAAAGTAAAATTTGGAATGGATGATGGTGTTTCGGGTGATTTACTTTCCTTGGATATTCGAGAAGCTTTGGATCATTTTGGGGAAATCACTGGTGAGATTACCAATGATGATTTACTTGGTAATATTTTTGCTAATTTCTGTATCGGAAAGTAATCAAACAAATGGCTCCTTAAACCTTTCAAAATGACAGGTATACCCATTCGGAATCCGCACCAGATAGTCTTGATGTTCTGGCTCTGCCGCCCAGAAAGTAGTGTACGGTTCTAAGGTGGTTACTACCCTACCCTCCCATTTATTGGAGTCTTCCACTATTTTTATAACTTCCTCGGCAATTACTTTCTCTTCTTCGTCTTGAAAAAATATAGCAGAACGATAACTAGACCCTCGATCATTTCCTTGTTGGTCAATTGTTGTGGGATTGTGAATTCTAAAGAAATAGTCTAATATTTCTTTGAAAGAAGTTACCTCAGGATTATAAATCAATTCAATACCTTCTGCGTGACCTGGGTGATTTCTATAGGTGGGATTATCATTTTCTCCACCGATATAACCAACTTCAGTGTCTAATATTCCCGGACGCGTTCGAAACAAATCCTCCATTCCCCAAAAACAACCTCCTGCGATATATGCTTTTTTATTTGTGCTCATCTGTATCTTCTATCTTTTTAATTTCAACATTTTTTAAAAACGCTATTACCTTTTCCTCCGGCATTTCACAAGGTTTTAAAAGTCCTTCAGATGCTGTACAGTAATAATTCAAACTGATAAAATCTGTGCCGCCTAATTCTTCCGCATACACCTTGAAAGATTTTCCATCATTAAAAGTGGTCTTTGAAATGCCATATCTTTTGTCAAGGTACTTTCCTTCTGAATACCCCTCTGGCAAGCTTTGAATCTTTTCTAAAACCATTTTAATTTATACAATAGTCTAATTTTATAGCAATTAATTACAAAATCTAAGAGCTACAGGAAAGCATGGAACATCCCACTTTGTGACGCGCCCAATCGGGACGCCGCGCAAACCATTTTTGGTAGGTTTTCTGCTCATCATAAGGCTTTTTAAGCATAGTGAACAATTCATCAATAATTGAGTAATCACCATCCTCAGCTGCATCAATAGCGAGTTGTGCCATATAGTTTCGCAATACATACTTGGGATTTACCGAATTCATATGCTTGGAACGTTCAGCAACACTTTTCGATTCTTTTTCAAGACGCACGGCATATTGCGAGAACCATATCTTCCATTTTGCTTCTATTTTTCCCTTAATCTCATCAGGATTATAAAAGGCATCCTTAACTGCTTCAAGCGCTTTTTCTGCTTCTCCCTTGAAATCCGCAAGTAGCCTGAAAAAGATAGTCATATCCGTTTCAGAAAGCTCCAATACTTCTTCCAAGTCTTCAATCAGTTTTCGGTCATCCTCTTCCTTATCAAAAAGGCCTAACTTCGATTTCATCATCTCCAAATACGCTTCTTGAACTTCCTCTTGATACTCATTCAAAATATCTTGTAGCAGTCCAGCATCTTCTATTAGAGGGTAAATCGCATTTGCTAATTGCAACAAATTCCAAAGTACAATCTGTGGTTGTGTTCCGAATCGATAGCGTTTATGAGCACTATCCGTGGTATTAGGCGTCCAATCTAAATTGTAATCCTCCAACCATCCGTATGGTCCGTAATCAATAGTTAATCCTAAGATCGACATATTATCGGTATTCATGACGCCATGCACAAAACCAACACGTTGCCAATGTATCACCATATCCATACTTCGTAAACAGACTTCTTTGAAAAATCTCAAGTAAGTACCTTTCGAAGGTTTTCCTAAATGAGGATAATGATGCTTGATGGTAAAATCCATCAAAGTCTTTAATGTTTTATCATCTCGCTGCGCTGCTAATATTTCAAAATTTCCAAAACGTATAAACGATGGCGCTACTCGAGCTACAATGGCTCCTTTTTCATTGGCAGGATTTCCATCATACATTACATCACGTAAAACCTCATCACCACTCAGCGACAAAGACAAAGCCCTAGTAGTAGGAACTCCTAAATGAAACATTGCTTCACTGCACAGATATTCCCTAATAGAAGAACGTAAAACTGCCAAACCATCTGCATTTCTTGAATATGGCGTTTCTCCTGCCCCCTTAAGTTGCAAGGCCCAACTCTTATCTTTATTTTCAATTTCAGCAAGGTTGATAGCCCGACCATCACCTAACTGACCTGCCCAATTTCCGAATTGGTGTCCACCATAACACATGGCATATGGATTCGTATTGGGTAAAACCTTTACACCTGAAAATACTTCAAGAAAGTTAGGAGTCTTTGCAAATTCCTCGAATCCAAGTGTTTCAATCATTTCTGATGAAACATGAATTAATGATGGCTTAGAAGGTTTTTTCGGAGTGACAAATGAAAAACAAGCATTCCGGACCTGTCGCCTCGAATTCTCAAAAATAGGATCCGAAGGAAGATCTTTGTTAAACTTATCTTTTATATTTAGTTTGATATCCAAAAATTTCTCAATTATTTTTCTTCACTAATCGTTTCTAACTGCATAGATTCAGAATTAATGCAATACCGCAATCCACTTGGTTCTGGTCCGTCAGGAAAAACATGTCCTAAATGTGCATCACAAGTGTTGCACATCACCTCAACCCTTATCATACCGAAGGTAGAATCTTTCTCATATTTGATAGCATTCTCCTTTATTGGCTGTGTAAAGCTAGGCCAACCAGTACCCGATTCAAATTTTATAGTTGAATCAAATAACGGAGTATCACAACAAACGCAATTGTACTTACCAGCTTCGTGAATACTACACAAGGCACCAGAATGCGGTGCTTCAGTTCCCTTTGCTCTTGTAATTCTGAATTGCTCTGGTGTTAACTGCGCTCTCCATTCCTCTTCTGATTTTTCAACTCTTCTATCCGGTTCTGGATTTCCATTTACACTAAAACTTATTAGATCTTTCCAAGTTAACATAGCAATATTTTTTTCAAATTATACTGCAAATTTACCGGTTTTTAAATGATTCGAACAGGCCTATTTAGTTATTATCTAGATGTTTGTTTGAATTGGAATTGGTCTTAGCCCTTAAAATTTTATTGCCTTATTTTTGTTTGGAAGATGATCTAGTAAGACTATCAAAAATCAATTCATATGGCAGGCTATCCGGAAAAAGTGTTCTTAAATGGTAAAATTTTAGCGCATAGTGAAGCCAAAATATCGGTATTCGATCGTGGTTTTCTATTTGGTGATGGCATCTATGAGGTCATGCTTCAAATTAATGGCAATTTTTTCTTCGGTGCCCAACATTTAAAGAGGTTAGATGAATGTCTAAAAAAAATAAATATTGAATATGACACATTCAACCTTCCTGAAAGCATCGGTAAATTATTAGAAATCTCTGGATTAGATAAAAAAGACTGCCTGTTATACATACAAATTACTCGAGGAACTGCGCCAAGAAAGCATTCATTTCCAAAGAATATTGCGCCAACAGTTTTTATGTACGCTCTACCTTTCATTCTGCCAGAGATAAATGACAAACCCATTTCAGTTATCACTCAAAAGGATTTCAGGTGGCACCGTTGTGATATTAAAATGACCTCACTTCTAGGTAACGTTATGGCTAATGATACTGCTATAAAAAGTGGTCATTATGAAACAGTTTTTTATAGGAATGGAAATGTTACTGAAGCATCACATTCAAATATCTTTTTCGTTCAAGGTGAAACGGTATTTACACACCCTGCTGATGAGAAAATTTTAAACGGAATAACACGTGAGATTGTAATCCAACTCTGTAAGGACAATGGTATTCCAATTCATGAAAAAGCAATTGCACATGAAGATATTTCTAAAATGGATGAAGCTTTTTTAACAGGTACATCTACACAAATTGCGTCTATCAAGCAAATAGACCAGCATCAGTATTTTAAAGGTTCAACACCTGGAAATATTACCCAAAAATTACAGAAGCTCTTTTTAGATCTTAAGCAAAATTACGCCCCTGAGGTCAATTAGAATGGTTCTTCTGATTTTTGAAATTCCTTATAAATAATATGTTTTTCCTCTAAGGTGAATTCTTTAGCTTCGAACCAATCATGAACTTTGATTTTTTGATTCTCAATTTGCGCTTTTCGAATCGCTTGCAAAGAAACCAAATGCCAATGCACCCCTTTTTGTCTAGAAACACAGTATCCAACGTCTTCCATTATATAGGAAACTCGGGGTTGGTTATATAAGCGAATACCATTTTTTAGTATGGCCAAAGTCTTGGTTAGTTCTACAACTTCAGAAAAAGAATAACGGGCAAAGTCAGCAAAACCATCTTGTTTTACATTATACACTTTATCACCTACTTTTAATTCGCGCATTGTCTAAAAGCTTGCAAAAATAAAGGGACTTTTAAGTTAAAAAAAAGAAGTGTTTTAGTACTTATCAACAAAAGGCACTATTCAATGATTCCCATTGTGATGAGTGTTGTAATCCAGACGATTACCGAAGAAATAAAAATACCAATTGTATTGGCTATAAAAGCTTTTCGTCTTTCAAATTTGAATATATAGCTTGCAATACTACCTGCATAAACACCTGTGCCAGGTATGGGTAACATCACGAAGAATATCAATCCCCAGAAACCATACTTCTTTATTTTTTCACCTGAACCGATCTTTGCCTTCTTGGCAACATAAAGCGCGGCTTTTTTATAGAATCGTAATCGCAATAGATACTTATTGATATTGTCAAGAAAGAAGAACATCAATGGAAAAACTAGGACGTTTGCTAGAAAGCAAGCTAGGAATACAAGATAGATATTAGCGCCGGTATACATTCCAAATGGTATACCCACTTTGGCTTCACCAAAAGGGGAAATACTCCATAACATAGCTATTAAAATATCATTAACCACAGCGCATTATTTGAATCTTCGAAGCTAACGCTGAAATAACCAATTTTATGTTAGGAATACCTTAAAATTTAGATTTAATTAAGAATACTTTAAGTGAAATAGATTACCCTATGTTATTTCCGTTTTAATCTTCGCTATCGAAATTCATAAATTGAATATGATCCACTTGATGTTTTACAGATACTGCTCCAATATAGCCTGTTGAAGGAGTAAATGAATAGAGTTTCCATTCTTGTTTTTCGTTTTCATTCCATTTCGTTTCAAGTAATTCGGCTGTGTCGTCTGAATCTAATGAAACCGCAAACTGATCTAAGGGAAATGAAAGTCCACTTCCTACAGCTTTAATGAAAGATTCCTTCCGAGTCCAGCAGCGAAAGAAAGCTCTTGGCAATATATCTTTGAATTGTTTTTCTAAGGATGTAATTTCTGTTTTTGAAAAGAAATTTTGTGCCAATTCAAGCACATCAAAGTCGTCTTTTATTTTCTCAATATCAACTCCTATTTCTTGATTTTGAAAGAAGGCAAAACTCGCCATGTTTCCCGAATGAGATATATTGAAGTTTAATGTGTTTTCAAAGGATAAATAGGGTTTCCCATAGGATGTGTACTCAAATTCAATCTTCTTGGGGTGTAATTTTAAATACTTTCCTAATAATAATCTAAGGATTCCTCGGGAAATTATATAGCATTCTTTGTCACGATTAAATTTGAACCTTTCACTTCTTATTTTTTCATCCGAAGAAAGCAATATCAAATAAGAGTCAAGTTTGGTTAAATGTTGCTCAAAGTCACAATACCAAACATGTATTGTCTTTTCTGGAAGGTTTACAACTTTTGTGTTCATTAACAAATACTTACAAAAAAGGTGTTATAGCTCTCTCACAATACTCCTTATAAATATCATTCATATTAGCTATGTTATCTTTAAAAGAAGATTCATTCAAAATTCGAGAAATATTCATTTTGATGATCGTACTATCATCGAGATCTTTATTACCTCTAATACCTATGCCGTGATACGCCATTCTTGCCGCATTACCATCTTCGTCAGTATATCCGCCCGAATATAGGAGCATAGGCACTTTAAAATGAATACACTCATTAATACTATTGATTCCGCAATGCGTAATAGCGCAATCTGATTCTTCAATGACCTTCAATTGGGGAACCCACTTAAATATGTGCGCATTCGGTGGAAGGTCTGTAAAACTTTCGAGATCCATTTTTGGGCCTATTGACATTACCAATACCCATTCATTATTCTCTGCAACCGCCTCAACAACTCTTTTGAGGAAACTTAAATTTCCTTTAGCCAAAGATCCAACAGAACAATAAATAAGTTTCTTCTGCTCAAAGTTTTTAAGCTTTAAAATTTGACCTAACCGCTTTTCATCATCAGATTCAGCAGTCTTATCGACCCTTTGACTATATACCATCGGGCCCAAATATTTAATGTTTTTTCCAAATTTATGAGGAAATTCAAACTCTGACATCACCGTGGTTAAAATGGGAAGTTTGGTAAAACTGAATAAAGGCGGTAATGTATTTACCAAAAGGCCGCTTGTGTCAAACCCAATTTCACGAGCATATTTTTTAAAAACTGATCTTCTGTAATTATTAAAAGTAAGTTTATTCAACACTACCCTTCCATTGATTTTTAAACGCATTAATATCCAAGACCATAATATGCCCATTTTGCTCCCACTGAAATTTTGACCAGGAATTATGTTTGTGCGTATAGAGGGGGAATTGATGCTAATGGTATCAGAAAACCAAGTATGAAATAGTGCTACCGGAATTTTTGCGGCTATTGCAGAAAAAATTAGATCATGTAATTCTACATCAACTACAACCCTATCTGGATTAAGTTCAACTATTATACGTTTATATTCATCAAGGTGAAGTATTTTCTTTCCGTTAGCATAGTGCTTGCTTAAATTTTTGAAATGAAATTTAAACTTTGAGAACCATGAAGACAGTTCTTTGCGATTTGGGTCTTTAAAATTAAAATTGATCGTTGGGATTTCAACATACTCAAATCCCTGTTTTAGAACTTTCGGAGCAATGTCAGCAGAACAAAGGTAGGTCACCTCATGCCCCTCATTTTCCAATCTTGAAACTAGTTCAAAAGTGGAATTAAGCCTACCCGTCAAACTAGGTGCTGCTATTGCAATATGCATGTTTTATCTTTTGAAAGGACTCTTTTAAATTGCAAACTCATCAATCTTTTCTGAAACCGTTTTAATATCGGGTTCTTCGAAAAGATTGCGATGGACTCCTTTTGTTCGTGTCACTTTAATTTCTCCAGAAATCAATTCTTTCCATGAATCTACGATTTCTGTATTTATACTTTCTTCAGCCTTTTCTGTAAGCACTATTGAGACTTTACCTGAAACACTGCGCCAATCATATACTTTACAGATTTTAGCCAAATTAGCATTCATTTCAAGTAATGCCTTTTCCTCTGGCGTGACTATTCGTTTTCTTAATTTTAATTTGAAACGAATCCATCGGTCCCCTAACATGTTAGATATGGCACTAACTGGGTTTCGCAAAGATCGTTTTACAAAACCCTTAATTCGCATTTTAAGGCGTTTGGGGGTGTTCAAATTCCAAGGATCAGCCATCGTATCCATAACTATTAAGTTCGCAACTTCCCCTTGTAAACTAAGCTGATGCGCAATTTGATGTCCAACAGCTACACTAAAACAATATACTACAATATTATAAGGCCCTTCAGGTTGAACTGATTTCATGGCGTTCAGATAATCTGTAGCCATTTCTTCTATGGTCTTATGCATATTTTGGTTTGCATATACCCCAGAAGCTTGCAAGGCGTATATCGGGCGATCTACTTCAATATGCTTCGTAAGTACATTATAAAAGAAAATGTGGCCTCCGCCTGCGTGTATACAAAACAGGGGGTTTTTAGAACCTTCTTTCCGAAGCGCTACTAAATAATCCCATTCTTCTTTTTGTGTTTTCTTAGAAGATAGAAAGGTCGCTAACTTCGAAATAGTCTGATAATCAAATATTTGATTCGGTGAAAGTACCATTCCCGCTTTGCGAGCTTTGGCTATAAATTGAATACTAAGAATAGAATCGCCTCCTAGATCAAAGAAGTTATCATGAATACTGATTGAATCTATTTGTAAAACTTCCTTCCATAATTCAAGAAGTTCAGATTCTAGGTCGTTAGACGGACCTACTATTTCAGTAGCATCTTCTATTTTCTCTTGCTTTGGAATATTTTTCAAAGCGTTGTTATTCACTTTCCCATTCGGTAAGGTTGGTATTCTTTCCACCAAGGAAATCGAAACAGGTACCATATAATCAGGCAAACGCTCTTTTAAACTAGCCTTAAGATCATTGATATTAAGATTTTCATCAGAAATCACATATGCGGCTAAGCGTTTCGAATCGTTTTTGCCATAAGTTTCAGCTAATACTACAGCTTCTTTTACATCTTTATGCTCTTCTATCGACCTCTCGATTTCACCTAATTCAATACGATATCCTCGTATTTTAATTTGCTGATCTGATCTTCCTAGAAATTCAATAGTGCCATTGGTTCTATACCTTCCTAGGTCTCCTGTTTTGTATAATTTTTCTTCCTCAAAATTTCCGAATGGATTTGTTATATATGTTTTTGCCGTTAAATCTGGACGTTTATAATACTCCCCTGCAAGTCCTGCACCGCCAACATATATTTCACCAACAGCACCAAATGGAACTCTATTTAGAAATTCATCCAGCAAATATATTTCGGCATTTGCCACAGGATTTCCCAAAGGAATAGTGCCTGTTGCATCGGCTTTCTCAATCTTATGAGCTATACACCAGACCGTAGCTTCGGTAGGTCCGTATTCATTGTATAATTCAACATCATCGAATTTCTCAAAATGAGCTGCACATAAAGAAGGTGGACAAGCCTCACCTGCAACCATTATAGTTTTTAGGCTTTCTAGTTTGTTTTTATCTCCATGCTCAAGAATCAGCTTGTAGAGCGAAGGAAGCATCAAGGTATGTGAGACTTTATTCTGATGAATAATTTCTTCAATTCTTGAAATATCTTGTTCAATACGATTCTCCGTAACCACAAGATTACCACCAGTACATAAAGTCCAAAAAATGCCCGCCTTTGAGCTATCAAATGAAATTGAAGATAATAGTAAAAAAGCTTCAGGAATCTTATTATAAAATTCCAATCTTCCTCCTGTAGAACTTAAAATATTTTTGTGTGTAATAGGCACTCCCTTCGGATTACCCGTACTACCTGAGGTGTAAATCATATACGCCAAATCATTCTGATTAGCCTCGGGAAGTAGTAAGTCTTGATTGGTTTCAGCATCAGCCTGAGCATCAATTTCTATAAGCTGACTTTCACGTTCTAAAAACAAAGGTTTTAGTTTTGATTCGGTGACGACTAAGCCTACCCCGGCGTCATTCAACACAAAGTCAATACGCTTTTTTGGATATTTAGGATCAATAGGTAAATAGGCACATCCTGCTTTCAAAATAGCAAGTAGACCAACTATCATTTCTTTAGATCGATCAATACACAGACCTACAATTTCATTTCGTTTATTGGTCTTACTTAAAATGTTTTTTGCCAAAAGAGTAGCTCTTTCGTCAAGCTCTTTATATGTTATAGAATCATCTTTAAAACTAACAGCAATAGAATCAGATTGTTGTTTGCCGATATCTGCTATTACGTCATGAATGCCTTTATAATTTTCAAAGGGATTCACAACTTTGTTTTTTTGTTTGTGGAAAAACTCCTCTTCTTTTTTCGTTAGCATGGGTTGAGCAGAAATAGATTGATTTCTATTCTCTACAATCCCTTCCAAGAGTTTTTTAAAATGTTCTTGAAACCTTTCAACTGAGGATGCCTTAAAAAGGTCTGAAGTATATTCAAAGGTTGAAGAAAGTATGCCCTCTTCTTCTGAAATGTATAAGGTGAGGTCAAACTTGGAAACTCCTGCGTCAAAAAAGCCATGTTCTAATTTAAGATCAGTACCAAATGAAGGTGTTTCAGGCACAGAATGATATAAGAACATTACCTGAAAAAACGGGTTAATAGAAAGAGACCTTTCTTGTTTTAGCTCCTTCACCAAGGTATCAAATGGTACATCTTTGTTTGAAAATGCTTCAAGAGTATTTGCCTTAACTCTTTGAACCAATTCTTTAAAAGTCATATCAGCCGAAAGTTCAGTTCTAAGCACAACCGTATCATTGAAAAAACCAATAAGATCTTCAATAGCCTTTTGATCACGACTTGCTACAGGCGACCCCACTAATATGTCTTTTTGTCCGCTGTATCTGAATAACAATATGTAATAGACCGAAAGAAATAAAACATAAGGTGTAACTTCAAGCTCTTTGGCCAAAACCAAAATCTTGCTTGATAATTCTTTGTCAAAATATTGTGTAGGACTTGCTCCCCCTTCAAAACTTGGCTCTGAAGGTTTTGGAAAATCCGTAGGTAGATTAATAAAAGGAATCTCCCCAGAAAGCTTATCCCTCCAATACCTTAATTGCTTCTCATCTACTTTTTGATTTTGTTGCCAAAAAGTAAAATCAGAATATTGAATATCAAACATTCTCCTTTCAATAGAAGAACCAGACTTTAGTTTTTCATAGTATCCGGCCCATTCTTTGCGCAAAAGACCCATCGACCATTTATCAGTTGAAATATGGTGAAGTGTAAGCAATACCATATGTTTTGCCTCATGAATTTTAAAGAGAGACACTAACACAATGGGATGCTCAGCAAGTTCAAAAGAGTAACGTGCTTCAGAGGTCATGATTTCTTTTGCTGAAGCTTCGGCTTCTAAACTGTCAAGTTTGCTTAAATCATGCTGAGTTATTTGAATATTAGCAGTTGGAGCGACTTTTAGGAAAAGTTGTCCCTCCTCCATATGATATGTTGATCGTAAAATATCATGATCATTACAAACCAACTTTAAAGCCTCGAAAAGCTTTTCGACCTCCAACTGCCCATCAAAAACATAACGTTCTGAATAGTTATAAAAAGGACTTTTTGGGTATAGTTGTTGCAAAAACCAAAGTCGGCGCTGCCCATGAGAAAGAGGTATAACAGTCCCTTCTGGAGCTTTAGGTATTTTAGAAATACTAACTTCAGATTTATTTTTTGACTTCCATTGACTTAGCAATGAAGCCTTGTCTATATTTCCTTTCTTTTCCAATGGCAAACTTTTAGCCTACCGGCCTTCTAAGGCCTAAAGCTCTTAAAATATCACCTCCAAATGTTCTAATACTCTCGTCGAGAGGAAGATCTATATCAAATGCACGCTCGACAAGCCAGTATAGTGATACCACTATCAAAATGGCTGATAAATACACCAAAATTTTCGGGTATGATTTTAAGTTTCTTAAAAAGTAAAGAATAGGAAAAATAAGGGCGATAATAAGTACTTGCCCTATTTCTACTCCAACATTGAAACCTAATAAAGTGAGTGTTAAAAACTCTCCTTTAAAGCCTAGCTCTCCCATAACACTAGCAAATCCGAAGCCATGAAAAAGTCCGAAGACAAAAGCAATAAGCCAATCTTTTCCTTTAAAAATAGGCTTGATATTATGATACGCCGCCAAGCCTATAGACAAAGCAATAATTGATTCTACGAGCCTTGAGGGCAGTACAATGATGTTCAGAGCCGCTAGACTTAATGTAATTGTATGGGCAATTGTAAAAAAGGTGATTATTTTTAAAATGTATAAAAACGCAGGACGAAACCTATCTACGGGAGCCCAGCCCCAAATATTGAATTTACTTTTTCCCACCTCCATGTTTGAGCCTACTGTAGCAGTTTGAGTACGTCGTACTACTGACGGTAAGATTAGAGCCAACAAGAAAAGAATATGGTCTAAACCTATCCAAATGTGCCAAATACCCTGTTCGACCATAGCGACAAAACCTTTCCAATAAGATTTTTCCGTAAGATCAAGAGTTTTGGTGACAGCTCCTTCTTTAAAATCAAGAGCAAACATAGTCTCGTTGTTTACCAAACCAGCTTTCCAGTTGTACTCCATTGTCAATAAATTCCGAGTATTCGGATTCTCCTTGATAAATGCAGAATAGGTAACTAGCAAATCATCCGGTAAAGTTTCAGAATTTTCAAGATGGAAAGGTATTTTAACGAAATAGCCGAAACTTGTCCAAACCATAGAGCTATCAACATCTGTGAAAAGTATCTTATGATCGCCATATTTAGAAGAAAAAGAAGTGTTCTTTAGTAAATAGGCCTTTATCATATCAACATGTGGCTCAATATCTGCCCATTTCGGATACTTTGGTAAATTCAAACCAAATGCTTCGTTTAGCTGATTCACATTGATTTCAAACCTTGCATCAATACCAGCTTCTTCATAAACACGCATGTATATGATGCTTTGATCTGGTTGATGAGAATACGATATAATAGGGAACAACAAAAAAGCCCAAAGAATGAGCGCTAGTAGTTTTTTCATAGTTATTTTTTTATTTGAATCAAATAAGAAAATAGATAGCTTGTGATTTAGGGTGGCTATTATTTCCTATAAAATTAATAATAAAACCTAGGCAAACGCAACGTTTTGGTATAAATCGAATCTATTGCCTATAATGTTAGCCATAGGAACGACCAAAGCAGATGGGTTTTACGTAAATCTTAAAATATGCTTGTAAATATGGTACTATTTTAAAAATAGTGAAGCTGAAAATGTTAATTTTTCGATGATTGAACATTATTGATGGTTAACTAACCCTCCGATTTTTAAAATGATTCATGAGCTTGACTTAACTTTGTAATCAAGTTTTTTTTGCGGTTTAATCACTATCTTTTACTGCGATAATGGTTTAATAAGCATTTATTTTGACCTGAATAAATTAAAAAATTGCTCCAACAATAATGAACGAAACAATAATTAGCTATATCAAGAATGAAATTACATCCGAACCTACGATAAAGATTGCAACTAATGATAGTCTTTTAGATACAGGAATTGTAGATTCAATGGGAATGATGAAACTCATTCTATTTCTTGAAAAGCAGTTTAAGAAGCGTGTTCCCTCTGGGGATATGACCCTCGAAAACTTCGAAACTGTAGAAAAAATAGCTAAGTATTTTTCAGCCTAGAAACCAATCTTACGCTATGGAAGAAAGAAAAGAGAGTGCTTTTGCGCTGACTCAAAGTCAGTTGCAACTTTGGGCGGGACAAAAGTTAAACCCTGATTCTCCACTACACAATACTGCACATACCTTTAAAATACATGGAAAAATTGAAGAAGAAGTTTTTCAAGATGCATTCCAAGAATTAATCCGTAAGATAGATGCCTTGCGCACCATTTTTGGTGAAGAAAACGGTATCCCCTTCCAGTCTGTTTTATCAGAATTAAAACATAAAGCCGATGTTGTTGATTGTACTTCGATGTCAGCGTCTGAAATTGGCGATTTATTACACAACAGGTCCAAAAAAACCTTGGACCTTTCAAAAAAGGCGTTTGATACTGCTTTATTAAAAGTTGATGAACAAAAATATACATGGTTCCTAAATATGCATCATTTAGTGACTGATGCTGTTTCTGCAACCCTTGTCTTTAAATATCTATCTAGCATTTATCAGCATATTAGAGAAAATCGATTAGAGGAAATGGTTGCTATCCCTTCCTTTAAAACTTATGCTGATTTTGAACATGAAGAACGATCTAAATCTGAAAATGATGATAATAAGAAGTATTGGCGAGAGAAAATCGAAACGATAAAGGAACTTCCTTCTCTATATGGATCTCGATTTAATCAAAAAACAACAGAATCCACAAGAATATCGGTAAAGCTTGGTGAACAACGTACTGAAAAACTTAAGCAACTTGCTGAAAACCCTGAAATTAAAGGGTGGACACAGAATTTGACTTTTTTCAATTTACTATCCGCGGTTTACGCTTCTTTTATTTATCGAGTTAGTGGACAAAAATCTTTTGCTTTTGGGGCTCCCATGCATAACCGAACGAATAAAAACTTTAAAGAAACTGTTGGCCTATTCATTGAGATATTTCCGGTGCTAGTCAAATTTGAGGAAGATGACACCTTCGCCGATATTCTGAATCGCATAAAACTTGAGAGTAATGACTATTTACGTTTTGCGCAACCGGGAATGGTAACTCCTGAAATTAGCAGTAGCTTCAATTGTATTCTAAACTTCATTAATGCCAGTTTCGCTGATTTTGATGGAAATAAAGTAGAATCAGAATGGATGCACCCGGGCCATATAGATATTTCGCACCAAATGCGATGTCATGTAGTAGATTTTGATGATAAAGGGGAATTAGAACTTTTATTTGATTTAAATCATGGTGTATTTAATGAAAGTTTGATTGAAAAGGTTCCGAATCATTTCTTAAAATTGTTTGATGCCTTTTTGGAAGATATCCATACGCCTATTCATAAAATAGGTTTATTGACAGCCGAAGAAGTAGAAAGTAAAACTCGACTGAAAAACCAAGAGCCTACTCAAACTTTGGTTTTGAATGCTTTCAAAAAAGCAGTTGAAACTAATTCTTCAAAGAATGCTATCAGTCAAAAAACAATTGGCCATACTTTCAAAGAGCTTAACGAAAAATCGAATCAGCTAGCTGCTTTTTTGATGAAGTGCGGCGTTGAAAAAGGTCAAAAGGTGGCAATTCATATGCCTCGTTCTATTGATTATGTAATTAGCGTTATTGCGACTTTAAAAACGGGAGCTGCTTTTATCCCGATTTCATCAGATCAACCGTCAGAACGCATAAAATATATAGTTTCTGATGCCAAATGTGCCTTACTCCTCACAAATTCTGAGCTTGAGATTCATTTGGATGAAAGCTCTATGCCTGTAATATCCTTAGATAAAAATAGACAGGAGATTGACGAATTTAGTACTAAGAATTCAAATATAGCTCCACTTAAAGAGGACTTAGCTTACATTTTATATACTTCTGGCTCTACAGGAAACCCTAAAGGTGTTCTAATTTCACATGGAGCCTTAGCCAATTATCTAACATGGGCAAAGTCATATTATAAAAATGATGACCCTTTCGTTTTTCCATTGTTCACTTCAATAGGCTTTGATTTGACAATTACATCCACATTTTTGCCTTTAATTACTGGAGGAGAATTAATAGTTTATAAAGAAAGTAGTACCGGACCAGATATTGCTCTAATGGAGGTTTTGGAAGAAAATAGAGTTAATAGTATAAAACTAACACCTTCTCATTTAGCATTGATACAAGGAAGCGATTATACCCAATCGCAAATAAAAACCATGATTGTAGGTGGTGAGGATTTTAAAACTAAGATTGCCAAGGGAATTCAACAGAACTTCAATTCTGAGCTTCAAATTTTTAATGAATATGGTCCAACGGAGTCAACCGTAGGTTGTATCGTTTCACAATTCTCAGAAAATCAACATAAAAGTATATCTGTACCAATAGGTGCTCCTATTGCTAATGTTCAGGCGTATATTTTCGATGATCATATGAACTTGGTTCCCGAAGGAGTAGTTGGACTTTTGTATTTGGGAGGAGAAGGCTTAGCAAAAGGTTACTTGAACTTGCTTGAACTAACTTCAGAAAAATTCATTTCGAATCCATTTAATAAAGAGGAAAAATTATACCAAACCGGCGATTTAGCTCGTGTTAACTCACAAGGAGATTATGAATACTTGGGAAGAGTAGACGAACAAGTTAAACTAAAGGGTTTCCGAATAGAATTGAATGATATCGAGGCTAACTTATTAAAGCATCAAGGTATTGAAAATACCGCGGTCGTTGTAATTGAGAATGAGAAAGCTATCCCAGAAAACGAGGTGATTAATTGCTCAGAATGCGGACTGCCTTCCAATTATCCAAATACCGATTTTGATGAACATGGTGTTTGTCATGTATGTACCGCTTTCAAAGGCTATAAAGAACAGGCCCAAAAGTATTTCAAAACTGAGGACGAACTTCGAAGCATATTAATGTCTAAGAGAGGAAAAAGCCCGAATTATGACTGTATATCTTTATTAAGCGGAGGAAAAGATAGCACTTACATTCTAGCTCAATTAGTAAATATGGGCTTAAAAGTACTTGCCTTTACTTTAGACAACGGATACATCTCTGATCAAGCAAAAGGTAATATTGATCGCATCGTAGGTAAACTAAATGTCGACCATGTGTATGGAACAACCGAACACATGAACAAAATATTTGTTGATAGTCTACATCGTCATCATAATGTCTGTAATGGTTGTTTTAAAACTATATATACCCTTGCCACTCAAATTGCATTAGAAAAACGTATTCCGTTTGTAGTTACAGGTCTTTCGAGAGGTCAGTTTTTCGAAACAAGATTGACAGAAGAGTTATTTTGGGATGAAGAGGCAGATGTTGAAAAGATTGACAAAACCATACTAGAAGCACGAAAACTCTATCATCAAGAAGAAGATGCCGTTAAAGACCTTATGGATGTTTCGGCATTCGATAATGACGAAACCTTTGACAAAGTTCAATTTGTTGATTTCTACAGATATAGTGACGTTAGTCTAGAGGAAATGCTAATATTTTTAAAAGAAAAAGTAGATTGGGTAAGACCAACAGATACTGGTCGTTCTACAAATTGCTTGATCAATCAGTTGGGTATTTATGTACATAAAAAGGAAAAAGGATATAGCAATTATTCCTTCCCATATAGTTGGGATGTCCGTATGGAACATAAAACCAGAACAGAAACTCTTGAAGAAATAAATGAGGTCATTGACGAAATTGCCGTTAAGAAAATCATGCAAGAAATCGGATATACCGAATCAAGCGAAAGTGAGTTAGAACAAAAAAAACTTGTGGGTTATTATACTGGAAAACAAAAGCTTAGCTCAGCAGAATTAGCAAATCACTTAAAGAGAGAGCTTCCGGAATACATGGTGCCAACTCACTTTAAACATATTGATGAATTACCATTGACTCCCAATGGAAAAGTAGACAAGTCAGCATTAAAAGCCCTAAACGTCTCACAATTAGAAATGGATACTCCATTTGTTGCCCCTGAGGGAGAAATTGAAGAACTTTTAGCTTCTATTTGGAAAGAAGTTCTGCGTTTAAAACAAGTAGGTGTGCAAGATGATTTTATCACCTTGGGCGGTCATTCGCTGGCAGCAATTCGAGTAACCGCAAGAATTAATGAGGAAGTGGAAATGAAATTTCCACTAAATAAAATTTTTGAACTGCCTACTATTGCGCAGTATGCAAAATATATCGAAGAAACCTTAGTAGCACTTTTGGAAAAATAATATATGCAAGTAGGATTCTTAAAAGGCTTAAAGCCACTTTTAATACAACGAATAGCAATGCTTATGGCCATCTGCTATTTACTGAATCCGCTGCACCAGCAAATTACATCGGTGATACATGAAATTTCTCATAGCTTAGAAATTCCAGATTATGTGATGTCGCATAACACAAATTCACATCATGAATATGAAACTCATGATTATAGTATGGATGAAATTGAACATGATCATAATTTGATTGATTTGTTAGATTCGGTTTTAGCAGCTTCAAACGATAAAGATGATTCTGAAAATTCAAATGTTGTTAAAGTGAAAATTGACAAACATATTTCTAAATTTCAAATCGATCTTCAAAATCATTTCTCAGATAAAAGCCAGCATTCTTTTTCGATAATTCAAGAAAACAGGAAACCAGGTTACCTTGGAAAAATGGAAAAACCCCCGCAACTCCCTTTGGGATAGATTCATTGGTACTAATCAAAACTAAGTTTTTGATACAGGTAGAATCGCTCCTACTCCACTATAACTATTATTTATTCAAAGCACCCAGGATTTGTAGGCATGTAGGCCTCAAATAGTACGTTGGTGTTCATTACCACACAAAAAATTCATTATGAAAAAATATATTACATTCTTAGTACTCATTAGTTATATAGGTATTATTAACGCTCACGAACTAAGTGGAACTGTTGTTGATGAAAACAATATTCCAATAGATGGAGTCGGAGTTTTTAATAAAACTACTGGTGGTTATACCTATACGAATGTTGCTGGCTATTTTGAGCTAGACGACATTTCTATCGGTGATTTAATTATTTTCAATAGTCTGGGTTTTGAAACTCAAGAAATAACCATTGCTGAAAATCAACTAGATAGCACCATTAAAATCACTCTTTTAGAATCCGCAGTATCCTTAGATCAGGTTGTTATTGTTTCCAAAGTGAATGCCTTAAGTCAGTTGGTCAATATCGATGTAAAAGCAAGCCCCGTAAAATCATCACAGGAGATTCTTAGGAAAGTTCCAGGTTTAATTATTGGCCAACACGCTGGTGGTGGTAAGGCAGAACAAATATTTTTAAGAGGATTTGACATTGACCATGGTACAGATATTACAATTAACGTTGATGGACTCCCTGTAAATATGGTATCACATGCGCATGGTCAAGGCTATGCTGATATGCACTTTATCATTCCTGAAACTATCGATAACATTGACTTCGGAAAAGGAGCATACTACGCTAGTAAAGGAAATTTTAATACTGCCGGATATGTTGATTTACAAACCAAATCCCGTATTGACGAAAATCAATTATCGTTAGAAGCAGGAATGTTTAATACCATTCGTACGGTCGGCATGTTTAAAATTACTGAAGGAGATAACAGCAATGCCTACGTTGCTTCTGAATTAGTATTAACTGATGGTGCTTTCGAATCTCCTCAAAATTTTAATCGCTTGAATTTAATGGGGAGATATAACTTCAATAATCACGAAGACCAAGAACTAACGCTGTCCGTTTCACATTTTCAAAGTAAATGGGATGCCTCTGGTCAGATTCCGCAACGCGCCGTGGACCAAGGCTTAATTACCAGATTTGGAGCGATAGATGACACCGAAGGGGGTAATACTAGTAGATCAAACTTTTGGGTGAATCATAGTAAACAACTGGACGAGCATTCAAAAATCAAATCGAAAGCTTTCATTTCAAAATATGATTTTGAATTATTTTCAAATTTCACATTCTTCTTGGAAGATCCGGTAAATGCTGATCAAATTCGCCAAAAAGAAGATCGTACTATTATCGGGGCAGAAACACTTTATGAGCATTCAATCCATGTTGGTGATCATGATTCACAGTTACGCTATGAAACCGGCTTAGGCTTTCGATATGATGATGTAAATGATGTACAGCTATCAAGAACGAAAAATAGACAAGAACTATTACAGCGACTTGCTTACGGAAATGTAGACGAATTGAATGGTTACGGATTTTTTGATTTAACCTATAAGAAAGACAAATGGACCATCAACCCAGGACTTCGATTGGACTACTTCAAATTTGATTATGTAAACCTTCTTTCAGAAACATATGACAGTAAAAGTGAAAACAAATTGTTTTTGGGCCCGAAATTGAATGTGATTTACGCAGCTTCCCCAGATCTTCAAATATTTGGGAAAACAGGAATAGGATTTCACTCAAACGATACCAGGGTAGTTGTTGCCAACAGCGGTGAAGATATTCTCCCTGCTGCATATTCTGCTGATTTGGGAGCAATCATTAAACCATATAAAAAGTTGATTTTAAATGCGGCTTTATGGAGTCTTTTCCTTGAACAAGAATTTGTGTATGTTGGGGATGCAGCTATTGTAGAACCTAGTGGTAAAACCCAACGGTATGGTGTAGATTTTGGAGCTCGTTATCAGCTTACAGATTGGTTGTATGTGAATGGGGACATCAATTATACCTATGCCCGAAGCACCGAGGAACCTGAAGGTCAAGATTTTATTCCTTTATCACCAGATTTAACATCATCAGGTGGATTATCATTTAGAGATTTAGGAAACTTTTCAGGAGGTATCAACTATCGTTTCATCAAGGATAGGCCAGCTAATGAAGATAATTCAATTGTAGCTGAGGGCTACTTTATTACTGATCTAAACTTAAACTATGCTTATAAAAATTGGACATTTGGCGTGATTGTTGAAAATCTTTTCGATCAAGAATGGAATGAAACCCAATTTGCAACTGAAAGCAGACTGCTTAATGAGACAAATTCTTTTGAAGAAATTCATTTCACACCAGGTACTCCCTTTTATTTAAGAGGAAAAATATCTGTTTCATTTTAAAAGTAAATAATCTAGTTGTCAAATTTTTTAATTGGTCATGAGCGACTTGGAATTTGTAGAATCATACTAAATCAGGAAAAGATGTGTTTACTTAAATGTATTATTTTTACAACCCAAGCTAGCATATATGGTAAGTTTCTTTAGTAGAAAAAAGTATTTAGTGGATCTTTTAGAAGGATTCATAGATATTCATAACCATATTCTCCCTGGCATTGATGATGGAGCTCAAACGGTAGAAGATTCAATTGCTCTTATAAAAGGATTTTCCGACTTTGGAGTTACCCATTTTATTGCTACTCCACATATCATGCATAATTATCATGATAACACCCCAGAGACCATTGGTAATTCGCTAAAGGTCCTAAAAAGTGAATTGATAAAACATGATATGAACGAGGTTTTTATCGAAGCATCTGCCGAACATATGATTGATGACAATTTCGAAACTATTCTTGAAAATAAAAAAGTGATGCCACTATGTGAAGAGCACCTTTTAATTGAAATGAGCTATTTGCAACGTCCCATAAACTTTGACGAATCTGTAGTTGCAATAACGAGTAATCGGTTCTTTTCGATTTTGGCGCATCCTGAACGATATAACTTTTTGCATGGTAGAGCCCGAAAGTATTTTGAATTCAAGCAACAGGGCATTCTATTTCAATTAAATATGCTATCGCTATCTGAATTTTATGGTAAAGAGGTGCAAAAGGTTGCATTCAGATTGCTAGAAGAGGGCATGATTGATTTTATAGGTTCTGATGTTCATAACATGAACCAATTGAATTCACTTAAAGAACTGACTATTTCCAAGAAAACAATCAAACATCTCGTTCCAATAGTTGAAAATACAATCAGTCGTTTTAAATAAATCATTACCGTTATAAATTAGAAAAGCCCGAATCATTTAAGTTTCGGGCTTTTCATTTAGGTTGGTTAGTGCTAATTTTTAATTATAAGTTTTAGTCTGTAATTTTCACCTGAATTTATGGAAACCAAAACCATGTATATTCCGTTTTCAATTCCTATCAAATCAAGTTCAATTCCGCTTTGAGCTACAATAAATCTACTTTCGTCATAGACTCTCACCATTTTTCCCGTCAATTCAAATAAGGATATGTTTTTGATATTTATCCCTCCTGAAGGAACTCTTAGGGTGGTATAAGCCTTAGCTGGATTAGGATATAAAACTGGTATCAAAATACGAGATGAATCGGTAGATACTATATTCGTAATTTCATTTTCACTCTCAGAGCTACTAGACTTGCTACTAGCTCCACTTGAACAATTTGTAGCTGTATCACCAAATCCACTTGGTAATTTTGTAGTTTTAGTCACATAAAGTTTGTCAAGACCAGCACCATCTTCACGATGTGCAATATCAATTGTGTTTGACCCTTCTGGTAAATTAAAACTGAGAAATACCGTATTTAATTCCCTATCATGCACTTGATGCCAGCTGAAAGCACTGCCTCCCGGTATTAAATTCCAACGCAGCCAATTACCCCCATTAACCCTTACCCAAAAACTATCATCTTCCACACTAGGCACTTTTACATTAGCATAGATTTTATAGGTTCCAGCTGCTGCGTTAAAATTAAAGGTGATTCTTGAACTACTAGCTGTTGGGGCACTACTGTAATTTGCACCGAAAGGTGGAAGCAAATATTCTCCTCCTGAAGCGGTTACATCATTTATAAGACTCCAACCTGAACCGACTACAGCACATTCTGCCTCTAACCAGATTTCGCTTGGATTGGTGATGCTCTCCGGATTTACTGCGACACTAACTTCATCAAATCCTGTTTCATTCTCATCGTCAGTTACTGTCAAACGGAAAACATACGTGCCTTCTAAAAGGTTATCTGCTATAAGATTGGAAGTATTCGCCCCGGATAACGAAGCCGTACTTGGTCCATTCTGTTGCGTCCATTGATAGTTTGCTATCGATCCGCCATCAGGATCATTACCAGAACCATTTAACGTTATATTATTTGTAGGAAGGGTAATACTCTGATTTGAACCAGCATTAGCCGTTGGTGGACTGGTTGTGCTTCCTGATCCTAGAATCTCTATGGCATTTATTATCGGATGACGATTTCCGCCAGCTGCATCCGTAGAGTTGAAATCAATATTGAGAACACCTCCTGAAACATTTACAGTATGGGTTCTGACTAACATCGCATCTGCTCCCACTTCATCAAAGACATCCAAATTATCTTCAACCAATTGTCCTTCAATGCTGACATCAAAAACACGACTGCCTACTCCACCTGAACCTCCACCTGTGGCTCCAAACCATAGTTCTGCAAAGTGAAGTCGTACGGTATACTCCCCATCAGCAACAGGAATATCATAACCCATCACCTGTGACCTACTAAAACGGAAGGTCTGATAGGGCTCTGGAAGGCCTGTTTGAGGTCTATCTAAAGTATTTCCGGTATCGAAGTACTGATCCCCTATGAAATCCTCTCCGGAGTAATTCGTTGCTGTTCCACCAGTATTAATGCGAAGTGCAAATCCGCCGACAATAACTTCTGGGTTTACTGTTACCGAAACCTCATCAAAACCTGTTTCATCTTCATCATCGGTTACCGTCAAACGGAAAACATAGGTGCCTTCTGCAAGATTATTTGCTGTAAGACTAGCCGTGGTAGCTCCGGACAAAGAAGCGGTACTTGGCCCACTCTGCTGGGTCCATTGATATGCTGTAATCGAACCACCATCAGGATCGTTACCAGAACCCGTAAGCGTTACACTATTCATTGGTAGCGTAATACTCTGATCTGAACCAACACTAGCTGTTGGTGATTGGGTGCCGACTTCAGGACTCACAATTACCGATACTTCATCAAATCCTGTTTCATTCTCATCATCAGTTACAGTCAAACGGAAAACATACGTGCCTTCTAAAAGGTTATTTGCTGTAAGGTTAGAAGTATTCGCTCCGGATAGCGAAGCCGTACTTGGCCCACTTTGTTGCGTCCATTGATATGCTGTAATCGAACCACCATCAGGATCGGTACCAGAACCATTTAAGATTATGCTATTTGTAGGAAGGGTAATACTCTGATTTGAACCAGCATCAGCCGTTGGTGGGCTAGTTGTGCTTCCTGACCCTATAATTTCTATGGCATTTATTATCGGATGACGATTTCCGCCAGCCGCATCAGTGGAGTTGAAATCAATATTGAGAACGCCTCCTGAAACATTTACAGTATGGGTTCTGACCAACATCGCATCTGCTCCCACTTCATCAAAGACATCCAAATTATCCTCAACCAATTGTCCTTCCATGCTAACATCAAAAACACGACTGCCTACTCCGCCTGAACCTCCACCTGTGGCTCCAAACCATAGTTCTGCAAAGTGAAGTCGTACGGTATACTCCCCATCAGCAACAGGAATATCATAACCCATCACCTGTGACCTACTAAAACGGAAGGTCTGATAAGGCTCTGGAAGTCCTGTTTGAGGTCTATCTAAAGTATTTCCGATATCAAAATATTGATCCGCTATGAAATCCTCTCCGGAGTAATTCGCTGCTGTTCCACCAGTATTAATGCGAAGTGCAAATCCGCCTACAATAACTTCTGGGTTTACTGTTACTGAAACCTCATCAAAACCTGTTTCATCTTCATCATCGGTTACCGTCAAACGGAAAACATAGGTGCCTTCTGCAAGATTATTCGCTGTAAAGCTAGCCGTGGTAGCTCCGGACAAAGAAGCGGTACTTGGCCCACTCTGCTGGGTCCATTGATATGCTGTAATCGAACCACCATCAGGATCGGTACCAGAACCATTTAACGTTATACTATTTGTCGGAAGAGTAATACTCTGATCTGAACCTACACTAGCTGTTGGTGATTGAGTGCCTGTCGGCACTGATTGATTTTCGTAAATTCTAGGGAAGTTATGTGGATTTGCACCTACAAACCAGCCATTCGAAATAATGTCTAAATCACCATCATTATCAATATCTGTTACTCGTGCTCCGTCGTGATGCTCTTGACCAGGTATACCTGCATTTATAATTTGCTTTACAAAAGTTCCGCTATCGCATAAGTCATTTTCAAAAGCTATCAATCGGTATTGATCTCTCCACTCTCCTACCACAATATCTTTATCCCCATCAAAATCAATATCTGTCGCGAAAACACTTAAACTACCACTTACATCAGTATCCAATACATTTCTAACCCAAGGTTGCGTTGGGTCCGCTGGAGCAGCAAACCATGAGAATTCTTTCCGGTCAGGGTCAGTAGAAAAAGCACTTAATTGACCAACAACAGCATCTAAATCTCCATCGCGATCAAAATCAGCAATTTGCACTCTATCTGGTGTTGTGGCATACGTTATTCCCGTATTAAATGTGGTCCAACCTCCTCCTGTACTCAAATCATTTCTAATCCAATTACTTCCTTGAAAAAGGTCTAAATCATTATCTTGATCAATATCACCGACTTGAATGTCTTCTCCTGTAGAATCCATCGTAAGGGTTTCCAAGGTCCATGTTCCTGTTGTAGGATTCGCAGATGGCGTTAACAATTGCATAGGAGAACCAGTAGCTTCGGCTCCATTCCAATTGATTGCCATTTGATAAGGACCACCAACTGTAAATATTCCACCCCCAACACCCGCAACAAAAGGCTCACTGTAAGTTGTGTCACCCGAAGGAATGTTAGTAAAAACCGTAAAAGCACCTGTACCATTATTTTGTGCCCAAACTAGGTCAGAACCTTCATAACCACGAGGATCTAATCCATTTTCAGTCGTTCCTAAAAGATCAAGGTCTCCATCATTATCAAAATCGTATATCCAAACCACATTGTCAAAATCGGCACCTATAGTGCTTCGTACCCAATTGCCTTGAACGGACCCTGGGTTTTTATACCACCAGGCACCTGTTACAATATCCTTTAAACCATCGCCATCAAGATCAAAATCTGCAAAGGTATACACCGAAACCGTTGGTAGTGATGTTGTTTCTAACTGCTTTACTCCCCATTGATCTGGAAAGGGTGTTGTGTTACAAGTGATATCTCCGGTAACATTGACCGTTACTTCATCAAAAATTCCAGTTCCTGTATGGTTTATATTAAATAACTCTAGTTTGATTTTATGAGTGCCTAAGCTAAGTCCGTCAATGCTTATAGGATCATAACTATAATGAGGGCCAACCATAACATCATCGATATAATAATGCATATGTGTATCCCCTTCGGCAATTGTCCAATTGTCTACAACAAAGGACACGTCGAATTGCTGATTCACATTTGAATTTTGAGAAGGTGAATTAATCGTAATATTAGCATTGGTTTGCTCACCAAATGTATTTTTATCTAATATTTCTATTCCGCTAATTTTGGCCCTTTGCGTCACACCTTCAAATTGGATACTTGCAAAACCATCATTTACTTGAATATTATTGAATTCTTTTATCAAGGCAGTCGCTGGGGCAACTTCACTTAGAATATCAAAATTTGAAAGTACTGTTGCCCCTTCAATTGAAACATCAAAAACTCTAGAACCTAATCCTCCAGACTGAACTCCAAAATACAACTCGGCAAAATGAAGTCTAATATCATACTGATCAGACCCCTCAACGGGTATTTCATATGTGAATGGACCAACTGCAGGACCATAAATTTCGGTTTGATAAAGGGCATCATCGGTAGTATTATTTATAGGAAAGTTCACTGTATATACTGCCCCTCCTGATCGGTATTCATCTGCTATAAAAGTATCTCCTGCCAAACTAACCTCAGGGCCACCTGAATTAATTCGCACACCTCCTATTAAAGTGAATGGATAGCTATTCGATACTATAGCTAAGCCAGAAGTATTTTGAACATTTGCAACCGTTAAATTGTAATTACTACCTGAACCTAAATTTGAAACTGTTAAAAACACGGTACGATCATCTTCTTGTAAAACAGCGGATGATATTGATCCATTATTATCTATCGTATAATTACTAAGCGTTTGGGCAGTAGCAGCATTTAGATATTCTGAAAATTGTACAGCTACAGTTGTCGAGTTGAGTACAGAAACGCTTTCTACCGTGGGTGGAGTATTGTCAATAGATATTCCGTCTCCTAAGAACTCCACATAATTCAAATCAAAAATTCCTAATCCTGATCCCTTAAATACAAAGTATAAGTCATTTTGGCCTCCAGGGTCCGTAAAACTGGATTCTACACTTACCCAGTTAGCTAATCCACCAGTTGCTGGAACCTGTGTTGTTGCTAATAGCGGTCCCGTTGTACTTCCAACCCTTAGTTCAATACTACCTCCTGCCGAAGCCGCAGCAACCTTGTATTTTACCCCAGTCATATTTTGCAGATTTCTACCGGCAAAAGATATAAATCCTTCTGAGTTTACTCGAAGTACTTCCTGGCCTCCCTCAAGGGGATCATTATTAGGAAAAACAGTTGTCCCGCTTTGTGTGTCATAGAATTCCGCTTCTTTCCTTTTCGGATGAAGTTGGAGTAAGTCTCTTGATATCAAACCACCCGTATCGGTATATTCCATTGATATAGAAGCAAAAATGTCTAGTTCACCATCCGTACCATGATTTGCATCCGCTTGAAGTCGTAATACCTGAGGGCAACCATTCAAAGTAGATTCTGGATGCACATGATTTAAATGTCCAAAACCAGGTACAAGAATAACTTGATTGCAATCTACCGCACCATCTTCATTGTCTTGAACAGTAACATTTATATTCACATCATCTCCCCAATTGAAAAAGCCTCCATTCGCTGGTGAATTAATGCTGAACTCTGCCAGATTATTTCCAGCATAAATCGTAACATTTTTTATGCTTTGACCATTTGTTGGATTGCCATCACTTACTTTTAGCTGAGCATTAAAAGTTCCTGCTGTAGAATAAGTATGTGTTGGGTTTGGGTCAGTAGAATCGACATTTCCATCGCTGTCGAAATCCCACTCATAAGTTAACGGAGAATCATTATTCGGATCGGTAGTACCTGCACTCGAGAAATTTACAACCAGTGGCAAATCACCATTGGTAGGTGTTGCGCTAAGTTGAACAACTGGAGGACTATTTGTTACGATTCCTGTATAATCAACTCTAATTAGTTTCCCAGTGGGCCCTGAATCGGAACCACAACAAGGAACTCCGTAAGCCAAAATATACATTTTACCATCAGGACCTAATTCCATATCAATAAACCCTTCTGAACCTACCGGAAATACCGAGGGCGCAAATTGGGGAACTGTACCGATACTACTTGTATCTTCTACAATACTTCCATCAGGATTCAGTGTTACCACCCAAATTCTGCTTGAATTAAAGTCGTAAAAGAAGAATTTTCCATCGAATTCGATTGGTAATCTTTGCACATCCTGCAGGTTATTATCATGATAATATCGAAAACCTACCAAATAACTTTTATTGTCAAAATCAACCCATGCAGGTTGCGCTTCAGGAAGGTTTGTAACTCCAGTATTAAAAACAGAAGTGTTGAGGGGAGCAAGGGGATCATTATAAAAAGGTGGTGAACCATTATAAACAATTTGATAGGGGTCATTGTTTTTTCCTAGAAAGTAAGGCCAACCCGCATTCTCTGCACTTTTAGTTAAATTTAACTCATCCCTTCCTGAAGGTCCTAAAGTAGATGCGTTTGCCGCATCCGGCCCTACATCGCCCCAATACAGCCAATCGTTGGCTTCATCATCAACAAATATTTTATAGGGGTTTCTGGCACCCATTACATAAATTTCCGGTAAACCTCCTGTACCCCCTGGAAAGAGGTTACCCAAAGGAATAGTATAGCTTCCATTTGCCTGAGGAGTAATTCGTAAAATTTTTCCTCGCAAGTCATTTGTATTGGAAGATGATTTTTCTGCAGTATCTATTTCGTGGGCTGGAGTATCTGTATTTACGAGAGCGATTGCTGTAGAGGTATTCGGATAGGTGGTATTATCACCCGTAGCGATATACAAATTACCCTGAGAATCAAAGTCCATATCACCTCCAGAATGGTACTTAGCTATCCGGTTGGTTGGCCACTGTAAAAGTGTGATTTCGGAACCTAAATCAAGGTTATCACCATTCATTGTAAATCGAGATACTCGATTTCCTTCAAATGAATTACCAGCAGGTGAATAATATAAATAAATAAAATTGTTGGTTGTAAAATTTGGGTCAAAGGCAATACCCAATAACCCATCTTCCAATTCATGAAAAACGGGAAGTGTACCTGCGGAAATAGGTACTCCTACGCTTGACTTATATACTAAAAGTTCTCCATAACGATCAAGTATAAAAATACGACCGTCAGGTGCGAACTTAAAAGTCGTAGTGTTGGATAATCCACTAGCTATTTCAACTTTTTGAAAACTTGTGGGTAATTGTGCTTTGGCGCTAGTAAACGCCGTCAAAATAAATGTAAGAACAAACACATTGATTGCACTCTTATATGATGGTATGCAAAAATTGATTTTTTTCTGCGAGTTTACTCCTGGAATAATTCCCATAGCTAATTGTCTAAACAACACTGGTTAGTTAAAATACTTACAAAATAAGGGGGATTGATTATTCTACAAAAATATCCCGTTTTAAACCTAAAGAATAAGGTCAAGCGACTTAATACTAAATAAACGGGGGCTAATCGATGAACTATATCCCATTAATAAAACACACTTTAAAATGGACTTTATTTGGATATTGACCATTTGGATAAAAAATAGTCCTTGGTAGAATTGAGGTCTAAATTAATACAAATTATCGTGAATTACCTATTGAGTAATGGTATTTCAACGAAAAAGGCCCATTAAAATGGACCTTTTCAAAATATTGGATACTTATTCTTTAGTTATTTATCCACAACTTAATTAGTGTGGTTTCACCTTGACTCATCGCAACTCGAACGAAATAAACTCCGTCTCCCAAAGTAGATATAGGTATTCTATATACTCCATTTTGCTCAATTTCATCAGCTAAAAAACCAGCAAGATAACGCCCACCTACATCATGTAAGGTAATGTTCATCACCCGCACATCAACGGGTTGATTCACAACTTGTATGTGCGCAAAACCAACATCCATAGGACTTGGAGGGTTACTTGTCAAGATTATATTCATTTTTCCTGTCGGATCATCAGCAACCGTTATGGTAAGTGAGGCAGTGTCCGTCAGTCCTCCGTCATCAGTTACGGTTAATAATACATCATAGGTACCCGGTATTGTATAAATATGTTCAGGATCAGCTTCCGTAGAAGTCATTCCATCTCCAAAATCCCATAAATAAGAGACAATACTAATATTATCTGTAGAATTGCTTCCGGTAAAAGTGACCAATAAAGGTGCTCCGCCCGAAGTGGGAGTCGCTTCAGCAACCGCAACGGGTTGATCTCCCATCTCTGCAACCGTTATTGTCAAGGTAGCCGTATCAGTCAAGCCTCCTTCATCGGTAACAGTTAATACTACATCATAGGTACCTAAGGTGCTATAGGTATATTCTGGATTTGCTTCTGTTGAAGTCATTCCGTCGCCGAAATCCCACATGTAAGAAGCAATGCCAACATCATCAGTTGAATTAGCTCCTGTGAAACTAACTAACAGCGGTGCTGATCCGGTAGTAGGTGTCGCCTCTGCAACCGCTACAGGTGGCATATTTCCACCGGTTTCTGGGGTAACTATAATAGTTGCTTCATCGAAGGCAGTTTGTGTTTCATCATCTGTAACTGTAAGTCGGAAAACATATTCACCCGCGACGAGATCATTTGCTGTAAGGTCTGCCGTATTTGCGCCAACCAAAGTAGCCGTATTAGGTCCACTTACTTGCGTCCATTGGTAAGTTATCATACCACCATCTGGATCATTTGCAGTTCCATTTAAAACGGCATTATTCGCTGGCAAAGTTATTGTTTGATCTGCTCCTGCATTAACATCCGGTATTCTAGTTTCAAATACACCAATACCCGATATTTTAGGAAAATCTACGGTAGAGATCAGGGTAATAGTTAACATGCCATCAGTGACTGGAACATTCACTAGACTTTCAATCACCGCTGCGGCACTTTCACCTGCTTCGGCAATTATGTCATAGTTGCTAATTTGGGGTTGGTT
Source organism: Maribacter taeanensis (assembly GCF_047345145.1). Lineage (NCBI taxonomy): Bacteria > Pseudomonadati > Bacteroidota > Flavobacteriia > Flavobacteriales > Flavobacteriaceae > Maribacter > Maribacter taeanensis. The sequence goes on from NZ_JBLFER010000001.1 coordinate 1,131,864, forward strand.
CTCAACTTGAATATTAAAAACTCTTGAACCAATTCCTCCTGCTTGTGAGCCAACACCATAAAACAACTCCGCAAAATGGAGGTCAACATTATAGCTGCCATTTATAACAGGAATCTCATAAACCAAAGTACCTGTCGTACTAAATCTTTCCGTCTGATACAACTGGTCATTTTCAGTATTTGCTATTGGAATAGGATTAGGAGTTGTTGGGAAAGGTGTTCCTCCAACAAAATATTGGTCTGCAGTCCATTCTTCAGTGTTAAAAACATATGCTGGTCCCCCAGAATTAATCAAAAGCGTTGATGGTTCACTAGCCACAGTAACTGTAACCTGATCGCTGCCCATGTCACCCTCATCGTCAGTTGCTGTTAAACTGAAAACATAATCACCTTCTACTAAATCACTTATAACTGGATCTGCAATATTTACATCGCTAAATGTAGCTGTCGTTGGTCCACTAACCTGACTCCACAAATAAGACGCAATAACACCACCATCGGGATCAGTTGCAGAACCATCTAGGGTTAAAGTGTTATTTGGTAAGGTGATTGTTCGATCATCTCCTGCAAAAACTATCGGTGGGTTACTACTGCCTGGCACGATAACCTCAATACCTGATATTTTAGGAAACTCCACTACGCTGGTAAGCGTAATTGTTAGACTACCATCAGTCACCGTAATATTTGTAAAGTTTTCTATGATCGCAGTTGCACTTGCACCAGCTTCGGCTATAATATCATAATTAGTTAATGTTCCTTCTCCATTTTCAATATCTACATTAAAAATTCTTGACCCAATATCTCCACTAGCTCCAGGACCAGAAACTCCGTAATAGATTTCAGCAAAGTGTAAATTAACATTATGATCTCCATTACTAACCGGTATCTCATATACCAATGGCCCTAAATTATTAAACCTTTCCGTTTGATAAAGTTCATCATTTTCTGTATTTGCAATTGCGATAAAATTCTCTTCGGGAGTACCGGCATTAAAATATTGATCTGCTGACCATTCTGTACCATTGAAAGTATAGGTTGGACCACCTGAATTAATTCGAATGGCGGAGGATTGATTTGAAACTGTAATTGTTGCCTCATCAAAATTTGTATCACTTTCATCATCAGTTACCGTAAGTCTAAATACGTAAACACCTTCCTCCAAGCCTGATGCAACTAGAGTTTCGGTAGTATCGCCTGTTAAAGTGGCTATACTAGGGCCACTCTCTTGAGACCATTGATAAGATGTAATTGAACCCCCGTCAGGATCGCTCGCTGAACCATTTAAAGTGGCTGTATCAGGTAAAATATTTTGATCAGGACCTGCATCAACAATAGGCTCATCATTTGCAGGTGGAATTGTTTGATTTTCGTAAATTCTAGGGAAGTTATGTGGATTTGCACCTACAAACCAGCCATTCGAAATAATGTCTAAATCACCATCATTATCAATGTCTGTTACTCGTGCTCCGTCGTGATGCTCTTGACCAGGTATACCTGCATTTATAATTTGCTTTACAAAAGTTCCGCTATCGCATAAGTCATTTTCAAAAGCTATCAATCGGTATTGATCTCTCCACTCTCCTACCACAATATCTTTATCCCCATCAAAATCAATATCTGTAGCGAAAACACTTAAACTACCACTTACATCAGTATCCAATACATTTCTAACCCAAGGTTGGGTTGGATCAGCTGGAGCAGCAAACCATGAGAATTCTTTCCGGTCAGGGTCAGTAGAAAAAGCACTTAATTGACCAACAACAGCATCTAAATCTCCATCGCGATCAAAATCAGCAAGTTGAGCCCTATCTGGTGTTGTCGCATATGTTATTCCCGTACTAAAGGTGGTCCAACCTCCTCCTGTACTCAAATCATTTCTAATCCAATTACTTCCTTGAAAAAGGTCTAAATCATTATCTTGATCAATATCACCAACTTGGATATCTTCACCAGTGGAGTCCATGGTAAGGGTTTCCAAAGTCCATGTTCCAGTTGTAGGATTCGCCGATGGTGTTAGCAATTGCATAGGAGAACCTGTAGCTTCGGCTCCGTTCCAATTGATTGCCATTTGATAAGGACCACCAACTGTAAATACTCCACCGGCAACACCGGCAACGAATGGTTCACTGTAGTTTGTATCACCTGAAGGAATGTTGTTATAGACCGTAAAGGAACCTGTACCATTATTCTGTGCCCAAACTAGGTCAGAACCTTCATAACCGCGAGGATCTAATCCATTTTCAGTAGTTCCTAAAAGATCTAGATGTCCATCACCATTGAAATCATGTACCCAGGCCACGTTATCAAAATCAGTACCTATAGTGCTTCTCACCCACTCTCCTTGTATTGTTCCAGGGTTTTTATACCACCAGGCACCTGTTACAATATCTTTTAAACCATCGCCATCAAGATCAAAATCAGCAAACGTATACACCGAAACCGTTGGTAGTGATGTTGTTTCTAACTGCTTTACTCCCCATTGATCAGGAAAAAGTGTTGTATTACAAGTGATATCTCCAGTAACATTGACCGTTACCTCATCGAAAATTCCAGTTGCTGTATGGTCTTGATTAAAAAGCTCAATTTTAATAGTATGACTCCCAAGGCTTAGACCCTCAATTACAATAGGCTCATAACTATAGTGCGGTCCTATCATCATATCATCAATGTAGTAATGAACGTGGGTATCACCCTCTAAAATTGTCCAATTTTCTACGTTAAATGCTACCTCAAAAGGTTGGTTTACATCCCATCCATTCGATGGTGAAGTTATAGAGATACTTGCATCAGATGGCTCACCAAAAGTATCAGGTGATAAAATTTCGATACCATTAACCTTTGCACTTTGTACGCCATCAGTGAATACAATAGTGGCAAAACCATCGTTTATCGTTACGTTATTGAATTCTTTCACCAAAGCAGTAGCAGGAGCAACTTCGCTTAGTATATCAAAATTTGTAAGTACTGGGTTTCCTTCTATACTCACATTAAAAGTTCTTGATCCCGGACCACCGCCAATTCCAGCTCCGGGTAAACCAAAGAAAATTTCTGCAAAGTGTAGACGTATATCATACTCTCCTGCTACTCCAACCGGTATCTCGTAAGAAAATATTCCATTGCCGGTAGCATAGCGCTCTGTTTGGTATAAATCATCATCAGTGGTGCCAAGAATATCAGCTGTTGTTGAAAAAAAATCTCCTCCATCAAAATAATTATCAGCAATAAACGAATCTCCATTAAATACAACTTGCGGTCCGCCAGAATTAATTCGAACTTCTCCTATCAAACTAAAAGGGTAGTTATTTGTAACTATTGTTAAACCAGAAATATTTTGAACATTACTGACTGTCAAACTATAATTTGTACCTGCACTAATAGTAGATGTTGTTAAAAAAACAGTTCGTCCATCATTCTGTAAGTCAGCAGAAACAACACTAATACCATTGTTTATTGCATAGTTTGATATCAGTTCAGCAGAAGTTTGATCCACATACTCTGAAAAATTAACTGAAACCAAGGTTGGACTAAGAGCCTTAACAATTTCTATTAAAGGTGGTGAGTTATCTGTAGAAACTCCGTTTCCTAGAAATTCCACGTAATTCAAATCAAAAATATTAGACCCTGAACCAGTGAAAACAAAAAATAAATCATTTCTTCCTCCGGGATCTGAAAAGTTAGATTCTACACTTATCCACGAGCTTGTCCCTCCAGTTGAAGGTACGGCAGTTGTAACTAATAAAGGTCCTGTTGGGCTCCCTAAACGCAGTTCGATACTTCCACCCGCGGCAGCAGAAGCTACCCTATATTTTACACCCGTAATATTTTGAAGATTTCGTTCTGAAAATGAAATATAGCCTCCGGCATCAACTCTTATCGCTTCTTGCGCTCCTTCAAGTGGGTCATTATTTGGAATTATGGTAACTCCGCTTTCAGTATCAAAAAACTCTGCTTCTTTCCTTTTCGGATGAAGAGTTAATAAGTCTCTTGAGATAAGCCCTCCTGTATCAGTATATTCCATAGAGATGGAAGCAAAAATATCAAGCTCGCCATCAGTACCATGATTTTCATCTGCCGCTAACATTAATGTTTGTGGACATCCATTTGTGGTAGGTTCAGGATGAACATGATTTAAATGACCAAAACCTGGCGTGAGGATAACTTGGTTACAATCAACCAACCCATCTTCGTCATCTTCAGTAATTATATCAATATTAACATCATCACCCCAATTAAAGAAACCCCCATTTGCTGGCGAATTAATGGTAAACTCTGCTAGATTATTTCCAGCGTAAATTGTAACATTTTTAATACTTAAACCATTGGTTGGGTTGCCATCGCTAACTCTTAATTGGGCATTAAAAGTACCCTCTACTGTATAAGTATGGGTCGGATTAGGGTCACTAGAATCGGGCATACCGTCACCATCAAAATCCCATGAAAATGTCATAGGATCGCCATTAGGGTCTGTGGTTCCAACACTTGAAAAATTAACAACTAATGGCAAATCTCCATTAGTGGGTGTAGCGCTAAGCTCTATGACTGGTGGACTATTGGTAGTAATACCGGTATAATCAACCCTGTAAAGTTTACCTGTTGGACCTGCATCTGGATCACAGCAAGGCACGCCATAGGCTAAAATATACATTTTCCCATCTGGGCCTAGTTCCATATCAATAAAACCTTCCGTACCAGGAGGGAATACCGCGGGGGCAAATTGAGGTACTGTGGCTATTGTACTTGTGTCATCTAATATATTTCCATTTGCATCCATAGTTACTACCCATATTCTGCTCGAATTGAAATCATAGAAAAAGAATTTATCATCAAACTCAATAGGTAGTCTTTGCTGATCGGTTAAATTGGTATCATAATAATAGCGAAACCCAGCTAAATAACATTTATTATCAAACGACATCCAAGCCGGTTCTGCCGGCGGAAGATTCGTAGCACCTGTGTTGAAAATTGAGGTGTTTACAGGAGCCAATGGGTCATTGTAAAACGGAGGTAAACCATTATAAGCGACTTGATATGGAGCGTTATTCGTTCCTAAAAAGTATGGCCAACCTGCATTTTCAGCATTCTTGGTTAAATTTATTTCATCCATCCCCATCGGTCCGGCAGTACCTGGAACAGACGCATCGGGCCCCACTTCTCCCCAATAAAGCCAATCGTTAGCCTCATCATCAACAAAAATTCGATATGGATTTCTAGCTCCTAGAACATATATTTCTGGTAATCCACCTGTGCCTCCTGGAAAAAGATTTCCCGGGGGTATCGTATAAGTTCCATTTGCTTGAGGGGTAATTCTTAAAATTTTACCTCTTAAATCATTTGTATTTGAAGAGGATTTTTCAGCACTAGCCTGCTCATTAGCAGGAGTATCAGTATTTGTAAGACTAATGGCCGTATATGTATTTGGATAAGTAGTATTATCTCCTGTCGCGACATACAAATTTCCTTGAGAATCAAAATCCATATCTCCGCCTGAATGGTACTTAGCAACTCTATTGGTGTCCCATTCCAAAAGAGTTACTTCAGAAGCCATATCTAGGTTATCGCCAACCATGGTAAAACGGGATAACCTATTCTTATTAGCCCCTACGGGTAATGGAGAATAGGTAACATATATGAAATTATTAGTCGCGAAATTTGGATCGAAGACAATACCCAACAAACCGTCCTCTAGCTCATGAAAAACTGGTATTATTCCAGCTGATTGTACAAACCCAGTGCTGTTTTTATATATTAATACTTCACCATACCTATCTAAAATAAAAATTCTACCATCAGGAGCGAACTTAAATGTAGTTGTGTTTGAAAGCCCACTAGCCAATTCAACCTTGACAAACTCATCCGGTAACTGCGCATTTCCGGTAAAAACGCTGAATAGAACTGTTGAAAATAAAAGCAAAAAAAGGCTTTTTGTTTTTTCTCCAAACAAAAGCCCTAGGGTAGGAATATGTAAATTAAAAAACGAATTGTAGTTTTTTTTCATAGCAATGCTTTGTTAAAGGCGCAAGTTTATTCATTATAGGTCGGGGTCTGTTTGGACCACAAAGATAAATCAATAACAATTAATGCAGAAAATACCCTAATTCTTTTCGTCTAAAAATAGGTGTTAATCGATAAAATACAGTTTGAATCGTTAACGCCATCTTTTCGTCGAATTTTTATTGATTATAGTAAATACACGACCAATCTCTCACCTCGAAACAAATAACGAAAAATAGCAAGTTTTATTTGGCGAAGTCCTGATGATTATAAGGAATCTCGGAAATCAATTGATTGGTAAACAAATACTTGAAGTATTCAAATCAAGACGATTTTATCAATTCTAGGAAATTAACCAACTACAAAAAAAGCCTTGAAATAATTTCAAGGCTTTTTTATCTAATTTTTTAAAAATTGAAGTCAAAACTTCCACCATTTTTTCTGTGACTTACCATAGCCATAGCCATATTTACCACCATAACCCAATTCTGAGCTCTTTACATCATTAACAACAAAGCAAAGCCCCTTGATCTTACCTTCTTCTTGAAGCTTTAGCGGATATCCTACAGCCTTGTTTTCGGTCACACCGGCTCTTGTAACATAAATCAAATGATCTGCATGAGAACTAATTAACAGAGTATCTGTAACTACCATTAAAGGAGCAGTATCTACAATAACGTAATCATACTTTTCTGAAACTTCATCAAAAAGATCTTTGATTCGATCGCTCATCAATAATTCTGCAGGGTTCGGAGGTATTCTTCCAGAATAAATGACATCAATTGTATTGTGGTGCACCAACATAGGGTTGATAATATCTTTGGAATTCAAAGTATTGTCATATAAATATTCTGTTAAACCAGCATCTTTATTTCTACTTGGCTTGGACATTTTATCGACATTACTCCCAGTAAAGAATGTGTAAATTTTAGGATTTCTAATATCAGCACCAATTAAAAGTACTTTCTTATTAGTACTTGCAAGAATCATCGAAAGGTTCGTAGACAAAAAAGTTTTACCCTCACCTGGCACACTTGAAGTTACAAAAATCATATTATTCTTGCCCTCCTTTGATCTTTTTGTTTTTATTAAATAATCTAAGTTTGTACGAATTATTCGTAAAGATTCAGCCAAAACGGAGCGATCTTCTTTTATTACAAGTTTGTCTTCTTTACTTGATAATTTTGGAATTTCACCCAGCACTGGAGTGTCGGTAGTGATCTTCTCTAGGCTGTTCATATTGTGTACTTTATTATCTAGTAAGTCCTTACTATAGATAATTGAAAAGGGCACTAACAGTCCTAAAATTAATGAAGCTAGATATACAATTTTCTTTTTCGGTGATACGGGAAAAGGGCTAACACTATACCCGCTATCAATAGTTTTTGATTTAGGCGCCTGTGAGGCAACTGCAATTTGCGATTCCTCCCTTTTCGTAAGAAGATAAAGATAAAGTTCCTCTGTGGTTTGCTGTTTTCTAGTTATATCTCTAAGAGCTCTCTCGTTTTTTGGAGAGGAATATATTCTAGAATTAAAACGCGCACGTTGACCACTAAGAGAATTAACCGTTGTACTCAAGCTACTAACCGTTCCTTTTAAACTTGAAGACAAACTCTGTTTCAAGTTATCTAACTGTTGATCTAAGTTTACAATTATTGGGTTTTTTTCGTTAGAACTCTCCAAGAGACGTCTTCTTTCAGATACCAATTGATTATACTGCGCAGTTGTACTTGCTATTGCAGGACCACCTATATTGGCCGGTAACACTTCATATTTACCTCTTTGCCCTTCAATGATGCTACTCATCTGAGCAGCAATAGTCAGCTCGTTCTGAGCAGCAGCCAACTCTTGTTGAGTAGCAACACTTGCACTCAAATTTATATTGGTTTCAACTGGTATATCAGTAACTCTTTGATCCGTTTTAAAATCTTCGGCATTTTGATCTACTGAAGACAAACTACCAGAAATATCAGTAATTCTATCGTTTATGAACTTTGAAGTCCTATCAGCTATAATTTGCTTATCCTCAATTGCATTTTCATTATAAACTCTTATGAGAGAGTTTACAATATTTATGGCCTTTTCTCTTATTGGATCTTCTAAGCTTATGTCAACAATGTTCGATTTATCATCACTATTGACAATACTCATTTTCTTTTTATATCCCAAAGCAACACTCTCAACTGGTCGCATAGATACTTTTATCTTCTTGTCTTTGTACTTTTCAAAACTTTCTATGTTAGGAGTAATAACAATATCTCCCACTTCTGAAGAAATATTCTTACCAAAAGAAAATACCTTAACAGGTTTATCCTCTTCTTCGCTATATCCAAATGTAGTCGACGAAGATAGGGTTATATAAAAATCAAAATAGGCATTGTTTATGGTTGAGTCTTCTGCTATAAAACTCAAGTTTATTGGCGGGTCTTTGTATACTTCAGTACTGATGACATTGCCAAGAACAGAAATTCTGGTATTCAATTTCAGCTCTTTAACTACATCAATAAAATTAGACCTTGATCCTATGAGTTCAATTTCATCAATCACTTTATTTTTTCCTCCACCCAATACATCCAAATCTGAGAATGCCGCAAGGCCAGAACTGGCATTTTCATCCTCAAGAATTTGAATTTTCGCAGCAGCAGCATACTGAGGAGTAGTGTACCTTATGTACACTGAAGCCAAAAGCAAGGCTATAATTCCTGAAATAACAAACCATTTCCAATGTTTTGTATAGCCAGAAATAACCTCTTTTAGCTCTATACTATCACCCTTTAATATTTGATTTTCAGGACTCATATAAACTTTGATTTCTTAAACCACTAATTTCTGGTAAGTAATAAAACGGATGAAGTAATAAGTACAGAAGCAATTGAAATGGCTATTGTAGCACGATTATCCAAGCTTGATGCCGAAATTGCTGATTGGTTGGGTTCTACATAAACCACATCATTCTGCGTTAAATAATACACAGGAGAACTTAAAGCCTCCTTTTGCGTAAGATTAATTCTCTGAGATACTTTTGTACCATCGAAATCGCGAACTACCAAAATATTGTCTCGAACACCTTTTACGGTTAAATCACCTGCTAGACCCAAGGCTTCCAAAATACTAATTCTTTCTCCATTTACAGGATATGTACCCGGTTTACGGACTTCTCCAAGAACTGTTATGGTAAAATTTTGCAATCTTATATTTATAATCGGGTCTTTTAAATAGTCTGCTAATTTTTCTCTTAATAAGACTCTAAGCTCTTCTGAAGATAAACCAGAAACTTTAATCTTTCCGATAACCGGAAAATCGATTTCACCCTCCTTGTCTATTAAATAATCTACCTGCTCTGCAACAATACCACCTTCAGAGGCACCTCTAAATAAATTAAAAGGCACACTCGCCTCACTATTTAAAGTAGATATATGTATGTTGATTAAATCATCAACTTTGAATTTAGGAGTAAAACTGTTCTTATCAACTAAGGTTTCGAAACTTCCTGTATTTTGAAAATAAACTACATCCTTTTTAGAGGCACAAGAAGATAAAATAAGAATTGATAAAATCAGAAAAGAAGATATCATTCCAAAACGTCTATTAATTTTAATCATAATACTATAGTGTTGTTTTTGTGCAATATTAGTAAAATTATTTTTGGAAAATTTTCTTTTCTTCTTCTCTTATCGGCAAGGTTGACTTTTCATCTTTTGGGGAATCCAACTTACAAAATTCTGAATTATTAGAGACATATTCAGGTACTATCTCTTTCATTAGTGCCATGGTATTTCCATTAAAAAACATATTTGAAACGCAAAGCTCATCTATCTTAGATTTCACGAGGGCATAATCCAATTCCTTGACCTTACCTATCAATATTTTCTTGTGATACGTAGGCAATGTATTCTCTCCATTCGCAAGGAGTTCTTCATATAACTTTTCTCCCGGGCGAAGTCCTGTAATCTTAATATCAATGTCTTCTGGATATTTGAGACCAGATAGTTTAATCATGTTCTTTGCTAGGTCAAAAATCTTAACTGATTTGCCCATATCGAAAATAAATATCTCACCACCTTCACCCATTACGGCCGCTTCTAAAACCAATTGAGACGCTTCAGGAATCGTCATAAAAAATCTTGTGATATCCTTGTGGGTTACGGTTAGAGGTCCTCCTTTTTCTATCTGCTTTCTAAACAGAGGTATAACTGATCCGTTAGATCCTAAAACGTTTCCAAATCTTGTGGTTATAAACTTGGTTTTATTCTCTTGCTGCACACTACTTATGTACATTTCAGCAATACGCTTTGTGGCTCCCATTACGTTGGTGGGATTAACTGCCTTATCAGTAGAAACAAATACAAATTTGCCCACATTATGATTCATTGCCAAATCAACTATAGTTTTTGTGCCAGCCACATTGATTTTTATAGCTTCATAATAATTGTATTCCATTAAGGGAACATGTTTATAAGCGGCAGCATGAAATACCATAGTTGGTTTATGCTCTTGAAAATAGGTATTCATTCGATTTTTATCTCGAATATCTCCAACTATTGGCACAAAATTATGAAAGCCATTTTGTTTTAATTCTTGCTGCAAATCATATAATGCTGACTCGGCTTGATCAACGATGACCAAGGACTTGTAATCATAATTGGCTATTTGTCTGACAATTTCACTTCCAATAGAACCTGCTCCTCCAGTTACCAAGATCACCTGATTCTTTAGTTGTTCAGAAACCTTTGATTTTTTAATATCGATAGGAGATCTATCTAAAAGATCCTCAATTTGAACTTGTTTAATCTGCGAGACTTTAAGCTCTCCATTGATCCAACTCTCTACAGGTGGAACAATTTTTACTTGTACTGGATACTCTACAAGACTCTCAACCAGTTGGCTAAGTTTTTGGCCATCAACATTATTGATAGAAACTATTATTTCTGAAATATCTTTTGAGCTAATAAAATATTCTGATAGAACATCTTTACCCAATACCATCACACCATTAATAATTTTTCCAACCTTTTTAGGATCATCATCCAAATATGCAACCACTCTAGCGTTACTACTAGTTTGATTTGTAATAGCGTTATAAGTCAGAATACCTGATTCTCCAGCTCCATAAATGAGCACATTTTTAGTTACTTTAAACTTCTTGACAAGATTAAAAAATGCGGTTTTAAAAATATAGCGGGAAGCGATAAGTGCAATAAAAGCTAATAAACTGTGAATAATTATAATTCCCAAGGGAATTGTAAAATCATCCATAAAGACAAACTGTCTATTTATAATTACCAGAAAAATGGTAAGTATACTCGATAAGCAAATGGCATTAAAAATCTTGTATACATCGCGCACACCTGTATGTCTTACAACACCTTTATAAGATTCGGTAAACAAAAAGGATAATATTGCAATTATGGCAACAACCGGAAGTTGAAGAAACAACTTATCACTATCAAAATCAAAGGTTAAATTAAAGCGGATTATGTAAGATAGTACGAAGCAAATCGATATTAATAAAACATCAATTGCTAGTACCAACCACTTTGAAGCATATCTGTGGGCGTTACTTACAAGGTAATTCTTTATCATTTAGTAAGTTCTTTAATTATTAAAGCAACTATTCTCTCTAAGTCACGCTTTTCTAGATTTGACCCACTAGGCAAACAAAGGCCTCGGTCAAATAAATCTTCAGACGTGCCATCTGAGTAATTGGGGGAAGTCTTAAAAATAGGTTGCATGTGCATCGGTTTCCATAATGGACGCGATTCAATATCATCCTCTAAAAGAGCATAACGAATTCTTTCCCTCATTTCGTATGAAGTTGTTAAAATACATGAAAGCCAACGATTTGAGAAGTATCCGTTAGGTTCAGACAAAAATTCAATTTCCTCTAGATGACCTAAGCTAGCTTTGTAAAATTCAAAATTAGATCTTCGCGCAGCCACTCTATCATCTAACACTTCTATCTGGCCTCTTCCAATTCCAGCTAGAACATTACTCATACGGTAATTATAGCCAACATGAGAATGCTGATAATGCGGAGCTTCATCTCTTGCTTGCGTCGCTAAAAAAACTGCTTTTTTCTTGTGGTCTTCATTTTTGGTAACTAAAGCACCTCCGCCAGAAGTTGTAATTATCTTATTTCCATTAAAGGATAAAATTCCTATTTCACCAAAACTTCCACATTTCAGACCATTATAAGTACTTCCTAAAGCTTCAGCACTATCCTCAATAACAGGAATACCGTATTTATCTGCCACAGCTTGTACTTCACTTACCTTGTAGGGCATTCCATAAAGATGGACTGCCACAATTGCTTTAGGTTTTTTTCCTTTCGCAATTCTATCTTTTATGGCTTTTTCTAACAATTCAGGAGAAATATTCCAAGTATCTCTTTCACTATCAACAAAGATCGGATCAGCACCCAAGTATTTTATTGGATTTGCAGAAGCAGAAAAAGTAAGGCTTTGACATAAAACTTCATCACCATGTGAAACACCGAGTATTTCTAGTGCCAAATGAATCGCAGCCGTTCCAGCGCTCAGGGCAGCCACATGCACGTCATTGTTTATGTAATTCTGAATAGCGTCTTCGAAAAGATTTACGTTTGGACCAAGAGGTGCAATCCAGTTGGTTTTAAACGCTTCATCGACATAAGTTTGTTCATTGCTTCCCATATGGGGGGAGGAAAGCCAAATCTTTGTTTGTGTCTCCACTTTAAAATTATTTAGTTAAGTTCATTCAGGAATCAAAAATAATCATAGTTTCCAATAAGATGTCCGAAATTCGTTTAAGACTTGCTATTTATCGGTTAAAAGAAAATTTGTATCAATCTTTAAAAGATAAGAATAACAGATTTTAATGAATATACGCATCAAACAGGAAATTAGGCCCTTTTATCGACAATATTTATTCTATTGTAGAGTTATTTTGTAATCTTTGCAACGCTAAAAGCAAACCCAAATTGTGAGTTAACTCAAAATCTACTTTAAGATTATTCATGAAGTAATTTTTGATTTATCTCTAACCTAGGAATAAAACAAACGATTTTTAAATGAAAATAAAAAAAATATGCTGTATTGGAGCCGGTTATGTTGGAGGCCCCACGATGTCGGTCATTGCAAGTCAATGCCCTGAAATACAAGTTACAGTAGTCGACTTAAGTAAGGAGCGAATTGACCTTTGGAATCACTCCGATCTAGATAAATTACCGGTTTATGAGCCTGGTCTAAAAGAATTGGTTGCAAAAACAAGAGGCAAGAATCTTTTCTTTTCCACTGAAATAGACACCGCAATTGACGAGGCTGAAATGATTTTTATTTCGGTAAATACCCCAACCAAGACCTATGGAAAAGGAAAAGGGCAAGCAGCTGATTTAAAAAATATAGAGCTTTGCGCAAGAAATATTGCTAAGGTGGCCAAAACAAATAAAATTGTAGTTGAAAAATCAACTTTACCAGTTCGAACGGCGCAAGCTATAAAAAGTATTCTTGACAATACTGGAAATGGTGTCGACTTTGAAATACTATCAAACCCAGAGTTTTTGGCCGAAGGAACAGCTGTCGATGATTTGCTAAATGCAGATAGAGTTCTTATTGGAGGAGCAGAAACTCCTAAGGGTCAAGCTGCTAAAGACGCACTAAGCAGCATTTACGAAAATTGGCTTCCGAAAGATAGAATTCTTCAAACGAATGTATGGTCTTCTGAGTTGTCGAAACTTGTAGCAAATGCATTTTTAGCTCAACGGGTTTCTTCAATTAACTCCATATCCGCATTATGTGAAAAGACAGATGCAAATGTCGCAGAAGTTTCTAGAGCAATTGGGTATGATAGTCGAATCGGATCAAAATTTCTAAATTCTTCGGTAGGTTTTGGAGGCTCTTGCTTTCAAAAAGACATACTCAATTTAGTATACATAGCCCAAAGTTACGGCTTACAAGAAGTTGCTGATTATTGGGAACAGGTCATTATAATGAATGACTATCAGAAAAGACGTTTCGCAGAAAATATTGTCACAACTTTGTATAATACTGTTTCAGGCAAGAAAATAGTTTTTTACGGTTGGGCTTTTAAAAAAGATACCAATGATACAAGAGAGTCTGCTGCTATCTATGTGGCGGATGCCTTGTTAGATGAAAAAGCAGAAATTGTTGTTTACGATCCTAAAGTGCCTGAGGCACAAGTTTATGCCGATCTTGATTATTTAGGAACCAGATCTCCTGAAGAAAACAGACGTTTGCTTAAGGTTGTAAATGACCCAATGGAAGCTTCAAAAAAGGCTCATGCGATAGCAATTCTTACTGAATGGGATGAATTCAAAGCATATGACTGGAAATCGATTTATGAAAATATGTTGAAACCCGCCTTTATATTTGATGGAAGACGACTTTTAGAGAAAGAAATTATGGAGGCCATTGGCTTTGATTACTATAAAATAGGTCAATCATGAAGATACTGGTAACCGGAGCAGCTGGTTTTGTTGGTTACCATGTATGTGAAATTCTGCTTCAGCATAATTTCACAGTTGTAGGTCTTGATAATATCAATGATTATTATGACGTAAATCTAAAATACGGTAGACTTGAGCAATTAGGCATCAATAAGAAAGATGCAGAAAAGTTTCACCTCGAAACTCGAGGAAATAAACACGGTTCTAAATTCTCTTTCATTAGAATGAATCTGGAAGACCGTGAGGAGTTACCAAAATTGTTTGCCTCTGCAAAATTTGATTTAGTTTGCAATTTAGCTGCCCAAGCGGGAGTTCGATACAGTCTAGAAGAACCCAATATTTATGTTGATAGTAATGTCGTGGGCTTTCTTAATATCTTGGAATGTTGTCGACATAATAGCATCAAACATTTGGTCTATGCTAGTAGCTCTAGTGTTTACGGAAACAACAAGAAAATTCCTTTTTCTGTCGAAGATAACGTTGATCACCCTATAAGCCTTTATGCAGCTACAAAAAAGAGTAATGAATTGATGGCGCATACCTATAGCCACCTCTTTAAGATTCCTACTACAGGTCTGCGGTTTTTCACAGTTTATGGTCCATGGGGTAGGCCTGATATGGCACCGTTTTTATTCACAGATGCCATTTCAAAAAACAAGGCCATTAAAGTATTTAATCACGGTAATATGGAAAGGGACTTCACGTATATTACTGACATAACTGAAGGTATTTTTAGGGTTTTGAAACAAGATTTAACCCAAAGAAAAGAATCAAACGAATTCTATAAGCTCTACAATATTGGTAATAATAGCTCTGTAAAATTATTGTACTTCATAGAACAAATTGAGTTAAACCTGAAAACTAGTGCAAAAAAGTTGATGATGGACATTCAACCGGGTGATGTTGAAAAAACATGGGCTGATATTGAATCTTTTGTCAATGATTACGAGTATAAACCCAAAACGTCTATTGAATTAGGGGTTAAAAACTACATAAATTGGTATCAAGACTTTTATAAAATTAAATAATCATCTTCTCAGCTTTCGCCTTTTGAAACCTAGGTTGTTGTAAGTCTTACATAAAAAAATAAAACAGAAGATAGATCGCTTTTCTAAAAGAGGTTTTCAAAACAATATGACTCGCATTTTTGAGTTATCCATAGAAAAGTTGAATTGTTTTAAATTCCCTTTGATTATCATAAGAAGAAAAAAGCCGTTTCAAGAGTAAAATCGAAACAAAAACTTAACTAAAACCATGTCAATAAAAAACTTACATTTAGACACTAAAAACAATATACTTGTCACAGGTGGGGCTGGTTTTATTGGGTCAAACCTTTGTAAAGCACTTCTCGAGAATGGAAATAAAGTAATAGCTTTAGATAATTTGGCTACGGGTCAAATGAAAAATATCAAGCCGATACTTGAACATGCTAATTTCAATTTTATCGAGGGTGATATTCGAGATTTGAATACTTGTCACGACGCTTGTAAAGATATTGATTATGTGTTGCATCAAGCCGCCCTAGGTTCCGTTCCAAGATCAATAAACGACCCTATCACTAGCAACGCAGTAAATGTTTCTGGATTTTTAAATATGTTAATTGCTACCAGAGATGCTGGAATAAAACGTTTTGTCTATGCCGCAAGTTCATCTACGTATGGTGATTCAAAGGCCTTACCTAAGGTTGAGGATAAAATTGGTAAACCTCTTTCTCCATATGCTATCACAAAATATGTCAACGAACTTTATGCAGATGTTTTTGGAAAAACATATGAGATGGATACAATAGGTCTTAGATATTTCAACGTATTCGGTCGGCATCAAGATCCAAATGGAGCCTATGCAGCTGTAATACCAAAATTCGTTTTGGCATTTATGAATCATGAATCTCCAATCATCAATGGCGATGGAAGTTATTCACGTGATTTTACATATATCGATAACGTAATAGAAGCGAATGTAAGAGCAATAACGGCTACTAATCCTAAAGCTGGAAATAATGTTTACAACGTTGCCTATGGAGAACGTACCACCTTAAATGAACTTGTTGTATTGGTAAAACAATATCTGAGCGAATTTGATTCAAAAATCGGCACTATTGATGTCAAATATGGTAGTGAACGTGCAGGCGATGTCCCGCACTCATTAGCGTCAATTGACAAAGCTAAGAACCTTCTTGATTACAATCCAAAATTTGATATGAAAACTGGCTTAAAAGAAGCTATAAAATGGTATTGGGAGAACTTGGAACGATAATTTTCAAGAAAGTTTTTAAGTAAATTTGCTCCAAATATTACATAAATTAAAACATATAATTTCATTAAATGAACAATTCTAAAATTGCTGTAATTGGTTTAGGCTATGTTGGTTTACCTCTTGCTCGTTTATTTGCTACTAAATATCCTGTTGTCGGATTTGATATTAACCCAGATCGTATTTCAGAATTACAAAAGGGCACAGATAGCACGATGGAAGTTAGTAGAGAGCTCCTATTAGAGGTCACAAAAAAGGAAGCTTCTTCTGAGGTGGGGTTATTTTGTACAAATAACCTAGACTCTTTGAAAGATTGCAATTACTTTATAGTTACCGTACCGACTCCTGTTGATAGTACGAATAGACCAGATCTTACTCCACTTTACAAGTCAAGTGAAACTGTAGGCAAAGTTTTAAAGAAAGGCGACATCGTAATTTACGAATCCACAGTTTATCCGGGTGTAACTGAAGAAGAATGTGTGCCAGTTTTGGAAAAAGTAAGTGGTTTAAAGTTTAATATTGATTTCTTTGTGGGATATTCTCCTGAAAGAATAAATCCAGGGGATAAAGAACATACCGTTGAAAAAATCTTGAAGGTTACTGCCGGTTCAACCCCTGAAATAGGAAAAAAAGTAGATCAGCTGTATGCCTCAGTAATAAAAGCTGGAACCCATTTAGCGCCCAGTATTAAGGTAGCAGAGGCTGCAAAAGTTATTGAAAATTCACAGCGAGATATCAATATCGCTTTTGTCAATGAACTTGCAAAAATCTTTAACCTAATGGGAGTAGATACCAATGAAGTGCTTGAAGCTGCGGGAACAAAATGGAATTTTCTTCCTTTTAAACCAGGTTTAGTTGGCGGTCATTGTATTGGAGTAGACCCGTATTACTTAGCGCAAAAAGCGCAAGAATATGGTTACCATCCTGAAATTATTCTTGCAGGTAGACGTATGAATGATGGTATGGGGAAATATGTTTCAGCAGAAGTTATCAAATTAATGGTTCAAGAGGATATTAAGGTCAAAGGAGCTGATATTCTTGTACTCGGAGTTACTTTCAAAGAGAATTGTCCTGATGTAAGAAATACTAAAGCAGTAGATGTTATAAATAACCTAAAAAGTTACGGTGCTAATGTAACTGTATTTGACCCTTGGGCAGAGCCTAGTGAAGTTATGCATGAATATCAACTAGAAACTATTAAAACTCCACCAAGTGGAACTTTTGATGCCGTTGTTCTTGCCGTTTCGCACAAAGAGTTTCTTGATATTGATATTCGAGGTATGCTAAAACCCAATGGAATTCTTTATGATGTAAAAGGAATTCTAGAATGTAAAGTGGAAGGTAGACTATAAACTCAATAGTTTTTTCATTACAAACTCTTCATACCTTTTATCTTAAGATTGCAAGGCATTCTGAGATAGGAGTGCGTCATTAATTTGTAATAATTTGGCTATTTATCAATTTATTTTACTCGTATTATGCCTTTTTAGTTCAATGCCTCCTAGAAATATCTTGGCTGTAAAATAAATATTGAGGTACAAATTGTACTTTAGTCGATATAAACGGGTTTTCTTTGCCTTTTTTGTTAATTTTTGATCATTATTGACCATCTTTGAACCGAATTAAATCAAGGTCAAACAATTCGAATTTGAATGAAAAAAATTGCATTAATTACCGGAGTTACTGGTCAAGATGGCGCTTACCTAAGTGAGTTCTTACTAAAAAAAGGATATGAAGTTCACGGTTTGAAAAGAAGATCTTCTCTTTTCAATACAGATCGCATTGATCATCTTTACCAAGACCCACATATTGAAAATCGAAATTTTATTTTGCACTATGGTGACATGACTGATAGTACAAATTTAATTCGTTTGATTAAAGAAATTCAGCCCGATGAAATTTACAATTTAGCGGCGATGAGCCACGTTCATGTATCTTTCGAAATTCCTGAATATACGGCAAACGCTGATGGAATTGGAACATTAAGAATTCTAGATGCAGTGCGCCTTTTAGGCTTAGAAAAAAAGACGCGTATTTATCAAGCCTCTACCTCAGAGCTTTATGGAAAAGTTCAAGAAGTACCGCAATCAGAAACTACTCCATTTTACCCAAGAAGCCCTTATGCAGTAGCAAAAATGTATGCTTATTGGATTACAGTTAACTATCGTGAGGCCTATAACATGTATGCCTGTAATGGAATTTTATTCAACCATGAGTCTCCAATTCGAGGTGAAACTTTTGTTACTCGAAAAATCACAAGAGCTACTGCTAGAATTGCCTTGGGCTTACAAGACAAGGTTTACCTCGGAAATCTTGACGCCCAAAGAGACTGGGGGCATGCCAAAGATTATGTCAGAATGATGTGGATGATTCTTCAAGCCGATGAGCCTGAAGACTGGGTAATTGCTACCGGAACTACTACTCCTGTTAGAGAATTTGTACGTATGAGCTTTCAAGAGGCTGGTATTGAACTAGAGTTTAAAGGAGAAGGAGTTGATGAAAAGGCATTTGTAAAGTCATGTTCAAATCCCAAATATCAAATTGAAATTGGAAAACAAGTATTAGCTGTTGACCCCAAATATTTCAGGCCGACAGAAGTAGAACTTTTAATCGGCGACCCGACTAAAGCAAAGGAAAAATTAGGTTGGAAATTAGAATACGAGCTTAAAGATCTTATCAAAGATATGGTTCAAAGTGATTTAATGTTAATGCAAAAAGATCAGTATTTAAAAGATGGCGGATATCGCATTCTAAATTATTTCGAGTAGTCGCACATGGATAAAGCATCTAAAATTTATGTAGCTGGTCACCGTGGTTTGGTTGGAAGTGCAATTTTAAAAAACCTTTCAAGCAAGGGGTATAGCAACATTGTAACCAGAACGCACTCCGAACTCGATCTTACCGATACACTGGCGGTTCGTGACTTTTTCTTTACAGAGAAACCCGAGTATGTAATTTTGGCAGCTGCGAAGGTTGGGGGTATTGTTGCAAATAATACCTATCGTGCGGATTTTATCTACGAAAATTTGATGATTCAAAATAACGTCATTCATCAATCTTATTTGAATAAAGTAAAAAAACTTCTTTTCTTAGGAAGTACCTGTATCTATCCGAAAAATTGTCCTCAGCCCATGAAAGAGGATTACCTCTTGACTGATACCCTTGAATATACTAATGAACCTTATGCTATCGCTAAGATAGCTGGCATTAAACTATGTGAAAGTTATAACCTACAATATGGCACCAATTTTATATCAATAATGCCAACCAATCTTTACGGTCCAAATGACAATTTTGATTTAGAAAAATCACATGTATTACCTGCGCTGATACGAAAAATTCATTTAGGTAAAGCCTTGGAAGACAACAATTGGGAATTAATAAAACAAGACCTCGACCATTTACCTATTGAAGGAGTTACGGGTGATTCGGAAAAAGAAACCATTCTTGAAATTTTGAATAAATACGGTATTTTCACTCATGAAAATAAAGTATCAGTAGAAATATGGGGAAGCGGTAAACCAATGCGAGAATTTTTATGGTCTCAAGATATGGCTGACGCCAGTGTATTTTTAATGGAAAATAGAGATTTTCCAGATACGTATCAAAATTCTGCTGAAATACGAAATACACATATAAATATAGGTACTGGTTCTGACATATCAATTGCAGACTTAGCTAAGTTAATTAAAGGCAAAATAAAATTTAATGGTGACTTCAAGTTCAACACCAATAAACCCGACGGCACTCTCAAAAAGTTGACCGATGTAACAAAACTTCAGAAATTGGGGTGGAAACATAAAGTCGATTTGATTAATGGTATTGAGAGACAATACCAATGGTATCTAGATACTTTTTCTAAAACTTTAGAGAACTAAAAGTCTTTTCGCATTACTTTAATCGAAGTTCGTATCACCCGAATCACCACTCTAGATCTTTCAAAATAAGACTAAATCATCTTTTTAATTCCCTAATTAAAATTTTGATGATTAAAAGTTAAGCTGTTGTTATAAAGTCTGCAATTGCATTCCTAGTGGATGAATACTTCACGCGATAAGTGTTATATGTCAATTACTTACAAAATTGCTCTTTGACGCTTTTATGATAATAATCATACGGTTCATGTCTACTAATGAACAGTTCACAACACTTTCACACTACTTTAAAGTAAGGTTTTGGGCGGAATGAATATTTTCGGGTCATTTACCTACAAAAACTGCATTTTAACGATTTTATGACGAAAATCATGCAGTTCATCTATAAAAATGCGCAGTTCACAACATTTTCGTATTCCACAAGTTGTTATAGAGAGAATTGCATCAAAATAGCCTGCATTCTGGCTCAGTTTTTTGCCAATTGTTAATGAAAAGTGCATTTCGTCGAAAAAATATGTTATTAAACGTCTAAACTATAACTATGATGCGTAAAACTACCTGAGTACTAAAATAATAATGCAATTCATCGATAGAAAAAGCCCCTTCATCGATAAACTGCAATATTTGTCCCAAATAATTAACGTCTCTTAAAAAGAATACCTACTTATGAAACTTATCCCCCAAAAAGTCATTAACATGACCCTGTCCCTTTTTGTGCTATCCATTATTTTTTCCTGTTCTAAGGACACCGACCTATTGTTAGATTCTGTTCTGAACGAACCAGAAATTTCTTTAGAGGAAAAAGACCCCTTTGTAGAAGAAGTAGAAGAAGATGAGTTGGTGGTCAGAACGTTTACCTTCTCCCCTACTAACGATGCCTATCTTCAAGATAAACAAGGACATGATCGTTCAATTATTCGCTTACAGGAAGATTACCGTACCAGCTATTTAATGTTTGACCTCAGCCCAGTCAACGGTTCTATCACAAATGCAGTTTTACAGTTTTCAATAGATAGTGACGAAGGCGATGGAGGCATAGCTATACACAAAGGTTTAACTACCGAGTGGACGGAAGAAAATCTTACCATAGATAATGCTCCTGGCCTAGATGCACATTTGGCAAGTCTAAACAAGGATTACAAAGTAGGTGCACCTGAAAAAGTTGCCCTAGATCCTAATAGTCTTACCGCGGAAGTCACAACTTTGGTGATGACACATAGCACAGGTAATGATTTGGCTTTTGCTTCAAAAGAGCATCCTGCAAATAAAGGCCCGAAGTTGATTGTTACTTACATGGCTCCTGCAGGTTCTCCGCTTATAAATCAAGAGGAGGGTGACACCCAAGAAGAAGATACCACACAAGAGGATACAACTCCTGAAGAAGATACAACACAAGAAGATACTACTCAGGAAGAAGATACCACAGAAGAGGATACAACTCCTGAAGAAGATCAGCCTAATAACAATACCGCTTCAACAGACGGTGCATATTTCGTCACGACTTCTGGAAGTTCAAGTAATAATGGTCAATCTGAATCTAGTGCATGGAGCATAGAACACGCTTTCGCGACCGCAGTTGCGGGAGACGTAGTTTATGTAAAAGCCGGTAATTATGGAAATAAACAACTCATTGCTGACAACAGCGGTTCAAGTAGTAATCCCATTAAATTTATTGGCTACACAAATTCTCCAGGAGATTTATCGAGCAATCAGGGATCAACATTTAAATACGGAGACGCGTTAGATGCAAACAAAATGCCATTATTGTCGGGTTCTACACCAAATGGAGAAGGGCAAGGTACTGCTATCAAGGTTCTTGAACCATACGTACATATAGAAAATTTTCAGATCACAAAATATAAAGATGGGCTTGTTTCAAGAAGCCATCACTCATACAATAAAAATATTATTGTAACCAAAATGGGTGATTTTAATCCGTCTCATTCATATCCTACAGCAACAAGTAATGCATTTTTAAACCATACCGGTAATGGAATAATACTTCAAGGAGACGGCTCTGAATTGCACAACAGTTTTGTTTTGAACTGTGGAATTCAAGGAATAACCTTTCAGAGTGGAAATAATATAAGGGCCTCTCATAATTCAGTTTATTCCAATAATAATGTAAACCCAACGGACTATTATTTTCTAATTGGAGCAGAAACCACCAATTCTACTTTCACAAATACAAAAATTCATAGAGTTGGTGCTTTAACTCATTTGGGCCATGGAATAGCATTCAAAGGAAATGGAACAATCTCAGGAAATACAGTTGATGGTTTTGAAATAATTAATACTTTTTTGGAGGTTCAATTCCCGAAAACCACGAACAATACTTTTAAAAATGGTACTGTATTGAAAGAACAAAATGTTAATGACGGTACAAAAGATGCTGCAGGATTGCGTTTAGCCAATGGTTCAAAAAATAATTATTATGAAAATATTGTACTTACAAATTGTTCAATTAAGTTTAGCGACTGGAATGATGGGCTTCCAGGCGATGTAAATGATTCGAGCGACAACAATGTTTTTGAAAACATTCATGTCAAAGATGCCTTCTCAGCAATTGCATTTTCTCACTTCCTAGAGACAAATCATGCTAGTAGTGCTGACAATAACACTTTTAGAAACTGTACTTTTTCAAATATTAACTTTCTTTATGAAGTTGACAGAGCGAACACAGGAACCAAGCTTATAAATTGTGCGATCGATGATGTTTCATCTTATAAAATTGAGCGCAAAGCTGGAGGAGCTTCTTATCAAGTTCAAGCAACATACCAAAGTTGCACATGGAATAATGTAGGCTTTACCCCCCCTAATTAGTAAACATTCTATCAAATTTTTAAACCCATGGATTCATACTTCATGGGTTTTTTAGTATTCAATTTGTTTGTTAGCATTGTCGCGCTAATTTTTTCATACTTCTGTATGACTAATAATTTCATTCACAGAAGAATGTGCAAATGTTCTGTCATATTCTAATAAAATCTTAATAAAAAGTGCAGTTCATCGAAAAAATCTTCTAATAATCGAGAAAGCCACCTTAAATATTTACGTTTGCATCTCGAAAATCATAATAAATGGTGCTTTTTATCGTTAGAAAGTATCATTTCATCGAAAAATTGAATTTTTAGACAATATTTAGATGAATCAAAATTGATTTTCATGAACACTCAAAGACTAAAATTGATCCAAACCTACCACGCTAAAAACGAAATAAAACTACCGCCAACTTTAGGAATGAACCGATTTTAAATTAGTCCCAAGACAATGAGATTTCACCCCACAAAAATCCCTCAGGCATTCGTATGCTTTATTTTTATTTCAATTTTACTAGCACTGAGTTGTAGTAAAGACAGTGATTTATTAATTGACTCCGTTTTAGACGATGAAGTAGTTTCTTCTATTGAAGAAATTGAAACAACTCCTAATCAGCCTGGAGATGTTACCCCTGATCAAGAAGGCACATCAGAAGAAAGCGGTCCTTCACTAGAGCTAAGAACCATTAGTTTCTCTCCTATCCATGACGCTCACGTTCAAAGTGGCCGATGGTTTAATCAAAGTATTATACGTCTAGAAGAAAACCAAAGAACTAGCTATATCATGTTCGACTTAAGTTCCATTAATGCTATAAATGGTACGGTTATTTCGGCAAAGTTGCAATTCACTATAAACAGTGATGATGGAAACGGAACAGTGAATGTGCATAAAGGAATCTCAAGTAATTGGACTGAAGATAACCTATCGAATAATACAGCTCCGGCCGCCGAATTTGAATTGGGCTCGGTAATCAAAGAATATCGTGTTGGCAATACGGAGACTATTGAACTAAAACCAGATAATATTACCCCGAATGTTTTCACTTTGATACTAAGTCATAAAGGAGGAAATGACTTGGCCTTTGCATCCAAAGAGCATATCGACAAAATTGGCCCAAAGCTAGTAGTTACTTATGAAGTCGAAGAAGGATCAGATGAAATAAGCATAACCAACGAAGAAGAAACAACAGAAGAAGAGACAACAGAAGAAACAACTGAAGAAACAACAGAAGAAGAAACAACTGAAGAGACAACTGAAGAAGAAACAACAGAAGAGACAACTGAAGAAGAAACAACAGAAGAGACAACTGAAGAAGAAACAACAGAAGAAGAGGTAGTTGAAAATCAAGAACCTATGGCTGTTGCAGACGCAACTCCGCCTAGTGGTGGCGCTCCCCATGAGGTAACTTTTACTGGAAGTAATTCAACTGATGATGTAAAAGTAAGTGGATACACTTGGAATTTTAAAGATGGTACAACAGCATCTATTGCCGATCCTGTTCATACTTTTACAACTGCTGGTACCTATGAAGTAATTTTAACAGTAGTTGACGAGGATGGGCTTTCATCTTCAGATACCGTTACAATCACTGTTACCGAAAAAGAAAATGAAGCTCCAAATGCTATTGTTTCTACTAACGTAACAAGTGGTGAAGCTCCATTGCAGGTATCCTTTTCAGGAGATAAATCGACGGATGATAATTCCATTTCTAGTTACACATGGGATTTTAAAGATGGTACTTCTGCCAATACTGCTAACGCAAATCATACTTTTACCACTCCAGGAACATACAACGTCACGCTCTTGGTTAAGGATGAAAATGGTCTCTCAAATAGTAAGACGATAACCATAACCGTTGTCGAACCAGAAAATGAAGCTCCTACTGCATTAGCAATTGCTACTCCATCATCGGGAGAAGCACCATTATTTGTCCAGTTTGTAGGTGATAGATCTACAGATGATGATAAAGTCGCAAGTTATTCTTGGGATTTGAAGGATGGTACTACATCAATTACCGCAAATCCATCGCATACCTATACAACGCCTGGAACCTATGAAGCTGAATTAACAGTAAAGGATAAAGACGGGCTGACAAATACCCAGACGGTCACCGTTGTAGTTACAGCCCCTCAAAACACCGCTCCAACAGCAGTTGTTACAGCAAATCCAACAACGGGTAATGCCCCCTTAAATGTGCAATTGATAGGTGATAATTCTACTGATGATAAAGGAGTAACAAGTTATTTTTGGGATTTTAAAGACGGTTCTACCGCCACAAATTCCAATCCTTCTCATTCTTTCAACACTCCTGGTAGTTATGTTGTTGAGTTAACAGTTAAAGATGCCGAAGGTTTAGCAAGCACATCTTCAGTAACGATAACCGTAAATTCTTCAGGAGGAGGCACAGGCACTCCTCAGGGTGGTTACTATGTAACAACAAGTGGAAATTCTTCGAATAGTGGACTTTCAGAAAGTAGCGCTTGGAGTTTAGAACATGCAGTTGATGTTGCCAAGGCGGGAGATGTAGTTTATGTCAAAGCCGGTAATTATGGAAATAGAAGATTAAAACCTGAAAATCCTGGAAGTGCTGGTAACCCAATAAAATTTATTGGCTATAGAAATACACCAGGTGACATTGTAAGTGGTTCAGAATCTACATTCAGATATGGTGATGCATTAGATGCTAGTAAAATGCCATTATTAATAGGATACGCACCTAATGGTGAAGGACAAGGTACGGCAATTAGAACATCTCAACCATATCTTCATTTCGAGAATTTTCAAATTACAAAATATGAATACGGTGTTTCTTCCTTTTCAAATAATGTGGTACTTAAAAATATTATTGCCGTTCAAATGGGAGATTTTAATCCATCTCATACTTATCCAACTAATACGAGCAATGCATTCCTAAACTATGCAGGTACTGGAATAATTTTACAAGGAAATAACTCTGAAGTCCATAATTCGTTCATACTAAACTGTGGAGCTCAGGGTATTACGATTAGCAATGGAAATGGAATGTTAGCTACAAACAATAAAGTCTACTCTAACAGTCAGGTGAACCCAATGGATTATTACTTTTTGATTGCTGAAAACACCACCAATTCAAATATTCGAAATACAACAGTTCATAGGGTTGGAGCATTAAGACATCTCGGACACGGTCTTGGAGCTAAAGGCAATGGAACCATTTCTGGTAATGTTGTCGATGGTTTCACGATAATAAATACTTTTTTAGCGGTTCAATTTCCTAAAACTTCGAACAATGTATTTAAAAATGGTACAATTAGGAAAGAAAGTAATGTTAACAACACCACTCCCGAAGCAGGAGGTATAAGGTTAGCAAACGGATCTCACCATAACAGTTTTGAGAATATTAATCTTGAAAATTGTTCTATTCTATTTCAAGATTGGAACGATGGTTTAGCTGGTGATGTTAATGATTCAAGTGATAACAATACCTTTGACAATGTTAACATCAAAAATGCGTTTTCGGCAGTAGCATTTTCATACTTTGAACAGGTTAATCAAAGTAGCAGCGCAGATAATAACATTTTCAGAAACTGTTCTTTTACTAATTTGGAGTATTTATTTGAAATCGATAGAGCCAATTCGAACACCACATTCTCTAATTGCACTATTAGTAACGTACAAAAATTTTCGAAAGAACGAATTTCTGGTGGTGCTACATATAGTATTAATGCTTCTTATTCAAACTGTAATTGGTCAAGTAATGGTTTTGCAACACCAAATTGAAGTAGTAACAACTAGATAGCTTTTTACAAACCTGTTGATTTATCAAATTAGCAAAAATACTTCTTGTCATTTTCGATAGAGTATTTCAAACTAATCTCTATCTACTAGTATCTTCATGATAGCTTAACAATAGCTCATTATAACTATCTTCGCTTAAATCTTAAATTTAGTTTTAAAACTAAATATCTACGGCTTTCTTAAAATAATTTTCTTCTATGAAATAAAATTTTGAGTAAGCAGTTCTATAAACTAGATAATGAAGATTCATAGTATTAAATAATTGATGAAGAATTTTATTCAAAGATTTATTGTTTCGGTTCCTATTTTGAAAAGAATTGCTCTATTCTTTCTAAAAACCAAATATGCGAGAAAGTATAAATTAATTTTCGGAAAAAATTCTTACATAAACGATTCTATCGAATGTGAAGGAAGAAATTTTTTCTCTTATGACAGCTCATTTGTAAGTTCGAAAATCGGCTATGCCTCCTATATAGGAGCAAACACCAAAATCTTTAAAACAGAAATTGGAAAATATTCATCTATTGGACCAAATGTAAGGTGTATTTTTGGACAGCACCCTACTTCAAAATTTGTTTCAACACATCCTTCATTTTTTTCCAGGCTGAGTCAAGTAGGCTTTACCTACACAGATGTTCAACTTTTCGATGAGCATACAGAGCCACTTGATGAAAGTGGAAAATATTCTATTCAAATTGGTAACGACGTATGGATCGGAGATGGAGCCGCAATTATGGAAGGAGTTCGCATCGGAGATGGAGCTATCATTGCTGCAAATGCGCTTGTTGTCAAAGATATACCTCCGTACACAATATTCGGTGGGGTTCCCGCTAAACTAATTCGTAAGCGGTTCTCAGATGAAGAGATAAAATTTTTATTAGACTTTGAATGGTGGAATAAAGACCAAGAATGGATAAGAAATAACGCCGCGAACTTTACAGATATAGATAAATTTCGCAAATGCTTTAAAGATCAATAGTATGACACCGACTCCTATAGTGGTGGTTGCCTTTAACAGGCCAAAATGCCTTCAGAGGATTTTAAATTCATTAGGCAATGCCAATTATCTTGGCCTAGACGTACCTTTGTTCATTAGCGTTGATTTTTCGGAAAACAACAATGAAGTATTAGCGGTGGCCAATGATTTTACTTGGAAATACGGAGAGAAAAAAGTCCTTTCGCATAAAGTAAATCTTGGGTTAAAAAAACATGTTCTAAAATGTGGCTCTTTAGCTTTGGAACATGGCAGTATAATAGTTTTAGAAGATGATCTTTTGGTTGCTCCATCTTTTTATTCTTTTGCATTGGAAGCATTAGAATTTACAGCAGACAAAAACTACGTAGGTGGAATATCCTTATACAATCATCAAACTAATGTGCAAACTCTAACAAATTTCTCACCTATCGAGGATGGCTTTGACAATTGGTATTTTCAATTTGCCTCTTCTTGGGGCCAAGCATGGAGCAAAAAGCAATGGAAGCAATTTTTAAATTGGTATGAAAGTGAACCCGATTTAAATTCTAAACCAAACATACCGGCAAAAGTACTCTCTTGGTCTGAAAAGTCTTGGCTAAAGTTCAATGTTGCATATCTAATTGAAGAAAACAAATATTTCCTATACCCAAAAGTATCTTTGACCACAAATTTCAGTGAAGTCGGAACACATAACCCAGAAGAAAGTACTGCCTTTCAGGTTCCAATGCGTTTTGGTGTACAAAACAAATTTACCTTCAGTTCTCTAGATGAATCGTTTAGTACATACGATGCATTTTATGAAAACATGAATTTATCAAAACACTTGAACATTCAACCTAAAGATTTATGCGTATGTTTATATGGGTATAAACCAACTGCAAATAAGAAAAAATTTTTAATTACCTCTAAAAAGTTAAATTTCAAAATAGTAAAGTCTTTTGGCCAAAGTTTGAAACCTATAGATGCAAATATTTTGCTTAATATTTTAGGAGATGATCTTTTTCTATACAACCTAGATAAACCTGAATCGAATAAGTTTAAAAATAATAGGGAAAGTTCTATTTTATACAATACTAAAATAATAGTCTATAAAGACTTGTATTACCTTTTCTACAAAAGTACTGGTAAGAAAATAAAAAGTCTTTTTAAAAAGTTAGCGATAAGAAAAACATGAATTCCACATTAAGATACTTTAAATCAATAGGCTTTTTATTGTGTTTATGCTTTGTGCTGTACCTATTAAATCCTTACATGCAGGGCTATATTTTTAGTTGGCTTTTGGTCGTTTTCGTTTTTTTTAAAAAGCGTTTTTTATCTCAGAATCTTGATTCTGGTTTTGTGATGATTTCTATATTCTCATTAACATATGCTCTATTTTATAGCTTTGAGCCTTATGGCGGACAACAATTTATTTACAATTACGCATTTGTTCCACCGGGGTTTTACTTATTAGGTAAATACTTTGTAAATGAGCTAAGCACTCCAAAGATTCTATTCATTTTCTTAATACTAATAGGGTTCCTTTTTTCTTTTTCCGCTATGGTTTCTGTTCTAATTGTTTTTCTGGACGGTGGTTTTTCATCATTAAATAGAAACCTACCTATGTTTTGGAGCGGAAATACAGTCTCAGCAACTAGAATGGGTGGTTTTTTTATGTTAAATATGTGCCTTCCAGGTTTACTTCTAATTAGACAACTAAAACTTAGTTTGGGGTTTAAAATTTTTGGAGGGGTGATTTTTTTCCTTTCACTCATTTGTGTTATAAGGTTAGGTAGTAGAACGCAATTATTAATAAGTGTGCTCACCATACTTGTATCAATTATATACACCTTAAGAAAGCAGTCCATAAAAAAAAATATTCCAATGCTGTTTATGATAGTTATTCTATTAGGCATTGTTGCTACTCAAGTAAGCTTTGATAGAAATGCCGACTGGATGGCGGTCTACGTAAGTCGAATGGATGACGCAAAAAATGTCGCCAGTGCTGGAGGAAGAAGTCAAAGATGGGAAAAGGCTATCGAAAATATTTTTACAAAACCAATGGGTTGGAGTAAAAATGAATTTGGTTTTGCCCATAATTTATGGTTAGATGTGGCAATGGTAGGAGGTGTTATGCCAATGATTTTCCTTTTCTTTTTTTGTGTAAAATCATTCTTTCAAGTTAAAAAAACCATCAAATTATTACCTGATCAAATTTCATTCAATGCCCTAGTGTTGACATATGCTATATCATTTTTCTTAGTGTTTTTTGTAGAACCCATCATGATAGGATATTTTAGACTCTTCTCAGTCTTTTGCATTTTTATAGGAATATTGAACGGCTATAATTCAAGGTTCTCCAATACATCTTTAATCCCAAAAGTTCAAGTTAATTCGTTTGAAGCAAAAAAATAGTACAATAGCAATTGTCGGAAGATTTAATTTTCCAACTGGAGATGCAGCTAGCACTAGAGTTATTGGTGTAGGCAAAATCCTAAAAAGCCTAGGGTATAATGTGGTGTTTATTGGTAAATGCATGCGGCCTGAAGACCCTAGTTGTTTATCTGGTAGTTTTGATGGGTTTAAATATTACAACATCCCCAACAGACAATCTCCTTTAAATAGAATGCGTCAAATTATCTTTTCTGGTGAAATGACCGTAGCCAAACTAGAGCAGGAAAATGTAAACCCAAGTATTATCATCTATTATGGCAATAGTAGCACCTACCTGAAACCTTTATTAAAGTATGCTAAAAGAAAAAAAATAAAATTGGTAACTGATATTGTTGAATGGTATGATCCAGGTCAGGTTAATGGTGGAAAATTAAGCCCTATGCTTTGGGATGTAAATCACACTATTCAAAAAGTTATTCCTAAGTGCGATGGTGTAATCGCTATAAGTTCTTTTTTTCAAAAGTATTATGATAAAAAAGGCATGACCACCATTAGAGTGCCTCAGCTTTTTGATATAGAAGATTCAAAATGGAAAACTGAAGAGGCTACATCATTTTGCGAAAATAGTTTGAACTTAGTTTATGCAGGAGTACCAGGAAAAAAAGACTCCATCGATATCATTATAAAAAGCGTCAAAAAAATTGTCGATCAGGGTCATTCCATTAAACTACACTTATTTGGACCGAGTCCAGAACAAATTGAAGATGTCTTAGAGAAAGATAAAGTTTTGGTAAAGGATCTTGAAGGAACAATTGTATTTCATGGAAGAATCAATCATCATGAAATTCCCATAAATTTAGCAAAAGCTGACTTTTCAGTATTGATACGGCCAGATATGCGATATGCCAATGCCGGCTTTCCAACGAAGTTCGTAGAAAGCTTAGCGGCCGGGGTTCCTGTAATTGCCAATTTAACAAGTGATATTGGATTGTATTTGAAAGAAGGGCATACTGGTTTCGTAGTTAAAGATAACTCTGTGGAGAATTTGGCTGAGTCTATTTTAAAAGCAATTAAAATTGCGAAAAACGAAAAACTTCAAATGAAAAAAGATTCCAAGAATGAAGCAAGAAGGTCTTTTTACTACAAAAATCACGTGGAAGGATTTGAAAACTTTCTATTAAGCCTTAATAAGAATTAGATGATCTAATTTTTATTTATTGAAAAATGTCTTGACACCTTGAATATGAACAACTAAAATCTTGTTGCTAATGCCGCCCCCCATCCAACCTTTTAGAGTATTACTAGTTTCACCATTACCGCCTCCTGTGGGTGGAATTGCCTCATGGACCGTAAATGTAACCTCATACTATGAATCTTTACAGAAAAGTAACTTGGATTTAATATTATGCGATTCATCGAGTAAAGGAAGACGAATTACATCAAGATCACACTCTATTCGCATATACCATGGAATAATCAATTCTTTAAAGACATATTGGAAGGTCAAAAAGTTTCTTCAAGAAAAACCTGATGTAGTGCATTTGGTAAGTAGTGCATCTTTTTCTTTAGTAAAAGATATTTTAATAATACGACTTGCTAGAAGAAGAGGTGTTCCCGTTATAACACATTGGAGGTTTGGAAGAATTCCCGCATTAATCAAAAAAAATAACTGGGAGTATAAACTTTTGAGTAAAGTAATAAAAAAAAGCACCTATTCAATTGTTATTGATCAGACTTCCTACAATGCTTTATTAAAGCAAGGGTTCAATAACGTTTTGAATATGCCTAATCCTATCGCTGCAGATGTAGGTAGTCAAACTAAGACTCTAGTAGATGCGTATCAAACTAGGCCCTCTGATGCTATTTTGTATGTTGGTCATGTGGTTCGAGGAAAGGGAGTCTACGAGCTCGTTCATGCATGCGTGCAAAATCACAAATTAAATCGCCTGACTCTCATAGGTCCTTATGAGGAAGAAACTAAAGCAGCTTTGATGGATATTGCCAAAAAAAGAAACGACGGTAACTGGATAGAATTTTTAGGCTCATTGGAAAAATCACAGGTTTTGGAAAAAATGAAAGCTTATTCCATACTGGCCCTTCCAAGTTATACTGAAGGCTTTCCCAATGTTGTTCTCGAGGCTATGGCAATGGGTTGCGCGGTAGTAGGAACCTATGTAGGAGCTATCCCTGAGATGCTAGACATTGAAACGAATCATCCATGTGGAGTGTGCGTTTCGCATCAAAATATAGAAGACTTAACAAATGCAATTGATCTTTTAGTAGGTAACACCAGCAAAATAGAAGTTATGGCCAAAAACGGCTTAAAAAAGGTCTTAAACTCGTATAGTATGGAACGTGTTTTTGCCGAGTATCTACAACACTGGGAAAATGCATCTGATAAAAATTTATAATAGCTCATTTTATACCATTCATAAGTCAAAACAAACCTTTTATACAATTTACTCACTTACAATGGGATAACTAAGTTTCTTTAAGTATTTTAGTTCTACCTCCAAAACTCTTTCATTAGTAATAAGATACCTACTTACAGTATTTAAAAACTAAACAACAATGGCCTTGCTAAAAAGACTCTGGAGATTTCTTCCTAAAGAATTAAGATATTTTATATTTAAAATTTATAGAAAAATCAGATCGCAGCTTCAAATACTTACCCATAAAGGTGATAAGTACCAGTGTCCTTTTTGTAATTACAATGCGAGAGATTTATTTGTAATAGGAAGAACATCAAAAGTGTTAAAAGAAAAACATGTTATAGGCGGTATGAGAGCTGCAAGCGGCTGCTATAAATGTCGTTCTTCACAAAGGGAACGTCTTATTTATACCTACCTAAAGGAAAAACTAGATATTCATAATTCAGGAAATGTAAATAATGTTCTTCATATTGCTCCTGAACCAAATTTGACAAGAAAATTACTTGATATTGAATTTGAAAATTATGTCTGTGGTGATTTATTTACTGAAGGATATAGTTATCCAAACCATGTTGAGAATATGAATGTAACTAGTATTCCTTATCCCGATGAATCGTTTGATTTAATTATGTGCAATCATGTTCTGGAGCATGTGCCTGAGGATCAAATAGCGATGAATGAACTAAGAAGAGTTTTAAATAAGGAGGGTATTGCAATACTTCAAGTACCTATCTCCAAAGTTTTAGGGGAAACTTTTGAAGATTTTTCGGTTACAAATCCTTCCGAAAGAAAACAAGTTTTTGGGCAATATGATCATGTCAGAATATATGGGCAAGACTACGTGTCTCGTTTAGAAAATTCTGGTTTCAAGGTTAAAAGAGTCAATATTTCTAGCGAGTACCCCAAGTACGGTTTGAACGTTGAGGAAGATATTTTTGTTTGTAGCCGATTATAACTATCGCATTAAAACTCTACTGCTGTGTGCAATAGAAGATGCTATGACGGAAAACTAGTCCTCATTTCTTTGGGCCTCTATTTAGTTATCTAAATTAAAGTTCTTACTTAAAAACTCTCCTTAAGACCGATGTAAAACTTAACGCTTTTATCATCATGAAAAATGAAGGTCTTGTTTTCTTGAATAATAACGGCGTAAATAAAACAGATATTGATTGTGAAATTAAAGTTGCAAATGCAGCTCCAATTACTCCAAATTTTGGAATCATAATGATATTAAGTATGATATTCGAAACCATTCCAATAAATAGGTTGAAACTACTAATACGCTGTAAGTTTTCTGTCAGTATCCATTTGCTAACAGATACTCCTAAAAACACAAAAACTCCTGCCCATATATGAATACTTAAGACATCTCCTGTTAGGTAAAATTCGCTGCCATACATAAACTCCACTACCCAATCGCTTAAGAAAGTCATGGCAATGGCTATTGAGACGGATAGCAAAACCATCAAATCATACAACTTCTGAAGCCTATCATAATACAAACTTTCACTTACTTTTTTTGCGTTTACTATTGCGGGAAAAAGAGAGCTTCCTATTATACCTGGAATGAAATACCAAGCTTGACTAAGTGTCACAGCTGCCGCATATTGCCCAACCGATTCTGAGTCCATTACTTCCTTAATCATTACTTGATCAATTCTGACGTACACTGATATAAAAATGGCGTTTAATATCAAAGGCCAACTATCACTTAAAAGAGATTTTGCCTTTGTTTTGGAAAATTTCCACTTAAACAAAGATTGTTTACTTCTGAAATAAACATAAATAGCGCCGAGTATCAAGAAAATGGTATCAAAAGCAATGGCGTAAACAAAATAAATTAGAGGTGCATCATTAAGAATCAATACTATTCTAATAATAGTAAATACTATTAAACCAATAATACTTGTAATAACAACGTGCTTCGTCTTTACAATACTTTGAAAATATGCTCCGATAATATTAAAGCTATTGACGAAAGTCAGTAAACCCATAATAACAATGATTTTATTTGTCAATTCATCATTGTCATTAAAGTAAATTGAAATAAATAAAAGAGATACTAGAATTGTAGAACCTATTGTCTGTAGAATAAAAGAGGTCCCTAATAAAACATATTTTTGTTCAGACTCCTTAACAAGTTCTCGAGCCAATAGTCTATCAAGACCCAGAGTAGAAAAAGCTGCAAATAAACCAACAAAACTTTGAGCGTAGCTCAAAATACCAAAATCTGTAGGACCAAGATATCTAGTTACCCAGGCGCCAATAGTCAAAGCTGCAACAATTCGAAGCACTTTTTCAGACATCATCCATGAAGTATTTTTAAAATACCTCATGAAGCCTTGATTATTTTTTAACTCCTTAATTTTTCTCAGCATAGATCATAATAATATTGACATAATGCCAAGATCAATTTGCAACTTCTTTTTTTAAAAATTCAAACAACAATACGTCACACAAGGTAAACTGCAAATTCATGTTTATATTTTGAATGTTCATCATCAATATTGTTTCTACTGCTTTAGTAATTCGTACAATACTAAGAAAATAAGAACTTGTCTTTCGTCAATAAAGTATAAAGTGTAGTAAAATTCATATTCAAAATAAAATAGAATTATCAAATGTCTATTGTTCCTAACCTTTAAATTAATAATTTTGGGATGGTTAAGGGTATTGCAGTTGGAACTATACCTTTAGGTAATCAAACAATAGCACTATTTTAAAGAAACAAAATTTCGAAAAACCGCTATTTCTAAGAACAAATTACTCACACGCATACAAAAATGCTGATATTATCGTTAATCTAGTGTCGCATGACGATTTTTCAATTTCATATCATGATTTTCAATAGTAATTTCAGAATTTTGCGGCCAAAATTAAGAATAAAACCCAAAAAATGTTTAAAGACAAAACACTACTTATAACTGGAGGTACAGGATCTTTCGGAAATGCAGTTTTAAATCGTTTCTTAGAAACTGATATTAAAGAGATACGCATCTTTTCTCGTGATGAAAAGAAACAAGATGATATGCGTAATACACTAAAAAATGAAAAAGTAAAATTCTACATAGGTGATGTACGGGATTACAATAGCATTTCTAGAGCCATGAGTGGTGTAGATTATGTATTTCATGCCGCAGCTTTAAAACAAGTTCCTTCTTGTGAATTTTTCCCCATTGAAGCGGCAAAAACCAATGTTTTTGGCACTCAAAATACAATTGATGCTGCTGTCTCTAATAAAGTCAAACGAATCATCTGTTTAAGTACTGATAAGGCGGCCTACCCTATTAATGCAATGGGAATCAGTAAAGCGCTTATGGAAAAAGTAGCTGTTGCAGCTTCCAGAAATATTCCAAATGATGATACTATTGTTTGTTTGACTAGATATGGAAACGTAATGGCTTCTAGAGGTTCTGTTATTCCTTTGTTTGTAAAACAAATTGAAGATAAAAACCCTTTAACAATTACAGATCCGAATATGACTCGTTTTTTAATGTCATTAGAAGACGCAGTAGATTTGGTATTGTTTGCTTTTAAACATGGTAACCAGGGTGATCTTTTCGTAAATAAGGCACCTGCAAGTACGATTGGAGATTTGGCAGATGCTGTGAAATCAATTTTCAATGCTGATAATGATATTAAAGTTATTGGTACCCGCCATGGTGAAAAACTTTACGAAACCTTGTGTACTCGTGAAGAAATGCAGAAGGCTGAAGATATGGGAGAGTTCTACAGAATTCCTGCTGATAATCGCGATTTGAACTATAGTCGATATTTTTCTGAGGGTGAAACAGATATTAGTGCAATTGAAGATTATCATTCTCACAACACCACGCAGTTGACCAACGAAGAGCTAAAGCAAACCTTACTAAATTTAGATTACATCAAAGAAAATCTTTAAATGGTTTTTCATAATCTAATCCAAGGAGCGAATTTTTCAGATCAGCGTGGGGGATTGAATTTTTTCAATAATTTCAATATGAGTGAGATCATTCGCATGTATGAAATATTGCCAAGTGACACAAAAACCATTCGAGGTTGGCAAGGCCACAAAAAAGAAAAAAAATGGTTCTATTGTAATACTGGTAGCTTCATAGTTAACTTAATGGAATTAGATGATTTTGAGGCTCCCTCTAAAAATTTAGAACCAAATCGATTTATTTTAGAAGCTAAACAACCTTCTGTTTTAGAAGTTTCAGGAGGATATGCGACTGCTTTCAAAGCACAAGAAGAAGATTCAAAACTTATTGTCTTTTCAAATTTTTCTTTGGATGCATCTAAGAATGATGATTTTAGGTTTCCGTTAGATTTTTGGAACGGAGAGTGGTAGTTGGTTTAAAACTTAAGAATAGGATTAAATAGATTTTCGCCTGCGCGGAAATGATAATAGACACTGAGATAAATTCAGCATAAATGAAAAAAGTAGGAATAACAGGGCAAGCAGGTTTCGTAGGAAACCATCTCTACACCACACTTACCCTTGATGAATCGGTTGAGCTCGTGCCTTTTGAAAGAGCTTTTTTTGATGATAAAGACAAACTAGAACACTTTGTAAAACAATGTGATACCATTGTTCACTTGGCAGCTATGAATCGCCATGAAGACATGAATGTTATTTACAATACAAACATCGGTTTAGTAGATTCATTAATAAGCGCTTGTAAACAAACCTCGACCACCCCAGATATTATTTTCTCATCCTCTTCACAAGAAGATCGTGATAACCTATATGGAAAATCAAAAAAAGAAGGAAAAGAAAAATTCGTTGCTTGGGCTGCGGAGACGGGAGGTAAATTCACATCCTTGACAATTCCCAATGTATTTGGACCTTTTGGCAAGCCTAATTATAATTCAGTTGTGGCTACTTTTTGTCACAAAGTTACCCATGGAGAAGAACCAACAATTATTCAAGATGGAGAAGTAGGTCTGATTTATATCAATGAGTTAGTTAAAATTTTCATCGACACTATTAAAGGTCAAGGCGAAGCTGAAAGTTTAGGGGCAAATAGTTTTGAAGTTCGTATTCAGCCAACTAGTAAGAACAAGGTTTCTCGCATTCTAGAATTATTAAACCGCTACAAAGCGGATTATATGGAAAATGGAATATTCCCAAGTCTGGAAGATCCATTTGAGAAAGCTTTATTCAATACTTTTAGATGTTATGTTCCTTTAGATCATTACCCCGTAAAATTCACAAAACATACCGACCCAAGAGGAAGCTTCGTTGAAATTGCGAGAACCCAAACGAGTGGGCAGTTTTCCTTTTCAACTACAGTTCCTGGAATTACAAGAGGAAATCACTTTCATACTAGAAAAGCGGAGCGATTTGCAGTTATCAGTGGTAAAGCACTGATTCAGTTGCGTAAAATAGGAACTGACGAAGTAATTGATTATTATCTTGATGGTAATGAACCAGCTTATGTAGATATGCCTATATGGTATACCCACAATATTAAAAATATTGGAGACGAGGAGTTAATTACTTTATTTTGGATTAACGAACCGTATAACCCTGAAGACGCTGATACGTACTTCGAAGATGTTTAAATAAATAATAAACCACCCAATTCATACATTTTGAAAAAATTAAAAGTACTTACCGTAGTTGGAACCCGACCTGAAATTATTCGTTTAGCATGCGTTTTAAATGCATTAGATGCTAACGATGCCATAGATCATACCTTGGTACATACTGGTCAAAACTATGACTACGAACTCAACGAGATATTCTTTGACGATTTAGGTATTCGCAAACCAGATCATTTCTTAAACGCTGCAGGCAAAAATGCTACCGAAACCGTTGGTAATATTCTTATTAAGATTGATCCCTTGTTAGAAGAAATCGAGCCAGATGCTTTTCTTGTTTTAGGAGATACCAATTCTTGTTTGTGTGCAA
This sequence comes from Maribacter taeanensis, assembly GCF_047345145.1. Taxonomy (NCBI): domain Bacteria; kingdom Pseudomonadati; phylum Bacteroidota; class Flavobacteriia; order Flavobacteriales; family Flavobacteriaceae; genus Maribacter; species Maribacter taeanensis. The sequence continues at coordinate 1,170,699 of NZ_JBLFER010000001.1, forward strand.
TTCCTGCAAAGAAAAGAAAGATTCCGGTTTTTCATATGGAAGCAGGAAATCGTTGCTTTGATCAACGTGTACCAGAGGAAACCAATCGGAAAATTGTAGATCATGTTGCTGATGTCAATCTTACTTATAGTGATATCGCTCGTGAATATCTTTTACGAGAAGGCCTTCCAGCGGATAGAATTATTAAAACAGGAAGTCCGATGTTTGAGGTATTGAATCAATTTATCCCTAAAATAGAAGTTTCCAATGTTTTAGAAAAGTTAAGTCTTGAAAAAGGAAAGTACTTTGTTGTATCATCCCACAGGGAAGAAAATATTAGCAACCCGAAGAACTTTGAAGGACTTATCACTTCACTAAATCAAATTGCTGAGAAGTATGATTATCCAGTAATCGTTTCAACACATCCGCGTACACGGAACATGTTAGATTCCAAAAATCTCGAAACACATAAGAATATTCAATTTCTAAAACCACTAGGTTTTACTGATTACAATGCATTACAATATCATTCTTTTGCGGTTCTTTCGGATAGTGGAACTATTTCAGAAGAATCTTCAATATTGAATTTTAGAGCATTGAATATTAGAGAGGCTCATGAAAGACCAGAAGCAATGGAAGAAGCATCTGTGATGATGGTTGGCATGAATCCTGAACGTATTATGCAAGCCTTGGCCGCTTTAGAAGTTCAAAAAAGAAATCCGGAAAGAAATTTTAGACCCGTCGCTGACTATTCAATGCCTAATGTAAGTGAAAAAGTAGTGCGAATAATACTATCCTACGTTGATTATATAAATCGAGTGGTTTGGTCGAAATACTAACCTTATGAAAGTAATCTTCTTGGCGCTTGCTTTCCCAAAAATGGATAGGAACAAGTACCTCTACTCGCAACTGGTTTCACAATTTCATGATAATGGCCATGACATTACAGTGGTGGCTCCTGCATATGACGAAACCCTTACAGGACTTCAAATTGAAGAAGGCGTAAAAGTTATTCGAGTAAAAACTCTTCCTCTTTTTGGAGTGGGTTTGATTAAAAAGGGTATTGCAAATATTTTGCTACCCTACCAGTACAAGAATGCGTTAAAAAAACATGATGTTGGTCTTGATTTTGATTTAATCATGACCCCTACTCCACCTATTAGTTTATACGGAGTTGCGGCATGGCTAAAAAATAAATCCAAAGGAAAGCTCTATCTAATTCTACGTGATATTTTTCCTCAAAACGCAGTTGATTTAGGAATGCTTAAAAAAAGTGGTCCAATTCACTTTTACTTTAGAAGAAAAGAAAAAAAGCTTTATAATACATCTGATCAAATCGGTTGTATGTCTGAAGGCAATATCGACTTTGTAAAGAAACACAACCCAGAATTAGATGCATCAAAACTGCATATGTTACCAAACTGGGGTGACATTGTTCCACCAGCTGAAACATCTAAGATAGATGAGCTTCGAAAAAAAGAAGGTTTTGAAAATAAATTCATTGTCATTTTTGGTGGAAATATAGGTCTTCCTCAAAAAATGGAAAATATTGTAAATCTTGCATTAGCCTGCAAGGCCCAAAAAGACATTCTCTTTTTGATAATGGGAAAAGGCAACGAAAGTGAAAACTTGCAAAATCTGATTACTGAGAAAAAACCAGAGAACCTTCAACTTCGAGATGGTCTACCACAAAAGGAATATATGCTTTGGGTACAAATGGCTGATGTGGGTTTGATCTCTTTAAGTGAAAAATTTACCATTCCAAATATACCCTCAAAAGCTTTATCCTACTATAATACGAAAACCCCAATTCTAGCTTCTATAGATAGAAATACTGATTTTGGTAAAATATTAGACGAGCTAAACGTTGGTGTATGGGCAGAAGCTGGTAATACAGCTGCGCTTAAAGAAAAACTAATGTTACTGTATAAAAATGATCAATTGCGAAGGGAAATGGGGCAAAATGGTTTTAATTATATGAAGGAGCACCTATCGGCAAATATTGCATTTAACACGATAATTGAGAAAACGAGCTAATAATAGATCATGAGTTAATTATTTAATACAATAAATAATGCCATTTATCTATTTGATATTTTTAAATAATTATTAATAAGTATTTTACAATATAAGATGTACAAATTGTTTATCAAGCGGGCTTTTGACTTTCTGTTTGCATTTTGTTTGTTAATGATGCTTAGCCCAATTTTTATTGTTGTATTTCTACTACTGAGTTTTGCAAATAATGGTAAAGCATTTTTCGTGCAAAAAAGACCAGGAAAAAACGAAAAGATTTTCGAAATCATTAAGTTCAAATCAATGAATGATAAGAAAGATGAGAATGGAGAATTACTATCCGATGAAGACAGAATTACTCCAGTTGGTCAGTTTGTAAGAAAGACATCTTTAGATGAGATACCGCAGCTTTTGAATGTTCTTAAAGGTGATATGAGCCTAATTGGTCCTAGACCGTTATTAGTCAGTTACCTCCCACTATACAATGAAGAACAAGGCCGACGACATGAGATCAAACCTGGCATCACGGGTTGGGCTCAAGTAAATGGCAGAAATGCCATTTCATGGGACAAAAAATTTGAATATGATGTCTGGTACGTTGACAACTGTTCATTTCTTTTAGATGTAAAGATTTTTTGGATGACCTTTTTAAAGGTCGTTAAACGAGATGATATTTCGTCAAGCACTAACGCTACAATGGAAACCTTTACCGGTAATTAAATAGTATGCAGTTAAGTATAATCATTCCGTGTTATAATATGGAGCGCTATCTACCAGAGTGTATTGATAGCCTGCTGGATCAAAATTTAAACCCAGCCGAATATGAAATGATAGTGGTCAATGATGAATCAAAAGATTCGACCTTAATCGTTGCTAACAATTATGCAGCGAAGCACGATAACATAATTGTTATTGACAAAAAAAATGCGGGGGTTGGAGCAGCAAGAAATACAGGGTATGATGCAGCTAAGGGGAAATATATTTATTTTCTAGATCCGGATGACTATCTAGCTAAAAATACGGTTACCACGCTTCTAGGTTTAATGGAAAGTAATGATCTAGATATTTTAACCTTTCACAGCATGCCCGTGGTCAAAAGGCATGTGCCGCATTCACTGAACATAGAACATGGCGTAAAGAAACTAGATGTACAAGACGGTATATCTTACATCGCTAATATCAAACATCATAACGAAATTTGGTGGTATTTTATAAAGCGAAGTTTTATGGTATCGACAGGCATTCGTTTCATTGAAGGAAGATGGATGGAGGATGCTATTTTGACCTCAGAACTCTTTCTTAAAGCAAAACGAATGGCCCATGCGGATGTTGATGTACATCGATATCGAATTCTACCCACATCTGCAATGCGTAACAAAAGTCCGGAGCACTATAACAAGGTGATCTATGATAACGCCAATGCAGCTCATGTATATGGCAAACTCATAGAATCGGTACCTAAAGAACACGAAAAAGCAGAACCCTGTATAGAGCGGTTAAAAACACGTCAGCAGTCTTTCGTTTTCTTTTTAATGGTACGGTTAATGAAGTCAGATATCTCGGTGGACAAGATTCCTGAAATGCTGACTGGTTTTGAGAAAATTGACGCGTACCCACTTAAGAAGTTTCTAGGAGTAGATTATCATGGTATAGGCTACTCTATTTTAGTATTTATTTTTAATCGAAAATCTCTAATTAATCCTTTTATAAGGATTTTTAGAACTTTTTATAATATTGGCAAATGAACATTTTAATTACCTCTGCAGGAAGACGCGTTTCTTTGGTGCGGGCATTTCAAAAAGAGTTAAAAAGTATATATCCTGATGGAAAAGTGATTGCCGCTGACGCAAAACCTAAACTATCAGCTGCTTGCCATGCTGCAGATGCGTATTTTCAAGTACCTAGACTAGATAATCCGAAATACATCGCCGATCTTATCTCTCATTGTAAGGCACATCAGATAAAGTTGATTATTCCAACAATTGATACCGAACTGCTCCTATTAGCTAAAAATAATGCTCTTTTAAAGGAGAATGGCATTGTACCCATAATCTCATCTATTTCATTTATTGAAAAATGTCGAGATAAAAGAGTTATTCATGAGTTTTTCAAGGCTCATAATATTGCCATTGCAAAAGAATACAGTAAGGAAGATTACAAGCTCCCGCTTTTTATAAAACCCATTGATGGCAGCCGGAGTGTTGACACCTATCTTATTAAAAAGAAGGAGGATCTTACCGACTATCATTTTGAAAATGAAAAACTAATGTTTCTTGAATATATCGATCATGATAACTTTGAAGAGTTCACTTGTGATTTATACTACAGCAAAGATCATATGTTGAAATGTGCTGTACCAAGAAAACGTGTTGAAGTTAGAGATGGTGAGGTAAATAAAGGTTTGACCCAGAATAATAGTTTGGTCCCCTACATTCAAAAAAACCTAAATTTTGTAGAGGGCGCGATAGGTTGTCTTACTGCACAATTCTTTAAACATAAAAATGAGGATAAATTCTACGGAATTGAAATAAATCCACGTTTCGGCGGAGGGTATCCTCTATCCTATTTAGCTGGAGCAAATTTTCCAAAATGGATTATTGAAGAATATCTTCTTAACAAGAGCATTGATCCGAATTTCGATTGCTGGGAGGATAATTTGCTAATGATTCGCTATGACGACGAAATACTGGTGCATGGATATAAAGATTGATGAAAATACAGTAATCGTTTTTGATTTAGACGACACTCTTTATAATGAAGTGGACTACTTAAGATCTGCATACATAACATTAGCCAAAGAATTAGAACCCAAAAATTGGAAACATCTTTTTTCAATATTGTTTTCTCTCTATCGCAATAAGGAAAACGCCTTTCAGTTTATCAACGAAAAATATGAGATAAACAAGGAAGAATTAATTGTGCAATACCGTACACATATTCCAAACATTACACCATTTGAAGGAGTAATTGAAAATTTTCAACAGATTAAAAAGAAAAATGGTAAAATTGGTGTTCTTACCGACGGGCGTTCTATAACGCAGAGGAATAAATTAAAATCCTTAGGACTTTTACCTTTTATCGACCACATTGTAATATCTGAGGAAATTGGGACTGAAAAGCCAAATGAAGCAAATTTTAAATTTATAGAAAATAAATTTCCATCAAATACGTACTACTACATTGGTGATAATTTTAAAAAAGACTTTATTACCCCAAATCGATTAGGGTGGAGTACTATTGCCTTGGTTGACAATGGTTTGAACATCCATTCTAATTCTAACAAATATACCACTGAGGCTCATCTTCCGCAGCACTACATATTCTCAATTCAGGAGCTTAACTTCATCTAAAATTCAATTTTAACAAAACTGAAATCACTTCGTCGTTTTTTTGAAAAAAAAGTTGTGCAAAAAAGATCCAAATCGTACATTTGGTCGTAAATAAAGTGTAGTTCATCGATGTTTTCAAACAAATCGATGCTTTTAACTCATAAACGCCCCGAAGTTGTGAACACCTATAAACCCTCGATTCTAAAAGATTTTGCTGACAAGTTAAGAGAGAAAGCAGTAATTTGGATGTATAAGCGTTCACAAATTCTGTTCACGTTATTTGTTTAACAACCTTTTTCCTACCTTTGTTCATAGAATGATTAACTATTTTCTTTGAAAAATTTACTTCAAAAGATTGAGCATGCATCAGCGTGCAAGGTTATTTTCACAGACTTTTTCGACACCTTAGTACACAGAACGGTTCATCCCCATTATGCAATAAAATTATGGGGTAAATTTTTAATTCGAGAATTAGGCCTCAAAATTACTACTGATGAGCTTTTTTCCATTCGAATTGATGCCTTGTCCTACCTGTCACAAAAAATGAAGCTCAAAGGTATTGAAATCTCATATGAAGTACTTATTGAAGAAGTACATCGAAGATTGATAAATTCCGAGTCTTTATCTGATGTTTCCTCTGATTACTTCATAGAGATCTTTAAGCAAGCAGATTATGTGGCAGAGGTTTCCGTTCAATTTAAAAACGATGCTATTATTTCCTCACTTAAGACGCTAAAAGAAAAAGGCTATCGCATTTACTTAATTACTGACTTCTTCTTATCCAAAGAAATTATTTTAAAAATATTGACCTTTCATAATATATCGTCAATATTTGATGGGGTTTTCGTTTCATGTGATCTTGGTAAAAGCAAAGAAAACGGATCGATATACCCTTATGTTCTTGATACCACCAATTCTCAAGCTTCAGAGACGATTATGATTGGGGATAACAAGAAAAGTGATATTATTAATTCTGGAAAATTTGGAATTGGTAATGTCCATACAAAGAATTTAAAACATCATTTTCGGAACAAAAGAAATTTGTTAGGTACAGATGAGCGTAGTTTTCAAGAAGTATGTTCAACCGTTGAGAAAAGGTGTATCAAAGGCAAGCATCCATTTAGTGAGTATATAATTCACTTCTATTTTTTTATAGAACGTCTTTATAAAAAGGCCAAACAAGACGGAGTTAAAGATTTGTTCTTTTTAGCACGAGAAGGGCTTTATTTGAAAAAATTATTTGATTCTTATCAAGAGCTTAATCAATTCGACGGTGCTACTAGAATTAGCACACATTATTTGAAAGCTTCAAGGCAATCTGCCCAGCAAATTGCTCTAAAACCTCTTCGTGAAGAAAAATTCGAGAATCTAGGAGGTATGTATGGTCAAATGTCTATTGATCAATTACTATCATGGTTTTTCTTTCCCAAAGAATTAAAAAAGCAACTTTTCTTAGAATTAGAAGTGGGGCCTGACCAAACCTATTCCAATTTGTTCGAGTCAGAACTGATGACAAAGCTTCGAAAGAATGAGCTTTTCATAAATCATTATGAAAAAAACAGAAGCAATCAAAAAGAAGCATTTCACAAGTACCTCAAATCGTTTGGAGCAAATATTGAAGAAAACGGCATTTGCTTAGTTGATGTAGGTTGGGGTGGAACTATGCAAGAATGTATTTATAAATTCCTTAAAAACGAGATTCCGGTAACCGGTTATTACATAGGCTTAAAGGCTATTTACAATATTGAACCTGACACGAAAAGGTTTGGATTAAATTTCTCAATTTATCCAAGCCACGGAATTTCATATGATATACTGAAAGCAAACGGGCAGTTATACGAGCAACTTCTTGGTGCGCCGCATGGCAGTACCTTAGGATACACACTAAGAGAAGGGCAAGCCGAAACCATTGAGTTTCATGAAACTAATGAAAAAAATGTTTTTGAAAATCACATTAAAGAAGTGCAAGATTATATGCAGTTAGAGTTTAAAGAACTCTTTCTAGGTTTGCGATCAATTAATTATTCTCAAGAAATTGTTCAAGAATACTTGACTAATATGGCGATGCGAATCGGAATACTTACCAATAAGAAACGAATTCGTTTTGTTAATCAAATTTCGAAAGGCTTTTATCAAAATGTTGGAGAGAACAAGGTAGGTCTAAACTACAGTCTCGGCCAGCTTACCTCTTCGAAACGATCTCTTCTCATTTTGTTCTTAAGGTCACCTGAAAAGGTATTTCGATATCTCGTTAAGGTTAAACCTTTTTTATACGCTAAGGGCCTATATTGGTGTTCCTGGCCTATTGGCTTGGCTTATTATTATATGAAGTTCAATTTTTGGATAAAAAAGAAGTGGTTTCCAAAACGATTACTGCGCTCTTAAAAGGTTACTTGTTTATTTTATTGGTTTGTTTGTAAATCGTACTTCTTTATCAGTAATTCGCATTTTATAAATACAAAATGGGTTGGTTTTAATCATAACAGGGGCTTTCGTTCGAACTTCGAACTTCGAATCTATAAAAACTTCTGTCTTTGTTTCATCGTAAATAGTAAGCTTAGCTAAGCCATCTCCACTTTGTTCCCCACTACAGTAAGCTATAATAATCTCTTTTGTAAAATCAACATCAGGTAAAGGAAGTCCTGGTTTTCTAGTCTTATTAATTTTGGAATAAAAGCTTTTCAACCTCTTTTGGTCTCTAATAATTAAGGTCTCCTCAACATCAAATTCAGCGCTTTGATCTTGTAAAATTAATACCATTGGACTGTCTGATTTGATTTGACTTTTAGCATTATTATCCGTCATGTTCTTCTGTCCTTTGCAGGATGAAATCATAAAAATGACAATCAAAATAGCATATTTCATTTAATAAAATTTTTATCAAACCTGCTGTTATATGCTTTCTCATAAATCTCCTCATATAAGGGAAGAACATTCAAAATATCAAATCTTTGTGCTGACTTAACCGCATTAAGTTTAAACTCTTCAAGCGCTTCGTCATCCTTTAGAATTTTTAGAGCATTATTTGCCATATCTTCCACGTCACCAATTTCACTTAAGAAACCAGTTATTCCTTGTTCGTTTACTTCAGGAATACCGCCAGCATTACTCGAAATTACTGGTACTTTATTAATCATCGCTTCTAGAGCGGCTAAACCAAAACTCTCAGATTCTGATGGTAGTAAAAACAGATCTGAAAAACATAATATGCGATCAATCTCATTGCTATTTCCTAGAAAAATAACTTTTTCAGCAATCCCTAGTTTCTCACATAGTAGTTCCGCTGCCTCTTTCTCTGGGCCTTCCCCAACCATTACTAATTTAGCTGGAATCTTTTTTCGGACTCTATCAAAAACCTGTATTACGTCAGGTATACGTTTGACCTTTCTAAAGTTACTGATATGGGTTAATATTCTCTCGTTATCAATTGCCATTAGTGAACGTTGACAATCGGTAAATGAACTGCTGTATTTGGACTTATCTATGAAGTTAGGTACAACTTCAATATCTACTTTAATATCAAACAAATTCAAAGTTTGATTTTTCAGGCTTTTTGAAACCGAAGTAACAACGTCAGAATTATTAATGCTAAAAGTAACAGCAGGTCTATAAAATGGATGATTTCCAACCAAAGTAATATCTGTACCATGTAACGTTGTTATCATAGGAATATGAATATTCTCCTCTTCCAACATTTTCTTTGCCATATATCCGGCATAAGCGTGTGGAATTGCATAATGCACATGTAACACATCAATACCATATAACTTCACAGTATCCACTAATTTACTAGATAGTGCTAATTCATAGGGTTGATATTTAAACAAAGGATATTCTGGCACATGAACTTCATGAAAGTGAATTCTGTTATTTAAAAGCCCTAAACGAACGGGTTGTCGGTAGGTCACAAAATGAACTTCATGCCCCCTATTGGCCAGAGCTATCCCAAGCTCTGTGGCCACTACACCACTACCTCCCCAGGTAGGGTAACATACGATAGCTATCTTCATTAATCAAATTTAGTGAAAACAAGATTTAAGTAGGTTTTTGACCTAAATAATTACATTAACTTTAAGATTTTGTGAATTACAAATCTAGTCTACAATAGCATCATAAATTGCTTTTTGGATTCGAGTTCGAAGTCCTGATTTGACCAACAAGGTATTTGATGCTGAAGGATAGGTTCTGTTCGATAAGAAAACATAAACAATCTCCTTTTCAGGATCTGCCCATGTATAGGTTCCCGTAAAACCGCTATGCCCAAAACTTTTTCTTGATACACAACCGCAAGTCGGTCCTTTATCTTTTAATTGTGGCTTATCAAAACCAACACCTCTCCTGACTTTTTTATCACAGAAATAACAGGTATTAAATTTTTTAACAGTACGACCATCTAAAAATTTGACTCCTCCATAGGTGCCATTTTGCAAATACATTTGCATAATTTTTGCAACATCATTAGCATTACTAAAAAGACCTGCGTGTCCTCCTACTCCACCTTGCATTGCTGCGCCCATATCATGTACATAGCCTTGAAGGGTTTGATATCTATAATATTTATCTTCCTCAGAAGGAATTATTTTATTGACGGGAAATTTATCCAAAGGATTATAGCTGGTATTATTAGCTCCAATTCGTTTATACAAAAAGTTATCAGCTAATTTATCTAAGCTTTTTCCATTCTTCTCTTCAATGTACTTTTTCATTACGTAATAAGCCACATCGCTATATCTGTATCTGTTTGACTTTAGATCTTGCCTCCCTATTCGATCATATATCGAATCTTTGTAAGCATCAGTCAAATAGAGATTATTTGCAACCTTCACCGAAAAACCATCTAGAGGTTTATTTCTATAAAACTCTGAAGAAGGCTTCCGTTTTTCATTCAAAGTAGAGACGTAAAAAGCTATCCAAGCTGGTAATCTTCCGTAATGAGATAAAGCTTTTAGAACCGTTACATTTTTTAATTCGGTATTTGAATACTCCGGAACCAAATCAGAAAAGGTATCATTTAAAGCAATTTTGCCTTCTTGCTCCATCTTCATAACCATCGGAACAGTGGCCAAAATTTTGGTGATAGAAGCCAAATCATAGATATGATCTGGGGTAACTTTTTCTTCAGATTTGTATGTCGGCCTTCCAAAACCTTTGTTATAAATCACTTTTCCTTTTCGAGCAATTAATACTTGCGCCCCCGGATACATTAAAGAATCCAATCCATCATTCACTAGCTTATCAACCTGGGTAAGTTTCCTCGCATCAAAACCAACGCGTTCAGGATAACTGTAACCCAGCCTCAACAAAGGCTTTAATCGAATACTCTTATTTACAGGAAATTCTTTGTGAGCCGAGACTGGTAAAACCCCTTTTGAGGGAATCGCACCAAAAATAAGTTGCGCTGCCTTCTCTTGAGCTAACTTACTGTTTTGATGAGCTACTACAACTCCATCGATATTCTTAAAAGAATCAATCCCCAATAGTGCGTAAGGCTTTGCAAAAAGGGTTAAAATTACATTCGAAGTGCGACTTTTTGCAATTTCTTTCAACCATAGTTTTTCCTTTTTTGAAAAACTATAAGACTTCCATGGGCTATCATTGTTTTTATGAAGTCCGACAATGATTAGGTTATAATCATTGAGTTTTCCATTTAAAGTGAAAATATCTTTTCCGTTAACCTGTGTCACCTTTGTGTACTTATTCAATTCATTTATGAAAGGACTACTTTCTGAATCGCCAAACTTCACATAAGCTATCTTCTTATTCTCTAGTTTTTTTATTCCCATCAGGTAATAGTCATTCTTGACTACAGTGATAGCATTTTCAATGGCCTCTTCATATATCAAATCGTCTTCTCTAGAATTTAAATCCTGAATAAGGTTGCTTAGTTTTATCGGGCGATACTTATGAAGACCTACTTTGTATTTCGCCATCAATATCTTCTTTACAGAATAAGCTAAGCGTTCTTCACTAATCTTTCCTTTTTTATAAGCTTTTACAAGCTTTTCTTTTGCCTTGGTAACCTCGGTAGGCATAAGCAACATATCGTTTCCGGCTAAAAAAGCTTTCACCTCAACATCTCCATTTTTACCTGTGTCTGCTACACCCTTCATGTTCAATGCATCAGTAAACACCAAGCCTTTGAAACCCATTTCCTCTTTAAGAACTCCTGAAATAATTTGTTCAGATAATGATGATGGCAAACCTTTTTTGAGTTCAAGGGCAGGAACTTCAAGATGTGCTACCATAATACTACTCACACCAGCATCTATAATTTTTTTATAGGGATACAATTCAATACTATCTAAGCGAGATTTAGGAAAATCAATTACTGGTAGCGATTTATGTGAATCGGTTGCCGTATCACCATGACCGGGAAAGTGTTTCCCACTTGATAAAACTCCTGCACCTTCCATTCCCTTTACAAAGGCAATACCCTTTTCAGTTACGTTCTCACGATCTTCGCCAAAAGAACGACTACCGATTATTGGATTTTTAGGATTGATATTGATATCTACATCTGGTGCAAAATTGATATGTACACCAAGTCGCTTTGCATGTTTCCCGATTTGTTTGCCAACCTTTTCAACAATTTTATTGTCAGAAATAGCCCCTAGGGTCATATTGTACGGAAAAGCATAGGTAGAATCTAGGCGCATTGATAGCCCCCATTCTGCATCCATGCCTATTAAAAGCGGAATATTAGAAGCCTTCTGGTAGGAGTTGGTCAATTTAGCTTGCCGAACAGGTCCGCCAGTAGAAAAAATGACTCCTCCAATGTTTTCTGATTTTATAAGCGCATTAATCTTGTCAGTATTTGACTTACTTTGATCAGAGGCTACACTCACCATAAAAAGCTGCCCCAATTTTTCCTCCAAAGACATTGAATTGTATTTGGAATCTACCCAACTTTTTTGAGCAAGACTATCTTTAACCACTAAAGGGTTACGCTGTGCGGTAACGCAAATGGTAGTGATTAAAAATAAAGGGAGAACTCTTAAAAAATACATATTCGATCGGTCTATCAAAATAACTTAAAACACTCGTATTTATTGCATTTCGTCGGATTTTTAGGACACTTCATCCTAGAAAAAATCACATGACCCTAAACTAATTTCAAAACCTATACCAAAAATGGAATTTTACATAAATCGGCTATGCCAACTTTCAGAGGCGGGAACTTCCCAATGCTCTAGGTACTCGCCTTTTGTAGTAACTAGATTATTGAATACAATAGTATTCTTTGACACCGCTTTTTGCTTTGCCATTTTTTTGAAGTCAAGTAAAGGTTTATAGGCCACAAAATCACCTTGCTTGTATGACACATTCATTTTATCCAATAGCTCAACATTATAGTTCTTTTCTAAATGCTGAATAAAATGAACAGAAGCATCAATGCTGCAGCCTGAGGCAGAGGTATGTGATTGGTCTAATGCTAGAATGATAAAGCGGTTATAACGTATTTCAAAACCTGCTTTTAAGTCCTGACCGTGAGCCGTCCATTCAGATATAAAGTTATTAAAGGCCTCCTTTAATTCTACCAATTCATCTGAATTAAAACTTCTACTCGCTTGATATATCCAAACTCTTGATGTGTCAGGAAGTGTTTCAAATTCTACTAGCATATTTAAAGTTCAAGTTTAAGTACTAAATAATAAGTCTTAATACTACATTGATATTTGGGGCAATTTGAAATTTTATGGGTATTATAAATCTTCAGCCGTGGCAATAAGTTCGGCGATATCCATTACAGCGATGTCAGCTTCTTTTTCTTTATTCTTTACACCATCAGTCATCATGGTATTACAAAAAGGACAACCAGCTGCAATAATCTCAGGTTTTGTTTCTAAAGCTTGTTCTGTACGCTCTATATTAATGTCTTTATCTCCCTTTTCAGGTTCTTTGAACATTTGCGCTCCACCAGCACCACAACATAGCCCTCTTGATTTACAACTTTTCATTTCAATCAATTCGGCATCCAGTTTTTGGATTAATTCCCTTGGCGCTTCATAAACTCCATTCGCTCTGCCTAAATAACAGGGGTCATGAAAAGTTATTCGCTTTCCTTTGAATTGACCACCTTCCATTGAAATTCTTCCTTCTGAGAGAAGTTCTTTTAAAAATTGAGTATGATGAACCACATCATAGTTACCTCCTAACCCTGGATATTCATTTTTAATGGTATTAAAGCAATGAGGGCATGCAGTAACTACTTTTTTCACTTCATAAGCGTTCATTACCTCAATATTTGTAACGGCCTGCATTTGAAATAAAAATTCATTACCAGCCCTTTTGGCGGGATCACCAGAGCAACTCTCCTCAGTACCAAGAACAGCAAATGAAACATTCGCTTTATTCAAGATTTTCACAAAGGCCTTGGTGATTTTTTTTGCTCTATCATCAAAACTACCTGCACAACCAACCCAAAATAAAACCTCAGGTTGTTGACCAGCGGCGAAAAGTTCTGCCATAGTTGGTACTTTCAATGTATTCTCCATAAGCTCAATATAATTTTAAGATTCTTCTACCCAGTTCAAACGGTCCATTTGATTGAAAGGCCAAGGGGCTCCATTGTTTTCAATATTCCCCATCATATTATTTAAATCTGAAGGAGCAGCAGATTGTTCCATAACCAAATACTGACGCATATCCATAATTATGGATAATGGATCAATACTTACAGGGCAAGCCTGAACACATGCGTTACAAGAAGTACATGCCCATAGCTCTTCGTTGGTTATATAATCGCCTAAAAGTTGTTTACCATCGTCTACAAATACTCCTTTATTTGAGTCTATATTTTTACCTACCTCCTCTAGTCGATCACGCGTATCCATCATTATCTTTCTAGGAGACAATTTCTTACCCGTTTGATTCGCCGGACATTCGCTAGTACATCTACCACATTCCGTGCAGGTATAAGCATTTAAAAGCTGTACCCAGCTTAAATCAGTAACATCCGAAGCTCCAAATTTTTCCGGATCAGGAGCATCCTCAGCAGGGGCCGCAAAAGGGTCAGCATCCGGATCCATCATTAGTTTTACCTCCTGAGTTACAGCATTATTGTTCTTGAACTGTCCTTGAGGAATCAGTTTCCCAAAAAATGTATTTGGAAAAGCCAAAAGAATATGTAAATGCTTCGAATAGTACAAATAGTTGAGAAAGATTAAAATACCAATAATATGCACCCACCATGCACCACGTTCTACCAAATGCAAAGTGTTTTCAGACAAACCACTAAACAAAGGTGTAATATATTGACTTACTACATTACCAGCATCTAAACTCTGAAAGCTACTATCAGTTGCATTCATTACCAAAAACAGGCACATTAAAACAACCTCAAAGTACAGAATAATATTTCCGTCATTTTTGGGCCATCCGGTCATTTCTTTGCTTAGAAAACGCTTTAGTTTTATAATATTCCTCCGAAACCAGAAAGCGAAGACTACAATTAAAACTAATACCGCTAATATTTCGAAAGAGCCTATTAGAAATCCGTAGACAGATTCATTCAAAACTTTTAAGCCTATTCGATGCGTTCCAAAAAGACCGTCGATTATAATTTCTAGAACTTCTATATTGATAATTATAAAACCGACATAAACAATTACATGAAGAAAACCTGCAATCGGTCGTACTACCATTTTGGTTTGACCCAAAGCAATTTTGGCCATGTTCATCCACCTTTGGGGCTTGTTATCAGAGACATCAACTTCTTTACCTAAGTTGATATTTCTTCGTAAACGCTGCACATTTTTAGCGAAGAAACCAAGGCCCGCTAAAAGTACAATTGCAAATAAAATATTGGGGAGGTATTGCATGAATTAGTTTTCGATTTTTTCTGCTGGATCTTCTTCTGGAACTTCATACTCCTTTTGCTTCTTACCAAAAACAGAAACATTTACATAACGTTTCGGATTTAATCTAAAGTCTTGAAGCAATAAATCAAGTTCGCGAGAGGCACTATTCAAATTTGTGTAGAGTGCTTCATCTTTCATTAATTTTCCTAAGGTTCCATCACCATTTTCTATTTTTCCTATCAAACTATTTAAGTTTGAAACTGTAGATTCTAAGCTCGCCAAAGTTCTACCTAAACCAGCGTTGTTCAAGGAATCAGAAAGTTTTGAGAAATTTGAAGTAAGATCTTCAAAATTAGTGAGTGAGTTATCTAGCTTACTTTCGTTATTTTTCAACAATCGGTTCAAAGTGCTACCAGCTCCTTTTAAATCTGTCATTAACAGACTTAAATCATTTATAACTTGCCGTAGATCTCTTTTAGCTTTTGTATCTAAAACAGCGTTAACATTTAACATTACAGAGTCTGCATCTGTCAAGGCTGCTTCAAATTTTTCCAAAATTGGAGATAATTTTTGATCTGCAACCTCGCTCAAACTTGCTTTTGTTTTTGTTTCTAGTGTATCTCCTGAAGTAACAGGCATTCCTTCAAAAAGTGGGTTGATTCTCAATCCTTTTCCTCCTATTAAACCAGTATCATAAAGCTCAACTGTGCTACCTTTAGAAAATTGTAATTCTCTATTCACGGAAAACGTAACCAATAAATTACCAGATGCGTCTTTGAATTTTACAGTATTAACAGTACCCACATTTTTTCCATTAATAGATACCGCTGTGCCATTTTGAAGTCCTCCTACGTTATTGTAGACTGCGTAGAGTGTTAAATCATTATCAAAAATCGATGTAGACTTCAGGAAACTGTAACCAAAAATGACACACAATATGCCCATAATGACTATCAGACCTGTTTTAATTTCCCTAGATAATTTCAAATGGATGGTTTTAGGATTCTAAACAAAATTAATTATAAATATCTGCACACAGTCATTATTCTGAAACCATTTTAATGGCTTGAGGTGTCGGAATTCGAACTCCATCCTTATAGGCCACAATATAAGAAGTAGTATATCCCTTTCTATCAGCATTTCTTTTCAAAAGCTGAGCTTCCTCATAAGAACCTGCGCTACCATACATATACCTAAATAGATTTTTGTAAGGTTCTTTAGACAGTTTATTCAGACCATTAAACCTGCTTGGTTCTAGTGGCAGGTCTTTGGAGCCTGCCATAAGTTGCACTCTAAATTCAATATTAAAAACAGGCTTGTCAGGTTTCGAAATTTCTTTAGTAGGTGCAGACTCCTTTTCTTTGGGAGCAACTGTTATCGTAGGTTCTTTAATTGGTTCCTTGATTATTTCTTTTTTAACCACAGGTTCTGTTTCGGTGACTTTTGGTAGTTCTTTCTCCACAACTTCTTGTTTAACATCCCCTGGAGTAACTTCAGGAAGTTTTACTTCCTCCTTAACTTTGGGTATGTTTTGTTCAGCAGCAACTACTTTTTCCTGTGAATTTTTTACACCCTCGTCCAAATTTGGTGCATCATCTATGGGGCTGGCCGCAGGGTCTTTTGCAAATTGTTCTGCTGTATCTTCTTCTGCAATAGTCTCCTTATTTTTTGGTTTTGTATCAATCGCCATAACTTCCTTTTCAGGGTCTGGTGCCGGCATAATAACTTTTTTAGGGCTTTCACTCAAACTTGAAGCAACTCCATTTTTATAAGATAAAATAGCCTCTGCAACCGCTGTACCCATTTCCATTTGTCCCCTTTTTGAATTTAAATAGGCCCCTTCTTTGTCATTGGTAAGAAATCCTGTTTCCACCAAAACACTCGGCATAAATGTTTGATGCAAAACAATAAACCCGGCTTGTTTTACCTCTCGATTCTTTCTTTTTAATTTATTTGAAAAATTATCTTGAATAGCTTTTGCTAAAGAAATACTTTGATCTAAAAATTCCTCTTGCATAATTGTGAGCCCAATAACAGATTCCGGAGAATTAATATCATAATCTGCATAACGCGTCTCATAGTTATCTTCTAGATAAATAACCGAGTTTTCTTTCTTTGCGATTTCAAAGTTTTGTTTATTGGCATGAAGTCCTAAAACAAAAGTTCCAGCTCCGAAGGCGTCAGAGGTATGCGAATCACAATGAACAGAAACAAAAAGATCAGCATTTGCTTTGTTGGCTATTTCACCCCTTACAAAAAGATCAATAAAAGTATCGTCCTTTCGTGTATAAATTACCTTTATATTAGAGTTTCGCTCCAAAATAGAACCTACCTGTAAAACAATATTAAGGGCTATATTCTTTTCCAAATAACCATTTCCTAAATTCCCAGGGTCATGTCCTCCGTGCCCAGCGTCAAGCACAACAACAAACTCCTTGGCGCCATTTTCTTGAGCACTAATATTGACAAATGATGTTAGCAAGAGTATAATTACTAAAAACGGAATAACATTAAAACGTTTCGAAATCATATAATTGAGGTGTTTCAGCACTTTTAAAATGGTTAAATTTATTGTAATACCCTATCTAGGGAACAAAAAATATATGTAAGTTTGACCTCCTAAAGTGAAGCCAAACCTTTACAAAAATAGGATATATAGCCTTGCAATCAAATAAACATCTTTTACTTTTCCTCTTCCTACTTTTGATTGGTGTGGTTTCTGGGCTAGCTCAAGAAGACAAAATCATCAGTTTACCCATCAAGGCAGCAAAAGATACAATAGTCGCTCCCTTATTCCCTAGCCCGGTAGAAAAAGATACTATTTTAAATGATTCAACCCAGATAGCAACTGCAAATGGTGAGTCTCCATTACTTCTAGATAAGATAAAGTACAAGGCAAAAGATTCTATCATTTTAAGTCAAAAGAATCAAAAGATATACTTGTATAATGAGGCGGAAATCTACTATCAAGATACTGAACTGAAGGCAGGAATCATTATCATGGACTATGTTAATAATGAGGTCTATGCCGGTCGTATGAAAGATACTTTGGGGGTCTATTCACAATTGCCCTATTTTAAACAAGGAGATCAGGTGGTAATTCCAGATTCTATTCGGTTTAATTTTGACACCCAAAAGGCTTTGATATTTAATTCAAGAACTGAACAACAAGCTGGGGCTGGTCAGCTTGGAAATGATGCCATGAAAGTATATGCAGAAATCACTAAGAAAGAAAATGATTCTGTTTACTTTATGAGTGAAGCTAGAATCACTACTGCTGAGGACACCATAAATCCAGATTATTACATACGAGTCAGAAAAGCCAAATTAGTGCCGGGCAAGAAAGTTATTGCCGGGTTAAGTAATATTTATATTGCTGATGTGCCAACGCCTATTGGCTTACCTTTCGCTTACTTTCCTTTAAGTGTAGGCAGAACGGCGGGTCTACTTATGCCTTCGATTGGTAATGACCCTAATAGAGGTTATTTTTTACAAAATGGAGGATATTACCTGCCTATTGGAGATAATTTAGATATTGAACTTACCGGAGATTTTTATACCAATGGAAGCTGGGGAATAAGGTCACGATCCAATTATGTCAAACGTTATAAATATAGCGGAAGTATCAATCTTAGATACGAGAATCTAGTTACTAGCCAAAAAGGGTTTAGCGATTTTAGTAGAAGCTCAAATTATAATATTCAAATTTCACATTCTCAAGATCAGAAGGCGAGTCCTAATTCAAGGTTTTCCGCTTCTGTGAATCTGGGAAGTAGTCAATATTTTCAAAATGCTTTAGGTAGGGTAAGTAGCGGTAATTTATTACGTAATAATTTATCTTCCTCGATTTCCTATTCGAAAACTTTTCCTGCCTATCCCTCAGTAAATGCAAGTATTACAGCTACCCATAGTCAGAATACTTCTCCAGGATCAACAGACGATGGCAAAGACAATATTCAAATGACATTACCAACTTTTCAGGCAAGTATGGAACGTATCTTTCCATTTGCCAAGAGAGATGGTATTAAAAAAGGTGTTTTTCAGAATATAAACTTACAATATGATGTCAATGCCAGATATTCGTTAACTACCAATGATGAAGATTTTCTAAAAGCAGAAATGTTCGACAATGGAAGATTTGGTGCACGACACCGTATTCCTTTAGCTACTAACTTTAAATTACTGAAATACCTTAGTGTTAGTATGGGAGGTAATTATGAGGATATTTGGACTTTAGAGACTTTCAACCAACGTTTTGAAGAAGCCGAAGAACCTACACAAAGAGGAACCGTAGTAAGAGATACCATTAAAGGTTTTGATCGTTACAATTCGTATAATTTTAGTGCTAGCATAGGAACAACTCTTTACGGCACATTTCGTTTTGGAGACGATAAAAAAGTTCAGGCGATACGCCATGTTATGAGACCATCATTAAGCTATGGATATGCCCCGTCATTTGATCAGTTCTATGACGAATATATTGGAGAAAATGGAGAAGTTGTGCAATTCAGCAGATTTGAAGGAACGCTAAATGGAGCACCTAGACTAGGCAAGTCGAATAGCATCAGCTTTTCTTTAGCAAATACTTTAGAAGCAAAAGTTAGAGATAAAGACTCAACAGTTATTGAACCAAAAAAGGTTCCTATTCTAAGTAATTTAAATATTTCGACAGGTTATAATCTAGAAGCAGATTCGTTAAAATTGAGCCCGTTAAGTTTAAATGGAGGTACAACCATTTTGAACAATAAAATGTCTATCAATTTCTCTGCTGGCTTAGATCCGTATGCTATTGATAACAACGGAAGACGCATCAACACTTTTAATATTGACAATGGGGGTAGTCTATTAAGATTAACTAGAGCCAATGTTAATATTGGTTATCGAATTGACAGTGAGATGTTTCGAAAAAAGGAAGAAGACGAAGAGGAGGATAAAAATGAAGAAGAAGCAGGTCAATTTGACTATTCTGCGCAGGATGATTTAAACAATCCTTTTGAAAGAGTTGACGAATATGGAAATAGGGAATATGATGAAGATACCCGAAGAGATCAAGATATAGACAACCCAGTTTATGCCTCTAAAATACCTTGGGACTTTAATCTGGCCTACTCAGCGACGTATAATAATTCGACAAGACAAAATGAATTTGGTAGCCACTCTTTGATGGTACGAGGAAACATTCAACTGAGCCCACGTTGGAAAATTGGAGGTTCTACAGGGTACGACTTTAAGGGGAAAGGATTTACACTTACCCAGCTTAACATTTCAAGAAAATTAGGTAGTTTCAATATGCGCTTTAACTGGACCCCTTTTGGTCAATATAAACGCTGGGACTTTTTTATTGGAATAACTTCTGATATTCTAAAAGATTTGAAATGGGAAAACAGAAGTCAACCACCCAGAAGATGATTATTGGAAATAAATCAAAAAGTAGATTACTCTTTCTTAGGGAATAACAATAAAAGCTGTTTTATGAAAAAAATTATAAATACTTCGAATGCCCCTGCTCCTATTGGACCTTATAATCAAGCCATTTTAAGTGGAAATACATTGTACATTTCTGGTCAGATACCTATGGATGCAGAAACTGGAAACCTTATTGAAGGAAATATTCAAAAGGAAACTAAGCAGTGTATGAAAAACTTAAAAGCGATTCTTACGGAAGCCGGAATGACCTTTGAAAACGTTGTAAAGTCTTCTATTTTTCTTGCGGATATGAATCAATTTTCTCAAGTAAATGAAGTATACGCATCTTACTTTAAAGCTGGAACTGCTCCTGCTCGGGAAACCGTAGAAGTAGCAAATCTACCTAAATTCGTTAATGTAGAGATTTCAATGATAGCGGTCTCCTAGGTTCTAAATCGTTTCTTTATGAAATTCTACCAGACCCTCTATTGGTCTTTGTCGAATAACACCAACTATTAGATCATTACGTTTTAGAACATTTACCAGTTCGTCCTTTAGGTAATATGCAATGCTGCCCACAAAATTGATTGGTACTTTCGTGGCCAATTCAAATTGCATGATGTAATTATTGACAAACTGTTGAAAGCCCTTGTCAATGACCCCTTTGCAATATGGATGCTCTTTATTCTCTACTAAAAAACGAGCAAAAGTGGCTAAATACGTATTTGGGTTAGGTTGTTTATACAAGTTCTCTTTGATCACATCTGCATCTAAATCATAACCTTTCGCAAATTTCATTGCTAAATCTTGAGGCATTTTATGAAAGTAGTAATCACGTATTAATTTCCGTCCGAAGAAATTACCGCTTCCATCATCCATGGGAATATAACCAAGCGATGTTACTTTTTGAAAGAGCTGATGTCCATCATAATAGCTGCAATTTGAACCCGTGCCTAGAATACAAACAATACCTTGATGACCTATTTTGGTAGTGGAAAAAATTGCGGCATAGGTATCCTCCTTCACTTCAGCTTTTGCATTTGGAAAGAAATCAGAAAAAATTCCTTTGAGAAAATTCTTCATCCGATCTGTTCCACAACCTGCACCGTAAAAATACAGACGCGTTACTTCCTCTTTGTTTTTTGACAGCTCAAAATTGTTGGCTAATCGATCTTCTATTACCGCTTTCGTAAGCACTTCAGGACTTAACCCTAAAGTTTGAGTAAGAAAAAGTTGTTCTCCTTTTTCGTCTAATGCTATCCAATCTGCTTTAGTAGCACCGCTATCAACAATTAATATCATACTGTCAATTTTAAAAGTAGTATCCTGAAAACAAGTGTATAACCACTAATCTTCAGGATACCCAAATATATAATCTTTGTCTATAAACTTGCTACATGCTGCGTAAGATCAACCATTTTGTTGGAGAATCCTGCTTCATTATCATACCAAGAAATTATTTTGTAAAAACCTGAATTTAACTCGATACATGCTTCTGCATCGAAAATACTAGTTCTTGCATCTCCTACAAAATCTTGAGAAACAACACTATCATCGGTATAGCCTAAAACACCTTTTAGTTCTCCTTCAGAAGCTGCCTTAAAAGCTTTTTTGATTTCACCCAAAGAAGTATCTTTTTTAACTCTAACAGTTAAATCCACAACGGAAACATCTGCGGTTGGCACTCTAAATGCCATTCCAGTTAATTTTCCTGTTAGAGCCGGTATTACCTTGGTAACCGCAATTGCCGCACCAGTTGTTGATGGAATAATGTTTAACATCGCAGAGCGTCCCAAACGATAATTCTTTTTAGAAGGAGAATCTACAGTAAATTGTGTTGATGTGCTCGCATGAATAGTTGTCATTAACGCCTCTTCAATTCCGAAGTTGTCATCTAATACTTTTGCAACAGGGGCTAAACAGTTTGTTGTACAAGACGCATTCGAAACAATAGTATCCGAAGCTTTTACATCTTTATGATTAACACCATAAACAAACATTGGAGCATCCTTCGAAGGAGCAGAAATAACAACTTTTTCCGCACCACCATCAATATGATATTGTGCCGTCTCTAGAGTTGTGAAAATCCCCGTACATTCATTAACTATTTCTGCACCAACGGCATCCCATCCAATATTCTTAGGATCTCTTTCTGCGGTAATACGGACCGTTTTTCCATTTACTATCAAATTTCCATTTTCCACTTCGACAGTTCCATCGAACTTACCATGAACAGAATCATATTTTAGTAAGTAGGCAAGGTGCTCAACATCTAAAAGATCATTAATGGCAACTACGTCAACATCACCTCTTTTTACAGTTGTTCGGAATACCAATCTTCCTATTCTTCCAAATCCGTTAATTCCTATTTTTAAATTCGACATTTTCTTCTTTTTAAGTGTTATTAAATTATGTTGTCATTATATCAGATACTCGAATAAGCTCTTTATCTATCTTAGATTCTCCCTTTATAGCTTTGTTAATTGGAGTAAGTATTAAATCATTGTTTTGAATACCGACCATAAGGTTTGATTTTCCTTCTAAAAGAGTTTCTACCGCCTTAACTCCCATTCTACTTGCCAATACTCTATCAAAACAAGAAGGGGCGCCACCACGCTGTAAATGGCCTAATACAGAAACTCGAACATCGTAAATTGGTAAATGCTCTTCTACATATTCTTTAAGCTCAAATACGCTTTTACCTATTTTATCTCCTTCAGCAACTACTACAATACTTGAAGACTTACCCGATTTCTTACTTCGTTTTAAAGACTCTACAAGTCGTTCAAGTCCTAAATTTTCTTCTGGTATTAAAATTTCTTCAGCCCCTGCTCCCACTCCTACATTCAGAGCAATATGGCCTACATCGCGACCCATAACCTCAACAAAAAATAATCTATTGTGTGAACTCGCCGTATCTCTGATTTTATCTATTACTTCAACTACTGTATTACATGCCGTATCAAAACCTAAGGTATTTGAAGTGCCATAAATATCATTGTCAATAGTACCTGGGATTCCGATAACGGGGAAACCATACTCTTCATTAAAAATCATTGCACCGGTAAAACTACCATCTCCACCGATAACCACAAAGGCATCAATTCCTTCTGCTGTTAGCTGTTCGTAGGCCTTTTTTCTTCCCTCTGCGGTTCTGAATTCTTGACATCTGGCCGACTTCAAAATTGTACCGCCTTTATTAATTATGTTATTTACGCTACGTGCGTCCATAGGTTTAAAATCCCCTTCAATCATTCCTTGATATCCGCGGTAAATCCCAACACAATCAATTTTCAAAAAAGCGCATGTACGAACAACTGCTCGAATAGCAGCGTTCATACCAGGAGAATCACCTCCTGATGTAAAAACACCTATCTTTTTTATCTCTTTAGCCATGAAAAAATTTAAGCTCACGAAATTAGCAAACTTATTCGAATTTAGGAACTCTCAGAACCCTTTATTTATCGATCAAACGATTTCGTGTGCTCGAGAACACTATTGTTGTTTAAAATACAACTATTAGTTTAGGTTTTGTGCAAAAACTAACGTTTATCTTTAGTTTTTGTGTAGAATCGAATAAGGCTATCATTACCCATAACTGATATGGGTTCTGCTTTGGGCTTTGCAGGTTCTGTCTTAGGTTCTTCGTCTTTTTTAAAAATCTTTCGCCAAAGTTCTTTAAAACTATCGAAATCTACCTCATAAGAAAGTCCTACACCCTGTGTAGAACCATTATTTAAATTGTCTGCCAGGTAGTCTTGAATTTCACCTTGTCTACTAAAAAACTTTGCACTTAAAGTACCTTCTTCATTCAATAGGAGTTGTACCTCCACGTCCCCTGCCACAATGGTTTCAGTAGATCCGCCAACAGGAACACCTACTTTACCATTTATCAAAACTCGATCACTTAACTGAGTAGATACGGTAACTCCAAATCTATCATCTGCCGCTACATCTGAACTCACATTACGATAACCCTGTTCATAATCGATTCCCAGTTTAAATTTATCATCATTTGAACTTAACAATTGATTAAACATACTTGAGAATGATTGTGCTATATTACCAGTAATTGCCTGATTTGTAATACCGCTTTGCCTTCCTACAAAGGAGCCTTGCGCTAATAAAAAGATAGCATTTTCTTGTTCTACAGTAGGATCCTGCAATACGTACTCCAATTCAGATTGAATTATTGAATTTGTACCCGGAAACTCTATATCAAAACCAATATCAGGGCTTTCAAGTTCTCCAGTCAAACTAATTACAACATCCGTATCGATACCTCTGCTATAATTATCTGCGTCTAACAATGGTGCTGGGTTTGCGCTTAAAGAGTATACAGCTTCCATATTCAACTGGGCTGCAAGGGGATCTTGCGTCCAATTGATTGTACCCAATGGTTTAACCTTAAACGTTTTATCGATAATTCCACCAAACTTGTAATTATATTCTCCAGTTACAACAACAAATTCCCCAAACATATTAAACTTACCACGAGTATTAATTTCCATTAGAATAATTCCACCTCCAGTACCCTTTAAAGTACTACCTGTTTTAGTGTCGGTAACAATCGACACTTCTGCTTCGGGCGTAATATCTAAGTCGAACTCCATCTCCAATCCTTCTACATCATCCAATATTCTTTGTTCATCTATATTAAATCGATTCTTTTTATCAATGAAATTTATAAAAGAATAGTCTCCCAAAGAAGCTACATCACTCAACGGAATATTCAATGAAGTACCTCGAGCAGTCTCACCTTTAACTTTAATTGTCAAAGCTTTTGTTGGCCCATAAATTCTTCCGGAACCTTTTAAAAATCCCTTGCCATAGTAAAGTTCTTCTTCGTCATATTCTGTATTTAGAATTAACAGGCGATCACTATTTGCATCAACATTTAGATCTAGGGTCCAGTCTTTAAAATAAGAATGTTTAATTGTACCGTCAATAGTAGCCTTTGTATACTCATCAACATCAGTAAGAGCAACTTGATCAAAATCAAAAGTTTGATCTGTAAGTAGAACTCGAGAGTTAGGCGCGAAACTATAGTCTACATTTAAATAGGGTACAGCAATACCTGCATTGTTCATTGTGAGTAATCCATTAATTTCAGGGTTATCTATACTCCCATTGATTCGAACACTTCCATTTACATCGCCTCTTATATTATCAATG
This sequence comes from Maribacter taeanensis, assembly GCF_047345145.1. Lineage (NCBI taxonomy): Bacteria > Pseudomonadati > Bacteroidota > Flavobacteriia > Flavobacteriales > Flavobacteriaceae > Maribacter > Maribacter taeanensis. Next base: position 1,196,404 of record NZ_JBLFER010000001.1, read on the forward strand.
ACCCCCTCTCCTAGAGGACTGAAAGGTTCCAAATCAAAATCACGAAAATTAGCCAATAGCTCGGCTTTTGGAATATCACCTTGGTTATCGATATTACCAAATACCCCTAATTTTTCTACACCCTTATCAGTAATTTGAGTGTTAACTACAAAATCGGTGAGATCTTTATTTCCAACAATTCCCATTGTTAAATCTCCAAGTCGGATATCGTTAATGGAGAAATTATCAACTGCTAAATTGGACGAAGGAAGATAAACGCCATCTTTTTGAAAGATATTGAGAGTTCCGTTAACCTCTCCGCCTAAATCTAAACTATCGATCACGGGTGCTATTTTATCTAGAGAAACAATTTTAAACTGCAATTGTAGGTTTTTGGAAGTAGAATCAGCCAAAGTACCTTTAAGGCGAATTTGTTCCTCCTCTTCATTATTCATTACAATTTCTTGAATCGAAATACTATCTAAGGTTCGGTTCAAGATCACTTTATTCTTAGAATCTCCGTCTTTATTCAAAACCCAAGTATTACCCTTAAAACTTACATCAGACGTCTTAAGACCTATCACAGATTTATTCTCTTTGTTGAACGTATGATAAAAATTGAGGTTATAACTATCATTATATTCGCTACCTCCCTTGAATTCAGATCTAAAAAATAAAGTATCTTTTAATGTCGTATTAATTAGATTGAAGTCTTTTACATCATAGTAAGGCGTAGAAAGATCACCAACCGCAACAAAGGTGTTGAAAAGAGGATTTTTGTTATCAATCTTAACTTCAATCTGATCAGCTTGGGTACCATAAGCAGAGATACTAGGCGATTTGAAATTAAGTTTAAAATCACCTTCATCAGCCACTATATTTCCTTTTATAAAAGTATTCGGATCAAACTTTACTTCAGGAAAAAAAACATCTACAATTTTATTATAAATCTTAAAATTGAATGCAAGTTCTTGTCCTGGGGAAATTTCAAAAGGGCGATAATTAGTATATACAGTACCTAAGGAGTTTTGCACCAGTCTTCCAAGTTCTTTGGTCTTAAATCTCCCTTTCAAGTAACCGGTGATTATATCTGTGGAATTGATTTCTATTGTACGAACCGAATCTTTTTCAAAGGTTGAAGAAACCTTAAAATCTTCAAAATAATAAGTATCATTTTTATTTTGAAAATTCGTTTTCGTGAAGCGTATATCTCCTGCGATATTGTCTAAGGAATTTCCAGTAATATCCATATTTACATTTCCTTTGAAAATGGAAATACTATCATTGATGAAATTTAATTTCTTAAGATCAGCATATTCAACATTTGCTATAAAATTGAAATTATTGCTGCCCGAACCAAATTCAGCCAACCCTTTGAAATTAAATCTTAAATTTTCATCATTGCTAACTAATGTTCCATCAAACAATTGATCTTTTACTATTCCAGAAACCTTGATGTTTTGGTAGGTATAACTGTTAAAATCAACAGAATATACTTGCCCTATTATTTCTGTGTTTAGATTTTCTTGTACAAACCCCCTCCCTTCAACATTGAAATCTAAAGTGGTCTTGCCTAAGTTTTCACTTTCTGCAAAGCTTCCGAGGTCGAAATCAATTAATGAGACAAAACCCTTGTACTCTGCATTATCTATGTTATTGATATTTGTGAGCTCTAAATCTGCATAGCTACTACCCACAGCAGTATTTACGTTTACTTTGGCGTCAATTGATGTTTCTGTAACCAAAGCATCCCCTCGAACGGTGAACTGTCCCAGTTTTTGAAAAGAAGTGGGTAATTTTCCTAAAATATTGGGTAAAAGTGAGCGAAGTTCATAATAACTCGTCGTTACGTTCTTCATTTTTGCATCCATTGCAAAAGGCTTATCCTTACTGAAAAGATTTTTGAAATTAAAGTCCCCTCGAATACCAGTATTATCGGATTGAACGAACATCTTTTCTGTGTTAAGGTTATTCAACACACCATTCACGCTTGAAGAGAAAACCACTTTTTTTCCCTTTCCAAATTGATTATAAAGTTTATTTACTTCATCAAAAGAAAGAGTTGACTCTTGAAAGTTTGCTACAATATTTACTTTGTCTAAAAAATCTATAAAATCTTTTCGTTCATAATTAAATACCAAATTGCCAATTAAATTTGATTCCGGAGTCTTGATTCCAAGAGAATCAAAACGCATTTGTTGTTTGGTATACTTAAAATCTGTTGTTAACTTATCAACCTGTAAGCCTCTATGGCTGTTAAAGGACATCGTATTTATTTTAGTAGTCACCTCAGGACCTAATATTTGAAAATTCTTTGCTGATATATTCAAATTTTTAAAATTTAACTGCTCTACAGTCTCACGATTCTCATCATACAATCGAAAAGTACTGTTTGCTATTTCAACGTCAGATGATGAAAAAAAGAAGGGTGGAGTGCCTGGCTTACGAGGCTGGCCGTCGTCTAACTTGTCTATAAAAATTTCTAAGTTGGTAGAAGTAGAATCTTTGTAAGTTTTCAGTTTAAAATCGAGATGATTTATATTAATATCGCCAAACTCTAATTTGCCTTTTGATAGATTTCTAAAATTTAAAATCGAGGTTGTGAGTTCATCGATGTAAAAAAGCGTGTCTTTTTCATAATCTTCAACATAAACGCCCTTCAAAGAAGTATCCCAAGAAATTAATGAAACTTTGAGTTTATCAATATTAATATTAGTCCCGAATTCCTCATTAATCGAATTGGTGGCAAATTGAGCAAATCGGGTTTGAACTGCAGGCAAGGAGAGAATAATAGTACCTAAAACACATATCAGTATAAGCACCAATACAATTCTTAGCAGTATTTTTCTGAGTTTTCTGATAGGACTTTTATGTTTTACCTTTGTGCTGTTGGTTATTCTTCAATTTTTATTCCAAACCACATGAAAAATAAAACTATTTATATTTTGGCTATAGAATCGTCTTGTGATGATACTTCGGCCGCGGTTTTATCTAATAAAAAAAAGTTGAGCAATGTGGTGGCAACTCAAAAAATACATGAGGAATATGGGGGTGTTGTACCCGAACTTGCCTCAAGGGCTCATCAGCAAAATATTGTTCCTGTTGTTCACCAAGCATTATCAAAAGCAAATATCGATAAAAAACAGTTATCAGCCATAGCTTTTACAAGAGGACCAGGACTTATGGGTTCATTATTGGTAGGCACTTCATTTGCGAAATCATTGGCTATGGGATTGAGCATTCCTTTAATTGAGGTCAACCATATGCAAGCTCATATTTTAGCACATTTTATAGAAGAAAATGAGATGAACCCTCCGCCTTTTCCTTTTTTGGCTTTGACCATTAGCGGTGGGCATACTCAAATTGTTCTTGTTGAAGATTTCTTTAAAATGGAAATCTTAGGTGAAACTCTAGACGATGCCGTTGGGGAGGCTTTTGATAAGAGTGCTAAAATTTTAGGGCTCCCCTATCCGGGTGGCCCCTTAGTAGACAAGTATGCGCAATTAGGAAATCCTAAGGCTTTTCCTTTTACCAAGCCCAGAGTTGACGGATTAAACTTCAGTTTTAGTGGACTCAAAACAGGAATTTTATATTTCATTCAAAGGGAAACAAAGAAGAATCCTGATTTCATCAAAGAAAACCTAAATGACATTTGTGCCTCCATTCAATATACTATAATCGAAATTTTAATGGATAAATTGAAAAAAGCTATAAAGCAAACTGGCGTCAAACACATTGCTATTGGTGGTGGTGTTTCAGCTAATTCAGGAATTCGAAAAGCACTTTTGGAAACAGAAAATATGTATCGATGGAAAACATATATTCCAAAGTTTGAATACTGTACAGATAATGCTGCTATGATTGGCATAGTCGGTTATCTTAAATACATATCATCAGATTTCAGCGAACAAGATGTGACTGCAAAAGCGCGCTATACTATCGGCGCTTGAAATTATTTTTAAAATCTTCTAACACAAATACAGTTCAAAATTTATGCAATTATTTTATAATCCAGATCTAGATCACAGCGCAGCTCAATTCACTCTTAGTCCCGAGGAGAGTAAGCATGTCATAAAAGTATTACGTAAAAAAGAAGGTGATCTTTTGCATATTACCAATGGAAAAGGATATCTATTTGAGACAAAAATAATGGTGGCTGATGCAAAAAAATGCATGGCTCAAATCGTCGAAACCAATAAAACACATCGAAAAATGTATTGGTTTCATTTGGTAGTAGCACCAACCAAAATGAACGATCGATTTGAATGGTTTCTTGAAAAGGCAACTGAAATAGGAGTTAACGAGATAACACCTATAATTTGCGAAAATTCAGAACGCAAAGTAGTTAAAAAAGAGCGTATGCTAAAGGTTTTACAGTCTGCAATGAAACAATCTTTGCAAACCTATCTTCCTAAACTGAACGATGCAATTACTTATCATGAATTCATCAATAAATCACAGGAAGGCCTTCTTTTCATTGCTCATTGTGAGGATGAAGAGAAACTAGATTTAAAAAGAAGGGTCGCTCCAGATAAAGATGTAACGGTATTAATTGGGCCAGAAGGAGACTTTTCTCAAAATGAAATAAAACAAGCTTACAACAAGGGTTTTTTACCGGTTTCTTTAGGCGAAAACCGTCTACGCACAGAAACAGCCGCAATCGTTGCTTGCGCCACGGTAAATATGATCAATAACGGATAAAAAACTCCGCATTACCATTTAAAGTAAAGCGGAGTTAAAAAAACTTTCTTTTTTAATCTTTATTTTATGAAACCATGTTTTGTGGCCCCGGTAATATCGTAAGCTTCAGTTTCAACCAAAACAATTAGGTTTAACTTTTCGGAATCCTTTACAATTTCTGGAATTGAAATTTTCATAGAACCATTTGAATCTTCAAGAGAAAATGACTTTTCCACAACTACAATATTACTATTTGTTAATGTTCGGTTCCTATTCTCACCTCTCTTAACTTGAGTCGTTCGCTCATCGAGAACCAATAGGGTTCTAATAATTTTGTTTTTAGAGTTTCCTTGAATGTCATATTTAAAAGAAATACTATTCTTGTCAACAGCAATATTCTCTAGACGAACTAAGTTCGCAGACTTCTTTTCTTTGTAGGTTTTGATTTTTTCATACATTTTTGAAGAACTTGAACCTACAAAATGCTCTTTTCCGTTAATTACTAACTGAGGCGTATAGTTGCTTCGATTACGGAATTTCAAATTATATTCCCTTTGTTTATCGGCATAGGTCGCTTTACTGAAAGGGTCTCGCCAACCAATGTAATTCCAATAATCAACGTGATACGATAAAGCAAAGACCTCATCTTCATATTCTTTTTTCACCTTTTGCAAGAGCAAATCTGCGGAAGGGCAGCTAGAACAACCTTGCGAAGTAAATAATTCTAGTACAACTACAGGATCGTAGGTTGCGTCTTCCTCTATTTCTCTCACCGAATCAATGCTTTCCTTATTAAACTCTCCCGTAAAAGCAGTTATTACTATGCTAACCAGTAGTATTAAAGTGATATAGATATTTTTCAACATGATATTGCTTAAATTTGAAATTATCTTATTTAAGACGATCCATGATGAAACACCTTACGCGCTTGGCGTTTACTTTTATCTTTTTAACTTTTTCTTGGGTCCACGGGCAAGAAATCGCAATTTTAAAATATAATGGAGGTGGGGATTGGTATGCCAATCCAACCGCAGTACCCAATTTGATAAGGTTTTGTAATCAAAACATAAATACAAAGATCAATGAAAAACCTGAAACCATTGAAGTAGGCAGCTCAAATATTTTTCAATATCCTTTTCTACATATGACAGGTCATGGCAATGTGGTTTTCTCTTCAGAAGAATCAGAGAATTTGAAAATGTATCTGCTATCAGGAGGTTTCCTGCATATTGACGATAACTACGGAATGGAGCCTTACTTGCGCAAAGAGTTAACCAAAGTCTTTCCCAATAAAGAATTAGAAGAAATTGGAGCAAATCATCCAATTTTCTCCCAGGAATACAAATTTCCTGAAGGATTACCCAAAATTCATGAACACGATGGTAAAAGACCACAAGCAATGGGTATATTTCATGAAAATCGTTTGGTATTATTATTTACTTTCGAATCAGATTTAGGAGATGGATGGGAGGATCCAGAAGTCCATAATGATCCAGAAGACGTTCGGAAAAGAGCCCTACAAATGGGCGCAAACATTGTTTCCTATATCTTTAAAAATTAATAGAAAAAACTTCAAATCACTTAAATGACCGCCAAAACCATATCACAAGGTATTTTAAGAGCATTAGCCGTAATCGTCGGAATACTCCTTCTTGGTTATTTTCTATATCAAATCAGCTCAGTACTTACTTATATTGCCATTGCAGCGGTAATATCACTGATCGGGAGACCTATCGTATTATTTCTTAGAAGACGACTTAAATTCAACAATACTATTGCAGTTATTGTAACCATGTTATTATTAATTGGAATTCTTGCTGGAGTTATTGCACTATTCATTCCTCTTTTAGTAAAGCAGGGGCAAAATCTTTCCCTTCTAAATATAGAGGCCCTGCAAGTAAATGTAGAAAATTTGTATCGTCAAATTACAGATTACTTCGACCTGAGCTCAACAGAGATCGAAGAAAGTATCAAAAACTCTAAACTCTTTGCCAATTTTGATTTCGGATTCATACCCAACTTTTTAAATTCTTTTGTAGGTATTTTAGGCAGCCTAAGCATCGGTTTGTTTTCGGTGCTATTTATTGCCTTTTTCTTTTTAAAGGATAGTAAACTATTTGAAGATGGACTTATGGTTTTCGTTCCTGACAATAAAGAAAGTCGTTTACAAAAATCAATTAATACAATTAAAGATTTGCTCTCTAGATATTTCGTAGGATTGGTATTTCAAATCTTGATTTTATTTGTAATATACTCCATCGTTCTGTTCATTTTCGGCATCGAAAATGCCATCGTAATTGCCTTCCTTTGTGCCCTGCTAAATTTGATTCCATATGTGGGTCCAATAATCGGTGGAGCGCTGATGCTAATTTTGTCAATGACGAGCAATCTAGGAGCTGATTTTAGCACTGTAATTTTGCCAAAAACCAGCTACGTGATGATCGGATTTGTAATTGGTCAATTGGTGGACAATTTCTTCTCTCAGCCTTATATTTTTTCAAATAGTGTAAAGTCACACCCGCTCGAAATATTCCTTGTTATAATTATTGGTGGTTTACTCTTTGGTGTTACAGGAATGATCATAGCTGTACCCGGATATACCGCAATAAAGGTAATTTTGAAGGAGTTTCTATCCGAAAATAAGATTGTAAAGTCTTTGACAAAAAATTTATAGTTTTACTTTGAATAAAAATATATTAAACATTGGTGTACAGAATTATATAAATAAAAATATAAGTACTGACATCATGTCAGTTTTACTTAAAAAACCTCTTTTCGAAGGTGTTACACCCCAAGAGCTAGCGCAACAAGTTGAAAGTAAGAAAAAGTGTGAAAAAAAATTACCAACTTGGTTTAACACTCCTCTAATATACTATCCAAAAAAGATTAATATTGAGCAAACTTCTTCTGAAATTGCAGCAGCTTATAAAAGCACAATTGTTAGTGGAAAAACCCTTTTAGATCTAACAGGTGGCTATGGTGTAGACAGTTATTTTTTTAGTCAAATAATAAATCATGTTGTTCATTGTGAAATTGACAAAAACCTTGCACAAATAGCCCTACATAATTTTCAAATTTTAGGCGCAAAAAATATTCAAAATTTCGCTCAAGATGGAATAGATTTCTTGAGAAATTCCAAACAACGTTTTGAATGGATTTTTATAGACCCTTCAAGGAGAAATGAAAATAAAGGAAAAGTCTTTAAACTCGCCGACTGTTTGCCAAATATTCCTGAGAATTTAGACCTTCTTTTTAGCAGGTCAGATCATATTTTAATTAAAACATCTCCCTTATTAGATATTTCGCTTGGAATTCAAGAACTCAGATTCGTAAAGGAGATTCATATTATAGCTATTGATAATGATGTAAAAGAAGTGCTTTGGGTTTTAGAGAGGGGGTTTGCTAACGAGATAGCCATCAAAACCATAAATTTTGCAAAATCGACAAAGCAAATTTTTGAGTTCACGCTATCGGAAGAAAAAAAGACAAACCCAGTATACGGGGCAGCAGGCACTTATTTATATGTACCAAATGCAGCAATATTAAAAGCAGGATCTTTCAAAGCCATCGGGAATAAATTTTTATTAAAAAAACTGCATCGCCACACCCATCTCTATACAAGTGAACAGCTAGTAGATTTCCCTGGTCGTCGTTTTCAAATTGAAAAAGTGCTCCCTTTCAACAAAAAAAACATGAAAGAACTCAAAGTAGAAAAGGCAAATATTGCCACCAGAAACTTTCCAGAAAACGTTGCATCAATTCGGAAGAAACATAAAATTAAAGAAGGGGGTACATCATTTCTTTTTTTTCTAAAGAATTTTGAGGATAAACATATATGTATCATCTGCGCTAAAACCTAAAAGGAAATGGCTCTTTTTTTGATAAAACTCCAACGTTATAGCAAGTGCTTTTTTAGCCAAAAAGCAACAATTTAACCTTTAATTGTTATCGAGCACATTTTTTATTAAAATCATAAAAAACACATCTAAATCACTCAAAACAATTGATATACAGTGCCTTACAAGATATTTAGTGGTTTTTTTTGAAATTCTACTAGTAAGAAAAACCACAAAATCTAAATCAATACTTGTTCAATTACAGAGAATTTTGGTATTATTACAACTTCTTTGATGTTTTTTTAACATTTAACTCAAACGTTTGAGAGACTAGAAGAAACTTAAACTTATTTTAAACTAACAAACAACAAGAATTATGGATCAAAATCATGATTACAATTCGCTAAAGCCCAAAAGAAAGATTTCTTCTTTTGGAATCGGGCTTCTATCGATGATGATTTGTCTGGGTGCACAACTAGCCATGGCAAATCCCGAGGCAAATTCAACAGAAGTTGAATTTGAAAGTGTTCAATCAACCATTACTGGTACGGTAACGGACGCCGATGGCTCTCCATTGCCAGGTGCAAACGTTCTGGTAAAAGGTACTACTAATGGTACGCAAACCGACTTTGATGGTAATTTTACCATTAACGCCGACAGCGATGCTACTTTGGTATTCAGCTATATTGGCTTCGCTTCTCAAGAGGTTGCAGTTGGTGGACAATCAACTATCAATGTTAGTCTGGCTGAAGATGCTAGTCAACTAGAAGAGGTGGTCGTTCTAGGTTATGCAACTCAAACAAGAGGCGATGTAACTGGTTCAGTATCATCTGTTGATATTTCAGAGGCTGTAAAAGCACCTATCGTTAATGCTGCGGAAGCATTACAAGGTAGAGTCACTGGTGTAACTGTTATCAATAACGGTAACCCCGGTGCAGCACCTAAAATCAATATTCGTGGTTTCGGTACAGCAAATAATACGAATCCACTTTTTATTATTGACGGAGTACAAACGGATAATGCCTCAGTTCTAAACAGTATCAACCCCAATGACATCGATCAAATGAATGTTCTTAAGGATGGTGCTGCTGCCATTTACGGTGCAAGAGCTGCAAATGGTGTTGTAATTATCACTACCAAAGGTGGTGGATATAATATGAACGAAGCTGAGATCTCAGTAGATGTTTATTCTGGTTTTTCTCAAGCAGCAAACCTACCAGGACTCCTGAATGCACAGCAACATGGTGATATGCTGTTTCAAAGTGCAGCTAACGATGGGGTAACAGACTACAGTCACCCTCAGTATGGTAGTGGTGCTAGCGCTGTAGTACCTAGTGTCTTAAACGGTTCTACTTATGTAACTTCTTATGATCCGGAACTTGTTTCTAGTCCTATAGTAGTGCCAGTTACTCCAGGTGGAACAGATTGGCTTGATGCTATTTTTAGAACGGCGCCTACTCAAAACGCTTCTGTTTCAGTTTCAAATGGTAACGAATCTGGTAAATACTTTTTCTCAGCGAATTACCTAAATCGAGATGGTATTCAACTAGAAACAGGCTTCAAACAGGCTGTTGTTAGAGCGAATACTGAATTCAAGATTGGAAAGCATGTAACCATTGGAGAACATATGAGTGCTTCATTCTCAGATACCAGAAACGGTAATTTCGTTGAAGACGCACTAAGAATGAGTCCTTTAGTTCCTGTGCGTGATGCTGAGGGTCGTTTCGCCGGTTCTTTCAACACTTTGGGTACTGCCAATACGAGAAACCCAGTAGCTCAGTTAGTAAGGGGTAAAGATAATTTCAATAAATTATTTAGAGTATTTGGTGACGTTTATTTATCTGCAAAATTATTTGATGGTTTTACGGTTAAAACAACACTGGCTGGTAATATAGAAGCATATAACGGGCGTGTTTTCAACGCGTTAGATCCTGAACACGGTGAACCGTTGACAACCAATACCTTGACAGAAAGAAACAATAATGGTTTTAACTGGACTTGGACAAATACCATGAACTATGCGAAGCAATTTGGAGATCATTCTATAAACGCTATAGCAGGTGTAGAATCTCTAAGTGAAAGAAACAAAGGCCTTTCTATTAGTAGAACAGGGTATCGTTTTGAAACACCTGATTTTTACTTGCTAGACAATGGTTCAGGAACACCTCTTGTTAACCGTGGCAATACTTATGACGGAGCGAATTCCCTTTATTCTATTTTTGGAACCGTAAGTTATAATTACCAGGGTAAATATTTTGTAACTGGTACCTTAAGAAATGATACTTCATCTCGCTTTAGTGGAGATAATAAAAGCCAAACTTTTCCAGCTATTAGTGCGGGTTGGTTAGTAAGTAAGGAAAATTTCTTTCCTGAAGACGGTATAGTTAATAGACTTAAGCTTAAAGGATCATGGGGACAATTAGGAAATCAAACCTTACCTGTTTCGAACCCTGATTTAAATATCTCGGAAAGTGATGAAAACTTAACAAACTATCCTATTAATGGAACAGAAGTTGCTGAAGGTGCATTTTTATTGGCTTTTGGTAATCCCGATCTTAGATGGGAAACAAGTGAATCTACCAACGTTGGTGTTGAACTTGGGTTACTGGACAGTAAATTAACGCTCGAGGTTGAATACTTCAATATTAAAACAATTGATTTAATTACCCAAAATACTGGTGGCGTTACCACAACAGCTATTGATGCCAATCCTGACTACGTAAACCAAGGTGATATTGTGAATAGAGGTTTTGATATTGCTGTAGGTTACGCAGACGAAACAGCCTCAGGATTCTCTTATGGTATTTCTGCTAACCTGTCGAGATACAAAAATGAAGTTCTTTCTCTGTCTGGACAACTTTCTTCAAGCCCAGGTTTACGAAACAATGATATTGTTACACGAACTGATGTAGGAAGGCCAATTTCTTCATTCTACGGACTCGAGGTGGTTGGTTTTGATGAGAATGGTAGATTTGCTTATGCAGATGCAGATGGTGATGGTACGGTTGATTTTGAAGCAGATCGTGATTATATCGGGTCGCCTCATCCTGACTTCACTTACGGTATCAACTTAAATTTTGGTTATAAAGGGTTTGATCTTTCTGCTTTCTTTAATGGAAGTCAAGGAAATGAAATTTACAATTATAACAAAATATATACCGACTTTCCTACCTTTGTTAACTCTAACCGAAGTACTAGAGTGCTAGATTCTTGGACACCTACAAACACTGATGCAACATTACCAGCATTAAGCCTTGGCGGAACTGGTGAAACTAGACCAAGCACATATTTCGTTGAAGATGGTTCATTCTTAAGGTTGAAAAACCTTCAATTAGGCTATTCATTACCAAGTAAAATAACCGAGAAGATTGGTGCTAATTCGGTACGTGTATACCTTCAAGGTACGAACTTGTTAACATTTACAGAGTATACAGGATTTGACCCTGAGATAAACGCTAGAGGGAATGATCAAATCAACTTAGGGATTGATTCTAATGTATACCCACAAGCAAAAATACTTACTTTCGGAATTAATTTAAAATTGTAAACAAATGAAAAAGAGATTTATTTATTATTTCACACTATTTGCTTCTATTCTAGCTTGTAGTGATGATTTTACGGAAATTGAGCCCATAGGGGCTTTAAGTGAAGAGGTTCTCGCAAGTGAAGGTGGTGTTGAATTGTTATTAATAGCAACGTATTCTGCCCTAGATGGTAGAAGAAATAACGCTGCTGGTAATGGTTTTGCTCAAACTGGTGACAACTGGTGGCTTGATGCTTTATCTGATGACGCCCACAAAGGTAGTACTGATGATGATCAAGACCCCCTATATCAAATGGAAATTCACAATGGTGATGCTGCTAACGGATACCCGTTGGGCCAATGGTCATCACTTTTTGCAGGTGTAAATCGTGCGAATGCAGCAATAAGTGCTGGAGTTGCTGCTCAGGAAGCAGGTTCAGATATCTCAGCAAAGTTGGGAGAAGCGCGTTTTCTTAGAGGGCATTTTAATTTTCAGTTGCAACGGATGTTTGGCAATGTCCCTTATATATCTGAAGAGAATACGGCTAATCAGGAGTTCAATATTGCAAATTCTGGTCCGATATGGAGTCAAATAGAGGCAGATTTTCAATATGCTGTGGATAACTTACCAGATGCCAGAGTACAAGCAGGGCGACCAGAATCATGGACTGCTAAGGCGTATTTAGGTAAAGTTCTTTTGCAACAGAACAAATGGGCGCCGGCACTGACGCTTCTGAAGGATGTAATAGAAAATGGTCCATTTAGTTTGAATGCAGAATTTTTGGACAATTTCAATGCTGCTGGTGAAAATAGTGCAGAGTCTTTGTTTGCAATTCAATTCTTAGCCGACAAAGCGCAATCTCCTAATGGTAATATTGGTGGTGTATTGAACTTTCCAAACCCAGGTCCATTTGGTTCTTGTTGTGGATTCTATCAACCAAGTCAAGATTTAGTAAATGCCTTCAGAACAGATGCTAATGGTTTGCCTTTGTTAGACGATTTTAATGCACCTGGCAACGATGTTGCTAATGACTTTGGCATGCCTGATGACGATCCATTTACGCCAGAGGCAGGTACTCTAGATCCAAGACTAGATTATACCGTTGGTAGACGTGGAATAGACTATAATGGATATGGTCCAATGCCGGGTCAATCATGGATACGCGCACAGGCTGTGCATATTTCAGGTCCTTATCTACCTGCAAAAAATGTGTACCAAGCTAGTGAACAAGGTATTCAACAAGGTACTGGTGGCTGGGGACAGCAGCATTCAGGCATCAACTACAATGTAATGCGTTTTGCTGATGTCTTGTTAATGGGCGCTGAAGCAGCAGCAGAAGTAGGTGGTGCTGAACTCGCAAATGCACTTACTTGGGTAAATATGGTTCGTAATAGAGCGAAGAATACTACCTATGTTATGAATGAAGCCGGTGATGCTCCTGCAGCAAACTATTTAATAGAACCTTATGATGATTTCGCTGATCAAGCAACAGCTATCAAAGCTGTTCGTCATGAAAGACGTTTAGAGTTAGGTATGGAAGGTCATCGATTGTTCGACCTTAGAAGATGGGGTAACGCTGAAGAAATCATGAATGCATACATTCAAAATGAAGGTAGAACTATACCAGGTGTATCCGCTCGTTTTTTACCTTACACATCGAAACATGATTTGTTACCTATTCCTATTTCGGCAATAGATGTTAGTGCTGGTGCTTTAACACAAAACCCAGGCTGGTAAGCAAACTCAATTTAGTATTTATATTAGTTAAAACGGAGCATTATATGCTCCGTTTTTTTATTTATAAAGTTGTGAATCTTTATCTTTATCGTGCTTAAAAAATGACTTAATGAAGTACCTAATTACAATTATCATTTCTTCTTTTCTTATAATTTCTTGCTCAAAAAAAGACGTTAAAAACCTTTCTGTCTTTAACAATATACCAAGTAAATCATCTTCTATAGATTTCTCAAATACTTTAACAGAAAACGATTCTCTAAATTATCTTACCTATGGCTATATGTATATGGGTGGAGGTGTTTCTGCAGGTGACATAAACAATGATGGACTTATTGATTTATATTTTACTGGGAATATGGTACCCAATAAATTGTATCTGAATAAAGGAAACTTAAAATTTGAAGATGTATCTGAAGTAGCAGGTGTTGCAGGTGATAAACGTTGGTATACTGGTGTCACCATGATTGACATCAATAATGATGGCTTCTTAGATATCTATTGTGCGGTAAGTGGAAAGTTTGGTCCTAGAGAAAATCAACTCTTCGTAAATAACCAAGATGGTACTTTCAGTGAAAAAGCAAAAGAATATGGAATTGCTGAAGCTGGTAATAGCGTGCAATCTGTATTTTTTGATTATGATTTAGATGGTGATCTAGACTTATATGTTGCCAACTACCCTCCTACGCCTTTTAATGCTCCTAATAGTTTTTACTTCTTAAAAAAACGTAGTGTAAAAGATTCCGAAGCTGATAAATTATATAGAAATGATGGAGAAATTTTTACCGATGTAACAGAAGAGAGTGGATTAAAGTCTTTCGGACTTTCGCTAAGTGCCACAGTTGGCGATGTGAATCAAGATGGATGGCCTGACCTTTATGTCTCTAATGATTTTAGCACTCCAGATCTCTTTTACATTAACAACAAAAATGGAACTTTCACTGAACACGTAAAAGAATTAACCAAAAACACTTCTTTCTATGGAATGGGTGTTGACATTGCGGATATCAATAACGATATGCTTTTAGATATCTTTCAAGTTGATATGACGGCGCAAGATAATAGGAGAGCGAAAGCCAATATGGCTAGTATGGATCCTGGGCTGTTTTGGAGTACAGTAAACTCTGGTTTTCATTATCAGTATATGCAAAATAGTTTACAAGTCAACAACGGAAATTTGATTAATGATTCTTTGCCTGATTTTAGCAACCTATCAAGATTCGCAGGAATATCATCAACAGACTGGAGTTGGGGTCCTCTGATTGCAGATTTAGATAATGATGGATTAAAAGATATTTTTATAGCAAATGGTACGAGAAGAGAGATAAACAATAAAGATTACTTCGGTAAACTTGGGGAATCAAGAAACAAAAAAGATAGTTTATTAGAAAAGAGCTTAGCCATACCCTCTGAACGAATAGACAATTTTGTTTATCAAAATAGGGGTGACTTGAACTTTGAAAAAGCGAATGAGAAATGGGGAATCAGTTTTAAAGGTTTTTCTAATGGAAGTGTCTATGCAGATCTTGATAATGACGGTGATCTAGAAATCGTAACAAATAACATTGATGATACCGCTAGTGTTTTTGAAAATACTAGCTCAAAAAAGAATAATCATATTAGTCTACAATTTAAGGGAACAGATAAAAATCTAAATGGTATTGGTGTAAAAGCCTATGTCAAGACTAAAGAATCTTCTCAGTTCCAAGAAATGACATTGTCCAGAGGGTTTCAATCCTCGGTTGCCCCTAGACTTCATTTTGGTCTTGGCATGGCTACCGTAATTGATACCATTAAAATACAATGGCCTGACGGAAAAAGTGAAATTCTTACAACTTTAGAACCCAACAAGATGATTACTATAGACCATTTCAATGCTGGTATGAATCAGGAGATGGCAACCAACAGTGGTTCAAAACTTTTTACAACTGAAAAAGATTCAACGATTTTAGTCAAGCATTTTCATCAAGAAAATCGATATGATGATTTCGAAAAAGAGATTTTACTCCCGCATCAAACATCAATGTTTGGCCCTAGTTTGGGTATTGGAGATTTAAATGGAGATAATCTAGATGATTTTATTGTAGGTGGTTCATCTCAAAACAAGACAGGTATATACTTTCAAACAGATAATGGTTTTACAGCACAAGATATAGAGGTATTCACCAAAGATAGCGTTCATGAAGATCTTGGTATCCTTATTTTCGATGCTGACCAAGACGGTGATAACGATGTTTATTTAGTGAGTGGGGGAAATGAATTTGAGCCCAATTCAGAAGAACTTCAAGACCGTTTATATGTAAATGATGGCTCAGGAGCTTTTAAGAAAGCTGAAGGTGCTTTACCTGTGATGCGAACTAGTGGCTCTCGTGTACACAGCTATGATTATGACAAAGACGGGGATTTAGACCTATTTGTTGGAGGTCGATTGATTCCTGGGAATTATCCACTACCAGCAAATAGTTATATTTTAGAAAATGTAAGTACCAAAGGAGTTCCAAAGTTTGTGGACGTAACCAAAAAAATCGCTCCAGATTTAGAGAATTTAGGTATGGTTACTGATGCAAAATGGACAGATTACGATAATGATGGTTGGATTGACCTCATAGTAGTTGGGGAATGGATGCCTATTACAATTTTCAAAAACAACAAAGGGACCTTTGAAAATATAACAGAAAATTTAAACCTAAACAACAGCACCGGATGGTGGTTCAGTATTAACCAAGGTGACTTTGACAATGATGGTGATATTGATTATGTGGTTGGAAACTTAGGTCAAAACTACAAGTACAAAGCCACTGAAGATGAAACTTTTGATATTTACTTCAATGATTTCGACAACAATAAAACCAACGACATTGTCTTGAGCTACTTTAATGGTGGTAAAAAGTACCCACTAAGAGGCCGTGAATGCTCATCACAGCAGATGCCAGGAATAAAAAAGAAGTTCGAAAATTATGCTTCTTTTTCCACAGCTACTCTTGAAGATGTTTATACCGAAGAATATCTAGATAACTCTTTACACTACCAAGTGAAATCCTTTGCAAGTGTATATTTAGAAAATAACAATGGGGAATTTATCTTACACCCACTTCCAAGTGCAGCCCAGGTTTCAAGTATAAATCAAATATTGGTCGATGATTTTGATAATGATACAAATTTAGACGTAGTAATTGCTGGAAATTTATATGCTTCAGAAGTAGAAACACCAAGAAATGATGCCAGCAACGGATTATTCTTAAGTGGAGATGGAGAAGGTAACTTTGAGCCAATTGAAGGAAAAAATAGCGGTCTTTATACTCCAGGAGATGTAAAAGATATGTCCCGAATCAAAATCAAAGGGGAAGAATATATCTTAGTGGTTAAAAATAGTGACTTCGTTCAATTCGTCAAACTCCAACCTAGAGAGTCATTAAAGAAACTTGCTTTAAACTAAGGTTCATTCTCAACATCAAACATTACTGGAACTGGTTCTCAAGTACCATTAGATCAACATCTGATGAGAACCATTGTTTGTATAAATAGTCAGGTACTGGAGTGAAATAATAGGTAAAAGAGCTTAAAATAATATCTTCATCTCCATCCCGATCAATATCACCCGTATCCATTAGCAACCATCTTCCAAGTGAGGGGTTTTCTAGTCCGAACGCTTCGAATTTGAAATTTTCAGAATCCAAATTCTCCAAGTAAACAAAAGAAAATTCTGGGTTTTTCTCGTAATCAGGAAAAGAGGATACAATTCCAATATCTAAATCACCATCTTGATCGAAATCGTTCGCCACAAATCGAGTGGCCCCATACAAAGGGTAAAAATATTTTTCCTCAAATTGATTCTCACCATTATTTAAATAAACTCGCATGCCGTGATACGACTTTTTAACATAAGTATTATCAGCATTGTCGCCATGAACGGTAATTATATCATAAAATCCATCATTGTTATAATCAACTAAATCGAACCAACTACTGCCGTAGAGAGGATTAAAACGGATAACCTGATCAGAACGAAAATTTAAATCCTCTTCCTGATACAAAATGGTTACACCTTCATTTCCTTGAGAAGTCAATGCAATAACATCCGCTTTACCATCGCTATTCATATCTTTGACTATGGTACGAACAACTCCCGGTTGCCCTAGCAATACCCGCTTTCGATAAGGGGAATTCCCTTCCTTACTCCATAAAGATAGCATACCCGTGAGATGACCAAACTCCGAGACTAAAACCTCGTTGCTTCCATCTTTATTTAGATCGAATACCGAAGTATATACTGGACGATGAAGATTAGCGGCTATTTCATCTATTCGAGAGTTAGACATTTGATAAATTTTACCATTAGCTATTTCTGAAGGATTCAAGTTGCCTACCATAGTAACAAAACCTACCGAATCTTTCTGAGTAAATGAAGTAACTGCATCTTCAAAATTATCTTGATAGACCGTCTTCTTTGACAAATAATCATACTTTGAAACTTTTCCTGCTAGATTTGCTGAAACTATAATTCCTTCCGACGATTTAGTGTCTAAATAGGTTATTGAGGATCCTGCAATACTATCTAAATTAACGGGTTTAGAAACAAATTGAGATAGTTTACTGTCAAGAGCCGTTATGGCAATTGAATCAATTTTTTCAGGAGCAGATTCTATAATGTATTCTTTAAGTAATACCCATTCTTCCTGTGACATTTGAGGTGCCACATTGTACAAGCCTGTTCGCATGATGGCTTCTTGCTCTCTGAAGGAATATTTGGCATATGGACTATACGTAGAGTCCTTTATACCCATTCTAGCGGCCATTTCTGGAAGTACAGATTCACTCCATAGATGTTTTGGTAAATCTGTAGGACTTGGCGCTATATGACAACTAGCGCAATGTGTATTGTATAATTTTTCTGCTTTTTCTTTTTTTGGAGTGGAACACGCAATACCAAATACTAAAAACAAATAACCAATTTTCTTCATATTTCAAATATCAATCTTTTCGTTTTTGTTTCATAAACCAATCATATAATTCTTCTGTTTTATAAGCCTTTATCCAAGAATTGTGTCCGACTCCTGGGTATCTTGTAAATTTAACGTCATAGCCCATTCCCTTCAATCGAGTGACCATTGTTTCTGATTCTGAAATTGGAATAGATTGATCTTCTTCTCCATGAAAAACCCAGATAGGCATATTTTTATCAATCCAAGCGGCATATGGTACGGGAGTCATTCCACATACAACAGCCATAGCTGCAAACCTTTCAGGGTACTGTACTGCCATTTCCCAAGCAGCCCCTCCTCCTCTACTTAATCCGGTTAAATAAATACGTTTTTTATCAATTCGGTTGTTCGCTACAACACTATCTAATAATTGATTTACAGCACGGGTGTTCCACCATTTTTTTTGATTCGGATTTTGAGGCGCAAGAATTAAAAAAGGGAATTGCTTTCCTTCAACAATCATTTTGGGAGGACCATTCCGCTTAATTGCTACTAAACTATCACCAGATTCTCCTCCTCCATGTAAAAATAAAAGAATGGGAAACTTCTTTTTAGGCTTCGATTCATAATCTTCAGGAAAATACAAGTAGTAAGATAAATTCTCGATAGTAACCGTTATTTGTTCGGCGTCAATTAAATTAGGTTTTGACTGTGCAGCGCAGCTTTGTAATAGAAGTATAGTGTAAAGTAGATAATAATATTTCTTCATGTATCTTGATAAACAGTTCAGGAAATTAAGATACAAAAAAAGGCACCCGATTGGATGCCTTTTCTATTCATGTATTTATAGTTTATCGATATAAAGTAAAGTGCCCAACGTAACGCACTTCACTTTTATCATTTGCATTTACTACATACCAGTAATCTCCTGTCGGAAGTTCCGTACCTTCATACTTTCCATCCCATTTGGAAACTTGGTCCAAAATTGCGACCACTCTACCATATCGGTCATAAATCTTGACCTCGATATTCGGGAAGAATTCACGATTATTTGGAGCCCAGAAATCATTGTTATTATCGCCATCCGGTGTAAAGAAGTTTGGTATATCAAGCATTCCAGTAAACTCAAATGGAATGGCAATTGTAGCAACGCAACCGCCTTCATCACGTACTTCTATATTAACTGTACCATTTTCATTTTGAGTATAAATCGATTCAGCACCATACGACTCCCCTTGAAAGAAATATTCATAGTTACCAAAACCGCCTTCTGCTATAGCCGTAACCTCATTCGGTCCAGTTTTCTCGGCAGATAAAGTTAGTGGCTCATAGGTCTCCATAGTGAAAGTCACAGAATTTGTACATCCATTTAAATGATAAATGTAAACGGTATGTTCTCCCGCGGGTAAATCACCCCATGAATATTCAGTTCCAGCATTAGCGGTAAAAGCCGTTGTTGGGTCAATCGGATCTAATGCAAAAAATAAATCAGGAATTAAACTTGGGTCATCCATGACTATACTCACCGTGCTATAAGGGAAAATACCATTACAACCGTACACTGGATCATGCGAAGCACTTAAATCAACTCCAATCTCAATAGGTACAACCGTATCCACAACGCAATCATCTGAAACTCCTTTTACAAAAATAAGATAAGAAGCCCCACCGATTAAATTATCAAAATAAAGGTTATCGTTCCTTTCAAAAACTTCACTACCGTCAGAATTCGGACCCACAATACGAGTCTCGTAATAGGTGTCAAATGTAGATGGGTCAACAAATGGAGTTCCTCCGCTTACTGACAGCTGTACCGTACCATCTTCAAAACCTATGCAGGTTTCTGGAGTAGTCTGTACGTCAGTTATCAAAAGTTCAGCTGGTCTTTCAACAAAAACTTCAAATGTTTGTGGACAACCCTCCGCATCTTGCGCCAAAACGGTATAACCTGGTCCTTCTCCCTGGGGTCTAGCTGGTAAATCGGTAAATGTGTAAACCATTGGATTATCTGGGTCTGTAAAGAACTCGCTCAAATTTGGTTCTATTGCAAATTTAACCAGACCAGCAGTAGCGCTCGTAACGGTCATGGTTATCGTACCGTCTTCAGAGTTGTAACAACTAGTCGGTGTTGAAGCGTCAGCTATAGTCACCTCCGCTGGTTCATCAATAGTAAACGGTAAAGATATTACACCACAATTCAGACGACTTATTACCGAAATATAATAAGTACCAGGACCTAGATTTTCAAAAGTTCCGAAATCTTGCTGAGGTCTATTTTCATAAGTAGGTAAAGACTCAGCTACAAATGCGTCTTTTGAACCATCAGGATTTGCCGGGTCTGGATCATAATCATAGATTCTAAACTCATAAATTCCTGTACCTCCTTCTGCAATTGCTTCAATTCGGCCATCTACCTGTAATGCACATGAAACATTAAAGGTTGGGGAAGCAGGGTCAAGACTTAATGGGTCTGCTTCAGTAATTAAAAGACCATTAGTTTTAACCGCCTGACAAGAACTTAGACTTCCAACCTTTCTTACCTCGTAACGATATGATTCATTAACGTTACCAGGAATGTCAATTTCAGCTGGGACACCGTTATTTGTTCCGGTAATTGGCAGCCAATTCATGGTACCAAACAGGGGGTCTGTTGGGGGATAAATTCTATTGTATTCATACGAACCTCCATCAGGGTTGTTCACACGTATCATCATTGTAGCAATATTACCACAAGCGGGCACCGCTGTTTGGATCAACACAGGATTGATAGGTGGCGGTGGAATCACCTGAATAGGAACAGTGAAAGTCTGGCAATTTAAAGTAGATACTACTTCAACGGCATACCAGCCTGCTTCAACAACACCTGTTCCACCTGATCCCACAAATTCTGGACTTGCCTGAAGTCCGGCGGCAACTGATAAAATGTTAGCAGGATCATATAAATCCAATGCTCCCGGATTTGATGGATCTAAATTAGTTTCATCAATGCGTAACAATCTAAATTGATAGCCAGCACCAAGAATACCTCCGATAGCACCGGGAGTTGTTGTACCAGGTTCTACTGCTGTAATGATCGCATCATTACCTAATGGGCATTCCAATTCACGCGTAATAATTGCCTCGGCTTGAATTGGGGGTACTGGACTCAACGTCTCAGTATCTGTTGCCTCACAACCCTCTATATCTCGCACTGTTACTCTATAATCTCCGCTAGACAATCCTGTAAATCGGTCATTGGTTCCATTCATCGCATATGTACCATATGTCGGGTGGGGAGCAAAACCACTTCCATCATCATATTCTAACATAAATTCATATGCTGCATTATCCCATCCGCCAATAGCAGTTACGATTAACTCGCCTAGGTCGTTATTACAGCCTACGCGACCAATTTCATCAAATGTATTTATAAGAAGGTCTCCATTAGGCACTCGAATGGTAGCTACATCACTAAAAACGTTACATCCATTTACCGTTTTTCCTTGTTCGCGTATAACAACTCTTTTGGTACCACCAGACAATCCGGTAATCAAAAATGGATTACCATCTGTAGCAATATCTACAAATGCATTTGCTTGAACTGGTCCAGCAAAGGCACCACCGGCAAAACCTGGATCACTTGCATCATAGACCCAATATTCATAAACTCCAGAAAATGAAGGAACAGTATTGACTGTGATTTCAAGAGCACCGTTCGTGTCAGTAATACACCTTATGGGGTTTGATTCGACAATGGTAGCGGTAGGCAATTCAGGTTCAACAACCGTGTATGGCTCCAAAGGATAGGTACAACCGCCCACATCTACAATTTGAAGACGGTATTCACCAGCTACTAAGGGCAAATCAAATTCCACAAAACTCTCCCCTGGGTTTGGTGTTTGATTAGCCACAGGAGCAACCGAAGAACCTTGATCTTCAATATAAAAGTTCGGTGTTCCCGAGTTATCTGTTACGTCAATACGTATGCGTTCAGGATTTTCACAATCCATCGGTCTCAATTGGCTTATTAAACCCTCAACCTCACTTGGAGGGTCGATTACAATTGGTGTCGGAAAAATAAATTCACAACCGTTGCTGTCAATGGCTGAAACTGTAAAAGTTTGTGTTACGCCGGTATCAACTATCAAGAAATCCATAGTACTTGCAGTAGTTGTTTGATAGCTATCTGTAGGATTTATTTTAAATGCATAAGGATTTCCATTACCGACGCCGTTGACGGTTAAAGTTATTGTTGTGGTGCTAAATCTATTAGCTCCAACTTCACATACGAGTGTACCTGCTACAGCGTCTATAGTAAAGGCTGGTGGATTAATTATTGTAACTTCTTCACGGTCAAAACAATTCTTGTCGGTAACTACTTCTACAACATAAGTTCCTGATGCTAGGCCGGTAAAAGAACCGGTCAGATTATCATCGATACGTGATGTAAAATCATAGTTAGCTGGCATTGCCGCCAAAGTACTTGAATACAAATTGTATTCTTTTATATTTGGATTAAGCGTTGGGTCGGCATCCAGTACCAACGAAACATTTATTGTACCATCATCGTTGTCCCTACACGTAATATCTGTAGCGCCAGTATCGTCAATCACGGGTTGAATAGGTCGAGATCTAAAAATATCATCTACAAGAAATTCACATTGACCTGCCCCATCAGCTACAATCTGATCTTGCACTACTACTTGATAATCTCCCGGAGGAATATTTTGAAAGATACCATCATTATCAGGATCTACTATATCAATTGATCCTCCTAAAAAGTCCAACCCAGTCAGTCGGTAGGTAAAGTTACCACTACCACCATTCGCAGTTATGGTTACCACTCCATCAGGATTCTCGCAATTTGGCTCTGTAGTAAAAGTACCTGAAGCAGATAAAATTTGAAATACTTCTGCTACATCATCTACATCACAACCATTCGCGTCAATCACATGCACTGGATAAGGACCAACACTATATACTGTGAATACTGCTTGAGTAGGTGTTCCTGGTATGTAAACTGGCGTTTGACTTTCACCGTTTAGAGTAAATGTCGGTGTATCTATATTACCAGGCATTTCCACAGTAATATTAAACCCAGTGGCCGCTGTAGCGGTAACATCACATTGGTTGTCAACAATAATTGTTGGAGCTGGTAAGTCTGGATTCATTTGTATCACTGCGGCAGATGTACTCGCCGGACAATTGTTAGCATCTACTACCCAAATATCATACGTGATACCTGGTGCTAAAGATCCAGCCAATGCTGCAGTAGGAGACGAATCAAAAGCAGATAAAGGTGGTATTGTTCCCGGAGGAACTGTACCTTGTTCAACAAAAGCGTACTCGTAAGGTCCAGTACCTCCTGTTGCTCTTACTGTTAGTTGACCTAATTCATTACAGTTAGCGTTTTGATTATCGATAATATCTACTCTAGGTAGGTCAGGAATGGCTTCAGCTTCCGCACCGTTAGTACAATCATTCGAATCTTCAACTGAAATTCCGTAACGACCAGCGGGCACTGTTAAATCAGTGGCTAAAGTAGTTAAGTTGGAACCTGTTACATTGTACTCTATTACACCTGTATCTAGATTAGTTATAATTACGTTATAAGGTGCTGTACCAGTCGTTATATTGTAGTTAACACCCACATCACCATTTCTACAAGTAGCTCCGTCAGCTGTCAAAGAAACACTCATACCGGGGCCATCAGGAGGAGTAATTACTTCAGAATACTCACAACCTGTGCTCAAATCACGAACCTCTACAGTGTAAGACACACCTGAAAGCAAGCCAGAAAAGCAATGCGTAGGAGGAGGTCCAGGAGGTCCGTTAGGCGAAACCCAGCCAACTAGCGGGTCGGGGTCAATTAGACGTATCTCATAAGGTCCCGTACCATTTAAAATTTCTACACATACGGTAACACCTCCTGGTGTACAGGTCGGTGGTGGTAGTGGATAAATCGGATTTAAGTCTAGACTAGTGGTCCCAATTGCTAATGATTCAATATCATTACATCCCCTAGAGTCAATGACAATGACTTGATAGTTACCAGGAACTAAGGCTGGGTCTGTAATATTCAAGGGTAAATCACCCGGCGCTACATTGTTCTGTGTATAAAAAGGGTTTCCAAAATTATCTTCAATAGTAACCGTATAGTTTGGTACTCCAGGTGATATCATCGGATTAATAGTAACACCTCCTGATAATCCACTTGGAGAACAAGTGGCATCTATAGGGGTAATACTAGCATCTGGCGCTGGTGTTGGATCATCTACAACAGTCACCGGAATTATTGTCGTAATACAATTCAATGTACCGGCAATTCCATCTCGAGAGTCCCTTACAATATATTCGTAATTACCTGCAGCCAAACCAGAATAAACTGTTTGAGTACTAAAGTTATAGGTGTTTGTTGGATCAGGATTATTAGGATCCGCTACTAGCGTACCGGCAGGTGCAAAAACCACAAGAAATGGAGGAACACCAGAAGAAACCGTCGGAATAACCTCAACAAAACCACTATTCGGGTCGGCACAACTTGGACCAACAACTCTATGCGTAGCAGCGATATTAGTTGGTTCGGTAAAGTTCAATATCTCGGAAGTATTGGGACACCCATTACTATCAGTAACCGTTACCCTATAATCACCATGATTACCAAAAGGTACAGTATAATTAAAGTTTCCTGATGGAAGCGGTATACCAATATGACCCGCAACTGGTGCGAAAGGATTCGGTGCTACATCACGATACTCAATGGTATACGATGTGGTTCCAAGATTTGAAATGTCACCACCTGTGATATCAATTTCCATTTCACCATCACCACCGCAAGGAATCTCGCGAGAAATATCTAAAGCTACTTGAATCTGTGGTTCTATGGTTATTGGAAGCAATTGAGCTGAACAGTTATTACCATCAACCACTTCAATAGTATACGTTCCAGGAACTAAATTCGTAAATGTGAATGTACCTGCAGTACCAGGCACTTGCAGAGCACCTCCGTTAATACGGTATTCATGTGTACTCAATAGTGCAGCATTAGGAGGAGCACCGCCCAAAGCAGAAGTTACTGTAATCTCAGCTTGATTAGTAGCTGAATAACAGTAATCAATTGCACCTTCTGTAATAGTAGGAAGTGTTTTAGGGGTTAACGTAAAAGGGCCCGATCTGAAACGACATCCTTCTGAATCAATAATTGTTAAGAAGTAGTCGCCCGGTTCAATTAAGTTACTAAAGTTTCTATTATTTTGAGGTCCGGTAGTAACATTCAACGGATCTTCAAGTTCATAAGTATAACCTGGAAATCCACCTGAGCCATTGGCTCTTATTCTTCCTACGTTTCCATTTTGACAGCTCATATCAGTAACCGTAGCAGTTACATTTAATGGGTTTGTTGGACCGTTAATATCAAATGCTACTGTTGAAGAACAATTGGTATCATTATCGGTAACTGTAATTGAATAGTTACCTATTGCAAGGCCGCTCAAAGGCAGTGTCAAATTTGAACTTGTTCCAGTACTATGAATAACAGGCGCACTACTCGGTGCAGTATAAGTTACTTCATAATCATAATCAGTGGCAAATCCGTCAATTATATAGGTAGCACTACCGTCTGAATCACCAGTACAGACTCTTCGATCACCACCGGCTTGAACCTGCGCTCGGATAGAGCTAAATCCACCTGTGGTAATACTTGCAGTATAGATACAACCACCCGTATCAACGATTTCAAATTGATATGAAGTGTCTAAATTTAAACCTGGAAATACGTTACTTACTTGCGCTGGAGGTAATGTTGTAGCTGGTATTGAACTAACCACTCTATATTCAGCAACTGGAAAACCTCCCGGCAATACATTAATTGTAACGCGACTTGTTCCGGAAGCACAATCCAATTGATCTTGCTGAAGATCTATATCATCAGGCGGAGTTGATCCAGCGATATCAATAGGTGTAGTTCCTTGAAGACATCCCGCATCATCTCTAACATGAGGTATATAACTACCTGGAGCAAGACCAGTAAAATCTAATGTGCTTTGCCAAGAACTAAGATCACTAGGGTCAAGGCTATATTCATAACCTGATCCAGAACCACCACTTGCCGCAGTAAATGTTATTGTTGCTCCAGCAGCACAAGTATACGGAGATGTTAAGCTTGCACTAAACGTTAGACCTCCATCTGACGTAACAGTCACAGGAGGTAATGGCAGAACACAACTAAAAGCACCCTGAGAATACCGTACTTCAACTATATTATAAGTGCCATCCGCAACTGGAATAGTTGGGGAACTAGTCCATGGATCAGTAGCATTATTTGTAGCTCTAAATTCTAGATTAAAGCCCATTGGATCATTAATTGTAAACTCTACTTTACCACCACCATTGGTACAAGTACCAATTATTGGTGCTGCAGTAACGTTAGGCGGATCTAATAGGGCTACATACTCAGACTTTTCGGCGGTACAGCCCTGATCATCGGTAACAAAAAAGGTATACGTACCTGGTGATGTAATAGGATATGCAAATGTCCCAGTAAAATTTCCACCGGAATTACCACCGTCACTTACCGTAAAGCTATAGGTACCTGATCCTCCTGAAGGAGTAACATCAATATTTACCGTTTCTATACCCGATGGTGGAGGACAACCAAAACTCAAACCACCAGTATCTGTACTTACTGTAATTGGATCAAGACCTAAACCAACTTCAATAATGTTTCCGTTGATATCATTGTATTGTACAGGTGCCGGAATTCCATTTGCAATATCTTCAGCACATTCTGGAGTTTCTACCTTGACAGAGTAAATACCTTCACTTACCGAATTAAAGGTGAAAAAATTGTCAGATATGGGCGCAGTAAATGCTACTTCAGCACCAAACTCGTCAAGTAGGGTAAACTCGTAAGGACCAATGTCATCAGGCTGTGCTTCAACATAAATACTACCTACTTCTCCAGCACATACGGGGTTAGTAACCGTCGCCGCAATATCAATATCTACTTGCTCAATTTCAATAACATCATATAAATATTCACAAACTTGCCCTGAAATGTTCAAACGGGCCTGAACAGTATAAAGTCCGGGCGAAAGGTTATCAAAAATAGAAGATGATTGATATCCACTGAAAGGATTTGAACCTTCACGAATTTGAAACTCATAACTATTTGGAAGTCCAGTTATCTCAATACGACCTGGGTTATTACAAACAAAATCTTCTTTGCTAAACGTTTGGGTTATTGTACTCTTAACTACTTCAAAATAATACCAAAACCCACCATCAACCTGAACACGATATTCAGCCCCGGTTGTAGATGATACGGATGATGCATCTAAATCAAAAGTAGGCGTAGTAGCAACTTGTGTGTAATTACTCGGTGCTGTATTTGGGCATTCAACATTAGTATCTGGTGGTATGCCAGTCAGTTCTTCCCAAATAAAACTGCTTCCTCCTCCTACTGATATTTCTCTATCATCAGAGTCTCCACATAAAATAAAACGAGCAACTGTGGTACCATCAATGGTACATACCACTTCGTCATCTGCCCCTTGAATGATAGTCATAAACATTGCCGAGGTGGCAGCTGAATTGTTTTTCGATGTTAATCTTGTTGAGTTTGAGTTGTGGGTAGCCGACGTATTCTTATCCTCAGTGGGAGAACTGACGATTGTAGTTTCTATACTAGAAGCTACTTCTGCGATAAAAGTATAGACTCTGGTATTTGCTACTGCGGTCGTGCATACTACCGATAGCGTTATCAGTAGTAAGGCATACCAAACGTGCCGTGAGTTTTTTTGGAGCATAGGTTAAGTCAATTTGGGTAAGAATATCAGAACTTGGGGACCTGAATATTCTTTTGGTGTAATTATTTAAACTTATAAATTCTGCTTAATTTTACCCTTACGGGATTACCTTATAATATACTTCTAACGTTCGATTATGCGAAATAGTGTCTTTATTTCTTGTTTATTCGTTGTAATGTTTCATTATTCTTGTGCGCAAAATATTGAAAATCAAGCTTCTAAAGCTGAAAATATTCCTTTTTCTGCAGAGCTATTAATCGATGAAATGCAGATTCCTTGGGGTATGGCCTTTCTACCTGATGGGGGAATCTTAGTCGCAGAAAAATCAGGTGAATTACTTCACTTTAGCAATGAGAAAAGAACTACAATTTTAAATACACCGAAAGTTTATGTCAGAGGGCAAGGTGGACTCATGGATATTGAGTTACATCCCGATTACAAAAACAACGGATGGATCTATATTTCATATGCCTCCTCGGAAGGAGAGGGAAAAGGTGGTCACACTGCTTTGATGAGAGCGAAATTAAAAGATAACAAATTGATTAACAATGAATTATTGTACAAGGCTGGACCAAATACTACAAAGGGGCAGCATTTTGGTTCTCGAATAGAATTTGATAACAATGGATATCTCTTTCTTTCTATCGGCGAAAGAGGTGCCCGAGATGAAAATCCTCAGGATATTACCCGTGACGGAGGCAAAATATACCGTTTTAATGACGACGGAAGCATTCCTAAAGACAACCCCTTTGTTGGAGCCAAAGGAGCAAAAACTGCCATTTATAGCTATGGACACAGAAATCCGCAGGGATTGGTAAAACATCCAGAAACCGGTGAAATTTGGGACCATGAACATGGGCCGAGAGGTGGTGATGAAATTAATATTATCAAAAAAGGTGCAAACTATGGATGGCCTGTAGTTACCTACGGAATCAATTATAGTGGAACCGAAATCACAAATAAAACCGAAATGAAAGGCATGGAACCGCCGATTCACTATTGGGTTCCTTCAATTGCGCCAAGCGGAATGACCTTTGTAACATCTGACAAATACGGAGCTGACTGGAAAGGAAGTCTGTTAGTAGGCTCTCTGGCTTTTCAATACTTAGAACGTCTTGAATTGAATGGCAAAAAAGTCACTAGTCGTGAAAAATTAATGGATGGTATGGGTCGCGTACGCGATGTCAAAGAAGGACCGGACGGACTGATTTATGTGGCTGTAGAAGGAAAAGGAGTTTATAAATTGGTTCCAAAAAAATAAAACGGACTACCGACCAGCCTCAATTGCTTTTTTAACAGACCCATGTTGGTTAAGCAATTCTGCCGCTGCTGAATACGAAATATTCAGACCCTCCATAACATAACGAGTGCCTCGATCCACCAACTTATCATTGGTTAGCTGCATATTCACCATTTTATTCCCTTTTACCCTGCCAATTTTTATCATTAAAGCTGTGGAAATCATATTTAGAACCAACTTTTGCGAAGTCCCACTTTTCATCCTTGTGCTTCCAGTAACGAATTCTGGACCCACATTCACAGCAATCGGAATATCAGCCGATATTGCCAATGGTGAACCAGGGTTATTTGTAATACCTGCTGTGAGCAACCCATTTTTCTTTGCAGATGCAATTCCCCCTAAAACATAGGGCGTAGTACCAGATGCAGCAATGCCGACAACAACATCTTTGTCGTTGATATTATGTGCCGTTAAATCGGGCCATGCCTGTTCTGTATTATCCTCTGCATTTTCGACTGCTTTGCGAATGGCCTTATCACCACCAGCAATCAACCCTACTACTCTTTCGTGTGGCATTCCAAATGTTGGTGGTATTTCAGAAGCATCTAAAATTCCAAGCCTTCCGCTTGTGCCTGCACCTATATAAAAGAGACGTCCTCCGTCAATAAAACGCTCTGCCAATGCATCAACCAACTTTGTGATTTGCGGAATAACCAAAGCGACCGCATCAGCCACTTTTTGGTCCTCCTCATTCATTTTGTACAAAATGGAAATAGTATCCAATTGTTCCAAATTATCATGATTAGAAGGGGTTTCGGTGATTTTGAGATAATCCATAGACTTATAAAAGATGTATGTCGTGCGTTCTAAAACTCTTTAGCAGCTCATTTTCAGGTGCTAACTCCGTTATCATTGTATTTATCGCGTTTATATCGCAGGTTTTGTAGCGATGTTGCGAATTCAATTTCTCCGAGATGCACAAAAGTACCGTTTTCTTCGCGGCTTTAATTACTGCCTTTTTCAATTGAACAATGTCCCAATCGAACTCTGTTAGTCCGTATTGCGAATCAACATACCCTGTTCCGATAAAGCTATAGTCGACTTTTATTTCTGAAAGATTATGTATTGCATTTGCACCTATGGATATCTGCGCATCCTTAGAAATCTGTCCTCCGATAAAAATGACTGTAACATTCGGTTTTGAAGAAAGTTCCATTGCAACAGGTAAGCTTAGTGTGAAACATGTCAATTCCAAATCCAGAGGAATTAAACGTGCTAATTCTAAACAAGTAGTGCCTCCGTCAACAAAGATTACAGACCCTTCTTTTAATAGAGATACCCCTTTTTGTGCAATCTTTGTTTTTTCTTCAAGTGCGTAAATATTGGTATTTCGAGTACTGCTCGTCGTAAATCCTAAGGAGATAGCACCTCCATGAACTTTGCGAAGTTTCTGCTCAGAATCCAACTCTTTTACATCTCTTCGAACTGTATCGATTGATACATCAAGCGTCTCCGCAATATCGGTTAATAGTATCCGATTATGCAATTCTACTTCATTTAATATCGTCTGTTGGCGCTCTTCCTTTAACATATATTCTAGCTTGAAAATACAAATATAGCAAATAAATATATATGCTGTTTTTTACGGTTTTATTGATATAAACTCTAAATAAAAGCATAAAACAGCAAAATATCTTGCAATAAACAGCAAATATAATTTTTATTGCATACATTTGCCGTAATCAATACATATATCGAACACATAAACTAACGTATTATATGACTACAATGGCTGCACGAATTAAAACCGATATCCGTTACAAACCAGTAGGACAATTTGAGGAAACACGCTTCGAAAAAATCCATAATGTAATTTTTGAAAATTCGAATGATGCCTCTATTGAAGTTGCTGAGGAAATTGCCAAGCTCATCCGAAGAAAACAACTGTCAGATGAAATGTGTGTTTTAGGGTTGGCGACAGGTTCTTCTCCCATACGCGTATATGAAGAACTCGTCCGAATGCATCAAGAGGAAGGACTGAGTTTTGAAAACGTGGTAACCTTTAATCTGGACGAGTATTTACCAATGGATAAAGAAAATACCCAGAGTTACCACTATTTTATGCATGAGCATTTATTTAACCATGTAGATATACTTCCTAAAAATGTGTATATCCCAGATGGAAAAGTGCCAAACGATAAAGTTGTTGAGTACTGTTTGTCCTATGAGAAAAAGATAAAAGATTTTGGAGGACTCGATTTCCAGCTCCTTGGTATCGGTCGTACAGGGCACATAGGCTTTAACGAACCAGGTTCACATTATAATTCTGGCACAAGGGTTATTACCCTAGACCATATCACCAGGGTAGATGCCGCACCAGCTTTTCTGGGCATAGATAATGTTCCCAGAAAAGCCATTACAATGGGTATTGCCACTGTTTTAAGTGCAAAACGAATCGTACTATTGGGCTGGGGACAAAACAAGGCTGAGATTATTAAAAATACAGTCGAGGGAGAAATATCATCGCAAGTCCCTGCCACCTACCTTCAAAATCATAAGAATTGCACCTTTGTTCTCGATACTGGTGCCGGCAGTGAATTAACCAGAAATAGAACACCATGGATAGTGAAGCCTTGCGAGTGGACAGAAGAACTTACCGCCAAAGCAATTGTATGGCTATGTACTAAATTGGGCAAAACGATTTTGAGTCTAACGGATAAAGATTATAATGACAATGGAATGGCAGATTTGTTGATGATTCAAGACTCTTACGACCTCAACATCAAGATGTTCAACCGTCTGCAACATACTATTACGGGGTGGCCAGGAGGAAAACCTAATGCCGATGACACCAACAGACCCGAAAGAGCGACTCCTATAAAAAAACGCGTCATTATTTTTAGTCCGCACCCAGATGATGATGTGATTTCCATGGGAGGGACTTTTGATAGATTAATAGAACAAGGCCATGAGGTACATGTCGCCTATCAAACTTCAGGAAATATTGCAGTATCAGATGCTGATGCAAGAAAATATGCAGAAATCGCCAAGCGGATTTCTCCTTCAGAGGAAGCGCAAGCCATAATCGATTCTATTAAGGCAAAAACTGAAAGTAGTTTCGATTCATCAGAAGTACGAAAATTAAAAGGAAATATCAGAAGGGGAGAATCATATGAAGCTACGCGCTATTTAGGTTTGGCAGACGGTAACGTGCATTTTCTAGACCTCCCCTTTTATGAAACTGGAACCATTAAAAAGAATAATCTATCAGAAGAAGATATTGCCATAATGGTTAATACCATCCAAAAAATTAAGCCACATCAAATATTCGCTGCAGGGGATTTGGCAGATCCACATGGCACTCATCGTGTTTGTCTTGATGCAGTTTTTGAAGCCATGAAGCAGCTAAAATCTGAATCTTGGATAAAAGATTGCTGGCTATGGTTGTATCGAGGGGCATGGCATGAGTGGGATATTAATGAAATTGAAATGGCAGTGCCCATGAGTCCGGGTCAAGTATTACGCAAACGGAATGCCATTTTCGCACATCAATCACAAAAAGATGGTGTGATGTTTCAAGGCGATGACACTAGAGAATTTTGGATGCGTGCCGAAGAACGAAATCGCGATACCGCAAGAAGGTATAATGAACTCGGACTTTCTGATTACGCAGCGATGGAAGCTTTTGTTCGACACAAGTTTGATTAGGTTTGTATTTTAGCATCATAGTTAAAATATAAATGTCTCGAACACTCTCACTTTTACTTATTCTAACAACGATAAATTCCTGCTCGGTATTCAAACCTATACCCCAACCCAGAACAGAATTTCGGGGGTTTTGGGTTGCCACGGTAGTAAATATCGATTGGCCAAAAAATGGAAATGATTCCGTAGAAAAACAAAAAACGGATTTCTTAGAAATATTAGATTTCTATCAAAACCTTAACTTCAACACCGCTATAGTTCAAATCAGAACCGCTGGAGACGCTTTCTATAAGTCAGAAAATGCCCCATGGTCCAGATTTCTAACTGGTACAGAGGGAGAAGTTTCTACATCAAAATCTACCCTTTTAAAATGGATGATTGACCAAACCCATAACCGGGGTATGGAATTTCATGCATGGCTTAACCCCTATCGTGCCACATTTGATTTGAAAACAGAAGTTTTAAGCGAAATACATGACTATAACCTCCACCCTGACTGGATGTTGAAATACGGAAAAAAATACTACTACGACCCAGGTTTGCCAGAAGTACAACAAAAAATGATTGCTGTTATTGATGAAGTAGTTTCGAACTATGATGTAGATGCCATTCATTTTGATGATTATTTCTATCCGTATCGAATTCAAGGTGAGGTTTTTCAAGATTCGATTTCTTACTATAACTGTGCGTTACCCAATCAGAATCTAGAAGATTGGCGACGGAGCAATATCGATTCTCTCATCAAAAAAAGTCATGATATTATCAAAGCTAGAAAACCTTGGGTACAGTTTGGGGTGAGTCCGTTTGGGGTTTGGAAAAACAAGTCCTCTGACCCCAAAGGTTCTGATACCAAAGCAGGACAAACAACCTACGAGGATTTATACGCAGACCCCTTACTTTGGATTGAAAAAGGATGGCTCGACTATCTAATTCCCCAAGTATACTGGAGTATGGAGCTTCCTGTAGCTTCGCATCGTAAAATCGTGGATTGGTGGTCAAGCCAAAGTCAAAACACGAATTTATACATCGGAAACGGACCTTATAAAATCCGAAACAATAGCGATACAGCCTGGGATAATAAAAAAGAACTCCCCAATCAAATTAGCTATTCCCGAGAAAAAAATGTTGTTCAGGGGAATGCTTTTTTTAGTGCTAAAAGCTTAATGAATGACAATGTTGATGTTGTTAAATATTTGAAACGAAAATACTATAAAGAACCATCGCTTCCTCCTGTTTCCAAGTTGGCTGTCCCGAAAGCTAAAAGTTTTACCGTTCAGCAATCAATCCGAAAATCAAATGACGCTATTACCTTGAAATTTAACGACCGAGAGTCCATTCGGTATGTGATGGTTTATCCCTCTGGTAAAAATGAAAAAGCAACCTATCCCCTAAAAAAACTAATCACAAAAGTTTCTGTTGAAAACGGCCAGGAAGTTAGTCTTCCGTTCAAAATTCTTGGAAAAAGAAAATATGTTGCACTGACTTTTATAGATTTTTATGGAAGAGAGTCTGAACCGATAATTGTACATTTAAATGAAACAAACTGATATGATTCAAAAAAACAAATGGGCTTGGGCATGGGTACCAACCATGTACTTTGCTCAGGGCCTTCCCTATGCACTAGTAGTTACCGTGTCTGTCATCATGTACAAAAAATTAGGAGTTAGCAACGCTGACATAGGTTTATATACTAGTTTTTTATACATCCCCTGGGTGATTAAACCTTTGTGGAGCCCTTTTGTAGATCTAAAAAGCACCAAACGAAATTGGTTTTTATGGATGCAATTACTCGCTTCTGCCGCGCTTTTGGCCATCGGGCTCACCTTACCTACCAATGTTTTTTTCGTTACCAGTTTGGCTTGCTTTTGGATGGTCGCTTTCGCTTCGGCAACAAATGATATTGCTACCGACGGATATTATATGATTGGACTAACCGAGGACAAGCAATCCTTTTTTGTCGGAATGCGAAGTGTATTCTATAAACTAGCCAATGTAACGGGTCAGGGGTTATTGGTGATATTAGCGGGCTTTCTTGAAAATAAATATGGCGACAATACAAAAGCATGGTCCTATACGATGATATGCGCAGGTTCGCTTATGCTACTTATGACTTTGTCGAACTTTTTTGTTACGCCAAAGTTCGAAAGTTCGGAAGCAATAGAATTAGAAAAACCGAAAGGTTTTTTGGAGGTTTTTGTATCCTTCTTCAAAAAACCAGGAATGGATTTGGCAATAGCGTTTATTCTATTTTTCAGGCTTGGCGAATCGCAATTGGTGAAAATGGCATCGCCTTTCCTGCTAGATTCTGAGGCTGTTGGAGGATTAGGATATAGCACATCTGAGGTTGGCACGATTTACGGAACAATAGGGGTGATTTTCTTGACTGTTGGTGGGATTTTAGGGGGAATATTAATCTCGCGACAAGGCTTAAAAAAATGGATGTTACCTATGCTAATCTCACTGAACGCTCCGAATGCACTTTATGCATTGTTGGCCGTTACAGGAACCACGGATGCATGGGCGGTAACAGGTACAGTAATCGTAGAGCAATTTGGTTACGGTTTTGGTATAGCGGGATTCATGGTATATCTAATTTATGTAGCCGAAGGAAATTCCAAAACTTCACACTACGCATTGGCAACAGGTTTTATGGCTTTAGGAATGATGCTACCCGGCCTTATTAGCGGTTTTATGCAAGAATGGTTGGGCTATGATGGATTCTTTATTTGGGTTGTACTGGCCGCACTTCCCGCATTTGTAATATTAAGATATATTAAATACCCAGCTGACTTTGGAAAAGCAAAAGCTTAATATGAATACCATACTAGACTACGAAATCGCCAGGAATACTTTTAGCTTACCGGAAAAAGTAGGCCAGCTCTTTATGCCTGCTGCATTTATAAATGATACTGAAGAAGAAATTCAAAAACTAGAAAAACTAATCCAAGAACATAGTATTGGGTCACTTTGTTTTTTTCACAGTCGCGCAAGCGCAGCGACAAACTATGAAGGCAAAAAAGAAGTGGTTTATAATTCCGAAAGTTTCGAAACTCTTAAAGCACTTATTAAACGATATCAAAGTGTTTCTAAATATCCCTTATTAATTGCGATTGATGCCGAATGGGGATTAGCCATGCGCATTGAAAACACACCGCAATACCCTTACAACATAACTTTAGGAGCAATTCAAGGAAATCATGATTTGATTTACGAAGTTGGACGAAATATTGCTCGAGACTGCAAGACCGCAGGAATTCATTGGAATTTAGCGCCTTGTGTTGATATTAATAACAATCCGAATAATCCCGTAATCGGTTATCGCTCTTTCGGCGAAGACAAAATCAATGTGACCGAAAAAGCTTTAGCTTTTATTAAAGGAACGCAAAGTGAAGGCGTATTGACAAGCATCAAACATTTTCCGGGTCACGGAGATACAGCTACCGATTCACATTTGGGACTCCCGTTGATTGACAAATCCAAAGAAGAATTGGTTGCAAATGAGTTGTATCCTTTTCAAAAGCTAATTGAGGAAGGGGTTGATTCTGTAATGGTGGGACACTTATCTGTTCCAGCTTTAGCCAATGGAGAGCGGATTTCTTCAAGTATATCTAAGGACATCATAAAAGGAGTACTTCGAAGTGAAATGGGTTTCACAGGGGTAGTAATTTCAGATGCGTTAAATATGCATGCAGTTTCTAAAAACTATCCCATAAAAGGAGAGTTAGAATGGCTTGCGTTCGACGCTGGTAATGATGTACTTTGTTTTGCAGAACATGTTACTGAAGGAATTGAATCTATACTCAAAAATGCTTCTGAAACACAAATTGAAGAAAGTTTTAAAAGAGTTTGGAAGCTAAAAGAAAACGCTTTACTATCAGTTCGAGCGGAGTCGAGAACGGTTTCAAAACCTGAAACTGACAGGCGACTTAATCGTAAACTAGCCGAAAATAGTCTGACCTTATTAAAAGGAAGTTATGCCGATATTGCCAATTTTAGAACTACAGACTTTTGCACTTTGACCTTCAAACGTTCTATGTTAGATAATAATACAGAAGGGATTCTTGCCAGTTTGAAGGAAATGAATTCGGAAGTGGAAGAAGAAAAAGATATCTTAATTCTATTAACTCCGCCACAGGTAAAACCTGCAAACACCTTTGGTTTATTTCAGGAAGAAATCGATTTTGTAAATGAACTTATTCGTACTAAAAATGTAGTTCTATATCTTTTCGGAAATCCATATGTTTTGAATCATTTGAACCTTCAGAATGCAAAAGTTATTGTTATTGCTTATCAAAAGTTTACAGAATTTCAAGACGTAGCGACTGAACATTTTTTGGGTAAATTGAAAGCTAAAGGAAAGCTGCCGGTTAAGATAAAAACTCCCCGCCCTTGACAGGGCCGGGTGGCTTCTGATTTATCAGAAGACGGGGGGCGGGTAGAAAGCTCAAGCCTTGGCTATTTAAATAGAAGTTTGGTAAAAGACCTAAGGCTCGGGTTTTACCACCCCTTTCTCCGCCAGTTGGCGGATTCATTCCCCTCCTTGAAAAAGGAGAGGAGCTTTAAAAAAAGTAAAAAAATGAAAACATTCAAAATACTTGGCTTGATGTCCGGAACCTCCCTTGACGGCCTAGACCTCTGCTACTGCCATATCAATAGGGACTTGGACAAATGGTCTTTTGAAATCATTGAGACCAAAAGCATTTCCTATTCTGATGATATGCAATCGGAGTTAAAAGACTCTATTTATTTGAAGGCTGATGAATTGTTGCAATTCCATAATACCTACGGTACGTGGCTTGGAAAAGAGGCAAAGCAATTTATTTCCGATAAAAAACTTGAAGTTGCTTTTATTTCCAGCCATGGACATACAACACATCACCAACCTGAAAACGGACTTACGTTCCAGATTGGTTCAGGTCAGCATCTCGCCAACGAAAGTGCTTGCAAAGTAATCTGCGATTTTAGAACCAATGATATTGCCTTGGGCGGACAAGGAGCTCCTTTAGTTCCGATTGGTGACCAACTATTCTTTGGGGAATATGATTTTTGTTTGAATTTAGGAGGGATTAGTAATATATCATTAGAACAGAAAGGAAAGCGAATTGCTTATGATATTGGTTTGGCCAATATGATTCTAAACTACATCACCAGAAAAATAGATTTAGCTTATGACAAAGGAGGAGAACTTGCAGCTTCCGGAAGGATAAATCAAAATATGCTCGATAAACTAAATGGATTGAAATACTATTTACTTCCCCACCCGAAATCCATTGGCTATGAATGGTTTGTAGAGGAAGTTGTGCCAATTGTCGATATCACAGATGATTCAGTCGAAAATCTATTGCATACCTCTATTCATCATATTTGTGAAAAAGTTGCGCAACAAGTAAAACTGAATAGCTCAAAAGAAGAAAGCTCCTTATTTGTAACTGGCGGTGGTGCTTTAAACCATTTTCTGGTTAAAGTCCTTCAAGAAAAACTTGAGGAAAATACGAAAGTAGTAGTCCCAGAAAAAGAGCTCATTGAATTTAAAGAAGCTGTCGTTTTTGCCTTAATGGGTGCACTTCGCGTAGAGCAAGAAATCAACGTTTTAAAATCGGTCACGGGAGCGAAAAGAGATTCTTCAAGCGGAGTGCTCTATCTACCCACCTAAAGATAAGAGGGAAATCGCTATCTTAGAAAACTATTGCAAAAACATGACAGATTTCCAATGAAGTTAGAGTCGATGCAGAAGAAATACCGGTTATATATTAACAGATTTCCGTCTTCACGGAAATGACAAGAAAAAAAATTTATGAGTGACAAGCAACAAAAAGCAAGTGCCTATTGGAAAGAAAATGTTAGATACCTTTTCATTCTTCTAGCCATCTGGTTTGCGGTTTCTTACGGCGCTGGAATCCTTTTTAAAGACGCCTTGGATACGATTCAAATCGGCGGCTTCAAATTAGGTTTTTGGTTTGCCCAACAAGGCTCGATTTATGTGTTTGTCATTTTGATATTCGTTTACGTACGATTGATGAACAAGCTCGACAAGAAATACGGTTACGACGAATAAAACAAACCAGAGCCATCAACTGACAACTATCAACTAACAACCACAGATTCTCGACTTCTCGGGAATGACAATAAAAACATTATTCATGACCGTTCAAACTTGGACCTATATTTTAGTCGGAATCACCTTTGCCCTTTATATCGGCATTGCGATATGGTCAAGAGCTGGTTCTACCAAAGAATTTTATGTCGCAGGAGGCGGAGTTTCTCCCCTCGCCAATGGAATGGCCACAGCAGCAGATTGGATGTCAGCAGCTTCCTTTATTTCCATGGCGGGAATCATTGCCTTTGCAGGTTATGATGGCTCTGTTTATTTAATGGGATGGACCGGTGGCTACGTGCTTTTAGCACTTCTACTTGCCCCCTATTTACGAAAGTTTGGAAAGTTCACAGTTCCAGATTTTATTGGTGATAGATATTATTCAAACACGGCTAGAATCGTAGCCGTGATATGTGCTCTGTTGGTTTCTTTTACCTATGTGGCCGGACAAATGCGCGGAGTTGGATTGGTATTTTCCCGTTTTCTAGAAGTTGATATTAATACGGGAGTAATCATAGGAATGATTATCGTTCTCTTCTACGCTGTCCTAGGTGGGATGAAAGGCATCACCTATACACAAGTAGCACAATATTGCGTGCTGATTTTCGCCTTTATGGTTCCAGCAATTTTTATATCCATTCAAATGACAGGAAATCCGATTCCGCAGTTGGGAATGGGTTCGACTTTGAATGATGGCTCTGGAACGTTTTTATTAGACAAATTAGACGGACTCTCAACCGAACTGGGATTTAATGAATATACGGATGGTTCAAAATCGATGACCGATATTTTCGCCATCACGCTAGCCTTAATGGTGGGTACCGCAGGATTACCCCATGTAATCGTTCGTTTTTTTACAGTGAAAAGGGTAAAAGATGCCCGTAAATCAGCAGGTTGGGCATTATTACTAATCGCCATCTTGTATACCACAGCTCCCGCTGTAGCTGTATTTGCCAGAACCAATATGATTAATACGGTTAGCAACCAGCCCTACGCAGATATGCCTGAGTGGTTTTCAACTTGGGAAAAGACAGAACTAATCAAATTCGATGATAAAAACGGAGATGGAAAAATTCAATATGTAGCAGATGCCCAATTGAATGAGCTTACCGTTGACCCAGATATCATGGTCATGGCCAATCCTGAGATCGCTAACCTTCCAGCATGGGTAATTGCACTAATAGCGGCTGGAAGCTTAGCTGCTGCACTTTCAACCGCAGCAGGTTTATTATTAGTTATTTCCTCTTCTATATCGCATGATTTAATCAAAAAAGTAATTAAACCTGATATTACTGAAAAAGGAGAGCTCTGGGCTGCAAGAGGAGCTGCAACTGTGGCCGTAGTTGTGGCGGGATATTTTGGGATTGACCCCCCAGGCTTCGTAGCAGCAGTAGTTGCCCTAGCCTTTGGACTGGCGGCAGCATCATTTTTTCCAGCTATCGTGCTAGGCATATTTTATAAAAAAATGAACAAAGAAGGCGCAATAGCAGGTATGGTCGTCGGTATTTTATTGATGCTCTTTTATATGCTCAAATTCAAATTCGGAATTTTTGACGGCGGTAAATCTGCCGTAGCAGGATTAAAGGAAGACTGGTGGTTTGGGATTTCCCCAGAAGGATTTGGTACAATAGCTATGCTTGTGAATTTCGCAGTCTCAATTGTGGTTATGCAGTTTACCCCTCCACCACCTCAGAATGTTCAAGATATTGTTGAGGATATTCGAATTCCTAGTGGTGCTGGCGAGGCTACTGGACATTAAATTTTTATTTATTTTTAAAGGAAAGAAAGCAGAAGATGAGTAATTACCATATCAAACATTTAGAGGAATATTTTCAAGTCTATCGGAAATCAGTTCGCAATCCCGAAGGGTTTTGGGAAGAAATCGCTGAAGAACATTTCGTATGGCGAAAAAAATGGGATAATGTTTTGGAATGGGATTTCACCAAGCCTGAAATCAAATGGTTTGAAGGTGCTAAACTCAACATCACTGAGAACTGTCTAGACCGACATTTACCAACTAGGGGTGATAAAACGGCTATTCTTTTCGAACCCAATGACCCAAAAGAAGAAGCACAACATATCACCTATAAACAATTGCATGAACGTGTTTGTCGCATGGCAAATGTCCTCACAGACCATGGAATTAAAAAAGGGGATAGAGTCTGTATTTATCTACCTATGATTCCTGAGTTGGCAGTTTCCCTTTTGGCGTGTGCTAGAATCGGAGCTATTCACTCTGTAGTTTTCGCAGGGTTTTCAGCCAATGCACTTTCTACCAGAATCAATGATTCCGATTGTAAAATGGTGATTTGTTCTGATGGTTCTTACCGTGGGAATAAAACGATTGATTTAAAGGGAATTGTAGATAAAGGTTTAGAAGATTGTCCGAGAGTTGAAAATGTTTTGGTTGCAAAACGCATCAATTCAGATATCAAAATGAAAGAAGGAAGGGACCATTGGCTACAACCACTCTTAGATAACGCATATGCCGACTGCAATGCCGAAATCATGGATGCTGAAGACCCACTTTTCATTCTGTACACATCAGGTTCAACAGGAAAACCCAAAGGCATGGTGCATACTACTGCCGGTTACATGGTATACACAGCTTATACTTTCAAGAATGCATTTCAATACACTGAAAACGATGTCTATTGGTGTTCTGCTGATATTGGTTGGATTACTGGACACTCCTATATCGTTTATGGCCCATTGGCCAACGGGGCTACTTCCGTAATGTTTGAGGGTGTTCCCTCCTACCCAGATTATGGGCGTTTTTGGGAAATCATCGAAAAACACAAAATAAATCAATTCTATACGGCGCCAACAGCAATCCGTGCTTTGGCCAAAGAAAAACTTGACTTTGTTGAGA
Source organism: Maribacter taeanensis (assembly GCF_047345145.1). NCBI lineage: Bacteria > Pseudomonadati > Bacteroidota > Flavobacteriia > Flavobacteriales > Flavobacteriaceae > Maribacter > Maribacter taeanensis. The sequence continues at coordinate 1,238,775 of NZ_JBLFER010000001.1, forward strand.
AGCATGATTTATCATCTTTAAAGGTTTTAGGTTCTGTCGGAGAACCTATTAATGAGGAAGCATGGCATTGGTATAATAACAATATTGGGAAGAAAAAAAGTCCGATAATAGATACTTGGTGGCAAACAGAAACGGGCGGAATGATGATTACGCCGATTCCATATGTTACGCCTACCACTCCAACATATGCGACACTCCCTTTTATAGGCATTCAGCCCGCATTGATGGATGAAGACGGAAAAGAAATTAAAGGCAATCAAGTAGATGGGAGATTGTGTATTAAATTCCCATGGCCTTCGATTGCAAGAACTATTTGGGGCAACCATGACCGCTATAGAGACACCTATTTTTCAGCGTATAAGAATATGTATTTTACCGGAGATGGTGCCTTGCGCGATGCCGTGGGATATTACAGAATTACAGGAAGAGTCGATGATGTCATTATCGTATCAGGACATAATTTAGGAACAGCTCCCATTGAAGATTCTATCAATGAGCATCCAGCAGTGGCTGAATCTGCCATTGTTGGATTCCCACATGATGTCAAAGGAAATGCCTTATATGGATATGTGATTCTCAAAGAAACCGGAGAAAGCAGAGACCGTGACAACCTTCGAAAAGAAATCAACCAACAAATTACAGAGCAAATTGGCCCTATTGCCAAACTAGATAAAATTCAGTTCGTGCCAGGACTTCCTAAAACTCGTAGTGGTAAGATTATGCGTCGTATCTTGAGAAAAATAGCGAGCAAAGACACTTCTAACCTTGGAGATACAAGTACACTATTAAACCCTGAAGTCGTTAAGGATATTATGGATAATGTGCTCTAATCATATTTGTTTTCTATTTTTGCTTAAAACTTGATAAGTATGTTGGTAATAGGTATTGCAGGAGGCACAGGATGTGGAAAAACTACCGTTGTCAATCAGATTATCAATGAATTGCCCGATGAAGAAGTTGGAGTCATTTCTCAAGATTCTTATTATAATGACCTTTCGCATTTGACGCTTCCCGAAAGACGAGAGACTAATTTCGACCATCCGAATTCTATAGACTTTACGCTACTTGCACAGCATTTGAAAGAATTGAAATCTGGTAAGTCTGTACAACAACCTGTATATTCTTTTTTAGAATGTAATCGTAAAGAGGAAACCGTTCCTACCCATCCGACAAAAGTATTGATTGTTGAAGGTATTTTGATTTTGACTAATCCAAAAATCCGAGAAATGTGCGATATCAAAATCTTTGTGCATGCCGATTCCGACGAGCGACTCATCCGAAGATTAAAAAGAGATGTGAACGAACGTGGTTGGGATTTGGATGAAACTTTGGAAAAATATCAAACTATTCTCAAACCGATGCATGACCAGTTTATAGAACCTACGAAAGAGTATGCCGACATCATTATCCCTAACAATAAATACAATACGGTAGCGGTTGATATTGTAAGAAGTATTGTAAATGAAAAATTAGTTTAGTAGATGGGGTGGAAGGATTTCAAAAAGAGTAAATGGTTCAAAGTAGCTACTATTTTTAGCAGTATTTACGTTTTGATTCTAACCGCTTTTGTGGTTTGGATGGTGTTTTTCGACACCAACTCCCTACGCATTCACATGGAACTGAAACGGGAAATAGATAATCTTGAAAAACAAAAAAAATATCTCAATGAACAGATAGAAAATGATAAGAAAATCATAGAAAAGCTATCTGACCCAGAAGAATTAGAAAAATTTGCTAGGGAACAGTATTACCTAAAGAAAAAGAATGAAGAAATCTATCTTATTGAATACGAAGATAGTCTTAAACAAAAAGAAAAAAACAAAGATCAGTAATTCAAGTAAATTAATCATACACCACTCCCATTCTGAGCATCTAAGCTTTCGTGTCAGACTCAAGGTCAAAACTTTAACTCAATTTAACGCAAGACACCATAGTTATTCACTTTCTGTTAACAAAATTCGCCGGATAGCATCGTAAATAATTGTATTTTTACGGGCTAACTTAACATACCTATGGGCAAAATTATTGCAATTGCAAATCAGAAGGGAGGGGTAGGTAAAACCACAACAACAGTTAATCTGGCCGCAGCTTTAGGAGTTCTCGAAAAGAAAGTGTTGTTGATTGATGCTGATCCACAGGCAAATGCTACTTCTGGACTTGGAGTGGATGTTGATAGTATCGAACTAGGAACATATCAGTTACTTGAGCACACCAAAACCGCAGAAGAAACTATTATCGAAACGACATCCCCCAATGTTGATTTGATTCCTTCTCATATTGACTTGGTTGCGATTGAAATAGAATTGGTCGATAAAGATGAGCGGGAATATATGATGAAGAAAGCCGTTACTGACCTCAAGAACCAGTACGATTATATTCTTATTGATTGTGCGCCTTCGTTGGGTCTTTTAACCTTAAATGCTTTGACTGCTGCAGATTCAGTAATTATACCAATTCAATGTGAGTACTTTGCTCTTGAAGGATTAGGTAAACTTCTGAATACTGTGAAAAGTATTCAAAAAATTCATAACGCCGATTTGGATATTGAAGGTATGCTCTTAACCATGTATGATTCAAGGTTGCGACTATCAAATCAAGTAGTTGAAGAGGTTCGAAAACACTTTGAAGATATGGTTTTCGAAACTGTTATTCAGAGAAACGTACGGCTTAGTGAAGCACCTAGTTATGGTGAGAGCATTATCAAATACGATGCAAGTAGCAAAGGTGCCGCCAATTATTTGAATTTGGCGAATGAAGTAGTAAAGAAAAACAAGGAAGTAGTATAAATGGCGAAAGCAACTAGAAAACAGGCCCTAGGTCGTGGACTTTCAGCATTATTGAAAGACCCTGAAAATGATATTCAATCTGCATCAGACAAGAATGCTGACAAAGTTGTTGGCAATATTGTCGAGTTGGATATTGATTCTATTGAAGTAAATCCGTTTCAACCTAGATCTCATTTCAATGACGAGGCGTTACAAGAATTAGCATCTTCCATTCGTGAATTGGGTGTAATACAGCCAATTACAGTTCGAAAGCTTGATTTCAATAAATTTCAGTTGGTTTCTGGGGAAAGAAGATATAGAGCTTCAAAACTTGTTGGTTTAGAAACCATTCCCGCATACATCCGTATTGCAAATGACCAAGAGTCTTTAGAAATGGCCCTGGTTGAAAATATTCAGCGTCAAGATTTAGACCCTATTGAAATAGCACTATCCTATCAACGTTTGATTGATGAAATACAATTAACCCAAGAAAAATTAAGCGACCGTGTTGGAAAGAAGCGTTCGACTATTGCGAACTATATGCGCCTTCTTAAGTTGGACCCTATTATTCAAACTGGAATTCGAGATGGTTTTGTTAGCATGGGGCACGGAAGAGCCTTAGTGAATATTGAGACTAAAGAAGAACAGATTGCTATCTATGAAAAAATTGTTGGCAATAGCCTATCCGTTCGAGATACAGAGCGTTTGGTCAAAGCGCATCATGAAGTATCGGGTGCTATGTCCTCTGGCAAAAAAGATACTCCCGAATTTATAAAAAGTGCTAAAGATGAAATTACCAATCATCTGTCTTCAAAAGTAGCCATTCAAGCTTCGGAAAATGGAAAAGGAAAAATAACCATCCCTTTTCAATCAGAAGAAGAATTTTTACGAATAAAAAAACTAATCCTTGGCAAGTAAACGTCTATTTCTTTCTTTCGTTTTTGCGTTTTTTGCTTTTACCAGTTGGTCGCAAGAAGAAAATAAAAATGCCCCAGAAGTAGATTCTTTAAAAACAAACCTTAAAAATGAAGGACTCGTTATTGTTGATACATTGGTAACTCAAAAAAGAGGAATAAATCCCCTAGCACCAGCAAGAGCAGGTTTTTACTCAGCGGTATTACCAGGTTTAGGTCAAATTTACAATAAGCGTTACTGGAAAGCCCCTATTGTATGGGCAGCAATTGGCGGAGGTGCGTATGCTTATACTTTTTACAATGGAGAATATGACCGATTTAGGACCGCATTTAAAAGAAGAAAAGCTGGTTTTACTGATGATGAATTTTATGACCTAAGACCGGATGACGGTATTACACGAACTACTCCTGAAATTGACGATCAACGTTTAGAAAGGCTACAAAACGACAATCAAAATAGCCGTGATCTTGCCTTACTTGCTACTATTCTTTTATATGCCTTAAATGTTGTGGATGCAAACGTAGATGCTCATTTGAAACAGTTCAATATAGATGATGATTTAGGTTTAGATATGGAATTTCAGCCCTATTTAGATGTGAATCCAATTACGAACAATCCAAACTATGGCTTGGCCTTGACGATAAATTTTTAGAAAATGAAAATTGCCTTATTCGGATATGGGAAAATGGGGAAAATGATCGAACAGGTCGCTTTACAAAGGAGACATACCATCGTTGCCAAAGTCGAAGTGGATACTCCTAATGTTGATTTTTCAAATATGGATGTTGCCATTGATTTCAGTATGCCAGATGCTGCTTTTAGTAATATTTCGAGCTGTATTGAAAATGATGTGCCAATTATTTCCGGAACAACAGGATGGCTGCATGACCATGATAAAGCAGTAGCACTCTGCAAGGAGAAAAAAGGAGGCTTTATTTATGCTTCTAATTTTAGTTTAGGGGTAAACGTTTTTTTTGAGTTGAATGCTTATCTGGCCAAAATGATGAAAGGCTTAGAACAGTATCAAATTTCGATGGAGGAAATACACCATACTCAAAAACTTGATGAACCTAGTGGAACAGCTATAACTTTGGCAGAGGGAATTATTGAAAACACAAGTTACAAGGGATGGAAATTAGATGAAAGCTTAGAAGGGCAAATTCCTATTTCCTCAAAACGAATAGGAAATACCCCAGGTACGCATACTGTTGAGTACCAAAGTAAGGTAGATAGTATTGAAATACAACATACCGCTCACAATAGAGAAGGCTTTGCCCTGGGCGCAGTAATTGCTGCGGAATGGATTGTGGGTAAAACAGGAGTTTTTTCCATGAAAGATGTTCTAGGACTATAAACAAACACAAACCATAAATAAAAGATGGACGCAACACAATGGCTATTATTTATTCTTGTTATTCAAGTCATTCACTTTTTAGGCACTTGGAAACTTTACGTAAAGGCAGGTAGAAAAGCATGGGAGGCGGCCATTCCTATTTATAATGCCATTGTCTTAATGCAGATTATCAATCGACCAAAATGGTGGGTGATCTTACTATTTATACCGATTATTAATCTATTGATGTTTCCGGTAATTTGGGTGGAAACTATACGGAGTTTTGGTAGAAATGGCCTTCTCGAAACTTGGTTGGTGATACTGACTTTAGGTTTTTACATTTACTATGTGAACTATGCGCTTGATGTTACCCATGTCAAAGAGAGAAGTTTACACCCTAGAAGTGTTGCCGGCGAGTGGGTAAGCTCAATAGTTTTTGCAATCGTAGCAGCTACTTTGGTGCATACCTATTTCATACAACCTTATGTAATACCCACGGGGTCTTTGGAACGTACTCTGCGTATTGGCGATTTGTTATTCGTTAGTAAATTTCATTATGGTGCTAGAACACCTACTACAGCCATTGCGGCCCCTATGGTACATGATACTTTACCCGTTTTAGGCATTCCCTCTTATTTGGCAGAGGTGGATAAAGACAAGTACAAAACCTCATGGAAAAACAAACTTCAACTTCCTAATTTTCGATTACCCGGATTTAAGAAAATAAAACGCAATGAAATTGTAGTTTTTAGCTGGCCAGCTGACACAGTACGCTACTTTTTTAAGAGAGAAGAAGGTATTCGCAAGCCTATCGATAAAAAATCGAATTATGTTAAAAGATGTGTTGGTTTGCCAGGTGATTCTCTAGAAATAAAAAATGGTTATGTTTTTGCTAATGGAAAGCAATTGGAATTACCCGATCGTGCAAAACCTATGTACCAGCATATTGTCACCACCAAAAATGACATAACGAGTTATTTTAGAGTTCTAGGAAGAGATAATTTTAGAGGTCGAATTTATCGAGTACCCTTGTCAGTTTTAGAAAAAGAGAGGGCTTCAGAGATAATTGACGCTTCTGATCTTAACGAAATCAAGAGAGATACCTCTAACATATATTTCGCTGGGTACATTTCTAATCAAAATCAGCCCCTTATAAATTTTCTTAGTCCGAAAACAGTTCCAAATATGGGACTGTTCAATATGGTCAAAGAATCTGCAAAAAGTTTTGAAGGGAAAAATGGAATTATTTCAGTTGATCGTTTTGTTGAAACAAATGCACACACCAGAATATTTCCGCAGAGTAAATCACATCAAGGAACGGTTGACAATCTTGGTCCAATTTATATTCCCGAAGAAGGAGCAACAGTTCAACTAAATCTTAATGTTCTGCCTTATTATAAAAAAATCATCCGCGATTATGAAGATCATGAAGTATCGGTAAAAGGAAATCAAGTATTGATAGATGGAGAAGCCACAGATAGTTATACTTTCAAGCAAGATTATTACTGGATGATGGGAGACAATCGCCATGGTTCTGAAGACAGTCGTTCTTGGGGCTATGTGCCCGCAAACCATATTGTTGGAACACCAATTTTTATTTGGATGAGTTTCGACAACTTTGATAAAGGTATGGCAAATTGGCGTCCACGATGGGATCGTATCTTTACCACAGTGCATGGCAGTGGAGAGCCAGTATCTTACTTCAAATATTTCTTAATAGCTTTAGCAGGATGGTTCGCTTTTGACTTTTTTAGAAAAAAGAAAAAACAGAATAAAAACTAATTCGGTTTGAAAACTCTTATTCATCCGACTTATCTTCCTAACATTGCCACCTTTGCCGCAATAGCCCAAAATGATATTTGTTGGGAGGTTTGTGATAATTTTCAAAAACAAACCTATCGCAATCGAACCTACATATGCACAGATCGTGGAAAGTTGATGCTGAACATTCCAATAGAACATGTTGGCAAAGGTAAAGGGCGACAAAAATATAAAGATGTCAAAATCGATTATGATGAAAATTGGCAACGACAGCATTGGCGAACCCTAGAGACCGCCTATCGCACATCACCCTACTTCGAGTATTATGAAGATGACCTTGCACCTCTTTACCATAAGAAACACCAATTTCTACTTGACTTCAACTTAAAATTAATTGAAGTTCTGTCCAATTGCCTACTAATAGAAATGCCTACTCTAAAAACAGAAACATTTGAGCTTGAACCTGAAGATATCAATGATATGCGCTCTTTGGCTGACGCAAAAAAGAAAATTGATTTTAATCAACCTGAATATGTACAGGTCTTCGGTGACCGCCATGGTTTTATTAAAAATTCAAGTATTGTAGATCTACTATTCAACGAAGGAACAAGTGCTTTGGGTTATCTGAAGAATTTAAATTTGAAACACTAAATGCTGCGTTTTTTAATTCACTACGGCATTCATTTTTTAGTCCCTATCGCTATTGGCTTTCTTTTCTTCAAAGAGAATCGCTTCAGAATCAGTATTATTTTGCTTTCAGCGATACTAATTGACCTAGATCACCTTATTGCAAGTCCTATTTTTGATCCTGACCGTTGTAGTATTGGTTTCCATCCTTTACATTCGTTTTGGGCTATCGGAGTTTATTTTTCAATGCTGTTCCTAAAAAAAACTAGAATCTTCGGTATTGCACTTTTAATCCATATTCTTGCAGATCTTACAGATTGTTATCTAATCGGACTTCAGTTCAAGTGACGCCATAGTTGGATAATGGTCTGAATACTTTACATCATAATTTTTATGACTCTTGACTTTAAATTCTGGGTCTGCTAAAATAAAATCAATACGCACGGGCAGACCATGAAAAAGTAGCGTGCGATCATAACCTGTACCTTGTTCAATAAAGGTGTCTTGTTTTTCTCCTTTAATAACTTTATAAGCATTAGAAAACTGAGTGTTGTTAAAATCACCGCAAACTATTTGTTTATAGTTGTTGGCCTTCATACTCTCCTCAAGCATTTTCGCCTGTTGCTGCTGTATTTTAAAACGTTTGTTCAACATTTTAAAAAGTTTGTCTTTGGGTTTATTTTTGATGATTCCTTTGCCTGGAGTAATTCCTAAAGATTGTAAATGGACATTATAAATTCTGATGGTATCCTTTTTATAAAGGACATCTATAAACGCAGCATTATTAGCACTATCAGGAAAACAAACCATATCAAATTTTACAATGGGATATTTAGAATAGAACCCAAGTAATACCTTTCCTTTCATATAAATGTAATCTAGGTAATGATAAGGATAGTCATCTAAATACTCGTTTTTTCTTAGGTAGCCAGGCTCTTGAAAACAAATAATGTCTGGCTGTTCTTGATCTACAAAAGCCTTGACCTTTTCAAAAACATTTGGCACATCAAGGTTGTCGTATCTATTAAAGCTTCTAACATTGTAGCTCATTATACTTAAATCGTCTTCTAAAATTTCTTCTTCAGTTAATTTGAATTTAATAAATGTACCTAGAGAGAAATAACCAAAAACCAATACAAAAACTGAAACGCATACTTGCTTTCTTCTTTTCAGAAGCCAATAAAGGAAAAAGAAAAAATTAAAACCCACTAACAGTGGAACGGTCAAACTCAAAAACGATAGAAAAGAGAAGCGGCCATCAGAAACATGAGGTACTGCACATGCTAAAAGAAGTAAAAGAGCAGCAATTAAATTGCAAGCAAATAATATTTTATTTATTAAGGATAGGGGCTTCACTTAATCAGTCTTTTTTACCTGCTTTGAACAGAAAGTCTTTTTCTGCTTTTGAAAGACTTTCATAGCCTGACTTACTGATTTTATCAAGTATGGTGTCTATTTGATGCTGATGACTATCCTTATCTTGCTTAACTTTAATGCGAGAAGCGGAAGCTTTATTCTTATATACTGTCTTCAAAGGAGCTTTTTTCTCCTTGCTTTTAAACATATTTGCCAATCCGTCTAAGAACTTAGAAAATCCTTCTCCTATATCACGACCGTTCATAAGTTGACGTGCATATAAATACCCTAATAGCGCGCCTCCTAAATGAGCTATTCGCCCCCCAAAATTAGATCCACCAGAACTAATTTGTAAGAGATCTATTAAAACAACAAACAAACCTACTTGCCAAAGTTTTACGTTAAAAAATATAACTCTTATCTCTTGATTGGGTATATAGGTGCAGACAAAAATTAAAACTGCCATAACGCCTGCAGAAGCACCAAGAAGCACTGAATTGCTTTGCAAAAACAGGGCGTCAGTTAATAAAAAGAACATGCCGCCTAGCATGATTCCCAGAAAATAAACATTGATAAATCGTTTATTATCAAAAAGGTTGAGAAGTATTCGTCCAGAAATATAAAGCACGTACATATTCCATAACAAATGAAGAATGCCGCTATGTAAAAAACCGTAAGAAACAAGGGACCAGGGTTGAGACAAAAAATTAGTAAGATTTGCTGGAAGCACAAACCAACCCTCTATCGCTGGAGAAACCAATCTCGTCAACAAACCAATCGCGATAAAAATGATCACATTTATAGCAATCATTTTCTCCGCAATATTCAAGCGCGCATATTGATATCTTAGTCCTCCACTTGCCATATTAGTTCCAACGGTTTTTGTTGAACGAATTTTTTTTCCAGTACCACATTACAATAAATCCAACCACTGCTCCCCCTACATGAGCCATATATGCCGTATTACTAGGGCTAAAGAAAGATTGTCCTGTAACTGCAGAAATAACGTCTAAGAGTATGATTCCAGGAATAAAGTACTTTGCCTTTATAGGAATCGGTAAAAAAATAAGCATCAATTCAGCATTTGGATTCATCAAGCCGAATGCAGCTAAGATACCCATAATACATCCTGATGCACCAACCATTGAAGCATTGTAAATAGGAAATAATTCCTGCAAATTAAATAATTGAGTGTCAGTAAGTGAGGTAATTGTTTTATTTGAAGAAAGCATTTGAACTATCTGATCCCCCGAGAGACCAGAACCAATTAGTTCATCATATATCGGGAGATAGTTAAAATAATAGAATCCCACTTGAAAAAGTGCAGCTCCCAAACCAGCCGAAAAGTAGATAAATAGAAATTTATTCTTTCCTAAATATTGCTCTACTGGACCTCCAAACATCCATAAGGCAAACATATTAAACCCTATATGAGCAAAACCGCCATGCATGAACATATGGGTAATAACTTGCCACAATTGAAAATTCTCATTTTTAGGAAACCACAAAGAAAACCACTCGTACATCATATCTCCATAGAGCGATGTAGCGATAAAAAATAACACATTTACAATTAGAAGGTGTTTTACAGCCTCGGTAAGTCTATTCATTTAAATAAATTTTTTATCAATATCGTTTTCAGTGATTGTAATGTAAACGGGTTTGTTAAATGGACTAACCATTGCTTCCTTACAAGCAAAAAGATCATTTACTAGAGCAATCTGGGACTCCTGCTCTAATATCTCTCCGGTTTTTACGGAAAGGGTTTTTGCCAAAGTCTTTGCTAAAATATCTGTTTGCGAAAAACCATCTCCGCTTATTTCCATTTGAAAATCAGAAATCAGTTGGTCCAATACCATTCCTACTTCGCTTTCTGAAACCTGCACAGGAACTCCCTTTATTTCAACAGTTTCCGATTCCATCTTACTAAAAATAAAACCAATCGTTGTCAAGCTTTCCCTAATATCCTCTAATATTGTAATATCTGAAGGCGAAAAAGAAAGCGATAAGGGAAACAGCAATTGTTGACTTACTGCTTTTTGAATTGTTATGTTTTTTAGAAATTTCTCATACAATACTCTTTGGTGAGCACGACTTTGATCAATAACAATCATACCAGATTTAATGGTTGTCACCACATATTTTCGTCGCAACTGAAAAGTGGTGCTCGTCGATTCGAGAGATTCTTTTTGTTCGTCAAATACCGATCCTGTAATCGTATCAGACTCAAATTGCATACTACTAAATGATACTTCTTTACCAATTTCTGATTCTAAGCCTGCGTACAATCCTTCCCAAGATTTACCGGCTTCGGTACCTACTTTGCGATACGATGCTCTATTCTGCGTTTTACTTTCCCGTTCTTGAAACGGATTAAAACCCGAATCGACAGTCACTCTTGGTAATTGCGCTGCTTTATCCTTATACGCATAAGGTGTTTCTAAATTCTGATCTTGCTCAAAATCTAATGCGGGAACTACATTAAACTGCCCCAAACTATGCTTTAAAGTCGATCGTAAAATCGCGTACAAGGTATGTTCATCATCGAACTTCACCTCTGTTTTTGTTGGATGAATATTTATATCTATGGATGCTGGATCAACTTCTAAATACAAGAAATACCCGGGATAGGTATTTGGTTTTATAAGTCCTTCAAAAGCAGCCACGACTGCATGATGCAAATAAGGACTTTTTATAAACCGATGATTTACGAAGAAGAATTGTTCGCCCCTACTCTTTTTGGCAAACTCTGGTTTGTTTATGAAGCCTGATATTTTGACTACTTGAGTTTCCTCAGTAACCGGAACTAATTTCTGATTTGTTTTCGTTCCAAAAACATTCACTATTCGCTGACGATGATTACTCTTTGGGAGGTTAAACATTTCACTTCCATTATTATGAAAATGAAAGGCAATATTCGGGTGAGCCAAGGCCACTCTATGAAACTCATCTGTAATGTGACGCAATTCTACCTGATTGGATTTTAAAAAATTTCGTCGCGCCGGAATATTGAAAAACAAATTCTTTACCGCCATTGAGGTTCCTTTCGCAGTTGCTCCTACCTCTTGCGAGATAATTTTACTGCCTTCTATTTTTAGAACAGTCCCTAATTCTTCATTCTCAAGTTTCGTTTGCATTTCGACATGAGCAATAGCGGCAATAGATGCCAAAGCTTCCCCTCTAAAACCTTTTGTATTTAATTGAAATAAGTCTTCTGCTTTTTGGATTTTTGAAGTCGCATGACGTTCAAAACTTAAGCGCGCATCTGTGGCGCTCATTCCAATACCATCATCAACAACTTGAATCAATGCTTTGCCTCCATCACGAACAATTAACATAATAGTACCAGCACCTGCATCAATAGCATTTTCAAGAAGTTCTTTTACGACCGAAGCCGGTCGCTGCACTACCTCTCCTGCAGCGATTTGATTCGCAACATGATCTGGCAGAAGTTTAATAAGGTCTGCCATTAGCTAGAAAAGAATATGGATAAGTCGAAATCGATGATATAAAGGAAAATAAGTACTAAAATTGAAATGATAATTAACATACGAACCCTCATGTTTCTATCACCTTGCTTTTTAGCATCTGCAACTACATTATTAAATTTTGCTTTTAACCCTCTATTAGAACCGGCTGTAGTACGAAACTGATCAAACTTGTACTCGATTTTAAACGGATTACCTTCTTTATCACTTTTATAGTAACGAGGTTGGTAATCAAACTCTCTGTTGCGGCGTAATTTCGTGAATTTGCTTATAAATCCCATAGTTTCAAAGTTACTTAAAATCAAAAAATATGCCGCAGTTGAAAAGCCAAAAATTGTTAACAGAATTCTACTGGGAAAACCCTAACAATTTGGCTGTATAAACTAGCTGATCGCAGAGATTGCATGGGTTATACGTCGCAGTCCCTCTTCCAATCTTGATCTAGGGCACGCTAAATTTAGGCGGATATGGCCCGCACCATTCGCTACAAACATATTATCTCCCTCTAAAAGCACGCCGGCTTTATTGGCAAAAAATAAGGTGAGATTTTCCTCAGCTGGCAAATAAGCTTCAACATTTACCCAAGCCAAATAAGTGGCATCTGGAATTTCAAAAAAAGCTTCAGGCAACTGCTCCGCTAAGTAGCTCTTTAAAAATTCAAAATTACCATCAAGATATTTTTTTAAATCTGACAACCATTCTTCCCCATCTCGATATGCTGCTTGGGCAGCTGCTATACTAAGAGGATTATTAATAGGAATCTGTTCCTTTTTCCAAAGGTCTCTTAGGTCATCATTGGGTATTATAATATTTGCAATCATAAAACCAGCCATGTTGAAAGTCTTACTTGGGGCCATACAGGTGATAATCTGATCTGACTCAGGAAAAAGACGGGCTAGAGGCGTAAACGATTTACCAGTTCGTAATAGGTCGCAATGAATCTCATCAGAAATAATCATCACATTGTTCTCCAGACATATTTCACCAAATAGTTTGAGCTCATCATCTGTCCAAATTCGACCTGTCGGATTATGTGGACTGCAGAAAATAGTTAAAGTTACCTTTTCATCTTCCGCTTTTCTTCGAAAATCTTCAAAGTCGATAGTATAGTTTCCATCGTCATAAAGAAGGTCAGAGGTAACCAATTTTCGGTCGCTTCCTTCGGTTGCTAACTTAAAAAAAGCATAGGAAGGTGTCATGATAAGTACCTTCTCATCAGGAGCACAAATGTATTTTACCAGGGCAAATAATGCAGGTATAACACCATGCGACGTAACTAAATGATTTGGGTCAAATTCCCAACGATAATGCTGTTTTGACCATTCTAAAAAAGTTTGTTTGTACTTCGGGTCAAAAATTTGAGAATAGCCAAAAATTCCATGATTTGCTCTTTTCTTGACTGCTTCAACAACAGCTGGAGGAGATGCAAATTCCATGTCGGCAATCCACATGGGTATCAATTCTTCATCTTTATAATCAGAATCAAATTTCGCACTATTTCCAAATAAGTAACCGCGATAGCCTCCTAAACTCATTGCATTGGTATTGCGGCGGTCTATAATTTCGTTAAAATTGTATTTCATAATCTTCAAGCGTATCTGCCTGAAAATTACATTTTAATATCGAATTGAAAAGATCGGAATAAAGAAATTATTTTCCGAGTGAAGCCATTTTAATAGCGGCAATAGCAGCTTCTGTTCCTTTATTGCCATGTTTGCCACCGCTACGTTCTTGAGCTTGTAGCAAAGTATTATCCGTGAGCACACAAAAAATTACAGGAATATCGTAAACAACATTTAAATCTTTAATGCCCTGAGCAGTAGCACTACAAACAAAATCGAAGTGTTTGGTTTCACCTTGAATTACACTTCCTATGGCAATGACAGCATCTACCTCGGTATCTGTTATCATTTTTTTACACCCGAAAGTCAATTCGAAACTACCAGGAACATTCCAACGGGTAATATTTTCCGATTGCGCTCCACAATCCAAAAGAGCTTCCAGAGCTCCTGTAAAAAGACCTTCAGTAATTTCAGCATTCCATTCAGAAACAACAATCCCAAACCGAAGATCCTTCGCGTTTGGGATTGTTGCCTTATCGTAAACCGATAAATTTTTATTTGCTGTGGCCATTACTTTCCACTTTTGGCCATTCCAATAAAGGCATCTATACTAGCAGCCTCATCAGACTTTGAAAATTCGTCCTTAATTCTTTGAAAAAAGCCTAAGGCCTTATCCTTTTGATTCAACTCTAAGGCAGTAACTCCTGCTTTATATAAGAATTTTGGAGTAGTATAGTCATTTGCGTTATGACCAATTGCCTTCTCGTAGTATCCCAAAGCATCAGCTGGTTGCCCTAATTGCATGAAAGCATCACCTAATCCGCCTTTGGCTAAAGCTCCTAAAACAGCATCATCGGAAGAAAAATCTTCTAAATGATCAATCGCTTCTTGATACTGATTCATATTCATATATGCCATTCCAGCAGAATAGCTTGCCAAGTTCGCCGCTTTCGTTCCGCTATACTCGTCAATAATATCTAAGAATCCGTATTTACCATCTGCACCATTCAAAGCCAAATTGAATAAAGAATCTTTCTCCGTTGCACTATTAACAGCTTGATCAAAATACTGCTGTGGATAATACATCTCATTTGCCGCACTTTCTTCTTTAGGATTCTGTACAAATTGATTGTATGCCAAATAACCTAAAACACCAACTGCTATAACCCCAATAACTCCCAAAATGTAATTTTGGTTTTTCGCAACCCACTCTTCACTCCGCGATGCACTTTCATCTAAGGTGCTAAATACCTCAGCTGTTGTGCTTTCGTTTTCATCAAACTGTTGTTGTTCTGCTTTGTTTTTGGGTTTAAAACCTCTCTTTTTATATGTGGCCATCAGAATTTTTATTGATCGCGCAAAAATAAAGTTTTTATTGAAATCGTGAGCCGTATTTATTCGTTATTTTTCGATATTTTGCATCTTCTTAGTCCTCTCGAATCAAAAATCCTTCAGCAACAGAATGCTTCTAAAGAATTTATCACTTATTAATTACAAGAATTTCGAAGCTAAAGACTTTGATTTTGATGCTAAAATCAACTGTTTTGTCGGAGCTAACGGTATTGGAAAAACCAATGCTCTAGATGCTATTTATCATCTCTCATTAGGCAAAAGTTACTTTAACCCTGTAGCGACGCAAAATATTCGTCATGAATCTGATTTCTTTGTAATTGATGGAACTTTCGAAAAAGAAGACCGAGAAGAAAAAATTGTTTGCAGTCTAAAACGAGGGGCAAAAAAAATCATAAAACGAAATGCCAAGGCCTATGAGCGACTTTCAGATCATATTGGCCTTCTCCCCTTAGTTATAATATCCCCATCAGATCGCGACCTTATTATAGAAGGTAGTGACACCCGAAGAAAATTTATGGATGGTGTAATTTCACAATCTGACAAGGGGTATTTGCAAAGCTTAATCAAATACAATAAAGTACTATCGCAACGCAACTCACTTCTAAAATATTTCGCCGTCAATCAGACTTTTGACGCCACTACCCTATCAGTGTATAACGAGCAACTGGTGGAATATGGCACTCCTATTTTTGAAAAAAGGGTAGCCTTTTTAGAGGCGTTTATTCCCATATTTAAAGAGCAGTATGCTGTAATTTCGGGTGGCAATGAAAATGTTTCCCTCAACTACGAATCCAAACTAATAGATAGTGATTTGCTTTCCCTCCTCGAAAAAAATATTGATCGAGATAAGGCGCTGCAGTATACCAGTGTGGGAATCCATAAGGATGATCTTAGTTTTAAAATTACGGATTATCCGATTAAAAAATTTGGAAGTCAGGGACAACAGAAATCCTTTTTAATTGCTTTAAAATTCGCACAGTTCCACTTTATTAAAGAGTTGGCGCAGACAACGCCAATATTGCTCCTTGATGATATTTTTGATAAACTCGATGAAAACCGAGTAGCACAAATCATTGCTTTGGTTGATAATGAAAATTTTGGACAAATTTTTATCAGCGATACGCACCCAGAACGGACAGAAAATGTGGTAAAGAACATTCATCAATCTTATAAAATCTTTAAATTGTAGTATGAAGAATTTTCTATGCCTCCTTTCTTGTATTATTTTCTTCGGATGTACCACAAATGTGAGTTCTGAAGATCTAAAGAACCTTAATGGATACTGGGAAATCGAACAAGTGACTTTCCCAAATGGAGAAACCAAAGAATTCACCATTAATCCAACGGTTGATTATATTGAATTAGAAGGATTAAAAGGTTTCCGGAAAAAAGTACAACCAAAGTTCGACGGAAGCTTTACAACTTCGAATGATGCTGAACCTTTTACTATCAAGTCCAATAACGGAGTTTTTGAATTCCATTACAAGAATAAAATGAGTGAATGGAAAGAAGAAATAAAATCAATTTCAACCGATAATTTTTCGGTTACAAATCAAGATACACTCACCTATAGCTACAAACGTTTTCAACCTATAAATGTCACTGAATAATGGCGAAACGAAAAAGTAATAATCTCAATATGGGTGAAGCTCTGCAAGAATTTCTTAAAAAGAATAAGCTTGAAAAAGGCATGGATAAAGTAAATGCCCAAGAGGCTTGGAAAAAATTAATGGGTAATGGCGTCGATAACTATACAACTGCCGTGGAATTGAGAAATGAGACTCTTTTTGTTTCCCTATCCTCTTCTGTCCTACGAGAAGAATTAAGCCACGGTAAATCAAAAATAATCGCCATGCTGAATGAGGAATTGGGGAAGGAGTTGGTAAAGAAATTGGTTTTAAGGTAAATAACCTCGGGGCAATCCCGCGAGGCATTAAAAGGAAAATTAACATTGATTTCGACGCAAGCGTCGGAGCATTTTAAATCTCGATTATCGAGTAAAAAAGAACCCAACAAGTAAAACCTGCTGGGTCCAAATCATATAGTGTAGTTCGTTTAGTAAATCTCTCTGCCAGAAAAGTGAAAAGCACCCTCAATAGCTGCATTTTCATCGCTATCAGAACCGTGAACCGCATTCTCTCCGATACTGGTCGCAAATAATTTGCGAATAGTTCCTTCAGCAGCTTCTGCTGGGTTTGTTGCCCCGATCAAAGCACGAAAATCTTCTACAGCATTATCTTTTTCTAAAATAGCAGATACAATTGGTCCTCTAGTCATAAATGCAACCAATTCGCCATAGAATGGACGTTCGCTATGAACAGCATAGAATTCTTGTGCATCTCTCTTGCTCAACTGTGTATATTTCATCGCCACAATTTTAAAGCCAGCAGATGTAATTTTATCTAAAATTCCACCAATATGTCCGTTCTCAACAGCATCAGGCTTAATCATTGTAAAAGTTCTATTTGTCGTCATGTTTCAAAATTTTGTGCAAAAATACAGTTTATTTAAGAATCGACAACTTTTAGTAAGACTGTCTTAACTCACCAAGAATCGCCCCACCATCTCCTAACATTTTAAAAACAACCTCATCTTTATCGAAATCAAACTCCAAAACCCCAAAACTTTCAGTACTTACTACTTCGCCCACTCGAAACGGGTTCGGCTCACCACTAAATTTAGAATAGGCATGGGTCAATCCACTACTAGTGAAATCGATCAGCGGATATGCCAACCCTTCAACTTTAGTCTTTGAAAACTCCGAAATATGACGGTCACCAGAAAGGACTATAACTCCCTCGGCGTTTGAAGCTGCAATCATGGTTTTAAGTTTATCCACCTCATGAGGGAAATTGCCCCAACATTCGAATCCGTGTTGATTGGATAAAAATTGAACACTGCTCACAATTACATTAAAATCAGCTTTAGAATTTGAAAGTGTTTCGTTAAGCCAATTCCACTGAATCTCTCCTAAAACAGTTCCTTGACCATACTCATTGGGTTTATTTCTTTTTTTAGTTTCTGTATCCTTAGTTAAAGCTGTGCGAAAGTATCTTGTATCTAAAACGATAACTTTTACCTTTCCCTTAGGGGAATTGTAGTCGTGAACGGCATAAACACCTTCTTGTTTTCTTCTGGGGCTATCCTTTGAAACATCTAAAAAATCTAATAATTCTTGTTGACTTTCTCCTTTAGCCTCGAACTCTACTCCGCCATCATTCAATCCGTAGTCATGATCATCCCAAGAACCAATAATTGGAACTTTGCTTTTAAGACTTTTATAACCCGTTATTTCATTCTGGGCGTTATAGATGTTTCTCAATTTTACCATATCGCCGGTATCCGCGTAGATGATATCTCCTCCCCATATCCAAACATCGGGATTACTTGCTTCGACATCATCCCAAAGTAAATTGGGCAAATCATGTTTATTGCAAGAACCAAATGCAATGGTAAAATCGCCGGAAACATCAATCTCTTTAGAAATTGACGTACTTGATTTACAAGAAATTAACATTATTAAAAAAGATATATAATGAAGGTATTTAGTCATCTCATTTTGTTTTTAGCTACCCGTAAAAATAGGATTTTACAATTTACCAATCTGTTATATTATTGTATCTTTGCGCGCATGAATTTAAAGGATGTAAAAGCCGTAAAAGAACTGCTTTCTGTACCGCAGAAAATTGCTATTATACCCCATAAAAATCCGGATGGGGATGCTATTGGTTCAACTTTGGCATTGTGGCATTATTTAAAAAACAGAGGGCAAGAAGCAACGATAGTCTCCCCCAATGATTACCCGAAGTTCTTAAAATGGATGCCAGGTAATGAGCACATCCTAAATTTTGAAACTAAAAACTCCCAGGCACTTTCAGCAATTAATGAAGCAACTCTTATTTTCACATTAGACTTTAATCACTTTGGTCGCACGGGACAGTTAGCTCCAATTTTAGAAGCTTCCAAAGCGAAATATATAATGATTGATCATCATCAGTCACCTGCCGATTATGCAGAAATAACCTATTCAGATGTAGCGATGAGCTCCACCTGTGAAATGGTGTATAATTTTATTGAGTTTCTTGGTGATACGGATAAAGTCACCTCTGAAATGGCTAATTGTATCTATACAGGCATTATGACGGATACGGGCTCTTTCAAATTTCACGCTACTACAAGTCAAACACATCGTATCGTAGCAGACCTTATTGATAAAGGAGCCGAGAAAACAGCAATACACAATCATATTTACGATACGAATTCTCCCAGTCGATTGCATCTACTAGGTTGTGCTTTAAAAAACATGGTGATTTTAGAGGAGTTTCGCACTGCTTATATCACCTTAAGTCAAGAAGAATTGGATGCCTACAACTATCAAAAAGGAGACACTGAAGGTTTTGTAAACTATGGGCTCACCCTAGAAGGTATAAGCTTTGCTGTCATTTTTATAGAGAATAAAGAAGAAGGTATTATCAAAATTTCTTTCCGGTCACAAGGAGATTTCTCCGTGAATGAATTTGCACGCAGTCATTTTAATGGTGGTGGTCATGACAATGCTGCTGGCGGGCGAAGTGAAGTATCCATGGAAAAAACAGCAAAATATTTCGTTTCTCTTTTAAAGGATTATAAAGATAAATTAATCGCATGAAGCATCTAATTTGCATACTAATTTTGGCCGCTCTTATCAGTTGTGAAGGCCCATCACCAAGGCATCCGGTAAAAAGAAATACCACTAGTTCCATACAAGTATCCATAGAGCGAAGTAAAAAACTATTGGCCCTAGAAGAAGCCATGATACAACAAGTAATAGCAAAGGACTCTTTGAATACATATGTCAACAGTGACACAGGATCTTGGTACTACTACAACAAAAAGAATCAGTCTGCAAACTATATGGCCCAACCTGATGACTTAGTAACACTTACTTACAATATTTTAACGCTTACAAATGATACTATCTATAGTATGCAAGATGTAGGTATCTTGAAGTATAAGGTAGACAAGCAAGAGTTTTTTCCTGGATTACGTAATAGCGTAAAGCTGCTCAAGGAGAATGAGACCGCTACCTTTCTGTTTCCATCTTCTTTAGGCTATGGCTATCCTGGTGATGGAGACAAAATAGGAATTAACATGCCTTTGAAATCGACCATTGCAATTGTGAAAATTGAAAAGGAAAATGATACCCTTTAATTATTAAACTGCAACTATTGATTACTAAAAAATTAAAAATGAAACCAATGAAAAAAGTATATGTATTATTCCTAGTGCTTTCACTAGCTCTTTCAGGTTGTAAATCCAGCAAATATGCTGATTTAAGTGATGGGCTTTATGCCGATATTCAGACCACCAAAGGTGATATATTAGTAAAGTTAGCTTATGAAAAAACTCCTGTGACTGTAGCCAATTTTGTTTCTTTAGCTGAAGGGACTAGTACTTTCGTAAAAGAGGACCTTAAGGGTAAAAAATATTATGATGGCCTTATTTTTCATAGAGTCATGAAAGATTTTATGATTCAAGGAGGAGACCCTCTTGGAAACGGTACAGGAGGTCCTGGATATAAGTTTATGGATGAATTTCATGATTCATTACTACATGATAGAAAAGGTATGATTTCGATGGCTAACCCAGGCCCTCCTGATACCAATGGTAGTCAATTTTTTATTACCCATGGTGCCGCTCCTTGGTTAAACGGAAAACATTCAATTTTTGGTGAAGTTGCCTTAGGTCTTGAGGTGGTTGATTCTATTGCGAATACCCCCGTGGGTGCAAAAAATAGACCCAATCAAGAGATGGTGATGAATAAAATAGAGATCATTCGAAACGGCAAAGCTGCTAAAAACTTTGATGCAGTCGAAGTAATGACTGATTACTTTTCTAAAGAAGGAGAGCGACTTGCAGCTATCGAGGCAGAAAAACAAGCTAAAATAGCTGCCGTAAATAAGTTAAAAGAAACCTTTGCTGCAGAAATAATGGATCAAAAAGCAAAAGCAAAAACGCTACCATCAGGACTTAAAATATTGAGCTTGGTAGATTCAAAAGGAGAAAAACCCCGATTAGGTTCAAAAGTCTTAGTAAACTATGCTGGTTTCCTAGAAAACGGGACCTTGTTCGACACAAGCGAAAAAGAAGTTGCTGAAAAATTTGGCATGTTTGAACAAATCAATCAGATGCACAGGGGCAACTTAACCCCAAGCCCTATGGATTATAGTTCAGATTCGCCTTTAGTTCCAGGGTTTCGTGAAGGATTACTTAGCATGAAAGTTGGTGATAAAGTACGTTTGTTTTTTCCTGCACATTTGGGGTGGGGCGATCAAGGTTCTGGGCCCATACCTCCGAATTCAGATATTGTATTTGATGTAGAAATCATGTCTATTGTTAAATAAACTTTAAAATCCAGCTTAAACGCTGGATTTTTTATTTCCGCCGTGAACTAAAACATTTTGTATTTTCAATCCGTTATACAATTAAATTTCTATTGCTATGAAAAAAAACTGTATCAGACTTGTTCTCATTTGTTTGTTATTCTCAACAACATCTTGTAATTCATCTTCAGATGAGCCAATTGTTAGTGACGAAATCGCAGAAGATCAGACGCCGATGGATGACCCAGTAGATATCACCCAGACATCATCTAGCTCTTTTGTAGCAGATCATGGGCAATTACGTATTGAAGGTACAAAGATTGTCGATAAGGATGGTGAAGTTGTGCAGTTAAGAGGTATGTCCTTTTTCTGGAGCCAGTGGGCGGGAGAATATTATACGTCTCAAACCGTGAAGTGGCTCAAGGAAGATTGGCAATGTAATGTGGTAAGGGCGGCTATGGGAGTTGATGAAGGTGGTGATGCATATATCGCGAATCCTGAAAGGGAAAAACAAAAAATTTTTACAATAATCGATGCTGCCATTGCTGAAGGTATTTATGTTATTGTAGACTGGCACTCACATCATGCCGAAGATTATGTTGCTGATGCAAAATCTTTTTTCGATGAAGTTTCTAAGAAATACGGAGATACGCCCAATATTATTTATGAGACTTATAATGAGCCCTTAGATGTCTCATGGTCAGGCACTTTAAAAGCTTACCATGAAGATGTATTAGCAACTATTCGTGCTAATGATCCCGATAACATAGTTATCTGCGGTACACGCACATGGTCACAAAGAGTTGATGAAGTCATCGGAAATAAAATTGATGATGCCAATGTAGCCTATACGCTACATTATTATTCAGCTACTCACAAACAAGAACTTCGCGATATAGCACAACAAGCGATTGATAATAATATTCCCATTTTTGTCACTGAATACGGAGTCTCAGAAGCCTCAGGCGATGGTTCTATTGATATTGCTGAATCGAATGCTTGGTGGGATTTTCTCGACACTAATGATATTGGCTGGTGCAACTGGTCAATTGTTGATAAAGAAGAGCTTTCAGCTGCATTAAAACCTGGAGCAAGTACCTCAGGGAATTGGCCCATGAATCAACTTACAGAATCGGGTACTATGGTTCGAGCGGAGATAAAAGCCAAAAACCCCAACTATAGCGACTAGCAATAACTAGTTCACTCTACCATTCAACGATTTATACCTTAAGTTTTTACCGTTCATCTAAAAAAAATACTAGCTGGTAACAGCAGGCGTTTATTCAGTTCATTACACAAAACCCTCATTTATGAACTGGTACTTAAAAGCCTTAAAACAATATGCTAATTTTAGTGGAAGAGCGAGAAGAAAAGAATATTGGATGTTCTTTTTATTCAATATACTTTTTATTTATGGCACGCTTATTCTCTCTTTAGTATTTGATATTCAGGCATTGCTATTTGTAGCGATCACCTATGTATTTGTTACCTTGGTGCCCAGTCTTGCAATTGGCGTAAGAAGAATGCATGACATTGGAAAAAGCGGTTGGTATTCTCTTATTCCTTATTACAATATTTACCTAATATGTTTAGATAGTCAAGAGGGAAGGAACAAATATGGCCACAATCCAAAAGGGAGACAAGATGTTATTTTGCAGAAAGTATAAACCAAAGTACATAAAATAAAAAAAGACCTGTTTACAACAGGTCTTTTTTCTTTCTACTAAAACAAAGTGTTATTTTCCATCTTCTTTATCGGCCCATTCTTTGGCACGTTTCGCTCTTTTAGCAGAACCAGGATGCGAAGACATTAAAGAACCCTTACCATCATCTCCACTCAAGTCAGCTAATTTCTGAAAGGCTCCTTCCATACCATGATAATCATATCCTTTAGCGACCATAAATTTAAATCCATATTCATCAGAAGCCGACTCGTTGGATTGCGAAAATTGTGCATTTAACATATTTTCCATAAAACCTCCAATCTCATCATCGGCTAGAACTTTACCAGCATTTGTATTCGTTTGTGCAACATCTTTTGCCGCAGAAATTGCATAAGCGGACTGATATCTCTTTTTGGAGTGCCCCAATTTAACATGGCCTATTTCATGACCTATTACACTAAGTAATTCCGCATCATTCATTAAATCCATAAGACCTGCCATAACTCTGACGCTGCCATCTGGAGTAGCAAAAGCATTTACATCTACCACTTTATATACTTTGAAATTCAAATCAAGTCCATCTTCATGATCGAGACCTTCAACCAATTTAGCCAGGCGATCACCATAAGGATCACCAGCTTCGGCGATAGGATTATTCTCATCCATCCACTGAACAGACTCTAATGAAAGTTTGGCCATATCCTCGTCAGAAAGCGTAGCAGCTTTGGCAACTTTCTTAGCTGCATCTACATTTCCTTTCTTTAATAATTTTTTACCGAATTGTGCTTGAGTACCTATAGAAACGAATAGTGTTATTAAAACAAAAAGTGTCTTTTTCATTTTTAATTCAATTTATTATAATTCCATCTCCAGTACTGAGGTTGTTTCATTCCGGTTAGGAATCTGTTAGTGTTTGTATTTTTTCAAAGGTAATCAGCTGATTACTTTTAAGCATCCCCTTTTTCAGGGATATCTTCTAGAATTGATAACAAATATTTCCAAAATTTCTGAACTGAAGAAATTTGAACGCGTTCATCTGGAGAATGCGCTCCGTGAATAGTGGGGCCGAAACTAATCATATCCATATCTGGGTAGTTTTGTCCAAGAATACCACATTCAAGTCCCGCATGACAGGCCACAACTCTTGGTTTCTCACCAAATAATTCTTCATATTTTGGTTTAAGTACTTTTAGAATTGCAGAATCAGGATTTGGATTCCATCCCGGATAGGTTCCACTAAAAGTAACATCACATCCTGCCAGTTCAAAAGTGGCCTTTAAAGCTTCTGCCAAATCCATTTTCGCAGAATCAACCGAAGAACGTGTTAAACATCCTATTTTGATTTTTCCATCTTTCACCATAACACGAGCAACATTGTTCGACGTTTCTACCAAATCGGAAATACTAGCGCTCATTGCATATACGCCATTGTGAGCAGCATAAACCCCTTTTAAAAGTTTTCCCTGATCCTCCTCATTCATCACTTTTTCTGGTAAATCTGTTGTTTCTAACGTAATTGCCAGTTTTGGCTCGACAACTTTCAATTCATTTTTAATGACGGTTGCAAGAAGTTCAAAATTAGATTCGAAATTTTTCTTTTGATTATCGTCTAGAACTATGATAGCTGTACTCTCTCTCGGAATTGCATTACGTAAACTTCCACCATCGATACTGGCTATTCTTATACTATATTTCTCCGCATTATAGTGCATTAGGCGATTCATGATCTTATTGGCATTGCCCAAACCTTTATGAATATCCATACCACTATGACCGCCATTTAGTCCTTTAATATTGATCTTAAAGGCGATAGCACCGTTTTGTACCAGAACTTCAGAATAACTTCTTTCGGCAGTTACATCAATTCCTCCTGCACACCCAATATCAATCTCATCATCTTCTTCTGTATCGAGGTTAAGTAAAATTTCTCCTTTAAGCACCCCGCCTTCAAGGCCCATTGCGCCCGTCATTCCTGTTTCCTCATCAATAGTAAATAAAGCTTCTAAAGGTGGGTGAGGAATAGTTTTGCTTTCCAATAAGGCCATAATAGCTGCAACGCCCATTCCATTGTCTGCTCCTAAGGTGGTACCATTTGCCTTTACCCAGTCTTTATCAATGTACATTTCTATACCCTGAGTATTAAAATCAAAAACAGTATCGTTGTTCTTTTGATGTACCATATCTAAGTGTGATTGCAAGGTCACCCACTTTCGATCTTCCATTCCTGAAGTAGCAGGTTTTCGAATAATCACATTACCAACAGCATCTTTAAACGTTTCCAAGTTGAGCGATGCACCAAAATCCATCATAAATTGAATAACACGTTCTTCTTTTTTTGAAGGTCGCGGCACTGCATTTAAATCCGCAAAATTCTTCCAAACAGCTTTTGGTTCTAAGGCTCTTACTTCCGCACTCATATTTTTGTTTAATTTTTCCCAAAAATACGGACTCAAAATTTGCTATCCTTGATAATTGGTTACTTTTGGATGAACGTCAATCGAATTTCATCATTTGAAAAACAAACTCAGAAATGGAATAGCCTTAACTCTTATTCCACAGATCATTTTAGTAAAATGGCTAGCGGGCCATCCTGATTGGGTAGAAAACTATTACAGTAATGGCTTATACCCTTGGATAAGTAAATTTTTTAGAAATCTATTTGGATGGATCCCCTTTTCCATAGGTGAAGTCATTTATACGTTGCTTATTTTCCTTGTATTTAGGTATATTCTTCGAAATCGAAGAAAAATCAAAACCAAACCGCTGCTCTTTTTACGCGATAACTTAATGGTATTGGCAGTTTTTTACTTCACTTTTCATGTTGTTTGGGGACTTAACTATTACCGACAACCTCTTGCGGAAACCCTTTCCATTAAGAAGGAAGCAAGTTATGCTGAAATCAAAAACCTGACGGAAAGGCTAATTCTCAAAACCAATGAACTCCAAAAACAAATTACGGGAGATAGCACTTCTATGGTAAAAGTACCCTATACTAGAAATGAGATTTTTGAAAAAACCATTTCAAACTACAATGGACTCGATTCTCAAATGTCGTTTTTAGAATATCGGCAGCCAAGCATTAAAAAATCTATGTTTAGTCATATGTCTAGCTATATGGGTATTGGAGGTTATCTGAATCCGTTCACCAATGAGGCTCAAGTTAATAAAAGAACACCTGTTTTTAGGTTTCCTGTTGTGGCTGCCCATGAAATTGGGCATCAGGTAGGCTACTCTGCAGAAAACGAAACCAATCTTATTGGTTATTTAGTTACCCAGAAAAATGAGGATATCTATTTTCAATATTCTGCTTCCGCCTATGCGCTAGCATATTGTTTAAACGCTGTAAATGGAACGGATGAAAAAGAGTTTGAAAAATTATATGCAAACATCAACGAAGGGGTCAAAAAAAACTATAGAGAACTTCAAGATTTTCACGAAGCCTATGAAAACCCGTTTGAACCCATTTTTAAATCTGTATTCAATACGTTTCTAAAAGCCAATAATCAGGCCGATGGTGTACAAAGCTATAGTCGGGTGGTACACCTGTTAGTGGGATATCACGAGAAGCATCCGATTAATTAGTAAACAGTTGGCTGTAGCAATGAGCAGAAAACATATACTGCTTACTACAACTGTCAACCGAACACTTCTTTCATTCTGTTAAAAAACATCAATAGGCTTTATAAATTCATAGAGTTCCCTTACTTTTAAAGAGACTAATTAATCAAGAACTTATTATATGAAAATCAGACTTCTATGCCTCGCCATCTTATGGTGTGGCAGCACTTTGTTTGCTCAGGATTACTTTCCTGAAAACGACGGTGTAAAATCAAAAAACAACAACTACACAGCTTTTACGAATGCCAAAATCTATGTCACTCCTACTCAAATAATTGATGGAGGAACATTACTTATTCAAAACGGTAAAGTAAAACAGGTTGGTAAATCGGTTACAATTCCTAAAAATTCTGTGGTTGTAGATGCAAAGGGACATTCTATCTATCCTTCCTTTATCGATGTGTACTCCAAATTCGGAGTAGAACAACCAAAACGACCTTCTGGGGGTGGTCGCGCCACGCAATATGATGCAGAACGACAAGGTTTTTATTGGAATGACCATATCATGCCTGAAAATGCCGCTATTTCAAAATTTAAATACGATGATAAAAAAGCGAAGGAATTACGCGATGCGGGATTCGGAGTAGTCAACTCCCACATTCAAGATGGTATCGTAAGAGGTACTGGAGTCTTGGTCGCCTTAAACGGAAGTGGTGATGATTCCAATAGAATTCTCGATGATAAATCAGCGCAGTATCTTTCTTTCTCTCGTAGCGTAATTAAAAAGCAGTCCTACCCTACCTCGCTAATGGGGTCTATGGCCTTGTTACGTCAGATGTATTCGGACGCCAAATGGTATGCTTCGGGAAATTCCGATACTAAAGATCGCTCTCTAGAAGCATTAAATGAAAACAAAGCTCTCGTTCAGATTTTTGAAGCTAAAGATAAAGGTCATGCCTTGCGCGCCGATAAAATAGGAGATGCCAACGGAATTCAATATGCTATTTTGGGCGGCGGAAACGAATACGAGCGCATTGCCGAAATCAAAGGAACGAATGCAAAGTTTATACTTCCGATAAATTTTCCGGAAGCTTATGATGTTTCAGACCCAATTGCAGCTTCATATGTAAACTTAAAGGATATGCGTAAGTGGAATCAAGCGCCTGCCAATCCGAAGATATTAGCAGAAAACGGAGTTCCTTTTTCTTTGACCCTTTATGATTTAAAGTCCCCTTCAAAATTTAAAGCAAATCTAATGAAAGCCATTAAATACGGACTTCCCAAAACAAAAGCATTGGAAGCTTTGACTACGGTTCCCGCTGCTATCTTAGGAAAATCAGGAAGCGTAGGTTCTTTACAGGTAGGTCGCCAAGCCAATTTCTTGATTACTTCAGGAGACATTTTTGACAAAGGAACCACGCTTTATGAAAATTGGGTACAAGGACAAAAGAATGTCATCAATGATAAAAGTCAGAAAGACATTCGTGGCAACTACGATTTATCCGCGGGAGGTATGACCTATACAATGTCAATTACAGGCGAGGCTAGCAAACCCAAAATCGAAATCAAACAAGACACGAACAAGCTGAAATCAAAACTCAGTTATAAAAATGATTGGGTAGCACTCTCTTTTGCCACTGATAAAGGCGAAAAAAATTACCGTATGACAGGCTTGGTGAGTAATGCTTCCGATAACATCAAAGGAAAATTGACCCTCCCCAATGGAAACGAGTCAACTTTTACGGCAATGAAAACTTCTGCCTTTACTGCAGATAAAAAAGATGAAAAGAAAGATTCTGGAGCCCCTGAAGTTATGCCAGTAACCTTCCCAAATTTAGCATACGGATTCAAAACAAAACCCAAAACAGAAACCATCCTGTTCCAAAACGCCACAGTCTGGACAAGTGAAGATTCTGGAATCTTGGAAAATACAGATGTTCTTATTAAGGATGGTAAAATTTCCAAAATCGGTCAAAACCTTTCTCCAGGTCGGGCTAAAGTAATTGATGCTACTGGAAAGCATTTGACCGCAGGGGTCATTGATGAGCATACTCACATTGCAGCATTAGCAGTTAATGAAGCAGGACACAATTCTACCGCAGAGGTGAAAATGGAAGATGTAGTTGACAACGAAGACATTGATATCTATCGACAACTCGGCGGTGGAGTTACCTCAGCGCAATTGTTGCATGGTTCTGCTAATCCGATTGGGGGCCGTTCTGCAATTTTCAAATTGAAATGGGGAGAATCTCCCGAGAATATGATTTACAGTAATTCTCCCAAGTTTATCAAATTCGCTTTGGGAGAAAATGTAAAACAAAGCAACTGGCAGAGTTTTTCAAGATTCCCGCAAACACGTATGGGTGTTGAACAAGTGTTCATGAATTACTTCCAAAGAGGGAAAGAATATGATGCCAAAAAGAAAAGCGGACAACCCTATCGCTATGATGAAGAGATGGAGGTAATTGCAGAAATACTGAATGGTGAACGATTTATCAGTTGTCACTCCTATGTGCAGAGTGAAATTAATATGATGATGAAAGTGGCCGATCATTTTAACTTCCGTCTGAACACGTTCACACATATTCTTGAAGGATATAAAGTAGCTGATAAAATGGCGGCACATGGTGCAGGTGCAGGAACCTTTAGTGACTGGTGGGCCTATAAATATGAAGTCAACGATGCGATTCCCTATAACGCGGCCATCATGCAAAGACAAGGAGTTACGGTCGCTATCAATAGTGATGATGGTGAAATGGCCCGAAGATTAAATCAAGAAGCTGCTAAAACTGTTAAGTATGGCGGAATGACCGAATTGGAAGCTTGGAAGATGGTGACTATCAATCCTGCAAAGCTACTTCATATCGATAATCGGGTAGGAAGTATTAAAGTAGGTAAAGATGCAGATTTGGTATTGTGGTCCGACCATCCCCTATCCATCTATGCGAAAGCTGAAAAAACTTTGATTGAAGGCGCTACCTATTTTGATTTAGAAATGGATAAACAAAACAGGGAAGCAATTAAGAAAGAGCGCACCCAACTCATTAATATGATGCTAAAAGAAAAAGCAGGTGGTGGTAAAACACAAGGCCCAAAGATGAGTAAGAAAGAACGGATGACTTGTGAGAGTTTATAGACTGACACAAAGACTTTCCCCTATTGAGAGGGGCTAGGGGTGTGTTAAGCCCGAGCCTTAATAAAAAACAGAACCAACATTAAACAGATTCCGACCTTCGTCGGAATGACAATAAAATTACTAAGTGATGAAAAAACAAAAAAATATATTAATCGCCCTCCTACTCACCTTCGGGATGACAAGCTGGGCTCAACAAACTCCTGCTGACAAACAGACAGAGGCCATAACGATTACCGGAGCTACAGCGCATATAGGTGATGGAACAATTGTTGAAAACTGTACCATCGTTTTTGAAAATGGAAAAATCACAGCTTTGGGTTCTGGTGAAACCACCCAAGGAACCATAATTGATGCCTCAGGAAAACATGTCTATCCTGGGTTCATAGCACCAGTAAAGGAATTAGGACTAGTTGAAGTGAATGCAGTGCGCGCAACACGTGATGCGGATGAGATTGGAGATATCATTCCCCATGTAAGAAGTTTGATTGCCTACAATGCGGAGTCAAAAGTAGTAGAAAGTATGCGACCCAACGGAGTTTTAATAGCTCAAATAACCCCTAAAGGTGGGCGCATTTCTGGCACATCCTCTATTGTACAATTCGATGCTTGGAATTGGGAAGATGCTGCCGTAAAGGCGGATGATGGTGTTCATCTACATTGGCCCTCAAGTTTTAGAAGAGGTCGCTGGTGGTTGGGTGAGCCTAGAGGTCTAAGGCCAAATAAAAACTATCAAAAACAGGTAACTGAGGTTGAAACCTTTATGCAAAATGCTCTGGCTTACGGGGGTGGAACTGCCAAAGAGCTGAATCCCGCTTTCGCGGCTATGAAAGGTGTTTTCGATGGACGCCAAAAACTATATGTCTATGCTGACGGAGAAAAAGAAATTGTTGATGGTATCACTTTAGCAAAGAATTCTGGAGTAAAAAATATTGTTTTGGTAGGCGGATATCATGCTTACAAAGTGACGGATTTCCTTAAGGAAAATGATATTCCTGTATTGGTACAGTTTACTCACAACACGCCGAATTTTGAGGATGATGATTATGATTTACCATACAAGTTACCTAAACTCTTGTCTGATGCCGGACTATTAGTCGCCATACAAAACGGAGAAGCGAGTAACTTTCAAACTAGAAACCTTCCGTTCTATGCGGGGCAGGTTGTTGGTCAAGGTTTGGCAAAAGAAAAGGCTGTACAGATGATTACGGGCAATACCGCTAAAATTCTGGGCATTGATGATACCCATGGTACACTTTCAGTTGGTAAAAGCGCCACTCTATTTATTTCTGCTGGAGATGCTTTAGATATGCGAACGAACCAGTTGAGTCATGCTTTTATAGACGGAAGAAACATTTCTTTGGAAACACACCAAACCGAGCTTTGGAAACGATATTCAGGGAAGTATGAGGGAGAATAGAACACTCTATTAACCTCCAAAATAAATATAAAATGTGCTTTTCATACTGAAAAGCACATTTTATATAATATTTTGCTGAACTCGAATTTATTATCTTACCAATACTTTTTTAACTTCTTCTCCATTGGGAGTTTTGATATAGATATAATATATCCCACGTGCTAGATTTGCAACGTTGAATTGGGTTTCTAAATTGCCTGTCTCGGGAGTAACTTTAAGTACTAGATTTCCTTTGCTATTATAGACAACGAGACTAGTAGGTATTTCCTCAACTGAGTTCCAAACTATGGTAATATTTTCCGTAACACCTTGATTTTGGTATACTTTAATATCTACCCCATTATTATCTTTTATTCTATCGGTGCTATCATCAACTAGTTCAACGGTAATAGTTGTTTCCGTAATACATCCTAGGGCATCTTTTACATAAAAAGTTTGATTCCCTTCTATCAAATCGGTAAAAGTGGTAGATTCCTGATACACTTCTCCATCATTCGAAAATGTATATGGCGAGCTTCCACCTTGAACTATAAGTTCTGCAGACGCATTTGTTTTATCATCATTGTAATTTAACTCCACGCTAAAATCTAGAGGTAAAATATGCTCAATAACAAAATCGCTTGTTGTTACAAACCCATTCGCATCGAAGACCGTAGCATAATGATTACCCGCAGCACTATTATTAAACACATTAGAACTTTGTGCATCCGACGAGTCCATACTATCTAAAGCATACAAATAATTGTTGCTACCGCCTGATACCAAAATGGTAATCGTATTTTCTTGACAAGCCACATAATCGACTTCTACAAGTATCGACAGTTCTGGTAATGTTTCAATAGTAAAAATGGTATCAGTCTCACAACCGTTAGAATCACGTATACTGACAATATGGTCACCTATCGCCAAATCTGTAATGCTTGAACTTAACAAGGGCCTATACAAATTACTACCATCTAAACTATATTGATAAGGCGCATTGCCTCCTAAAACTGTTAAATCAGCAGTTCCAATATTCGAACTTGTCATAGATCTACTTGTAGATTGAATTGTAATACTCAGTTCTTGAGGTTCGGTAATTGTAATTAACTCGGATCTAACCAAAAGTCCCTGCCTGGTATCTCTTAAAAGAGCTTTGTAAGTACCTGGCGCTAATCCTTGAAAATGAGTGATTTCAGGTCTTACGTTATAGACGATATTGTTATCTCCGTCTACCAATCCATAATTGTATTCTCCTAACCCACCAACGCCAGTAACATTGATTGATCCATCTTGAGCTCCAAAACAACTGGCATCAGTAACTTCAGTTACAATCTCCAGTTCAGGAATGAATCCTTCGATATCAAAACTGACATGATCGCTGCAATTTGCTGCCTCGACAACTAACCAATGTGGTCCAGGAGAAAAACCATCGACTTCGAATATGGTTTCATTCCCAATTTCAGTTCTTGGTCCTGAATAACCGTCTATGCGATAATTAAAAGGTCCTGTACCACTGGTAATTTGAAATTTGACCCAGCCTTCATTTTGCTCTAATACGCGAACTCGAACTGGAACAACATTCGCAACAGTGATTTGTGTTTCGAATTGACAACTATCATTTTTAGCCCTAACCGTATACTCACCATCTAAAACATCATGAAAAGTTGTAGAACTTTGCCAAATATCATTATAAATACTGTATTGCATATTCCCTGAACCTCTTATAAGATCGAATTCAACAGTAGGTAGGTTCACTCCATCACAATCATAACTTGTTCTAACATTAGCACTTATCGATTCTGAAGTTGCTGTAATTAGAACTTCATTACTAGTAGCTGTCGCTCCTGTAGCATCTCTAACGGTAAAAGTGGTATTACCCACTGATCCTGTAATAAATGGGTTTGTAGTTCTATATGTACTGCCATTGCTACTATATTCATAAGGAGGAACTCCACCTGAAGGTGTTAGTAATACTCTTGCTTGGGAATTGCAACTTATTTGATTCTGGATGGCAGCAGTTAACGATAATTGCGTTGCTTCGGTCAACTCGACTGTTCCAAGTTCTACAAAGCAAACAAAGGAATCTATTGCCGCTAATTGATATTCGCCAGCAATAAGGTTCTCAAAAGTGTTTGACGAGCTAAAAGTCACACCTCCATCAATTGAGTATTCATATGCACCTCCTCCACCTGAAGCAGTTAAAGTTATACTACCATCTGGTGAATTGGAATCACTTGGATTCGTAGTAGAATAGGAAAGTGCTAAAGGAGGAAGTTCTTGAATATCGATAGTTGAGATTGAAGTACAACCCCCTGAATCCCTTACAGAAACCTCGTATGACCCTGGTGCTAAACCTTCAAAAACATCCGAGTTTTGATACCCACTCGGAATGCCATTAACGCTGATTTGATATTCATAGCTACCAGTTCCTCCCATCGGTTCTACCAAAATAAAACCGTCTCCCATACCGTTACAGGTAACGTCTTGGGCAGTATAATTCACAGTGATTGGAGGGATTTCTTGGATAATGATACTATTCGAAATTGTTGTGCCAGTGGCATCTCTAACCAAAATAGTGTAGTGCCCACTGGGTAGACCACTAAAGGTATTGCTTGCTATGAAAGGATTGCCGTTCAATGCAAACTCATAAGGTAAAGTACCTCCTGAGGGATTCACTTCAACCGTACTACCGTCAACGCAAGATGCTTCGGTTTGAACCAATTCAGCAGTCAAAACTGTTGATGCCGTCAAAACTGCATCCGCTATTGCAAAACAACCATTTTGGTCTTGTGTTACTATTGTGTAAGTTCCAGCAGCAAGTCCTGTAAATACGTTGCTTGTATAAAATTCGTTGAGATTCGGTGAAATTGCATATTGATATACGCCAGTACCGCCTTCTGAAGTAATTGTTATTGAACCATCTGTGTCATTTGCTTTACTGGGATTTGCGACAGTAAGCGTAACTAAAATCGGAGAAGGTTCTGTAATAATTATTGTTTGGGGACTTG
Organism: Maribacter taeanensis; assembly: GCF_047345145.1. Classification (NCBI taxonomy): domain Bacteria; kingdom Pseudomonadati; phylum Bacteroidota; class Flavobacteriia; order Flavobacteriales; family Flavobacteriaceae; genus Maribacter; species Maribacter taeanensis. The sequence continues at coordinate 1,273,062 of NZ_JBLFER010000001.1, forward strand.
AGATACATCCACCTGTGTCTGATACCTTGATATCATAAATTCCTGGTGCTAAATTTTGAAATGTATGATTCGTTGTCTGGGGAGAAGTGAATGCAATAGTAGATCCTGTTCTTGAATCTAGTAGCGTATACTGGTAAATACCAGTACCTCCAAAAGCATTAACTTCTATTTGACCATCTTGCATACCCCCACATGTAATATTATGAGAAGTAAAATTTGTTGTAATAGGAAGCGAAGCAGTTATTGTAATACCATTGGTCATCACAAATGCCCCATTAACATCTCTAACTTCAACCCTATATGTGCCAGCAACCAGATTGCTAAATACGTTACTCGAGGAGAACGGACCGCCATTCAAGGCATATTCATAAGGAGGTACACCACCTGATGCAGAGGTTATGATTTCCCCGCCTTGCAAGCAAGATGGTACTTGCGTTTGAATTAGTTGTCCAACTAAGGGTGCTGGTTCTAATAAAACAACAGGGTTTGATATAAATTCACAAATACCAGAACTATCTCTTGTTTTTATTTCGTAAGTACCAACACTCAGGTTTGTAAAAACGGGACTATTTTGTAAAGGACCATAAGCTCCACCATTATTTGATATTTGATAAATAAAAGGCCCATTTCCTGTTGCTTCAATTCTTATTTCACCGTCAGAACCCCCGTTTACAGAAATATCCTTAGTTACGGAAATAACATCAGAGTAGGTGTTTTGAAAGCTTCTGGCGTAAAAAATTTCGTCAGGCGCACTGTTATAAGTCAAGACCACTCTATAATCACCTGCATTATCTACTGTGAAAGTGTTCGCCGTTGAAACCGTATTCCAAGAACAAGATACACCCAAGTTCGGGCAATCATCCCCTGCTGGCGCACATGAATTACCAATGAGCAATTGCCATGTTACCGATTGCACTAGAGGGTCATTAACTTGAACCGAACGGACATCACTAGCACCACATAAGGTAAAAGTTGACAATTGACTACCATCTGCGGGGCAGCTCACAACAGCATCAGCGGTATTCAAAAATGGATTAGTACCAGCAAAAGCACTTGCACTAAGCAAAAAAGAAAAAAACATATAGATTGTGGAGGGTAGTTTTGGGAACATAACGGTCAATTTGTAGGTTGTTTGGTAGGTTTTATGTCACTTCATTCAAAATACGAATACTAAAAACGTAGGAAGACCTCGTTTATTTAACAAATACCTGGTTTTTAGATGAAATGCATCAATCAAAGGATTTAAATAGGATAATGACCTTATCAGGGGTAAAAGCTAAAAATTCTAATGGTGCGCTTTTAAGAGGAAACAAAACTATCACTTCGACCTTTTCGGGAAGCAGCAATCTATTTATGCGAACTAAAATCAACCAAATTTTCAAAAAATAAATTAAGAACAATGTAACAGTAATTGATTTTCAGAGACTTATGTGACATAAGACAACATTTTACAAAAAACAATATTCAGAAAAAATCATTTCGTTAGGCAACGTGTTGTAAAAATTTTACGTCTGTTAAATTAACGACCTTCTTTTATCAATCAAAAACCAATCCTATGGCATCATCAACCATGACCAGTACTGTAAAATCACAAAAACTCCTTAAAACTTCTGTAAATATTTGGTTTACTGTTGTTGTGGTCGGTCAATTCATTTTTGCCCTCTATATCCTAGGATTATATGGCGTTAATGGTTTAGCTGGGGACTTCGAACGTTGGAACAATTCAACACCCCATGGTTATGTACCAAAAGATATTTGGGGTAACATTTTATTTGGAGTACATATGGCACTAGCTGCCGTTATAACTATTGGAGGGCCTTTACAGCTTATGAAAAAGGTACGTACTAAATTTCCTCGTTTTCATAGGATTAACGGTCGTATTTATATTACCTCGGCATTTGCTATCAGTTTAGCTGGCTTGTACTTGGCTTGGATGAGAAGTATGGCAGGTGGACTTGCTGGTTCAATTTTCATTACAATTAATGGAATATTAATAATGACATGCGCATTCTACGCAGTAAAGTACGCAATAGCCAGAAAATTGACATCACACAGAAAATGGGCGATTCGATTATTCTTAGCCATGAGTGGCGTTTGGTTTTTCAGGGTTTTTCTAATGGCTTGGATAATGATAAATCAAGGTCCTATTGGTTTTGATATGGAAACTTTTCAAGGCCCTGCTTTAAATGTGATGTATACCTGTAGCTATATCTTACCAGTAATTTTTGCAGGTTTCTACTTTAAAGCAAAAGAGAGTAGTCTTCCAAAAACGAAAAGAGTAATTTCTATTTTTATTTTGTTCTTGACAGTCTATATCGCTATCGGAACTGCTGTAGCAACTATGGGCATGTGGTTACCAAGTCTTTGAAGCTAAGCAGTAATATATTTTGAAGGCTCCTCTTCAAAACTCACCTTACACCCATCACAACAGAAATACACCTTTTCCCCCTCATACTCGAGAATATGTTTTGGGTTCTTTTTAGAAACAGGCACATTACAAACGGGGTTGATATAATAGTCTTCGGCAAACTTTTCATTAACGGGTTCAGCACCTTCTGAAGTTGATGCCTCATGAACCGGCATATTATCAGCAGCATTCCCATTTCTAAAATGGTCTATGATTTCTGCTAAAATACTGATGGCCACTTCACTGGCTAATTTTGCATTGATATCTAAGCCAACGGGGCTTCTCAATTGACTAGTTCGTTTTTCTGAAATACCTTGGTCTAAGAGATACTTTCGAATGTCTTCGGATTTTTTGGCACTTGCCACGAAACCCACAAATTTTACAGCTGTTTGCAGAGCTTTTCTAACGGAGAGTTCATCATCTTCTCCTTGTGTAGTCACAATGATGTAGGTATTAGAAACACTTTTAAAGGATCTAAAATCCACTTTATCTTTTACTTGATAAGCCGTAGGAAACATTTGCACATCAGCATCACTAGCCATCACCGAGACTTTAAAATCGGCTGCTGAAGCCAAAAGCGATAGTTTTCTTGCGATATTAGACTTCCCTACGATAATCAATTCTGGTTGTGGAATTATAGGTTCTATCATAACTTCTAAGGTTCCTTTACTTTGACAAGACATTATATATTCTTTGAAGGTGGCTGTTTCGCGAGTGCCTCCTTCAGGAGAAATACGAACACGTCGGTAGCGTTTACTTCTGATAACATCTAGAGCTTCTTTAATGACGATGCCGCGTACACAGCCGCCACCTATCCAACCGATGAGTTCTCCAGTTTCCAAGATTAGTGCCTTATCCCCTACTTTTCCAGAACTGGGTGCGATACGGTCTATCACTTGCGCGATGGCAAAGTTGGACCCTTTGGCCAGATGCTCTTCTATCTTTAAGGCAATTTCATTAAACATCCATCAATAATTTTTCCAATTTTAATAGACTATCCAAGTTGTGTGCCGATTCAAAAGCATCTAAATGCGGCATCACATTGACCATTCCTTTTTGAATAGGTTGGTAACCTTCCATTCCCTTTAAGGGGTTGAGCCATACCAAGGTTTTGCATTTTCTTCGTATGGTTCTAACGGCTTCTTTTAATACGGTTACGTTTCCGGTTTCTAATCCGTCGCTTAAAACGACGACTATATGTTTTTGACTTAAAAATTTACTTCCGTAGACGGAAAGAAATTCCGTTAAGGACTCCCCTATCTTCGTACCACTGGACCACGAATGTACATTCTTACCAATCTGCTTTAAAACTTCCTGTTCGTTATTTTGTCGTAATAGCGGTGTCACGTGTGTCAATTCCGTACTAAAGGTAAAGAACTCCAGACTTTTAAAATACTTTTTTAACACCATCACATACCGCAATAGATAATAGCTATAAGTATCCATAGAACCGCTTACGTCTAGAATAAAAACGACTTTGCGTTTTTCTTTACGTTTGCGTTTGTACGATAAATCTAAGAGCATCCCCCCTTTGGAAACCCCATGACGAATTGTATTTCGGATATCGATACCGCCTTTGTTCGCATTTTCTAAACGACGTTTAAAACGCATACTCATTTGATGAAAGAGTTCCTCGGCCAGTTCTTCTAACTTTTCTTTATCTGTAACATCTACTTTTGAGAAATCCGTCATCCGCAATCGAATGCTTTCATTTGCACCAACAGTCTCCTTGGCTTCTTGTTCCTTGACTTCTTTCTTTGGGAGTTTAAATTCAGTTCCCAGAAAAATGACGGTCGCTGTATCTTTTTCCTTTTTGAGTTGTTTGATTTGCTTCTTCCGCTGCTCTAGCTTCTCCTCGTAGTACCGACTCCAGAAACGTTGGAACATTTCATCAAAGCGGTCAAAGTGCTCTTTCCGTTTGCAATAAATGGCCTTTAGGCTGTATTGGAACAAGGTACGGTCAAGCGCATAACCGCGCTCTGCAATTTCAAAAGCATCTCTAGTTTCTTGAGGACCCAACACAAACTGACGCTCGCGACAATACATCGTAAAGTCGATTAAGCGTTCTTTGAAGGTTTTGGTTACGGCTTCCACTTACTAGATTATTGGATTGTTGGATTCTTAGATTGTTGGATTCGTCTTCATATCTGAGCCTGAGCTTCAAAAAACTAGCGTTCTCTTGGGTTAACATTTCCGTTTGTATCATGAAGCGCTTTGAATTTTTCCATATCGACAGGATTATGAAGTTTTTCAGTAATGGGTGGAAAATTAATTGTACTATATTTTGTGACTCCTTTTGTTGGTCTGGTAGGGCGTTTTGAAAAACCGCCACCACAATTCGGACAAACATTGTCAAGAAAGCCATTGGCGCAATCAGCACAAAAAGTGCATTCAAATGAACATATCATTGCCTCATCGCTCTCGTTTGGCAATGGTTTGGCACAATTTTCACAAATAGGTCTTATTTCTAGCATATCGTGTTATTTATAAATTACTTTCAACTAGGTAATAGGAACCAAAAACTCTTGTACTGTCTTATTTCTAACAAACTCCACATCATCTTTATGTTTCAATACACTACCAATAGTTGTTTTTACAATCTCATCCGTGATGTTTTTCTGGTTCATCAGCAACAGGGTTTTTGCCCAGTCCAATGATTCTGCTATCCCGGGAGGTTTATGCAGGCTTGACTTTCTTAGGTTATGAATAAAAGTCACTACTTGCGTTGCCAATTCTTCATCGATATTGGGGAGTTTCTTGGCAATGATATCTATCTCACCTGTTTTCGATGGAAAGTCTACCCAATGGTAAAGGCATCTTCTACGTAACGCATCACTTAACTCTCTAGTGCGGTTGGAAGTCAAGATGACCAAAGGTTTTGATTTGGCCGGAATCGTTCCCAATTCGGGAATGCTGATTTGAAAATCGGATAATAATTCCAACAAATAGGCCTCGAACTCTTCGTCTGCCCTGTCAATTTCATCAATTAATAATACTACGGGTTTATCTGCACTAATGGATTGCAATAAAGGTCTTTGAAGGACATAATCCATTCCAAAGATTTGATTTCCTAAGGCTTTCTTGTCTTTTTCTTGCTCGAAAAGCTTGATGTGAAGGAGTTGTTTTTGATAATTCCATTCGTAAATTGTTGTATTAACATCCAGTCCTTCATAGCATTGTAAACGAATCAAATTCGTACCTAGATGTTCTGCCAAAGTTTTGGCCAACATGGTCTTCCCTACTCCGGGATTACCTTCTAGTAATAAAGGCTTCTCCAAGTTTTTCAATAGAAAAATAGAGGTCGCCAATTCTTCATTCAATATGTAATCGTGCTCATAAAAATCTTTTATCAGCGCTTCAATGTCTTTGTTCAAAAGTTAAATTTTAAATTACTGTAAAAGCTATGCTCGGGGGAGCATAGCTTTTGATTACAGGATTATCGGGACTATCTATGCTGCTGCCTCTGCTGCGGCAAGTTTCTTAGAGAAATTTGTAACAAATTGTTTGAACAATTGATTCGAGACCGTGCTAATCAATCGCGAACCAAACTGGGCAATCTTTCCGTTTACAGTAACATCCATGATAGCATCTAGTTTCACGCCACCTTCATCACGTTCAGAGAGGTCAATCGTCATTTTCATTTCTGCATTTCCATTTCCCTTGGCATCGACACCGTCACCTGAAATGATAATTTTTCGGTTTTCAACATCAATCTCATTGTAATAAATATCGGCATTGTATTTCACGCCCATTGGACCGAACTTCATACCCACTTTTCCTTTGTAATGGTTATCGCCTACTTTTTCGTCAATAGAGACTCCCGGTACGCAATCCATTATTTTTTCTGGGTCGATTAGGTGTTCCCAGACTAGTTCGGTGCCTTGGGGTACTTCGAATGATTTATCTAATTGTGTTTTCATACAATTCTAATTTTATTGTCATTCCCGCAAAGGCGGGAATCTATTTAATTCGTGTTCTGCGCTTTGTTTAAGGGTTGCGCTTCTGATAGGGTTAAGAGGGTCGGATGATGGATTGGGCTTTCACCCCTTCCGTCCGCCAGCTGGCGGACACCTTCCCCTATCTGGGGAAGGAGCCCATATAGTTCCACCTTGTTTATTTACCTTAAACTTTTACCTCAACCTTTCACCCTTCTTTATTTCAACTTTGTACTTGGTATTTTGTACCTCGTACCTAAAACTAAGCTTTCGCCTTCTGCGCTTGAATTGCTTCCCAAACCTTTGCAGGGGTGATTGGAATATCCAAGTGTTTAATTCCTAAGGGCGCTACGGCATCAATAATTGCATTTGCAATTGCTGGTGGTGCTCCTACGGTTGGAGATTCTGCTACACCTTTTGCCCCTAAGGGATGATGTGGTGATGGTGTAATCGTATGACCGGTTTCCCAATGTGGGGATTCTACTGCCGTCGGCACTAGGTAATCCATAAGGGTTCCGTTTAGTACATTTCCTTCGTCATCATATTCGATGCCTTCATACATTGCCGGAGCAATACCTTGAGTTAATCCGCCATGAACTTGTCCTTCAACAATCATCGGATTGATGATATTTCCACAGTCATCAATTGCTACAAAACGTTTTACATCAATCGCACCAGTTTCTTCTTCAACCTCAACTACGCAGATATATGCGCCGTTCGGGAAAGTTAAATTTGGTGGATCGTAGTAATGTGTTGCTTCGAAACCTGGTTCCAACCCTGGTGGGATATTGGTATAGGCTGCAAAGGCCACGTCCTGAATCGTCTTCGACTTCTCCGGAGCTCCTTTTACAAAGTACTTCCCTACCTCCCATTCGATATCTTCTTCGCTAACTTCTAACAAGTGGGCTGCAATTTTCTTTCCCTTATCACGCAGTTTACGTGCCGCGATTGCCGCTGCAGCACCCGCTGTTGGTGTACTTCTACTTGCGTAGGTACCTAATCCGTATGGAGCAGTATCCGTATCACCTTCATCGATTTCAATGTCGGTATAAGGGATTCCTAATTCTTCTGCCAGAATCTGCGCGTAGGTGGTTTCGTGACCTTGTCCTTGGGATTTAGTTCCAAAACGTGCAAGTGCTTTTCCTGTTGGATGTACACGTATTTCAGCACTATCAAACATGGCAATTCCTAAGATATCAAAGTCTTTGGAAGGCCCTGCTCCTACTACTTCCGTAAAGGTGCAAATTCCGATACCCATTAATTTTCCTTGGGCACGTTTTTCTGCTTGCTCTTTTTTATAATCATCATAGCCAATCATTTCCATCGCCTTTTCCAGCGTAGCTTTATAATCTCCACTATCATAACTCCATCCTAAAGGAGATTCGTACGGAAATTGCTCTTTCTTAATAAAGTTCTCAAAACGCAAAAGCGCTGGGTCTTTGTCGATTTCAGCAGCCAATTTATCAACCATACGTTCAATCGCATGCACCGCCTCCGTTACACGGAAGGAGCAACGATAGGCAACTCCACCCGGGGCTTTGTTGGTATATACCGCATCCAATTCCGCGAAAGCGTGCTCATAATCATACGAACCTGTACAGATTGAAAACATTCCCGTAGGGTATTTTGATGGATTCGCTGAAGAATCTGTATAGCCATGGTCAGCTAAAGTCGAAACTTTGAAGGCTTGGATTTTTCCATCCTTCGTAGCCGCTAACTCACAATCCATATGATAATCACGTGCAAAACCGTTAACTAAATTTTCTGAACGGTCTTCAATCCATTTGACAGGCTTCCCGATTAAGAAAGTTGCCGCAATCGCAACTACATAAGCTGGATAAACAGGAACTTTCCCTCCAAATCCTCCTCCAATATCCGGAGAAATAATTCGAATCTTTTCCTCGGATAGTCCAACATGTCCCGCAACCAATGCTACAACAGTTCGAATTGCGTGTGGTGCTTGAGTCGTTAAGTAAACGGTCAGTTTTTGCGTATCCTTATCATAGGAAGCATTGCAACCACAAGTTTCGATAGAAGCTACGTGAATTCTTGGTAGATAGATGCGTTCTTTTACAACGACATCCGCATTTGCGATAACCTCATCGGTCTTCGCTCTATCTCCTCTTTCCCAATGGTAAATTTGATTGTCCTCTTGTCCTTCTTTATCCGGACGCAATAAAGGCGCACCTTCATCCAAAGCCTTAAATGGGTCAACAATCGCCTGCATCGGTTCATACTCAACCTCAACAGCTTCTGCGCCATCAACAGCTACATATCTATCGGTAGCAATTACCGCACAGACTTCTTGTGACTGGTGCATGACCGTATCTGTTGGCAATACCATTTGCGTATCAGACAATAAGGTTGGCATCCAATGTAAATTGAACTCCTTTAAGTCGTATCCGGTGATGACAGCCAAAACGCCATCTATAGCAAGTGCTTTTTCTTTATTGATACTCTTAATTTTTGCATAGGCATACGGACTACGAACCATAACCATATGTAGTTGCCCAGGCAGTTTTGTATCATCGACATAGTTTCCTTTGCCGTGCAAAAACCGAGCATCTTCTTTTCTTTTTACAGAGTGACCCATTCCGCCTACCTCTGGTGATGTTTTACATTTAAACATAGTTTCTTTATTTAGAGGTTAGACTGAAGCTTCTTTTTCTTTGGCCATTTCTGTGGCAGCTTGTTGAACAGACTTTACAATATTATTATACCCAGTGCATCTGCAAAGGTTTCCTGAGATTCCCCAGCGAATTTCTTCTTCTGTTGGGTTCGGATTGTTTTTCAATAAATCCATAGAACGGATTATCATTCCCGGAGTACAAAATCCACAGTGCAGACCATGTTGGTCGTGAAATGCTTGTTGCAAATGACTGTTGGTACCTTCGGCAGCAACACCTTCTATAGTAGTGATTTCGGCACCATCAGCGCGAACGGCCAAATAGGTACATGATTTCACAGACTTGCCGTCTAACATAATCGTACAGGCTCCACAGTTGGAAGTATCGCAACCAATGTGCGTACCTGTTAAATCTAGATTTTCTCGAATAAAATGTACGAGGAGTAAGCGAGAATCTACCTCAGCAGAAACACTTTCCCCATTTATTGTCATTGTTATATTGTGTTTTCCCATAGCTATCTTATTGTCTTGCTCTTTCCAAAGCCTTATTCAACATTCTTTTAGTAATTGTATTTACGATAGACCTTTTGTAAGCTTCGGAACCTCTTAAGTCTGATTCAGGCTCGCAGTCTTCACTGGCAATTTGTCCTACTTGCTCAATAAGTTCATCTGTTATCTTTTGTCCTCGCAATACCTCTTCACCTCTTTCTAGTCGCATGGGTACTGCACTTACGTTAGTGAGTCCGATACCTACTTGCTGACAAACACCATTATCATCCAATTCCACATAAACCGCAACTCCAGCCGTAGCATAATCGCCAACTTTTCGTTCTACCTTATGATAGGCACCGCCACTATTCTTTTTTGCTTTCGGAATTTGAATCTCCGTCAGGATATCAGAAGGCTCCAAAGCCGTCATATAAAATCCGTGGAAAAATTCATCGATGGGAATTGATTTCGTCCCGTCTGACCCTTCCGCAACAACCGTTGCTCGCATCGCTAGCATTAATGCTGGTTGGTCATTGGCAGCATCTCCGTGAGCAATGTTACCACCAATAGTGCCTACATTTCTTACAGATGGGTCCGCAGTTAGCCAAATCGCATCTCCTAAAATCGGATAGCTTTCCTTCAATAATGCGTTATGTTCCATCTCGGTTTGAGTCGTCAACGCACCTATTTTTAGCATATCGCCGTCTTCCTTAATATAGGATAGTCCATCGATTTTACTGATATCGATAATGTGTTCGGGAGTGGCAAAGCGTAGTTTCATCATCGGTAGCAGACTATGCCCGCCCGACATGTATTTTGCCTCCTCACCAAGTTCAGATGACAAAGCGATGGCTTCTTTTACGGAAGTCGCCTTGTGATAATTGAAATTAGCTGGAATCATAATTATTTGTGAATTAAATTAAGAGGTAAGCATTAAATATATCGTATTTTTTTCGATGTCACAACATATGTGTATTTTGTTTAACGATTTAATAATCCATGTATCAGAATTAACTTTCAAGCTTCCGAAATTCTGTCATCCATTTCGATTTTGATATAATCCTTACCTTTAGCTTCAGACCAAAAACGGAAGTTACTTTATGTATTCCCAACTCTATTTTGACTACAATGCAACCACTCCCTGTTCACAGGAAGTTGTTGATGCCATGCTGCCTCATTTTCATGAAGACTTCGGGAATCCCTCAAGCAGTCATCACCCTTACGGTTGGTTGGCCAAAAGTGCTGTTGAAGATGCTACATTATCTATAGCGAAAAATTTAGGAGTTTCTCCAAGTAGTTTGGTATACACTTCTGGATCTACTGAAAGTATTAATATGGTATTGAAGGGAGTTGCCCGAAAAATGCAATCCAAAGGAAAACACATCATTACTACCAAGGCAGAACATAAAGCAGTATTAGATACTTGTACTTTTTTGGAAGAAGATGGTTTTGAAATCAGTTATTTGGATGTAGATTCCGATGGATTGATTTCTTTAGAAAGCTTAAACAAAACGCTGCGACCTGACACTATTTTGGTTTCGATTCTATACGCCAATAATGAAACAGGAATCATTCAACCTTTGGATGAGATAGCAAAACTAACACATGAAAACGGAAGTTTGCTGTTTTCGGATACTACTCAAGCTTTGGGGAAAGTAGAGATGACAGAAGTCCTCAACCAAGTGGATTTCGCCTGCTTTTCTGCCCATAAAGTTTATGGCCCAAAAGGAATCGGTTTGGTATACATTAAGGATAATGAAGATGGAGATAGTCTGCCTAGCTTTATTCAAGGAGGCGGGCAACAAAAAAGGCAACGAGGGGGCACGATTAATACTCCTTTGATTGTTGGGTTTGCAAAAGCCATAGAATTAGCGTTTACAAATTTGGGTACAGAAAAGAAACGATTAGAAAACTTACGGAATCAATTAGAAGCAGGCTTGCTTGAAATTGAAATGGCGGTTTCCAATAGTGTAAATAGCGAACGCCTACCTAATACAGTACATATTTCTTTTCCTTTTGTTGATGGCGCAAATCTATTAACTGCCTTAAGTCGACAAATTGCCATCTCCAATGGCTCAGCTTGTAATTCGGCTTCCGTGGAACCTTCCCATGTTTTAACTGCAATGGGTATTGAACGAAGTTTAGCTTATGCGTCTTTACGATTGAGTATCGGGAGATACACTACTGAAAAAGATATAAAAAATGCTGTTGAGATTATTACTAAAGAGGTTGCTAAACAACGTGAAGCTAATATTCTTTGGGAGCGACGGTAAGCGATTATTCAGTGGGCATTAGCAGTGAACAGTTGAACTGTTTATTTTTCTTTGCGCTCTTTGCGCTCTTTGCGTTTAAACCCAACCCTTAATCCCCTCCCGAGAGAGGAAACTCTTGCTCAAGGGGAAACTCTGGTATTCAATTTCGTTCATGAATCGGCCCACTTTTCTCCCGCAACATTCCACCTGCTTTTCCTGAAAAGACACCTAGAATCTCACTAAACAAACTCATTGCGATTTCCTCGGGAGTATTGGCGCCTATTTCCAACCCACAAGGGGCATAAATTCTATGTAATTCTTCATTTGAGAACTCAACTCCATTTGCTTTGAATTCTCCAATCATCTTGTCAAAACGTTTTCTTGGACCTAAAGAAGCGATATATGGGGAAGGAGTCTTTATCAGCTGCTGCAAATTCGCATAATCGGTTTTATAATCATGTGCCATAAGTATGATTGCGGTACGGTGGTCTATTTCAGGACGTGCTTCGCCATCTTTCAAGTATATGTTTTTTACTGATTGTAACTTTTCCTTCTTCAGTTTTTGAACATTACCTACCAGGCTCACATCCCAATCCATCAGATTTGCCATTTCCAGCATCGGATAGACATCGTAATTATCTCCGTAAATCGCCAGATGAAATTGTGGTGGAATTAATTCTATAAAAACACTCGCATTTACACCTTCTTCCTCAAAATGATAGGTTTTGGATTTTTTCTTTTCTAGTACGTCTCGAATTTTATCCTGAAGAAAATTTCGTAAACCGTCATGTTGGCAATCTTCCAAGGAGGCGGAATCCTTATCATAGTAGAAACTTCTTCCAAGAGGGATGGCGTCAATTTCCTTATTTAAAGCTGTTACCGTGGCGATGATATGTTCCCCCCTATCGGAAACACATTTTTGAAGCATCTCTAAGGTAGTAGAATTTTCGGAAATTGGGGATATCAAAACGTCGATGACTCCGTTGCAGCCCAAGCCTACGCCTATTTCGTTTTCTTTAGAAGTATCATAGGTCACAATGGAAGGTTGTTGTTTAAGAATGGCTATTTGAGAACGTTGTAAAGCATCTCCCTCCAAACATCCTCCACTGATTCCTCCCTCAAAAACACCTGATTCAAAAACAAGCATTCTTGCCCCTTCCCGCCGATATGAGGATTCCTCCACGCGAACCACCTGCGCAATGGCACATTTTTCCCCAGAGGCTTTTAAAGAATTATAAAGTTGAAGTATAGATTTGATTTCTTTCATGTTCTCGAGAGGTCTTTTTCTTTTTCGCAATAACCCCTCTAATATATCTAAAATAGCTATATTGAATGTTCAAATTGCGGAGAAAGATTATGAAAGACTCTTTTAACAGAGAAATAGACTATGTACGCATTGCCGTAACGGACCGCTGTAATTTGCGCTGCTTTTATTGTATGCCTGCAGAAGGTATTCCATATGAACCAAAAGCCCATCTGCTTAGCTATGAGGAAATTACTCGTTTGCTAAGAGTTTTAGGGGGACTCGGTTTTAAGAAAGTCCGGTTTACTGGTGGAGAACCTTTTCTACGCAAAGACTTCATGCAATTGTTGGAAAATACTGCTGGTTTGGATGACTTTGAATCCATTCATATTACGTCAAACGGAACCCTTTTACAAAAACATATTCCGAAATTGAAAGAATTGGGCATTACCAAAATCAACCTCAGCATTGATTCATTGGATAAGGAACGCTTTCATAAAATCACACGTCGTGATGACTTTGAAAAAGTAATGCAGACCTTTCATATGCTAATTGATAACGGATTTAAAATCAAGTTGAATGCGGTTATCATGAAAGGCATTAATACCCAAGATATTATTCCTTTAGCAGAGCTTGCTAAGGATTATCCTGTGGATGTTCGCTTTATTGAAGAAATGCCCTTTAATGGCGGATACAAGGAAAATATAGAAATGTATTCTGCTCGAGATATTCATGCGGATTTAAATGCACATTATTCGAATTTAGAAAAGATTCCGAGTAAACATGGAGATACTGCTAATTTACTTTCCGTTACCGGATACAAAGGAAATATTGGCGTAATCGCAGCCTTCTCAAGAACCTTTTGCAATACTTGTAATCGACTACGGATTTCTTCCAAAGGAGAAATCAAAAGTTGTTTGTACGACGATGGTGTTTTCAATATCCGTGATTATATGCGTTCTGGAGTTACAGAAAATGAATTGGCGGATAAGTTCCGTGAAATTGTTCGGTTGAAACCAAAAGACGGATTTGAAGCTGAAAAAATGCGCAAAGCTCCGAAGGAAGCAATGCAGAGTATGAGCAGTATTGGGGGGTGAAACAGTTGGCAGTTGGCAGTTGGCAGTTGGCAAAAGAAGAAAATTGAATACCGTTTTAAAAATTAGCTGAAAGCTAAAAGCTAAAGGCTAACAGCTAAAAAAATGAATAACACTTTTATCCCATACGAAAAAGCCCTTTCGATTTTAGCAGAACACAAAGGTGATTTCCCAATAGAATCAAGAAATTTAGAAAACTGCATTGGTGCCTACCTTGCGGAAGACTTAGTAGCTGACCGCGACTTTCCTCCTTTCGATCGAGTCACTATGGATGGTATTGCCATTGTCTATTCCACATTCGAATCTGGAAAAAGAGATTTCCATATCGAAGACACCGCCGCTGCAGGGACTTCTCAAAAAACACTTACAGACACTTCGAATTGCATCGAAGTAATGACGGGTGCAATAATGCCAAACGGAGTTGATACGGTAATTCGCTATGAAGACCTAACGATTGAAGATAAAAAAGCTACTATCAATCTTGATGCCTTAAAGTACAAACAAAATGTACATTTTAAAGGAATCGATATTGCTAAAGGCACGGTTATAGTTCCTAAAGGGCAACAACTATCAAGTGCTGAAATCAACATTGCCGCTGCTGTTGGAAAGGCTACTCTTCAAGTACGCAAGATGCCCAAGGTGGTTATATTTTCTACTGGAGATGAGTTGGTGCCTGTTGACCAGATTCCCAAATTACATCAAATAAGAAGGTCAAACATCTACGGAATTCAGGCTACCCTAAAAGAATGGGGAGTCCCCGCTGAATTGAAACATTTGGCTGATGACAAATCAGAAATGCTTCAGGTTATCTCAAAAGCCTTGGAGGAATTTGACCTATTTATTTTTACAGGAGGCGTATCCAAAGGTATATTTGATTACCTACCCGATGTATTAGAAGAACTTAAAGTCAGGAAGCATTTTCATAAAATTCAACAACGTCCCGGGAAGCCTTTTTGGTTTGGTAGCAATACCAATGGAAAAAAGATTTTTGCGCTTCCGGGGAATCCGGTTTCTTCTTTTGTTTGTGTGTATATGTATTTGCGATTTTGGTTACAAAAATCCTTAGGAATAGAACCCGAAACCCTTTACGTGAAGCTGAAAAACGATGTGGAATTCAAACCAGATTTGGTCTATTTTTTAGAAGCAACTTTGGAAAGTCAATCGGATGGAAGTTTAGTTGCTGAAGCCATAAAAGGAAATGGTTCTGGCGATTTCGCAAATCTCGTAAAAACTGACGGATTTTTAATATTACCGCAAAATAAAAGCCAATTTTTTGCGAATGAGGTTTATCCTTTCGTATCTTATCGAACGAAATGGTAATCCCCTTCAATGGAAATCACAAAGACAGGCTGTTGTAAAAGCAAGCTGCAAACCACTAAAAAAGTGGAAGCGGCAAATGGCTCTATGTCCTTCCTTTCTACTGTTTTATTGATTCTTATTCCGAAGTGTCCGCTTTGTATGACCGCCTATATGAGTGCTATGGTGCTCTTCTTTGATATCGAGTATGGTACACTTGTGCCAGTTTTACTGCATACAAAACCGGTAATGGGACTTCTGATTATCACAATGATTCTGATGAATCGAAAAGATAAAAGAACTCTTGTCTCTTTAGCTATTTCAGGTATTGCTCTAGCCTTTTTAGTTTTAAAAACTTATTTCAACATCGCAGTATTCATGCCTGACTGGCTAATCTATATTGCATTTATCTTCGCCATTTGGTATAATGGTAACTTTCAATATTTCTATCGATTTATCCGATTTGGAAGGAAAGGTGAGGTAGTCTCCTAGTTATTTAACAAATTCAATCTTACTCCATTTTGAAGGCATATGCGTATCGTAAATACCATGACTATTCAATGCCATCGCAGGATGCGGTTGTACTTCTATTCCGCTTAACATCAGCTTTTGAAACCTTCCGATAAACATACTCCATATATCACCATCAGAGGGAGGAATTGTTCTTCCGTTTGCTAAAATCTTCAAGCTTTCCCAGGGAATGGCAATTTCTAAACTCCATCCTTTATCTACGTCGCTATTGTCATTTAGAGTTCCGTCTAACTTGACCGCGGTTTCTAGACCTTCCATATCAAAATCAGTAAAGGCCCATCGTATTCCGCGTGGATTGGTACCTTTCCAGAAGGAAGCGCCTGTACGGTCATAATCCCCTCCAAAGGTATAGGCATCTCTCTGATGTACATCAAATTGTTGAATATCAAACTTACCTCCTTTTTGATAAGCATCTTTCCAAATAAAAAATACCTCATAAATCGTATTCGCTGCATTCACCTCAAGTTCATAATAGCAATCGCCCCCATCAATAAAGATTTCCAAATCATTTTCTAAAAAAATGATACTATCACGCTCTGTCAATTTAGCCTCTAAAAAAGGCTCTTCTGCATCGAAGGCAAAGTAAAGATGGGAATCATTCCAAAGCATTGCAGACTGGGTATTATACATTCCCAAATCACCAGTTACCATATCTACAAAGCGTTTGCTCCATGTGGCATTCTTCCATATTGGTTTATCGATGTTGCCATCAATCTCTATTTGCTCATTTATTTTCTGAGCTTTATAATCTACTTTCATAGTAAAGAATTTATTTTAAAACGCTAACTGCAAGCCATTTATCAATAGCACCCGAATACCAACTAGAAGTACTAAAATTGCAGTAACAACCTTGATACCATTACCAGTAAGTTTACTTAAACTTAGACGGACACCTATTTGCCCTCCAATAAAAACTGCAAGCACAAGTCCAGCCCCTTCTATCCATGGGAATTCAAAAGTACCTTTTGTCAATAAACCTCCGACGCTAGATGCCGAATTTACCAGAATGAAAAAGCTTGCCAATGCCGCTATTTTTATGGATTTATCCCATTTCATATGATGGAGAACAGGAGCTAAAAAGATGCCTCCACCAATACCAACAAGTCCCGATAGTAATCCGATTCCTGCTCCCAATAAATAGGTAACATATGGTGGGTAATTTGGATTTACTTCCTCTGATTTACTTCCCTTGAACGTTTGGTAAATCAAAGCCAAAGAAGAAATGATTAAGGCTGCCCCGAGAATAATAAAAAAAGTACTTTCGGACAATCGGAATCGTGCCCCTAAAAAAGCCAAAGGAATACTGGTTACTATAAAGGGGAGAAATTTTTTAAAGTCTAGATGCCCCTTTTTCCAATAGAGGTAACTACTCCCAGAGACAACAACGAGATTACAAATTAGAGCAGTACTTCGGATAGCAAAGAAACTAACAAAAACCAAAGCTAAAAGTGCCAAATAACTTGAACCTCCGCCAAAACCTACGGATGAGTATAGAGTAGCAATGACTAAAAAGCCAAGCATTAACAATACAAGTTCGGGAACGGTTAGGAGCATGCAGCCAAATACTGGTTTAGGCCTCCTAAAATACTAAAAAGAGAACTTTCAGGATGTTTCTCTTTTAATTGTCTGAAGGCAGTTTCGCTGCGCTTTCCTGATTGACATAACAAATAGACGGGAATCGAAAAATTAATTTTATCCGAATTGGTTTCCAAGCTATCTAATGGAATGTGTATTGACTCAGGAATGTGATAATTTTCATATTCCTCAATTGTTCGCACATCAATTATTTGAGCCTTATCAGATAATAGATTTTGAAGTTCATCTGCGGAAACGTTAGGAATAATTTCACAAGGGTCATTCCATTCATAAAAATCTTGAAGCTTTTTACGCTTTCGATTTTCGGAGTTTAATTTGAATTTTATTTTTTGATAGGATTGTTGGAGTCCGTCAAAGATTAAAAGCTTTCCTGAGAGTACTTCACCTATTCCTACGATTACTTTTACTGCTTCTAGAGCTTGGAGATTTCCTATGATTCCTGGAATGATTCCTAGAACGCCATGCTCATTACAATTCGGCACTTCATTTTCCTTTGGCATTTGAGGAAAGAGGCAGCGATAGGTTGGTCCGCCTTTGTAATTGAAAACACTCACTTGACCTTCATAGCCGTGTAACGCGCCATAGACAAAAGGTTTGTTTAGAATCACGCAAGCATCATTTACCAAATAACGTGTCGGAAAGTTATCCGAAGTATCGACTACAACATCATAATCCGTTATAATTTCAATTGCGTTTTTAGTGGTTAAAAAAGTATTGTAAACGACAATCTCACCATCTGGATTTTGCGCCATGAGTTTCTTAAGGGCCGCAATTACTTTGGATTCTCCAATATCACCCTCGTCATACAGTACTTGACGATGTAAATTCGTTATGGAAACAACATCATTGTCCACAATGCCTATTTTTCCAACTCCCATGGCGTTGAGATAAGTCAGAACAGGGACCCCAAGTCCGCCAGCACCAATAACCAAAATCTTAGCTTTTACCAGTTTTTTTTGACCTTCAAGGCCAAATCCCTTGAGGATTGTCTGTCGTGTGTAGCGCTCTTGGTTCATTTGTCTAATATAGTAAAAAGGGAGGTGGTCTTTATCAAGATTTTCCTAAACTGAAATCGGTTCCAATTTGATAACTTCGTCTTATGGGGTATATTCTTAAAAATAAAAATCTGGAAGTTCAAATCGACTTTCCTAATGAAAATTATGGTTTCTCAAGATTTGACTGGACAGGAAAAATTACGAATATAAAATTCAAAAATATTCAATTAACAAGCATTGAAGACCCTAATTTCCAAAATCAAAATCTTTTAGGAAAAGGGCTTTATAATGAATTTGGAATTGAAACCGCTCTAGGTTTCGATGAAGCTGAAATTGGTGAGTGGTTTCATAAAATTGGTGTAGGATTACTGAAAAAAGAAGATGAAAACTACGAGTTTCATAAACCATATAAAATTAAACCCGCTAAATTTCGAACTTGGACGGATAGAAATCGAGTACTTATTCATTGTGTTTCTCCGGTTGCTAACAGATATTCGTACGAATTGCGTAAAGAAATTGAATTACAAGAAACTAGTCTTACAATCAATTATTCCTTAAAGAACACTGGCAAGAAAACAATTCAGACTAATGAATACGTCCATAATTTTATGGCTATTAACAATGATTCCATAGGAGACATTTTTAGATTAAGCTTTCCTTTCGATTTAAAGCCCAAACTTTTTGGTGAGACCGTGAATCCTGAAATGGCAGTATCTGTTGGTGAAAAAGAAGTTGCCTCCAATGCCCCTCCAAATGAGCAATTCTTCTTTAGCGACCTATCCGGAGGAAAAAGTGTGCCAGCCGCTTGGGAACTCCTGCACTTAAAATCCAAAGTTGGGATTCGAGAAAAGACCAGTTTCCAAACGAATAAAATAAATCTTTGGGGCTGGAAACATGTTATTAGTCCAGAATTATTCTTTGAAATAAGTATCGCACCCAACGAAACAAAGGAATGGACTCGAACGTATGAATTTTTTCAAATTTAAATTTCTAAGCTAATTTCTCAAGAGCTTCCTTGTATTCCTCCTCCGAATTAGCATTCAAGAGAACACTTTCATTCCCAGGAAAAACCAACTTCGTATCATGATTGATTAGAAACTTTCTTGGGCAAGTTCCTACGCCACTTTCCAAATAAGCAAGAGAATCTTCAAAAGCATGTGGTTCCCAAATAGCACATAAAGGTTCTGGTAAAGGATTTTCTTTGAGCGCAAAGGCAGTTGCCTGTGTGCTATTATCTCTTTGGGCAATCAATTCCTTCAAAGCACCTAAATCCATCAATGGGAGATCACAAGCGAGGACTAACCAAGCCGCTTCTGGATGTTTCTTATGTGCGGATAAAAGTCCATTATATGGGCCTCTGAATTCATTTAAATCAACAATGGTTTGCATTCTTGAGGGTAATTCGGCTTGCTGCTCTTCGCGTAAACTAATAAAAGTTTCTTCGCACACCTCACTCAACAAATCATACAAATATTCGCGTTGCGGGACCCCATGATATTTTATTAAACCCTTATCGGTGCCCATTCGGGTGCTCTTTCCTCCGGATAAAACGAGTCCGTATAGCTTAGCGATTGAAGTCATTCTTCCCTCCTGTTTTTTGTTCTAATTGTACTTCTGAAATTTTAATGTCGTGCGAAAGTGCTTTGCACATATCGTAAATGGTTAAGGCACTTACTGATACACCCGTTAAGGCTTCCATCTCAACTCCCGTTTGTTCGTTGCACTTTACTATGCAAACTATTTGCAAGGCATTATCAACTGGGGTAATATCTATCTGTATTTTAGAAAGATTGATTTGATGACAAAGAGGAATCAGCTCTGAAGTTTTTTTAACGGCCTGTATTCCAGCAATGACTGCTGTTTGAATGATGCTTCCCTTTTTTCCTAGAAAATCATCCGCAGAAAGTTGTGCAAAAATAGCTGAAGGAAAATGTACTTTTCCTGAGGCAATTGCTGTTCTGACCGTGACTTGTTTCTTTGAAACGTCGACCATGGATGCGTTGCCGGATTCGTCTATGTGTGAGAGTGTTTTTTTCATTTACAATATTTCAACAAAGGTGTTCCTAGGTTCTCGACTCCACTCGAAGTGACAGTTCAGTTAGTTTTGTGTTGTATTTTTTATGGATGCGCTGAAACCCAAACTGTTTTGTTTTCAAACATTTCCTTTTTCCAGATGGGAACGGTCTCTTTTAAGGTGTCGATTAAATAGCGACAGGCTTCAAAACAAGCATCGCGATGTGCGGAAGAAGCCCCGACAACGACTACCGGCTCTTCCACTTTTTTGAGTCCGACCGCATGGCGGATAATTACTTTATTGAGATTCCACTTTTCAACAGCATCCGAAGCAATTTTATCCATTTCTTTGATTGCCATCTTCTTATAGGTTTCGAATTCCAAGGATACTACTTCTTCCCCCTGGGTAAATTCACGCACTGTGCCAACAAAAACACAAATACCTCCACTTTGTGCATCGGATAATTCCGTGAACACTTGGGAGGTATCTATTATATCTACTATTTCTATTATCTTTTTATCCACCGCTTACAGGGGGAATAATGGCTATTTCATCATTCCGGTTTAAAGATACATCATCCGCTGCATATTCGCTATTCACAGCAATCGCCAATGAAGACAATTTGCTGAACTCAGGATATGTCTCTGAAATTATCTGTTTCAATTCAGAAACGGAAGTCGGAATTTTATCTGTTTCCGAAAACTCCAATTGAGAGTTGCCAACAATATCCCTAGCTATTCCAAAAAGTAATACTTCCATAGGCTATCCTAAAATTGGTTTAGAAGCCATATTGGTCGCAAACGGCTGCTTGTACATACGGTTTCCTGTTGCTTTTTTCATTGCGATAGCTACGGCCGCTCCTGCTGGAGGTAAAGTCGGTTCACCCAATCCTGTCGGGCTCAATGTATTTTTCACAAAATGCGTTTCAACTATCGGTGTTTCATTCATTCGAATCAAACGATACTTGTCATAATTACTCGCTGTCGGCATTCCGTTTTCAAAACCAAAATCTCCATACATCGAATGTCCCACTCCATCAATAGCTCCTCCTTCAATTTGGTTTTTAGCACCTAACGGATTTACAACAATTCCGCAATCCACCGCAACCGTAATCTTTTTGACCACAGGTTTATTCCCTTCCATAACAACATCAGCAACCTCAGCTACGTGAGTGTTGTGGCAATAGTAAGCACAAACTCCCTGAAAAACTCCATCCTTAGGAGTCCGATATCCTGACTTTTCTACGGCTAATTTCAATACGTCTTGCAAGCGTTCCGCAGAATACTGTATTCTATCGTCCGTTGTTCCTTTCACTTTCTCCAACATATCCAATCGCATTTGAACTGGGTCTTTGCCCAAATCTTCGGCCAACTCATCTAAAAAAGTCTGCTCTGCAAAGGAAAGGAAATTGGTATACGGCGCACGCCATGCTCCAGTAGTAATATTACTGTCGTACTTCGCAACATCTACTTGATAATTAGCAATAGCGCCTGCAGGGAAGAAATTCGGAATTAATCCGTACATATTGCTTCCTACAGCGGCCTCTTTTAAGTGATAACCTGTAATCTCTCCATCTTTAAGTGATGCTGCAATACGATATTTAATTGCGGGGCGATAAACGCCAGTCGTCATATCATCTTCACGCGTTGAAACCATTTTGACCGGTTTGCGAATCTTATCAGATATTTCGGCAGCTTCATATACAAAATCTCCGTACAATCTTCTTCCGAAACCACCACCCATTCGGGTCATTTCTAAGCGAATATCTTTTTCATCACGCTCCAATAAAGCAGCAACGGCAATAGCAGCGGAAGCCGGAGTTTGTACCGGACCTACCAAATGTATTTTTGAGTCCGTTACATCTGCATAAAAATTCATGGGCTCCATACAATTATGGGGCAAGAACGGAGACTCATAGGTGCGTTCGATAACTTTATCGGCTTGTTTGAAAGCTTTCTTTACATCACCATCTTTTCTCAGATTGGTAAAATCTTTACCGTCTAGTAAATCTCCTAAAATTTTATCATGAGCTTGTGTACTTTCAAGAGGTGTCTTATCACTCCAAGTTGCTTTCAAGGCTTTTTTTCCTTTGATAGCAGACCATGTATTTTCGGCAATGACGACTACCTTTTCACTAGGAGCTAAGCGAACCGACCAGTTTCCTTTTCCTGCTTCCATCATCTTCATGGCCTTCTCGCCTATTTTGACTACATCAATCACTCCGGCTACAGCTTTTGCCTCACTATCGTCATAAGATTCTAGAACTTGACCGAAAGCCGGTGGACGTAAAACCGAAGCATAGACCATACCTTCTGTCTTATAATCCAATCCGAACAATGGCTTTCCTGTAATGATTTTATCGATGTCAACATTGCCAACATCAGTTCCAATTAAAGTGTAGTCTTTTGGGTCTTTTAAAGCGATAGTTTCCGCAGGTGCTTCTTCACCTTCCGCCAAAGACTCAATTAGAGCTTTTCTTTTTGCTGCTCTTTCTGTTTCCAAAACGGCAGCTTCATCAACAACATCTCCGTATCCTAAAGTTTCTCCTTTAGCATTCGTAATCACACCTTGCTTTGCGGAGCACTCGGAAGCATCAACACCCCATTTTGCCGCTGCGGCATTGACCAGCATTTGACGGGCAAAAGCTCCGGTTTGGCGGAGTGCATCCCATCCAAAGCGAATGGACTGACTACCACCGGCTACTTGACGCACGTAGTTTTGAGTATCAAGAACGCCTTGTACCACATTTACATTTTCCCAAGGCACATCCAATTCTTCGGCAATTACCATTGGCATAGAGGTTTTCACACCCTGCCCTATTTCAGGATTAGGAGAAAATAAAGTCACCATGCCTTCTTTAGATATCTTTATAAAGGCATTAAAATCGTTATAGTTCAGTTTGGAAATATCCACCGGCATCTTCACAGTGTCTTTACAGGCTGTGAAGAAATTAAAACCGATAAGCATTCCACCACTTGCAAGTGAAGAAGTTCTTAAGAAAGACCTTCTGCTAAATTTCGTTTGTATTTTGCTTGACATGATTTTTGATGTTTACGGTTAGGCCATTTTCTTTTCAGCTGCCATTGCTACAGCATTTTCAATACGATTGTAAGAAGCACATCGGCAGATATTACCGTGCATCGCATTCCGGATTTCTTCCTTTGAAGGATTTGGATTCTTCTCTAAGAAAGCTGAAGCAGTCATAATTTGACCAGCCTGACAATACCCACATTGTGGAACGTCTATTGCCTTCCAAGCTTCTTGAACAGGATGTGAGCCATCATCTGATAGTCCTTCAATAGTTGTAATTTCTTTTCCGTCTAATTGTGAAATTTGTAGTTGACAACTGCGGGTAGCGTTACCGTCTACATGAACGGTACATGCGCCACATTGTCCTATTCCGCAGCCAAATTTGGTGCCTACCATATCTAATTGGTCGCGTAGCGCCCACAGTAATGGTGTGTCTTCAGCAGCCTCAATAGATTGAGAACTACCATTAATTTTCAGATTGTACGTTGGCATTTTCTTTATGTGTTGGGTTCGTGAATTTTATAAATGCAATTCCCGCAAAGCGGAAGAAATAAGTTCCAATATTCTGACTTTGTTTTAAAAGATTCCGGCCTACCCCGGAATGACAATTAAATGGCTATTTAAAACAAAAGCCCCTGCCATGAGCAAGAGCTTCTAAATTACGGAAAAATAAGTACCATGTGTTTTTCGCCGGACTTTTTTTAACCTTTTTTTAAGTTAAAGGTTATTCGGTTTTACCATTGACGATTTTTGCTTTCTCAGGTTTTAAGAAAAAGTCCACCTCCATAGGAGATTCACTAAGCGTTACATTTTCAAATTGTAGTGGCTCTCTAGCTGCTTTTATCGTTCTTCCCTCGTACTCATGCCATGTGAGTGATTTTGGTAATACTAACCCACCAATATTCATCCAATCGTTGTAGCGAATCCATTTTATGTTATCAGATTTTTCGCCGCTTCTAAAGGTTACGGTATAACCCAACCATTCCATTTGATACGTGTCCGGATTATAGTGAATAAAATATTCATCTTTTGGAGAGATACCTACACCGTCATTATAGCTGATTCGAATACCGGGATAGGTTTTTCCTTCAAATTCCAAAGCCTCTACCTCAGAATAGTTGATTCCGTCATCTGCCAGCACAAATGGCATGGCATAGAAGTAAAACATCAGATTATGATAAAAGACGGCATCGCCTTTGTAAGCACCCTTTTCCTCAAGCAACCAAATAGTTTCACCATCAGAACCCATTGAAGTGTTAGGCATTTCTATTTTTTCGTCTCTTGACCGCAAGTCAATAGTATGTTTTTCAGTATTCTCTGGCTTGGGAATTTCAAAAGAAAGCGTTCTTTTGCTATTCCAAGCTTCAAGTCCACCATGTGCTTCAAAAATTTTCTGAAGAGATTCGGGGTGCATTGAATCATTAATCTCAGCTACCTTTTCAGGTACTTCAGACTCAGTTTTCATTTCTTTGGGAGTTTCTTTACAAGCGAAAATTGAAAGGCATAAAAGAGATACTAGTACTAATTTCATGTTTGTTTTTTTAGGTTTTCTACTTCGTCGCAGATGGGGTAATTAAATTACTTTTGTATGAATGAACGAAATTAAAGAAATCAGCAGTCTTCAAAATCCTTTGGTAAAAAAGATTTTGGTTTTAAAGGATAAATCCCGGGAACGGAAAAAAGAAGGCCTTTTCGTTTTAGAGGGGCAACGTGAATTGGAATTAGCCTTAAAAGGTGGATACACAGTAGCTACTTTATTGTTCCATAATGCCCTTATTTCTAAGGAAGAAATTCTACAGATAACAAGTCAGTTGGATTACCAAATCGATTTGATTTCTGTTTCAAAAGAAGTCTATCAAAAAATAGCTTACCGAGAGACTACGGAAGGTTTGATGGCTATAGTACACTCTAAATCTCATGGTTTGGATAAGCTTCAATTAAAGGATAATTCATTAATCCTAGTAGCTGAAGCTCCTGAAAAGCCAGGGAATATTGGCGCTTTGCTACGTACAGCTGACGCTGCGAATTTAGATGCAGTTATCATAGCAAATCCCAAAGGTGATGTCTACAACCCCAATATCATTCGTTCGAGTGTGGGCTGCGTTTTTACCAATCAGATTGCCATCGGAAGTACATCCGAAGTAATAGAATTTTTGAAAAGCCAAAATATTGATATGTACTGCGCTGCGCTTACCGCTTCTGAAAGTTACACCAAAATAGATTTCAAAAAAGCAGCTGCGATAGTTGTTGGTACGGAAGCAACAGGACTCACCCAAGAATGGCTCGACAACTCCACCCAAAATATCATCATACCCATGCGCGGCGAAATCGATTCAATGAATGTATCGGTATCTGCTGCAATTGTTATCTTTGAAGCCTTACGACAAAGAGGTTTTTAGAAAATTCTTTGTCGTAATCCATACCACCAAACCGTAAACAACTACTAAATTGAATATTTTATTCTTTACCATAATTGCTATTCTTGTACTCCAATTTTTGGTTGAGACCATTTTGGACTATTTCAACGCTCAACATTACGGAGACCCTATTCCGGAAGCCCTAGAAGATGTTTTTGATGCGGGAGAATATCAGAAATCTCAAGAATATCAAAAGACAAACTATCGGTTCGGATTCGTAAGTTCTCTCTTTTCAATTGTCTTAACATTAGGGTTTTTATTACTAGGCGGATTCGAATGGGCTGACCAGTTGGCAAGAAGTTTTAGCAGTAATGATATTGTAATCACGCTAATTTTCTTCGGAATTTTGACTATTGGAAGTGATATTCTAACCACTCCATTTTCCTATTACCAAACCTTTGTCATTGAAGAACGTTTTGGTTTCAACAAATCGACGATAAAGCTTTTCTTTATTGACAAGCTAAAGGGATGGCTCATGATGGCAATTCTTGGTGGCGGTGTAATTACCCTCGCTATGTGGTTTTATAAGTGGGCTGGTCCTAACTTTTGGTTACATGTTTGGGGTTTGGTTACGGTCATCATTGTCTTTATGAATTTGTTTTACAGCAAACTGATTGTCCCCCTGTTCAACAAACAAACGCCCTTAGAAGAAGGAAGTCTTAAAAGCAAAATCGAAAATTATGCAAATAAGGTTGGCTTTGAACTTAAAAATATATTTGTAATTGACGGTTCAAAAAGATCCACTAAAGCAAATGCATATTTCTCTGGTTTTGGAAAGGAAAAGAGAGTTACACTATATGATACCCTTATAAAGGATTTAGATGAAGAAGAAATCGTCGCCGTTCTTGCTCATGAGGTTGGGCACTACAAGCGCAAACATATCATCTTCAATTTAACAGCTTCCGTTTTGGTTCTGGGTTTCACCTTATTCATTTTATCCCTGTTTATAAATAATCCCGAAGTCTCAAAAGCAATTGGAGTTTCTCAACCTAGTTTTCATGCCGCTCTAATAGGATTTGGAATATTGTACAGTCCCATATCTGAATTGACATCCTTGGTGATGAATTTCCTCTCTAGAAAATTCGAATATCAAGCTGACGATTATGCGAAAGACACTTTTGCAGCTGAACCTCTGATTACTTCCCTTAAAAAGCTTTCCAAAAATAGCTTGAGCAACTTAACACCCCACCATGCTTACGTTTTTATGCACTATTCTCACCCTCCGCTTATTCAACGAATAAAGAACCTTCTGGTGTGATTTTTGTTGTGTAGTAGCTGAGATTGTCCTATTTTTAATATGGAATGACGCAGGTTGCTATAGAACAAGAAAATAAAGAAATTGCCAAGCAGTATAAAGAACTGCTTCGCATTAGCTATCAGACACTGTCAGATGATGACAAGGTCTTGATACGTTCTGCTTTTGAAGTTGCTGTTGATGCGCATAAAAATCAACGGCGAAAATCAGGAGAAGCCTATGTGTTTCACCCTATCGCAGTTGCTAAAATTGTAGCCTCTGAAATCGGACTTGATGCCACATCTATTGCTTCCGCACTACTTCATGATGTTGTTGAAGACACCGAATATACTTTAGATGATATTGACCGAATGTTTGGTGAAACCGTTGCCAGAATCGTTGACGGACTTACCAAAATTGCCGGCTTAAAAAAAGACATGAGCACTTCGCAGCAGGCGGAGAACTTTCGAAAAATGTTGCTCACGCTTCATGATGATGTTCGTGTAATTATCATAAAGATTGCAGACCGTTATCACAACATGCTTACGATGGATTCTATGCCTGAGCACAAACAAGTTAAGATAGCATCGGAAACTTTATACATCTATGCTCCCTTAGCACATAGAATCGGCCTTTACAACATAAAAACAGAATTAGAAGACCTCAGCCTAAAATATACGGAACCTGAAGTATATAAAGATATCTACGACAAAATCGAGGACTCCAAAGAGGACCAACAAGAGTATATTGATTCCTTTTCGGGAGTTATCGATAAATCCCTCAAGAAAGAAAAGCTTAATTATACGATTAAGGGACGGATGAAGTCCATATTCTCTATTCGTAAAAAAATGAAGGCACAAAATGTAGCTTTCAACGAGATTTATGACAAGTTTGCCATTCGGATAATTTATAAATCCGATGAGAAAAATGAGAAGTTTTTAGCATGGAAAATATATTCTATTGTAACAGATCATTTTACTCCAAACCCAGTCCGATTAAGAGATTGGATTTCCTCTCCGAAATCTACAGGTTACGAGGCCTTGCACATCACTGTTATGGGGCCAAAAGGCAGGTGGGTAGAAGTACAAATTCGAAGTGAGCGCATGCACGAAATTGCTGAAAAAGGCTATGCGGCGCATTTTAAATACAAACACGGCGATCAAAAAGAACAGGGAATTGACATCTGGTTAAACAAATTACAAGAGGCCTTAGAAAGTTCAACTACCAATGCCGTTGACTTTGTTGAAGAATTCAAGTTAAACCTATACTCAAAAGAAATCTTTGTTTTCACACCGAATGGTGAATTGAAATCCCTCCCGAAAGGAGCAACTCCCTTAGATTTTGCGTTCAACATTCATACAGAAGTCGGAATGCGTACTCGAGGGGCAAAAGTTAATGGAAAATTAGTCCCGCTCAACACTACTCTGCACAGTGGTGATCAAGTTGAAATAATGACTTCTGAACAGGCAAAACCGAACCAAAACTGGTTAGATTATGCCACTACAGCTAGGGCACGTGCAAAAATTAAATCCTCTTTACGTGAGGAGAAAAAATCTGTCGCAGAAGATGGAAAAGAAATTCTAAGAAGAAAATTAAAATCACAAAAAATCACCTTGAATGAAGATAGTGTGAATAAGATGGTGATTTTCTTCAAACTAAAAACTAGCCTTGATCTTTTCTACCGTGTGGGTATTGGTGCTATTGACAACCAGATGCTCAAGGACTTTGCCTCCTCTTACAACAACGCCTTTATCAGTTTCTTCAAGAACAAGATTCGCAGAAGTCCCGTTCCTGAAGATATCGACAAAGATGAAATTACTTCCAAATACGATTTGCTTGTTTTTGGGAAGGAAGAAGAAAAGCTAGATTACAAATTGTCGCAATGTTGCAACCCAATTCCCGGTGATGATGTATTCGGATTTGTAAGCGTTAATGAGGGAATTAAAGTGCATAAAAAGAACTGTCCGAATGCTATTTCCCTGCAATCAAACTACGCCTATCGCATCATGCCCGCCAAATGGATTGATTCTTCACAAGAAGAATTCAAATCTGAAATTAAACTTACGGGTATTGATAATTTAGGACTAGTTAGTAATATCACCGAAATGATATCAGGAAACATGCACGTAAACATGAAAAACATCAATTTTAGTACTGATGGAGGCACATTTACCGGAAGCATTATTGTCGTTGTTAAAAATAAGTCCATTCTCAAAAAATTGATGGACAAACTGAAGCAAATTGAGGGTATCGAAAAAGTGAGTAGAATCTAAGAAAAATCGGGTACTTCGTCATTGTTCACTTTATGTTGATAAAACACCTTTCCACTACTGCAAATTTAGCTGTACATTTGTGAATTGACTAGTACACTTTTGTTATGGCAGCCAACAAAAATCAAGAGATTGTAAAAAACGTTTTCACTACTTTTTTAGAGGAAAACGGGCACCGAAAAACACCCGAACGTTACGCCATACTTCAAGAAATTTATGATAGTGATGACCATTTTGATATAGAATCTCTCTACATCAACATGAAAAATAAAAACTATAGGGTAAGTAGAGCAACACTATATAATACCATAGAGCTTTTATTGGATTGTAAGTTGGTACGAAAGCATCAATTCGGAAAAAATCAAGCGCAATATGAAAAATCATACTTTGATCGGCAACATGATCATGTGATTTTAACCGATACCGGAGAAGTTATGGAATTTTGTGACCCTAGAATACAATCTATAAAAAAGACCATTGAGGAAGTTTTTGACATTAAAATAAATAATCATTCCCTCTATTTTTACGGCACGAAAAACAAAGAAAAAAATACAAACGACTAACCAAATATATTAATGGCAGTAGATTTATTGTTAGGCCTGCAATGGGGCGATGAAGGGAAAGGAAAAATTGTTGATGTACTTACCAAAGATTATGACATCATTGCCCGTTTTCAAGGTGGTCCTAATGCGGGGCATACTTTAGAATTTGATGGCATAAAGCATGTTTTGCACACAATTCCTTCAGGAATTTTTCACAAAAATGCCATGAATGTTGTTGGCAATGGAGTTGTTATAGACCCTGTGATTTTCAGAAAAGAACTGGTTGCTCTTGAAAAATTCAATCTAGATATTAATGCTATTCTTTTAATTTCAAGAAAGGCACATTTGATTTTGCCAACGCACCGTTTGTTGGATGCCGCTTCTGAGGCATCAAAAGGAAAAGCAAAAATTGGTTCTACCTTAAAAGGAATTGGCCCAACTTATATGGATAAAACTGGTAGAAACGGAATGCGTGTCGGTGATTTGGAACTTGATAATTGGAAAGAAAAATACAGAGCACTAGCTGATAAGCATGAGGCCATGATTGATTATTATAATGTTGATATTCAATATGACCTTCAGGATTTAGAAACTGAGTTTTTCGCATCTGTTGAAGAATTGAAAAAATTGACTTTTATAGATAGTGAAGAATACCTCTTTCAAGCACAAAAACAAGGAAAGAAAATATTAGCAGAAGGCGCTCAAGGTTCGTTACTAGATATTGATTTCGGAACATATCCGTTCGTAACATCATCAAATACAACTGCCGCCGGCGCTTGTACGGGTTTAGGAGTTGCCCCGAATCAAATTGGTGAAGTCAAGGGAATTTTTAAGGCTTACGCAACGCGAGTTGGTAGTGGCCCTTTCCCTACTGAATTATTTGATGAAGATGGTGAAACCATGGGACGCGTAGGAAATGAATTTGGTGCTACAACAGGCCGCCCAAGAAGATGTGGTTGGTTAGATTTAGTCGCTTTAAAATATGCTGTTCAAGTAAACGGAGTTACTGAATTAAACATGATGAAAGGTGATGTTTTGAGTGGATTCAAAAAACTAAAAGTTTGTACCGCCTACAAATACAAAGGTGAGACGATTACGCATCTCCCCTATAATATTGAAGCAGAAAATGTAACTCCAATATATTCAGAAATGGATGGTTGGTCTGAGGATTTGACCAAAATGACCTCAGCAGATGCATTTCCGAAGGAGCTCAATGCCTATATCGATTTCCTGGAGAAAGAGCTTGAAGTTCCAATTAAGATTGTTTCGGTGGGCCCTGATAGAACGCAAACAATTCATCGCTAAGACGTTTTACAATTTATACAAAGACCCACATTTATTTGTGGGTCTTTTTTTTGCGCTTACTTGAAGTCATTTACAAATGACATTTCGTTCGTAACAAATTGACAATGAATGCGTCCTATGCATGTAGTCCTACACTAATGTAGAAAGTTCAACCTAAGAAAGTAGTTTCTTATGAAAGCTATTACCAGAACAAAATACGGTCCTCCAGAGGTTTTAGAAGTTAAAGAAATTCCGAAACCAGTTCCTAATGACAATGAATTATTAGTTCGAGTACATGCCACCGCAGTAAATCGAACTGATTGTGGTATTCTAACGGGAAAACCCTATTTAATTCGAGCATTTGTAGGCTTGACAAAACCAAGACATTTAGTCCCTGGAACTGACTTTGCCGGTATAGTAGAAGTAATTGGTAAAAATGTTAGTGACTTTAAAGTTGGTGATCGTGTTTGGGGACTGCATGATGAGGGTTTGCAGTCTCAAGCCGAGTACATGACTATTCGCGCTATTAGGTCCGCTGCGAAAATTCCAGAAGGCTTTTCCTTTCAAGAAGTCGTGGCTTGTGCGGAAGGGGCACATTACGCGAATAACTTTATCAATAAGGTAAAAATCGATTCAAACACCAAAGTATTAGTAAATGGGGCAACAGGAGCAATAGGCTCCGCTGCGATCCAGCTTTTAAAATATTATGGAGCGACGGTCACCGCAGTGGGAAACACCAAAAACATGGATCTGGTAAAATCCTTGGGGCCGGACAAAACCATTGATTATCAGAAAGAAGATTTCACCAAAGATGATGAGAAGTATCATTTTATTTTTGATGCGGTTGGTAAAAGTTCCTTCCCGAAGTGTAAGCATTTGTTATTGCCAAAAGGAGTTTATATTTCTTCAGAATTAGGACCAAACGCTCAAAACCTCTACCTCCCATTAATTACCAAAATAAAAGGAGGAAAACGGGTCATCTTTCCTTTTCCAGTTAATTGTAAAAAAAGTATCGTTTTTATGTCAAAACTTTTATCCGAAGGAAAATTTAAACCCGTTATCGACAAGGTTTATCAACCAGAACAGATTGTTGAGGCCTATAATTATGTAACATCTGGACAAAAAACTGGAAATGTAATTGTTAACTTTAGTCCTACTAAGGCCTAAAAATGATTCAAAAGCTCGACCATACTGATGTGATTGTTGCACGAAAAATTAGAAGTGTTTTTCAAGTTTCCTATGCCGTTGAAGCAGATTTATTAAACGCAGTCGATTTCCCACCCCTGCAAAGAAGTCTTGCAAATTTCTTAAAAAGCGATACCGAGTTCTATGGATACTTTCAAAATGACGAACTAACCGCAGTAACCGAGATTAAAAGCGAAAATGAAAATACGCATATTCAAAGTCTAGTAGTTGATCCGTACTATTTTCGGAGGGGAATAGGTCAAAAATTGATTGCTTTTATTTTTAAATCTTATCGTTCGAATAGCTTCTCGGTTGAAACCGGACTTGCCAATCTTCCCGCCATATCCCTTTATAAAAAGTTAGGATTTACAGAAATAAAACAATGGGATACGGACCACGGTGTTCGTAAAATACGTTTAGAAAAACAAATATAGAGGCGTACGTGTGCAGATTGACTTTTTTCGCTAAATTGTAGTATGAAAAATATCAACCGAAGAAATTTCCTTAGAAAAACAACCTTAGCAGGTGCAGCGGTATCTATGAGCCCTATGCTAGCAAATAGTCCTTTGGGTTCAGAAAGGCCGTTTACCCATACCTATATGGGTGATTTTTCTGCTCCGAAACTTGAAACAGTTCGAGCCGCATTTATTGGCGTTGGAGCAAGAGGTCCTGGGCATTTACAATTTTTTGCTTCCTTACCAGGTACAGAAGTTGTTGCTGTTAGTGATCTCTATGAAGATTTGGCTAACAAATGGGCGGCAAAAGCCAAAGAAATTGGAAAAGGGAAACAACATAAAAAGATAGCAGTTTACCATGGAGATGAAAATGCTTGGAAAAAAATGCTCGATGAGGTTAAACCTGATATTGTTTTCATAGCTACCAATTGGAAAAATCATGCTCCAATGGCAATTGAAGCAATGAAAAAAGGAGCACATGCTTTTGTTGAAGTCCCCATTGCTTTGACTATTGAAGAAATGTGGGCTATAGTTGACACTTCTGAAAGTACAATGAAGCATTGTATGATGATGGAAAATGTGAATTACAGTCGCGATGAGTTGTTGTTTTTAAATATGTGCCGTCAAGGTGTTATTGGAGACCCCCTTCATGCTGAAGCTGCTTATATTCATGAGCTACGTTTTCAAATGGAAGAACAAGAGCGCGGAACTGGTTCATGGCGAACGCATCATTATGCAAATAGAAATGGTAACCTTTATCCGACTCATGGTTTAGGCCCTGTAGCACAGTATATGAATTTGGCTAGAACCGACGATAATTTTTCAAGCCTTGTTTCATTTTCGACACCCGCAATGGGGCGAAAGCTTTACGCAGAAAAAAATTATGCTGCAGACCATAAATGGAATCAATTAGATTATAAAGGTGGGGATATGAATACCACCATCATAAAAACAGATTTGGGTAGAACGGTTATGGTGCAATGGGATGAAACTAGTCCCCGCCCTTATTCTAGACTAAATCTAATTCAGGGCACAAAAGGGATTCTAGCGGGTTTTCCTACTCGCGTAGCATTAGAAGGTGGAGTTGAAGGAGCTACAAAGGACCATCATAGCTGGGTGCAAGGGGAGCAGCTTGAAATACTCTATAAAAAGTATGATCACCCGCTTTACAAAAGACTAAATCAAGCGACGAAAGATACCGGACATGGTGGCATGGACGGCATGATGATGTATCGTATCGTAGAGTGTCTTCAGAAAGGACTCCCAATTGATCAAAATGTTTATGAAGGTTGTTATTGGAGTGCTGTTAGCCCACTAAGTGAAGCCTCAGTTGCTCAGGGAGGTGCACCGCAGCAGTTTCCCGATTTTACCAGAGGAAAATGGAAAGAAACTCTACCTTTAGGAATTATTTCTTAGAGAAATAATATTAAAATAAGAGCCGCTTTATAGCGGCTTTTTTAGTTCTAACAACTATTAAATCTATCCTAATTCGATTTGCCCTGTGTTAAAAAAAGCTATTTTTGGGCAAAATTCAACACCATTGAAAAAGACGCTATTTCTAGTCTCATTTATTTTTTGCTCTGCTATTGGATTCTCTCAAACTTCAGTTCAAGAAACAGATACCACTGAAAGTAAAGAAATAAACATTGTGCATGGAGCTAACCTTACTAAGGATGAAGTTCAGTTTCCTGGAGCTTTTATATTTAGTAAAGATGATAGACAGGTTCAGTTTGAACACCAAGGAGCTGATTTATGGTGTGATGTAGCTGTTTTTTACAAACAGGAAAATCGGCTAAAAGCTATTGGTAATATCAGATTACAGCAAGGCGACTCTGTTACAATGACCAGCGGAAAAATGGACTACAACGGTGACACGAAGCTTGCTAAAGCTTATGAAAGTGTAGTGCTCGATAACAAAACATCAGAAGAGGGCAATATGATATTGACCACGGACACACTGCGCTTTGACCGCGAAAAACAACAAGCTTATTATCAAGATTTTGGAACCGTAGTCGATTCTGCAAACACTTTGACCAGTGAAATCGGAAAGTATTTCATGGAAACAAAAAAGTTTCAATTTTTAGATAGTGTGCATATTAAAAACCCACAATATATCTTAGATTCGGAACAGTTAGATTATTACCAAACTTCGAAGAATGCATACATGTATGGGCCTTCAACCATTACGGGTGAAACCTATAAAATTTATTGCGAACGGGGGTTTTATGACACCAGGATAGAAAGCGGTTATGGCATTAAAAATACACGAATCGATTATAACAATCGTATTATTGAAGGTGATAGTGTCTATTTCGACAAAGCAACCGAATTTGCGTCAGCTACCAATAACATTACAGTAACTGACACCATAAATAAGGGAATTATTCGGGCACATTATGCTGAAGTTTTTAAAGCGAAAGATTCTGTTTTTGCCACTAAAAGGGCAGTTGCGATAAGTCTTGTTGAACAAGATTCTCTTTACACCCACGGTGATACTTTAATGATAACAGGAAAACCCGATAATCGAATTCTTAGAGCCTTTAGAAACGCTAAATTTTTCAAAACCGATATGAGCGGTAAATGTGACTCAATTCACTCCGAACAAAAAACTGGAGTTACGCAATTGATTAAAAACCCAGTTCTATGGAATGGTGTAAATCAGATGACAGGTGATAGTATTCATATCATATCGAACGTAAAAACAGAACAATTAGATTCGCTAAAAGTATTGGATAATGCCTTTATTATTTCATTAGACAGCATCAGTAAAACTGGATACAATCAGGCTAAGGGTAAAGATCTGTTTGGAAAATTTAAAGAAAATGAGTTAAAGATTATTGACTTGGTCAAGAATACAGAAGTCATCTACTATATGTATAATGATGATCAAGAATTAATTGGCATTAATAAAACCATTTGCAGTTCAATTCGAATTACCATGGCCAATAATGATATAGAAGAGTTAACTTTTCGAACCCAGCCAGATGGTGAAATTTCTCCTGATAAAGACCTACCTCTAGAAGATAGAAGATTAAAAGGTTTTGTTTGGCGCGGTGAAGAACGAATATTAACCAAGGACGATATTTTTGACTACGATGATAATAATATAGAATTAGTCGTTATCCGAGGTATTGAAAACCCCATTGATATTGATGCAGAAGAAGAAGAACGCAGCAAAAACCCTGGTGACCCTGTGAACAATATCCCTATTCCTGAAGACGAATCTACGGAACCTAATAAACGTCCGAAAGTCAAAAAAGTTAAAGCTAACCAGTAACAGCACCAAAGTCTTTTTGAAGACTATGAAAGAGGACTTCCTAAAATACCAAGCACAGACTACGCCACACCCCTTGGCTATGGAAGTATCTCATGCCAAAGGAAGCTATATTTATGATTCCGAAGGGAACGCACATTTAGATTTTGTCGCTGGGGTTTCTGCATGTGGTTTGGGTCATTGTCACCCGAAAATTGTCGAAGCTATTCAAAAACAAACAGAAACATATATGCACGTTATGGTATATGGCGAGTTTGTACAGCGACCTGCTGTGGAATATACGAAGCTCTTGGCTTCACTCCTCCCTAGTCCATTAGAAACTACCTATTTGGTGAATTCAGGAACAGAAGCTATCGAAGGTGCAATGAAACTAGCAAGGCGCTATACAGGAAGATCAGAAATCATAGCGACACATCATGCTTACCACGGTAACACCATGGGAAGTTTAAGTATAATGGGCTACGAAGAACGAAAAAGTGCATTCAGACCTTTACTGCCTGATATTACTTTTATCCATTTCAATGCAGAGATAGAACTTTGGAAGATTACCAAAAAAACTGCGGCAGTAGTTTTGGAAACGATACAAGGTGGAGCAGGATTCATTCTTCCTAAAAACGATTATTTAAGAAAAGTACGGGAGCGATGCAGTGAGGTTGGAGCTTTGTTAATTTTGGATGAAATACAACCAGGATTTGGCCGTACTGGAAAACTTTTCGCATTTGAGCATTATAATTGTATTCCTGATATTTTAGTTTTGGGAAAGGGTATGGCCTCTGGACTTCCAGTAGGAGCCTTTACAGCCTCAAAAGAAATGATGGCATATTTGCAGGACGGTCCGAAGCTAGGTCATATAACAACCTTTGGTGGAAACCCTGTAATAGCAGCAGCAAGCTTAGCTACTTTAAAAGAACTAACGGAGACTGACTTAATTTCTAAGACTTTAGAGAAGGAAAAGCTGTTTCGAAAATTACTTCTACATAAGCACATAAAAGAAGTTCGTGGTAAAGGCTTGATGCTGGCGCTGATAATGAATGATGCTGAATTGAGCAATTACTTAGTGTTAGAATGTGCTAAAAATCACTTAATCTTATTCTGGTTGTTATTCGAGCCAAGGGCTGTTCGTATCTCCCCACCATTAACGATATCAATTAGCGAAATTAAAAAAGGTTGTGAGTTAATTCTTAATGCTCTTGACAGATACACACAATAATTTGTTAACTAATTTGTTGATAATATAGCCCATACCAAGATTTATTGGTACGCTCAAAACATTACTTTTAAATCCATAGAACAACCAAATCATTCCTATGGCGTTAGAATCTAACGAGAGACCCGGCAGACCCATAGCCAAGTTTGAATCTATGTTGAAGACAGATGATGTCTACTTCTTTGACGCAGAGGATTTCGAGGATATTATTCATCATTATTTAAACAACGGAAAGGTGGCTTTGGCCAAAAAAGCTATTAAAATTGGTCTACAACAACATCCTGATTCCATTCAACTAAAACTCTTAGATGTTGAAGTACTGGTTTTTGAAAATAACCTTGATGATGCCGAACAGCTTTTAGACAAATTACAACTTTTAGATAGTAGCAATGAAGAAATATATATTCAGCGGGCGAATATATACTCTAAAAAAGATAATCACGAAGCTGCGATTAACTTGCTATATAAGGCACTCGATCTTACTGATAATGGGTATGACATTCACTCGCTTTTAGGAATGGAGTACCTCTTCATGGATGATTTTCAAATGGCTAAAAAGAGTTTTATGAAATGTGTATCCTTTGATGAGCATGACTACTCTTCGCTATACAATGTGATTTATTGTTTTGAATTTTTAGAAGATTTTGACGGAGCAATTTATTATCTCAATGATTATTTAGATCGTAATCCGTACTGTGAGGTGGCATGGCACCAATTAGGCAAGCAATATTTTGAAAAAAGATTGTACCCAGAAGCCCTTACTGCTTATGACTTTGCGATTATTTCTGACGATACTTTCATGGGAGCCTATTTCGAAAAAGGCAAAGTTTTGGAAAAAATGGGTAAATATCTCGATGCGATTGAAAACTATGAAACTACAATAGAAATTGAAGACCCAACCTCTCATGCCTATTTGCGTATTGGCAAATGCTATGAAATGTTGAATAATAATGAAATGGCTAAGTATTACTATTACCAAACAGTTCATGAAGATCCGCTTCTTGATAAAGGATGGTTAGCCATTACCGATTTCTATTACAAAAAGAGAAATTACGAAAAAGCATTTTATTATATTAACAAGGCACTTAATATTGACGGGGAGAATCCGCTGTATTGGAAAAAATGCGCTAAGATAAACGCTGCTCTAAAAAAATATGATCAAGCTGATTACGCCTATAAGCAAGCGGTAGATTTAGGTAACTATGAACTTACTACATGGTTAAAATGGGCAGAAGTTGCGCAACTTAACAATGATCTTAATTCAGCAATACAAATCCTTGCGCAAGGAAGAGAATTTTATCCAGAAAGTGCAAGGTTACAATATAAAATGGCTGGTTTTCATTTGTTAGGTGACGACCCAATTAATGCACGAATCGTATTAATTGACGCCTTGAAAAATGATATTGAAAAACTATTCTTTTTCGAAGAAGAATTCCCTCAATTTGCAGCCACTGAATGGACTCTTAACATTATAGCGGATATCAAAAAGGCTTCCAATTAAAAGACTTATTTTTGCCTTTTAAATTATGGAAAACCGAAATTTACTCCAATATTTTATCATAACTCTTAAGGGAATAGCGATGGGCGCCGCTGATGTTGTGCCCGGAGTTTCAGGTGGAACAATTGCCTTTATTTCTGGAATTTACGAAGAGTTAGTCAGCTCAATAAACAATATCAACCTTTCCCTTTTTCAAACTTTACGCAAAGTGGGGTTCAAAGCAGCTTGGAAACAACTCAATGGCAATTTTCTGTTGGCGCTTTTTCTAGGAATTTTCATTAGCCTTTTTTCTCTTGCAACCTTAGTCAGTTGGCTATTAGAAAACCAACCCATAATGCTATGGTCCTTCTTTTTTGGTTTGGTGGCTGCAAGTATATTTTTTGTTGGTAAAGCCATTGAAAAATGGAGTTTCATTACCATAATAGCTCTTATTATTGGCGCTGCGATTGCATACTTCATTACCACATTACCGCCTAACGAAAATATTGATAGTCTTCCTTATTTATTTTTATCTGGGGCTATTGCGGTTTGTGCAATGATTCTTCCCGGAATTTCAGGAGCATTTATACTTGTGCTTCTAGGATCCTATAAAACCATTTTAGACGCGGTACATGAAAGAGATATCAAAATTGTTCTTACTGTAGCCCTCGGAGCCATTTTCGGACTTTTAAGCTTTGCGCGACTTCTTAAGTGGATGTTCAAACATTATAAAAATTTGACCTTAGCAGTTCTTACTGGTTTTATACTGGGGTCATTACCTAAAATTTGGCCCTGGAAGAAAGTGTTAGAAACTAAAACTTTTGGTGAGAAGATAATTCCTATCTCAGAAGAGAATATTTCCCCGTTCGCCTTTGAAGGTGATAATCAACTATTATTTGCAGTTGTGCTAGCCATCGTCGGTTTTTCCCTTATTTTTATATTAGAAAAGGTAGCTTCAAAAGAATAAGCGCGCTCCCTCATGAATGAAACGCGGTCACTTAGCGACAAGTTTTTTCTGGTCATCAAAGGCCTTTGTATGGGCGCGGCCAATAAAGTACCTGGAGTCTCTGGAGGTATCGTCGCATTTGTTGGAGGTTTCTACGAAGAGTTCATTTATTCGCTTCAAAAAATAAATGGTAATGCCTTCAAACTTCTTTTCAGCGGTAGGTTCAAAAGCTTTTATCGCTATGTCAACGGAGCTTTTCTATCGCTCTTAATTTTCGGAATGTTGGTTAGTTACTTTAGTGTTTCTAAAGTTCTTGACTATTTTTTAGAACGAAATGAACTTTTTGTTTGGGCTGCTTTCTTCGGAATGATTTTAGGTTCTATTTATTACATAAGTAAAGATTTTGATCATTGGAGCAAACGAACAATTACTGCGGGTATAATAGGTTTGATCATTGGAATTTCCATAAGCTTTTTAAGTCCAGCCAGAGAAAATGATAACCTATTTTTTATTTTTATCTGCGGAATTATTAGCGTATCTGGTATGACTTTACCTGGATTGTCAGGATCGTTTATTCTAATCCTTTTAGGCAATTATGTCTTGCTTTTAGTAGATTCTGTAAACGCACTATATGACACCGGAGCTGAATTAATAGTTGGTGATTTTAGCTTTACTGAAAATCAAGAACGATTAGACACCCTAAAAATACTTGCCGTTTTTACGACAGGCTCGGCCGTAGGGCTTGTAAGCCTATCACATCTTTTAAGCTATGTTTTAAAGCATTTCAGGCACATTACAACTGCAGTTATTATTGGTTTTATCACAGGTTCATTGGGAGTTGTTTGGCCTTGGAAAAAAACGATTTACAAAACAGATGCTTCTGGAGAAGTACTTTTTGCTTCTAACGGAAAAGAGATTGTTCGTAACTACGAAAGATATTTTCCAGATTTTGGGAGTTCTGAAACTTGGTGGGCTATATTTTTTGTTTTCGTAGGAATAAGTATTTTATTGGGATTGGATTGGTATGGAAAAAGAAGGAAACAAAAAAGTTAAGTTTGGGTTAGTTGGAAAGGATATTTCTTATTCTTTCTCGCGAGGATACTTCTCTAAAAAATTCAAGGAACTAGGTCTTGATGACCATTCATATGTAAATTTTGATCTTCAAAAAATCGAGGCTTTCAAAGACCTTATTCCTGAGAATCCTGAAATAAAAGGAATGAACGTTACTATTCCTTATAAAGAAGAAGTTATTCCTTTTCTCACCAAATTAGATTCTAAGGCCAAGAGAATTGGAGCGGTAAATACTATCAAAGTAAATAAAGGAGAACTCACCGGATATAACACAGATATTTACGGGTTTCAAAAATCCATAGAACCCTTCCTAAAAAAGCATCACAACAAAGCCTTGATTTTAGGAACAGGTGGAGCTTCTAAAGCTATTGCCTTTGTTTTTGAAGAACTAGAAATCCCTTATAAATTCGTTTCAAGAAATCCAAAAGAAAATCAGCTTTCATATCGCGATTTAAATAACTACATACTTAAAGAGTACACTATTTTAGTGAATTCTACTCCTGTGGGTACACATCCTAATATTAATCAAAAACCTGACATTCCATATCACCATATATCTAAGAAGCACTTGCTCTTCGATTTAATCTACAATCCCGATAAAACTGCATTTTTAATAACAGGAGAATCGCAAGGAGCAGCTATCTGCAATGGTCATCAAATGTTAGAATTGCAAGCTGAAAAATCATGGGAAATTTGGAACAGTTAGCTGTTTAGATCATCTCAAATATGATATGCTAGTCTAGTAGCTCATGTGCTCGATAACACTTTAAACACAGGTATTCATTAGCAAAGAAGTCCATTAAATTTTTGCCGTTAGCGAGGTTGTTACTATATTACATTAGCAATCTTTTTGCACTAACTAAATATTTCAAATGCCCGAGGAGAAAGAACAAGAACTACAAGAACAAGTAGTAGAAAATGTTGATGTAGAAGCAACTGAAAAAACACCTTCTGAGAACGAAGGTCCCATTGAGGTGGCTAAGAGTGAAGTGGTTCAAAACACAGAGAGTTCAGAGAAAAATGACTTATCAGAAAAAGACGACTCTGAAGAAGAGGAAGAAGCAGTTATAGAAGAAATTGATGAGAACAATGCCGAAGATGCAGAGGATTCTGATAATCATCACAGACACCAAATTCCTATACTAGACTATCATTCAATGTCTATCGAAAATTTGACTGGAGAGTTGCAAAGACTAGTCAAAAACGAAAAAGTTCAGGCGATAAAAAAGCATGTTGATGGTATAAAACATGAATTCGACTTAAAATTTCAAGAATTCATCGATCATAAAAAAGAGGACTTTATAGCAAAAGGAGGTAATGAGATTGATTTCAGATACAATTCTATTACTAAAAAACAATTCAATGAGGTCTATTCAGAATATCGAGAAAAGCGTAATCAATATTACAAAAGCCTTGAAAAAAGTTTAAATGAAAACCTAGCAGATCGTCTTGAGCTTATTGAAGAGCTAAAGGGTTTGATAAATGTTGAGGAGGACATTAACACTACTTACAAGAATTTTAAAGACCTACAAGAGCGCTGGCGTAATGCTGGGCCCATACCTAGAACACATTACAATAATGTATGGAAGACCTATCACCATCACATCGAGATTTTTTATGATTTTCTTCATTTGAATAGAGAATTACGTGATCTTGATTTTAAGCACAATCTTGAAGAAAAGCAAAAACTTGTTGTTAAAGCCCAAGCATTGGCTGAGGAGCCCGATTTAGGTAAGGCATTTCGAGAACTTCAAACACTCCATAAAATATGGAAGGAAGACATTGGACCGGTAGGAAAAGAACATCGAGAACAAATTTGGGAGCTTTTTAGTGATGCAACAAAAGTACTGCACCAGAGAAGGCAAGATTATTACAAAGATCTTGATAAAGTCCATGAACAAAATTTGGTTAAAAAACGAGAAATAATTGCTGCAATAGCAGACATATCAACCAAGGTTTCAAATAACCACAAAGCACTTCAAGAACAAATGAAGGAAATTGAGACCCTTCGAAATTCGTTTTTTAAAGCAGGTAAAGTCCCTCAAAAGGTAAATGAAAAAACTTGGTCTGAATTTAAAGAAGCAGTTCGACAGTTTAATCGCAATAAAAATGCATTTTATAAGAACCTAAAGAAAGACCAACAAGATAACCTCGATAAAAAGAGAGAACTCTTGAATTTGGCCATAGGTCTTAAAGATAGCGATGACTGGGATGTTGCTACTCAAGAAATGAAGCGCATACAAAGCGAATGGAAGAAAATTGGACATGTTCCTCGTAAATATTCAGATAAAATCTGGAAAGAGTTTAAAAGCGCATGCAATCATTATTTTGACAGACTACATGCTCTTAAAAATGCTGCCAACAAGGAGGAAGTTGAAAATCTTACCAAAAAAGAAGCTTGCTTAGAACGATTAAAAGAGTTTCGTCTTTCTGGTGAACGCAATACCGACATTAAGGCCATAAAAGGTTTTATTGAAGAATGGAAAGGTATTGGAAGGGTTCCTTTTAACAAAAAGAACATTACGCAAAAGTTCAATAAAATACTAGATGCTATCTTCAAAAAACTTGATGTTAGTAGACAGGAATCAGAGCTCCTTAAATATGGTAACAAGATTCAACAACTTGCCAATGCAGATAATGAAAGAGCTATTTCAAACGAACGTACTTTTATTCGAAGAAAGATTGAGGAGAGTAAAACTGAGATCCGCCAGTTAGAAAATAACCTACAGTTCTTCTCTAATGCTTCAGAGGATAACCCACTAGTCAAGGATGTAATAAAACGTGTTGAAACCCATAAGCAGTCTTTGGAAACATGGAAAGCAAAGTTGAAGAATCTTAATATCATGGAGAACAACTTAAACAAAGAAGCAGTAGAAGAAAATGAAGCAAAAGCAAGTTCAGAAGAAGAATAAAACTTAGTATTTCTAAAATAAAGAGAGCTAGGCGATTACCTAGCTCTTTTTATTATACAATAAAATTCTTCTTTTTATTTCGCTACATTCACAGCTCTAGTCTCGCGAATCACGGTAACCTTGACTTGACCAGGGTAGGTCATATCGGTCTGAATTTTTTGAGATATTTCAAAAGACAACTCTGCAGCCTTATCATCACTAACCTTCTCACTTTCTACAATCACACGAAGTTCTCTACCAGCTTGAATAGCATATGCCTTTTGAACACCAGGAAAGTTAAAAGCGACTTCTTCGAGGTCTTTCAAACGTTGTATATATGAATCCATCACCTGGCGTCTTGCTCCTGGTCTGGCGCCGCTTATCGCATCACAAACTTGAACTATAGGTGAAATCAATGTTTTCATTTCTATTTCATCATGGTGGGCGCCAATAGCATTACATACATCTGGTTTTTCACCATATTTTTCCGCCCATTGCATACCTAAGATTGCGTGTGGAGTTTCTACCTCCGCCTCGGTATTTGGCACTTTACCGATATCATGAAGTAGACCTGCTCTTTTAGCAACTTTAGCATTTAGGCCCATTTCTGCAGCCATCACACCACAGAGTTTAGCAACCTCTCTTGAATGCTGAAGAAGGTTTTGCCCGTATGAAGAGCGATACTTCATTCTACCAACTGCCTTTATCAACTCAGGGTGTAATCCATGAATTCCCAAATCAATTATTGTACGTTTTCCTATATCTACGATCTCTGATTCTATTTGCTTCTCTGTTTTTTTGACAATCTCTTCAATTCGCGCAGGGTGAATTCTTCCGTCAGTAACCAACTTATGCAAAGACAAACGTGCAATTTCTCTTCGAACTGAATCAAAACAAGATAATATAATCGCATCAGGCGTATCATCAACTATGATTTCAACTCCCGTGGCAGAT
This sequence comes from Maribacter taeanensis, assembly GCF_047345145.1. Classification (NCBI taxonomy): domain Bacteria; kingdom Pseudomonadati; phylum Bacteroidota; class Flavobacteriia; order Flavobacteriales; family Flavobacteriaceae; genus Maribacter; species Maribacter taeanensis. Next base: position 1,317,777 of record NZ_JBLFER010000001.1, read on the forward strand.
TCTAAGGCCCGAATGTTTCTACCCTCACGACCAATAATCCGACCTTTCACATCGTCAGATTCTAAATTAAATACAGAAACACAATTTTCAACTGCTTCTTCTGTACCTATTCGTTGTATGGTATTTATAACTATTTTACGGGCTTCTTGTTGCGCGGTGAGTTTCGCTTCCTCCATTGTCGTTTGCAAGTAAGCCATCGCGTCTGACTTCGCAGTTTCTTTGAGCGACTCCATTAGTTGTCCCTTAGCATCTTCAGCAGAAAGTCCTGATATTACCTCCAATTGTTGTACTTGACTTTTATGAAGTTTTTCTAGCTCTCCCTGCTTCTTTTCATAAAACTCAGCTTTCTTTTCTACATCTTTTAATTTATTTTCTAGCTGCTGATTTTGGTTTTTAGCTTTTGCCAATTCGCTACTAATCTGAGATTCTTTATCTCTAGTGCGTTTCTCGGCTTCAGCCATTTTCTTATCCTTACCAATAATAACTTTTTCATGCTCTGCCTTAAGCTCTAAGAACTTTTCCTTCGCCTGAAATATTTTATCTTTCTTGATATTTTCTCCGTCAGTTTTAGCTGCCTTGAGTATAGCTTCTGCTTCTCGCTTGGCATTTGCTGTAGTCTTCGAGGCTTTTCCCTTTTCCATGAACTTCGCAATCACAAATCCAATTACGAGTCCTATTACAGCCCCTATTATTCCAGTTGTTATATCCATAGTTAGTATAGTTAAATTATAAAAAAAGCCCACATTGGAGAAGTTTTGTACAAACTCCTATAAACAGGTTTAGGGCTAACAGACTACTCAAGGTTCCTTGTACGAGCAAGGCATTCTTTTATAATCTAAACTCACCCTTTTTAATCAAATTAATGTTGAGTTTGTCAAAAATTATTACCAATGTGGGCAGTAACTTTATGCTATTTTAAAGAACTTATTTTATGCTAAGCTTAGAATTCACCAACTCATCTAACGCTTTTAAACGCTCAATCGATTCACTGGTATCTTCTGATTGATCGATGCCTTTCTGTTCTATTTTAGATGCAAATTGCAAGGCACACATGGCCAATACATCTTGTTTATCTCGAACGGCATAACTCTGTTCAAATTTTTTAGCCAGTTGCTCAATGTTTTTAGCCGCTTTCCTCAAACCTTCTTCTTGCGAAGGGTCAATCGTCAAAGGGTAAATTCTATCAGCGATAGAAAGCTTTATCTTGAGTTTTTCTGACATCTTATTTTAAACATTATTCGGCGAGTTGAGCTATACAATGGTCTAACTCCCTGATCAATGTGTTTATTTTAAGCTTTGCTTCTGTTTTGTTTGTATTACTGCCCAACATCGAGTTTGCAAGTTTTAGTGAATTGTACTTTTCTTCCCACTCTGAAACTAGTTTCTGAGAATTGTCTTTATTCTCTCTTGTGGCAATCAATTCATTCTCTAATTTATCGTTAGTCTCCTGTAAGAGCTCTAATTTATGTAGCAACTTACTGACTTTATTCTCAAGAGAATCAACTATTTTAACCAATTCACTCATACGTAAAACTCAATGCGTTTTACACAAAGTTAACATACCTCAAAGGACTTAGCAATACTTTTTTCAATTATTCTTGAAGTAATACTTTAATGTATTAAAAATCGTTAGTTAGCTATTAGGGGCCCTCTTAAAAACTATATTTTTTTTGAATTGAATGCCACTATTTATGTTCATCTGCTTAATTTTATACATTTTAGCTTGTATTGAATTTTCATTTATTGATTTAATAGAAAGCTTTAAAAATGATTTACCCCATTTATACCAACCTATTCTACTATGATAAAGAAAGTTTTTTTTATATGGATTTTACTTGTCTCCTTATATACTTCCGCACAGGGAAATTATCCAAAAGACGTTTTTAGACCTCCGTTGGACATTCCTTTAATATTGGCCGGTACTTTTGGTGAATTAAGGTCTAATCACTTTCATGGCGGTATTGATATTAAAACACAACAAAGGCAGGGTCTTCCAGTTTATGCAATTGGTGATGGAACAATTACCAGGATAAAAGTATCGCTATATGGCTACGGTAAGGTACTTTATGTTGCACATCCGAATGGATATACATCCGTTTACGGACACCTTCAAAAATTTGGTCCTGAAATTCAAGAGTACGTTAAAAAGATTCAATATCAGAAAAAAGCCTATGAAATCGAGGTTTTTCCAGACTACGGTGAGCTAAAATTAGAAAAGGGGCAAATCATTGCCTACAGCGGTAATACAGGAGGGTCATCAGGCCCTCATCTTCATTTTGAAATCCGCAGCAGCATTACAGAAAAACCTACAAATCCTTTGCTATATGGTTACGAAGTGAGAGATGCTACCAATCCTGTTTTAGATAAGTTGTTTGCATATCCTCTCTCTAAAGAAGCACAGGTAAACCAGAGTAATGATAAAGTCGAACTCAACTTTTCAAAACAAAAAGATGGTACTTTCCTTGCCGACAAGGTTATTGCAAGTGGTGCTATCGGTTTTGGATTTTTAGGCTATGACCGACAAGATATGGCCGCCAATAAAAATGGTATTTACTCTGTTCAACTTCTTCTAAATGGTAATGTCTATGTAGACTATGATTTCGAAACCTTCGCGTTTAAGGAAACTAGATACATCAATACGCTTATTGACTATGAGCATTATGGCAAATACCGCCAAAAAATACAACAGTGCTTCTTAACCCCAGGAAATAAACTCAAAATTTATAATGTCATAAAAAATGAAGGTAAAATTTCCGTAAAAGAAGGCCTAAGCTATTCGATAGAATTACTTCTGAAAGACCTAGAAGGAAATTTGACAAAAGCAATTATACCCTTAGAAGGAAAAAAAGAACCTATCAAAATTAAAAAAGAGATCGTAAAAACTGACAACTACGTCATTGCAAAAAAACCCAATAATTACGATTTAGGAGGGGCTAAAGTATATTTTCCTTCTAATACCTTTTATAAAGACTTTTACGTCGATCTAAAAAAAGATAATGATACGGTAACTATTCACAATAGTAGAGTGCCTGTTCATCGCAATTTTACGTTAACTTTTGATACTTCCAAATATTCAAAAGAGGAACGAAAACAACTGTTAATAGCCCGATTAGATAAAAAACTAAAGCCAAACTATGCAACTACCTATAAGAGAGGAAACACCTTTACTACGAAAACTAGAAATCTAGGCACCTATACCTTAGTAAAAGATACCATCGCCCCAAAAGTTCGCGCCAAAAACTTTAAAGAAAAGCAATGGCTGAATAATTATAGCTACCTCAGCCTTCAGATCTCAGACGACCTAAGTGGTATAGACACCTATTCTGCAACACTAAATGGAGAATGGATTCTTATGGAATATGAATCAAAGAAAAACACCTTAACTTACAACTTTGATGACAAGATTTTAAACCAAAAGCATTGCGAGCTTGTTGTTGTTGTAACTGACAATGTGGGAAACAGCACAACCTTTACCAGTTCGTTCTATAGAAAATAATTCCCTTTGAAATGTTTTAAGTACATTTTTGTTTTTCTAACAGTTTGCGGTTTTGTTTCGTTAAACGGACAAACAGCTACTATTACTGGAGTTGTATTAGATGAGCAGAATATGCCACTATCGCAGGTTAATATTTCTTCAGGAACCTCAGGTTCATTTTCAGATAATAACGGGTTCTATATTCTCGAAATCATTTCGGATACAGAGACGACAATTACCTTTTCTCATTTGGGACATAAGAATGTGGTTATTCAAAAATTAGTTTTGGGCACTAACGAGACTTTTGAGTTTAATCCAGTTATGAAAACTGATGTTATTCAAGTTGATGGTGTTACGGTATCGCCCACAGGAGAAAAAAACACAGATGGAATTACCACGATTTCAAAAGATATTATTCGAAAAATTCCTGGCGCTAATGCGGGAGTTGAGAATATTTTGAAGCTATTACCTGGTGTTTCTTCAAATAATGAATTGAGTACACAATACTCCGTTCGAGGTGGCAATTATGATGAAAATTTGGTGTATGTAAATGAGATCGAGGTTTACCGTCCATTTCTAATACGTTCTGCGCAACAAGAAGGTTTGAGTTTTGTAAACACTGATTTGGTATCCAATGTAAAATTTTCTCCTGGCGGATTTCAAGCCAAATATGGCGACAAATTATCTTCCGTATTAGATATCACATATAAAAACCCAACAACTCTTGGCGCCCAGTTCGAAGCCAGTCTTTTAGGTGCCAGTGCTGCTATAGAAACTGTTTCCGAGAATAAGAATTTTACTAGTGTTTCAGGTATTCGCTATCGTAATAACTCTCTTTTGGTAAATAGTCAGCAGACTAAAACAAATTTAAATCCGGTTTTTGTTGATGCACAAAGCTATCTTACCCATCGTTTTTCAAATAAATTTCATTTGAGCTTTTTAGGAACTATTTCCATAAACGATTATCAAAATGAACCGATAAACAGGCAAACAAACTTTGGCACCTTAGATCAACCAAAAGCATTGATTATCAATTACGAAGGCAGAGAAAATAATCGGTACACCACAGAGTTAGGGGCTTTGAAGGCAAACTATTTTTTGAATGAAAGCACAACCCTAAAACTAATTTCTTCCGTTTATCACACCAATGAGCAAGAGCGTTCGGATATTATTGCAGCTTACGAATTAGGAGAAGTAGATTCTAATTTAGGAAGTGAAACGGTTGGAGAAGTCACCTCTTCAAAAGGAATTGGATCGCAATTTAATAGAGCTAGGAACGATTTGGATGCCCTAATTTTTAATTTGGAACATAAAGGGAAAAATATAAAAAACCAACGCTCCATTGAGTGGGGAGTAAAATATACACACGAAGACATTCGGGATCAATTGCGAGAATCGGAGTTTATCGATTCCGCTGGTTTTTCAATTCGCCCTCCGCTAACAGACTTTATTAATAATGAACCTGAAGAACCTTTTGACGGTCCGTTGGAAGCATTCGAATCGTTAATCGCAACCAACTTCGTTAAAACAGACAGATTTACAGCTTACGCACAGTTTAGTGATCGAAACCTATGGAATGATCACAATATCTACTATAATTTAGGTGCCAGAATGCATCATTGGAGTATTAGCGGTGAGAATATTACAAAAAATGCACAAACCGTTTTTAGTCCGCGCGGTCAATTCGCCATCAAGCCCAACTGGGAAAAAGATATGTTATTTCGAGTTTCCGCGGGTGTTTATCACCAACCTCCATTCTACAGAGAGCTCCGAGACAATACAGGTACTATTCAGCCCAAAGTAAAAGCACAAAAATCCATTCATTTCGTTCTGAGCAATGAATATAGTTTCACTATGTGGAATCGCCCTTTTACAATTCTTAGCGAAGTCTATTACAAAAATTTGACTAATGTAAATACCTATACGCTTGAAGATGTACGTATTCGTTATTTCGCAAATAATGATGCTACGGCCTACGTTTATGGAGGTGAATTAAGGTTGAATGGAGCCTTCGTTCCTGGAACCGAATCGTGGGTAAGTATCGGATACTTAAAAACAGAAGAAAATAGCAATGACAGGGGTTATATTGCTAGGCCAACAGATCAAAGACTAAAATTTGCTGTTCTTTACCAAGATTACATTCCAGCAGTACCTAATGTAAAGATGTATCTAAATTTAGTTTACAATACGGGAGTACCAGGTGGCTCGCCAAGCTATGCAGACCCATATATTTTTCAGAATAGATTAAGAGATTATAAACGTGCAGATTTAGGAATTTCCTATATTTTTGCAGATGAGGAGCAACGTTACCGAAAAAACCACTGGTTACATAAACTTAAAGCTTTAAGCGTTGGTTTTGAAGTTTTTAACCTTTTTAACAATCAAAACTCAATTACCAATACTTGGGTAAGAGATGCGGATAGCAAACAGCAATTTGCAGTTCCTAATTTTTTAACAAGTCGTGTGCTTAATATAAAACTGAATGCTCGTTTTTAAAATGAAATATGTTTCGCTATTTTTAGTAGTTCTCGTAGGGGTTTTCGCAAACGCCCAGAAAAACATCTATGAAAGCGACAAGTTTGATCTGTTTGCAAAAGAGCATACCGTATTGGCAATAATGCCCTTTTTGACCAATTTAGATCTTGAAGATGATGTTTCTAAGAATGATCTTAGAGAACGAGAAAAAAAAGAGGGTTATGCTGTTCAAAATGCCTTAGAGACGTACTTCTCCAAACGGAGAAAGAAGAAAAAATTCTCGGTAGAATTCCAAAATACAAAAAACACAAATGCCATATTAGCGCAAAATAATATCACTTACGACAATATTGATGTCTATACTATTAAAGAACTTAGTGAAATACTAAAAGTAGATGGTATAATAAGTGGGAATTTAGATCTTAACATCCTCTTGTCCAAAGGTATACCAGATGATTTTAGTTTTTTAGATTATTTTTTGGGAGATGCCAATTATGGTAGAATCGGTATAAAAATCAGTGATGGAATTACCGGAAAACTCCTTTGGAAATACGAAAAAGAAATCAATAAAAAATCAGGTAAAAATACTGATGATTTAATAGATCGCATGATGAGATTAGCCTCTCGGAAGTTTCCTTACGATAGAGAAAAGAGGAAAGAACGAAAAAAAGGGAAAAGATAGTCCGTACTACTGCTCTACAAATTCTTTTAAAACACCGATGGTATAATCCAACTCCTCCTTGGTATTATATTTTGAAAAAGAAAAACGCAAAGAAGGTAATTGAAGTTCCTCATCACTCAAAACTTCAGTCAGTACATGAGACCCTTTACCACTTCCAGATTGGCAAGCACTCCCTTTAGAACAAGCAATACCTTTCATGTCTAAATGAAACAAAAGCATCAATGCCTTTTGTTCGTCGACTGGCAATCGCATATTTACTAGAGTATAAGTGCTTTTTTCAAGATCACCAGAAAATCCGTTAAATGCAACTCCTGGTATTTCCTTTTTAACAGTATCAATAAAATGTTTTTTCAAACCAAGAACATAGGCTTTCTCTTCCTCTAAATTATCATAAGCATTTAAAAAAGCCTCCTCAAGACCTACTATATTGTGGTATGATTCTGTTCCTGCTCTACAACCACGTTCTTGGGCGCCTCCAGCAATCATAGGCTTTAATCCCACACTTTTTTTAATATAGGCAAAACCCACTCCCTTCGGCCCATGAAACTTATGAGCCGCAGCCGCCATAAAGTCAACTGGAATTTGTTGCATGTCCCAAGAGAAATGACCTATCGACTGCACGGTATCTGAATGAAACAAGGCGTCATGCTCTTTGCAAAGTTTACAAACAGCATCAATATCTAGTATGTTTCCAATCTCATTATTAATGTGCATCAAGCTCACCAATTTCTTACTGTCATCCTTTTTTAAAAGTTCTTCCAAATGCCCAAGATCAGGCGAACCGTATTTATCCAGATTAATGTATAAGACCTGTACGTTTTGTTTTTCTTCCAACTCCTCAACCGTATGGGTAACAGCATGGTGCTCAATCTTAGAAGTAATTATGGTTTGTACTTCTAAATCACGCACTGCACACCGTAAAATCATGTTGTCCGCTTCTGTACCACCAGAAGTAAAAATGATCTCGGAAGGATGAGCGTTCATGTATTTAGCAATTGTTTTTCTTGCGCTCTCAACTCCTGTTTTGGCAGATCTTCCGAAACTATGAGTTGAAGAAGGATTGCCATAAAAGTTAGATAGTGCCTCTTGCATTTTTGCAATCACTCCTTCTCTAACCTGCGTAGTGGCAGCGTTATCTAGATATACGTTTTTCATTTTCTAAGAGTCTCGACAAATTAGCAAATAAAATCTACTAATTTTTTTAGAGTTAATAATTAGTAAAATTAAATAAACTTCAACGGTAATCCTTTTAAATTGATTTAAATTTGAAATATGAAACGTATTCTTTGTCTTAACCTTTTAGTTTTACTCTTCGCTTGTGATGATGGCGATTTACAAATTGAGACCATAGATTTTGACAGCGCGAGCATACAAAACTGTGATCCTATATCTGTTGAAACCGCAAATGTTCTTTTTAAATTAAATACATCTGAAGCCTTAATTTTAGAGTTACCCAATGGTGCATTTAAAAATGAGATTTCAGGTGGAGCAGTTGAATACGCGATTACCGCTTCAGGTTCAACAAAGGCAACCTATAGAACTTTTTCTGATAATGTATCAACCAGTTATTTCTGCAGTGACATACCATTAACAGAACCCACAGTTCTTGAAGAAATTATTGCTGAAGGAGGTATGGTCTTAATAACAACTACCTTAAACTCAGATGAAGTTACATACGAACACGAAATTCAATTGAGTACCGTTTCATTCGTTACGTCAACTGATCAGCGAATTACGAACTTGGCAATTGATAATTTTGGTACAGTCACTACAACTCTTTCTGAGTAAAAGAAATGTTTAAGGGTTTTGAAAAATATAAATTTCGGTAGCACCTAATCCATATTTTTGATAATTAGCATCATAATATTTCACATTATCATATCGCCCAAAAAGATACTTTAATTCTTCTTTTAGAACTCCCTCACCAACTCCATGAATGAAAACAACTTTTTGAATTCGCTTTCGAATGGCAAATTCTAGTTGACGCTTAGCAGTCTCTAACTGTAAATTCAACTTGTCGTGACTTGTCATTCCTTTCTCAGAATTTGTAAGCTGATGAACATGCAGATCTACCTCCATTTTTGGAGTATTCCTTTCTTTAGGTTTTAACGATTTTATCTTTTTTCGCTTAGGGGTTTCCTTCTCCTTTTTTATTCGCGCTACTTCATAACTGCTAACATTAAAACTTTCAGTGACTTTCATTAGTTCAGAAGAAGCGTATACCATCGAAAACCCTTCTTCACTTTCAATTGAAATTTCTTGCCCATCAATTTTCGTGACTACCCCTTTAATAGTATCATCTATAGTTTCAACGCGATCGCCAATTTGAAAAACAGTCATTAAATTGTTTTGATTCCACTAAAATAATGGTATTTTTCGGAGCATAAACCAGTTTTCTTTATGAAAATAGTAGCATTACTCTTAGTCTTAAGTATTGAAGATTATATGCTTCCGTGTTTTACGAAAAAAATATTTGGGGTCGATTGCCCCGGTTGTGGTTTACAACGTGGCGCAGCTTTTTTGGCCGAAGGAGATTTTGTAAGTGCGTGGAATATGTACCCCGCCCTTTTTACAATTATTCCTCTGTTTGGAGTATTGGCGGCTGATCAGTTATTTCGAATCAAATACGCAAATAAAATTATCATAACACTAATGATATCTAGCGTTGTCTTAATATTAACCAATTATATTTTAAAATTTATATAAATAACAAATACCCTTTCTAAATTATGGAACAACAAAAATTACCAAATGTTACAATTGTTATAGTGCTTTCAATAATCGGATTCGTATGCTGCTGCTTCGCAGGTATACCTGGTATTCTTTTTGGGGGTATTGGTTTAATACTAGCACTAAAAGATCAAAAAAAATACCAAGAAAATCCTGAAGGATATTCAAATTATAGTCAATTAAAAACAGCTAAAATATTGGCCATTATTGCATTGGCAATTGGTGTTATGTATTTAGCATATACAATTTTTTCTATTGCTCAAATGGGTGGATGGGAAGGTTATATGGAAAAAGTGAATGAAATTATGGAGCAATATCAATAGTCTAGTTCATAATTAATGATCGACTTTGATACGTAAATTTCTTATAAGTTTGCTTGCCAAAAAAGCCCTTGTTTAATAACAAGGGCTTTTTTATTTCTTCTCAAATTTGAATAGTTGAACTATTTTTCAAACTGTTTGAGTGTTTTGATAATTATAGAAACACAATCTAATAATTGTTCTTCATTCATAACCAATGGTGGTGCAAAACGAATAATGTTTCCGTGCGTGGGTTTCGCAAGAAGTCCATTTTCTTTAAGGGACATACAAATATCCCATGCAGTAGAACTCTCTTCAGTATCATTTATTAAAATTGCATTTAGCAATCCTTTCCCCCTAACGGCATTTACGATAGTACTTCCTTCTATAAATTTACCCAACTCCGAACGGAACAATTCACCTAATTCAAATGCATTTTGGGCCAACTCCTCATCTTTTATAACATCTAGAGCAGCCATACCTACTGCTGCTGCGATGGGGTTTCCTCCGAAGGTACTGCCGTGATTTCCAGGGCGAATAACTCCCATAATATTATCATTAGCCAAAACAGCTGAAACAGGATAAGCACCGCCTGATAGCGCTTTTCCTAAAATCAGAATATCAGGTTTAATTTCAGGAGTTGCACTGCAATGTTTATCACTGCAAGAACAATTACCACAAGTAGCTAATAAACGACCTGTACGAGCAATACCTGTTTGAACTTCATCAGCTATAAATAGAACGTCATATTTTTCACAGAGCGCCTTTGCTCCAGCTAGGTAACCCTCCGATGGAACATAAACCCCGGCTTCCCCTTGAATAGGTTCAACCAAGAATCCTGCTACATTTGAATTACTCTTCAAAGACTCTTCTAAGGCTTGAAGGTTATCATATTCTATTTTAATAAACCCTTCAGTAAACGGACCGAAATTTTTACGGGCTACTGGATCATTTGAAAAAGAAATAATCGTTGTCGTACGCCCGTGAAAGTTATTTTCACAAACAATAATCTGCGCTTGATTTTCAGGGATTCCTTTTTTCTCATAGGCCCACTTGCGGCATATCTTCAAAGCCGTTTCTACAGCTTCGGCTCCAGTATTCATTGGTAAAAGTTTATCAAACTTAAACGTTGCGGTGGCATATTTTTCAAACTTACCTAGAACATCATTATAAAATGCTCTCGATGTAAGGGTCAACGTTTGCGCTTGATTTACCATTGCCCCAACTATTTTCGGATGGCAATGTCCTTGATTTACTGCAGAATAAGCAGATAAAAAGTCATAATACTTTTTTCCTTCAACGTCCCATACAAATACACCCTCTCCTCTGCTTAAAACAACTGGTAATGGGTGATAATTGTGCGCTCCGTACTTGTCTTCCAATGCAATAGCATCTTCAGAAGTGATTTTTTCTAAAACTGACATGATAAAAAATTACTTTAAATAAAACTTCAGTAATTCCTTCTGTACCTTTTTCCTTTCGAAGTTTCGAAAATTCAGCGTAGGAGAGAAATCATCCTTGTGGAATAGCTAAATTAATAAATATTTTGATACATTCTCAATCGATTCGATGACCGAATCATTTAAACGCTTTATGCGATAGGGCAGATACTTGAAGCTCTAATCGTTTTAGCTCTCTTAAGATGTCATTCTTATCCATTTGCATCCATATGTAGAGTTTCATCATACCCATAAAAATCATGCAAAGAAATCCAGCACAAGCCCATTTTATAAGTTCATTCGTTACCTCTGTATTTAAAAATCGAACTGAACAAAAAATAAAAACAACAAAAATTAGCACATGCATAACCGTCATAATTGATGCCAGCCATCCTGTTTTTCCCTTATGAACTTCTCCTAACTTACCTATTAGACCTTGTTCGCCTAGTTCATCGTAGAACTCTGCTTCTTCAGTGCTTAAGGCTTCTTTAATTAGTTCATCTATTTTTTCTTCTTTTTTCATACTCCTTTTAATTTTATTCCCGGAAGTTGGGAATCCGTTATTATTTCTTTAAAAATGTTTTCAACTTTTCCCTTGCATGAAAAAGTCTTGATTTAACTGTTCCTATCGATATACCAAGTATGTCACTTACTTCGTTTAAAGAGTAACTTTCTGTATAGAACAATCTTAGTACCATCTGCTGATCTTTAGTTAAGTTCTGTATTGCTTTCCCTAACTTAAGTACATCAGTATTGTCTCCAATTTTGGATTCTTCTATTATTTGGGAGCTATAATATTCCTTTAAAGTACCGCGTTCTTTTTTCCTTCGTTTTACATAGTCTAACGATTTTCGAGTAACAATTCGAAAGGCCCAGCTTCCGAAAAAGTTCGGCTCTTTGAGGCTATCCAATTTAGTAATAATGCTACCCCAACAATCTTGCACGATGTCTTTTGAAGCATCAATATCATTTGTATACCAATAGGAGTGCTTGCATAGCCTCTTATGATATTTGCGCACCAAAAGGCCCAATGCTTTCTTTTTGCCTGCCCGATATTGTAAAACCAATAATCCATCAAAAATTTTACCTGAATCAGTCATAACACATTTCTACAGTAAAGACGTATGAAAATCAAAAAGGTTCAAATTTTCCTTAAAATATTGTTATTCCTTTTAAAGTTAGGGGAATAAATACATTCCAATTCCTATTTTTGCCCAATGCGTAAAAAGAAAAGACGTCAAGTTTTTGAAAATGTGGAGGTAATTGATGCCGGAGCCAAAGGCAAAACAGTTGGTAAATCGCCCGATGGTCGTGTCATTTTTATGACAAACACAGTTCCCGGCGATGTTGTTGATGTTCAAACAACAAAGAAAAGAAAGGCATATTTCGAAGGTACAGCGACAAATTTTCACAAACTTTCTGAAAAGCGAGTAGAACCTGAATGTCAACATTTTGGCACCTGTGGCGGATGTAAATGGCAAAATATGGGCTATGAGCATCAGTTATTCTTTAAACAAAAAGAAGTCGAAAATAACCTTCGTAGAATAGGACACTTAGAACTACCGGAAGTAAGTACCATACTTGGTTCTGAAAAGCAATATTTCTATCGTAATAAAATGGAATTCTCTTTTTCGGATAGTAGATGGTTGACTTTGGAAGAACTACAGTCTGATACAGTCTTCGAAGATAAAAATGCCTTAGGATTCCATATTCCAGGAATGTGGGATAAAATATTAGACATTGAAAAATGTCATCTACAAGCAGACCCTTCAAATGCAATCCGGTTAGAGACAAAAGATTTTGCAGTCAAAAACGAGATTTCTTTTTTTAATCCCAGAAATCAATATGGCACGTTGCGAACCTTAATGATTCGCACTTCTTCAATTGGAGAAATCATGGTATTGATACAATTTTTTGAAAATGATGAAATCAAACGAGAATTACTTTTAAATCATTTGAAGGAAAAATTCTCAGAAATCACATCACTTTTATACGTTGTCAATCCAAAGCAAAATGACACTATCTATGATCAAGAAGTAATTTGTTATTCTGGTAGAGATCATATTTTTGAAGAGATGGAAGGTCTTAAGTTCAAAATCAACGCAAAGTCATTCTACCAAACGAACTCTGATCAAGCCTATGAATTGTACAAAATCACACGTGAATTTGCTGGATTAACTGGCGAAGAACTGGTTTATGATTTATATACTGGCACAGGAACCATAGCCCAGTTCGTAGCAAAAAAAGCTAAGAAAGTAGTAGGTATTGAATCTGTTCCAGAAGCTATAAAAGATGCCAAAGCAAATGCAGAAAATAATAAAATAGAAAACGTGGACTTCTTTGTTGGAGATATGAAAAACGTTTTCAATGAAGAGTTTATAGCTTCTAATGGTGTGCCAGACGTCATTATTACTGACCCGCCACGGGATGGGATGCACAAAGATGTAGTACAACAAATATTAAATATTTCTCCAGAAAAAGTAGTTTACGTAAGTTGTAACAGTGCTACACAAGCAAGAGATTTAGCGCTTTTGAAGGAAGTTTATAAAGTTATCAAAGTCCAACCAGTGGATATGTTTCCACAAACCCACCACGTAGAAAATATTGTACTTTTAGAAAAGTTATAAGTGTATGAACAAACTTAAAATTGTTTTTCTCTTTCTGCTGGGTATATGCTCTTTTTCGGCCTGCGAAAAAGATGATATTTGCGTTGATGGTGATACCGCATTATTAATTGTTCGATTTTACGATGCCGCCAATCCTAATGAATTTAAGGTAGTACCAGGATTGAGAGTAGGTGGAGTTGGAAATAATTTTACTGTGAACACCATTGCAGATCGTACGTCGACGCTTGATTCCATTGCAATTCCTCTAAAAACTGTTGACCCTTTAACAGGATATGTTTTTATAATGGATTCCGCTGAAGACGAAAATGGAACTGAGACTGGTAATGCTGATCTACTCAACTTTTCCTATGACATCGAAGAAAAATTTATATCTAGAGCTTGTGGTTTTGTTGTCGAATATCAAAATCTAAGTACCAATTTTACCCCGGCTCCAGAAAACTGGATTCAAAGTATCGAAATCGTCAAAACAACAGTAAAATTAGAAACAGAAGAGACAATTGCCCATGTTAAAGTATTTCATTAGCACCTGCTTTGTTTTTTGTTTCTTTTTAGGAAACGCGCAAGACAAACCAATTGATACGAAACCAAAAGATACCGTCGTATACAAACAGCCTTATGGTCTTCGTGTTGGAGTTGATTTGAGCAGGCCAACTATTTCATTTTTCGAAGAAGAATATACCGGATTAGAATTTGTGGGAGACTATAGACTAAGCCTCAAATATTATTTGGCAGCTGAACTCGGTAATGAAAAGCGTACGCGCCAAGAAGACGTATATAACTTTACCACTTCTGGGAGCTATATTAAAATAGGTTTTGACTATAATACCTACGCCAATTGGTATGGCGAACAAAATATGATTTATGCAGGGGCTCGCGTTGCATTCAGCACATTCAAACACACAATTAATAATTATCAAATCTTTGACAGTAATCGCTATTGGAGTCCAGATGGATTTCAAGAGAGCGGCAATGGACCCATTGAGCTAGAAAATAGAAATGAAACTTGGTTGGAGGCTGTTTTAGGAATAAAAACAGAACTTTTTGCTAATATTTACCTGGGCGCTAGCGTGCGATTGGGAGCGATTGTTACTAATCCGAAAGTTAACGAAGGAGAATTCAGCAACCTTTTTATTCCAGGTTTCAATAAAGTAACTGACAATAGTATATTCGGAATAGGTTATAATTTCTCTATTTCCTATTTCTTACCGCTTTACAAAAAGGCTAAAAAACCAAAAGCTGACAAGGAAATTCCTCAACCCATAGAGGAAGAAAACTAGTGTTTAGGTTAATCTTCATTATTCTGAAATTTTGCCTTTTTACTTCCCTCATACATCACGTATTTTACCAAGCGAGACTCCAAGTGACTATTAAAGACTTTGATTTTCCGTGAAGGTCGCAAGCCTACAAATTTCAGGGCTTCTAAATTTGATGTTATAAACCAAGCATCAGTCCCCGGGTATTCTTGTTTTAAGGTATCACCAATATCTGCATAAAATGCCTCTACATCGAAGTCAGAATCTAATTCACTTCTATCAAGTCGCTCTCCATATGGCGGGTTAAATACCATATGTAATTTTCCCTCCATCGGTTTTTTTGTATCAAAGAAGTTTTTTCTTTCTACGGATATGTAATCGGAAAGATTAGCATTTTCAATATTCTCAAGGGCCTTTCTTACCGCAGAAGGAGCCTTATCGTATCCAATTATTTTATGATGGAATTCCCGCGTTTTCTTGAGTTGACTTTCAACTATTTTATTAAACAAATCTTCATCGAAATCATCCCACTTTTCGAACGCAAATTCCTTTCGGTTGATATTTACAGGAATATTGCATGCAATCATAGCGGCCTCAGCTAACATGGTACCACTGCCACACATAGGATCGAGAAAATCGCATTGACCATCCCATCCGCTTAGTAATAATAAACCTGCAGCCAATACCTCATTGATGGGAGCAATGTTTGTTGCGATTCGATACCCTCTTTGATGCAAAGATCTCCCTGAACTATCCAAGGAAACATTGCAGCGGTCTTTATGCAAATGAATATTAATTCGAATATCTGGGTGTTTTACGTCTACACTAGGTCTTTCCCCTTCCGTATCTCTAAATTTATCTACAATTGCATCTTTAACTTTTTGGGAGACATATAAAGAGTGTGTGAAATTATCTGATTTTACAGTGGTATCAATAGCAAAAGTGGTATCAACAGACAGATATTCGCTCCAATCCATACGATAAATACTCTTATACAGTTCATTCTCATTCCGAACCGAAAAAGAGTGAATCGGCTTTATAATCTTAATAGCTGTTCGTAAACACAAATTGGCCTTGTACATAAAACCCGTATCGCCATCAAAAGAAACGCTACGTACTCCCTCGACAACATTTCCACCACCTAAATTTCGAATTTCCCTGGCTAAAATCTCTTCAAAACCAAATAAGGTCTTGGCTACCATTTTAAAATTATTGTTCATCTCTTCACATCTGATTGCCGCAAAAATACAGTATTTTTACCCTACCAAGTCGATTCAATCTTGGGATCTTACAACAACCTAATGTTATTTCTATGACTTATCTCCTACCCATTTTAGGAGTCTTGTTAAGTTTTGTCTTTGTGCTGGTCGCAAAACCCAAAAGCAAAGAAAACTTCAAACTACTTTTGGCTTTCAGTGGAGCTTTTCTTTTGGCCCTTACTGTTTTTGAATTACTTCCCTCGGCCTATGAAAATTCTGATTCAAAGACTATCGGAGCTTTTGTGATGCTAGGGATTTTACTGCAGATATTTTTAGAGTTCTTCTCAAAAGGTGCTGAGCATGGTCATGTTCATATCAATAGTGAGAAAAGTAGTTTTCCTTGGCTTCTGTTTGTTAGCCTTTCTATACATGCCTTTTTAGAGGGGTTTCCCATAGAAAACCATGATACGATTATCTATGGGATTCTTATCCATAAAATACCTATTGCTATTATCTTGAGCATATTTTTACTTGGTTCAAAAATCAAATTGGTTAAAGCTATTTTCTTCATTGTGCTATTTGGTTTAATGACTCCTCTCGGAAGCTATATCGCTTCTCATTCTGACCTAGCCACCAACTACTATGGACCTATCACGGCCCTAGTAATAGGGGTCTTTTTTCATATATCAACTGTTATTCTGTTTGAAAGTTCTGAGGGACATAAATTCAACCTTCGTAAGTTATTAGTCATTATTGTTGGTATTACAATTGCCTATTTTTTATAAATGTTTAGCACGGAGGAATCGAAACAACTTCGTGGAGACTTTTGGATGGCCTTCGGAAAATCTTATCCTCACAAGTGGATTTTATATGATACCAAAATCAAAGGGCTCTCTTTAAAATTTCATTTTGATTTAAAAATGGCTACGGTTTCTTTGGATATTGAAACTATTGATTTGGAACAAAGGATTAAGCTTTGGGAAAAGTTATACGCCCTAAAATCAATTTTGATAAATGAATATCTATCAGAAGTACGTTTTGAAGATTCTTTCACACTTGAAAATCAAAAGGAAATATCAAGAATCTATGTTAGAAAGGAAGGTGTATCAATTCACAATAAGAATACTTGGCGAGAAACAATGGAATTTTTAAACAGGAACATGATTCTTTTAGAGCGCTTTTTTCAAGAATACAAGGAAATAATTTACAGCTAAATTACATGCGAGTAAATCATTAACCAATGACTTACCGCCCCAGCAAGAACGAAGAGATGCCAAATAAAATGATTGTAAGGTATTTTGTCTATCGCATAAAAAATAATTCCTAAAGTATAGAAAGCACCACCTAAAAAAAGAAGTTTAATTCCTTGGTAAGATATATTGTCCGTTAGAGTGTCGAAATCATAGACTACCAACCAGCCCATTGCTAGGTATAATACCAACGAAAGTACCTCAAACTTACCGGTTAAAAATAACTTAAGTAAAATACCTACAGCGGTAATGCCCCACACCGTATAAAAAATCGTCCAACCCTTACCCTCTATAAGAGCTATAAGACTAATTGGGGTATAAGTACCCGCTATGAGAAAGTAAATATTGATGTGATCAACAACACGAAGCTTCTTTTTTAATTTATGATCCTTTACATAATGGTACAAGCTTGATGCTACGAACATTGAGATGAATGTAAGACTGTAGATGACTATGCTTTTGGTAGCATAAGATGTCTTCTCAGAGTTTTTGGAAAGTAGTAAAAAGAAACCAACAAAACCAAGTATCACTCCAGCCAAATGGCTAATGGTGTTAAGTAGTTCTTCTTTAGGATGAATTCGATTGTCTTTCATTGCACGCAAAGATATACTCCCATTTACTTCTAAAAAAATCATTGATCTAGACCCAAATATTTTCCAAAAAAAAGCCCCTTCACGATTGTGAAGGGGCTTGAAGAAGGCGGCTACCTACTCTCCCACTTGGTGTAGCAGTACCATCGGCGCAGATGGGCTTAACTTCCCTGTTCGGAATGGTAAGGGGTGAGCCCCATCGCCATGGCCACCTAAATTGTCAGTCGGCAGTTTTCAGTGTTCAGTGGGCGGTTATAAAAACTGCTCACTGCTACTGTATACTGTCAACTTTGTATTGTTGACATAATAAAGGAACAGAAAGAGAATTTGTTTTATATAGATGTAAATAAACCATGAATTTTTTAAGCATAAAGTATAGAATATTACGATATACATACTTGTTTTGAAAGGTATCCGCTCCCCCGAAGGGGAGCTTCACTTTGCGCAAGCTTGACGGGCAATTAGTACTACTCGGCTGCATGTATTACTACACTTCTACCTATAGCCTATCAACGTGGTCATCTCCCACGACCCTTTA